>CAWJJP010000008.1:0-463276 GCA_963843295.1 uncultured Gammaproteobacteria bacterium | reverse complement strand
TCCATGCAATTCTCCCCTCTCTCGATTGAGAGGTTAGGCTCGGCATCGGGAATTGATCTACTTCTGACATAATTCCGCCGCAAAATCCCGGAACCCAGCGGTTTGAAGGCCACCCATGTGGCAAAAGATGCGGTTTAGTTCGCCTCCGAAGGAATGCATTTCCTGCGGTTGCCTCGTGCGGCAACTTCCATGGATTTGGTGGTATAAGGGAGAGGCGGGGCTATGAAGCAACAAAGCGCGATCCATTGCTCAAACGGTTGGCGGCTTGCCGATAACATATGGGGCGCAGACGGTATGATACGACAGCAGCGCGCGGCCAAATATGCCTAACGTAATGAACATCGACGATTACGACCTCGAAGAGGCGCGCGAAATCGTCGCCGCGTTTGGAACCGAGCGCTATGGCTACGTAGTGACGCCTAATGTGGATCATGTCATCCGCCATTACGATGACGCGCAGTTTCGATCTCTTTACGCTAGTGCAGCGTATATTCTCCTGGACAGCCGATTCCTAGCGCATATAGTCGGACTTTTCAAACGACAGAGGCTCCGCGTTTTCTTTGGAAGTGACTCTGACGACATCTGTTTTGTCCTCGGTCATCAAACCTCACGATGTCTCGGTCCTGGTCGGCGGGACCCCCGAACAGGCACAGATTCTACGTGCGCGGTTTGGGCTCAAGGCGCTGGTCAGCATGTCGATCCGCCGATGAATTTCATCTGTGATGCTGCCGCGGTCGACGCATGTCTGTCCGCGATCGAGGCGGTGAGAATCCTATTCCGCTTCTGTTTCCTCGCTGTCGGATCGCCGCAACAGGAGGTCATTGCCCATAAGCTTAAAGTGCGCGGCGGAGCTCGTGGTTTCGCGTTGTGCATTGGCGCCTCGATCAACTACATCACCGGTAACGAGCGGCGAGCGCCCCTCGTGGATGCAGCAGCTAGGGATCGAATGGGTATTTCGGCTTTTGCAAAATCCGAAGCGTATGGCGAAGCGTTATTGGTGCGCGGACCGCGTATTTTTTTGTTGTTGTCGCGCATTCAATTGCGGTTGCGCCCGCCGATCCCGACTCCGGTGGGAAAACAGATTGGCGCGAGTGGCTGCTCCAGAACACTGCCATTATTGCGGGACCGAGTTAGTTTTGACGATTGTGTAAGCTCGGTTCTATGCGAACCGCATCACTGAATTCACTGCAGCCGCACTCGGTTCTCGTCGCTGCGGTTACAATCCGTTAGTGAGCCAGACTTTCTCCGCCTCAGAGTTCCCCGCCGACGAATAAGGTTGGGCTGCCCGCGCGCCTCGCATTGTTGGCCGCAGCTCTTTTTTGCCGATAAGGTCTGCTCAATACCTTCGTGGACTTCGATCGCGCGCAAGCGGCGCAAGGTCTCGGCGCTCTCGTGCGCGAGGGGCAGCACTGGGGCTTTCGATTTTTGGTGGCCACCGGCGCAGCAGTGGTTCTCTTCGCTTACGTGCGTGGAGGCGGACAGACTCAAGTCGGCCGCCGCATCGATTCGGACGTCGAGGTTGCGGCTCGGCTGGATGATCGGCTCATGTCCTGCTGATCGTTTGCCTCATGCCTCTGAGTTTCTGGCTGTATCCCGAGGTCGCGGCTCCACTGCCCTTCATAGCGGTTGCGTCCCTCTGGATGGTGTTCGGAGGAGCCGCGGCCTTGAGTGCGCTGTTGATGTTGGCCCCCTGGCAGTTGTGGCTCAATGCGGCGCGAGCTCTGGGAATTATTTGGTGCTATGCGATAGTTACGGCGCTGCTCGGCGCCAGCGCAATGCAGTTGAGCCAGCGGTTGTGGGAACCGACCGCTGCATTGACCTTTGATCTCGTGCGACGCGTGGTGCAGCCGATCATTCCGACCTTGAGTGCCGATCCGGCCACGCGCGTCCTTAGTACCGACCGCTTCGCGGTCGAAATCGCGGAGGTCTGCTCAGGCCTCGAGGGCTTGGGATTGATGTTGGCCTTCTGTGGGGCTTGGTTGCTGTACTTTCGCCGTGAATACATTTTTCCTCGCGCATTCCTGCTGATTCCAGTCGGACTGTTGGCAATTTTTGCACTCAACGTAGTGCGAATCGCGGCGTTGATGGTCATCGGAAATGCCGGGTTTCCAGACATTGCTGAGTACGGCTTTCATTCACAGGCCGGATGGATCGCATTCAATCTCGTTGCATGCGGTCTTGTCTTTTTCAGTCGCCGTAGCTCGTGGCTGCATCGAACGGGTAGAGAGGACACGGCGACGGCGACCGACAACCCCACCGCAGCCTACCTGGTGCCCTTATTGGCAATCCTCGCGGCGGGCGCCGTATCGCACGCCATGTCGGGAAACTTCGAGACCTTCTACCCGCTACGTTTAGTTGCCGGCGCCGCGATGCTCTGGGTGTATCACCGAAGGCTCGCCACACTCGATTGGCGTTTCAGCTGGCGCGGTCCGGCGGTCGGTGTGCTGGTTTTTCTGATGTGGACCGCCGTGGCACATTTCTTCGTGTCCGGCGACTCGATGCCGGACAAATTGGCGCCATGTCGCCGGGAATCCGCAACCTCTGGATCGTCAGCCGTATTGCCGCTTCTGTGTTCTTCGTGCCCATAGCCGAGGAGGTTGCGTACCGCGGCTATCTGATGCGGCGATTGACCAGCCCTGACTTCGAATCCATTCCGCTGACTGCGGTGCGTTTGCCAGCCATCCTCGTCACGGCCGTGGTCTTCGGCTTGGCACACGGTGCGCTGTGGCTGCCCGGAATCGCGGCCGGCGTTGCCTATGGCCTGCTCGTGGTGCGGCGGGGCACCATTGGCGAGGCGGTGGCGGCCCACGCCACCACCAACGCCTTGGTCGCGGTCACCGTGCTTACCTGGGATCAATGGCAGTTCTGTGGTAGGCTCAAACCGAGCGCAGTGCAACATATGAGTGCCCAATTTAGCCTATTCACATGTCGATACGTTGCCGATCAGCGACATGCCCTGTTAGCATGAAATCAACCGCTACTATTGGACATTGAGGGTTGCCGCCGTGATTAAGAGAATCGGATACTGCGATGTTGTTGGTCTCCCTGGCAGGTGCGGCCTCGGCAAAGCACAAGTGTAACAACGGCTGGTCGTGGTTCGACGGATTGCGATCCACCGAAACCTCATACCCTGCGAGCGCCTGAAATCGATCCGACATCGGCGATGGCCGCACTGACCTTCATGGCTGGCGGACTCGCGGTATTGCGCGGCCGGCGCGTGAAGATTAAAAAGACCTGAACCCAGGTGTTAAGGAACAAGAAAACGGGCGCGGATGCGCGCCTCGTTTTTTAGCCGGCTGCCGCCTTTCGCGGCCGATAACCCACCGTTAGAAACGCCCGATTCTCCGTGTATCCGCTGCCTCCCGCCAGACACAACGCGGGACACGTGGTCGTAGCGCAATCGGATCTCGAGAGCCCGCGACCCTCGCGGAAGGTCAACCCCGCGCCGACCAACTCCGTCGGTCTCGGCGAAATCAACATTTGCATAGTTGGTTCTGTAGAGGCTGCCGATCAGCTGCGCGGTAAATGCGTGGGTCAACTTGCGCTCGACGCTGAATTGGGCTGTACCGCGGTTGAGATCGAGCTGCGGTTGGCCATCGTATGAATCCTTTTCCCATTGGCCGCTCACGCTGAACGTCGTGCGGTTGCGGGAGTATTGCCAGCCCACCGAGGTGTAGGTGACGGTGTAATTGTTCGATGTATTCGCCGCAGCCGGTGCCGTGCCGATCCCCGGTGGCCGGCGTGTGCCCACCGACCGGCGCCGATCGCGCCGCTCTGCAGGTTGGTGAAGCTGGTGCTGGCGTCCGTGAGATCACGCCCCGCAGTGAATGTCAGCGTCGCCGCCGAGGAGAGCTTGCGCGATAGCTGAAGTTTCGCGAGCGGACCGGTGATCGACTCGTTGCCCTTGATCGACTTTCGTGCGCCGAGGTTGGCCGTTGAGCTCGGTGCGCGCACCCTGGCCTCGTAATGCCCGAAAGCGCTGCTGCGATCGAAGTCGGTATTATCGACGGTGTTGTCGAACAGCACGCGCTCCGCGCTGCCCTCGAGCGAGACGGTGGATCCCGACGATATGGCGCGGCCCAAGGCAATGCTGCCGATGCATCGATCGCTGTCGAACGGACTCACCTGGTATTGGGTGCGGGCGTACCGCGCCGTCACGTCCACGAAGCCGAGCGAGCCCAAGCGCAGGTCGAGATCGGGTCCGGTGCTCACGTAGTTGATGTTTTCGCGATTGGTGGGCGTGACCGGCGCGAAAGGATCCACCTGCGCCTGTCCGAAATCCTCCTGCACGACCCACGCTGATCTTCTCGGGATGAGCGCGAAGCGCGCGACAGTCCGTCGAGTCGCCCGATCAATTCGGGGCTGTAGGCGCCCTGCAGGAAATCGAGATAGCTGAAGTTGCCCTTCGCATCGACATTGAGCAGCCGGCTCTGCTGCTTGATAGTCGAAATCGGCATCGGCGATCGCCAGGGTCTGGCTGATTTTATCGGTGGTAGACCAGCGTCACGTTGTCCGTCTCGCCGACTCCGGCATCGACGCCGTAGGCTATAGGTCAGATTTTCTGCCTGAGTTGCCGGAGATATGCGACAAGGATCGAGAAGATCGGGAAGTAGGACGAGGAGTCTAGCGTTTCGGCGAAGGGGCATCGCCATAGGTTCCGTACGACCCGTAGCCGTAGTAGCCGTGCGTCGCCCACGTGTGCTTCGTTGAGCACGATGCCGCCCGCCCGTGCTCATCGATGAGGCCGATCGCATCGAGCACCGCCCGCTGCGGCGTCTGTCCGGCGCGAACCACCAGAACGATCTGGCCCGCAAGGTCCGCCAGCGCCGGACCTTCGCTCGTGATGAGCAGCGGCGGGGAATCGAAGAGCACGATGCGCCGTGGGTTTTGGGTGCAAAGGCTCGCCATCATCTGCCGCATTCGATCGCTGCTCAACAGCTCCGCGGTGCCCTCGGCCGGCGTGCCTGCGGGCAAGATGGACAAGCCGCGCACGTTCGTCGCCACCACCAGCGATTCGATCGAGACGGTTTCATCCGTCAAGGCATCCGTGAGGCCCGGCGCCTGCTGCAGACCGAATATTTTGCTGACGTGCGGCTTGAGTAGATCCGCATCGACGAGCAGCACGGAGATGTCCCGCTCGCGCGCCAGGCTGAAGGCGAGATTGATGCTCGTGAACGTCTTCCCATCGCCGGGCAGTGCGCTCGTCACCATGATCAAGCGCGGATCGGACGGCTGCACCGCCATCACTCGCCAATGCCTTCTTGAATGAGCGGACGCTTGATCTGGCGATAGTGATCGGCAAACTGCCGGTCCTTCTCCTCCTCGGGCAGATAGCCGCCGGCGCGCAGGGAATTGATGTCGACCGTCAATCGCCTGGTGCTGCTCGCGGCTCACTCGACTGGCCGAGGCGCGGTGCCGTGACGCCGCTCGGGCGGCGGCAGTGCGTCGGTTCTTCTCGAGCGCCTCGGCGCCGGGGCGCCGCATCCGGGACATGGCTTGCTCGACGAGGCTCATGTTTCACCAAAGTTTTCAATGCCGCGAAGCTCAGGCGCACACCCGACCAATTGAAGCACCAGCACCGCGCCGAGTGCGACGAAGAGGCCAGCGCTTGCCGCGGAAAAGCGCCACAGGCGGCGGCGGAATAGAAACCGCTGCCGGCTCGGAAAGGCCACGCTCACCGCCCCGAGCACGGGAAAGCTGGTCAATTCGCTCACGCCGCGCACCGAGTTCACCACCGGGCGCAGCAGATGCAAGCCGTACGCGACGCCGGCGCCCAGCGCCGAGCGCGGCCAGCCAGATGACGGCCGATGAAGAGCGTGCGTCGCGGCCACACCGGCGCCACCGGCTCCTCGGGAGGCTGCACGACCTCGAAGCGCACCGAGCCCGCGTTGTCCGCCTGCTCGCCCAGGCGCGCCTTCTGATAGTTCTCGAGCAGCGCCGTGTACTCGGCCTTGTTGACATCGTAGTCGCGATTCAACTGCTGATATTCGGCCTCCACCTGCGGCGCGCTGTTCACGCGCTTGCGCAGTTCGGCGACCGTGTACTCGTGCTGTTCGGCCTCGCGGCGCAGCGCGGCGATCTCCACGCCCACCTTGTTGAGCTCGAGCTGGATGGACTGATAGACGGGATTGTTGCCCGCACCGCTCGAGGCCACGGCGCTCGCATCGCCGCGGCGCAGGTTTTCGAGTTCCTGTGGCGCGCCGCTTCTTGAGTTCCGCGAGCGTCTCTTGCGTCGAGATCACGTCGGGATGCTTGTCGGTGAACCGCAGCAGCAGCTCATCGAGCTTCGCCTGCGTTTCCTGGATGCGGCTCGAGCGTGTCGCTGCCGTTGGCGACGCCCTGTGCGCCACCCACGGTCGGCGCCGTAGCTGCCGGCAGCCGATATCGGCCACATCGCCGTGCAGCTGTCGGGTCAGCTCCTCTCTGCGGCTGATGGCGACGGCCAACTCCGTATTCGCCTTCTTGGCCGCGTCGATCTCAGTCTGCAGCTGCGCGAAATAGCCGCCCTGCTCGCTCGGCATGAGACCGACGTTCTGCTTCTTGAAGGCCGCGATCTTGTCCTCGGCCGCGCTCAAGCGCTGTTCGTAATCCTTGATGCGTGCCTCGAGAAACTTCTGCACGTTCTCCGAACCCTCGCGCTTGCCGCCCAGGGTCTGCTCGATGAACGTATTGAGCAGCGTCTCGACCACTTTCATGCTGCGCTCGGGATCGCTGTCGAGGTAATCGATGCTGTAAATGGTGCCGGCGGTGCTGCGCTCATCGCCCTGATTGCCGGCGCTCGACACGGTGAGCGATGATGCGATCGGCGAGCTTGCTCAGGATCTTGAGCGCGCTCCCGCTCGTCGGTGACCGTCGCCGGCAGTACGCCGGTATCCTTGGCGATCTTTTCGAGCTGCGGCCTCGCGAGCAGCGACTGGCGCACGTAGTTGATCTGCGCGTCGACGTCCTGATCCATCGTCAGGTTCTTGAGCGCCGGCTTGAGCGCCGTGCGGGTGTCGACGAACACGCTCGCGACGGTTTCGTAGCGGTCCGGCAGCGCGAATACGATGGTCCAGCCGATCAGCGCCACCACGAACGCCGCGGCCACGGCGAACCAGCGGAAGCGCCAGGCGCTGCGCACGTCCTCCAATGCTTTTTCGATGGCCGGTGTCATGGATGTCAACGTCAGAAGCGGGTCTCCGGAACCACCAGCACATCGCCCGGCTGCAGCGATAAGTTCTGCTTCATGTCGCCGTCGTTCACCAAGGCTTCGAGCCTCACTTTCAATTCCTGCGACTTGCCGTTCACGGTGCGCACCACGTGCGCGCGATTGCCGGCGGCGAACTGGCTCAAACCGCCGACCGCGAGCACCGCATCGAGCACCGTCATGCCGTTGCGGTAAGGCAGCGCCTGCGGATGCAGCACCTGACCGATGACTTTGACCTGGCTGAATGCACTCGCCGGCATCGTCACGATGACGTTCACCTGCGGCGATTTGACATAAACGGCCAGCGCCTTTTCGATATCGCGCGCGAGACCCGATGGAGTCTTGCCCACCGCCACCATGTCCTCCACCAGCGGCGTCGAGATCTTCCCGTCCGGGCGCACGGGCACGGTCACCGTGAGATCGGGGTTGCGCCAGACGAACACCTGCAAGGTGTCGCCCGGGACCGATCAGATAGTCGGCCGAGGCAGGACTTGGGCTAGCCAGCAGGCGTAGATGTCGCCGACTGCTGGGCCTCACGCCCGACGGTCCATGGTAAACCCGCTCGCGACCAGCGCAGAGCGTAGACGCCGCAATGAACCCCAGTGTTTTCATATAGTTATCTGTGGTCACACACCTAGTTTACCTTGATGTCGGCAGCCCTGCCCGCAATCGTTGAACAGCAATAAGATGAATCCAAAGCCTACTCGCACCCACCCCCGGTCGCGACGATGGAGTCCGCAAATGTGGATATTATGCAAAATACCCCGCAAGGCTATCAAAAGCGCTGCTATAACCCTTGAGGTCAAAAAAAAATACTCGCATGGAAGCAATTCTACGAGCGCTACGACGCGGATATCGATCCGAGCCTCGACGCCCCTGATTCGACTGACCGCATTGGCTGCGATCGCGCTCCTGACCGGCTGCGGCCCCGGCGTGCGCGTCGGCGGCAATGGCGCACCGGATCGACCGGCGGCGTTCGACGAGCCGAAGCGCCGGCACAGCCCGTCGTTCTCGCCGGCGCGCCGCCCGAGCAGTGTCGCGGCTGGCGCGGACTACAGTTTTCAGCCCACTGTGTTGCAGGGCAGCGGCCCGCATCACGTTCACCATCGCGGGCAAGCCGGCGTGGGCGAGCGTTCAATCCGGCGACGGGAACGCTTGAGCGGTATCGCCAACGGTCGACGATGTGGGGCCGGACCCCGCCATGATTACGATCACCGCCAGCAATGGCACGAGCACCGCTTCGATCGGCCCATTCACGATCGAGGTGAACCCCGCTCCCCCGACCACGCCCGCGCCGCCGCCGGGCGCCGATTCAGCGCGTTCAATTGGTCGGCACCTACCGGAGATACCGACGGGATGCCGGTGACGGACCTTGCGGGTTATCGCATCCACTACGGGGACCAGCGAGTACGCGTTGACGCAAATCATCCAGGTCAGCGGCGCCGCCACGACGACCTACGTCGTCAGCGGCTTGAGTCCCGGAACCTATTACTTCGCCGTGAGCGCCTACAACTCGTAGGGGAATGAGGGAGCCTTCTCCAATATCGGCACGAAGACGCTGTAGCAGTTATCCACAGGCGTTTCCGCGGAAGCATAGCCGCTGACGCGCCGCTAACGCGCGTCGCTAATGCGCGGTCCCGCTCGCCACCGCCGACTGACTGCTCTGCACATTGGCGGTCGTATAAGCGCTGATGGCGAAATACCAGGTGCCGGGCGAGAGATTGGATAGCACGTAGGTCACGAGACCGGGATTGGAGACCTGCATCGACTTGGTCAAGGCGGTTGCACTGGTGCCGTAGTAGATCCAGTAGCCCGCGAGGTCGGTGAGCGCAGTCCCATTGGTGTTCTCCGTCGGCGCCGTCCAACTGAGCGTCACGCTGCCGGTGGCATTCTCCGTCACGGCAATGGGGAACGAGGGCAGCGTTGCGCTCGTCTTGCCATCGCTCACGCTGATGCTGATGTTCGAGTACGTGCCGACGTCGGCGGCGGTGGGAGTGCCCGACAGCTCGCCCGTCGAGCTGTTGAAGCTCGCCCAGCTCGGCGCGTTCTTGATGCTGAACGTCAAGGTGCCGCCGCTGGGATCGGTGGTCGTCGGGGTGAAGCCATAGGCATTGCCGACGACGACCGAGGTCTCCGGTGAGCCGGAGATGGTCGGGCTGCCCGCCACGGTCGCCTTCGTGACGACGATGCTGAACGCCGGCAACGAGGCGCTCGAGGTTCCGTTGCCGACGCTGATGACGATGTTCGGATAGCTGCCGGTCTGCGCGGCCGTGGGTGTCCCCGATAGAAGTCCCGTCGCCGTGCTGAAGGTCGCCCAGGTGGGACGATTGACGATGGAGAATTGCAGGCTCTTGCCCTGGGGATCGCTCGAGGTCGGTTGAAAGCGATACGCTTGTCCCCCGACCACCGACTTCGCGGGAATTCCGCCGATGAGCGGTGAATCGGGCGCCCCGGATCCCGTCACCGCGATGGTGAACGCGTTGAGCGAGGTGCTCAACGTTCCATTGCTGGCGGTGATGACGATGTTCGCGTAGGTGCCCTCCTGAGCGGCGGTCGGGGTGCCGGAGAGCTTTCCCGTGGTCGTGCTGAAGCTCGCCCAGCTCGGCGCGTTGGCGATCGAAAATGTCAGGGGCTTGGAGGCCGGATCGCTGGCGCTCGGTTGAAACGCATAGGGCTGGCCGGCGACGACCGTGACCTGCGGCATGCCGCCGATGACGGGTGCACCGGGCACGACGGCTTTGACCGCAATCGAAAACATCGGCAGCCCGACGCTCGTCTTTCCGTCGCTCACCGAAATATCGATGTTGGTGTAATTGCCGACCTGGGAACTATTCGGCGTGCCGGACAACTTGCCCGTGGCGGTGTCGAACATCGCCCATACCGGGCAGTTGGAGATCGCATAGGTCAGTGGCTCACCGGCCGCATCGCTCGCCTGGGGCTGAAACAGGTAGCTCTGCCCCGCGCTCACGCTCGAGCCCGGCGTGCCGCTGATGACCGGCGCGCCATTGGCGCTGCCGGCGGTGGCGGGATTGACTCTAATCGTGAACGGCCCCACCGACCCGGTATTGCTGCCGTTGCTGGCAATGATGGTGATGTCACCCGTGAGTCCCACATCGTTCGTGCTGGGCGCACCGCTCAACGCGCCGGTGCTGGTATCGAAGCTGGCCCACGCCGGTTGTCCTTCGATCGCGAAGGTGACGGCGCCGCTGTTGGCGGCCACCGTCGGTTGGTAGAGATAGTTGCTGCCCACCGTGGCGCTGCTCGAGGGTACGCCCTGCAGCGTGATCGGTGTCGGGGTGACGGTGCCGCTGCCGGAGGACACCGGGGTGCTTGCCGCACCGTCCGCCGAGCTCGAACCGCTGATACCGTTGCCGCCGCCCGAGCAGGCTGACAGGGTGGCTGCGAGGAGCAACCCGACAAGAATACGGTGCGACATCTTATGTTAACCCCCGGCTCGATCTCGGATGCGACGGACTTGGCGCCGCAAAGACTTCCGAGACGGATACGGGGATTAACGACAGTGCGTGCAGGAACACGACCACCGGCAACCCCGCTATCTAGGATCTTGAGGACCCTGGAGACCGGAGGCTTTGCGTCCCCGCCTTTCGACGGGTTTGCCAAATCAACGTGCTCGAGTTAACAGCGCTTAAGACAATTCTTCAACTGTCGCGAGTGCGAGACAGGTCCGTGCACAGTTCACACTTTTGGGACGCAAAGCGCGCTCGAGCGGCGGCTCGATGCGCAAGACCTAGCCTAGTGAGACGCAGGAATGGAGCGCAAGGAATTGAGGCGTCTTGCCGCGACGATGCGCTTGCCGAGACGGATACACGGTCGTTCGACCAGGTAATACGAGAGCGCGGCGATGACGAACATCAGCGGCGCGAACTTCAGCCAGGGCGCGGCGAGATAACCCGCTGGACTGCTCGTAAAGAGCTGCTGCCAAAGATACAAGCTGTACGAGATCATTCCCAGGAATTGAAGTGGAGCCGAATTGAGCAGGCGCGTGGACCAGTTCTTGATGTACACCGCACTACCGACGAGCCACGCGATGCACAGAGGCTCGAGTGTCGGAACGAGCACGATGCGCAGCTTCACCAGGTGCGGAATCTCCGGGCGCGCGTGTGAAATGACATCGAGCCACAACAGGCCGACGAGACACACCGCGGCCGCCACGATCGCATTCGCGGCATGACGGTGTTCGCTCATCTGCTTCAACCGATCCGAATGAGTTGCCATGAGCGCGCCGATGCAGATGAAGGACACGAAAAAGCTCGCGTGACACGCTGAAATCCACGCGGGTCCGAGATTCAACGCCAGGCGCAACACCGGCAATCCGAGGAGCACGATCAACAGCAGCCCGAGCATCTTCTTGAATGAGCTGCCGAGCCAGAGAAACAACAGCGGAAAGATCAGGTAGTACTGCTCTTCATAGGCGAGGCTCCACGTATGACCGACGAACCAGCCGCAATCTGCATGAGGAAAATTGCAGACGAACGTCGCTCCCAGGAGCGTCTGCGACGGCGGGTGGGCGATCTTGCCGCTGAGCGACAGGAACAATATGCACAGCAGATAGAGGAAATACGGCGGAAGGATTCGAAGCACCCGCCGTGTATAGAAGGCCGTTGGGGAGAATCGTCCGAACGCCTCGCGCTCGCGCAACGCGAGCGTCGTGATGATGAAGCCGCTGATGACGAAAAAGATGTTGACGCCTGCGACGGACAGCACATCGACGAATCGGTACGCGAGATTGACGGGCGAATGGTCCCAGTAACGCTCGTTCACGAGATGACCGGCGATGACCAGCAGTATGCTGACGCCACGCCAGCCATCGAGAACCCGTATGCGGGACGATTGGGCGGCGCTCGCACTTCGTTCCAGAGTCGCCGCGCCCGCTGCCGGCACCGGCTCGGGACAGCGGCAGCACTGCCGGCGGAGCCGATGCGGCGCTCATCGGAAAACTACGCTATGAGCGCCGCGCGCCGATGTGCGCGAGCGGCAGTCGAGAGTTAACCTGGGTTGTTGATCACGCAGCATCCGAGCCTCGCGCCTCAACGTGATTTTATCGCCGGGGATATCCGCACATCAATGAGTGCGGGGAGATGGCCGCGAAAAAACACCTCTTATGTCAAAGGTTCTTCTCGCCGCTTTGCAGCATGAAGTTACGGATCGTTCCGCCGCGGGTGCAGGGCGATCCGTTCGAGCACCTCGAGCGTCTCCCCGGCGCATCGCGTCCAGGTGAGCGGACGCACCCGCTCTCTGCCCGCGGCGATCAAGCGGGCGCGCAGCGCCGGTTCGTGCGCGAGCCGGTACATTCCCGCCGCAATGTCATCGACCGACTCCGGATTGACGAGCAGTGCGGCGTCGCCCGCGATTTCCTTGGTTCCGAAGCGATCCGCGGTGAGCACCGGGCAGCCGGACGCCATCGCTTCGACGATCGGCAGACCATACGACTCGAACAGCGAGGGCAGGAGCAGCGTCTCGGCCATCTGATACAAGGTCGGCAGGAGGCCGGGATCCACCCATCCCAGCCACTTCACCCAGGGCGTCAGCCCCATGTCGTCGGGAACCTTGAGCTCGTGCTCGGAGAGAAATCGATTCTCCCCGCCCGCAATGACCAGGCTGATCCCCGCGGCAGGTCCCACCTTGGCGTAGGCCTGCACCAGGCGCGTGAAATTCTTCGGCGGATAGATCGCGCCCGAGTACAGGAAAAATCGCGGCGGTAGATCGTAGCGCTTGTTCAGCTGCACCCTCGCTTCCGGCGCCGCCAATTGTCTGAACGAGTCGTCGACGCCCGAATAGATGGAGAAGACGCGGGCGGCGGGTATCGGCAGATACTCGATCACATGCTCGCGCGTGATCTCGGACACCGCGATGATGGCATCGGCCTTTTTTGCGTAGCGCGGCACCAGAAACTTGATGGCTCAAGCGATCGATGCGGCGTGAGGCCCACGGCATGACGTACCAGTCGAGGCCATGGCACACCCACGCGGTCGGACAGGCGGCGCGCAGCGGCAGCGAGTACTTCGGGTTGTAGAGCACGTCGATGCCGTGCCGCTTGATGGCGCGCGGCACTTCGACTTGATCCCACCAGAAAATATTGTCGCCCGGAAGCGCGACCTCGGTGACCCGGCCGTCGTTGGCGTAGGTTCCGACCAGAGCCGGATTCTTGTACAGAAACACAAATTCATGCCCGGTCTTCAGATCGAGCATCGCGCGCAAAATCCGGTGCGTGTAGACCCGCACTCCCCCGCCATGCTGGTCGTAGTGGCGCAGCATGATTCCGATACGCATCTCAGTCCTTTGGCTTCAGGCCGCCGTCGCGATCGGCGACTCGGCACCGGTCTCCCGGAAGCTCTCCTTGGGTTGGCCCAGTATCATCATGCGATACCAGATCTCCGAATTGATCAGCAGCCACAGCCGGTTGCCGTGATCGACGCGCCCGCTCAAATGCTCCTGCAGCAGCTGCTGGATGGGCGCGCGCGCCAGCACACCCGCCCGCACCAGTTCGGAATTCTGCAGGTAGGTCGCATAGAGATTCCGGTACTCGTCCCTGAGGATGTACGGCAGCGCCGAGGAAAAGCCCTGCTTCGAGCGAGATAGGATTTCCGGGGGCAGGTAGCGGGCCGCGAGCTTGCGCTGGATGTAGCGCAAGTTACGCCCGCGCACCTTGAGCGTCCACGGCAGCTGCGCGGCATATTCGGCGAGCTTGTGGTCCATGAAGGGACTGCGCGCCTCGAGCCCGTGCGCCATGCTCATCCGGTCGCTGATCATCACCGGATGATCGGGCAGGCGCACCTTGCTGTCCGCGTACAGCATGCGGTCGACCAGGTCGCCGCCGAGCGCATCGAAGGGTGCCTTCAATGCGTTCTCCGCATCGGCGGCGGCAAGCTCGGCGTGGCTTGCGTCGGTGAAGATGCTCTGGCGGTGCTCGCGGTCGAAATAGAAATACGACAAGCTCGCCGCGTAGCGCTCGCTGCCCTCGAGGAAGGACAGCCGGTGCAGCCAGCGCAGCTGATGGCCGACGCTCTTGTACCAGCCGGCCGCGGGCAGCAAGGTGAGCGCGGGACCCACGAGCTGGCGGCGCACGATCGCGGGCAGCTTCCCGTAGTAGCTCGCGTACAGGTTGCCGTAATAGCGGTCGTAGCCGCCGAACAGCTCATCGCCGCCATCGCCGCCGATCACCACCTTGACGTGCTGCCGGGCGAGTTTCGCGACGTGCCAGGCGCAGAGCGACAAGGGATCCGAGGGCTCATCGAGATGCCAGACGAGATCCGGGAGCACCTCTTTCAAGGTCGGCCGGATGGTCAATTCGTGGTGCTCGGTGTGATAGCGCATCGCGACGTTGCGCGCATGCGGCGCCTCGTCGAACTGCTTGTAGGGCAGTCCGATGGTGAACGTCGGCAGCCCTTGTACGCCCAATCGCTTCACCAGCATGGCGACCAGCAGGCTCGAGTCGAGCCCGCCGCTCAAGAACGCGCCCACCGGCACGTCGCTCACCATGTGCAGGCGCAGCGACTCGACGATCTGCTCGTCGAGCTCGTCGATCAGCTGCGATTCGTTCATGGGCGCATGCTTGGGTTGGAACTTGAGGTCCCAATACGCGCGCACCTGGGGAGCGGCGCCCTTCTCGAGAATGAGCAGATGGCCGGGCGGCAGCTTCACGACGTCGCGGAACATCGTGAGCGGCGGCGCCATGATGCGCAGCGCCAGATACTGATCCAATGCCGCGAGATTCAAGCGGCGCAGCGTGGGATCGAGCGCGAGCAGCGCTTTGATCTCCGAGCCGAACGCGAAACGCCCGGGCTGCGCGACGTAAAAGAACGGCTTTTGGCCGAGATGATCGCGCGCCGCGAGCAGTCGCTGCTTGCGCGAGTCCCACAGGGCGAAGGCGAACATGCCGCGCAGGTGCTCGAGCAGACGATCGCCGTACGCCTCGTACAAGCCGATGATCACTTCGCAATCGCTGTGCGTCACGAATCGATGGCCGCGCGCCTCGAGCTGTTGCCGCAGCTCCACGTAGTTGTAGATCTCGCCGTTGCACACCAGCCAGATCGTGCCCTCGGCATTGCGCAGCGGCTGCCGCCCGCCTTCCAAGTCGATGATCGAGAGCCGCCGGTGCCCGAGCACGGCGCCGCTCTCCCGATGGATGCCCTCCCCGTCCGGGCCGCGATGCGCGAGCGAGCGCAGCATGGCGGCGATGTCCTCGCCTTGCGGGTCGAGCGTCCCGATGATGCCCGCGATGCCGCACATCAATTGTCTCCCGTCGGCGCGCCGCGCGCTCCGCGCACCGCATCCTCGAACACGGCTTCGTAGCGCTGCGCGCACTTGTCGATGAAATAATCCTCCACGCGGGTCAAATTCGTCTGCCCCATGCGCTTGGCCAGCGGCGGCGAATCGTGCAATTGCACGATGCCCTGCGTGAATGCCGCGACATCGTTGAGGCGCACCACCAAGCCCGTCTCCCCGCTGGTCAGAAAATCCGTCTGGCCGCCGTGATCGAAGCAAATGATTGGTAACCCATACGCCATGGCCTCCAAGAATACCAAGCCGAACCCCTCGTGCTGACTCGCCGAGACAAAAATATCGGCGCTTGCGAGCGCCTGAAATTTGCGCTCCTCCGACACCTGACCGGTCAAGTGCACATAATCGCCGAGCCCGGCCGCCTCCGCGGCACGCCGGACCGGTTCCGCGTCGGGTCCGTCCCCGACGATCAGCAGATGCGTGTTGGGGCGTGCTGCGGCTTTCAGCGCCTGCACCAGGAGCGTCGTCGCCTTGCGCGCGACCACGCGTCCGACGGTCACCATGACGAAGGCGTCCTCGGGCAGCCCGAACGCGTGGCGCGAGCGCAGCGCCCGCGGCGGCCGCTCGATGCCGAGCGGAATCAGCTCCGCGGGGCGGCGCACCCCGTAGAAGGTCTCGACATGCTCCAAGGTGTTGCGCGACTGCCCCACCAGGCGGTCCGCGCGCCTGAGAAGATAGCGGATGGGTGCGCGCAGCCACGCGTGCCGATGCGGCGAGCTCGCTTTGCTGGGATCGTACAAATCCCCGCCGTGCACCGAGAGCACGTTCGGAATTCGATAGATCGTTCGCAGCGCATGACCCACGGGGCCGCTCGGTACCACGAAATGCGTGTTGATTACGTCAAACGCGCCCGCGCGCTTGCAGCGTCAGGCCGCGCAGGGTGGCGGCGGGCACATAGGCCAGCATCGAGGGAAAGTTCGCGACCGCGAACTCGCGGCGAAAAAACACCGGTGCCCGCACGATGCGCACGCCGCCCTCGAGGCTCTCCGCCGGGAGCCCGAGCGCCCGCGAGGTGAGCACGGTCACCGTGTGGCGGCGCGCCAGTTCCCGCGCCAGAGCGGCCATGACCACCCCGCCGCCGCCGCCCAGCGGCGGATGCTCGTAGTTGCAAAAAAGGATTTTCATCCGGGACTTGCCTGCAATATATACTGTTTGTCTCTCGTTTGGAGCGCGCCCCTATGTCCACCTTTCAGCCCACCATCATCCCGCGAGAATCGGGGCCGCGCGCGAGCGTGACCACTCTTCCGGGCGGCCTCGCCCACCCGCGCCTGGCCGCGCGCCTCGAGCCCTTCGATTCGTATTGGCAGGCGCCGGCCGATGTGGACAAGGGCTACAAATCCTTCAACGCCTACTACCGGGCGAATTACCTGCCGCGCATCCCCGAGGACCGGCAGGCGAGAATCCTCGTCATCAGCTGCGGCCCCGGTTACCTGGTCGATCTGCTGGTGCAGTCGGGCTATCGCAACGTGCTCGGCATCGACTCGGACGCGGCCAAGGTCGAGCACGCGCTGCGCCGCAAGCTCCCGTGCGAGGTCGCCGAGGTGTTTCCGTTTCTCTCGCAGCACCAGACCGGCGAGTACGACTGCATCATTCCCGAGCAGGAGCTCAATCACCTGACGATGGACGAGACCATCGCCTTCCTCGGGCTGTGCCGCCAGGCGCTGCGCCCCGGCGGGCGCGTCATCGTCTACGCCATGAACGGCGCCAATCCGCTGGTCGGCTCGGAAAACCTCGCGCACAACATCGATCATTTCTACAACCTGACGGAGTACAGCATCGGCCAGGTACTCGGACTTGCGGGGTTCCAGCACGTCGAACCCTTCGCGCTCAAACTGTATGTCTTTTGGAAAAATCCGTTCAATTACGTCGGCCTCGCGGTGACCGGCGTGCTCGAGGTCGCGATGCGGATCATCTTCCGGTTGTATGGCAAAAAGGTGCGCATCGTGTCGAAGAAGATCGCGGCTGTCGGCGAGCGCCCGGCCGCCTAGCGCGACAGATAGCCCTGTTCGCGGTACCAGTTGGCCGTCTCGACCGTACCCGCCGCAAACGGGACGGTTGCCGTAAAGCCGAGCAGCCGCTGCGCCTTGGCGGTGGAAAAGACGAACGATTTGCGAAAAAAATCCAGCCGCCGGCGGTGCAGCGGCGGCTGAATCCCCAGCGGCGACAGCGTCTTTTCCATCACCACGGCGGCTGCGAGGAACGGCCATAGCGGCACGTGCCAGCGGGGCGCCGGGCGCCCGAGCGCATGCGCCACGTGTTCGACCATGTCGCGCGTCGTCATCGTCTCCTGGCCCGCGAGGACGAAGGTCTCGCCCACGGCCGCGGGATGAGTCGCGGCGAGCATCAGTCCCTGCACCAGGTCGCGCACGTGGATGGCCTGGCGCTGGTTCTGTCCCGAACCGATGATGAGGAAGCGCCCGCGGTCGAGCGCGCGGAACAATTTCAGCAGGCGAAAATCCCCGGGGCCGTAGGTCTCGGAAATGCGCACGATGCTCGTCGGCAGCTCGCCGCGGTGGGACTTGACCACTTCTTCGGCGGCGAGTTTGCTGCGTCCGTAGACGTTCATCGGCCGCGGCGGCGTGTTCTCATCCAGCGGCACACCGGCATACTCGCCGTAGACCCCGATGGTGCTGCCATAGACGAAGCGCTCGACGCCCGCGCGCTGGCTCGCCTCGAGCAGGGTGCGCGTGCCGTTGACGTTCACGTCGAAGAAATACTCATCCGGCACGTTGGCTTCGTGCTGGGCTGCGGCCAGGTGAATGACCAGCTGACATCCCGCGGCCACGCGCCCTGCATAGTCTGCATCCTGCAGCGGCCCCTGCTCGATGCCGACCCCGGCCGCCGCCAGCTCTTTGCAGCGCGCGCGTTCGGCATCGGAATTCAATTGGCCGGCGACCACGATCTCGTGGCCACGGGCACGCGCATCGAGCGCGAGCCTCGAGCCGATGAATCCCGTACCCCCCGTCACCAGAATTTTCATACGGCGGCCGCTCTGCGTGTGGTCGGGGCTGCCGCGGCGGCCGGCACCGCCGCCAAGTGATGCCTGAGGGCGGCATTGGTCGCCGCCACCTCCTCTTGCCGGTGTGCCTCGCTCCATCCCATCAACGGCTGCATCAACGACGCGGCCGCCTCGATGGCGAAGGCTCCCGGATGCGACCCGGATCCCAGATTGGTGCGCCTCAAAATCACATCCTCCAGATGCATCGCCATTTCATCCTCGACCGCGCGGGTCAACTCCGCGGCGAGGGTCGTCGAACTCGCCGATCGATTCGCCCTGGCCGGGGATTCTCGCCAATGCCGCGAGCGCCCGATACTCGCTGCCATGATTGCGCAGCCATGCATCGAGGGTCTCCGGCGCGACGCTGCCCGCGGTCTCGCGCCGCGCGGCCGACTCCAGGGCGGCGAAATCGGCGATGTCACCACCGACCAGCGGGGTGCGGTCGGTGGCGGCGCGGCCCGGCGCGTTCGGCATCTGCTCGAGCAACAGGTCGAGCGCGCGCGCCGCATCGCCGCGCGCCGTGGTATAGCGGATGCCGATCAAGGTCACGAGGCCCGCGATCCCCTGCGCGCGATGATCGAAGTAGCGCGATTCCTTGCCGAAGCTCAGTTCCCCCGCCGCAGTGAGGGTGTCGCCGAAGGGCACGAGGCCGCAGTTGGCATAGATGACATCGTCCCGCCTGAGGCGCAGCGCCGGATACGAGCCGTTCATTTCGGCGATCCATTCCTGGATTTCCGCTTCCTCGACGCGGGCGGTTTCCGGGCGCTCGGCAAACAGCCGATGCCATACGCCGATCAGGGTGCAGTCGCGCCAGGGAACCGAGAACAGATGCCGCGCGGCGCGGCTCACCACCGCATCGCTGTCGCGGCTCGCGCCCGGAACGGCGAGCGCATAGCGCGATTGCGGCTTGCGATTGACGATGAAGCAGGCATCGCGCGAGAAATGTCCGCGCCGATGGGCCGCGAAGTGCTCCCCGCCCTCGAGCAGATAATCCGCCCACGGGCCCGCGGCGTTCAGCACGAGTTTGGCGCGGATGTCGAACTCCTCGCCGCTGAATCCGATCGCGCACCCGCGCGCCGCACACGCGGCTCTTGTCCCAGAGAAATCCCGTCGCCTCGGTGTAATTGGCGGCGAGCGCTCCACGGCGCACGGCGGATTGGACGAAGGCGAGCACCAGGCGCGCCGTGTTGTACATCTGCCCGTCCTCGAATACCGCCCCGCCCGTGAGGGAGCGTTGTTCGAGTTCGGGGAACAGCTCGAGGGTCTCGGCACGCGACAACAGCTGCGTGCCCGCGATGCGGCGCGTGTCATCGGCAATGCCTGCATTTCTGCCGAGCGTCAGCAGATCGTAGACATACATGCCGGTGGCCAGGAATGCCTTGCCCTGGCGGCCGTGCCCGTAGGTCGGAATCAAGATGGGGAGCGGCGTGACCAGATGCGGCGCGATGCGCAGCATCGCGGAGCGCTCGGCACAGGAGGCGCGCAGCCGGCGGATATCGGCGTGCTGCAGATAGCGGATGCCGCCGTGAACCATCTTGAAGCATTCGGCCGAGGCGCCGCTCGCGAAATCCCGCTGTTCGATCAACGCGACGCGCAAGCCGCGCAAGGTTGCGTCCCAGGCGGCGGCGGCGCCGAACGCCCCGCCGCCGATGATCAGCAGATCGAACTCTGCTGCGGCGAGTGCCTCGAGGTTGCGCTTCATGTCGCAGGCTGCTTCGCGCGGGAGCTCGGACCGTCTCCCGTCAAGTGTTCTCGAACACTTTCAGCGGATAGTGCTTGTCGGTGGTGTCGCGGTTGCGCACCAGTTTGACCTTGGGAGAAGTCTCGAGATAGGAGACCCGCGGCACGTGCGGCGTCGGCTTGACGTCGTGGTAGTTGATGTAGCTGTCGAAATCGATCTTCTGGCCCAACGTCGCCTTCAACTTGTTCTTCAATACCCAGAGCAACGGACCGGCTTTCGGCGCCTGCGGAATCAAGTTCGAGCGCATGGCAGTGCGCGCCGTGGTCACCATCCAGCAATTCTGCTCGCAGGCGGCGACCTTCTTGATCGACTGGCGCGCCGTCTCGCTCGCCATGATGTTCTCCCAACTCTCCTTGGCGAGGTTACCCAACGGCAGATCGCTGCGCACGTTGCACGCCCACACATCCGACCACGGATCGATGAACGCGAAGCCGGTGCCGGCGACGCAGGGAATGAGGCGCGGGTGGCCGAGGATCTTTTCGATCAACCCCAAATTGAGGTAGGCGCGAAACCAGTTCTTGACCTTGCCGCTCTCGAGCATTTTCGTGATGAGGCCCTCGACCTGGCGCGCGACCTTGACGCGATCATAGAAATAATTGTCGTTCTTGTAGAACTGCCAGGCATTGTGCAGGGTCGAGGTGGCGAGCTCGAATCCCTGGCGGCGCGCGAATTCATAAGTCGTCACCAGCTGATCGACGTTCTCGTCCTGAATGACGAATGCGAAACCCAGATCCGTGCCGCCGGCTTCCTGCAGCATGCGCAAGCCCTTGGTCTTGGTCGCGTAGCCGTCATCTTCGCCGCGGATGCGGTTGTTGGTGGCCTCGTTGCCCTCGAGACTGAAGCGCACCTTGATGTTCGGATATTTCTTGATGATCGGAACGAGCTTCTCGGGATGCAGGCCGTTGGAGCTGATCTCCATGACGCGTGCCTTCGGATAGAGGATATCGACCAGCGTCGCCAGATCCCGACGCGTCGTCGGTTCGCCGCCGGAGAGATTGAGGTTGTCGAAGCCTCCGGGAAGCTTGGCAAGGGTCTCGGCGGTGACCTCCAATTTGGGCTCGGTGGGGTTTTTCCAGATGTAGCACATCTGGCAACGCGAATTGCAGCGAAACGTCGGAATCACGGTCAAGTCCATCGATGTACCTCTTGCGCCACGAGTCGGCGCATCGCGTTGGCATTCTACGTTATTATCCGAACACCAACATGCGTCACAAGATATGCCGTTATGACAATCGATTTATGTGACGCATGCACTCGGGGCGAACGCGTTCGCGTGCTACACACTCCCCGTCGATCAATAAGTTAACAATGCCTCAGTTGCTGTCGATTAATAACTACTATTACCGGCGAGGCGGGTCAGAGGTGGTTTTCTTTGAACACAATCGATTGTTCGAAATCGCGGGTTGGGAGGTCGTGCCCTTCTCCATGCATAACGCTCTGAATCAGCCGTCGCCGTGGTCTGCGCATTTCGTCGCTGAAACGGACGGTGGCGGGCGACAATCGCCCGTTGCAAAGATTACACGAGCGGCCGGCGCCATCTATTCCCTGGAAGCGGCGCGGCGGCTGCGCGGACTCCTCGCGCTCATCCGGCCCCAGATCGCGCATGCGCACAATATCTACCATCACTTGTCGCCGTCCGTCCTGGTCGAGTTGCATCGCCGGGACATACCCGTAGTCCTCACCCTACACGATCTGAAGCTCGTGTGCCCCGCCTACAAAATGCATACTCAGGGTGCAATCTGTGAACGATGCCGCGGTGGTGCGTTGCGTAACGTGGTCCTGAACCGGTGCATCAAGGACTCCACCGCGATGAGTGCACTCGTGTGGCTCGAATCGACGATTCACAAAGCGCTTGATCTATACATGCGCAACGTCACCCGTTTCGTCGTTCCCAGCCGCTTCTTCCTCGACAAGCTCGCCGCGTGGGGCGTCGATACCAGCCGTTTCGCCCACATCCCGAATTCCATCGATGTCGATGCCCTCGAGCCGGGCGACGAGGCCGGCGACGCCTTCGTCTATCTGGGGCGGCTGGTGTCCGAGAAGGGCGTGGCAACGCTGGTCAAAGCAGCCGCAAAGGCCCGTGTGCGTTTGCGCATCATCGGTACCGGCCCGGAAGAGCCCGCCCTGCGGCAGCTCGCCCGCGACCTCGGCGGCACGGTGGAATTCACCGGTTACCTGAGTGGTGCCGAGTTGCGCGCCGCCATCTGCTCGGCGCGCGCCGTCGTCATCCCCTCGGAATGGTATGAGAATGCGCCCCTCAGCGTGATGGAGGCGAGCGCGCTGCAGCGGCCGATCATCGGCGCGAACATCGGCGGCATTCCAGAATTGATCCGCCAGGAAGAGACGGGATTCGTCTTCGAGAGCGGCAACGTGGACTCACTGGTCGAGGTGCTCGAGCGCGTGCAGCGGCTCGAACCCGCGCGCCTGCGCGGCATGGGTGCGGCCGGGCGCGCCTGGATGCGATCGGAGTTCAGTCCGGCGGCATATCGCGATAGAATGTTTGCCTTGTATCAGGAAATCGGTATAACATCCTGATATTGATGATAAAAAAATAAACACGCTGAAAGACGAAGTTCAGTCGGCTTAAGGAAGGGGAAGGACGATGGGTTATCAGGGGAGGAGGCTGTCCATCATGGCCCTTGGCCTGCGCGGGATACCGAATGTCCCGGGCGGGGTCGAGGTCCATGCGTCGGAGCTCTACCCGCGCCTGCAGGCGCTCGGAGCCAACGTGACCGTCCTCGGCCGCAATCCTTATCGGCCTGCCGGTTCGCCCACGCTGTGGCGTGGCGTGAGGGTGCGCTGGCTCGCGTCGCCGAAACTCGAGGGGGTCGAAGCCCTGGTGCATACCTTCCTCGGCGTCCTGTACGCAGCCATCCGTCGCCCCGATGTGGTGCACATTCACGCGGTTGGCCCCTGGCTGTTCGTTCCGTTGGCCAAGCTCCTGGGCCTCAAGGTCGTCGTCACCCACCATGGGCAGGACTACCTGCGCGAGAAATGGCACGGGCCGGCCCGGGCACTGCTGCGCCTCGGGGAGCGTCTCGGTATGAGCTTCGCCGATGAGCGCATCGTCATTTCGCACTCGATTCACGATTTGGCGAGCAATAAGTACCATCGCGCATTCCACGCTGATCCCCAATGGCGTCGCCGACCTGCAGCCCTCACAGACCCAGTCCCTGCTCGACAAATATGGCCTCACACGCCATCGCTATGTGATTCAAGTGAGCCGGCTGGTGCCGGAGAAGCGTCAACTCGATCTCATCACCGCCTTCAGGGCCGCGCAGCTTCCCGGCTGGAAGCTGCTGCTGGTGGGCGGCGCTCAAGGGTCGCAGCGCTATGCCGGGCTCGTGCGGGAACACTGCGGCGGCGACAGCACCATCATCAACACGGGCTTTCTCACCCCGCCGGAAGTGCAGGAGCTGCTGACCCACGCCGGCATCTTCGCGCTGCCCTCCTCGCATGAGGGATTGCCGATTTCCCTGCTCGAGGCGATGCGCTTGGGCACGCCGATCCTGGCGAGCGATATTCCGGCCAACCGCGAGACCGGGCTGGACGATGCCTGCTACTTTGCGGTCGGCGACACCGACACCTTGGCGCAGAAGCTGCGTGAGCTCGCGGCGGCAACGATCGCACAACGCGCACGCATGGCGCAGCGCCTGCGTGCCACCTGCAGACGCTACAACTGGGACGAGATCGCGGAATCGACCATGCAGGTGATGAAGCGGGTCGCGGGCCGTTCGGCGCCCCTGCCGCTGCCGGCATCGGGCGCAAAGACCGCGCAGCCCCACTGACCGCTACCCGTCCCCGGCGCGAATCTCGCTCAGCATCCGCTCGACCACCGCGTCCCAACGCCAATACGCTGTTGCCGTGGCGTAGCCGCGCTCACCCATCGATCGCGTCTTGGCGGGATCGCTGAGCAGCTCCATGAGGCGATTTGCCAGCGCGTCCGAATCCCCGGGCTCGACCAGCCATCCCGTCTCCCCTTCCCGGATCATCTCCGGCATCGACCCCGTGTTGGTGCCGATGCACGCGCATTTCGACCACATCGCCTCGAGGAACACCAACCCCAGCGGCTCCTTGAATGCCGGCATGGTAAAGACGTTGCAGGTGTAAAAGAGATCCTTGAGCTCGCGCTCCGAGAGCTTGCCGTGAAAGACGACGCCGGGGGCGGCGGCCATGGGGGTGCCGGTCACCACGTGCAGGGCCGCATCCGGATACGTTGCGCGGACTTGGACGAAGGCCTGCAGCAGCACCTCGAGTCCTTTCACCTTGGGAAGCTTGCCGACGAACAGGATCGATCGATTCGACGGGTCCTTGATGCCTCGATCCCGCTCGATATCGACGTCGAGACCGGGTCCGGCGCCCACCGCCATGACCTTCTCGTGCGATATGCCATAGGCCGCTTCGAGCGCGGGTTTGACGTGCTTGCCCATGACGAAAACGCAGTCCTGCATGCCGAGCGTGCGCCGTTCCAACTCGTTCCACAGCGGATAGGTCTTGCGCTCATCGAGAGCGAAGCCGCCGCCCTGCAGCGTCTTCGACATGAGGTTTCCATAATCCGTATAGATGGCCAATTGCGGTCGTCGCGAGGCGATCGATGAGAGGTAGCCGGAATTGGCGGTGATCAGAATGGCGGCATCCGCCGCCGCGTGTTGGTTGACCAGGATGGTGTTGACTTTGGAGCGTGCAACGAACGCTGCGCGGGTTCTCTGCATCATCACCCGCGCGGCCCGGCCGTACACCACGAGCGCACTGACGAGCATCCACGATGCATACCCATAGCGCAGCAAACCCAGCTCGCGCAGCGTCTGGCGCCGGTACAGGACTTCACACCCTGCCCGCTCCAACGCGGCCTGGAGCGCGGGTCTGACGCCGGAAAATTCGTCCGCCGAGATGAGCAGGAGCCTGCGCTTGCGTTGGGAGGTTCTGATCGGTCTTCCTTGTGTTGGCAGCCGCCGGTGCATTCGCGGTTCCGCGGCGAGTATATTTGCAAACGAGCGATGGCGCTAAAGGAAGGGCCACCGGAGCGGGCGGGCGCGCGAGATCGAACTCCCGGTTTTCCTTGCGCTATGTCAAGGGATTCGCCAATATTGAGGCTGGAACAGTCTCGATTCTCGTCTTATTGGGACCTCGCCGTGGCGGACGGTCTCCTGGAAGGGGCGAATGTCGCTCGCCGAATTGATCAAATCACTCTTCGCCTCGCCGGCGCACGCCCCGGCGCCGTCGCGGGTGAGAACGGCGCGGCAGCATCAAGTGACCAACCCATGGCATGCCGTATCGATCGTGCCGAATTCTCAATGTTGTGCCAAGGCCCGCGGGCTGATGCGTGTGCGCTTCCTGTCGAAGGAGGCGCCGCTCCTGCCTCTCGAGGGCTGTGACGCGCGCGACTGCACCTGTCACTATCGACACCACGAGGATCGCCGCCGCCAGCCGCGCAGAGCCGCGGATGTCATGGCGAGCGGCCGCTCATGGACGGGTGCGGAACGGCGCCGGGCGGCGGGGCGGCGTAACACCGATGTGGTCTGGCCGAGCACCGGCTTACGCTGAGGCGGGAATCCGATAATAGTCGCGATACCAGGCGACGAAGTTTCGCACACCCACCTCGACCGGCGTCGAGGGCTTGTAGCCGACGTCCTCGATCAATTCACTCACGTCGGCAAAGGTATCCGCCACATCGCCCGGTTGCATCGGCAGGAGGATCTTCTCCACCTCTCTGCCCAGGCACTCTTCGAGCACCTCGATGTAGCGCAATAGATCGATCGGTCGATTGCTGCCGATGTTATAGATCCGATACGGCGCGCGGCTGCTGCCGGGATCCGGATGTGCGCTATCCCAGGTCGGATCCGGCTGCGCCACGCGATCGAGCGCGCGAACCACGCCCTCGACGATATCGTCGATGTAGGTGAAGTCGCGCTTGTGATGGCCGTAATTGAAGACCTGGATGGGTTTGCCGTCGAGAATGGCGCGCGCGAACAGAAAACAGCGCCATATCCGGACGCCCCCACGGGCCGTAGACCGTGAAGAACCGCAGACCCGTGGTCGGCAGCGCGAACAGGCTCGAGTAGCTGTGGGCCATCAACTCGTTCGCCCGCTTGGTGGCTGCATACAGCGAAACGGGATGCGAGGCCGGTTCGTGGACGGAATACGGCAGCTTCGTGCTCGCCCCGTACACCGAGCTCGAGGAGGCATAGACGAGATGCGCGACGCCGTGGTGACGGCAGCCTTCGAGTACGTTGAGGGTGCCGACGATATTGCTCTCGATGTAGGCGTGCGGCTCCTTCAGCGAGTGGCGCACCCCCGCCTGCGCGCCCAGATGCACGACGCGCTCGAATTTCCCGGCAGCGAACAACTTCGCCATCGCCTCCCGATCCGCCAAGTCGGCATGGACGAACCTGAACGCCTCGTGCGCCTTGAGCCGGGAGAGGCGGGCCTGCTTGAGCGAGACGTCGTAGTAATCATTGAGATTGTCGAGTCCGATGACCTCATCGCCTCGATCGAGGAGGCGCTCTGCGGTGGCAGAGCCAATGAACCCGGCGGCGCCCGTGACGAGAAGTTTCATCCGTCGGCGAGTATACTTGAAGATCAATTATGACAATCCGGGATTGAACATTCGCCGTTGAGAACCGCGACCCAGATCGCAAGTTTTTTGCACCAGCCCGGGGTTGGCCGGAAACCATCAGGCCTGTGCTAAATTGCCATGTCCGGCTCATGAAGTCAGCGAGAATCGGCTTGTACGCGACCCCTAAGCTTTCCGTGATCGTGCCCTTCTACAACGAGGAGGACAGCATCGGCCCCATGCATGACGCGATCGTCGCTGCGGTCGAAGCGCTCGGCATTCCGTTCGAAATGGTGTTCGTCGATGACGGCAGCCGCGACGCCACCGCGCAGCGCGGCGAGGCGCTGGCGCGGCAGCGACCCGCGTGTCCGGCTGGTCAAATTCCGCCGCAACTACGGGCAAACGGCCGCCATGGCGGCCGGGATCGAGTATGCGCGTGGAGAGATTCTCGTCACCATGGACGGGGATCTGCAGAACGATCCGGCGGATATCGAGCATTTCCTCGCCAAGATGGCGGAGGGCTACGACATCGTCGTCGGTTGGCGGCACAAGAGGCAGGACAAGCTGGTGTCGCGCAAGATTCCGTCCAAGATCGCGAATTGGCTGATCGGCAGGGTCACCGGGGTGCACATCACCGACAATGGCTGCTCCTTGAAGGCCTTTCGCGCTTCGCTGATCAAACGCATTCCGCTCTATTCCGAAATGCATCGCTTCATTCCTGCAATGGCCTCGATCGCCGGCCCGCGCATTGCCGAAATCAAGGTGCGACACCACGCCCGCCAATTCGGCCAATCCAAGTACGGCCTCTCGCGCACCTACAAGGTGCTGTTGGATCTGCTGGTCATCAAGACGGTGGCCTCGTTCACCTCGCGCCCGTTGCTCTGGTTCAGCATGCTCTGCCTGCCCCTGATGTTCATCGGAACGGTGGCGCTGATCGCCGGGCTGCTCACGGCCATGCCGGGCAATGGCGGCATGTCCTTGCCGTTGACCGGGACGGGCATCATTTTTTTGAGCGCGGCATTGATGCTGATGGCGAGCGGCACGCTTGGGCGAATTGATCTATCGATTGGGCGATGTGCGGCCTGAGGACTTTGCCCGGCTGACGATGAAATCCGTGGCTTCGGGTAATGGCGCTTGCTCAATGACACTCGCCAACACCCATTCGCTCGTGTCGGTCATCGTGCCGGTCGGGGAGCGTCAGACCCCGATGGCTGACTTGTATGCCGAGTACAAATCGGGCTTGCGATTGCTCGGCGCTCCCTACGAGCTGATTTTTGTCCTCGATGGCCTGCAGCCGACCGCCGAACGCGCGCTCGCTGTCGCTGGTGGAGCAGGGAGAGCCCATCACCATCGTGTCCCTGACCCGCTATTTCGGCGAAGCGACGGCGTTGATGATCGGATTCGATCACGCGGCGGGCGATGTCATCGTTACGCTGCCGGCCTATCTGCAGGTCGAAGGCTGCGAAATCGGCAAACTGGTCGCGCGCTCGATGCAGCCGACATCGTCGTCGGCTATCGCGAGCCGCGGGCCAGCAGTTGGTTCCAGACGCTGCGGCACCGCGTATTCCACGGGCTGTTGCACTTCGTCACCCGACTGAGCTTTCGCGATCTCGGATGCAACGTGCGCGCGCTCAAGCGCAAAGTTCTCGAGGAAGTGCATCTGTACGGCGACCAGCAGCGATTTCTGCCGCTGCTCGCCGAACGACAGGGATTTCAGGGTCAGCCAAATCGCGGTGCGCCAGTCCAAGGCGACCGTCGCGACGAGATGTATCGGCCGCGCAATTACACGCGCGGACTTCTCGACATCTTCAACGTATTTTTCTTGATCCGGTTTACCAAGAAACCATTGCGATTTTTCGGCATGATCGGAGTGGCGATCTTTTCTCTCGGCATTCTCGAGCTCATGTACCTGATATTCGATCGGATCTATTTCCATCACCCGCTCGCCGACCGGCCGGCCTTGCTGCTCGCGTCGCTCATGATCGTGCTAGGGGTGCAGATGTTCGCGCTGGGATTATTGGGAGAGCTGATCATCTTCACCCATGCCGGCGGCAGCAAGGATTACAAGGTCGATCGGGTCATTCAATACGCAGGGCCGGCTCCCGCGGTGCACTGAATCCGCGAATGCGGCGGACAAGCCTGCTCGACGGCGAACGCTCCGACGTGCACTTCATCCATATCCGGCTAGTAGGCTCGGTCAGCCCGGGACGGAAGGCGTCCTGGTTATCGCGCACCATGCGGCCGGCAGAGCAGCATCCGCCGACCCGCGCGGCCGAGCAGGCGTTTCGCGAGTCAGCGATGTCGGTGCAACCGCCTATCCGATAGTCACGGGCACGATGGCGGACAAGCTGCTCTCGATATCGGAGCTGTTGTAGGATTTGATCGCGAAATACCAGGTGCCGGTCGGGAGATTGTCGACGACGAAGCTGCTGGAGTCGGGGTTGCTTATATCGACGATGTGCGTCAAGTGCGTCGAACTCTCGCCGTAATAGATGTGGTACCCGGCGGGTTCCGTACCCGTCGCGCTCACGGTCGGCACCGTCCATGACAGCGCCGCTACACCGGCGCGGTGCTGCGTCACTTCAATTGAAAAGGCCGCGAGCGCGGCGGTGGCGCTGCCGTCGCTGACCGTGATCACGATCTGCGCGAAACTGCCGACATAAGCGGTGCGTTGGCGTGCCCGCGAGCGTGCCTGTGGCGGGATCAAATCTTGCCCAGCCGGGTTGGTTTTTGATCGCAAAGGTGAGCGCCGCTCCGCTCGCGTCGCTCGCGGTCGGGCGGAAGCTGTAACTACTGCCGGCCGCGACCGACGCTGCCGGATTACCGGAGATTGTGAGGCGCCGCTGCTCGTCGCGGCGCTGGTCGCGGGCGCGCTGACGCGGCGCCATTGGCTCCGCTCGAGCCATTGCTGCAGCCGCCGAGAATCGCCGCAGCGAAGATCATAAAAACAAATGCAATATAACCCCGTACCGTTGATGCCATGTCCACCGTTTCCTGACTTTGTTAAACATAGTCGGTCTGCGGAGGGCTGCAACAACGATGGGTTACACGATAACGGCGAATTCGCCATCACCGGCAACCCCGCTATCTGCCACCCACAGACCGGAAGCTTTGCGCCCCCATCTCGCGACGGGTTTGCCCTTTCGAGGCGGTAGTGAACTATGGTTCGCACGCGGCAGCAATATGTCGTCTCGGGCCGACAGCGCAGTGTGGGCAGAAGTGGATACCCAGATTCGGCCTGTAGAATAGCTAGGCGCGTGAAATGCCCACCACAATCTACCGCGCAATGTCGGGCCCAGCGCCTCGGGAGTTCGTGAATGTTGTTCAATAGCGGCATCTTCGCGCTGTTCCTCGCCGCATTTTTGCCGCTGTATTTTTTCTCCCGGCGCCACGTCGCGGCGCGCAACTTGCTGCTGATTGTCTCGAGTTACGTCTTCTATGGCTGGTGGGATCCGCGCTTTCTGATCCTGGTCGCGATCTCAACCTCGGTCGACTATCTCGCGGCGCTGGGTGCGGCGGGCAAAGAGGTGCGCGCAGTCGATCAGCTGAAAAGCGCCGGATTCCTCGCGCTCGTGACGATCGCATCGCTCGGCGTGCGCCAGCGTCGAAGGACTGGTGGCTTGCCGCGCCGGTCGCCGTCGGCATGGCGATCGCCGGACTCGCAATCATCGCGATCAGGCGATCTGCGGAGCGCGTCCGGAGGAGAAACTGGCTGCTGCTCTCGCTGTGCACGAACCTCGGCATCCTGGCGTTTTTCAAGTACTTCAACTTCTTCGTCGGCTCCGCCACGGCGCTCCTCGAGGCGCTCGGGATGCACGCGCACGCGCCCTCCCTCGCCATCATTCTTCCCGTCGGCCTTTCCTTCTACACGTTTCAGGCAATCAGCCGCACGATCGATTCGTATCAGCGCCGCTACGAGCCGCAGTACTCGATCGTCAACTATGCGGCGTTTCACGCGTTTTTTCCGCAGCTCGTCGCCGGCCCGATCGAGCGGGCCGGACATCTCATGCCGCAATTCGAGACGGTTCGGCCCTTCGATCGGCAGCTCTTCACCACCGGCGCGCTGCTCTTCGCCTGGGGGCTTTATCAAAAGATCGTGATCGCCGACAACGTCTCCGGCATCGCCAATGCGGTGTTCAATTCGCCCGCCCACCAGACCGCGGGCGCCACCCTGGCGGCGGTGCTCGCATTCACCGTGCAGATCTACTGCGACTTCTGCGGCTATTCCAACATGGCGCGAGGGCTCGCGCGCTGCCTGGGGTTCGATCTGATGATCAACTTCAACCAGCCGTATTTCGCGCGCACCCCGTCGGAATTCTGGCAGCGCTGGCACATCAGCCTCTCGCGATGGCTGCGCGACTATCTGTACATTCCGCTCGGCGGCAATCGCGGCGGACAGCTCAAGATGTACCGCAATCTCATGATCACGATGCTGCTCGGCGGATTGTGGCACGGCGCATCCTGGACTTTCGTCGCCTGGGGCGCGTTTCACGGCGCAATCCAGGTCCTCTACCGGGCGCTGCGGATCGATACCGCTCGTCGAGCGCTCGCGATTTTTGACGCTGCGCGGATTTGCCGTCCAAACGGGCTCCTGGCTCATCACCATGTGCCTCGTGTGCATCGGCTGGATTCTGTTCCGCTCGCGCACTTTCGATCAGGCGCGTCACCGTCGCTTGCGAACCTGTTCGCGACCACCGGCTATACGGCCGACCAGTTCGCGACGCTCTTCGCCTACTCGGCTCCCCTGATCGCCGTCGAGATCTATCAGCGCGCATCGGGGCGCATTGGAGGTGCTCACCGCGGGGCCCTTCCTCGTGCGCTACACGGCCGCGCTCGCGCTCGTGCTCACGCTCGTCGCGTTCAGCGCGCCGGGCGGCCAGGAGTTCATCTATTTTGATTTCTGAGGAGCGAGACCGGCCGAGCGGACTGCGCCCTGCCGCGGGCGCGCGGACGGCGCTTCACCACGGCTCTGCGCCGGGCGCTGCTCGGGGCCGCGTCTCGTGCTCTACACCCTGCTGTTTGCGGAGGGCTTCGTCCGGGTATTCGACCCGCAGCCGCTCATGCCGCGCTACATCACGGGCACGCGCGTGGGGCGTGCGCGGCAACATTCCGAATGCCCGCTACTGGCACCACACCCCCGAAGTCGACGTGGAGTACCGGATCAACGGCGAGGGGCTGCGCGCCGACCGCGACTACCCGCAGCGCAAGCCGCCCGGGACGTGCCGGCTCGGCATATTCGGCGACTCGTTCCTATTCGGTCTCGAGGTCGATCTGCAGCGACAGTTTCGCCGACCGTCTCGAGCGGCGCCTGCGGGCAACTGGGCTTTCCGGTGGAGGTGTTGAATTTTTCGGTGGGCGGATTCGGAACCGCCGAGATGCTGCAGACCTACGAGCAATTTGGCCGGAAGTTCGATCTCGACGTGGTGCTGTTCTCCTGGGATACATCGGACTTGACCGACAATGTGCGCTCGGATCTGTACCGCCTGAAAAACGGCAGGCTCGAGCGGGCGAACACCGAGTATCTTCCCGCGGTGAATATTCAAGATATGCTCATGCGATATCGCGTGTATCGGTTCGTTGCCGACCACAGCCAGCTTTACACCTTCGTGAGGGACAGGATGAGCCTGCTCCTGAAAATGAGGCTGCAGAGCGAGCGCAAACAGAGCCTTGACTGCTGCAGACCTCGGCGAAGCGGAGGGCGGAGCGACATCCGCTCGACGATGATCTCGATGAGCTTCAACATCGCAATAAAATCGATCTTTCCGGCCGCGATCCTGACGCACGCCGACGAGGTGGTCAGCGCGAGCGGCGCGGATTTCTACCTCCTCGATATCCCCGCCAGGCTGTCGCGCACCGAATTCGCATCGCCGCTCGGATTCTGCCGGCGCCGGTGCGCTCGCGACTGAAGATCATCTCGCCGCTGGCCGCGTTGTCCAGGGCGGCGCGGCCCGACCTCAAGCTCTTCTACGAGAAAGGCCAGGGGCACTTCACACCCACCGGCGTCGGGATCCTCGTTCGAGGAGGCGGTCAAGAGCATCGCTTCCTCGCCTCGCCTTACCTCCTGTGCGGCGGGCGTGCGCCGCGCGGCGGCGCCTTGACCGGCGGTGTGCGGTGCTTCGGCCAGTCGCGTATGTAGTCGGCTTGCTCGGACGTCTGCGGAACGGTCGGCCAGCTCTGGGCGCGCGCGCACCGGCTCCACAATTGATTCAACTGCTCGAGCGCCGCACTTCCCTTGAGGCCTCCTTCGGCGAGGTAGCAACCCACGGCGAGACTGGTGCGCCCGATGCCGGCGCGGCAATGGATGTAGGTGCGCCGCCCGAGTGCTCGGGCATTGCGAATCCGGGCCTGCAGCTCTTGCATCTGCGCGATCTCCCTCGGCACGTCCATATCGCGTATCGCGCAGCGTAGATAGTGGGCATTCTTGGGCAGGAGTCCCCGGTAATCCGGCATTTCGCCCAATTGAGTCAAGTCGATGAAGTAATTGATCCCCGCCCCGCACAGGCGGGCGAGACGCTGGCGCGCTTCGGCCTCATCGGTCCCGTACGGATGCTCGCCGGCGAGCATCAACTCGGGTATCACCCAATAGGTGTTAGGCAGTGGCGGATCCATGCAATGTACATTTTACTATCGAGCGGTGCCGGACATCGTTGAATCTCGTTGGATTTCGCGCCCGTGGGCTGCTTGTTGCGCGCCCGTGGGCTGCGCGCAGGGCCTCGGGTAGACTGAAAATCCCATGTCCCATCGCTTGACCGTCTCGATTGCTGTTCTGGCCGCGGCGGGTGCCCTGTCCGCCTGCCGATCCCTCCTCCCCGCATCGCCGGCACCCTATCCGCAAAGTCGCTCGATCACCGGGGTGAGCTGGGACTTCGCGGCCGTCGCCAACCCGCGCAGGGCTCTGGGGAGCGATTTATGGCCCTGCACCTGGGCGCGCGACGACAACCAGTACTGCGCGTGGGGCGACGGCGGCGGCTTCGACGGCAACGACGACAATATCGGACGGGTGAGTCTCGGCTTTGCCCGGATCGCCGGAATTCCCGTCGCGCATGGAGAATCGGGTTTCAGCGGGAAAAATGTGTGGGGGCCGCCTCCCTATGCGGAGAACGTCGCGACATTCGGCGGAAAGGTCGTGAGCCTTGCCTCGATCGACGGCGTCTTGTACGCGATCGGCGGCTTTTGGACCGCGGAGAACACGGGCGATCCCGCCCATCGGAGCGGCAGCGGCCCCTTGTATACCCTTGCGTGGTCGTCGGATCTCGGCAAGAGCTGGCAGACTGCGCTCTGGTCGGCGCCATCGATGCTCGGCACGTTCCTCAATTTCGGGCGCGATAATGCGGGCGCGATCGATTCCTACGTGTATCTGTATTACCTGCGCAGCGGCGACACGGAAAATGTTTTCTTGAAGAGAGTCGCCAAGGATTCGTTGCTGGCCGATCCCTCCGCCCCTGGAATCTATCAATACTTGAGCGCCGTCGGCGGACATGGCCGCACCGCTTCCTGGTCGAGCATCGAGTCCGACGCGCGGGCGAGTCTTTCACGATCCCAACCACGTGGACTCTCCCGACGTGGTCTACGATCGCAAGCTGCATCGCTATCTCATGACGGTGGGACATTATCGGAGCGGCCTTTACAGCGACGCGTCGATCGGACAATTCGGGATCTTCGAGGGCCGCCATCCGTGGGGACCCTGGTCGACGATCGGTTATTACGAGGATTGGGGCCACTACGGACGCGACGCCGCCGGTGATTTCCTCGGGTTGCGCATGCCGAACAAATGGGTCGAGCCCGGCGGCGCGCGCCGATGGTTCGTGTTCTCCGGCTTACATGAACTGGACTCGTTCAACGTGGTCGAGGCGAGGTTCACCTTACGCCGCTGAACTCGGGATCGTTGCGCGCGACAGCAGCGCAGATCTGACCAGCACGATGAGTGCGACCGTGGCGATGGACAGCGACGGCAAATCGTAGCGCGCGACGAAATGGGTGAACAAGGCGTACAGCATGACGGTGCCGAACGCGGGGACCACGAACAGAAGGAAGTCGTAGCGGCGCTAGCGCAGTGCAACGAGCAGCGCGATGACGAGGACGGGGAACGCCAAGGTGGCCCCGCGCCACAGGTAGGGAATCGTCAGCGCCAGGTTGCGCCACGGGTGATCGAGAACGATCTTCATCGCCCGCGCCTTGAGCAGATCATCTGCCGCAATCTCCGGCTGCGGCTGCCCGGCCGCAACCATCTCATGCTCGAGCTTGACGCGCTCGGCGCGCGCCTGGCGGTAGTAGGTCAAGGTCTTGTCGGGAGCTCCGGCGCGCTCGGCCGCCACATCCTCGGCACTGAATTCGGAGTCCAGGTCATTGAGCCGCTGCAAGCGGCCATTGCGTTCGAGATCGGCCGGCGAAAAACCGAGAATCCGGCCGATGAATCCCTGCAGGCGCAAGGGCGCCCAAAAATAGAATGTTCCGCGGTATTCCACCGGGGTCATCTCTTCGGTGACCGCGCGATACATCAACACCACGCCGGCGCGCTGCGAGATGTGCGCCGAACCCAACATCACGTGGTTGCGGTACATCCAGGGGGCAATGGCGCAGCCAAACGCGACGATCATGATCCCCAGATCGCGCACGGCGAATCGGATTGAGACGCGCTGTAATAGATAAACGACCCCCACCATGGCCGCGGTGCCGGCGAATATGTACAGGGTCGCCGCCTTGATCAGTGTCAGGATTCCGAACAACAGCCCAGCCAGAGCCCAGAACACCGGGCGGCGCCGTCGGATGGCGATGGCTACCGTGACGGATGCCAGCATGAACACCGCGGCGGCGGGTATGTCGTTGTACAGGTCATCGACGAGATCGGACGCGTTGCGCAGAAAAGGCAGGTTCACCAGCAGCGCGCCCAGGAGCGCGAGCGGGAAGGAGGAAGTGAAGACGCGCACCCCCCAGAATGCGCCGATCGACAGCAGCGACAACCAGAGGACGTTTTGGTATTTCAACAGCCGCACGCGTTGCCCGTGAAAATACGCCTCGGGAGGCGCTTCTCCGAGCGCCGCATCGACCAGTTTGATCGCCAACGCCGACACGAACACCGGAAGAGGCTCCCGATAGTTCGTGGGGGTGAGCGGCGGCTTCTCCTCGAGCGACATCACGCCGTGACGCTCGACATTCAGCGCCATCAGCACCGTCTGGGCGGCATCATCCACGATCGCGGCACCGGTGATGCGATGCGCCCACGCATAGATCAGCCCCGCCGACAGGAGGACCGTCGCCAGCCACTTCACGGTCCGAACGCGCTGTTCGCTCACGTCGCGCAGCCGGACGCCGCCATGCCGGAGTGCCGGCCGCCGAAGACGAACCGCGCGTTCAGCGGATAGGTCACGAGCGAAGAAAGGAGCGTGGCGGTGACGAACGCCACCAGTCTCGCGGCCGACCCGATGCGGGTATCGAGGTGCGCGCCATAACGGAGCGCGAGCGCCAGCAGCCACGTGGTGATGAGTCCTACGAGCGCGATTCCCACGAATCGCGAAAAGATCCGCCAATTGCGCGAGCTGTCATCGCCGTTGAAGGTGAAGCGATGATTGAGCAGGAAGCTCAGCAGGATTCCGACGGCGTACGCAAACGCGACGGAAGCCGAATAGTTCCAGGCGGTGTCGGCACCCAACAGGTAGCCGATCAACTCGCGGCAACCCACCGAGACCATGCCGACAAAAGCGCCAATGACCAGGAAGCGCGTGTATTGTCCGAGAGAGAGCATCGCAGCTCAGCTGATGTCCGGATCCGCGCGCAGCGCAGTGCCGGGGGCGAAGCTGCGCCGCTGCGATGCAGCGGAACCGGCCGCCGAGGATTCCAGCTGCAGGATGCTCAGCAGGCAGCTCGAGAACATGACCTGAATACCGAGGATCAGCAGCGTCGCGGCGGGCACGACGATGCGCAAGGTGTGCCGCGGGTCGAGAGGCCCGAAGGATCGCACTTTCCAAAATCCGACCGCGTAGGCAGCGAGCGCGAGACCGATGACGACCATGATGGACCCGACGATCAGGCCGACCTCGAGCCGCAGAACCTCCCGCAGCCGTGTGACCACCGGATCGTGCGGCAGGAGCCCGGATCGGATGGCAAAGGTCTTCGCGAACACGTAGAACGCAGTAGCCTGAAAACCGCACACGATCGCAGCCGCGGTGAACACCAAGGTATTGACGTCCAACGTGACGCCGCCCGCGACGCGCGGCTCGGGCAGCAACCAGGTCATGGTGACGATCCCCAGCAGCAATAGCCCGAGTCCAGGATACAGGAACAGCCAGGACGGGCTGAACAGCAGCAAGAAGCGCAGATGGCGCCATCCGTCCCGCCAGCTGCGCAGGTGCGGCGGACGGCTGCGGCCATCCTTTGTCAGGGTGGTGGGGACTTCGGCGATCCGCAACTTGTGCAGGGTTGCCTTGACGACCATCTCGCTCGCGAATTCCATGCCCGTCGAGGTGAGGCCGAGCGAGAGAATCGAGTCGCGGCGAAAACCCCGCAATCCGCAGTGGAAATCTCCACACGGGCTCTTGAAGAACAGCCGCCCGACCCCCGTCAACACGGGGTTACCCAAATATTTGTGCAGCGGCGGCATGGCTTTCGGCCCGATGCCGCCGAGAAACCGGTTGCCCATCACGAGTTCCGAACCGCCGCGCAGCTTCTCGAGAAAGGGATCGAGCGCCGTGAAATCGTAGCTGTCATCCCCGTCACCCATCACGACGAACGTGCCGTGCGCCGCCTGAATTCCGCCGAGCAGGGCCGCCCCGTAGCCGCGTGTCGGGATCGGCACCACGCGCGCACCACTGCGCTCGGCAAGCTTTTGCGACCCATCCGTGCTGCCGTTATCGGCCACCACCACCTCGCCGCTGATTCCGCGACTCTCGAGGAAACCCCGAGCTTTACGCACGCAGGTCTCGATCGTTTCCGCCTCGTTGAGGCAGGGCATCAGAATCGTGAGTTCCATCGGGTGAGCGGCTGAGTCCATCGGTTGATTCTACAGCAACCTCCCCGGGCGCCGCTTCCCCAGAGGGCCCCTGCGTCGCAGCCGCGCCTCCATCGGTGACGCGACCCGCACTGTCCCGGGACTTATGTCATGGGAGGTCATGGGCCGACGACGCACCCCGCCCGTACCGGTGTCGGCCCGCCTGCTCATGAGCGGCGGCTTGGGGGGGCGGGAACCGGCCCCGAAACTGAGACATGCGTCACACAATGCGCTCGATGAGCGGATCGTATCGCATGGGGAGACGCAATCTCGCGTGGCAGTGCGCATGTGTTAGATTGGCCATTGACAATCGCAAGCACGACTTCCATGCAATCCTTCATTCTGATTCTTTTTTGCTGTGCGACGCTCGCCGATTTCCTGATACAGCAGTTCTCGTTGCCGCCGGTCGCACGTTTCCTCCCCGAGATCCTTTCGGGTCTCATCATCTTGTATGTGATGATTGCCGGCACCCGCGATCGGTTCCACCTGGTGGCGCCGAAATACTGGCTCGTTTTCGGCGCGCTGGTTTTCGTGATCCTGTGCGGCATCATCAACAACAACCCCGGTGCCGGACCGCTGATCACCGGACTGCGCTTTTGCTTCCGGGCCGCACCACTGTTCTTCCTCCCCGCGGTGCTCACCATGAGCGAATCGCAACTGATGCGTCAGTTCAAGGTGCTGCTGGCATTGGCGTTCCTTCAGGTGCCGGTGGCGGTATACCAGCGCTGGGTGATCATGAGCGCGGGACGCTATTCGGGCGACGGGGTGCAGGGCACCTTGATGGATTCCGGAATATTGTCGATGTTGCTCATCTGCGCCGTGCTGGTGCTGACCGGTCTGCTGTTGAAGCGGCGTATCGGCAAACTGCGCTACTTCGCGTGCTTTCTGCTGCTGCTTTTTCCGACCACCATCAACGAAACCAAGGTCACGGTCATTCTGCTGCCTCTGGGGTTGCTCGTGACGCTGTTCGTCGGAGCCGAACCCGGCAAAAGGCTGCGTTATACGGGCATTGCGCTCGCCTTGCTGATCGTGTTCGGCGCGATCTTCATACCGGTCTACGACAAGATGGAGGAAGGGGATCCCAATAGAATCGACATCGTGGATTTCTTCACCGACCAACAGAAGCTGCGTCAGTACGTGGTCGCCAATGACAAGGGCAAGGCGACCGGCGTTGGCGGGAAGCGGGTGGCTCATCGAGGCGAAGCGATTTCGATTCCCCTGCAATACCTGGCAAAGGACCCCGTGCATCTGGCATTCGGCCTCGGCCTTGGGAATGTTTCGCCTTCGACCATGGGCAAGAGTTTCGAGGGCTCCTATTACAGATTGTTCGAGAATATCGCGGTCACCTCCTTCGCCTACTTCGTGCTCGAGTTCGGGCTCCTGGGAGTGATGCTGATCGGCGCTCTATTTTGCATGGTCTTTTACGACAGTCTGAAAGTGGCCCGGCACGATGACACGTTGGCGGGATCGCTCGCCGCCGGCTGGACCGGAGTGGTCGCCATATTTCTGGTGGCTATGTTCTATAATCCATTCCACTTTTTTACCTCCATCACCTTCCTCTACTGGTATTTGTCGGGAATCGTCTGTGCGCGAGCCGCGGCATTGCGCCGTGAAAGCGCAGCCATTTCTCATCCCGTCGTTCGACCCCGCCCGGCTCCCGTCGCAGAACCGACTCCTGTTCGGAGCTACGGTTCGCGGCATCAAGCTCGCAAATCTGTACTGTCGCAACGCGTCGACAGTTGATTGTCCTTATTGCCGCAGAGTAGCTTAAGAGCGACATGGCGGTTGCGGCGCGCGCGGATCGCTTCATTTGACTTAACAGTTGTTTTTTGATTTTACAGTTGAGGGAACTATCGATGAATAGAAGAGGTCGGGTTGCAACCGCCGCGGTGCTCAGCGTATTGGTCAGTTTCATCGCGGTCTCGGCGCAGGGTCAAACGACCGCGTCGACCCGGCCGAACCCCCCGCCGCAAATCTGCGTCAACGGTCAGTGCGAATCGACCCCGGTCACCCCGCCCACCGGCCCGACGTCCGGGAAAATCAAGTGGAACCCCGGGCACTACATGGCCTCTTATGGCGTCGTCTACGGCGGCCGCGCGAACTCCTACGAGTTCATGCAGAGCGAAGCTGACGGTCTCAATAATCAGGACGCCATCGTCGGCTATCGCATGCTGATCACGTGGGGCGCGCTGGAACCGAGCGAGGGGAATTACGACTTTACGGCGATCGACTTCATTTTGAAGCGACTGAAGACCGCCTACAACAAGCCGAAGCGGCTGGTGATCATGCTGTGGCAATACGGCCAGGGCCAGTTGCACGATAACGATTCGTCCGTCATCCCGCTTTATGTTCAGCAGAATTCCAAGTACGGCGCGAGCCCGGCGTCGGGAAGCTACGGCTGGTGGGGTCAGACTTCGAATGGCGTATCCACCGGGATGTATGCACCGGCGTTGTACTCCGCACCCGTGATGGACCGCTTCATCGCGCTGGTGCAGGCCCTCGGACAGCACCTGGACGGTGATCCCAATGTGGAGGCGGTGTTCTTTCAGGAGAATTCCACGATCGTACAGGCGGCCAATTACGCTCCGAAGGATCCGCGTTACACCGACGACGCCTTTTTGGGACAATCGGAACGACTGTTGACCGCGGCGACCGCGGCGTTCCCGCATACGAGCGTGATCATGGGAAATTCCTGGCTCTTCGGGCAGTCTGCGACGGTGGCCCTTCAACAGTGGATGTTGACGCATCGGATCGCGACGGGCAGCGCGGACAGCTTTGGACAGTCCTCCATCGACTCGAAGGGAACCGCGATTCTCAGTTGGTCATTGCGGTCGTATATCGGCGATCCGGGATTCGGCGGGGTGGACATGCGCCCGACGATGACCGCCATGATGGACGTGGAATCGGGCGACATCAACGACTCCTTCCAGGGTCAGGGCGGTCCGTGGGCGGCCCCCGATATCATCCAGGCGATGAACAAGACCTATCACGCTTCACACGTGTTCTGGACCAAAATGGGGGGATCCGGCACCCGTCCTGAAGCGCAGTGGTCCACCGTTGCAGCGGCGTGCGCCGCGAATCCGATCACCCGCACCGCGTATCCCGCGAATTATCCTTGACCTGCGAGCGAGCGGTGCCGGTGCGGCACCGCTCGCGTGGCAAGGGCCGTTTGACTGTGGCAAGGGCCGTTTGACTTATGTTCTCTGTGACCGGGGACCGGTAGAGTTCCGCCTTCTCATCCCGTACCGCCCGGGTAATAATCGCGTATAACGGCACTGGTCGAAGCGGGAGACCGGGACAACCACAGATGACGATTCGGCGGATTGCGGCCACGCTGCTGTTGCTTTACGTGATGCTGCACGCAGCATTGCTTTCATACGACTTCAATCATCCCGACGTTTGGCTCAAGGCTGACCGCGCCAACGAGCGGGTGGCGCAGATCGGCGAGTTTCCGCAGGTGAACGGTTGGCGGGCACAGCTCGACTACGTGGGTCATCACGGCTCGCCCGGCGACTACTTGATCCAGGTGGCTCTCTACGACCTCGGCGGTTTCGCATCGATGCTGCTCGCCCAGGTGACGCTGTGCGTGCTGTCCGTCGTCTGCGTCTATCGCATGGCGGGCACCGTGCTGGGGAACGGAAGATTGCCGCTCTTGATCACCGCTGCGTATGCCCTGCTCCCGCAGACACTGATCTTCCCACACCAGCTCTCCGCCGAGGCGTGGTTTGTGCCGCTCGTGGTGTTCGGCTTCTACTACACGACGCGCTGGTTCAGCACGCGTGCGCCTCGCACCGCGTTCCTGTCGGGATTGTATTGGGCGGGCGCAACCCTGACCCGTCCGACCGTTCTGCCGTTTGCGCTGCTGTCCGCGCTCGTCTTGCCGCGCGGCTCCCGCGGCAGCAGCCGCGCGCCCTACTATCTCGCCCTGGTGATTCCCGTGGTCGCCTGGGTGATCACGGTGCACGCCTACACCGGGAAATGGTCGTTGGGCGAAGGCACGAGCGCCTCGGTCGGCAATAATCTCATGTTGAAGGCGCGCTTCATTTCGGACACATTCCCGGGCGAAGCGCGGGAAAAAGCCCTGCAGCGATACATTGAACCCGCGCGGAACCGCGACGGCCTGTTGAGCCCGGTGGAGTACGTGCGCTTTTGCGCCGACTATGCGGGTCCGTGCGCCTCGCAAGTCGTGCAGGACGCTCTGAATTTCTTTCTCAAGTCCGGAATCGAGAGAGTCACTCTCGATTACCTGGGATTGCTCCCCGAGCAGGAGAGAATCGAGACGCAACGCGCGCACGCCGGTTCGTCGCGGGGGTGGGCACAAGAAGTGCGCAAGCGAGGCGCGCTCGCCGCCACCCAATTCTATCTTGCAAAGTATCCCGTGGTCGTCGGCGCCTCCCTCCTCGCGGCGCTTGCGTTCGGGATCGTGACGCTCTTCTACGTCGCCGGAGCCGTCGATGCGCTCATCGGCCTGCTCAAGCACACGGTCGACGATCGCCGTCTGATCCTTGCGCTATTGGCCGTATTTCCGCTGTATCTGTTTGCCGCTTCCTCGGTGGTGAGCAGCATGCAATCGCGCCACCGCGCAGCCGCGGAGTTCGCCATGTTGATCGTGGCCGGCAATGGCTTGCGGGTATGGAAGCGATGGGGCCGGCGCTACAGGGGTTCGACCGAGCGCGCCGCCACGGTGCCCGCAGCCGATACCGCGGGCGGGGTTCTCGACCGTATCGACAAGGCGATGACACCGAGCAGGACGGCGAACCAGAGGGTGGCGAGTTGAATGAGCAGAGTCGCCGACACCGCAACCGGTAACGAGACGGCGAACAGGCGCAGCAACACGACCATGGTGACTTCGGTGCCCCCGAGACCTCCCGGCATGAAACTCAGGGCACCGGCGAGCGTCGCAAAGGTAAAGATCCCAATCGCGGGCACCAACGGCAACGGATGTCCGAGCGCGGCCATCAGCGCGTAGAGAGCCACGCCCTCGGCGCCCCACGCAACGAGGCCGATCGCGAGCCCGGCAAGGAACCGCACCGGCGTGAGGCAGCCGCGCGTCAGGCGCAGTATCTCCGCGATGCGCTCGGCCAAATGTCCCATTCTCCCGTGACGGGCCGCGAGGAAGCGCAGCATTGCGCGCGAGACGGTCGGGACGAAGAGCACGATGAATGCACTGAGCACGGCGGCGATCCCGCCCAGCATCACCCAGCCTCCGCCGTGCAGGCGCGAGGTGCCGAGGCCGGCGAGCAGCACGATGCACAAGAAGTCCTGAATGCGCTCGGCAAAGAACACCGCCAGAGACATCGTCGCGGGCACCCCGTAGGGCAGCAACCACAGGCTTCGCGCCATTTCGCCGGCTTTTCCCGGCGTCGTGGTCAGTGCAAATCCACCGACGTAAATGCGCAGGTCATGCAGCAGCGAGATCCGGCAGCCGAGCGCATGAAGATAGTAGTGCCACCGCGAGAATCGAAGACCGTAGTTGAGGAGCGACAGCCCGAGCAGGGCGAGCATCGCGCCGGCGCTCACCAGCCTCAGCGCCGCAAGCACCTCGCTTCGGCCGGCCCACAGTACCGCCGCCATGTACACCGCCGCCGCGGCAGCCGTGGAGATGGCGATCGCGCGAACCCATCGCGTCATGGACGGTTCAAGAGCCAAAGCGCACAGGCTCCGTACGCCAACCCGCAAACGATGATCTGATGGTCGGTGAAGACATCGGCGCTCGGATTTTCACCTTTGTTACGGCGATGCAGGAGAAATAGGTAACGAAAAAGCCCGAAGAGAACGAACGGCAGGGTGTAGATCAACTTGTTCGTGTGATGCAGGGCGATCGTCGCGGAATCGAGGGTATAGAGCCCGTAGCTCAATACCGTGCCCGTTGCCGTAATGGACAGGAAGGTATCGAGCAATTCACGTGAATAGAGCTCGAGGACCGGGCGGCGTGCATGTGCGCCCCCCACCTCCGTCCATTCTGCGCGACGCTTCGAGAAGCCGAGGAACAGGGTGATGAACATGCCGGTCAGGATGAGCCAGCCGGAAGGCGGAATCCGGATTCCCCACGTGCCGGCCAGGATCCGCAGCATGAAGCCCGAAGCGATGCAAAAGACGTCGATCACCGCCTGGTGTTTGAGGCCCAGGGAATAGGCGCAGTTGATGGCGAGATACGCCACCACGATCGCAACCACCCGCACATCGGCGAGCGCCGCCGCGGCCAGGGAAATGCCGACACAGGCGATTCCCATGATTGCCGCTTGCAGCGGAGTGACGGCGCCGCTGGCGAGAGCCCGGTGACGCTTGGTGGGGTGAAGTTTGTCCGATTCGCGATCGATGTAGTCGTTGAGCACGTAGACGCTCGATCCCATCAGGCTGAATGCGATGAACGCCAGCGCCGCCGCCTTCAGCAGCACCGCATTGTGCAGCTGCGCGCCGAACAGAATGCCCGCCAGCACGAAGGTGTTCTTGACCCATTGTTTCGGGCGCAGCAGATGAGCGAGCGCGGCTACATTGATCGACATTTCCAAAACCATCCCATGGTTAGTTCGAGTTTGCCACGATCCGCAGTATGTCCGTGCGGCCATCCGCGGCCGTCCATGCCCGTGTGACCTGCCAGCCCTCGATTGCGGCCTCAGCGCGCAGCTGCTGCTCATCATCGGAATACAACGTCGCGTAGACGCTTCGCCCCTTGCCGACCATCGGCCTCAATTCATCGATACCATGCAGCACCCGATGACTGGTCCAGCGGTCCGTGCGGCCATCCGGGCAAATATAGTCGTCATATCGGTCATCGTCGGCGCCCAGATACAGATAGTCGAAACCACCATAGTACTCATCGAGGCTCGGGATGCCCGCGATCACGGTCTCACCGGGGCGAACATTGGCCGCAAGCCAGACGGCGATGCCGCGCATGTCGTTGCGCGGATAATAGTGCTCCGCGACCGCGGTCGGTATGCCGACGCGAAAATTGGTATCGGCGCTGTCGATCCGTGCAATGTGCCCCGGACTGAAGTCTTCCGTGCCGATGAACAGGAGCAGCGGCGCCACGGCCAATATTGATGCATAACGGAGATTCCGCTGCCGCTGCGCGAGCGCGGCGACGGTTGTGACCGCAACGACGACCATCAACGGATACAAGAAGAACGAGTAGCGGGTCTCGATGCGCGGCGTCGGGGTCGCGCCGATGGCCATCACCATCGTGATCAGCAAGGCCAACAGGACGACGCCCGGCTCGTCCTTTGTCGAGGTGGTGAGGGCTCTCCACAGCGCGAAGGCGATCGCGATGGCGAGTTCCAGAGACAACAGCGGAACCGCCCGTGCCCACGGCAGCAGGACGTCATCGTAGATGTCCGGAAGGCCAAAAAGATGATGGTAAGTCGCCGGCAACGCAACCCGCGACACGATCCGGATACCGGCGTCCGTCGACCAATCATCGGTCCAGTGCCCGAATGCGAGCCAGAAGAGAAAGAACGCCGCGAGCGCAAGCAGGAACCAACGCGCATTGCGTGCGGTCAATTCGCGCCAATCGATGAGTCGCACCAGGAGCAGAAGAGCGAGAACGCCGGCGGTGAACATGAATTCGTGCGCCGCTGCGCCGGCGAGCGCCATGCATAGGCCGGCGGCGAGCAGACATTCCCGGCGGCGGGACCAAATCCATGGCAGCGATGCGGCGGCGACGCCGAGCGGCAGCAGAAATCCGCAAGCCCAGCCGGGGTGCTGTCGCAGCGCCGCCAGCCAGGCGCCGACGAATTGAACGTGATGCGTCGGGTTTTGCGCGGCCGGCGCGGCGGCCGTTACGGTTTCACCGAATTCGCGCAGATCCCGCGTGGCAAAGACCAGCAGTGCGAACAGCACAAGCAAACCGCCCAGGCGGGCCCAATCGGCCGCTTTCAAGCGTCCGCGCTCGTGGGATTGAACGATGGCGAACAGGTTGGCCACGCCGAGCAGCGCCCCTCCCTCCCAGGTCATGACACCCACGATGGAAAGGCCGATCATCCAGCGCAGCGCGGCGGCATGGCGGTCCACGACGTAGCGAAGATAAAAAACGAGATACCAGGCGAATACCGCTTGAAAGGGCGCGTACATGCGCAGGAATCGCGCCATTTCGATTTCCCAGACCGACACGGCCAGAATGATGACGGCCATCCAGCCGGCGACGGATCCTTGGATTCGCCGCGCAATCAAATAGATTGCAGGCCACACCGCCACGCTGCACGCCGCCGAGACGAAACGCCCGGCAAATTCCGGCGACAGTCCAGTCCATCGCAGCCCCGCAACCACGTACTGAAACAGCAGGCCGCGCGTGTAATAGCCGCCGCACGGAAAGCGGGGCCATCCTGTCGCCAGCACGTGATCGATGGATCGCGAGGTATAGAACTCATCGACGCCGAGCGGCCACAAGCCGATTCCTTTGAATCGCCCGTACAGTCCCGCCAGTACCGCCACAGGCACCAAAAACAGCAGCAGCGTACGTAGCGGTCTCGGCGACGCTCCGGAAGTGATGGCTACTCTTGTCACGCTATTCGCTGCTCGACCCCGGACGTGGCGAGCTTCGCACACCCCCGGCTGAATCGTCCACCAGGACACGACATATCCCGCGCGATGCGGCACCTAACACGGCGGCGCATCGCAATACGAGCGAATGAGCTCGACCAGCTTCTGCACGTTTTGCAGTGAATGGTGTGCGGCGGCATGATCCCGACCGCGCTGAACGAAACCGGCGCGCACATCCTCACGGTCGATCAAGGTGCGCAACACCTCGCTCAAGCCTGCTTCGGACTGTGCTGCGATACCGGCCTGCTCCCGGGACAATACCTCATCCGGATCCACGCTCAGGCTGACCACCGCGACATCGCGCAGCCAGGCCTGGATGAATGTGTTTGGAAAGCCCTCCTGCATGCTGGTATTGACGAAAATATGGGCGCGCGCCAGTAACTCGTTGACTTCGGCGTGGCTCCTCAGCCCGAGATAGTCGAGGTTCGGTGTGGTCTTCGATGCTGCGCATCAACGAGGCGTGCCAGCCTCCTTTGCCGGATTTCGCCGGCGGGGCTCCGACCATGATGAATCGCACATCCTTGCGATCGCCGAAGCTCCTCGCCAGGCGAACGAATACTTCCGGCCGCTTCCAAGGCTTCAGGTTCGCGATCCACACGACGGTCAAGCGTCCCGACTTGTCGATGCGTCTCGGCGGCGGGCGGATGAAAATTGGGAATCACCGCATCGGGCGTTCGGCCGTAGTTTCTTTGCAGCAGTTCGGCCTGATGCCGGGTCTGGACGACGATTCGGGTCGCATGGCGCACACCATATTCGACCGCGCATTTTTCGAGGCGCAGGCGCAGGAAATTGCGCGACCGGTCGAGATGCTGGCGCGTCACGTCGGTGTCGTGAGCAACGTGCCAGAGCAGCGGTACGGAGCGGCGGCGTGCATAGAAGGCGCAAATGCCCGTGTAGCCGCAGGCGACCCGCTGATAAATGAGACAGGGATCGATCTCGCGCAGCTCCCGGTAAGAGGACGGACGTCCATGATGTATCCCAACCGTGGGACCGGCCCTCCACGGCCGATCCTCGACACCCGGTAGCATCGGAGATCTGTCGCGCTCATCGACGAAATGCGCCAGATAATGGATCTCGTACCGATCGCATGGCGGCCAGGGCGTCGATCAGCAGGCGCATCTGATATTCCGCGCCGCCGCCGTGCTCATACGGACTGACGAAGCAAAGCCGCGGTTTCCGGCCTGTCAGCATCTGGCTCGACGATATCCAGGAGCTGTTTTTCCACCGCGGCGGCGATGGCTCCGTAAGTACGGTGCTCGAGGACGTAGCGGCGCCCTCGCTGACCCATGGAGCGCGCCGCCTCAGGATCCCTGAGCAATCTTCACGATGGCGTCGGCGAAAGCCTCTTCCTCGTAGGGAACGCAATACCCGGCGCCACTTTCCTCGATGACTCGCTTTTGCTCCGGGATGATCATTGGCAACGACCGGCTTGCCCATCGCCATGTATTCCACGAGTTTGGTGGGCGAGGTTGACGCGCATATCGGCGTCGGATACAAGGGCGAGACGCATACATCGGCCTCGCGGACGAATTGCAGTGCCTCGCGCCTGCGGCAGTTGCCCGATGAAAACCACCGACGATTGCAGCCCGAGCCGCGACACTTCGCGTCTCGAGGAATGCCTCGTCAGCCGGATCATCGCCCCGGCCGACGATGTACAGCCGCGCCGCCGGTATCGACGTTCGGACCCTGCGCAATGGCGCGGATCAGAAAATCCAGCCGCCGGACCTTATTGAGCGTTCCCAGATACAGGACGACTCGGAACGCCCGCCGCGAGCATCCTCGCGACCTGCGCAGAGGGCTCCTCCGCCCCGCACAGGTCGCGCTCGACGCCCATCGGCACCGCCGTCATCTTATTCGCCGCTATGCCCTCTGCGGCGATATCGCGTCGCATCTGCTCGCTTTGAACAAAGATGTGATCCGCCGCGGGCAGCAGCAGCCGGTACAGCAGTATCTTGAATACCGCAGCCGCGAATGCGATAGAGAAGCGGGTAGCGCGCCGTGCCGTCCCTGGCGCGCAGCAGATAGTGCTCCGGAAACGGATACGAGAGCCAGTAGATGAAGCGCGTACGGAACAGGCGGCTGGCGATGACCGCGAAAATCCCCGACAGGAATTTGTCTTTGACTTCGATCGCATCGTAGCATCCGTGCCGCAGCCGCGAGAACAATCGGCAGTCATTGGCAATGCCCAACACATGCTTCCTGATGCGGTTGAAGAGCGATTGGCCGAGATCGGTCGCCCCGACCCAGACCCGGCCCGATCCCCATTGGGTCACATAGGCGCGCGGACATGCCGCTTCGCTTTGCAGTATCCAATCGATCTCGTGGCCGCGACCGGCGAGTTCCACGCCGAACAGCACCGCGACATCGACGCGCACCGGCGGAAACGTATCGGAGGACACGACCAAGATGCGAAGCCGCCTCGGGATCCTGGGCATACTCGAATGGCAAGCGGCGTCGGGCCGGAATCCCTAGTCGCTTGTGCCCCTAGGGTTCGTTGAAATCGTAGCTGTAATCATAGCCAGGCGTCGTTTCAACAGCCCGGTTGAGCGCCACGCCGGCAATTGGAAATTCCGACAGGACCTCCAACGCCTTCGCAAATTCGGCGCGGCCGGTGACCCCTTCGGATGCCACGAGCAGGATGGCATCCACCTTCGGCGCAACCACCAATGCGTCATCGGTCAGCAGGACGGGTGGCAGATCGATGAGCACCACGGGATCGACCGCGCCCTGGCGCAAATTGCGCAGCAGCTCTTCGAAGCGCGGCGAGGCCAGCAGCTCCGAGGCATGTTGCGTCGGCCGCGTGCTGCCGGCAATCAGGAGATTATCGCTGCCCACGGAAAAAAACAGCTGGCGCACATGCTCGCCGCGCTCGAGATAATCGCGCAGCTCGTGTGGCGGGTGAACGCCGAGTGCCCGGCACACGCTCGGATTGCGCATATCCAGGTCCAGCAGCACGATCTCGCGGCTTTTCTCGCGCGCCATGGAGAGCGCCAGATTGATCGCGGTCAGGGTCTTGCCGTCATTGGGTCCCGCACTGGTGACGGCGATCACCCGCCAGTCGTTGGCGCGGGCTCGCTGCAACAGCCGGGTGCGCAGCATCCGGTAGGCGGCGACTGCCGCGCTGTCCCCATCGGCAGCTCTTGAGGAGCAGCCGCTGCTCGCGACATAGCGCGCTGTCGACCGTGACGGCGAGCGGCACGATTCGCGCAGCGGGATCGATGGCCGCCGCCTGCTGTGTGAGTCCGAGCAGCGTCGCTCGCCCGGCGGGTTCGCTTGAGTTGCCCGGCGTTTCGGCTCTTCTCCAGTGCATGCTCAATGATCGACATGATTACCTGCTCACCAGGCCGGTTGGCGTGACATACGTTTGCAGCCGGTTTAATGATAGCGCGACGATATTATCACAACGGCCATGACGATTAACGCCACGGAATAGGCGGCCACGAACGAGGTGAACATAATCGCCTGACGGCGCCGATCCCATTTGTTCTTGATGAACGGGATGCTCGACAGCACCACGACACCGTCCGGCAGCGGCAAGTCTCTCGCCGTCCGCACGTTGGTATCCATGCTTTCGCTCACGGCGACCGCAATGCCGGCAAGCGCCGCGCCGAGCACCAAGCCGAGCATGATCAGCCCCACCCTGTTCGGGTACACCGGCAGTCGGGGAACCGCGGGCGATCGCACCAGCGCGAAGCGCTCGCCGCCCTGCTGGCTCTCGAATGTCTCCGCCAGATTGGCGCTTTGCAGCCGGTCCTGGATGCGTTGGTATTCATTCTGTAACACTTCCTTGCGGCGGAGCACCTCGGCGACCTCACGTTCCGCCGCCGGGGTCTGTTGTAACCAGCGTTCGATGCTGTTCGAGCTTCGCTCGCGTCGCGTTCGATTGCGACTGAAGGTTGGCCAACGTTTCGCGCGCGGAGCGCAGCTGCGCCTCGGTGAGCAGATACTGGGGATTGTTGGCCGTCTGCTTGGCGCCCGTCCGGCCGCCGTTCTGCGCCATCAGGGTCTCCAAGGCGCGCTTCAGGCGCTTCACCTCGGGATGATCGGGCGTGTAGCGCTGCTCGGCTTCCGTCAGTTTGGCCCGCACCGTCGCGACATCGGTGAGATCGCCGGATTCGGTGATCAAATTGGGATTCTGCTGGCTGAGCTGCAGCGCAAGGACGGATTCCTTTTCCTGAGCCGTCAGGATCTGCTGTTGCAAGGAATCGAGTTGCCGCTGATAGTCCTCGACCGAGGACTGATTGCGAAGCTGCAGCTCCGGCATCGCCTCGCCGTACTTGCGCTTCACTTCCGCAATCCTGAGATCGACCTCGCGCATCTGCTGCGCGATCCCCTCGGACTGCTTCTGCAGAAATCCGGCCGCCTCGCCCGCGGCCTTGCGTGCGCGCGTACTGATTATACGAGAGGAATAGCTGCGCCAGGCGCGTCGTCGATTGCCGCGGCGATTGCGGGACTCGGATTGTCGTAGTGCAATGAGAACGCGTTCGATTCCAGCGTGGGCTTGAGCGTGACCGGGTCCACCCGTTCGAGCGACGTGTTGTCGAGGATCCGCTGCGCCTTGTCGCTATCACTCCAATCCTTGCGCCGCGGATAAGGATCGATGTCATGCACGATGTTCTGCAGGCTCTCGACCGTCATGACGCTTGCCCTGCACGATCTCGATTTGCTGGTCGGCATAGCTGATGACGGTCGTCTCGATGATGTCCTTGGGTACGGAGGACAGCTCCAGCATGATGGTCGCGGTGGACTGATACAGCGGCGGAATGGCGAATGCGGCGACGACGCTGATGAAGATGACGGCCGGAAGAACGGTGATCAGGTAGATGTAGCGCCGGCGAAGCGCTCCGAGATAATCGCCGATGCCGGAACTTGTGTTGGTCGCTGTGGCCATGATGATTACCGCTGCGGGGGAAGACCCTGATAGCCCACTCTGACGAAAATACGGTTGTTCGACGCTTCCGGACTCTGTGTGTATTTTTGCCAGGTGTACTGATAGCCGCCCTGCATGAACCACGTCGGCCGGATCATCCACTTGAAGTCGATGGCGGTCTGGTCGTAGGTGCGGTCGAGATTGCTCATGTTGGAGGGGAGTTGAGTGCTTTTCAGCCAGATCATCGCCCCGGTGAACGCCAATCGCTCGGTCAAATCTTGCGTGTATTGAAGCTGCGCCTGGTCGTTGACATAGACGCCGCCGCCGCCCGAGGGGGTGACGAAGCGGGAGAGGATCGCCCGGTACTGGCTCAACTGCGCCTTGTACACGGCGCTCGCGCTGCCTCCCCACGTATTGACACCGGTCTTCACCATCGGCGGAGTGCTCTGGTCCACATTCGTATGCTGATAGCTGAGGCTCGCATTGGTCGCCAGCAGCGGCGTCCAGTTCGTATCCAGACCCACGGTTGCGCCGCCTCCGGTCGCGCTCGACTCGATTTGGGTCGATTCATATTTCGAACCGAAGCCGCCGAAGGACCATTCCGATCTTTGGCTGTATTTCCAGCTCAAAGCGGCATTGCCTTGATAAAAATCGAAGTCCGAGTGATCGAGAAAGGTCGGCGAATAGTTGACCTTCTGGTAGATCGCGGAAACACCGCCGCCGATGACCGGCGTGAATCTGTAGGTATACGAGGGCTGCAGCAGCACGCTGGTGAGCGTTTCGCCGGTCACCGCCCGACCGGTCGAGGGGTTGGTCGGCTGAACCGGGTTGATCGGGTCGAAATACGCCGATGAAAATTCGGCATTGAAGTCATCTTGGTGATCGATGTTGCCGCTGATCGTGGCGTGGCTTCGAGGCGTGCTGTAATCGGATCTGAAATCGAGATACTCCTCCAGGCGATTGTCCGCCCGAATCCTTGGGATAGTCTCGATAGTCCACCCGCGCTCTGACCGTCGTCTCCGTCATTGGGGGTGGCGATGCCGAAAAGAGCGCCCGCATTGGCCAAATATCCCTGCACCGAGGAATTCGAACCCGGATCGAGATCGAGATTGGAATCGTTTTCCGCCCCGAGGGTCACGGTCGGCTGGACATAGAACTGCGCCGCCGGGAGTCGGCGCGACGAGCCATGCGCTCGCCGCGCACACGAGCACGGCGACCCTGCGCAGTGGTCGACGCCGCATCGCCAATCGACTACGGAACGACGACGACATCGCCGCTCTCCAGCTGAATATTCTGCTCCAGGTCCCTGCCGGCAGCTCACCTGGCCGTATCTGAACGGGAGCACCCGCTGCGTGCCGCCGGAACTGCGAATGATGATGATGCCATCGAGCTTGGCATACGGATTCGCGCCGCCCGCAATGCTGAGGGCCTGCAGCACATTGATGGTCGGGTTCATGGTGATCGCACCGGGTTTCGTCACCTGACCGACGACGTACACGACGTTGCCCTTGGATTCGGTGACGATGACCGTGGCGATCGGATCGGACAGATATTTCTTGAGCCTGGCCTGCAGCTCGAGGCGCACCTGCTCAACGGTCTTGCCGCCCGCCAACAATTCCCCGACCATCGGATAGGAAATTCTCCCATCCGGCGCAACCGTCATCTCCTGCGGCAGGAGCTTCGGATCGTCGTAGACGCCGATGATCACCTTATCGCCCGGATGAAGCCTGTAGTCCGGCAGCGTCTGCGAGTGCGCTGCGACGCTCCCGAGCGCCAGCAGCGACAGCGATCGCCGCAATCCAAAGCGATAATCCCCATCTCGCTGTTCTCATTGGCTCCCCCTCTTTTTCAGCGTGTGCTTGCATGCTCGCGAAAAACCGTCCTCAAGCCATCCCGCAAAGGCACCCGCGGCTGCCATTGCAGCATATGTTTGGCCTTGCTGCAGTCCCATCGGACACGCGCGAGGCGCGTCTTGATCCGATAGCGATTGGTCGTAGGCTCCTTCTTACGCGCAGCCGCGGCAATCTCCGACACGAGACCCAGTGCGTAATAGGCCATCGAGCGGCATGCGCAGGACGCGGGGTTTTCCGCCCGCCACCTCGTGCAGCAGCGCGAGGTAGTCGCGCTGGGTCAAGACCTCATCGTCCACGATGTTGAACGATTCGCCCGAGACCCCTGGCACGGTCGCCGCGAGAACGAGCGCGTCGACCGAATTATCGATATAGGTCAGCGGCAACGGCACGCTGCCATCGCCGAACAGGATCACCCGGCCTCCCGCGCCAGGCGCTGGCACACGTGCGCCGGCAGCACGCTCGCGCCCACCCCACAGACGAGGCCGAGCCGCACGATCACCGTTTCGATCCGGCCGCGTTTGTGCGCGGCCGACACGAGCGCTTCGGCACGGCGCCTTGAAACGAGCGTAGTTGCCGAGCTGACCGGTGTCGTCAAATGGCGACCGCTCATCGATGACCGCACCGGCTCTCTGATCTGCGAGCGAGTAACCCGCAGAGTGTACCGACGTATACCAGGCGTCGGACTCCGGCCCGCTCGGCCTCGGCGAGAAGTTGCTCGGTGCCCCGGACGTCAATTTGCTCGAACATCGCGGCCGAGCCGCCGATCGCCGAGGCCAGGTGAAAGATGACCTCGATCCCCTCGGCGAGGCCCTGAATGCTGGCCGCCTCTCCGAGATCTCCGAGGCGGACCTCGGCTCCTGCCGCTTGCAGTGCCGCCGCGCGCTCCGGGCTGCGCGCCAATATTCGAACCGAATTGCCGCGGCGGAGCAGTTCCCGTGTCAAATAGGAGCCTACGAACCCCGTCGCGCCGGTGACCAATACCTTCATCAACCGGTCTCCCGCAGCGCCGACCCCTGTGCGGCGGGCCAGATCGACCGAAGCACGCCGACGGCTTGCGTCCCCTCGATGGGTCCGACCGGCGCCGGGCGACCGGATTCGAGGGCCGTCATAAAAGGCGTGAATCATCGGAACGATCCCGAGGGAGCCGTCGACTTTCTTGCGTAGAAGCTTCCACACGGAACCGACCGTCGAGCCGACCAACTGGGCGGCGACATCGAAATTGGACAACCCGCGGGCAATGCTGCGCTTCACCGGCAGGTCGCGCTGAATCGTCAACGTCATGCTCGAAAGATTCAGCCGCAGCATCAGCTCGCTCGCACCAGATATCGAGCAACGCCATGTCCGGAAGTGCGCGCAGGGAAATGGCGATCGTGCCGAGCCCGCGCTCCGCCTCGATCACCGCTCTCACATCCGCCGCCTTGCCCCCCGGCACGGCGGCGGCCGAACGGCTCACGGCGTAGGTCCGCTGCGGGGCGCCCAGCAAGCGGACGAGCGCACCGAGTTGATGGACGGCGAGGTCTTCGGCCAATCCGCCGGGCAGATCCATGGACCAATGATGCTGTCCAAAGCTCGGATTACGGCGCACATCGTAATTGCACGAGGCGGCCGCCTGCACGATCTGGCCGGTGCCGCCCTTGGCGATCAGCTCTTGGGCCGCGAGCATCGGCGGCGAATACAGCCAGTTGTGGCCCACGCACAGCTCGCGATTGGCGGCGGTTGCGACGCGGGTCATCGCCTCGCAGTCCGCAAGCGACAACGCCATGGGCTTTTCGACATAGACGTGCGCGCCCCCCTGGAGAGCCTCCACGACGGCCGCGAGGTGCAGCGCGGGCGGCGTCAAAACGTGGACTACGTCCGGTTTCAGCGCCAGAAGATCCGGTAGGTTGTCAAATGTACGCTTGACTGCGAATCGCTCGGCCTGGGCACGCGCACGACCGATGTCCCGATCGACGAGCCCAACGATCTCGGTTCCGGGATACTCTCCGCCGCGTCAGATGGTGGCCGGAAATCATCCCGCATCCAACAATGCCAATTTTCATGTCGAGTCCGTTTCTCCGCGTGCCGAGTATCCGCCCAGTATACAGGGCGCCCGCGCGGACGAAGGTTGCCTTCGCGCCACGAGGTGCTGGCTTTCCGCAAACAGGCAGTGAGTCGCAGTCGGCTGAAAAATATGTCCAATAGCAGCCGCCGCTTGCGCCTGCGGGGGCTTTAGATAGCAGCCGCCGCTTTGCACCTGCGGGGGCTTTAAATAACAGCCGCCGCTTTGCACCTGCGGGGGCTTTAAATAGCAGCCGCCGCTTTGCGCCTGCGGCGGCTTTAGATTGCGCCGCTCAGCGATGTCGCCACGTGAATACGGCGGTGACGGCGTAATTCCACACCGAGCTCATGGCGGCCCCCGCGATCCCGGCGATCCACCAGGAGGAGCGGTTGCTGCCGAACAGGAATGAGGCGAGCCCGACATTGGCGATCGCTCCGACGCTGCAAATGAGCACAAAAGAGAGGAGACCGCGCACGAATCCCCACCCCTTCAGCCGCCGATCGCGGTACGTGAACCAGTTGTTGAGCGTGAAGTTCGCGAGCATGGCAACGCCGGTGGCGGTGGCCTGCGCTGCCGCAAACGGCAGCAAGGCGAGTTTGAGCCCAACCCATAAAACGGCCAGATGCACGCCGAGTCCCCACAAACCGATCAACGCAAAAAGAATGAACCGAACCGGCACGTAGCGTCCGACCGTCTTGTCGGCGACCAAGACCGCGTACTCCCAGGCGATCATGGTGTCGAGCTTGCTTTCTCCCGCGACTCGCTGCCGAAATTGATAAGGCAGCTCCTTGACGCGCAACGGGCGATCGGCCGAAGCGAGAATGTCGATCAGAATCTTGAATCCCATTGCAGAGAGGTCGCGCACCGATGCATCGAACGCCTCGCGGCGAAGCATGAAAAATCCGCTCATCGGATCGGCCACGGGGTGCTTGAGAATCCACTGCGCGAGACGCGTCGCCAGTCTGGACATTCTGGCGCGGCGCGGATCCCAGTCGGCAACATCGCCGCCGGGCACGTAGCGGCTGCCGACCACAACGTCGACGTCCCCTGCCCGCAGCGTCTCGAGCATGCGCGGAAGAAGGGTCTCATCGTGTTGCATGTCCGCGTCCATGATCGCGACGTACGGAGCGGTGCTCGCTTGGATGCCCTCGATACAGGCCGACGCCAGACCGCGGCGGCCGATGCGGTGGAGGACGCGCACGCGTCCGTCGAGTCGCGCCAGTTCGCTCACCACCGAACGCGTGCGATCGCGCGAATCGTCATCGACGAACGTGACTTCCCAATCCAGACCGTGCAGCGCGCGACCCAACTTCTCGACCAGCGCTGCGATATTTCCCTCTTCGTTCAGCGTGGGGACGACCACGCTGAGCAGCGGACCAGCAAACGGCGCCGCCAACGGGGCATCGGGGAGAGCTCGATTCGGATCGTGCATGGCATCTGCCGATGAAACTTAGGATATTCGAAGTCAGCGCCGGCGGCATCCGGCGCAACCTTGGGGTATTTTTCCCTCGTATGCAAGCGCCGGCACGGTTGCCGCACTGAAACTTCCCCGATATTCTGCATCGGCGCTCCGGGAATGCGGCACACAAAACCGCGATGAGGGCCGATTGGGGATCAATTTCGGGATTCTGTGCGACGCCGGGGCACTCGAGAATTGGCAGGTGCAGAGCGTGCATCGACTGCAGGCGGTCCGCGACACGCAGGCTGCGCTCTGGATCGATCTGCGTGCCCCCGCCGCTCACATGCCGCGCCCGGCCGGGTTGGCGTCATTGCCCACCATCACGCTGATGGAGCCGGCGGAGGACACTCGGGCGGCATTGGCCGACTCCGCAGTCGAGCGACTGCAGGGTAACAACCTGGATTTCATTCTGAGCTTTCTCAGCGAGCCCTGCCCGCCGCAACTCCTCGCGGCTGCACGCCATGGCGTCTGGGCGTACGAACTTGGCGACTGGACGAACTACCGGGGACACCATGCGGTGTTTTGGGAGGTTTACGACGCCGAGCCGGTGTCCGCGGCGCTGCTGGTGCGTCTGCAGGCCGACCTCGACTCGGTGGTCGTGTTGCGCGAAGGCTATGTGCGCACCGATCTGCGTTCCTGCGCGCGCAGCCGCGAACAATTGCTCAGTCGCATCACCCACTGGCCGGCGCAGGTGTGCGTCGACATTCGCAACGGCATCGTCGACCGGTTGACCTCCCAGCCGCTGCTCAGCAGGACGCGCGCGCGCGGTGCCCCCACGCGCGGACAATTGCTCATCTACCGCTGCCGGATCGCTGCGCGAACGCTGCGCGTCCTGCTGCGATCACTGTTTCGTCACGATCAATGGAACGTCGGCCGCGTCGATCTGCCCATCGCCTCGTTCCTGAACTCGGGCCGCTCCGCACCGGTACAGTGGCTCGAAGCACCGAAGCGCTCGGAGTTTCATGCCGATCCATTCGGCATCCGTCGGGACGGGCGTTTGACGATCCTCTATGAGCACTTCAGCTACCGCGACAACCTCGGGATCATCGCCGCGATCGAGCCCGCTCCCGGCGCGCGATACGCGCCGGTGCAAATCGGGCCGCTGCCTGCCGTGCACCTGTCATACCCGTTTCTGATCGAGGTGGAGGGGCGCCTGTTTTGCATCCCGGAATCGTGCGCGGCGCAGGAGATCGGGTTGTACGAGATCGAGCGATTTCCGGATCGGTGGGTGAAGGTCGCGACTCTGCTCGAGGGCATTTCCATCGTCGATGCGACGCTGTTCCTCCACGAGGGCACCTGGTGGCTCGCCGGTTCCGAAGCGGCCGCCAAGGGAACCACCTGCGAATTGCATTTATGGCATGCATCCGCGATCACCGGTCCCTGGCATCCGCACGCGGGCAACCCCGTGAAGATCGACGTGCGTTCGGCGCGGCCGGGGGGAACGCCATTCCACGACAACGGTGTGCTCTACCGGCCGGCGCAGGATTGTTCGAGAACCTACGGCGGCAGAGTCATCATCAACCGCGTGGTGCGGCTCACCAGCACCGCGTTCGAGGAGACGCCGGCGGCGGTCGTGGAGCCTGATGCGGCCGGGCGCTACCCCGCCGGTCTGCATACCCTGTCCCAGGTCGGGGACATCACGCTGATCGACGGCAAGCGCGAGATTTTCTCGCCCGCGGAATTTCGCCGGGTACTGAAGCATTATTGGCGCATGCTCGGCAAGCGCGTGCGCCGCTGAGCGAGACCACGACTGCCTGCACCGCGCTCCTATCCGTTCAGTTCGCGCAGCAGCGCCGCGTATTGCCCGATGACTTCAGGAATGTCGTATATTTTCACGGATTCTCTGCCGAGCTGTCCGATGCCCGCCCAGCGATGCGGTTGCCCGAGCGCGAGCGACAGCGCCGCGGCGAACGCCTCCTTGTTCTTCGGCGGACACACGAAGCCGTTCGAGCCGTCGCGGATGATCTCGGGCGCGACGCCGACGGCGGTCGTGACGACGGGAACCGCGCAGCCCAGAGCCTCCACCAGCGTCAGCGAGAAACCCTCGTAGTCGCTCGGATTCACGAACAGATCGGCCGCCCGCAGATACTCCTGCACGCTATCGCTGTGGCCGGCGAGCTCGACGTGAGAGGCGAGTTCGCGATCGCGAATGGTAGCGGCGATATCGGCCTCGCAATCATCCCAGGATCCTTTGCCGCTGCCGACCATCACGAGGTATGCGTCGGGGAATCTTGCGATCAAGTCGGACCAGGCTTCGATGAGCATCATGACGCCTTTGGCGCGAGACAGCCTGCCGACGTACAGCACGATCGTCCGGCCGGGAGGAAATCCCAGCCGATCGCGTAACAGTGCCTTTTCGTGCGCGGGCGCCGGTGCGAATTTGCTCAGGTCCACCGCGTTCGGGATCCTTGCGACACGGCCCGGCGGATGTTCCAGGCGCAGCAACCGATCGGCGATATCCTGGGATATGGCGATGACGCAATCGGCGCGCCGCAGCACCGCGCGTTGCAGCCGCTTCACGACGCCGTTCATGAATCGGCCGCCGATGCCGTGCATCGTCTCGAGACTTTCGGCCGAAATCGGTTCCACCATCTCGAACGGCGACTCGATCCTGATGACGCATTTCCGGCGCAGCAAACGGCACACCGGCACCGCGGCGAGCGGAATCGTCTTCATGCCCGAAATGACGACGATGTCGTAGCGCTTGGATTCCAAGATCAGCGCGAGGGCGAGCCGTGCGATGAATCCGAACATGATGGGAAATGCGCGCCACCCCGCTCCCTTCATGCCTCCGGCTGGATTGATCCTGCGCACCTGCACCTTGCCGACGAACTCGTGCGCCGCGCAATTCGGCACGACCTGTCGCGTGAGTACCTGCACACTGAAACCGTGCTCGGCCAGTCCCTGGCTGAGGCGCGCCGCGATCATTCCTGTGCCACCCGTCTCGGGGGGAAAGAACTCGGTGGTCAGCCAATAGATTCGCGGCGCCGCGGTCGTTGCCGCCATCATGGGTTCCCCGCTTGCGGCTGGCGCAGCAGCAGGCTGTGCCGCGGGTTCGGCACGAGACCCAAGGCCAAGCCGAGCAATGGAAACAGGCTGCACGCCGCCAACGCAGTGGTCCAAGACCCGGCGCCCAGCATTCTGGCGCCGGCGACGATTGCAGCCGTCAGCGCGAGCCCGAACACGAGACGCGCAGCCACCGAGGCCAGAAATCCCGCTCCCAACTGGCGCAAGAGCCCGCAAGCGCAGATGAGATCGACGACGGCGATGCTCATGATGGCCGCGAGGATGGCACCCTGGATTCCAAACTTGGGAATGAGCTGAAAATTGAGCAGCACGATCACCACGGTGCCGACGATCAGGCTGCCGCAGTAGAACATCTGGCGTCGAATGGCATAGAGAAGCCGATAGAAGGCGACCTCCCAGGCCTTCATCACGACGAACAGCGCGAACCACGGCAATAATGCCGCCGAAGGCGCGAACTTCGCACCGAACAAAGGCACGATGAGCAGAGGCACCAGACTGTAGATTCCCACGGCCAGCCAGCCGCTGGAGAAGAACACGATGCGCGTGAAATCGCGCGCCGAGTGTCCGAAGGCCCCCAAATCGCGAGCGGCATGCGTACTCAGGAGCGGATACGCCGCGGTTCCGAGCAGGATCAGCGGCAATATTCCGACCTCGACGAACTTGATGTCGGTCGCGTACAACCCGACGCTCGCATTGCCGAGAAAATAGGCGATCAGAAGCAGATCGGCGCGTGCGTAGAACTGGTTCAATACCTCCGAACCCGCGAACGCCCAGGTTCCGCGCCAGGTGGAGAGGATACCGTGCCACGTCCGCGCCAGGCGAAGTGCCGCACCGTGTTGAGTCGCACTGCGTAATGCGAGCCCTGCGAGCGTGACGCCGGCGATGGGAAATCCCGCCAGCAGCCACGGCAGGGAGGTATGGACGGCTGCCAGGCCGAGAGCGACGAGAATTGCCGTGAGGCGGCAGGTGAGATCCGTCAGCGCCGGCCGAACCATCGCCTGCGATGCCAACGCGGGTATGAAGAAGGTGCGCGAAACCGTCCAGCCGACCACATAGATCGACAGCTCGAGCACCACGATCCGAGCGTGGCTGCTCGTGGCGCTCGACAGCAGGAAGATGATCAGCGCCGCCGCACCGATGAGGAGTTGCACGCATTGGGTGGACAGGATGTCCTGCCAGAGTTGGCGACGCTCATGCTCCGCAGCATGCGCATACTGTCGGATCCCGTAATCCTCGAAACCGGCGGTCGTGGTGAGGGCGACCAGGGTGGCGACCGCGAATGCGTAGGAATACTCGCCGGTTCCCGCGGGACCGAAAATGCGCGAGATCACGGCGAAGAGGACGAAGCTCAATACATCCGCGGCTATCCGGCAGAAAGACAGCCAGAAGGCATTGGTGATGACTTTCATGATCGGGAATCGAGCCTTTGCGCCCTAGGCGAAACTGATTTCGATGTCATTTAACATAATGTAAGCTCGATAGTGGCTCGCGCCGCCTCAGACAGTGGTACCTTGGCGCGCTCAACAGGAGACTCGCGTGACGCAATTCAAGCCAAGCCACACCATGGGACGCCCCACCCAACCCTCCGGAGAGGACCCCATGATGGACTATCGCGCGCGCCTAGTTCATCAACAGGCCGAAGCCGCCGAGCGCCGCCGACACGATCTCGCCGAGCAGTCCTCCCGCCTCAAGACCGCCGAGGAACGCATCCGCATCTGGGAGCGCATCCACGAAGTCAATCTGCCGCGCGATTCGGCGCATCGGCTGGTGGAAATCATTGCCGCCAATACCGGCCTGACGGACGCCGATGTGCGCGATGAACAGCAGCGCCGGGCCGCACTTCGGACCATGAGCTAGCTCAGGTAGTCGGCAGCGGTTTTCTGGCGCACTTGCTCCGCGGTGACGCCCGGGGCGATTTCGATCAGTTTGAACCGGTCCTTGCGGGTGGGGCGTGAGAACACCGCGAGGTCGGTGATCAGCATGTCGACGACGTTCACCCCGGTGAGCGGCAATTCACAGCGGCGCTTGAACTTCGGCTCACCGTCCTTGGAGGTGTGCTCCATCACCACCACGATCCGCTTCACGCCGGCGACCAGATCCATCGCGCCGCCCATGCCCTTCACCATTTTTCCCGGCACCATCCAGTTCGCCAGATCGCCGGTTTCGGACACTTCCATGCCGCCGAGCACCGCCATGTCGATGTGCCCCCCGCGGATCATCGCGAAGCTGTCGGCGGAGGAAAAATACGAGCTCATCGGCAGCGCCGTCACGGTTTGTTTGCCCGCGTTGATCAGATCCGGATCCTCCTCGCCCTCGTAGGGAAAGGGCCCGATACCGAGCATGCCGTTTTCGGACTGCAGGACTACTTTCATGCCGGGCGGAATGTAGTTGGCCACCAGCGTCGGGATGCCGATGCCGAGGTTGACGTAATAACCATCGTGCAGCTCGCGCGCTGCGCGCTGCGCCAAATCCTCACGCGACCACGGCATGGGAACCCTCCGTTCGTTTGCGCACCGTATGCTTCTCGATCAATTTGTCGTAGGGCGCGCCGTGAATGATGCGCGTCACGAAGATGCCCGGCGTGTGAATCTGGTCCGGATCGAGCGTTCCGACCTCGACCAACTCTTCGACCTCCGCCACCGTCACGCGCCCCGCGGTCGCCATGTTGGGATTGAAATTGCGCGCGGTTTTTCGATAGATCAAATTGCCCTCCCGGTCGCCCTTCCACGCCTTGACGAGCGACACGTCGGCGACCAGGCCGGTCTCCAGCACGTAGGTCGCGCCGTCGATCACGCGCGTTTCCTTGCCCTCGGCCACCAGGGTACCCGCGCCGGTCTGGGTGAAGAAGGCATAAATGCCGGCGCCGCCGGCGCGAATCCGCTCCGCGAGCGTGCCCTGGGGGTTGAATTCGAGCTCGAGCTCTCCCGCAAGATATTGACGCTCGAACTCCTTGTTCTCACCGACGTAGGAGGAAATCATCTTGCGGATTTGACGGCTCTTGAGCAGCACCCCGAGCCCACCGCCGTCGGTGCCGGCGTTATTCGACACCACGGTCAAATCGCGGACCCCTGAGGCATGCAGCGCGGTAATCAGCTTCTCGGGAATACCACACAGGCCGAAACCGCCGCACATCAGCGTGATGCCGTCCTTGATGACGCCGCGCAAGGCGCTGGCGGCGTCGGGATATACCTTGGTGCTCATGTCTGCGTCCTAGTAGCGGTACTGATCGGCCTTGTAGGGACCCTGCTTCGGCACGCCGATGTAGCGCGCCTGCACATCCGTCAGCTCGGTCAGCTGCGCGCCGAGCTTCGAGAGCTGCAGCCGCGCAACCTTCTCATCGAGGTGCTTCGGCAGCACGTACACGCCGACCGGGTAGTTTCCCGTTTGCGTGAACAGCTCGATCTGCGCCAGCACCTGGTTTGCGAACGAGGAGCTCATCACGTAGGAAGGATGTCCGGTGCCGCAGCCCAGATTCACCAGCCGGCCCTCCGCCAGCAGGATGATGCGTTTGCCGTCGGGAAAAATGACGTGATCGACCTGGGGCTTGATGTTGTCCCACGCGTATTGGCGCAGCGCCGCCACTTCGATCTCGTTGTCGAAATGCCCGATGTTGCACACGATCGCCTGATCCTTCATGCGCTTCATGTGCTCGTGGGTGATGACGTGAAAATTGCCCGTGGCGGAGACGAAGATGTCGGCCTTGTCGGCGGCATAGTCCATGGTGACGACGCGGTAACCCTCCATGGAGGCCTGCAGCGCGCAAATCGGATCGATTTCGGTGACCCACACTTGCGCCGACAGCGCGCGCAGCGCCTGCGCGGACCCCTTGCCGACATCGCCGTAGCCGGCGACCACCGCGACTTTCCCCGCGATCATCACGTCGGTCGCGCGCTTGATTGCATCGACCAGGGACTCGCGGCAGCCGTACAGGTTGTCGAACTTCGATTTGGTGACCGAATCGTTGACGTTGAAGGCTGGAAACGCGAGACGGCCCTCTTTGGCCATTTGATACAGGCGCTTGACGCCCGTGGTGGTCTCCTCGGTGACTCCCTTGATCTTGGCAAGCCGCGTCGAATACCACTTGGGGTCGGCTTTGAGCTTGGCCTTGATGGCCGCGAACAAGCTTTGCTCCTCCTCGTTGCCGGGCGACGCAAGAAGCGATGCGTCCTGCTCCGCCTTGGCGCCGAGGTGCAGCAGCAGCGTCGCATCGCCGCCATCGTCCAGGATCATGTTCGATGAGCCGCCGTCCGGCCAGTCGAAGATGCGGTGCGTGTAATCCCAGTACTCCGCGAGCGTTTCACCCTTGACGGCGAACACCGCCGTTCCGCCGGCGGCGATCGCCGCAGCCGCGTGGTCCTGGGTCGAATAGATGTTGCACGACGCCCAGCGCACCTGCGCGCCGAGCGCCTTCAACGTCTCGATGAGCACGGCGGTTTGAATCGTCATGTGCAGGGAGCCGGAGATCCGGGCCCCACGCAGCGGCTGCTCGGCGGCGTATTCATGGCGAATGGCCATGAGCCCCGGCATTTCCGTCTCGGCGATCTTGATTTCCTTGCGGCCCCAATCGGCCAGCCCCAAGTCCTTGACGAGAAAATCCGCGCTCGTTTTCATCGCTGCATTCATGTGTCGACTCCTCTTGAGGCTGCTTCAGGCAGCACGCGTCGTCTTGAGTTCCGCCGCGAGCACGTCCACCTTATCGGTGCGCTCCCACGTGAACTCCTCTTCCTTGCGCCCGAAATGGCCGTAGGACGCGGTCTTCTGATAGATCGGCCGCGCAAGATCGAGCATCTCGCGCAGACCGAAGGGGGTGAGATCGAAATGCGCCCGCACGATCTGCGTCAGGCGCGTGTCGGGAAGTTTTCCCGTGCCGAAGGTCTCCACCATGATCGAGGTCGGCTCGGCGACGCCGATGGCATAGGACACCTGCACCTCGCAGCGCTGCGCGAGTCCCGCCGCCACGATGTTCTTCGCCACATAGCGGGCCGCATAGGCCGCCGAACGGTCGACTTTGGAGGGGTCCTTGCCGGAGAATGCACCGCCCCCGTGGCGGGCGAACCCGCCGTAGGTGTCGACGATGATCTTGCGCCCGGTGAGGCCGCAATCGCCGACCGGTCCGCCGATGACGAACCGTCCGGTGGGATTGATGTGATATTTGGTGCGCTTGTCGATCCATTTGGCGGGCAGCACCGGTTTCAAGATCTCCTCCATCACCGCTTCGCGCAAATGTCTGGTGCTGACATCATCCGAATGCTGCGTCGAGAGCACCACCGCCTCGAGGCCTACCGGCTGGTCGTTCTCATAGCGCAGGGTCACCTGGCTCTTGGCATCGGGCCGGAGCCATGGGAGCTTGCCGTTCTTGCGGACCTGCGCTTGACGCTTGACCAGGCGGTGGGCGAGCGTGATGGGGGCAGGCATCAGGACATCGGTTTCGTCGGTCGCGTAGCCGAACATCAGACCCTGGTCGCCGGCACCTTGCTTGCGCTCGTCCTTGCGGTCGACTCCCTGCGCGATGTCGGGCGACTGCTTGCCGATGATATTGAGCACCCCGCAGCTCGCCCCGTCGAAGCCCATGTCGGAGGTGTCGTAGCCGATGTCGAGCACGGTCTTGCGGACCAGGGCTTCCACATCGACCCACGCACTCGTCGTCACCTCACCGGCGACGATGACGACGCCGGTCTTCACCAGCGTTTCGCAGGCGACTCGGCCGCGCGGATCGGCGGCGAGGATCGCATCGAGAACCGCATCCGAAATCTGGTCGGCGACCTTGTCCGGGTGCCCTTCGGAGACCGATTCGGAAGTAAACGAGAAATTCTTGCTCATGATGTCAAATCCCTTCCGGTACCTGGCCAAAATTCTGCTGGAAACGACGCCGAATCTCGGCGCGCGTGAAGTCGTGATTCTGCGGTCCCCGCGATTCGATTTTGATCGAACCCATCAACGAGGCCAGGCAACCGGTGGTTTCCCAGTCGAGCCCGTGCAGCAACCCATGGATTAGACCAGCGCGATAGGCATCCCCGCAACCCGTCGGATCGACCATCCCGCCCGCTTTGACGCAGGGAATGCTCAGCGTCCGGCCCGTGGTGTAAATCGTCGATCCTTCCGCACCGCGGGTGACGATCAGCGCCTGCACCCGGGCGGCGACCTGCGCCGCGGTCAGGCCGGTTTTTTGCTGTAGCAGGCCCCATTCGTAGTCATTGACCGTCACCCAGGTCGCCTGGTCGATAAAGGTGCGCAGCTCCTCGTCGCCAAACATCGGCAGCCCCTGTCCAGGGTCGAAAATGAACGGGATTTCGGCCGCAGCGAACTGCGTCGCGTGTTCGATCATCGCCTGCCGCCCGTCGGGGGCGACGATGCCCAGAGCGACCGGCCCGGCATCCGGCACCTTGTTGAGGTGCGCATACTGCATTGCGCCCGGATGGAACGCCGTGATCTGGTTGTCGTCGAGATCCGTGGTGATGAAGGCCTGCGCGGTGAACGCGTCGTTGACGACCTTGATGTGATCGGTGCCGATGCCGAGCGATTGCAGACGCGCGCGATAAGGAGCGAAATCATGGCCGGCTGTCGCCATTGGCAGACCGACATCGCCCAACAGGCGCAGGTTGTACGCGATATTGGCGGCACAGCCGCCGTACTCCCGGCGCATCTCGGGCACCAGGAAAGCGACATTCAAGATGTGGATCTTGTCGGGGAGGATGTGGGCTTTGAAACGGTCCGGAAATACGAGAATCGTATCGTAGGCCACCGAGCCGCAAATCAAAGCGGCCTTGGCGCCGCGCGTTTCCTGGACCATCCACCACCCGTTGTGTACAAAGGTCTATTCTACCGGCAAACCGGCACTGCCGTTGGCCGATGGAAGGGTTGTAATAATTGGATAGGTCGCGTTTTTGACCCTGGGCCGCAACTGCTGCGGTAACTGGGAAAGTGCCGTCGGCCACGAGTGGCTGGTGACGAACGGCCTGGGCGGCTATGCGTGCGGCACGGTCCCCCTCGCCAATACCCGCCGCTATCACGCCTTTCTCACCGCAAGCCTCAACCCTCCGGTGGAGCGCACCGTGCTGGTCGCCAAGATCGATGTGAGCGCGAGCTACCGGGGCGGCCTCTATCCGCTGAGCGCCAATGAGTTCGCGGGCGGCGCCATCGATCCGCGCGGCTTCATCCACATCGAGTCCTTTGCCGTGCTCGACGGCATTCCCACCTGGCATTTCGCGTTCGCCGACGCGCTCATCGAGCAGCGCATCTTCATGGCTCCCCATGCGAACGTCAGCTACTTGACGCTCGCGCTCAAACGCGGCGCGGGACCGGTGCGGATCGAATTCAAGCCCTTGGTCACTTATCGCGATCATCACGGCGAGGGGCGCGGCGAGAGGCCCTTCGCGGTCGAGGCCGGCCCGCAGAGCTGCGCCGTGCGCGCATTCGAGGGTGCGCGGACCTTGACCCTTCGCATCAATGCCGGCGAGTACGCGCCGATCGAGGCCTGGTATTGGAATTTCTGGCACCGCGAGGAGGCCGCGCGCGGCTTGAGCGCGCTCGAGGACTTGTTCGTGCCCGGTCTCTTCACGGCAGAGCTGAGCGACGGCGAGCCGCTCATCGTGACTGCAAGTGCCGAGACACCTGTGCCGGCCCCGGCATCGCGGGTGTTGCCCGCACTCCTCGCCGAGTCGCAGCGCCTCAAAGGCGCCCTGCCGAGATCCGCGCCGCCCTGGGTGCAGAGCCTCGCCGTCTCCTCGGCGCAGTTCATCGTGCGGCGCGGCGCGAAGGAAGGAGCCGCGGCGAGCATCATTGCAGGCTATCCGTGGTTCGCGGACTGGGGCCGCGACACGATGATTGCGCTGCCGGGACTGACGACGGCGCTCGGGCGCCCTGCCCTCGCGGCCGAAGTCTTGAGAACCTTCGCCGGTTTCGTCGACCGCGGCATGCTGCCCAATTGTTTTGCCGATCAGGGCGTAAGCCCCGAATACAACTCGGCGGATGCGGCGCTGTGGCTGTTTCACGCGCTGCACGACTACCTCACCGCCACGCGCGATGAGGATCTACTGCACGAGCTGTTCCCGACTCTGATGGCGATCATCGGCGCCCACGTGGAAGGGACCCGTCACGGCATTGGCGTCGATCCGGGCGACGGGCTGCTGCGCGCCGGTGAGCCCGGGGTGCAGGTGACGTGGATGGACGCCAAGCAGGGCGATCGCGTCTTCACGCCGCGCGTGGGCAAACCGGTCGAGATCAATGCGCTGTGGCTCAATGCGCTCGCCGTTGCGGGGCGCCTCGCCGCCCGCGAGCGTCGCGACGCCGAGCAGCGTTACTGCGAAGCGCTGCTGGCGCGGGCGCGTGCCGGATTCGGGCGGTTTTGGAACGAGGCGAGCGCGTGTCTGTTCGATGTCATCGACGTCGACGGCGGCACCGGTCTCGATGCGAGCGTGCGCCCCAATCAACTCTTCGCGGTATCGCTGCCCTACTGCGCGTTGTCGGACGTGCAGATGCGCGCCGTGGTCGATTGCTGTGCGCGTGAGCTGCTGACGAGCCATGGGCTGCGCAGCTTGAGCCCGCGCGATCCCGCCTATCACGGCGAGTACCTGGGCGACCAATGGCAGCGCGACGCCGCCTATCACCAGGGAACCGTGTGGAGTTGGCTGCTCGGGCCGTTCGCTCTCGCGCATTACCGGGTTTACGGGGATGCGCGAGCGGCCCAGTCTTTTCTCGCGCCCATGGCACAGCACCTCGGGAGCGCGTGCGTTGGTTCCGTTAGCGAGATCTTCGATGGTGACGCGCCTCACATTGCCCGCGGCTGTTTCGCACAGGCATGGAGCGTCGCTGAGATACTACGCGCCTGGAAGTATCTCGAACGCATGACCGTCAAGGCCTAAGGAACACCAACACCAATGAACGTCGAGCGCGAGCGACTGCTCGCCAAGGTCCCTGCTCCGGAGAGCTGGAAGAACTGGGGTCCGTATTTGAGCGAACGCCAGTGGGGCACCGTCCGCGAGGATTACAGCGCGACGGGCACCGCCTGGGAATACTTCCCGCACGATCACGCGCGCAGCCGCGCCTACCGCTGGGGCGAGGACGGCATCGCGGGACTCTCGGATATCGAACAGCGCGTGTGCCTGTCGCTGGCACTGTGGAACGGGCGCGATCCGATTCTGAAGGAGCGCCTGTTCGGACTTACCAATGCACAGGGCAATCACGGCGAAGACGTCAAGGAGCAATACTTCTATCTGGACGCCACCCCTTCGCATTCGTATTTGAAAATGCTGTACAAATATCCGCAGCGGGCGTTTCCCTATGCGGAGCTCGTGGAGGAAAACGCCCGGCGCGGCACGCACCTGCCGGAATACGAGCTCCTCGATACCGGCATCTTCGACGGCGATCGCTACTTCGATGCGTTCGTCGAATATGCGCAGGCGGAGCCCGGCGACATTCTGATGAAGATCACGGTCTGGAATCGTGGTCCGGATGCCGCCCCACTGCATCTCATTCCGCAGTTGGTGTTGCGCAATACCTGGAGCTGGGAACCCGGTTCGCCAAAGCCGGCCTTGCGCGCGCTTGGCGATGGCGCGATCGGCATCGAGCCGGCGGAGCTCGGGGCGAGCCGCCTCTACGTCGACGGCGCCGCGGAGCTGTTGTTCACCGAGAACGAATCCAATCCGCAGCGGCTCTGGGACGTCGCCGCAGCGGGCTACTTCAAGGACGGCATTCACGAGCGCATCGTCGAGGCGCGGCGCGATCGTGTGAATTCCGCCCACGTCGGCACCAAAGCGGGCGTGTGGTTTCAATCCATGGTGCCCGCCGGCGGCAAAGTGGAACACCGTCTGCGCCTGACGTCCCGCCCGACGGCCGCGCCTTTTGCCGACTTCGAGCGGCTCTTGTTGCTGCGTCACGCCGAGGCCGACGAGTTTTACCGCGATCTGCAGGTGCACATCGACTCGGCCGATGCGCGCGCGATCCAGCGCCAGGCCTTTGCGGGCATGATCTGGAGCAAGCAGTTCTACCATCTCGATGTCCCCCGCTGGCTCGAGGGCGATCCGGGTCAGCACCCGCCGCCCGTGGCGCGCCTGCGCGGCCGCAACATCGAGTGGCGAAACCTTAATAATGCCGACATCGTCTCGATGCCGGACAAGTGGGAATATCCCTGGTATGCCTCGTGGGATTTGGCGTTTCACTGCATCCCCTTCGCCCTGATCGATCCGGATTTCGCCAAGCAGCAACTCGTGCTGCTGACGCGTGAATGGTACATGCACCCGAACGGGCAGATTCCCGCCTATGAGTGGGCATTCAGCGACGTGAACCCGCCCGTGCACGCGTGGGCGGCGTGGCGCGTGTTTCAGATCGACCGCAAGCAGCACGGTGGGCACGGAGACCTGGAATTTCTCGAGCGCGTGTTCCACAAGCTCATGCTGAATTTCACCTGGTGGGTGAATCGCAAGGACGCCCTCGGCCGCAACATCTTTCAGGGCGGCTTCCTCGGTCTCGATAACATCGGCGTGTTCGACCGCAGCTCGCAGTTGCCGACCGGCGGCTACATCAACCAATCGGACGGCACCAGCTGGATGGCGATGTACGCGCTCAATCTCATGCGCATCGCCCTCGAGCTCGCCGAGCACAATCACGTCTATGAGGACATTGCGAGCAAGTTCTTCGAGCACTTCCTCAACATCGCCCAAGCGATGAGCTCCATGTACACCGACGGCGCCGGGCTCTGGGACGAGGAGGATCAGTTCTTCTACGACGTGCTCAATCTTCCCGAAGATACCCGGGTGCGGCTGCGCATCCGCTCCATGGTGGGGTTGATTCCGCTCTTCGCGGTGGAGACCCTGGAGCCGGAGATGCTCGAGCGGATGCCGGGCTTTCGCCGGCGCCTGGAATGGTTTCTGAAGAACCGGCCCGACCTGGCGGATCTGGTGTCGCATTGGCAGGCGCCCGGCCGCGGGAAACGGCGGCTGCTGTCACTGCTGCGCGGACATCGGATGAAGCGGCTGCTGCGACGCATGCTGGATGAGTCCGAGTTTCTCTCCGATTACGGCGTGCGCGCGCTGTCGCGGGCGCACCTCGAGCATCCCTACGTGTTCCGGGTCGACGGCAACGATCTCACCGTGCGCTACACGCCGGCCGAGTCGGACTCGCGCCAATTCGGCGGCAATTCGAACTGGCGCGGGCCGATCTGGTTTCCGCTGAATTTCCTGATCATCGAATCGCTGCAGAAATTTCACCACTACTACGGCAGCGAATTTCGAGTCGAATGTCCGACCGGATCCGGCCGCTACCTCTCGATCGAGGAGATCGCCACGGAGCTCTCGCAGCGCTTGTCGCGCATCTTCCTCAAGGATGCGGAGGGCAGGCGCCCGGTGCTGGGTCAGTACCCTGAGCTGCAAACAGATGCCCACTATCGCGAATACATACCGTTCTACGAATATTTCGACGGCGATAATGGTCGCGGTGTGGGCGCTTCGCACCAGACGGGCTGGACGGCCTTGATTGCGAAACTGCTCATGCCGCGCGCGCACGACTAGCGCCCGCAAAATTCTGCGCGACCTGCAAACTCCACGCGACTAACGGCGCAAGCATTGTTGAAAGCGATCATCGACGCGATGGGCGTACCACTCGGTGGTTAGCCGTCGGGTGATCTTCGGCCCCTGCAGCTTGATGCGCGGCACGGCGGCACGGGGCAGCGGATGTCCCACGGCCTGCTCGGCCAGCGTGAAAACACCTCGATAGACCGCGGTCCGCTCGAAGTCCTTGCTCCTGCCCTGCTCGAGCGCCGCGCGGATCGCCGCCTCGCCGATCTTTAGTTTCGAGCCGAGCGAACGCACCGCGAGCTCCGTGTTGCCGGGGCCGCTCGCATCGTCCTGGTGAGACACGAGCGCGCCGTCGGGCACCAGCGGAATGCCGGAGGCGCTGCTCAGGGCCATCTGAAAGGCGGCGTTGCGGCTCGCATATTGCCCGGCGTTGAAGTCCGCAAATCGATATAGGTACCGGTCGTAGGCCGCCGGATACGCAAGGAGGTGCGCGGTGCCGAAGTACAGGCTGCCGCGGCGGGTGAACACTTCATCGGCGATGCTGATTTTGACCGGGTACGGATAGGGGCGCGACGATGCAAATTGCTCGGCAAATGCAACGTTGACCTGCATCGGGCCGCGGGTGCGGATCGGATTCCAACTCGCAAACAAACTTCGCCCCAAGGGCACGGAGCCCGTGAAATCTTCGAAGATATCGCTGAGCTCCTTCTCCGTCCTCGCATGGTCGATCCGATCGCTGTAGCTCTGGCCGGTGGAGGATTTGAGCTCGAGCACACCGTGGACGATGGCCTGCGGCATTCCGGCACGCGCAGCTCTTGAATCGATCTCGCGCCAAGCGACGGCGGGTAGATTCGGTATCACCGGGTCGACGTGAAAATTCGATTCCTGCTCGATCACGGCCACCACCGCGCAGACGTTTTCGCGGTCGGGCGCCAATGCGAGCACGGTGAATGCCGCGTATATGTCGGTCGCCCAGCCGGCGCGATCCCGGACCGTGCCCGGGATGGAGCTCTCGATGAGTGCGCGGCCCTGGGCCTGGCTCACCGGCGGTGCATTCGACGACGATGCTGTATTCGGCGACGGCGGCTTGCTCGCGCAGCTCGCGAGGCACAGCGCCAAACCGAGATTGACCGCGCATAGACTCCGCTTCAACACACGCTCCACGTTGCCGCCGATGAGGCGCGCATACTATACGGTGCATCGGCAACTCGCGAAAAAAGTCAGAAATCACTGACAGTTACTCATTGTAAAACGGCGATACTGAAAGATCGTCCTGTGGCGCAGACTCCAATCCGCCATCAACTATTGGCAACGACAAGAACCCAATCACAGGACTTAAAATTATGGGCCGCGGAATACTGCTTTGGATGCTGGGCGTACCTCTTCCGATTATCTTGCTGCTTGCCATGTGCTCGCATCACTAGGTACACCACCGTGGAAACAACTCTTGGCTCTCGTGTACTCGATCCGCGGGTCGGTGATTCGCGCGCCCTCGCCGATGCCGACCCTTACTTGAATCGCGCGGATACGGCGGTGGTCCCCGGCAAATCTGCCGCTTCGTGGGCGGCGATCATCGCCGGCGCGTCCGTCGCGGTCTCCGTGTCGCTGATCCTGCTCGCGTTGGGGTCCGGTCTCGGATTCGCAGAGATATCGCCATGGCCGGGACGCGGCGCGTCGGCCACGACATTCACCGTCACGACCGCCATCTGGCTGATCGTGACGCAGTGGATCTCGGCGGGCCTCGGCGGATACATCGCCGGACGGCTGCGCACCCGATGGTACGGGACGCACACGCACGAGGTGTTCTTTCGAGACACGGCCCATGGCTTGATTACCTGGTCGGTTGCGACCGTGCTCGTCGGCGCGGTATTCGCGGGCTCCGTCTCCGCACTGTTGAGCGGCGGAGTGCACGCCGCCTCGGAGGCCGCTTCCGCAGGCGCGGGCGCAATCGCGCAGAGTGCCACCTCGAATAACTCCTCGGCGACCTACGCGATCGACAAGCTGTTCCGCACCGCCGCCCCAGGATCGGCCGTAGGATCGGCGAGCGCTCAAAGCGGGCCGGATGCACGCGTCGAAGCGGTTCACATCGCCGCAAACGCCGTCACCAACGGCAGTGTGCCCGATACCGATCGCGCTTATTTGGCGCAGCTCGTCGCAACGCAAACCGGCGTGCCACCGGCCGAGGCACAGCGGCGGGTGGATGAGTTCCTCACGGGCACGATGGATGCGGCGAATAAGGCCCGCGCCGCTGCGGATGCGGCACGAAAGGCCGCTGCCGAGGCGTCGATATTCATCGCATTGTCGATGTTGATCGGCGCGTTTATCGCCAGCATCGCGGCAGCGCTGGGCGGCCGGCTCCGCGACGAGCACCCATAGGGATCACCCATAGGATCACCCGTAGGGCGGGAGCCGTTCCGCAGTTCGCGCGTGCAGGCGCAATGCGAACACGAAACAGACGAGACTCGCAAGCACGCTCACACCAACGAGCCATAGAACGCTGCTGTGATCGCTCGCCGTAACGACGAGGGCCGCGAGGGCGGGCCCGACCGCCCCGCCCGCGTTGTGGAATGCCGGTGCGAGCGCGACGCCGCGCCTGCTCCGGTCGACGAGATTCACCGTGCTGTACTGGTAGGTCATCGATACATTCCAGGCAATTCCGTACACCACGGCCGAAACGACGTACGCCGTCAGCTGCAAGTGGCCCAACAACAGCAGCATCGAAAGAACCACCGCGACTGCGCTCCACGCAATGGGCACGAGGAATCCGCGGCGACCGCCGAGCCACGAGGCGAGGAATACTCCTGCCATGCTCGCCACCGTCGAGAAGGCCAGCGCGTTGGAAATCGCGCTAAGTCCGATACCGGCCGCGGTGCCGATACGCTCGATGTAGGTCCAGTAGGCGCCGATATTGACGTAGAAAAGGAAACAGCCCGCGAGCGCCAGTAGCACCGGACGGCTGAGGAGGCCGGCGCCCACGGGAACCGCGGTGTGGATGCGGCCGTGGCTGGGCACGAATGGAACGAAGAAGAGACCAAGAACACACAGCGCGACGAACAGCGTCAGCACCGCATTGACGCCGCCGTGATGGATCAGGAATGGTCCTGCGACGAGCCCGAAAACCTGATACATGGTTTGCGCGCCGACCGCATAGGCAAAGTAGCGCTCGGAGCGGCGGCAATCCGACAGGATGGTCAGCGACAACGAGTACAGCGATCCCCCGCAGAAACCGCCGATGCCCTGCAGTGCGATGAACCAGGCCGGGCTGTGCAACACCATCGAGGCGCCATTCGCGATTAGCAGCCCGAGGAGCGTGATCGAGGCAACCATCCGCCACGAGCTGCGGCGGATCCACAGGCTCGCGCCAAGCGCAGCCAGCGTCGAGCCGACCATCACCACCGAGGACAGGATTCCAACCTGCTGTTCGGTATAGTGGAGATCGGCAACCGCCGCTTCGACGAACTGCGGCATGAGCAGAAAGGTGGCGATTGCCACCGTGCTGAGGATCACGCCGGCCACCATGGCGTACGTCTCGGACGGCGGCATCGGCGGCGATGAGCTGCCAATTTCCCCTTGCACCGCTTCGCCTTTCGCTTCGATCATCCATCCATCATCATGGATGCCGCGGGGTCTATCAACTTGGAGCGATTCCAAGCGCATGACCGGGCGCTCCGGACAGACGATTTCATCGGGTCTACCAAGGCGAAACTATGACGACTTACGTACTCGTACATGGCGGACATCATGGCGGCTGGTGCTACCAGAAGGTGGCGCGGCTTCTGCGCCGGGCCGGCCATGAGGTCCATACCCCGACGCTGACAGGGCTCGGCGAGCGGCAACATTTGCTCAACCCAGCGGTCGACCTGGAGATGCACATAACCGATGTCGTGGGCGTCCTCACATTCGACGATCTTCACGACGTGGTCCTCGTCGGCCACAGCTACGGCGGCATGGTGATCACCGGCGTTGCCGATCGCGCACTGGATCGGATCAAGGAGCTGGTCTTCCTCGACGCCGCCCATCCTCGTAACGGCGAATCCCTCGCGGACGTCGCGGTTCAGATCATGGCCATCTGCAAAAGCTGGGTGCGCGAGGTCGATGGGGTCGAAGTGGTGACGTGGCCGGACACGCTCAAGCCCGAATTCTTTGGCGTGACCGATTCGGCCGACGTCGCTTGGATGCGACCGAAGCTCCAGCAGCATCCCTGGAAGTGTTACACGCAGAAGCTGCGGCTGAGGGATGAGGCTGCGGTCAGGCGCTTGCCTCGCACCGACATCAACTGCAAACGCCGGATGGAAGGGTTTGACGAGAGAAGAAAGGCCGAGCTTCTCGAAGCGGACCGGGCCTGGGAGATCGACACCGGCCACGACCTCATGATCACTGAACCGGCGAAGGTGAGCGAGATGCTGCTCCGCCTGGCCTGACAGGTGCCCCGGTCCGGACGTGTGGCTGGGTGATCTCGGCGTTCCCATAATGATCACCGATGTGTCCATCGCGGATGAAATCGCGCATCATCTCGAAATAGCCGGGCGCGAAGCGGGTCGAGACCCGTGTGCCGTCCGGCTTCAACTCATACTCCGTCATGCCGTGCTCCGCGCCAGGATAGACCGCCAACGTGTAATCCATGCCTGCGGCGATCAACGATCGGATACGTTTTGCGGTTTCGATGCTGGGCGATTGCAGATCGTCTGATCCCAGCACCCACAATTGCGGCGTGCTCGATGCGCGCAAGGCGGGCATCGGCTCGTAGTGGAAGGGGGTGTTGAAATTGAAGTTCTTGGCGAGTTCGTCGGTGATTTGCGCCCTGTCGAGGGGTAGGACGAAGAACAGGAAATCGCCGTGCACATCCTTGTACCAGGGTTCGGACTTGTATTTCTGGCGCAGCGCGTCGAATTCCACATAGCCGTCCGCGCCGCCGGTTTCGACTACCCTTTCGCCCGCGCGCGCCAGCTCCAACGCCTTCGCGGTGTCTTCCGCGGAATGATGGTGGAAGTACATATCGAGCGCGACGCTCTGCTGATCCTCTTCCAGCACCGTCACGGCAAGGCCGAAGCTCACGATGGTGAAATCCACCGGCGTGCGGTTGGCGGCGAGCGGCGCAACCCATCCGCCTGCGCTGCCGCCCTGAAAGCCGACACGGCCGGCGCGTGGGCCCGCAAGGCGCCGGGCCTCTTTCACCGCCAGCGCCGCATCGTTGGCCAGCACTTCGAAGTCCTGTGTGTAGGTTCCGCCGGATGCGCCGGTGCCGCGCTTGTCATAGACGAACGCGCCAATGCCCTGCGCCGGGAACATGCGCTGAAGCGCATAGAAGTCGCGCGCGGAGTCATGCTCCGACCCGTGGATCAACACCACCACCGGCACCTTTGCGCCACCCTTGGGCATCACCAGTCGGCCAACCAATTTGACTCCGCTGCTCTCGAACGTCGTCTCCCGGACATCGAACGCGATGCTCCTGCCGGTTTGCTTGCCGAAGGTGATCTCACCCTTGCTGCAATCGGAGAACGAGACGGTTTTGCCGTCGGGTTTGTCGGTCCAGCCGAAGGTGCTGGTCCAGGAGCCGTCCTCATTGCGATGCAGTTGGCCCGTCTCTCCGCTGAAGGTGCGCCAGCGCAGCGTATCCGCGTCCGATGGCGCGATGTCGATCGCCTCGCCATCGCTCAGCCGGTAGGAGCCGATATGGCAATCCTTCGTGGCATCGGCCCAGGCCGGAACGGATAACAGTAGTAAAAGCCCGCAGAGCGGGCGCAAGATCAATGATTTCATGCGCGAAACTCCCAAAACGCACGGCAATTATGACAAAAGATGAGTAGATCGACAGCGCTGACAACCGCGATGCTCCTTGCATCGGTAACTCTCTTCACCGGCTGCAGTCACCCGGATTCGGGAGGCGGTAACGCATCGGACGTCGCAAAGCACGATGACAAGGTTCTCAATCTCTACACCTGGTCCGATTACATCGGACCGGACACCATTTCGAATTTCGAGAGACTGACGGGCATCAAAGTCAATGTCTCCTATTTCGACACCAACGAGATGCTCGAATCGCGTATGTTGACCGGAAACAGCGGATTCGATGTCGTCGTTCCGGCGAGCCCCTACTTCCAACGGCAAATTCGCAGCGGCGCGTATTTGCCCCTCGACAAAGAGATGCTTCCCAATCTGGTCAACCTCGACCACGCCTTGATGGCTCAGGCGGCGCTCAACGATCCGGGGAACGTCCATGGCGTCGTGTACACCTGGGGAACGTATGGCATTGGCTACAACGAAAAAAAGGTGGCGGAGATTCTCCCTGGCGTGCCGCTCGACAGTTGGCGCCTGATCTTCGACCCGGCATTTGCCTCGAAGCTGGCTGCGTGCGGGATCAACATGGTCGATACGCCCGCCGCGGTGACGCGCATGGTGCTCCTATACCTGGGAAGAAATCCCAACTCGCCGAATCCGCAAGATCTGATTGACGTCGAGCAGGTGTTGACCAAGATTCGCCCCCATATACGCAACATCGAATCGTCGAACTATATCCAGGCTCTTGCGAACGGCGATTCCTGCATTGCACTTGGCGTCAATGGCGATATCGTCCAGGCACGCCAACGCGCCGAGGAGGCGAAAAACGGCATCAAAGTTCGCTTCCTGATTCCGCGGGAGGGATCTTTGCTCTGGTTTGACATGCTCGCCATCCCCAGGGATGCACCGCATGCCAACAACGCCTATCTTTTCATCAACTACGTCATGGATCCAAAGGTCATCGCCGACGTGTCGAATTTCATCGGCTATGCCAATGGCAATGCTGCGGCAACCCCGCTGCTCGACAAGTCGACAGCCGCGGACCCGGCCATCTATCTGCCCGCCGACCAGCTGCGGGGATTGGTCGTGCACATGGGAGACTCGCCGGAGCAATCGCGTGCCATCACCCGGTTATGGCAGAAGTTCAAAACGGAGCAGTAGCGGAGTAAAGAAATGGGCGCATTAGACGGGAAGGCGATTGTCATCACCGGATCGGGACGCGGACTCGGCGCGGCTTGCGCGAAAGCGGTCGCCGCGCGCGGTGCTGCCGTCATCGTGAATGACGTGGATCCGCAGCCTGCCTCGGAGGTCGCGAATGCCATCAACGACGCCGGCGGGCGCGCGGTCGCGCACCCCGCTGATATTTCCAAGTGGTCGGAGGCGGCGGCTCTCATCGAGCGCTGCGTGCGCGAATTCGGCGCCATCGATGGCTTGGTCAACAATGCCGCGCTTTTTTCGATGGCGCGGCTGGATGAGCTCCGAGAGCGGGACATCGGCCGATTCGTCGAGGTGAATCTCATTGGTACGATCAATTGCGCGGCCCACGCGATCGGCCCGATGATCAAGCGGGGTAAGGGTTCGATCGTCAACGTCACCTCCGGTGCGCAAATGGGACTGCCGACATTGGGCGTCTATGGCGCGACGAAGGGCGCAGTGGCATCGCTGACCTACACCTGGGCGATTGAACTGCGGGAGAAGGGAGTCCGTGTCAATGCGCTCTCGCCTCAGGCCGCAACCAGACTGTCCGAAGTCAGCGATGCGTATTATCGCGCCAAGGGGCTACCGCCGCCGGCGCTCGTGAGGCAACCGCCCCCAGAAAACAATGCGCCCGTAGTCGAATTCCTACTCTCCGACGCGTCTGCGGGTGTGACCGGACAGGTGATTCGCAGCGATGGCCCACAGCTCGCTCTTTGCACCCATCCCGGGATCCTCCTGCCGATTCTGCGTAACGAGCACTGGACGTTTGAGTCCGTCTGCGAGGCGTTTGCGCGCGACTTGGCGAATCGTCAGGCTCCGCTCGGCATCATCGGCATGGAAACCGCGATCAGTCCCAATCCCTCGGATTTCTGGAGCCGCGTCCCGGACGGCGGAGCGACGACACGCTGAGGTCAGCGCGAATCGCGGGGAATTCCCGCCACTATCTTGATTACTCCCCGGCTGGTTCGATACTGCATCAGTATTCGTACATGACTCCCAATGACCAGGACATATCCAGAACGCAACGACATTCACAGGAGGACCCATGTGCCCAATATGTATCGCAAGCACAGCGGTAGTGGTCGCCGGCGCCGGATCCACGGGTGGAATTCTCGCGGTATGCATCGGCAAGCTCAGAAGGTTTTTCAGATCCAATCGCTCCGGTCTGTTTCAGAAAACACAGGAGGAATGAAATGGCAACCAGCAAAGAGAGAGACAACGAACGCGGGAAAGAGCATCTCGCGATGACCACGCCCCCGATCGTGTCGCAGCAGGAGTGGGAGGCTGCGCGCCAGCAGCTCCTCGTGAAGGAGAAGGCCTTCACCCGCTCCCGTGACGCGCTGGCGAGCGAACGCCGGCGGATGCCTTGGCTGTCGGTGGACAAGAGGTACGAGTTCGACGGACCCAAGGGCAGGGTAAGCCTGCTCGATTTGTTCGAGGGCCGCCGTCAGTTGATCGTCTATCGTGCCTTCTTCGAACCCGGGGTGTTCGGCTGGCCCGAGCACGCCTGTCGCGGCTGCTCCTTGGGCGCCGATCAGGTCGCCCACCTCGCCCATCTGAACGCCCGCGACACCACCCTCGCCTACGCCTCCCGTGCGCCGCAGGCGGACATCGCGCGCCTGAAGGCGCGGATGGGCTGGGAGATGCCCTGGTACACCATCACCGACGGCTTCGACGCGGACTTCGGCGTCGATGAGTGGCACGGCCACAACGTGTTCTTCCGCGACGGCGAGCGGGTGTTCCGCACATACTTCATCAACAACCGCGGCGACGAGGCGATGGGGACGACCTGGAGCTACCTCGACATCACGCCGCTCGGCCGTCAGGAGACCTGGGAGGTCTCGCCGAAGGGTTACCCCCAGAGCCCGCCGTACAAATGGTGGAACTGGCACGACAACTACGACGCTGAGACCTCTCCCAACCGGAAGTGGGTCGAGGTGTCCGACGCCGGAGAGGCCGCCTTCCGAGAGCACGCCGCACAGGCGAAAGCGGGCACCTCATGATGGATGAACTTGGAGCCGCCCCCGAGGTGGTCGATCGGGACACCTTCCACGCCGAGCTCGACGCATTGCGGGTTCGAGAGAAGGCTCACACACGAGAAGGCGACGCGATTGCAGCCGCCCGCCGACGGCTCCCCATGGTCGAGGTGGATGGTGCCACAGCGCTCATTGGCGAACGCGGGGCGGTGACATTATTGGACGCGTTTGAGGGACGCCGGATGCTGATTGCGTACTACTTCATGTGGCACACCGGCCACCCTGCGCCGGAGCAATGCGAGGGGTGCACCTGGCTTACATCGCAGGTCCGCGAGCTGTCCTATATTCATTCTCGCGACGTCACCTACGCCGTGCTCTGCCAAGGCCCGTACGCAGAGAGCGCCCGGTACCGCGACTTCATGGGCTGGGATATGCCGTGGTACTCGGCTCAAGCCTCGCTCGACACCCTCTTGGTGGGACGACGGATGGGCCTGTTTCACATCGTTTGCTACCTGCGGCAAGGATCGAATGTCTTCGAGACTTACTGGACGACGGGACGCGGCGGCGAGGCGATGGACAACAGCTACGATTTGCTCGACATGACGGTCTACGGGCGGCAGGAGACGTGGGAGGACTCGCCGACCGGCTGGCCACAACGATTCAAAGGAAAGCAGAATATCCGTACCAACGGACGTCCCACCGCCCAATGGTCCCGCCTCGAAGCAGGCCGCTCCGACGACCTCGGCACTTCGCGCCCTAGCGCGCTTTGAGGCCGCGATTGCCGGTGTGAAGGCGAAGACGAAGAGAGTTCTGATAATAGGCCACCGTCTGATATTGACCCACAATGATCGGCAATTCGATCAGCTGCCGTTCGTCGAGCCGCTCGGCCAGCATGTCCCAGGTTGCATCCGAAATCATCGCATCGCCATGCAGCTCATCGACCGCTCGCAAGATGGCACTCTCGTGCCCATCCAACCCTTCTGCACCAGGGCCCTCGATCACGCGCGCAATGTCCTCACCCGTGAGGCCAAAACGCCTGCCGACCAGGACATGCTCACCCCACTCATACGGGGCCTGACAGAGCCACGCGATCCGCAATACGGCGAGTTCCCGATCGCGCAACGATAAGGCACCTCGCGCAAGAAGCTGCAGACCGACGTCCGTATGGAGCGCGAACAGTTCGGGATGTCGCAACATGGTGCGGACGATTTCCGGCAATTGGGACAGGCCTGCCAGTATCTCGGGCGATGAGGCTGCCGTTCGTGGATCTGCGAGCACCTGTGCCCGTAATTGCTGCGTACCGCCGCGATCGCCTTCGGCATCGGAGTTGAGCACGGCGTTTACACTCTCCATACGCGCCAGAATTGCAAGCAACCCGCTGGAGAGCTCATTGAGTTCGATGGGATGCAGCCGCGGACCATCGCCCAATATGTGCGCCTCACGCTCTTCGGCCCTCCGCCGGACCTCCTCCGTCAGCGTGGCGCTTGTGCCCTCATCCGGCTTCCTCGCTCCTGTCACGATCCATCTCCCCGATGCGCTTAAAGCCCGATCGGCGTTGGGCCAAAAAGGCAGTCTATCCTCGAAATTGAGCCAACCAGTTAAATTTGATACGGTCAGCACCCGGACTCGTGCCGGTGATCCCCTCTTAACCCAGGTTGGGAGCCATCCAAATGAGAACACCAGAGCAGATAGACGTCTTGGTGCCGCTCTCCGATCGGAGCGCTCAACGTTTTCCACGCCTTCGCGTAGAACAACTCGAGGTTGTCAAGCGCTTCGCCAGCGCTGAACCCAGGAGATTCTCGCCCGGGGAGAGTATTTTCCAGGTTGGCGAGCGCGGAGTTCCCGCCTGGTTTCTACTCGAAGGGTCGGCTGAGCTTTTCGGACGTGACGGGCTGGATCAAGAGATTTCTCTTCCACGACTCGAGAGCGGTCAATTTACCGGCGAGTTGCATCAGCTGTCGGAGCGCCCTACGCTCGCCGGCGCGCTCGCGGGCACCGACGGGTGCGTCGCGCTGCCGCTCAATGCCGAGCGATTGCGCGCGCTCATCGTCGGATCCGCGGAGCTGGGCGAGGTCATCATGCGCGCCCTCATTCTGAGGCGCATCAGTCTCTTGGAGCGCAGTGTCGGCCCGGTCTTGCTCGGCCGTGCCGGTTCCGCCGATCTGTTGAGGCTGCAGGCCTTCTTGACCCGCAACGCCTACCCTCATTTTGTTCTCGACTGCGCGAGCGAGCGCGGCCGGCAGCTCATCAACGATATGGCGCTGCCCGCTGGCGACCTGCCGATCCTCGTCTGTGCGTGCGGCCGCGTGTTGAGACGACCTTCGAATGAGGAAGCGGGTGTCTGGCTTGGTATTACTCCGACGCTCAAAAAGGACGATCTGTACGATGTCGCCGTGATCGGTGCGGGACCCGCAGGACTCGCGACTGCGGTCTACGCCGCCTCCGAGGGGCTATCCGTGCTGGTGCTCGATGCAGAGGTGTTGGGTGGCCAGGCCGGCGCTTCGGCGCGGATCGAGAACTACTTGGGCTTCCCGACCGGGATCTCCGGTCTGGCGCTGACGGGACGGGCGCTCAATCAGGCGCAGAAGTTCGGTGCGCAAGTGGCCATTCCGCTGGTCGCGACACGGATCCTCTGCGATGGAGGCAGCGACGGCGGCGCCGAAACGGTGCAGATAACCCTGTCTGAACAGGGATCTGTGCGGGCACGGACAGTTGTCGTGGCTTCGGGCGCTCGCTACAAGCGGGCGGCTGTCCTCAACATGAAACCCTTCGAAGGCGACAGCGTGCATTATTGGGCCTCGCCGGTGGAGGCGAAGCTTTGCGCCGGCGAGCAGATTGCGTTGGTGGGCGCCGGCAACTCGGCGGGTCAGGCGGCGGTGTTTCTCGCGCCGCAGGTGAAACGTCTGACGATCCTCGTCAGAGGCGAGGGACTCGAGGCGTCGATGTCCCGTTACTTGATCGATCGGATCAGAATGCTCGAAAACGTCGAGGTCTTGGCGCACTCGGAGCTGGCAGAGCTGCACGGCGGACCGCTGGGCCAGTTGCACGGTGCGACCGTACGCGATCGAAAGACACTGGCGACCTCGCACCTTCCGGTCCGGCATATATTCATGTTCATCGGCGCCGAGCCGAACACAGGGTGGCTCAACGGATGCGTTGCGCTGGACGAGAAAGGTTACATCCTCACCGGCCCGCGAAGTGAGAGCGACACGGCTGCGCACCTGCCGCTCCAAACGAGCCTCCCGCGTGTATTCGCCATTGGCGATGTCCGGTCCGGCTCAACGAAGCGCGTGGCTTCGGCCGTCGGCGAGGGGGCGGCAGTGGTCGCGCAGATTCATTCCGTCCTCGGCGCATCGACCACGGCAGCATAAACTGGTCCCACACACGCAGTGCGGCAGCGGCCGGGCGTCAGCATTCCACACGGTTTCTGCCCAGTTGCTTCGCCTTGTAAAGCGCTCCGTCAGCCCGGGCGAAGGTCTGAACGATGGTCTCGCCGGGCCTGTACTGTGCCACGCCGACTGATACGGTGAGCGGTCCCATCGAACTCGCGAAAGGAATATCGAGCGTGCTCACTCGATCGCGCAGCCGCTCGGCATCGAGCATCGCACCAGACAGCGCGGTATGCGGCAATATCTGGACGAACTCCTCGCCGCCATACCGCCCGAAGATATCCGTAGAACGCAACCCATCCCGCACGACCTGTACAAATGCCTGGAGCACCCGATCCCCGGTCAGGTGGTTGAATTCGTCGTTGTAGCGCTTGAAGAGATCGAGGTCGATTACGCAAATGGAGAGTGGCTCGCCGGTGGCCTGGGCGCGCTGTCTCGCGCCATCCATGGCGGCCATCAGAGCGCGACGGTTGTAGACCCCGGTCAGATCGTCGTGGCGCGCCTTCTCCTCGATGTCTTCCAGTTTGATGTTCACATCAACGAGGTCGCGCTGGAGCTGCTTCACGCGCCCCCCGATGAACACGAGCCAGGGAAATGTCATCGCAATCACGATGAGCTGAAGCACGTCGAGGCGCAGCATTTCGACGTCGTGGTGGTCGCTGTAGCGACGCCCGATCACCAGCGCGAAAGCGGCCAACGAGATCAGCGCCAGCACGGCCAGTTTCCTTCCGCTGCAGCGAAGCATGCCGAACATCAGTGCGACGAAAAAGAAGGGGGTAAAGGCAAGTCGACTGTCCGGCGCGCGATAGACGACGAACAGCATGGTGAACACGGCCGCAAGAAGCTGAAAGGCGGTCAAGCTCGGATCTGAAAAGCGAAGATTGAGCCCGAAGCGGAAAACGATGAAGAATACGACGATCACCGCCGCGACGATCGCGCAAGCTTCGATCAGCGTCTCGCGGTCAATTTTGCCCTGCGTGGAAAAGACGGCCAGCACCAGCAGATACAGTACGGAAAAGATGCTGGCCAGCATGAACCTGCGCAATCGCAGGTGTTGTCTGAGCTCGTCGCGGGTCGGTGACGAAGACTCGGAAATCAGATCGCGCATGGATGTCAGGATGTGTCGGCTCAAAAAACTCCCCTAAGGGCAGTCCGGAGATAGCCCCGAGGGGAGCGGAAACACGCTGGACCGGGAGAAGCCATCAGCGCTCTTGGGATGCTCCCTCCTGATGCCCCAACCGTCTGTACGACCTTCGTGCAATGGCCTTTCCCGGGGTGGCGTATAACATGCGCACTCCGGAGCCCTCGACCACGCTGCCACCCAGCTACGGCTTGCTCTCCGATCTCCTCGCGCGTAGCGTAGACTCACCGCGAGCTGCGCAGCCCTACAGGCAGGCTTTGGCGCCGCCAGCACAAGAAAATCGATCTCGGGGGACATGCCATGGGTGCGCGAGTGATCGATGGGACATTCGACCGCGCGGAAGTCGGGCATCGAAAATCTATCCGCCGAGTCGCGTTCGCGAGCTTCATCGGTACGGCGGTCGAGTGGTACGACTTCTTTGTGTACGGGACCGCCGCGGCCCTGGTGTTCCCCAAGCTATTCTTTCCCCGATTCGATCCGCTCGCGGGCACGCTCGCGTCATTCGCCACGTTCGGCGTCGGCTTTTTCGCCCGTCCGATCGGCGGAGCCGTCTTTGGCCATCTCGGCGATCGGCTCGGTCGCAAGTCCATGCTCGTCGCCACGCTTCTCCTGATGGGCGGGGCGACCTTCCTGATCGGGCTCCTGCCGACGTTCGAGCAGATTGGCGTAATGGCGCCCATCCTCCTTGTCACGCTGCGATTCGTACAGGGCTTCGCGGTGGGAGGCGAATGGGGCGGAGCGACTCTGATGGCGTTCGAGCACGCCCCTGCGGAGGACCGCAACTTCTATGCGAGCTGGCCGCAGCTGGGTGTACCCGTCGGACTCATACTCTCCACGGGCGTTTTCGCAGCGTTCGCCTCGCTCCCGGAGACGCAATTCTACGCCTGGGGCTGGAGAATGGCGTTCCTGCTGAGCATTGCACTGGTGGTCGTCGGGCTTGTCATCCGGTTGCGGGTGGCCGAGTCACCGGTGTTCTCGCGCGCCAAAGAGCGTGGTCTTGCGTCCAAGGCTCCTCTGCTCGAAGTACTGCGCGACCACCGCCTCGCGCTGGTGCTGGCCATCGGCGTGGTGTTCGTCAGTATCAGCGGATTCTATGTCGTCACGACTTTCAGCCTTTCGTATCTCACGAAGCAGCTCGGGGTATCGAGAGGCGTGGCCCTCGTTGGGAACGTGCTCTTCAGTGTCTCGGAAGCGGTGAGCATCCTGATCTTCGCCCGTCTCGCCGACCGCGTGGGCCGGTATCGCGTGGCGATCTGGAGTGCGGTCTGCATCCTGTTGTATTCGTATCCCTTCTTTTGGCTCTTGAGCACGCGCTCGCCTGCCCTGATCTGGATTGCCATGTCTGTCTCGGCCTTCATCGCGAGCGCACTCTACGGCATCACCGGGGCCATTCTTGCCGAGCTGTTCGTGGCGCGTGTGCGCTGCACAGGGGTCTCACTGGGATACCAGATCGCAGGTATGCTCGGCGGCGCGCCGGCTCCGATCATCGCCACATACCTGATTCATTGGTCGGGGGGCGCCACGTGGTCCGTCGCCACCTACCTCGCCGCAAGTTCTCTGATCACTCTTGTGGCTGTCTTCGTCGCCTCGCACAGGAAGAGCGCCGCGAATCTCGCCGACCTATAGCAGCGACTCGCGACAGCGCCGGGGCTTTGCTACTTCAGGTTTTCCCGAAAGAATCTGACGATCACCTGGTATGCATCGCGCGCCTCGGGCAGGTTCGATTGGTAGATGTAGCAATGGCCCATGGCTTCGCCGACGATCAGAGTGGAACGCACGCCGGCCTTCAGCAGCTGCGAGTTGGTGAAGATCGCCGGGCTCATGTCCATTGCGCGGGTACCGGTAATGATGAGCGTGGGCGGGAACTTCGCCATCACTTCGGGGTGTAGGGCGGGCGAAATGATCGGATCGAGCTGGTCGGCAGCTCCGAAGTAACCACGGGTAATGTCGGGCGCGGTTCCACCAGTCTTCACCGGCGGCGGGAAGGAGCCGTCAATGTAGGCTGCGATCCACGCCGAATCCCCGGCGCCGAATCGCACCGCGCCCGCCCCGAATATGCCGATAGCGCCTGCCTGCGGTAGAGCATGTGCCGGCAGCCAGGCCGCCGTTTCCGCGGTGAGCGCGCCGCCGGCGGAGCAACCGTAAATGCCGATGTGCTGCGGCTTGTAGCTTTTCAATAGCTCGTGGTAGACCGTCGCGACATCTTCCACGGCAGCTGGGTGAGTGGCTTCGGGCGCCATGCGATAGTTGACCGCCACGACCTTATAGCCGCCGAGTGAAGCGATCGGCGCCGATTCAAGCAGGGCGCAGGCATCGGCGCACATGCTGAAGCCCCCACCATGCAGGTTGATCAGTACGTGCTGCTGATCGAAAGTCCTGCCCTTTGGCGTGATGATGCGGGTGGGGATACCCGAAACCGCCTGGTCGACGACATCGACCGGATACAATTTGCGCATGCCGGCCACCTGCGGCGCCAACATTGCCTCCAAGCCTGTGCGCGCAGCGGCAATATCCCCCGAAGATAACGGTGCGCCGACCGGCATACGCGCCCGCATCGCCTGCGCTTCCAGCGCTTCCTTGCTGATCAGGTTCGACGGTGGTAGGTCAAAAGCAGGCACCTGCACGGCACCGTCCGGCTCGAAGACCGGTGCTGCCGGCTTGTCCTCCGCGCCGAAGATGGCGGTCGTGGCGGTAAGCGCAATGATTACTGCGGTACTTCGAAGCAGCGGCTGGCGCATTGGTTTCCTCCTATGAACCGAGAGCAGGCTCACCACCAACCCCGACGCTTGAACCAGACGATGGGGATGATCGTGCTGAGCGCGATGAGCACGAGCGCATAAGGGTAACCCCAACGCCAGCCGAGTTCCGGCATGTTGTGAAAGTTCATGCCGTAGATGCTCGCGATCAACGTGGGGGGAATACCCACCACGGATACGATGGTAAGGACCTTGAAGATATCGTTTTGTTCGGTACTGATGTAGCCAAGGATGGCGTCCAGCAGAAATTGCGTCTTGTCCACCAGATGCCCTTCGAAGTCGATGAGTGACACGAGGTCCTGCCGCGCAGTCTTCAAGCGAGTGGCGAGATCAGGCGGCAACCAGGCCACCGTCATTTCGGCAACGAACCCGATGATTCGTTGCAAGCCATGCAAGCTTTCGCGAATTCGCGACTCATCCTCCCCTGCTGCACCGACGGCATTCAGGCTGGCCCGCAGTGAGCGGGCGAGGCGCCGATCCGCTACTGACGAAGCTGCGTTCCTTCTGAAAACGCGTTCCGACACAGTGGCCAAGTCCCTGCTGAGCTTCTCCAGCATATCGGCGCTGTTATCGACCATGGCGTCGATCAGGGCGGCGAAGACAGCGGCGCCGCTCATCTGACCACCCGTTTCAAGTCGCGATCCAACCTGCTCAAAAGCGGGAATGTCGGAATAGCGCACGGTGACGAGGAGTTGCGGCGACAGAATGAACCCGAGCGGCGTCGGTGCGAGGCCAACACTGTCCTGCACGATCAGGGGCATACTGACATACAGCACCTGCCCTGCGGATCTGAGGCGGCTGGAGGTCTCTATTTCCTGCAACGCGTCGCGGGTCGGGACTTGGATGGAATACTCTCTCGTCATCCGCGCCATCTCATCCGCGGTCGGGTTGAGCAGATCGATCCAGAAGGGCTCCGGGTCTGGAGAATTTTTCTCCGTGGGAGCGTTGCAGTGGGTGGTGAGCATGATTCAATCCAATTCGTGCGAGTCGCTTACCGCCCTTTCCAACTTGAAGACCTTGTCGGTCAAGGCTTGATTTGCCCGTTCGGATTCCGGGCTGACCGTGCGGTGCGTTATGGCGCGTAGCTCGGCAATGGTCGGTGCCGACGAAAACTCATGCAATTGGACGCTCGCGTCGATTTGCGACGCGGCAGTCATCGTGTAAGCGAGGAGCGCCGAGGTCGTGAGCGCAATCTCGTCGTCGATCTGAGCGGGCGAAAGGAGGGATGCGTTGGGCTGCGCGATGGTATACATCGCGGCACGGGAAACGGCGGCGCGCCGTGCCACAATCAAATCGTTCAAGATGTCGAGGCGCCTATGAATGGCGGCGTAGTGTCGGACCTCGTCCGCCGGCATGTATTCCAGCACGCCACTCTGTTGTGCCGTCTTCCATGCATTGTCAAGGTAGATGAAGTTGATGTAGTTCCAGTCGAGCGCTCCGGGCCACGAGGCGAGCGGGGCGCCGGGATGCTGTTGGAGATATTGAAAGATCGCGAGGTTGGTCTGGAGGATTGGGACAAAGCGCCGAAAACCCTCTGTCTCCGCCTCGAAGCGATTGACGTTCAATCGAAGTTCGAGCCTAAGCGCTTCGCGAGCCTCCGCCACCCGGTGCCGATGATGGAAAAACTCGACCGATTGTTCAAGGCTGATGGCGATGAGCAGACCGATCACGATCGTGGCAATGTGGACGAAGAAGTCTTTCCAAGTATGAACAGCCTGGTGCGCGTGTACATCGAGCATTGTCGTTGCATCCTGCTCTGGGCTATTGGGCGACCCCGCGGAATGCGCGGCGTCTTGATGCTCAATTCCCGCCGGAATTGAAGCGATTGGTGTCTCGGGCGAAGGAGCCTGGGGTGCCGGTTTTGAACGAGATTCTTCCACTGATACCTACTCGTCGCTCAGCTGCCGGCCATCATCGCGGATGACGTGGCGGCGGGCAACCATGATGCGGTAGAGTTTCGAGCCTGTCCGAAAAGGGTTGCATCTTGGCCGAACATAAGAATCGCGTTGCATTGGTGACGGGAGCTTCCCGTGGTGTGGGCGCATCGACGGCATCCTCGTTGGCCCGGAGCGGTTACGACATCGTGGTGAACTATCATAGTAAGCGCTCACGAGCCGAGGAAGTCGCCTCCGTCGTGCGCACGTTCGGGCAGCGTGCACTGGTGGCACAGGCGGATCTGACCAGCGGCGCCGAGGTCGCTTCAATGTTGGAATCGGTGCGTTCGGAATTCGGCCACATCGACGTGTTGATCCTGAACGCAAGCGGAGGACTCGAGAAAGACAAGCCGCCGGACTACGCGATGCGGCTCAATCTCGAGGCGCAGGTGCATCTGGTTGATTCAGCGCTGTCCTTGATGCCGACGGGCAGCCGCATTGTGTTCGTGACCAGCCACCTGGCGCATTTCCATGCGTCCAAGCGTGTCTCAGGTCCATACGCGCCGGTCGCGGCGAGCAAGCATGCCGGCGAACAGGCCCTTCGTGCACGCCGTACCGAGTTCGCCAAGCTCGGGGTTGATCTGGTGGTCGTCAGTGGCGACATGATCGAGGGCACGATAACGCCAAGGCTTCTCGAGCGAATGAATCGCGGCATGACGCAAACCCGCCGCGAACAAGCGGGTGCTCTGCCGACCGTAGAGGAGTTCGCTCGCGCCATCGCCGATGCCGCCTCGCGGGCCGATCCGGCCGATTCCACCATCTTCGTTGGCAGCACGGATTGACGCGTCACGAGCGTCCACGGTTGGCCTGACCGTTCAATAGCGGTGCGATCAGGTCGATGGGTAACGGAAACACGATCGTCGAGCTCTTTTCGCTGGATATGTCGGCAAGTGTCTGCAGATAGCGTAGCTGCAACGAGGCGGGCTCGCTTGATAGGAGCTTTGCAGCTTCCGCCAGTGATTGCGCTGCTTGCTTCTCACCTTCCGCGTGGATCACTTTTGCGCGTCTGGCGCGTTCGGCCTCGGCCTGTCGAGCCATGGCACGGATCATCGTCTCATCAAGATCGATGTCCTTGATTTCGACGTTGCTCACCTTCATTCCCCACGCCGCCGTGTTTGCGTCAAGGATGTGCTGAATAGCCGCATTGAGCTTGTCGCGCTGCGCCAGCATTTCGTCCATTTCATGCTGCCCAGCCACCGAACGCAACGTGGTCTGCGCAAGCTGACTGGTCGCCTCCCATGGGTTGGTTACCTGAAGAATCGCTTTTTCCGGATCGACGATGCGGAAATAAACCACCGCACTGACTTTGACGGAGACATTGTCCCGGGATATCACATCCTGCTTCGGGACATTGAGCACGACGGTGCGAAGCTCCACCTTCTTCATCTGCTGAATCACGGGTAGCACGAGCCGCACGCCGGGCCCTTTGACACCGGTGAATCGGCCGAGCGTAAACATCACCCCACGCTCGTACTCTTTGAGGACGCGTACCGAACCAATGAACAGCAACAGCAATATGAGAACGAAGACCGGCAAGGAAAGGCTCATCGCGATGACTCCTTCTAATCCCGTGGTTCCACCCAGAGGGTCAAGTCGACCACCTTGACAATGCGGGCCTGCTGACCCGCACGCAGCGGACATGCGCTGTGGGCAGTCCATAGTTCTCCACCATAGCGCACGACGCATCGATCTTGACAATCATTGACCGCTTCGACGGTCGCGCCGACCATCGTCTCCACCCCGGCGCTCAGCGGCCGGCGCCGCGCACGCGCCGCCAACCAACCGATGATGACGACGAGCAGCCCGCCGGCCACGGCAATTCCGCCGATCAACGGCAATGCCATCTGCAGTCCCGATGCGTTGTTGTCGAACAGTATGATGGAGCCGACGACAAACGCCGCCAAGCCACCCACGCCGAGCGATCCAAATGCCGGCATGAAGAATTCCGTGATGATGAGACCGATCCCGAGCGCCATGAGAGCGAGACCCGCATAGTTGACCGCCAGCAGTTGCAAACCGTAGAGCCCGAGCAAAAGCGACAGCGCACCAACGACGCCCGGAAGTACGGCTCCAGGATTGTAGCCCTCGAGCAGCAGGCCGTAGATACCGATCAAAAGAAGTCCGTAGGCTATGGTGGGATGGGTCAAGACCAGCAGGACGTGGGCGCGCCAGCCCGGCGCAATCCTTCGCACCGTGAGCCCCTGGGTGTCGAGCACGAGTTCGCGCTCAGCCGCTTTGATCTTGCGACCCTGCAGCTGCCGTAAGAGATCCGGTACGTCTTTCGCGATGATTTCGATGACGTGCTGTTCGAGCGCATCGTCCGCGGACAGGCTCGCGGCATCGCGGACGGCTGCTTCCGCCCAGTCGGCATTGCGGCCTCGCAATTGCGCGAGCGAACGGATGTACGCGACGGCATCATTGACCGCTTTACGCTCGCTCGCGGTACCGGCGGCAACTGCATCGGGTGCTTTTGGCTTCTTGTCGTCGGTCGGGTTGACCGGCGGTGCACCCGGCACCGGCGGCCCACTCGGCTCGCCGCCAATCGAAATCGGCGTCGCCGCGCCGAGATTGGTTGCCGGGGCCATCGCGGCGAGATGGCTCGCATAGAGAATGTACGTTCCGGCGCTGGCCGCGCGCGCGCCGCTCGGCGCCACATAGGTCACCACCGGCACGGGCGAGGCAAGGATCGCCTTGATGATATCGCGCATGGACGTGTCGAGACCGCCGGGGGTATCCATTTGCAGAATGACTACGGCACTGTGCTGGTTTCCGGCGTCCGCGAGCGCGTGCTCGACGTAGTGGCTCAGTGCGGGTCCGATGGGACCATTGACTTCGATGAGGGTTGCAAACCGGTCAGCGGCCGCGGAGAGGTCGTTGCTGCGGCTCGATGCGGGACTCCCGAGCAGCAGGCCGATCGCAAACCACTGCGCGATACGGCACAGTTCAATCCGCCTGGAACGAACCTCGCTCATTACTTCGGCCCCCTGGGCGGTGGGCGTATGTCACCTGCACGGCGATGGTAGCGTGAAGCGCGGTGCGCGTGTTAGCCGGGTGCCAAATCTTGTAGCATGGGCGGCGGCAGCGCGCAGGGAGCAACATGGGAATCACACAGTCCGTCAGACGTGCGGTACAGCAGAATCCCCGAGGCCGCGCCACGGTGTTTGGCGCGCGGACCCGCCGGTGGGATGAGTTTGGCGGGCGAGTGGCCCGCCTTGCGGCCGGCCTCCGGTCGATGGGAGTCCAGTCCGGCGATCGGGTGGCGGTGCTCGCGCTGAATTCCGACCGCTACCTTGAAACGTATGCCGCGGTGCCGTGGGCGGGCGCGGTCATCGTACCGCTCAATATCCGCTGGGCAGCTGCCGAGAACATCTACGCCATCAACGACTCAGGCGCCAAGGTGCTGATCGTGGACGATACTTTTGCCGCACTGGCGGCGTCGATCCAACCGGAGCTGGCGTCCGGCGGCAGGGTTATACACATGGGAGACGCCGCCACCCCGGCAGGCATGACCTCCTATGAGCACCTCATCGAAAGCTCGGCGGCGATGCCGGACGCGGGACGCAGTGGGGAGGATCTGGCCGGCATCTTCTACACCGGCGGTACCACCGGCTTTCCGAAGGGAGTCATGCTGTCTCATCGCTCATTGTGGGCTTGTGCCGCGGCGAACAGGACCATGTTTCCGGTGACCCCGGACTTCATCTACTTGCATGCCGCGCCGATGTTTCACATCGCGGATTTCTCCATGGCGATGGTTACGTTCTCGGCAGGGGCTCAAAACGCGATCATCCCCGGCTTTACCGCGGAGCGAGTCCTGACGGCGATCGAAGAGCACCGCGTGACCAGTGTGCTGCTCGTGCCGACGATGATCCACATGCTCGTGACGCACCCAAAGCTCGCAAACACCGATACGTCATCGTTGAAGGATCTGATCTACGGCGCATCGCCGATGCCTGAAGCGCTACTGCGTCAGGCGATCCACGCGCTACCCCATTGTCAGTTCGTTCATGCGTACGGGCAGACCGAGCTATCGCCGACCGTTACCTCCCTACCGCCCGAATACCACACGCTCAATGGCCGGACCGACAAGCTCACTTCGGCGGGCCGCGCAGTGTCGTGCTGCGAGGTCGAAGTGGTCGACGTCGATGGGATCGAGGTCCCGCGGGGCACCGTCGGAGAGATCCGGGTACGCGGTTTCAATACCATGCTGGGGTATTGGAACAAGCCCGAGGAGACGGCGATGACGTTTCGCGATGGGTGGATCTATACCGGCGATGCCGGGCGCATGGATGAGGAGGGGTTTCTATATATCGTGGATCGGATCAAGGACATGATCATCAGCGGTGGGGAGAACGTCTACACGGTCGAAGTTGAGAATGCCTGCCTCAAGCATCCGGTTGTGTCGCAGTGTGCCGTCATTGGAGTCCCACACGAGACCTGGGGCGAGGCCGTGCACGCGATTGTGATCCTCAAAGACGGCGAGCGGGTACTGGCGGAAGAGCTCATCACCCACTGCCATCGCCTGATCGCCGGCTACAAGTGCCCGCGCAGTATCGAGTTTCGCAGTGAGCCATTTCCTCTTTCCGGCGCCGGGAAGGTACTCAAACGCGAACTGCGTGCACCCCATTGGAAAGGCCGCAGCCGCCAGGTGAACTAGCAGATATAGAGATCCGCGTTTCGAGATGTGGTTGCATTTCTCGACGAATACGTCGATTTCACCGCTTGACAGTCAGGGCTCAACAGCGCGATATAGGAATGCTGACGGGCCACTGCACCAGCCCGACTTAGATTAAGATTCGAGAGCCGATCGGCCTGACCGACGAGCTCTACCAGGGTACGCGAGTTCTCCAAGGCGCACCATACGAGGTCGGTCACCAATAAGTCTCAGCGCGGGTAATGGCCATGATTTGCTCTTGGCACCAGGCCCGGCCGACAGTGGCCCGCGATCGACCCGTCATCGCTCAGGATTTGATCGCGCTCAACGGATGGCATCGACGATGGCGATTGCCGCGGCGTATTCAATGTCGTATTGAGCGATTGCCGGTGTGGCGTGCGAGCTGAATTTCACCACGATCGTATTCGACGATGGGTCTATCACGATGAGCTGGCCCGCCAGCCCGATCGCGGTGATATGTCCGCGGCGCGGGTCGGCGACGTACCAGTAGCTTCGATATGAGCCCTTCTCGTAGCCGGAAAGCGTTCGGAAATAGGAGTACCCGGGACCCTTTCTCCAAGCCTCGGGATCTCCGCTGTGGCGGATATCCTCGATCCAATCGCCGGCCACGATTTGCTGTCCGTTATAGAGCCCGAGTTGGAGAACCATTTGCGAGAAGCGCCCGAGATCGCGCAGCGTCATGTTCAATCCGGGGTCTGTATAGGCTGTCTGCCATCCATCGAGCAACACGTATGCATCTCGCTCCGCTCCGAGCTTGCTCCAAAGCTCCTTGGAGACGAGATCCGCAAAGTCCGTGTTGGTCGCGCGCTCGAGGACCCACCCCATCACATCGGCATTGGGCGAGATGTATCGGAATTCGCTTCCGTGCCTGCCATGTCGCGTCCTGAGCGTGGCCAGGTAGGCATGCAAACCGGCAGCCGCATTGGGGCCGCGCTCCACCCAGCCCGCCGCTTCGTCCAACCGGTACAGGTCACTGGTCTTCGACGCGTAATCCTCGTCGAACTCCATGCCGACGGACATGTCGAGCAGCTGCCGCACGGTCGCGCCCTCATATGCCGACCCCTTCAGTTCGGGTAGGTAAGCCGTCACGAGCGCGTTCGGGTCGAGCCTGCCCTCGCCCACGATGATCCCGGACAGCACGCCGAGAACCGATTTCGATACGGACATGAGCAGGTGCCTATCCTCGGGCTTCATTCCGTTGAAGTACCGCTCCGTCACGATCTTGCCGTCCTTCATCACCAGGAATGCGTCGGTATCGGTCGCCGTATACATCTGAGCGATGCTCATTCGCATTTTCGTGGCGGGGTTCGTGAATGAGATGTCGTCCAAGTCGCGCAGTGCATAATCCAACCTGGCAATCGGGCCATTGCCACGGTAGATGTTCGCACTAGGGAAGATTCGGCTCGTGTGTTTGTACGACCATCGGTTACCTGGTCCCCAATACCAGTTCTTCGCGTCGATCTGCGGAGCGGTGTCGGACTTCGCGATCATGCCGGTAAGCAGCAGTGCAACGAGTGCAATCGCCGTCATCGAGCGTAGAGCCCTCGGATTTGTCTCAGAATCAGCCATGGGTAGTCCTGTTTACGTTGCGCGCTTCGCCGCCGTCTCGCGCGCTTCCTTGAGCCCAATGCGGCCCGCGACGATTTGCCTCCATGAGTCGGGCTACGGCGCCTGCGAGATCGCCGTGGCGCGCCAGTGCGACGCCCCACGAGTAGTATGCGGCGGGGCGAGCTTGGCAGCCACGGCGGACGCGAAAGCTTCGGCGCCTAGCGGGGCGCCGCGACCCTCGACCTCTGCCTTCTCGTCCTCCTCCCCCAGAATCCCACCAAGCAAGCCTTCCGCCATCCCTGTCTCCGTCTTTTTCTATAAGCTATGTTGGTCCAGGTGCAGTCCGTTGGCAACCAACGAGGACAATTGAACACCAATCGTAAAACGATCTTCATTTCCCTCGCAATTGTCATTGCCGGTGCATGCGTCTTCATCTTCGAAGGTATTTACCAGGAGGCCAAGAGCGCGGCGATCACGAAGCTGAATCAGCAGCAGATGATCTATGCACGTCAGGCGGCCCGGGGCATCGAAGAGTTCTTTGCTACCTGGACGGGAAGCTTGAACGCCTTGTCGCAGATGAATGCGGTGGTCGCGGACGACAGCGACGGAAAAGCCGTGCTGAGGCTGTTCTACGAGACCAACCAGGCACGGATCATGGAAATCTCACGGGTGGACGAAAAAGGGGTGATCCGTGATGACTTCCCCGATAGCAACGCGGTGGGATTGGACATCTCGCATCAAAAACACATTGTTGCATTGATGCGGGACCACAAGCCCGTGATCAGTGAGGTGTTCAGGACCATTGAGGGAGTTGACTCGGTTGCCCTTCACGTACCCGTCATGCGGAGAGCTGAATTCAAAGGGTCGGTGGAAATTCTGGTCGACTTCAAGAGCCTCGCGAAACGCTATCTTGACGCGATCAAGGTCGGCGAAACCGGTTACGCCTGGGTGATCAGCCAGGCCGGAACCATTCTTTATACGCCGGAACCGGGTTTTACCGGCAAATCAGCATTGGAAACCACCAGGGACAACCCTTCGGCAAGTGCTCTGGTGAACGCGATGCTCCAAGGTCGCGAGGGTACCTCGGAATACATCTCGCAAAGAATCGGCGTCAGGCAAGTCAGCCCGATGAGGAAATACGCGGTGTTCGTCCCTGTTCGCCTGGGGAATACCTTTTGGTCAATCTGCGTGGCGTCGAGCGAAGAGGATGTTCTCAAAGATCTGACCACGTTCCGCAATCAACTTGCCCTGGGGATGAGCGTTCTCTTCATCGTTGCCATGGCCCTGTCGACGCTCGCGGCGCGGGCTTGGTTGGTCGTCAAAGAGGAGGAGAAAAACGTGCGGGCGGAGCTGGAGATCGCACGGCAGCGCAGCCAGCTGGCCCATCTTTCCCGCGTAACGATGCTCGGCGAACTGTCGGGTTCCATCGCTCACGAGGTGAGCCAGCCGCTCACCGCCATCCTCAGCAACGCGCAGGCGGCGCAAATCCTTCTCAGCCAGTCCGAACCCGATCTAAAGGAAGTGGGCGACATCCTCCGGGACATCGTGAATGACGATCAACGAGCGGGAGAAATCATCCGTCGCCTGCGACTGCTGCTGAAGCGGGGCGAAGTACAGTTCCAGCCGCTCAGCGTGAACGAACTCGTCCAGGAGGTGCTCAAACTCATGCGGGGCGATCTCATCGATCGGGGCGTCACCGTGCATGCTGAACTCGCCGCCAACTTGCCGACTCTGCAGGGTGATCGGGTGGAACTCCAGCAGGTGTTGATCAACCTGGTCGCGAACGCTTGCGATGCGATGGCCGACATGCCGGGCGAAACCCGCGTCCTGACGATCGGCACCAGACTGGACGGTGATGGTTTCGTGTTGATCTCCGTTCGCGATGCCGGCGCCGGCATCGCCGAAGGGAAGCTGGAACAGGTGTTCGAGCCCTTTTTCACCAGCAAGGCAAATGGCCTGGGCTTGGGATTATCCGTCTGCCGCACGATCATCAACGCCCACGAAGGAAAGTTGTGGGCCGAGCACAATTCGGGTGGCGGGGCGACGTTTTATCTCAGGTTGAAGACGGCGAAGCCAGCCTGATGCCCGTTCCCAATACATCCACGCCCCCGGGTCATCGCGCCAAGAGGCCCATATTCCCCTCGGGTAGCGGCAGCCTCAAGCTGTTCTGATAATAGGCGACGGTCTTGTACTGACCTGCCAGGATCACCAGTTCAATCAGCCTCTTGTCGTTGTAAAACCCCCGCAGATCGGCCCAGGTGGCATCGGTGATCATCGAATCGGACTGAAGTTCCTCCATCGCCCGCACGATGGCGCGGTCCCGTGTGCTCCAGCCTGGCGCCGAAGATCCTTCGATCACACGTTCTATTTCCTCCGCCGTGATGCCGTTGCGCTTGGCGATCTTGACGTGAGATCCCCACTCGAAAGGCGCCTGGGAAAGCCACGCGATGCGCAATATCGCTAATTCCCGGTCCCGGATGTCCATTTCGCAGTCCGACAGGTACTTCTGTGCGACATCCATGTGAGCTTTGTAAAGCTCCGCATGGCGGATCAAGATCTGCAAAGCAGCTTGGTCCTCTCTGGGCTTGCGCACACCGTCCACGACCACCATGCTGATTTCATCCAACAGCTTCTGTTGCCGCTCAGTTCTTTCCTCCGGCGGCAAGGCCGGCAGGCGCGGCGGCCGGCCGCGGATGTATTCCTCCCGCTCGCGTATCTCGGCGGCGGAAAGCGCGCCGGGTCTCTTGGAATCCGTCATTGGGTACCTCTTGGAGAATTATTGCGTACTGGCGCACAAAATGGTGCTGGACCGGCCGGTGCACCCCGGCCTTCGGGCACTACTTAAGCCGAATTGCGACCTGGGTTCAACGTACGGGCAGGCTGAACCCCTAGTATTTTGCACATCGTGACAGAAGCGATAATTAAAAAAGTGCTGGCCGCAGCATCACTGGTGCTGCCGCTCATGGCAGTCGCCGAATCGAATCTTCAAACGGGCGCCGCGACCGCCGCGCCGGGCGCCATGGTACACGTCGATTTCACGATCAAAATTCCCAAGATCCTCTACTTGCGGGTCGGCACGGGTTCCTCGTACACGACGGGCGTGTTGAGATCGAATCCGGCGGTCGACCTCATCACCTTCACACCGACTGCGGCGCAGCTCGGTAACGGCACCGCGGTTGCCGGTAGCGGCGGCAACCTCGCCGGCGGCGTCGAGACCGCGGCTATCGTGAGCAACAGCGGCAACGTCACACTCCACGCCACCGCGAGCGGTGCGCTCGGTGACGGTGCCGGCGACACGATCCCGTTCTCGCAGATCACCACCACCGCCACGACCTTGACTTCCGCCACGGCGCTACCGGCACCGGTGCTAACCAATGCCACCAGCGCAAATGTCGTCCTCACCGCACCGGCCACGAAGGTCATTGTGCAAGACGCCCGCTGGACCTTTAGGTACGCCAACGCCGCGATGGTGCCAACCGGCAAGTATGGGGGTATCCGGGTGAACAACAGCCGCGTGGTGTACACCGCCACGATGCCCTAAGGCGGCCAGGACATCGCCGCCGCATCAGTGTGCGGAAGTCTCCGCTATGCGGGGTCTCTCCTTGATCGTCTCATGAGGCTTGCCTAAGGGAATCAACATCGGCACCCGCTGCTTGTAGCGTCGATAGTCCTCGCCGATGAACATCTCCAAGTCGCGCTCTTCGAAGTGAATACCGATCAGTATGTAGACGGACATTCCCGTCGCGAGGAGAAGGTGGCCGAGCGTCATCCGCGGCGTGCACCAGAAGCCGAGCAGCAGCCCGAAATAGATCGGATGTCGGATGAACTTGTAGAAATAGGTCACCCGGAAGGAGGGGTGCTGGTAGGTCCTGCTGAACAGACCCAGCCAGACCTGACGCAGGCCGAACAGATCGAAGTGATCGATGATGAAGGTTGACAGCAGGACGATTCCAAAGCCTGCCAGCATGAGGGCCCACAGGCTCGCCTGCCCGACGGGCGATTGAATGAACCAGACGGCCTGCGGCAACGGGCGCCACTGCCAGAAGAGAATGATCAGGACCAGGCTCGCCGCAAGGACAAAAGTGCTCCGCTCGACACTCTCCGGCAGGAACGTGACGAGGCGCTTCTTGAATGCGGGCCGGGCCATGACCGAGTGCTGGAATCCGAACAAGGCGATCAATCCCAAATCGATGAGTGCCGCGGGCACGGTCGCGATGGGAACGCCGGTATCGATTCCCTTGGGGACCATGAAGTTGGCCAGGAACGCGATCAGATACAGGAACGTCGCGAAAAAGATGGCGTAGCAGGTCATCCCGTAGACGAAGCAGATGATGCGTCGCATGTCAGTCCCTCCTGTCAGCTTCCGCCCAAGTCAGCCGATCTTCTAGTTTGGCGGCATATACACCCGGCGACGGCGCGGCATCAAGACGCGGCGCAGCATTTGGCGACGGGCGCTCGCTGTGAGAGCCGGCTTCAGCGCATCGGCTGCTATGCTGGCACGACGTGCGACCTGCCGCGGAGTGTGAGTGGTGACGGAGGTTTTTTCAACGGGCTACCACCAGCGATGGGGACAGGCTCCAGGCGGGCGAGTTCTATCGGAATCTTGAAGCCAAAATCGCGCAGGCGCAGCGCCGCGGGACAGTGCGTGACGCTGCGGCGTCATGAGCGCCTATCGAGTCACGATGCGTCACGGGGTGAGCCGCTCGCCGGGAGCCTGCGGGCAATCATTCCGTCAATTCGCTAAACTTTAACGACGGAGCACGGTACATACTCGGGTCCGCCATGGCGCCATGTAAATGACACACGATCTATCGCTCGCGCGAGTAGCCTCTGCGCTGCGCAAGATCACCGAAAAGCTGGGGCGAGAGCTCGCCGTGCCGGCGACTGAAGCGCCCCCCTGGTCGGAATTCGAGTGGCGCATCGCCCGGGCCGTCGCCGCCATGCACGGAATATCGCCATTGCTGTACACCGGTCTGCGCTGGAAAGGCCCGGAGAGCTGGCAGCAGTTCCTGCATGAGCAGTGGGAACACTCCGTCGGCAGACACCTGCAGCTCACGCATTTGTGGAACGCCATCAATGCGCAGGCGCGCGACGAGGGGATCATGTTGGTGGCGCTCAAAGGGGCGGCGCTCTGCACCGGTGGAATTTATGCGGCCGGCGAGCGACCGATGGGCGACATCGATCTGCTGATTCGCGCAGAGGATGCGACGGCCACCGCTCGATTGCTCGACGCCTGCGACTACGTCCCCTCGTTTTCCAACCGCCGCCATCAAGTATTTCAGTCCCGCACTGAAAGGGTGGCGACGGGAGATCAATTGGGCGAGCACATCGACAGTCCCATCAAGGTGGAAGTGCACGTGCGGGTCGCCGAGGCCCTTCCGGTCATCGAGACGGACATCACCCCCTACTTACTCCCCCGCAACGCACGCCGCGGACTCAATGCATACCCCTCGCCTGCCGCCCTCATGATGCATCTGTTGCTGCACGCCGCCGGCAATATGCGCGCTCGCGCCTTGCGGCTCATCCAGTTGCATGACATTGCTCTCTTGGCGCGGCGCTTTGGTCCCGCTGATTGGGAAGAGTTGCTCGCCCTGCGTCCGGGCGGTCGCGGCATATGGTGGGCGCTTCCACCGCTGATGCTGGTGAGACAGTACTATCCGGCGACCGTCCCGCCCGCTCCATTTGCCCGCTTGCGGCAAGAGTGCCCGTGGCTGCTCAAGCGTCTCGCGTCCCATCAGAGACTGACCGATGTTTCCTGGTCCAATATTCGGATCCAGGCATTTCCCGGCGTCGAGTGGTCGCGAACCCTGCGCGAGGCGCTTGCGTTCATGAACAGCCGGATCAGGCCGAGCCACGAGGCATTGACCGAGCTGCGTGAGGCGGCCGCCCAGATCCCGGATGGTTCCACCATCCCGTGGTACAGCATCTCTCACGGCAGGCGCATTCTGCGCTGGCTGTTGTCGAGGCCGCCGCGGGTCCAGACGCTGTTGAACGTTCGCGCCGCATTGGCGCAGGAGAGATGAGCGCCACCCCCGGCCCGGCCACGCGCGGGCGGCCCGCGCGCAGGCCCGCCCCGGGCGCTCCAAAGCGTTACGACCCCTTCTTCTGCTCCGCCTGGTACTTCTGCACCGCCGCCATGGTGTTCTCCACGTGCTTGTCGGGGTTCATCGCCGTGTACTCGTAAATGATCTTGCCGCTCGGCGCGATCACATAGGACGTGCGGTCGGCATATTCGGGCTTGGCCGCGAGGACGGCGTCGTAGGATTTGGTGATCTTCTGGTCCGGGTCCGAGGCCACCGCAAACTTGTTGCGGCATTCGCTCACGGAAAACTTGTTGAGCGTGTCGATGGGATCGTGCGACACGCCGATGACCGTGGCGCCCATGGCCTTGAACTTATCCGTTGCCTCGGCGAATTCATGCGCTTCGACGGTACAGCCGGGCGTGAACGCCGCCGGATAGAAATACAGCACCACCGGCCCATGCTTCAATGCATCGGCCAACGAGAACGTGAAGGGCTTGCCGGCAAGGGTCGCCTGAGTGGTGAAATCGGGAGCTTGAGCACCGGGTTTCAATGCCGCATACACGGGTGCCGCCAGCACGCACGCCGCCAACGCAATAGTTACCACGCGATTCATGTCGTTGTCCCTTTGAGTTGCAACAAGGTGCGGCGAAGTCTGCGCCATCGCACCACGCCTCGCAAGCCGGGCGGCTGCTGAGCGAGCGGCGCTCGAATCTCAGCGCAGGACGGCGCGCAGCTCGCGGCAAACGCGGCTCACATCCTCATCCTGCATGGCCGGAAACAGAGGCAAGGTGACGGTCTCGCGGCCGACGCGCGCCGCCACCGGCGTCTTCTCAGGATCGTAGCCCTGCCGGCGGTAGTAGGTGAGGTCCGGAATGCACGGATAGTGCACGCCGATGCCGATGCCGCGATCCGCCATCGCCTTCTGAAAGTCGGGACGCGTCATGCCTTGTGCTGCAAAATCGATGAGCACCGTGAACATGTGCCAGCTGTGCCCCGAGTCACCGCGCGCCGGCAGCACCAGGGCCGGAAATCCGTCGAGCTCCTCGAAGTACCGTCCGGCGAGCTCGCGGCGGCGCGCGTTGAAGCCATCCAAGCGGCGCAGCTGATCGATGCCGATCTGCGCCGCCACATCCGTGAGATTGCTCTTCGCCCCGGGGAAGAGCACATCGATCTCCCCTTGGGCGTTGCGCTTGATACCGTGAAACCGGTACTGCTCGAAAAGCGCGGCCGCCGTCGCGTCGGCCGTGGCGATGGCGCCGCCCTCGATGCTCGTCATGTTCTTGTTGGGATGGAAGCTGAACACGACGAGATCGCCGAAGCTGCCGATCAGCTTGCCACGGTAGCGGGAACCGATGGCATGCGCCGCATCTTCGACGATGCGCAGATCATGCTCGGCGGCGATCCCGTACAAGGCGTCCATATCGACCGGCAGTCCCGAAAAATGCACGGGCATGATGGCCCGCGTCCTGGGCGTGATGGCCGCCTCGAGCAGGTCCACGTTCAAATTCCGCGTCTTGAGGTCGATATCGACGAACACCGGCTTGGCCCGTACCCGCGCCACCACATTCGCGCTCGCCGCGAAGCTCATCGCCGGCACGATGACCTCGTGGCCCTCGCCGACTCCGGCCACCTCGAGCGCCATCTCGAGTCCCGCGGTGGCCGAGGTCATCACGCGCACGTGACGGTCCGAACCCAGATAAGCGGCGAGCGCCGCCTCGAAGGCATGCACTTTGGGGCCGCTCGCGAGCTGTCCGGATTGGAACACCTCGGCAACGGCCGCAATGCTCTCGGCATCGATCGAGGGTCGTGCAAAGGGTAGAAAAGGCTTCATGCGGTGCTCCTGGAGACGAGAACCACACCCACGCAGATCAGTGCGATGCCCACTACTTTCGCCGGCGATAGCGTCTCTCCGAGCGCGAGCACCGACATGCCGGCCACGACCACGTAGCCGAGCGAGAGCATCGGATAGGCCGTGCTCACCGGCGCCTTGGTGAGCGCGCCGATCCACACGCAGACGCTCGCCGCGTAGCACAGCATGCCCATCCAGAAGTACGCGCTCTTGAACAGGACGAGCACGGCGAACGAGAGGCTCTGCAGGTCGAAGTCCGAGAAGGCCGCGAGCGGCCGGGTCGCCGCTTTGAGCAGCAACTGCGCCGCCGCGTTGAGTCCCACGCCGCTCAAGATCAGCGTCCATGTGATCCAGCTCATCGGCGCGATACCAACACACGGTTCACGTCGCGGGCGACCGTCATGCATGGGCACACCGCGGCGTGTCAGCTCATTGAACATCGAATTCTCCATCACCGCGTAGGCCGCGGTCTCCGCGCTCCACCGCTGCACAAAATCCTCGACCCCCGGCATCTCGGCGCCCGGGTCGTGCCGCAAGCCGTAGTCGAGCTCACCGCGGTAGGCCACGAGCTCGAACGTGCGTCGCCAATAGAACGGCAGTGTTTGATCGTACGTGCCGACCGAGTATAGCGGCGTCTCGGGCGGCACGACCGGCAATGCACGCGCGAGCATGCACCCCGGAATAGACCGGCGCCACCGCCGCTGCGGCTCGCATCAGCAGCAATCCGGACAGGCACCAGCCCACGCCCAAGAATACCGCGGCACGCGTCACGTCGCGGCGCCGCTGCGATAACACGTAGAGGCCCGATGCGGCGAGCAGCGCCGCGATCTCCGTCAGGGGTTTCGCGAGCGCGAAGAAATAGGCGCTGCGATTGGACGGCGCGAAGAGCCGCGGGGCATAGATACAGAGCAGCGCCAGCAGGATCGCCGCGACGACGGTCAACAATGCCGTGAGCAGCACATCCCGTTGCAGCGCCTGCATCGGCGAGGCCGCAATCAGCACGGCGAGCGCCGGCATCGCCGGCAGGATGTAGGGGATGAGTTTCGAATCGGAGAGCGAGAAGAACACGCACACGAACAGCACCCACATCCAGAGAAAGAGCTCGGGACTCGAATACCCGCGTGCGCGCCGCGCCGCCGCCATCCCTGGACGATGACTCTCAACGCGGCGAACGTCCACGGCGCGCTGCCGAGAAGGAGCACCACGCCGAAGAACCACCAGGTCTCTTCGCGATCGGCACTCGGCGTCAAATAGCGCGCCAGATGCTCATGGATGAAGAAGAACTGCAGGAAGTCCGGCAGCCGTCGCGCCGCAAGCCAGTGCCAGGGAACGGTGACCAGCAGGAAAAGCGGCAGGCCGATCGACACATGCAGCCGCCGCCACGGAGCGGCATCGCGCGCATAGAGGCTGTAGAGGACCAACACACCGGCGGGAATGGCGGCCGCGACCAGGCCCTTGGTGAGGACGCCGAGCGCCGCGGCAAGCCATGCCACGAGCATCCAGCGGCGCTCCTCGAGCGCACCGCCGCCGTGGGACGCGGGACGCCTCGAAGGCGCCGTCGCGGTCTGCGCCAGCAAGAAGGCGGCGACGGATGCCGTCATGTAGAACGTCAAGCTCATGTCCAGGGTCAGCAGCTGTCCCATGCACAGAAACAGCAGCATGCTGCCGAGCACGGCCGCCGCCCGCCACGCCGTTGCCTGCCCCCATAGCCGCCTCGCAAGCACCCACACCGCGGCCACGGTCGCAAGCGCGCACAACGCGGTGTAGAAGCGCGCCCCGAATTCCGTCGCGCCGAACACGCGCAAGGAGAGCGCCGTGGCCCAATACTGCAGCGGCGGCTTTTCGATGTAGGCGAGGCCGTTCAGGTGCGGAATGACCCAGTCCCCGCCACTCGCCATCTCGCGGGGGATCTCCGCATACCGCCCCTCATCGGTGTTGAACAGCGGTCGCAGCGACAGCGTCGCAAACCACAAGACGGCGACCAGCAGCGACAGGCCCCCATATGTCCACCGTTCGCGCGGATTCGGGACCGCCGGCTCGTTCACATCAGGCAGCCGTGCCCGGAGCTTGAACGGCGAGCACGCCCGAGCGTCCCGGGATCTCGCCCATGACGACGGCGCGGGCCGGCAGAGGGTCTTGCGTGGCGAGCTCGTGAACGGCCGCCATGCCCGTGACGGAGGCGCCGGCGTTGCGCCATCTCACCAGCAGCGACTCGAAGGCATCGCGAAGCAGCATCCCCTCGAGCTCCGCATGCAGGGTGAACACCTGCAGCGCGGGCGCCGACTCCAGCGTCGAGAGACGAAACACCGCGTCCGCGATCGTTCCCTCCTCGACGCCATCGCGGCCGAGAAGCTCATCGAACGTCGGCAGCGTCGTCGGCAGCTGCGGACAGCTACTCGGGCCGTCTGCGAGCAGCGGCGAGAACGCAGCGCCGCCGCGCGTATCGCTCGCGTAGCGCAAGCCATACTCCCGCTCGAGCTCGAGCACGTGCGCGTTGATCTGCCAGCCCGCTGCCGCATGCGATTGCGGCAGGAAACCGAAGACGCGCTCGAAGGCGTGCATGCCCCGCTCGAATTCCCTGCGGGTCCACGCCGCATCGGCGCCGCGCCACGCTGTCCTGCCAACGCACGTGATCATAGGTATGCAGCCCCACCTCGAAGCCGGCGTCGCGCACCGTGCGCATGACGGCCCGCGCGTGACGGCCGATGTCCGGCCCCGGCAGCAGCACGCCGTACAGCAGGGTCTTCAGCCCGTAGTGCTTCAGGACCGAGGTGCGCGCCACTTTCTGGGCGAATCCCCTGCGGAACACGCGGCGCATCGCCCGTCCGGTGTGGTCGGGACCCACCGAAAAATAAAAAGTCGCCTGCGACTCCGTGCTTCTTCGAACAGGGCGGCGAGCCGCGGCACGCCTTCGCGCGTGCCGCGCAGCGTATCGACGTCGACCTTGAGTCCGATGCGCGTGTTCTTCAAGCATCGCTCGACAGCAGCGCCGAGGCCGAGGGCAGACGCGTGAGCGTAGGAATCGAAAATCGCCGTCAGGGCCGAGCGCATGTCGGTGGTCGGCGTCCAGCCGAGCTCCGCCGTCGTGTTCTTGATCGAGGGCAGACGCGCCGGAATGTCGGCGTAGCCCTTGCCGTAGTACTCGAGCGCCGACATGTCCACCAAGCGGGTGTTGCGCGCGGTCGGTGCGTACTCGGGCCTCGCGAGCGCGATCTCCAGCATCATCTTCGCGAGCTCGCGAATCGAGTACAGATTGTGCGGGTTGCCGATGTTGTAGATCTTGCCGGCGGCGATGCCGCCGGGATTGTCGATGATGCGCATGAGGCAATCGACCGCATCGTCAATGTAGGTGAAGGAGCGGGGCTGGCTGCCGCCGTCGACCAGCTTGATCGGCTCGCCGCGCACGATGTTGCCGAGAAACTGGGTCAACACGCGCGAGCTGCCCTCCTTCGGGTCGTCCATGCTGTCGAGCCCCGAGCCGATCCAGTTGAAGGGGCGGAACAGCGTGAACTGCAGGCCCTGTTGCCCGTAGGCCCAGATCACCCGATCGAGCATCTGCTTGACGCAGGAATAGATCCAGCGCTGCTTGTGGATCGGGCCGAGCACCAGGTCGGAGGTCTCGGGATCGAATTCCTTGTCGCGGCACACGCCGTAGACCTCGGAGGTCGAGGGGAACACCACCCGCTTCTTGTACTTCACGCAGTGGCGGATGATCGGCAGGTTCGCCTCGAAGTCGAGTTCGAACACCCGCAGCGGCTCGCGCACGTAGGTCGCCGGCGTGGCGATCGCCACCAGCGGCAGGACCACGTCGCACTTGCGCATGTGGTACTCGACCCATTCCTTGTTGATGGTGATGTCGCCCTCGACGAAGTGAAAGCGCGCGTTGCTCGAGCAGCGTACTGACCCGCTCGGACTGCAGATCCATGCCGATAGATATGCCAATCGGTGCACTCCAGGATGTGCTTGCTCAGATGGTGGCCGATGAAGCCATTGACCCCGAGAATGAGAATGTTTTTCAAGATAAACCTCTAGGACTTAAATTCAGGTCAATGCGAGCGGCTGTGTCGACAAGGCCGGCGGCGGCGCGCTGCGGGCTGATCGGCCGCTGCGCCATCGCGAGCTTCAGAATCTGCAGGCGCTTGCCGTCGACGCAGTCGATGTACCAGCGATCGGCGGCGGCATACAAACAAGGCGCCCGCGCCGGCATGGCGGGCCGGCTCGTATCGACCCGGGTCTCCAGGATCGACAGCCTACACCCGTTCACCTCGGTAAAGGCACCGGGAAAGGGCGGCGCCACGGCGCGCACCAGATCGTGCACCGCCCGGGCGCCCTGGCGCCAGTCGATGCGGCCATCCTCGGGACGGCGACGGCCGAAATACGATCCTTGCTTCAAGTCGAGCGCACGCGCCGCCGCGGTTCCCGCGATCAATTTCGGCAGGCTCCGCTTGATCACCTGCTGCGCAGCCCCGGCCACTTTCATCGAGACGGCGAGCGCGGAGTCGTTCTCCAAAATCTCCACCGCTTGCTGATCCACCAGGGCGCCGGCGTCCGGCTTCTCCAGCATGTAGTGCAGGCTCGCGCCGGTGACCGTCTCGCCGTGAATGATCGCCCAGTGCACGGGTGCCCGGCCGCGGTACTTGGGCAACAGCGAGCCGTGCATGTTCAAGGCGCCGCGACGTGGCACGGCGAGCCACGCGGCATTCAAGAGGTGCCGGTAGTAAAAGGAAAAGAGAAAATCGGGGCGTGCGCGCCGTCCCTCGGCGAGCCACTCGATGGTATTTGGGTCATCGGGGGTCTCCACCCGCAAACCGTGTGCCTGCGCGACTTCCGTGACGCTGCCGAACCATTTGGTTTCGTCCGGATCATCCTGATGCGTGAAGAGCAACGGGATCTCGATGTCCTGGTCCAATAACTCCCGGACACAGCGAACCCCGACTTCGCTGTAGGCGAACACCACCGCTCGCGTCACAGCAACAGGCCCTGACGGCTGTCGGTCGCCCTTCTGAGCGGCATTTCCTCGTTCCCCTCCTCGAGAACGGCCTCGACGATGTAGCGCGGCCGCTCCCGCACCTGGGCGTAAATCCGCCCGACGTATTCACCCAGCAGTCCGATGCCGAACAAGGCCAGCCCGATGAAGAAGAACACCACGCCGAACAGCGAGAACAACCCTTCCGCTTCCGGACCGACGATCAGACGGCGGACGAACAAATAGACCACCAGCAGCGCGGACAGCACCGACACGGCCATGCCGATCATGGAAAACAGTTGCAGAGGCACGACCGAGAAGCCGGTGATCAAATCGAAGTTGAGCCGGATCAAGCTGTAGAGCGAGTACTTCGATCGACCGGCACGGCGCTCTTCGTGCGCGATCGGCACTTCGATCGGATTCATGGCATAGATCGAGGCGAGCGCCGGAATGAAGGTATTGACCTCCCGCGTCTCGTTGAGGGCGAGCACCACCGAGCGGGCATAGCCGCGCATCATGCAGCCTTGATCCGTGATCCGCACCGGCGTGATCCATTCGCGCAGCTTGTTCACTCCCTTGGAGAGCGTGCGGCGCCACAGCCGGTCCTGACGCTGCTGCCGGATGGTGCCGACGTAGTCATACCCTTGATCGAGCATGCTCACCAGTTTGCCGATCTCTTCGGGCGGATTTTGCAAATCGGCATCGAGGGTCACGACGTACTCGCCGCGCGCATAGGAAAGACCCGCCATCACCGCCGAGTGCTGCCCGAAATTCGCATGAAACAGCACCACCCGGGTATGTTTGGGGCGCAGCTGAAACTGCTGGCGCAGCAGCGCCGCCGAGCGGTCCTTGCTGCCGTCGTTGACGAACACGCACTCGTAGGAGATCCCCAATGCATCGAGAGCGGGATACAGCCGCTCGAACAAGCTCGGCAGGACTTGCTCTTCGTTGTAGACCGGAATGACGACGCTGAGTTTGGGCAACGCGGTGGACATGGCGGCTGTTGCGGTCAATGATCCGCGGCGACGGCGCCGTGAGATTTCAGCACCGCGAGCAGCTCATCGGTCCTCTCGCGCATGATTTTTTCCACGCCCCGGGCCTCGACGTTGAGGCGGATCAGCGGCTCGGTGTTCGAGGTGCGCAAATTGAAGCGCCAGTCGGCGAACTCATACGAGAGACCGTCGGTGCGGTCGGTTTTGAGCGCCTGCGGCGCGTAGCGAGCCTCGATCGCCGCGATGGTCGCGGCCGAATCAGGCACCCGGTAATTGAGCTCGCCGCTCACCGGGAAGCGCCGAATGCGCTCGCCCACGAGCCTCGAGAGGCTCTGCCCGGACTCGCTCAGGATCTGCGCCACCAGCAGCCAGGGAATCATGCCGCTGTCGCAATAGGCAAAACGGCGAAAATAATGGTGTGCACTCATCTCTCCGCCGTAGATGCCGTCGACCTCGCGCATGCGCTGTTTGATGAAGGCATGGCCGGACTTCGACAGCACTGCGTGGCCCCCCGCGGCCTCGACAATCTCGACCGTGTTCCAGGTCAGGCGCGGATCATGCACCACGTTGCCGCCGGGAGCACCGCGCAGCAACACCGAGGCCAGGAGTCCCACGATGTAATAACCCTCGACGAACGCGCCGCGCTCATCGAAGAAGAAGCAACGGTCGAAATCCCCGTCCCAGGCGAGCCCCAAGTCCGCGCCGTGAGCCCGGATCGCTTCGATGGTCGAGGCACGATTCTCCTCGAGCATCGGATTCGGAACCCCGTTCGGAAAGCGGCCATCGGGCTCGTGGTGCACCTTGATGAACTCGAAGGGCAGGTGCGGCTCGAGTTGGTCCACGATGAGCCCGGCGCCGCCGTTGCCGGCATTGACGACGATTTTCAAGCGCTTGAGCTTTTTCACATCGACGTAGGAAAGCAGATGCGCCGTGTACGCCTCCATGGTATCGATGCTGCGCCGAACGCCGCGGCGCGGACTCAATGGAAACTGCGCCGCCTCGGCAAAGCCGCGAATCTCCCGCAAGCCGTTGTCGCCGCTGATCGGCTTCGACTGCTCCCGTACGAACTTCATGCCGTTGTAATCCGGGGGATTGTGGCTGGCGGTGACCATGATGCCGCCGTCGTAGCCGCCATCGAAGGTGGCAAAATACACGCCCTCCGTGCCGCAGACGCCGATGTCGTAGACGTCGACGCCGCTGTCGGTCAGGCCGCGGCAGAGCGCGTCCGCCAGGCCCGCGCTCGAGAGCCGGATGTCGCGCCCGACCACCACGCGCTGCGGCGAGAGGAACTGGGCATAGCCGCGTCCGACGCGATACGCGACCTCGTCATTCAGTTCAGTGGGAATCCTGCCGCGCAGATCATAGGCTTTGAAGCACGTGATCGGACTCAAGTGTTGGTCCCTTGGCGGCCGTAGTTGTCCTCGAAGCGCACGATGTCGTCCTCGCCCAGATAGGATCCGGACTGCACCTCGACGATGTGCAGCGCCATCTTGCCGGGATTCTCGATGCGGTGCGTCGCGCCGACCGGAATGAACGTGGACTCGTTCTCGGACAAGAGAAAGGTCTTGTCGTTGCAGGTGACCCGCGCTGTGCCCTGCACCACGATCCAATGCTCGGCGCGGTGGTGGTGCATCTGCAGGGACAACACGCCGCCCGGCTTCACGGACAGGCGCTTGACTTGAAAGCGGTCGCCGTTGTCGAGACTGTCGTAGCTGCCCCAGGGTCTGAACACCTCCCGGTGCAACGAGGATTCGCTACGGCCGGACTTCTTCATCTTGGCGACCAGATCCTTCACATCCGCGACGCGGTCCTTGGGGGCGACCAGGATCGCATCCTTGGTCTCGACGATGATGTGATCGTCCATGCCCACGGCGGCCACCAAGCGGCTGGTCGAATGCACGTAGCAGTCGTGTGTGTCGTGCACCAGCACATCGCCCTGCAGCACGTTGCCCTCCTCGTCCGCCGGCAGCGCGTCGCACAACGAGGACCACGAACCCACATCGCTCCAGCCGGCATCCAAGGGGAGCACGACGGCATCGCGGGTCTTTTCCATCACCGCGTAGTCGATCGAGTCGCTGCGGCATTTTTCGAAAGCCGCCTTGTCGATGCGCATGAAATCCAGATCCGTCTTCGCCGCCTCGAATGCCGCCCTGCTCGCATCGAGGATGTCGGGGGCGAACGCGGCGAGCTCCGCAAGGTAGCGGCTCGCCTTGAAGACGAACATGCCGCTGTTCCAGAAATAATCGCCGGATGCGACGAACTGTTGCGCGACGTCGAGGGGCGGCTTCTCGATGAACTGCGCGACGGGGTAGGAGGGTCCCTCGCCCTCGCCTCGCCGGATATAGCCATAGCCGGTTTCAGGCGCGTGCGCCACGATCCCGAAGGTCACGAGCTTGCCGTTGCCGGCGAGGCCGGCGGCAACCTCGGCCGCCTGCTGAAACCTGCGCGCATCGCGAATCACGTGGTCGGCCGGCGCGACGATGAGCGTGGCGTCCGGATCGACCGCCATGGCCTTCAAAGCCGCCAGCGCAACCGCCGGCGCGGTATTACGACCGACGGGCTCGAGCAGAATGCCGCACGGATGGATTGCCACGGTGCGCAGCTGCTCGGCGACCGTGAAACGATGCGCTTCGTTGCAGACCACGATCGGCTCGGCCGCTGCCGCGATGCCTGCCAGGCGAAGCGCCGTTTCCTGCAGCATGGTGCGCTCACCGGTGAGCGCCAGAAGCTGCTTCGGATACATTTCGCGCGACAGCGGCCAGAGCCGCGTGCCCGCTCCGCCAGACAAGATTACCGGTATCAACGTGGTCACGATTTGCCCACCTGGATGCGCTTGCCCCGGCCGACTGCATAATAGCTGATGCCCTCGCGCATCACGTGGTGAGGGTCATAGATGTTGCGGCCATCGAAGATGACGGGCGTTTTGAGCGTGCCCTTGATGTAGTCGAAGTCCGGACTGCGAAATTCCTGCCACTCGGTGACGATGGCCAGCGCATCGGCACCTTGCAGGGCCTCAGGGCTGGTCTTGGTGAGCACGAAATCCGGGCGCTTGCCGTAGATGCGCAAGCACTCGGGCATGGCGACCGGGTCATAGGCCCGCACTTTGGCCCCCGCGGCCCACAAGGCCTCCATCAAGACCCGGCTCGGAGCTTCGCGCATATCGTCGGTATTCGGTTTGAATGCCAATCCCCACACGGCGATCGTCTTGCCGCGTAAATCGCCGAAATGCGCCTTGATCTTATCGAACAACACACGCTTTTGCCGGTTGTTCACCGCCTCGACGGCGCGCAGGATGCTCGCCTCGTAGCCCACCTCGTCCGCCGAGTGCTTCAAAGCCTGCACGTCCTTCGGAAAACACGATCCGCCGTAGCCCACGCCCGGATAGATGAAGGAATAGCCGATTCGCGGATCCGAGCCGATGCCGAGGCGTACCGCCTCGATGTCCGCGCCGAAATGTTCGGCCAAATTGGCCAGTTCGTTCATGAAGCTGATTTTGGTGGCGAGCATTGCATTCGCGGCGTACTTGGTGAGTTCGGCCGAACGCACGTCCATGACGATCATGCGGTCGTGATTGCGCGTGAACGGCTCGTACAGGATCCGCATGAGATCGGCGGCGCGGGCACTGCTCGTGCCGACGACCACGCGGTCGGGCTTCATGAAGTCGGCGATCGCGGCCCCTTCCTTCAGAAATTCCGGATTCGATACCGTGTCGTACTCGATGCTGGCCCCGCGCTTCTTCAGCGAGGCCGCCACCGCGTCCCGAACCTTGTCGGCGGTACCGACCGGCACCGTCGATTTGGTGATCACCACCTTGTATTCGGCCATGTGCTCGCCGATGGTATTCGCCACCGTCAGGACGTGGCGCAGATCGGCCGAGCCGTCCTCTTCGGGGGGCGTGCCCACTGCGATCAGCTGAAACTGGCCGTGCTCCACCCCTTCCTTCGCATTCGTCGTGAAGCGCAGCCGGCCCGCATCGGAGCCACGCTTCACCAACCCGTCGAGGCCGGGCTCATGAATGGGGACATCGCCCGCCTTGAGCCTCTCGATCTTGCGTTCGTCGACATCGACGCATACCACATGGTTGCCGGCATCGGCCAAGCAGGCGCCTGTCACGAGCCCGACGTAGCCGGACCCAAAAATCGTGATTCGCATTCGTAATATTCTGATTTAACTAGGAAAAGTGCCGCGAAGCGTAGCGGTTTTGCCCCGTCAAGTAAAGGTCCTGGCTCCCGCTGCAGCGCATCAACTCCAGGGATCGCGCAGGAGTTTCTGCTCCCAGGTGAGCGCGGTCGACACGATGGCGCGCAGGTCGTCATAGCGCGGCTGCCAGCCGAGTTCGGTCTTGATGCGCTGGGCGCGCGCAACGAGATAGGCCGGGTCCCCGGCCCGGCGCGCCTCCTCCCGAATGACCAGGGGCTTGCCGCCAACGGTCTCGACCATCGCCAGGAGTTCGCGCACCGAATAGCCGTGCCCATAGCCCACGTTCAGCGTCACCGAGCGCCCGGCGGCACGCAGATAATCAAGCGCGCGCAAGTGCGCCGAGGCGAGGTCCTCGACGTGGATATAGTCGCGCACTCCGGTGCCATCGGGCGTCGCGTAATCGCTGCCGAACACCGACACATGGGTGCGCTTACCGACCATGGCCTCGCAGGCGACCTTGGTCAGCAGGGTCGCCCCCGGGGTCGCCTGCCCGATGCGGCCGCCAGGATCGGAACCCGCCACGTTGAAATAGCGCAGTGCAACGTAGCGCAGCGGATTCACGGCCGCCACATCGCGCAGCATCCACTCGCTCATGAGCTTGGAGGTGCCGTACGCATTGATCGGGCGGGTCGGCGACTCCTCGTCCGCGTAGCCGTCCGCCGGCATGCCGTACACGGCCGCGGTCGATGAAAAGACGAAATGGCGAACCTGGTTTTCGATACAGGCCTGCAGCAAACTCCTGGTCGAGCAGGTGTTGTTGCCGTAGTACTTGAGCGGCAGCGCCACGGATTCCGGCACGATGGTGTGGGCGGCAAAGTGCATCACCGTATCGACTCCGTGCTCCGCCAAGAGCCGCGAAACGAGCGCATGGTCGCCGACCTCCCCGACCACCAGTTCGCCCGCGGTCACCGCCTGCCGGAAGCCCTTGCCGAGGTTATCCAGGACGACGACCCGCTCGCCGGCCTCGCCCAGTTGCCGCACGACGTGGCTGCCGATATATCCGGCCCCCCCGGTAACCAAAATAGCGCCGTTCGACACGTTGTCTCCCTAACGATGATTGACTGCTGATCGCCGTGCGCAATGAGGAGGCGCGCACCGGCAAGATTGCTGCAATTTTTACAGCTAAACGCCCGCGCGGCTAGGGGCGCCCTGCTAGGGGCGCGCGGTGTCGGTCGGCCCCGTGCTCGTCGGCCCGGTGTTTCGCACGACGCGGCGGACCTTGAGGCTGGTGACCTTTCGGTCGTCCAACGGCGCGACGGCCTGCCGGGCGAAGACCAGATCGTGCGACTCGGGCGCCGGCTTGTACTCCACCACGACCTCGCTCAGGAGCTGCAACGAGCGCTGGCAGTCGAGGCGGCCCATGCCGGATACGAGTTCATCCAGCATGGTCTGCACCCGTTCCCAGGGCAGAAAATGTTCGATGGCCCGCAGGATCATCGGGTGCTGGGTCCCAGTGACGTTATTGCCGATCAGGAGCTCCTCGTAGAGCTTCTCCGCCGGACGCAGCCCGGTAAAGGCAATCTCGATATCGCCATCGGGGTGCTGATCGTCCCGCACGGTGAGTCCCATGAGATGAATCATGCGGCGGGCAAGATCGCAAATGCGAACCGGCTTACCCATGTCGAGGACGAACACGTCACCGCCATCGGCCATGGAGCCGGCTTGAATGACGAGCTGTGCCGCTTCCGGAATGGTCATGAAATAGCGGATCACCTCCGGATGGGTCACCGTCACCGGACCCCCCGCTTTGATCTGCTCGTTGAACAGCGGTACCACCGATCCCGAGGAGGCCAACACGTTGCCGAATCTCACCATGCAGAAGCGCGTCTTGGTGCCGCGATGATGCAGTCCTTGGAGAACGATCTCGGCGAAGCGCTTGGTCGCGCCCATGACGTTGGTCGGATTCACCGCCTTGTCGGTCGAGACCAGCACGAAGGTCTCGACCTCGGTCTCATGGGCCGCCTCGGCGGTATGCCAGGTCGCGATCACGTTGTTGTAAATGCCCTCGATGACATTCTGTTCCACGATCGGCACATGCTTGTATGCCGCGGCGTGGTAGACCGTTTGCACGCGGTAGGCGAGGAAGATCTCGCGCATGCGCACCTTGTGATGGCCGTTGCCGATGAGTCCAACCAATTCCACCCGCAAGGAACTCTGCTCCGCCATCGTGCGCAGCTCGCGCTCGATGTTGTAGAGCGCCAGCTCCGACATCTCGAATAGCACCAGTCGTTTCGGCCCCAACCCAATGATTTGTCTGCACAATTCGGAACCGATCGATCCGCCCGCACCGGTCACCATGACCACACGGTCGCGGATGCACGCATCGAACAAGCCGGCCTTCGGTGGTACCGAATCGCGCCCGAGCAGATCGCACACATCGACTTCCCGAATGTCGCCGACCGTCGCATCTCCGGTCACGAGTTGCTCGAACTCCGGCACCGTTTGCACGTGCACTCCCAGGGGTTCGAGCGCACTCAAGATCTCGAGACGGCGCCGGCGGCTCAACGAGGGCAACGCCAACAAGACGCGATCGATGCTGCGGTCCTTGATGAGAACAGGCAATTGTTCCGGCGCGAACACCTTGATGCCATTCACCATGCGCCCATGGAGGCTCTTGTTATCGTCGATGAAAACCAGCGGATCGAACGCGCGCGTGGTCGACAACACGGTCGAGAGCCTGGCTCCGGCATCACCCGCGCCGTAGATCGCAACCCTCGCCACGGTTGGCTGAATGTAACGGGTGAGCAGGTAATAGCGCACCACGAAGCGCGAACCGGCAACATACAAGAGGGCGAGACACGAGTAGATCGCCACTGCGCTCCACGAGAGCGCCCGGATTTCGAAGACCGTGCCCAGGATTCCCAGCAATACACCGCTCAGGGCGACCGCAAAGGCTACGGCAAAGACGGCCTGATGGCCGAGAAAGCGAATGACCGCCCGGTACAGACCCAATCGTACGAAGATCGGGATACTGACTGCGACGACGGCCACATAAGCGGCCCAATCGGTGAGAGAGAAGGCGGAAGAGCCAGCTTTGAGACTGAGGGCGGCCCAAAGCGCCAGCGGCATCATGACCGCATCCGTAAAGATCGAGATTATGCGTTTGGTCGGCCGCGGCAGATCAACCGTATGCCGAACGTAATCGCTCGAACTTTTTAAGCCCTTCGATCCCAACGCGAGCCTCCCTGACACATGCGCGACCCCCGCCCTTCCATTCGCACCTCACGTTTCCAGGAGCGAGGAGTCTTGACTCCCTTTGCTCCAGTGTACCGAAATCGAGTGTCAAGAAATGAAAGCTTACTTTGAGTTAATTCGAGTAACGTACCACACGCATCGGCGTTGACCGAGCCACTATCCTCTAGAGTCGGGCCTCGCTCAAATGTTCCGTGAACCAAGCGTAAGTATCCTCGATACCCGCCTTCAGCGGTATCTTTGGTCGCCAGCCCAACTCCGTCAGCCGCGTGACGTCGAGAAGTTTACGAGGCGTACCATCGGGCTTCGTAGTATCAAATTGGAGTCGCCCGCTGTAGTCGATCACCGACAAAATGAGCTCCGCGAGCTCTTTGATTGTCACATCCTCGCCCCAGCCGACGTTAACGATCGGCTCGGCATCGTAATGCTGTAAAAGGTACAAAACGGCGTCCGCCAAGTCATCGACGTGCAGGAATTCGCGTCGCGGGGTACCGCTCCCCCAGACCGTTACACCGTCATCCCCGCGCATTTTCGCGTCGTGAAAGCGACGGATCAACGCGGGCAGGACATGCGAGCTTTGTAAATCAAAGTTATCACCCGGACCATAAAGGTTGGTGGGCATCAAGGATATGGCACTAAAGCCGTACTCACGTCGAAAAGCCTGGCACATCTTCAGTCCCGCGATCTTGGCGACGGCATACCACTCGTTGGTCGGCTCGAGCGGACCGGTCAGCAAGTACTCCTCCTTGATCGGCTGAGGGGCGAGTTTGGGATAGATGCAGCTCGAACCGAGGAACACGAACTTGCCGACGCCCGAGCGATGGGCCGAGTCGATCACATTGTCCTGCATCAGCAGGTTGTCGCGAATGAACAGCGCCGGATGGGAATTGTTGGCTTGGATGCCTCCCACCCTGGCAGCGGCCAAGATGACGGCCTCCGGCCGCTCGGCCGCAAAGAATTCACGGACCCCGGCTTGGTCCGTCAGGTCGAGTTCCGTGTGCGTGCGAACGATGATATTTCGCCAGCCTTGACGCTCGAGAGCCCGCACGATGGCAGAGCCCACCAGCCCGCGGTGGCCGGCGACATAGACTCGCGAAGTCTTGCTGATCTGCACAGGATTTACTCGTGGTGGCTGTAGACCTTGAAACCCTCTTTCGCGACCAGGGCATCCCGCTTCGCCACCTCGAGGTCCCCTGCGACCATTTCGGCGACCAGCTCGGAGAAGCCGATCTCGGCCCTCCAGCCGAGCTTTTGCCGCGCTTTGGTGGGATCGCCCAACAGGGTTTCCACCTCCGTCGGCCGGAAATAACGCGGATCCACCCGGACGAGCGCGCGACCGGTGGCCTTGTCGATGCCCACTTCGTCGACCCCCTCGCCTTCCCACTCGATTCTCATGTCGAGCAGCGCACCGGCGGCAACGACGAAGTCGCGCACGGAGAATTGCTTGCCCGTCGCGATGACGAAGTCCTCCGGTTCGTTCTGCTGCAGCATCAGCCATTGTGCTCGCACGTAGTCCCGCGCATGACCCCAGTCGCGTCGCGAGTCGAGATTCCCGAGATGCAGGGTCTCCTGCAGACCCACATGAATCCGGGTCAGTGCACGGGTGATCTTGCGTGACACGAACGTTTCACCGCGCAGGGGGGATTCGTGGTTGAACAGAATGCCGTTGCAGGCGAACAGCCCATAGGCCTCCCGATAGTTGACCGTGATCCAATAGGCGTACACCTTGGCGGCGCCATAGGGGGAACGCGGATAAAACGGGGTCGTCTCGCGTTGAGGGATTTCCTGCACCTTGCCGAACATTTCGGAGGTCGAGGCTTGATAGAAACGGGTTTTCTTCTCGAGTCCGAGAATGCGGATGGCCTCGAGCACGCGAAGGGTACCGACCGCGTCCGCATTCGCCGTGTATTCCGGCGTTTCGAACGACACCCCCACGTGACTTTGGGCCGCCAGATTGTAGATTTCGTCCGGCTGCACCTCCTGGATGATGCGAATGAGATTCGTCGAGTCCGTGAGATCCCCGTAATGCAGCTTGAGCCGAACGTTCATTTCGTGCGGATCTTGATACAGGTGATCGATTCGGTCGGTGTTGAAGGAGGACGCGCGGCGCTTCACGCCGTGGACGGTGTAGCCCTTGGCGAGCAGGAACTCGGCGAGGTAGGCACCGTCCTGTCCGGTGATTCCAGTGATCAGCGCAATTCTAGTCAAATCGCAACCCTCTTCGTGCAGGATCAAACCGCTAAGGCTTGCCGGCCCCCGCGAAAAGTGCCAGTGCAATCAGCGGTATCAAGGCTACGACAACGCAATACAGGGCCTGTGCGGGAGAGCGTGCAGCGTACCATGCCCAAGGAAACAGCCAACCCACGTTGATCGCAGCCGCCAATAAGGTAACAGACAAATGTGACTGCCAGCGCCGCGCGAGATGTTGATAGGCGTGCGTCCGGTGCGGCTCAAACCAGCGGTCTCCCCGGATCATCCTTCGTATGAGCGTCACCGAAGCGTCGACCAAAAAAACTCCGCCCAATATCGCCCAAGCACCGATTGGGACGCTCCCTCGTTGACTGATGGCAAATGCGAGGACCGTGAGGGTAAATCCCAAGAAGCCGCTGCCGACGTCGCCCATGAAGAGGCGTGCGGGCGGCCAATTCCACAACAAAAATCCCAGGGTTGCAGCGCTCAGACACGCCATGGCAGCGGTCAAGCCGACATCCCCGCCATTCATGTAGTTGAGGATCGCGCCGCCGGCAGCCATGAAGATGGCTTCGCCCGCGGCAAGACCGTCAATTCCATCCATGAAATTGAATAAATTGGTCGCCCAGGAAAACGTGAATACCGCGAACAATGCACTGAGCCAATATTCAGCCGGACCGAATACGCGGAAAACGGCCAGGCGAATTGCGCCGAGTACCGCTACCACGAATATGGCGGCCGCCAGGTGTACTCCGAAACGCCATCTCGCGGACACCTGATGGTGATCATCCAAAAATCCAACCCACGCTATTGCGCCGCCGCCGGCGAGCGCGAGCATTACTTTGCCGTCCAGCAGACCGAGCAGCAACAGTGCCGAGGTCCCCGCAAAAAATGCGAGCGCGATTGCCAGGCCGCCTCCGCGAGGCGTCGGCACCGCGTGCGAGCTACGCACGTTCGGTACGTCCAGCAATTTGCTCTGCAACGCGTAGCGCCGCACCACGCGGCTGCCGAGCAGCGAGGCACAAAAGGTCGCGAGCAAAATGGTTGTTTCGACCAGGTTCATTTGGTTCGCTCGCCCAGGTAGGCGGCAACGGTTCGTGCCAATTCCTCGTCCACGGTAAACGGCGGTTTCCACGCGAGCTTCAGCCGCGCCGCGGACGAGTCGACTTGAAGCGAACCGCTCAATCGGTCGATCATGCCGGAGAGCGCCAAAGGACGCGCCAACCGTCGCAGCCAAACCGGTGGGATACCGAACATTCGCAATGGGCGACCCATGAGCGCGGAGAGTCTATTCAATAAATCCGGCGTCGATAAATCCTCTCCGTCCGATACCAGCCAGGTATCCGTGGAGGCGGCAGAGTGAGTCAAGCATATTTCTATGAAATCGACCAGATTCGACACTCCGATGAAGCTTCTGCGATTTGCAATGGACGCGACCGGCAACGGTATCCCCAATCCGGCGAGGCGCATGAGCCGACGAAAGTTGGCCCCGACCCCGGGTCCATAGACCAATGGCGGGCGGATGACGACGAGATCCATGCCGCGCTTCGCACACAGGTCGCGAAGACTCTGTTCGGCAGCCCACTTGGAGCGGCCATAAGCATCCTTGGGATCGGGCAGGTCAGCGCTCTCATACGGCCTGCCACCCCCCTCCCCGTTGACCTTGATGCTACTCAAAAAGACGAGCCTCTGGACGTTTGCATTCGATGCTTGCTCGGCAACGAACCGGGATCCGTCGACGTTGATGTGGTCGTACTCGGATTGGACTTGTGCACCGGCACGCATGTCGTGAACGCGTGCCGCGAGATGTACGACACAGTGGCAGGAATGCATTGCCGCTTGCCATTCCGGCGGCTCGGAAAACAGTTCCAGCCTTGCCGTGCGGATCCCGGGCAAGGAACACGCTGCACCGCCGCCCCTTGTCGCGGCCACGACCTGCCAACCGTGTTGGACGAGCGCTCGACACAGGTGGCTGCCGACGAAACCCGTTGCACCGGTTACGAGAACTCTGCCCGACCCCTCCAAATGGGACGTGTTCACGGTCAAACTGGCGGCTCAGGAACCCGGCTGGAGAACCAGCCCCATTTCGAAAAATAGAGCAAAGCGGACTGCGCAAAAATCAACTTCAGCCGCCATGACCTTCTATGTGCGCTCTGCCGCTCATGAACGACATAGGCTGCGGGAAAATAAACGTTCCTCGCCATACTGCTGGATCGCAAGGATAAATCAAAATCTTCGAAGTACAGAAAGAAACGTTCGTCAAATCCTCCGAGACGTTGCAGCACCTCACTTCGGAAGAGCATGAAGCAACCGGAAAGGCATTGCACTTCCATCTGCTGATGATAATCGCGGTGGCGCATTTCCAGCGCGTTTCGGCGGCGCCGACCCCAGGGCGGTAATACAAGCTGGCTGACATAGTCAAAAAACAGCGGTGACCTCCGACAGCAGTACTGAATTCCACCGCCGGTGCCGACCAGCTTGGGCATGCATAAACCAACATTCGAATTCGCTTCCATGAACTCATACAGTGACGCGATTGCCCCACCTGGAATTGCAATGTCGGGATTGCAAATGAGATGGTATTTATAGGTTCCAACGGATCGGCGTATGGCAATATTATGGGCCTTCCCGTACCCTAAGTTGCGGCCGGTACAGAAGCGCTCGACGACGGCCGATTGGTAGCGCTCGCCGGACTGATCGAAGCCGCCGGGGCTGTTGTCGATGACGAATATTTTGGCGGCACCGGCGCTTTGCAGATCCGCCAACAAGGGTGCAATCGCAGCCATTGGCGTCTTATACAAGACGATCGAGACGCCCAAACTGAGCGGCGGTTTGGCACCCATTACAAAAATTCCAGATTGATGAAGCGCTCCGGCATTGTATAACGGGTTGCCGAGACCCCGAGATCGCCGCGCGAACGCTCGATTGGTGGCCGACTGGCCAGCGGGCCCGCGGGCCCGCTGGCCGAATGATCGAAACGGAGGTGATTTATGCGTCGCAGAGACATTCCCACCGTGCTCTTTGCCACCGCGGCGACCGCGCCATTGGCGTCCGCGTCGACGACCACCCGCACCTACGCCGCCCCGTGCTGCGCCCGGACAGCGGCCGAAGTGAGCGCAAAGGTGGTCCCGCGAAACACTGAATTCCAGGAAGGTGATTTGCGTCGTTACGGTGCGAGTACCGCCGCGATGGATAATTCCGACGCCATCAACAGCGCTCTTTTGGTCTCGGCCCACGGCGGAAATCCCGCCTTCATCCCCGGGGGCACGTGGAAGATTGTCACCCCGATTCAAGCGACCATGAATGGGTCCATGTGCGGCGTCGGTAACGGCTCCATCATTGCCCCGCAGGCATGCGACGGCATCATATTCGGCAGCAGCGGAGACTACGCGAAGACCGGTCTGTCGCGATTTTTTCGCGACTTCCAGATCGTCGGCAGCAATGCCGCCGACTCGACCCACAAGGGCATCGTCGTCGACTTTACCGGTCCTTCCGGACGTGTAAATGCCGTCCAGTTTGAAAACCTGTTCGTCGCGAACTTCGGCACGGGCGCCTATCTACGCGGTCTTTGGTTCAGTAATTTCGTCGGCTGTCACTTTTATAACTGCTATCACGGCATTTATTTCATCGGCCAGAACATCGCCAACTCGATCATCAATTGCACCCTCAATCGTGGCGATATCCGCGGCAGCGGCGGCGCATGGGGCGTTTCGTTCCAGACGATCGACAAGGAAAGCACCCAATCAACCCGCATCATATCGGGGCACATCTATTTCTACGACATCCTCATCAACGTCGCTCTGGCCTTCGAACTGCAAATCGAGCACTGCGATCTGAGCGCCGCCCAATCGATTGGCGTGCAGATCATCACCACCATCGGGGGCTGTTGGCTGCGCGACTGTTGGATCGAGACCGACAACTCGTCGGCGACAACGGGCGTGAAGGTGGTCAGCATCCTGCCGAGTACTTATACGTCGGTTCACATCATCGGCAACCACATCAACTGCGATATCCCGTACTCGGGCTCGCGCGGCATTTCGATCGGCCACGGCAATGCAGGCATCATTGTCAACGAGAACGCGATCATCGGCTTCGACCAGGCCATAACGCTCGGAGCGTCGGCAAGCCTGGTTTGCAAATTCAATCGCATCAAGTGCGTGACCCCCGCATACAGCGCATCGAGCCATGCAGTCCTTTTGGACAGTCTGGCAACCGACAATGAGATCGGACCGAATGAAATCATGGCCGGGGACCCCCAGGCCGTGCGCATGTCCGGGAACGATCCAAGGCTTGCAGTATCGAACTCTGCCGCGTTTCCGGTGGGAACCCCGATCCAATTCGATGCCGATCTCAACGGCTTCGCGCGCGGCGTCACCTATTTCGTATTGAGTTCGGCGTCGAACTTCATCACGGTAGGATCGAGCGCCAACGGTCCACCAATTTCGCCGACGAGCGCGATGCCCGTGAACGCAGTTGCCGCCCCGCAGCCTCTCATTTTCACGCGCGGGACCCCTCGCGGCCTGTCTTTCCACGGGCGCGGCGCCTTCATTCTCACCCTCGCAGGTTTCGATAAGGCCCTTATGGGTGCGGTGGATTGGGTATCGAGCGGAAAGTTCGTGGCGCTGACCCTTGCCGGCGCGACGCCCCTGACCGGACCATCACATTCGACCGAGATGACCGGCGGCGGGATCCCGGCCTTCTTGTGGCCGGCGACTCTTCAGCTGTTCCCCGCCAGCGTGCAGGACTCGGGCGCCTTCACTTACGGAGTCGCACGCCTGACCCCAACGGGGACGCTCACATTTTTCAAGGCGCAGAATCTCGAGGGTTTTACGCCCTCGGGGAGCAAGGGGGTCAATGCAATGGCGTTGACTTACGTTTACACCTGATAATGGCGTTTGCACCTGATAATGGCAGCCAGAGTTCCAACACGCCAGTTTTCATCCATGGATATCGTACGTTACACGGACAAATTCTTCGCGCTTGAACGAGAGCTCGACCTTTTTAGCGATCGCGTAGATGGCAATTCATGGTGGGACGCCGTGCGGTACGAGGTTTACCACATGGTGTACTACCACGTAACGGGCCTGCACCGGCCGGTGCCGGCGATTCCGCTGTACAAGCGAGCCATCGGCTACGTCGCGCGGAAGGTGCTTAGGGCTTCCCTGTACGTCAAAATACTGTTTCGACATTATGACGTCGTCGTATTCCGTTGCCCTCGTCACCAAGAACGCCGCAGGCGCATTGATCTCGTCATCGATCCGGTAATGGCGGCCACCCAGGGCCGCATGCTCGTCATCAACACGCACCCTTTTTACTACCACCGGCGAATTCGACGCCATACAGGGTCCCCTGTAAAAAGACCTCCGATGCTCGATGCACTAACCCGGGCAATCGAGCGCGAATTCACGCTTCCGGCTGGACTCGAGGATTTCGTGCTCGATCAGATCGGGGGTTTTACCAACTCTATCGATGAGTACACGAGGCTGTTTCGCCTCATCGCACCCCGCTTGGTCCTGATGGTTCAAAACGGAGTGGAAAAAGGCATGTTTTGCGCGGCTCGCAGCCTCGGTGTGCCGGTGATCGAAGTTCAACACGGACTTATCCAGTACGTCCACGCCGGATATTCGTACCCGCCGGAGCTGTCTTATGCGGATCTCACCAGCTTTCCGGATCATTTCTTCGCGTTTTCCCAGTATTGGATCGATTCCTGTTGTTACCCGGCACTGCATCGTGAAATCGTCGGCAATGACAATTATTTCGTGGAGCAAAAACCCTCGCAGGGGGAAGACGTTCTCTTCGTCTCCGCGCATGTCTACGACAAGGCTCTTCGATCATGGCTGAAGGGGGCGGCTGCCCGACTTCCACAGCGCAGCTTCAAGTACAAGCTGCATCCAAATCAACGCGATTACGAGGCCGAGATCCGCGCGGACCTGTCACTGCCGAACATCGAAGTCATCGGCCCTCTGACAAAAATTCGCGATTTGCTGCCAGGCATATCGGCGGTTGTCCTGATCCAATCCACTGTCGCACATGAGGCACTGCAAGCGGGCAAGACGCTGTGCATTCTGCCGCTGCTCGACTATCAGACCCACGCTGATCTGTTCGCGCTACCACAAGTCTTCGTTACCCGGTCGGAAGATGAACTGGTGCAGGCAATCTCGGCGCCCCGGCCTCAAGTAGCGGCGGCGGTGTTCTTTAATCGGTTCGACCATGCCAAGACGCGCCAACTGATGATCGACATATTGAAGGGTGTGAGAGCGAACGGGCCGAGCGTCGCGTACCAGGATGCGGTACACGAGGGCTCCGAGCATTAAAGGATCCGGTTCGCGTCCGCAGCATGACTTGGGGGAGATGAGGGTGAAGTGGCGAGACCGTCTGGCGACACTTGGATCACTTGGTCAATCCGATCGAAGACGTTATCTGTCCCTGATTATGTGGAGAACCCTGACCTCTGTCATGTATGCAAGAGCGCTGAAGGAGTGCGGGACTCGAAATATCGTGCGGCGGCCGCTGAGCGTCACGTGGGAGCACGTCTCCCTGGCTGACGATTGCTATATCGGCCCGGGGTGTCGAATTGAAGGCGTCGCGCGACATGGTGACGCTGTGTACTGTCCCGACATCAGATTCGGCGACCGGGTCAGCATGGAGCAACGCTGTACCATCGTCGCCGCGTCGACGTTGAGCATCGGAAGTGATACGACAATTTCCTACGATGTGATGATCACGGATCTGGATCATGAGTATGAAATGATCGGCACACATGTACTGAAGCAGCCCATTCGCGTGCGCCGCACGTCAATCGGAGACAACTGCTTCATTGGCGCTGGCGCCAAGATCCTGGCGGGGACCACACTTGGAAAGCAGTGTGTAATCGGTGCGAATGCCGTGGTACGCGGCGATTATCCCGATTTCAGCGTGCTCACGGGCAATCCCGCCAGGGTGAACAAGCGTTACGACAGCGTCCGCCAGATGTGGCGGGCGACTGACGATTCCGGAGAATTCCCGAGGTGAACGCCGGCGCGCCCAGGAAATGGGAATTCGACGCGCACGACTTCTCGGATGATGAGGTTCGGGCGGCATTTTGCTTTTGGGGCTTCGTTGTGATCAGGAGCGTTCTCGATCGACATGAAGTGAATTCGGTTCGCTCCCATCTGGACGCGGCATTCGCCAGCGCTCATCTAAAGAGCCTCCCGACCATGTGTTCGAGTGAACTGCTGAAGCAGGAACCCGTTTGGAGCGTGCTGTTCAAGGACACCGTCGTGAAATCGCTCAAAGCGGCACTGGGCAGGGACTTGTGCTACCAAAATGATCTCGATGTGCAACGAGATTCATTTGGATTGATTCGCTGGCACCGTCACACTGGATGGCATATGGACGCCGGCAGCGAAACCGGTAACGAGTACCTCACGGCCCCCGATTACCGATTTGCCAAGGGCGGCATATTTCTACAGGACTTTGACAATGGCTGGGGCGGTGGAATCAGGGTCAAACCCAAGAGTCACAGAGCTTTGTCGGAGGCCCATGCCTTTAAACGGCAACTCTTCCTCCTCAGGCGGTCGTGCAACCGAATTGCGTCAAATCTACGACTGGATGTGGATACCTTTGCGGTGCCCACGCGGGCCGGCGATTTCTGCTTTTTCGACTCGAGGTTGTTACATTCCTCCGCACCGCTCAGCCGGAAGAACATCAGGACGATCGGGTGTGACCGGCGGGACAACGCGAAGAGATACTGGTCCGAAATCCCGAAGGAGCATACCAAATATGTCATTTACTGGGATGCGTGCAATGTGGCGATGGCCGAGAATTTCCTCCAAAACAGCATCAAACGCGCGGAGGGCGAGAAGAGCGGGATGAACGAGACGCCCTCCCTGCAGGCCGTCTACTCCCGCATTTTGTCGTTGGCGTATCCCGATGATTTTCCGGATGCTTTCGCCGCCGCCGCCAGCAACAGCGGTGTCTCCGTCGCCAGCTTGTCGGCGGATCGAGCGGCGTTTTACAAGCGCAAACTGGAAACGATTCGTTCCTGCTAGACGAGGGGATGCACGCGGCGCTTAAGGCGCACAAGCGCGCGGAAAATGAGCGGCGGACATAAATCCTGGATTACGATTTTAGCCCGATACTTGGCCGTCCCTGACTTGAATTGTTTGCTATCAGTCGGGCGCGCCATCCATTTCGTCGAATTATCCGCGACCTCGCCGTAAATGCTCCGCGACGCCGTGTAGTAATAGGTGGCGACAGAGCGCCTGTGCACACCGTCGGGCGTGTTCAGGGGATTTGGATGTCCGTGGAATGAGTCGATATTTGTACTAAATACAACACAGCGGTTGTAGGTGGGAGAAATCGAGCAGAAGGGCGACCGCATATCCTTGTCCCACAGCTCGAGCGCGCCGCCGTAAGCTTCATCCCAATCCTTATTCAAGTACAAGAGCAGGTTGAGCCGCCGTTCCAAGTGCAGCTTGCGGTTTATCCGAAAATCGGCGTGGATTCCCAGTTTCCCGCCGCGAGAAATTTCGTGAAATCCTCCGCCGTCGAAATGCGAATCCGCAATCAGCCCGTCGATGCCGGTGAGGCCTTCCAAGAAACACAGCATTGCGGACGAATTTAGAAATTGAAAAAAACTCATGGCGAACGAATCGCAATCGCCCGGAAAAATCTGCCTCTTTTTGAAATGCGCGAACTCATCGAGCATCACTTTATCGTGAAGGAGAGGCTGCTGCGGAAAGCTTCCTGAAACCGCCTCAATCAAATGGTCCGGCAGGAAGTTGTCAATTACCACATGTGGGAAGGGCCGCCCCATGGAATATTTCGAAGACAGCGCTTCCCCGAATGTGCGGGCGGCGCCAGGGTCTAAGTGCAGGCCATCAGCAAAATCCACCGGAAGCGTGGCTGTACACGAATCCAATTTCTGGCGTCGACTTCCTGCTTCGTGATCATCGTCGACCTGATTTTGCATGTGGTCCTCCGTCGATTGTGTGGAGCGCGCTTCCACCTGCCCCGGCGTCCTCGATTGTTTCGTCCGGATTACGCCGCCCAGCATAAACTAAACTGTCATGCCGGGGCATTGGGCGATTCCAGCTCAGGTCAGGAGCTGCGGATTCTCTTCGCTGACAAACTTCCCATAATCGATATGGCTGAAATTGTGCAATATCCAGGTCTGATAGTGCCACCGTTGAAACGCGAAGGCGTGTAGATAATATGCGGGAGAGATCTTTCGATCATCGTGGCTGGCATTAAATTCGTGGATTGCCAGCCTTTCGCCGGTGTAATCCCCATACAGTTCGACGTCTCCACCGAGTACATCGTCGAAGTAGCAGAAGATACGGGGAAGCAAGCGCTTGTCGTCCACATCGAATAGCTTCAGGCCCTCCATGGTCGATGAATAGAAATCCAAATCGTCGGAGACCGCCCCAACCGGGGCGGGATCGTGCGTCGCGAAAAACGTCTTGATCGTATCGGCGACATTTCCAAGGATCAGCGTGGAACGCTTCAGTTTTGCACGGAGTGCGTCCTGATCCATCCGGAAGAATCCCGGCTTCCAATGATAGGGTAGATCACGATAATCCATCGGAGGGGGAAGGCCTTCGCCGGTGTCGAATCCATATATTTCGATTTTTACCGGAAAGATTTTCTCAACCCAATCCGCATGATGTTCCAGCATGAGCAATCCGGCGCCTTTGGCCACGCCGAACTCAATGACGCTGACGCGCTCATGTCCAAGCCGATGCGCAAGCCGCGCCGCCTGATAAACAAGATAAGCATAATTTGGACGATTAATTGCGCCTACGTCGTATTGAAACTTCGAGCTCCCGACATCCAGCTTGCGAATCAAGAAACGAGCGATTCCACGAATGGGCTGCGGATGATTGAAAATCCGGGTGAAAATTCGCTTATCAGTCAACTATGGTCTCCTTCTGTAGGTCGCCGCTCGACGATTGTGGCGACGCGCCCTGCGAGGATATCGGGCAGCTACCGCATGGATCGCCTGTTTGAAAATATTCCCCCGGATGATCACCCGTACCATGTCTTGACCGGTGCGTCGATGGTCCTTCGGCGTTAAAGTGCACGGAAAAATACCGATCGAAATCCCCTCTTAGATACTCATCCAGTTGATCTGAATTAATGCCGAATTTGTCCGACCTGCCGGAATACGCCAGCTTGATCAGCCCACCCCACTCGTAAAATCGATATACCCGCGACAGCGCATTGGGGGTGGTGTCATCGAAGACCAGCAAATTCGCGGCAGCGACATCTTTCGAGTTCCTGAGAAAATTTACTATTGTCTTTTGTTTTTGCCAATCCAAGATGTCACCGGTGTAGTTGCTCCAGTTGAGCGCCAAAGAAACGCCCATGCACATGGTCAATAAGAACGGCTTCACTCCTCCCTCACAGCACGCAAGAATCCCGAGAAGGAGAAAAGCCGCCCCTAGCGGCATCAGGATTTGATGCCTGGAGGTCCATTCCGAAAACGTCGGGACATGGCCCAGTATCCAGTATGGAAAAAGGCCGGCCACCAGGGCCAAAAGCCCGATGAAAAAGTATCGATTGCGCAAAGCGCGGGCGGCGACGACGCGCAAATCGATGCCGAGGCGCTTGATCGCCATCGCGCAGATGATCACAGCAAGGAGCACCAACGAGACTGGCAGCGACAGCGACAGCAAATCCCTCAACTGCAACAGCGGCGCCTTCAGGAGATTTAGCGCGCGAAAGGTTTCGTTATAACCCACATAGATCCCGGATGGTTTGTAAAGCAGGATCTTCATTGCAAACCAAATGAATGGCGCCACTATGAAATCGAGTCTCCGCAAGCCCCAGACGATCAGACCATGCAGCCATGCGGACTTGTTCTCCCGAAAGAAAATTTCTCCCGAAAGAAAATCAAGCACGGGTAATAGGTAGAAAACCAGCAGCGACTCCATGTTGAAACTCAGGAAAAAGCACGCAAGGGATGCGACGCGATTTCTGCCGATGAGGTACCAGCCGAGAAAAAACAGGAAGAGACACAGCGTATAAGGAAAATCGATCAGAGCAATGCGCGCCGCGTAAAGCGGCGAGACAAGGAAAAGTATTACAATCAGCAGCCGGTCTTCACTGCGAATCCATTCTTGCCGGGCCAAAATACGGTAGAGCAAAAGGCCGGAGGAATACATCAAAAAAAAGGTCAGTACCCGGTAGGCCCATGGTCCAAAGGCGAGCATGGCAACGTGAACATATCCGAAGAAATTGAGCACCGACCCCAGCTGATGGAACAAATCGAGGATCGTCGCAGGCCCGGCATCCCACAGGGTCCAATCATCCCAATAGATCGCATTTGGAATTAATAAGATTCCCCCATGCGCCGCCAGGTAGCACAGGAAAGTAACCCAGATATCCCGTAGAGGAATGCCGAAATAAGCGGCCTCGTCGTTATTATGCATTTTTCCGCTTAACGCCGATTTTTGGGCTGCAAATAGCCGATTAGCGCGCCAATCACGTACTCCAGGTGTTCCTCGCACCCATGGCTCTGAGGTGACGCTTTACTGAGCGTCTCTACGTATACTAACTCACCGGATCTTCGGACGGGTACCATCAGAAGGTACTTGCAAGCAGACGGCAAAACGGGATAACGTCACTTGGCCGCAAGCCCGCTGCTGCCCGCTTCTCGTGACGCCATCATGCCCGACCGTTGCTGGCCAAAGGACGCTTATTGCTGATACGTGCGTGCCCGCGTGATGGGCTCTGGCCGAAGAGGACCTGAATACAATGATTGAGAAGAACGTCGTGCTGGGAGAAGGCGTCCAAGTCTTCCATCCGGAGTTGGTTAACCTGTATGGATGCGTCATAGGCGATAGAACCAAAATCGGCACATTCGTGGAAATCCAGAAGGGTGCCTCGGTTGGTCGAGACTGTAAAATTTCCAGCCATTGCTTCATCTGTGAGGGCGTCGATATCGAAGACGGTGTGTTCATCGGTCACTCCGTCATGTTCATCAACGATCTATACCCGATGGCCGTGACAGCAAATGGACGACTCCAAACAGAGAGCGATTGGACGCTGGTCAAAACACGAGTCAAGGCTCGCGCCTCAGTTGGGAGCAACGCGACCATCCTCGGCGGGGTAATCATCGGAGAGAACGCACTGATTGGCGCCGGAGCAGTGGTAACCCACGATGTGCCGGATAACGCGATCGTGGCTGGTGTTCCCGCTCGGGTGACCGGTGACGTGCGCAACCGTAGCTGATTTAGTACCTGATGTCCCCGATAGGTTTCCTTCTCGTACTGTGCACTGCGGTACTGACGATGACAGCCAATCTCCTGCTGCGCGCCGGGATCGATGCCGCTGGCGGGTTTGCCCTTGGGAGCGGAACTCAGGTCCTGCACGCGTTGGTGAGGCTGTTTATGCAGCCGCTGTTCACGCTGGGGTTCGCGACCTACTTTCTCGCTAGCGTGGTGTGGTTCCGAGTTGTGGCCACAGAGCCGTTGAGTCTCGCCTACCCCATCCTGGTAAGTCTCACTTTTGCTCTGGTTACCGGTGGCGCCGTCCTCATCTTCAGTGAACCGGTCTCACCGCGCAAGCTTGTCGGCCTTGCCGTCATCTTGGCGGGAATCATGATTGTTTCTCTCGAAAAAGGCGTCAAATGATCAACATCGGGATCATTGGTTACGGCTACTGGGGACCTAACCTGGTGCGAAACTTTGCAGAGATCCCGGGAATTTCCGTACGCGCCGTGGCGGACCTCGATCCGCGCAAGCTGGAAGCAGTCCAGCGTCGTTATCCAGCGGTGGAGGCCACTTCGGACTTTGTGAAACTGCTCCGAAGCCCGGAGATCGACGCGGTAGCGATCGCGACGCCGGTGAGTTCCCATTTCGAACTTGCCATGGCCGTGCTCAAGGCCGGAAAGCATCTCTGGTTGGAAAAACCGATGGCAGAGACCTCGCTGCAGGCGCGCAAGCTGCTCGACGAGGCGGAACGGCGCAAGCTCGTGCTGTTGGTGGACCATACCTTCGTCTACACGGGTGCGGTTCGCAAAATGCGGGAGATCGTTTCCAGTGGCGATCTTGGCAAGGTCTACTACTACGACTCGATTCGGGTCAATCTCGGTCTGTTTCAGCGTGATGTCAGCGTGATTTCCGATCTGGCGGTGCACGACTTTTCGATCCTCGATTATCTGCTGAATGAGCACCCGGCCGCAGTATCGGCGAGTGGCATGACCCATTTTCCGGGCACACCGGAAACCTGGCCTACGTCACGCTGTTCTACGACTCGGGAATAATCGCCCACGCGAACGTCAACTGGCTGGCGCCGGTCAAGGTTCGGCAGATATTGCTCGGGGGAAGCAAAAAAATGGTCGTCTACGATGATATGGAGCCCTCCGAGAAGCTGAAGGTGTACGACTCTGGCGTCAGCTTCACGGACGACCCGCAGAAAATCTATCAACTGCGCGTGGGTACAGGACCGGCGACATGTGGTCGCCCAAACTCGACGTGACGGAAGCGCTACGCGTGGAAGGTGAGCATTTCATGAGATGCATCGAGAAAGGAGAAACGCCCATCACGGACGGCCGCCTCGGAGTCCGGGTCGTTGAGCTGATCGAGGCCGCCACGAGCTCCATGCGCGGCCGCGGTGAAACCGTTTACATTCCACGTCAGGGTGGGACGTCGTGATCCCTTTTGTCGACTTGAAAGCGCAGTACGCGAGCATCAAAGATGAGATCGGCGTCGCGATCCAGCATGTGCTCGACACCTGCCAGTTTACGCTGGGCAGCGAGGTAGCCGCATTCGAGCAGGAATTCGCAACCTACTGCCAGGCCAAGCATGGGATCGCCGTCAATACCGGAACGAGCGCACTGCATTTGGCTCTGCTGGCCGCCAACATCGGTCCCGGCGACGAAGTCATCACTGTGCCGTTCACGTTTGTCGCGACCGTGGCCGCAATTTACTATAGCGGCGCCAAGGCGGTGTTTGTCGATATCGACCCGCGTTCCTTCACCATCGATCCCAACAGGGTGGAAGAACGGATCACCGCGCGGACCAAGGCGATCATTCCGGTGCATCTATATGGTCAATCCGCGGACATGGATCCGATACTGGAGATCGCCAGAAGACGCGGGTTGGTCGTCATCGAGGACGCATGTCAGGCCCACGGCGCGGAGTACAAGGGGCGGCGGGTGGGCGCCTTGGGCCAGATGGGCTGCTTTAGCTTCTATCCTGGCAAGAATCTGGGCGCGTACGGGGAAGGTGGGCTGGTGGCGACCGATGATTCCAATTACGCGCGCACGATCCGCATGCTGCGCGACTGGGGTGCGGAAACGAAGTATCAGCACGTGCTCAAGGGTTACAACTACCGCATGGAAGGCCTCCAAGGGGCGGTGTTGAGGGTGAAACTACGTCACTTGGAAGCGTGGACAGAGGCGCGGCGCGCGGCCGCCGCCACGTACGACAAGCTATTGGCTGGCAGCGGAGTGCCAACACCTCAAGCAATGGCGTACTCCCGGCATGTCTACCACATCTACGCCATTCGGGCCGCGCGCCGGCAGGCCTGGCAAGAGGCGCTGCAGACACAAGGTATCCATACTGGAATTCACTACCCGATACCCGTGCACCTGCTACCCGCGTATGCTGATCTGGGTTATAAGGCCGGTGAGTTTCCCCATTCCGAGCGGGCTGCAGATGAGGTTTTGTCGCTCCCAATGTTCCCCGAGTTGACTCCGACCCAATGCGAGGAGGTTTCCCGAGCGGTCCGGTCCCTCGAAACGCAGCGGTTCGAGAGCTATGCCCACCAATAGATGACACGGCTTCTGATCTTCCCCTACAACGGCAATGCCATCGAGGCGCTCGACTGCCTCGGGGAAGCCTATGAGTTCATCGGTTTCATCGATGATGCGCCGCAAAAGCACGGTACCAATCAATACGGTCACGCCGTCTGGAACAGAATGGCATTGCGAGAGTTTCCCGATGCGCGTGTTCTCGCCGTCCCTGGGAGCCCCGATTCGTATCTAGCCCGGAAGCAAGCGATAGATGGCCTGGGGATCGACGACAAAAGGTTCGCCAGTGTGATCCATCCGGCTGCGAGAATTTCTCGTTTGGCCACCATCGGAACCAACGTGTTGATCATGGCAGGCGTGGTAGTCACGAGCAATGCAGTGATTGGAGATCATGTATGCATGCTGCCCAATTCCGTCATTCACCATGATGTCATCGTCGGTGCCTGGAGTCTGATCGGCTCCAACGTGACCATAGCCGGACACAGCTTCATCGGCGAAAACTGCTATATCGGCAGCGGCTCCAGCATAATGAATGGTCTGCGGGTCGAACGAAACGCTCTGGTGGGTCTCGGCAGCAATGTGATTCGCAGTGTGGCGGCCGGCACTAAAGTCGCGGGCAATCCCGCAAGGCCGATCTGATGTCACGCCGCATCGGCACGATTCAACAGGGAATCGATCATGAGCGTCGATAGTTTGAGCGTACTAGTCACCGGGGGAGCCGGCTTTATCGGGTCCGAGCTTTGCCGCCAGCTGGCCGAGCGGACGAACCGCGTGACCGTCGTCGACAATCTCGCCAATGGCCGACGGGAAAATCTAGCCGGGCTGCCATCGGAAAAGGTGCGCCTCGAAGTCGAGGACGTTCGTAACCTTGCCCGCATGAGCGAACTGATGCAAGGCGTTGACATCGTCTTCCACCTGGCGTGTCTGGGCGTGCGTCACTCGATCCACTCTCCCCTGGAAAACCACGAGGTCAACGCGACCGCCACCTTGCGTTTGCTGGCAGGCGCACGTCAGGCGGGCGTCGGGCGGTTTGTCTACGTCTCGAGCTCCGAGGTTTATGGCACTGCTCGCTCCGTGCCGATGACCGAGGAGCACCCCACATTTCCCATGACCGTGTACGGTGCGGCCAAACTTGCAGGCGAGTGCTACACCCGTGCGTATCATGCGACGTACGGCTATCCAACGGTGGTGGTCCGGCCGTTCAATGCCTACGGCCCTCGCTGTCATCACGAGGGAGACAGCGGTGAGGTGATTCCCAAGTTTCTGCTTCGGTGCATGACCGGTAAGCCTTTGGTCGTGTTTGGCGATGGCACACAGACCCGGGATTTCACCTTCGTAAGCGACACGGCGCGAGGCATTCTCCTCGCCGGATTCGCCGAAGACGCAGTGGGACAAACAATCAACCTCGGGCAGGGTAAGGAGGTCTCGATCAATGACCTTGCAGCCGAAGTCGCTCGGGCCGCGGGGCGGACTGACGCCAAGGTAGTTCACGATCAGCCTCGCCCTGGTGATGTGCTTCGCCTCTATGCCGACTCCGGCAAGGCGCAGCAACTGCTCGGTTTCCGGACAACTGTCGGGCTTCGCGAGGGTCTGCTGAGACTCAAGGAGTGGTACCTGATGCTCGATAAAAAACCGGAGCAGTTGCTTGAAGAGGAGGTGACGCATAACTGGGAGGGTTGTAAACAAACCGCGTCCCCAGAACGCGGGCTTCAAGTTGTCACTGATCGCGTGAGCCATGTCGAAGATTGACGATTTTCGCATACCCCTGGCAAAACCTTTCCTGGGTGAGCAAGAGGCTCAGGCGGCGGCTCGCCCAATTCTGTCCGGCTGGGTCACGCAAGGTCCTGAGGTTGCGGCGTTCGAGAAAGAGTTTGCCGATTATGTGGGCGCGAAGCATGCCTGTGCGACTTCAAGTTGCACCACGGCCTTGCATGTCGCATGGCTGACCCTCGGCATCGGCCCCGGAGATGAGGTCATCACGGTCAGTCACTCCTTCATCGCGAGCGCCAGCAGCATTCGCTATTGCGGCGCCATTCCGGTATTGGTGGATATCGACCCAGGCACATTTAACATCGACCCACGAAAGGTCGAGGAGGTCATCAGTCCACGCACCAAGGCGATCCTCTGCGTGCATCAGTTGGGAATGCCGTGCGATACGGCTGCCATCGCCGATGTCGCCCGCCGGCACAAGATATACCTGGTCGAAGATGCAGCGTGCGCAACCGGGAGTGAAATTCGCTGGGGTACCCAATGGGAAAAAATAGGCAAGCCGCATGGCGACATCGCCTGTTTTTCCTTCCACCCGCGCAAGGTGATCACCACCGGTGACGGTGGAATGCTCACCACGTCGAACGAGCAATGGGATCGAAAATTCAGGTTGCTGCGCCAGCACTACATGGACGTCCCGGACCTGGTGCGTCATGGATCGAACCAGGTGCTCTTCGAGTCCTATGCAGCGGTGGGCTTCAATTATCGAATGACTGACATCCAGGCCGCAGTGGGACGCGAACAACTGAAACGTCTCCCAGACTTGTTGGCTCGGCGGCGCGCGCTCGCGGCGCGTTATCGAACGCTTCTGGCAAATGTCCCCGGCTTGCACATTGCGCAGGAGCCTGAGTGGGCGCGCAGCAACTGGCAGAGCTTCTGCGTCCGGTTGCCCGAGCGGGCAGACCAACGGGAGGTAATGCAAAGCATGCTGGACGCCGGAGTAGCCACGCGGCGCGGCGTCATGTGCGTCCATCGCGAGGCGGCCTATCCGAGAGGCACCTGGACTTGCGGGACCGCCCGGTGCGAATGCCAACCGGGCACCTGTGCGCGACTGGTTGAAAGTGAGCGTGCACAGGACGGGAGCATCGTGCTGCCCCTGTTCGCGCAAATGACCGATGAACAGCAAGATCGAGTCGTCATGGTGTTGCGCGACGCGCTTCAGTCGTCGGTTGGCCGCGAGTGACGGGAGAAGAAATGGGCACGGTTGGGTCGGAGCAGGTTGGACAGGCGGCGCCGGCGCAGGCACAGAAAACTCTGCTGTCGATCGTGACTCCCGCTTTCAACGAAGCCGAGAATCTTCCTGTCCTCTATGAACGGATTTGCCGGGTGATGGCGTCGCTCAACGTGGATTGGGAGTGGGTGGTTGTGGATGATCACTCCCAGGACGCCACTTTCGAGATCATTGCCGGGCTCGCGCGCAAGGACGCGCGTGTACGAGGAAGTCGTTTTGCAAGGAATTTCGGTGCTCATACCGCCCTTACTTGTGGCCTGCACCAAGCCAGGGGCGATTGCGTAGCCGCTCTGGCGGCGGATCTACAAGATCCGCCCGAACTGCTCCCTCAGCTGCTCGACCAGTGGCGGGATGGCGCTCAGGTAGTTTGGGCGGCGCGCAACCGCCGTGAAGGAGAGGGCGCCGTCAAAATCGGCTTCTCCCGCCTCTACTACTGGCTCATGCGACGCATGGTGGGCATGAAAGAAATGTCCGCAACCGGCGCCGACCTATTTCTACTGGATCGCAGGGTCGTCGCGGCATTTCGGCAATTCAGCGAGACCAACGTCAGCATCCTCACCTTGATCTTGTGGATGGGTTTCCGCCAGACGACCATACTGTATGACAAGAAGGCGCGCTTGCACGGCCAATCCGGCTGGAGCTTGAAGAAGAAGTTGAAGCTATTGGTCGACTCCATCGCTTCCTTCAGCTACGTCCCGATCCGGTTCATGTCCTACGTCGGCTTCGTAGTCGCACTGAGCGGATTTACCTATGCAGCCTTCGTGATAATCCGCGCGCTGCATGGCAGCCCCGTGCAAGGGTGGTCGTCGTTGATGGTCGTTGTGCTGGTGGTGGGCGGCATCCAGATGGTCATGATGGGCGTTTTGGGCGAATACCTGTGGCGGGCATTGGATGAGTCCCGCCGTCGACCAAAGTATCTGGTTGAAACATCAACCGAAATGGAGGGGGCACTTTCGGAGGCGGCAGCGGAAAAGCGACTGGTTCACCAGCGCTCTGGGATGTCCTGAAAGGCGGTGCTCGCGGAGTGAAGAACATACTGATCTCTGGTGGGGCGGGATTCATAGGCTCCCGCCTGGCATCCACACTTGTCTCGCGTGGCTATCGAGTCACCGTTCTCGACAATCTTTCCGCACAGATTCATGGCGAAGATGGATCGGCTGGCACTCATGCGGAGCGGTACGCATTTATCAAGGGCGATGTGCGATCGCGCGAGGATTGGCTCCGGGCGTTGAAGGATCAGAACGTCGTGGTGCATTTCGCCGCCGAAACCGGCACGGGGCAATCGATGTACCAAGTCGAGCGCTATGTGGATGTGAACGTGCGCGGGACGGCGCACTTGCTGGACATTCTCGCGAACGAGCCGCACTCAGTTGAGAAAATATTGGTGGCTTCCTCCCGCGCCATCTATGGCGAGGGCAAGTATCATTGCCCCGACCACCATGAGGTCTATCCCTTCGCAAGACACCCGGCGGACATGGTGGCTGGCGACTTCGCCGTCAAGTGCCCGGTTTGCGGACGCGAAGCCACACTGGTTCCCACCGATGAAGATAGCAAGCTCCATCCATCATCGGTTTACGGCATATCCAAGCACAGCCAGGAGCAGCTGTTCATGACCATGGGTCGGTCGCTTGGTATACCGGCGGTCGCGCTGCGCTATCAGAATGTATACGGGCCCGGTCAATCCTTGCAAAATCCGTACACCGGAATCCTCTCCATCTTTTCCACCCGGATCCGCAATTGCGCGCCGATTTCCATTTTCGAAGACGGCAAGGAAGGCCGCGATTTTGTCTTCATCGACGACGCCATCGAGGCGACGCGGCTGGCAATTGCGAATGACGCCGCCAATTTTGAAGTATTCAATGTCGGGAGCGGCGTCCGCACTGACGTCTTATCGGTTGCCCATTTGCTTCGTTCGGCACTCGGGGGCAATTGTGCAATCGAAGTGAGCGGGAAATTCCGGGTGGGTGACATTCGCGACAACTTCGCCGATATATCCAAAATCAGGTCCCGGCTCGGGTTTGTGCCGAAAATGGAGTTTGCCGCGGGGATCCGGCGCTTTGCGGATTGGGTGAGGACGCAAGGCGTCCCCAAGGATCGCTTCGAGGACAGCATCGAAGAGATGCGGCGCCGGGGCCTGTACAAGTGAATGGCTTCGCCGGCAAGCGGATATTATTTATTGGTATTGGCTTCTATGATTATGAGGCCAGCATTGTCGGGCGACTGCGACGTTATGGCGCCACGGTCCAGTCCTTCTTTGATCGGCCGGCGGTCCTCCGTCGCGGCTTGCTCTCGCCTCTGTTGCGACGCGCCGGTGCCAGGGTGCTCGGTTTGGTCAGACGCCATGAAAGTCGCATCTTGCGAAGTGCAACGGGTCCCTGCGACTTCGTCCTGGTGATCAAAGCCATCGACCTTCGGCCCGAATTTCTGGCTGCTCTGAGACGCCAACTGCCTCGGGCGGAGTTCATTCTCTATCAGTGGGACGCCTTGTCGCGATTGCCCGGCATCGAGAGCCGATTTCCCTATTTCGATCGGATGTTGACATTCGACCGTAAAGACTCCACGGCGCGGCCAGGATTGCAGTTTCGACCGCTTTTTTATCGCGAAAATCCGCCTTTGCCCGATGCGGACTATAATGGCCGCCGCACCATCGATCTGTGCTTTGTCGGCTTGCTCCACTCCGACAGGCTGGAGATGATTCGTCGTCTACAAGAGATGGCGCACTCTCAGGGGATCTCATTCTTCGTCTATTTATACACTGGAGTTTACACGTCGCTCAAACTTGCGCACGCGGGAAATGCGAAAAATATTCACTTCAGGCCACTTTCCTATCGTAAGCTTATGGAATTGAATCGGCGCACTGCCGTGGTTTTGGATCTGCCCCATGCAGCGCAATCCGGCTTGACGATGCGGGCAATCGAGGCCGTGGGCCTTGGCAAGAAGCTGATCACCACCGCGAGCGATGTGGTTCATTACGATTTCTTTTCGATCGATAACGTCCAACTGCTCCGAAGCGACGATTTACGGTTGGACGCAGGATTCATTTCAAAGCCACCGGCACACTATCCCGAGGCGGTCCGTCATCGGTATTCTCTGGATGCTTGGCTCGAAGATGTGTTTCGCCTCACGGCGGCGGAGTCCCTCGCATGATGCGGGCGCTGTTTTCGATTTCCCTGCTTGAATTGTTCATCGGCGGCGGCGGGCGCCTGACGGCAGTTGGACCTGTCTCGCTCAGAATGGTCCTGTTCGCCGCGTGTTTGTGCGCGACGGTGGTGGCCATATTGTTCCCGCGTCGGCACAGCGACGGGGTTCAATTCGCAATGCTGCTGGTGCTTATCTACCTTCTCGTGCATGTGGCGGGTATCGTCGTCGGCTCGATCAATGGCGCGCCGCTGACGCAAATGATCACTGAATTCCAGCAGTCGCTCTACTGGCTGGCTGGCCCATTCTTTGCGCTCATGCTTCAGTCCGAGCGGGACGTGCAGCGGGCGGCTCGCTTGGTACGGATTGCTGGGATCACACTGGCATGCGCTTACATCGGCATACTGATCGGCTTGCTTGCCGGAGTAGTTCACCTGGGCTCGGTGCGGGCAATTGTCGGCCCAAGCGGCGAGATCCGGTTCAAAAGCGGTGAGTTCTTCATCTATAAGGGATTCCTATATCTCGGTGTCTCGATCGTTTTTTTTGTAGCCATGCGTCCCAAGTACTGGGTGGCACTCGTGACGTTGATTGGCCTCGCTTTAGCGTTCACCTTTACCCGTGGTCTTCTGATATCCACGGCGGTAGCCGTCCTCCTGATGCTTTGCTTTCAGGGGCGATGGCGCGCGGCAATTCCAGTGCTATTTCTGGCCGCATCGGCGGCATTTCTTCTTTGGATCTACCTGCCGTCGACCGACACGAAGATTAGCGGAAACTATGAAGCTTCGACCGGTCAAAGAGTGGAAGACATGACGTTCATGGCTGAGCACGCGACGCCGAGCACGTTGCTCGTTGGAGAGGGTTTCGGCTCCTTTATCAACAATCGCTTGGGAATCGAGAACACTTTTCTGTTTGTGTTGTGGAAGCTCGGCATACTCGGTCTGTTGTTTTGGCTGCTGCCGTTGTTTCTGTGCGCCTATTATTACTCGAAGATCCTGCATCAGCGCTCGAATCCGCTTGCGAACGCGTACCTCTTCGGAACCATTCTCGTGTATGTGCAAACCACCGCTAACCCTTTTTTGAATAATCCCATCGGTCTGTCATTCGTCATGCTCGCGCTCTTCTCCCTCAGGATCCTGTCGCGGCGAGGACCGCCACCTTTGGCGCTCGGCGGGGCGCCCGACACGGCGGTAGGGATGAATGTTTAGGTGAATGGGCAGGCGCCCGCCGTAGGGTACCGTTCGGCGGACCCGGCCGCGGATCGGGTCGCGGATCGGGTCGCGGCCATTGTCGTGGCATTCGGGCCCGACAAGCTGCAAATCAACAGGCTCATCAGTGTACTTGCCCTGGAATGCAAGGCCGTATATGTCATGGACAACGGCGGCGGCGAAGATGCGATCGAGATCTCGCCCGAGATTTACGCTGCGATCCAAATCGTCGACATGGGCGGAAATAGAGGAATCGGCGAAGCTCTAAATCACGGCTTTCGGTTGGCGGCCGCCGCCGGATTCGATTACGTCACGACGTTTGACCAGGACAGCGAGCCGGCGGTCGGTCAAATCACCGCCTTGATAACGGCACTCGAAGATCTCGAATCGACGGGGCAGAACGTCGCCGCGGTTGGCCCGCGCATAGTCGATTTGCGCGCAGCCCCGCAATTCGAGCACCCGTTCATGCGCAGAACGATCGGTTGGCCGACGACCGCCCGCTGCACACTCGGTTCCAAATACATCGAAACTGATTTTTTGATCACCTCCGGCTCGGTGATTTCAATGGCCGCGTACCTTGGCGTGGGGCGGTACGATCCTGATCTTTTTGTCGATTATACCGACGTCGATTGGTGCTTCCGGGCGCAGGCACACGGTTACAGGTTGTTCGGCATTTGCTCCGTGACGATGTCCCACGAATTGAGCAACGGTCTCTCCGCAACCGCCTTGGGTATGACAGTTCTCGGATACAGCCCCCTCAGGCGATATTACTACGCTCGCAATGCCGTTCTGTTGTGTAGGCGCTCATACGTTGCAATCGGTTGGAAGGCGCGACTTTTGATGGGCCTTGTCGGTCGCGTTTTGTTATTGCCCGTTGCAGTTGGGTTTTCGGCGGGTTGGACGAACGACTGGCTCATGCTCGCCCGGGGTCTGCTGGATGGATTCAAGGGCATTAGCGGGGCTTATCCGCGTCCAGCTTAGATGTCAACATACGCTGGAGCAGCGCCATCAGCAGGCCGAAGCGCCACCGGACTAGATCTCGCCAGCGAAGCTGTGAATGCAACGGCGTTTCATTCATGTTGTGGCGTCGATATCTTATATACGGAGTGCTCAGGTAGATCACCTCACCTTGCAGGCGTCCCAGCACCCCGAGCCACATATCCTGCATCGGTACGCTGCGGGGAATCGGCAGCGCCGTCTTCAACAATGGGCGACGAACAGCCATCGCGCATCCCACGTAGCGATTGCGCACGAGGGTTGCCGTCACTCCACTTTTAAAACCGTGCCGAACGGCCATCAGGGATTTCGCAATAACATTGTCATCGGCGTCGATTACTTCCGCGTCCGAGATGACGACCAGAATCGAGGGCTTGCGCTCGAACTCCGCGACGAACGCCGAGCGCTTTCCCGGCAGCCAAATATCATCCTGGTCGCTCAGAAAAATGATTTCCTCCCGTGCAAGGCGCAGTCCTCGCTCGAAGCTGCGTTTGATACCCTGGTTCTCAGAATTCCTATAGATGCGCATCTGCGGCAAGTTCAGCGCCGTCAATAGGGCGACGGAATCATCCGCGGAGGCGTCATCGATGACAATCAACTCGTCGCCGGGCTCCAGCTGCGAAGCGATCGATGCCACCTGTGCCGACAGGAATTTGCGCCCGTTGTATACGGCCATCACCACCGAGATTGGCATACTCATTTTCCAAGTTCGGCGCAATGTGCCGCGGAAATGACCCTAGAGGAGGCCCTTTATTGCCAGCTCCCGCCTGTAGAGCAACAGCGAGGTCGCGATGCCGACCAGCAATCCGAAGGCCAAACCAGCTCCCGCCATCAGCGGCTTGTTGGGACGTTGCGGAAGATCGGCATCGGCAACCGTCGCCCGATTAACGAACCGAATCTCGAACTCCTGCATCACATGTGCCAACATTTTCTTCTTGATTTCGCTTTCCATCAGGCGACTTATAGCCTCCTGCGTGGGGACGTCGGATGTGTGAGCAAGTTCTTTTTGTAGATACACGAGCGACGCATCCGCATTGGCAATGGCACGGCCACGCAACACATCATTGAGGCGCTCGGCCATTTGATTCACCCACTCTGCCGCCTGGACTCGGTCGGTCCAGTCAATCTGCAACGTAATGAATGCACTTTCTTCATCGACGTCGATTTTTCGGATTTTATCAAATTCAATATAGCCGCGCTCCAATGACGGAATTTTCTTGATTCCCACTTTCCATCGGCCAGCGCGTGCGTCCCACAATTCCGGGAACAAAACCGGCAGCAAATTATTGTCCTTGATGAAGCTTTCGGTGAACTCTCTGGAGCGCAGCACAGTCCTCGCTTCGTCGGTCTCCCTGTCGCCTTCGCCGATCCCGCCGGTCAGCTCACTAATGCTCCCGCCGATGGCTGCAAGCGGCGATGTACCGAGCCCCGCGGTAAGCGGATTGCTATCCGATGTCACGGGTACCAGGACTGCAAATCCGCGATAAACAGGCTTCATGTGGAAAGCCAGGACGGTCATGGCAATGCCACAGGCCAAAGAAATGGCGGCAATCAGCAGCAGCCGCGCCCGCAGTGCGCCGAAGAAATCGTAGAGGCGGTATATATCCTCGTTCGCGAACCCATCGGCGTCGAACACTCTCGTGACGGCCATGGAGTTCACTTTCCGGCGGAGAATTTACGCTTGTCGAGCCACAGCGCTGCGCACATCCCGACCAAGGCGCCGAAAACCAAACCGAAGGCCACATATAGAATCTTGATGGGCCGCACCGGGGCATCGAGATCGGCGGCCATCGCCTTGTCCACGACTTGCAGCGCATATTCTTTCGTCACATGGGCCAGCATTTCGTGTTTGATTTGCTCTTCCATCAATCTGCTGATCGCTTCCCTCGTCGTTACATCGTACGTAGTGGCGAGCTCGCTCTGTAAATAGCCCATGGAGGCTTCCGCCTGTTTGAGCGCCCGGTTGCGCATTTCATCGTTCAAACGCTCCACCAACTGGTTGGTCCAGTTGGCCGCCAGGACAGGATCCTTCCAATCGATCTGAACCGTGATCAGCCCGGTCTTCGAATCGCGCTGCACTTTCCTGATTGAATTAAATGCGCGGAATGCCCGCCCCGGCGTGGGGACCTTCTTGACGCCGGCCCTCCAATGTCCGGCTTGGGCGTCCCATAATTTCGGATACAGCTCGGGCCACAAATTGTTGTCCGCGATAAATCCTTCGGTGAATTGCTCCGATTTGAGAACAGCCATGGCCTCTTCAGTCGCATAGTCATTGCCGCCTAATCCAAGGCCGGCCAGAGCGGCGAATCCGCTCACGGACCCCAAAGCGGAACTCAAACCCGAACCCATCCCCTTCTTCTCCAGATCCACCGGCGCTAAAATCGTCGTACCTCGGTAGATGGGCGTCTTTGCAAAAGCCCAGACGCCAAACACGATCCCGAACGCGAGCGAAACGGCGACGCACAACAGCAGCCGCCCCCGCACCGCTGCGACGAGGGCATCCATTCCGGCCGACTCCACCGGCCTATTTTCGATTCTTGTGTTCACGCACTCGGTGCCCCTGTTTCCAGCAATGTCTGCGCCAGTCGCCAATCCCATTCCGTGTCGATGTCGATGCTCTCCCCGGGTTCGGACATCAACAACGGGACCATATCATCGCAGAAGAATGAACGAGTCGCCCGCAACTGCGCTGGTGCAATGAGATAGAAGGCGCCATTGAGAGTGTAAGCCGGGGGCAAATCCTGCGACCGCAAGTGCAATCCTCCCCCGCTGACATAGGGGTGTAGTTTGCCGTCGAGAATCTTAAAACACCACAATGGATGAGAATGAGCAGGCGAGAGGCCGACTACTGGCCGCAGACCGTTCGTACGAAACAATTCGATCCCGCTTAGAACCGACCCACGCCTGCGAAACGGCGACGTCGGCTGCAGCAACATGAGACCGTCGACGGCGCCCATATGCGCTTCGTACCAGTCGAGCGCATGCAGGCTCGCGTCCAATGAGGAGGCCGTATCGGTGGCGAGTTCCGCGGGCCGCAGCCAGGGCACCAGCGCGCCGGCACGCCGAGCCACCTCGGCGATCTCGGGCTCGTCGGTGGAGACGAGCGTAGCAGCGATTTCTGAAATTCCTCTCGCAGCATCGATGCTCCAGACGATGAGGGGCTTCGTTCCCAGAGGCCTTAAATTCTTTCCCGGGACTCGCTTCGAACCTCCGCGTGCGAGTATCAGAGCAAGAAGCCTCAATTCCGTTCACCGGGCGGCAGCGCTTGAGCGGACCTGTAGTCGTCCGGACGTCCGACATCGAGCCAGGGCTCGTGCATGGGATAGACAATGGTGCGCATGGCCCGCTGCTGCAATCGCTCGAAAAGCGCCGGCATGTCACAGCGTTCACCCGCGCCCAGCGCATCGAGCGCCACGGGATCCAATACGTAAATTCCCGCATTGATATGGCTGCGAGCGACCGGCTTCTCCTCGAAGCCGACGATGTCCACGCCCTTCGTATGAACCACCCCGAAAGGGTGCTGCCATTCATACGCCCTGACTGCCATCGTCGCTGTCGCCGCGTGCCGGCTGTGGAAGTCGAGTAATTCACCGTAGCGGATATCGGTGAGTACGTCGCCATTCGTGACGAGAAACGGCGCGTCGGGCCGTGGCTCAAGGAGGCCGACCGCACCGGCGGTTCCCAGAGGCGACTCCTCGCGCAGGTAATCAATCCTGACGCGCCAGCGTCTTCCGTCGCCAAAATATTCCTCGATCATGTGGCCGAGGTAATGAATGGCAAGTACGAAGCTGTGGAAGCCTTCTGCTTTGGCGCGCTCGATGATGTGTTCGAGCATCGGTTTACCGGCGACCCTCAAGAGCGGCTTGGGACAGTTCTCGGTGTGCGGACGCAGTCGGCTTCCTTGACCGCCAGCCATGATGAGGACGAGATTCGAGCGTTGCTGCGGCACCATGAGTTCGTCCCATAGGTGCAGCCCCAGGACGATCCTCTGACCATCGACGATTGGCAGCTGATGGACCTTATTTGCCTTCATGAGCTGCAGTACCATGTCGCGGCTCATTTGCGGTGGTACCACCAGTGGATTTCGCTGCATCACCGTGCTGACGGTGCTGCCAAGATCCAGACCACGCAACAATCCACGACGGATATCGCCGTCGGTGACGGTGCCGAGCAAGGACACGTCGGGCCCGACCACGAGCGCGATCTGCAGCGCGGATTCATTCAGGCTGCGGATCGCCTGCTGCAGGTTCGCCTCCGCCGGGAGCAGGGCTTTGCGCCAGCGGGAGTCTGGAGAGTTGGCTTCCGGCGTCATCCGGGCCCGAGCCTGGCGCGCAAGTCAATAGCGCTCCCGCAGGAGCTGGAACGCCTCTGCCGCGTGGAAACCCGCGGTCGTGCCTCTCAGGCTCGCGAGAGCGCGGATCGCTTCAGCGCTCCTCGGGAACGGGAACTCGCCCATCTCGGATTCGTAGACGGCCATGATCTCGAGCTTTCGTTCCAAAAAACCCGAGATGTCGACGAAATAGTTGGGGTGGAACACCGAGCGAGGATCGAGGGAGAATTCGCTCTCGGAGAGCGTCTCATAGGCGAGCACGCGGCGCACGCTCTGATAGCGGAACCATTTGGCGCACGCGGCGCCCGCGTCGAATACCGTGCGGTGATCCGTGTGCACGTCCATCCGGTACGGAAGGAATACCTGTTGCGGCTCGAAGGACTTGAACACCGTGGCGAATCGCCCGATCAAATCGGCCATGGGAAACTGGTCGAGCTGGCGCGTCGGCAGCCGCAGGTTGAATACGTCGGAGAATCCATACAACGCGCTCACTTTGCTGATTTCGTTTTCGCGCGCCTCCACCTCCTCGACCGCGAAGCCGGCCGTTGCGGACATGCTCGTGACGATGAGCCAGGCAATCTGTGCGCCCTCTTGGGCCAGACGCAATAGCGTCCCACCGCAACCCAGTGTCTCGTCATCGGGGTGGGGAGCCACGACCAGTATTCGAGCGGTCATGGACTTGACACGCGGTAAGTGATGACCCAGTGGCGCGATCTGGTCACGCCGTATTGAAGCCCAAATTCACCGATCTCGAGCTGTCGCCCTGGGAAAAACTGCTGCAGCGCCTCGCGTTCTGGAATTGTCACGACGCATCCTTCCTGTCCTGCGACGGTCGACCGATACGCAAAATCTCCGAGCGGCTCTGCTTGCAGCTGTGATACATCGCCCGGTGCGGCGGTCGCCACGAGGATCAGACCACCGCTTCTGGTGACCCGTTCCATCTCTTTCACTTTGCGCTGCCAAGTATCGCCATCGCTGTAATACAAAACCTGCCACGCATATACAACATCAAAGTAACCGCTCTCAAACGGCAGAGGATCTTCCGCGCCGATTAGACGTAGGTCCGCGCACAGCCCGGCGTCTTGGAGCCGCTGTCGGGTGCGCGCGGTCGCGTGTTCCGATATCTCGACCCCATGAACCTCATACCCTTCGCCGGCGAAATGCAGCAGGTTGGCCCCGGTGCCGAATCCGAAGTCCAGAATCCGCCGGTCTCGTTCGCGATCGAAAAGCTGGGCGGAGAGGCGCACCAACGCATCATTCGGATACCGAAGATCGTTTTTTCCCGCTGCGTATAGCGCCCGCCAAACTCGGCTGTTGACATGCGCCGCGTTGTGCAATGCAGTAGGTCTACCGTCCATGGTGTGTCACTTTGGTTCGATCGGATCTTCGGTTTTTTGAAGCATACCGGCAAAATTGGTCTCCACGATAAACCGATAGGCTTTCGCGCAGCTTCTACCATCTCCATAGGGGTTGGTCATGCCGATAAGCGAGCGTCGGAATGTAGGATCTCGTGCCGCGTCAATCCCTCTGCGAATCGAGTCGCGGTCCGAGTCGACAAAAATTACGTTAACGCTCGATCTCCGACCCCGTTGACGCAATCCTACGTTGACTGCGGGAATTGGCACGGACGCCGCCTCCAGGATTCCAGATGAGGAGTTCCCAACTATGAACTGGGCGTGTTTATACAGAGAGATGAATTCGGCCCGCGGTAGGTTGCGGTAAAAAAAGAACCGCGGTTCATCCCTGAATTCTGCGAACGCATCGATTATAGCGCGATTCGCGGGGTCCGTATTGGGATAACCGATGCACGCACCCAATCCGGCAGCCTTGAGCTCCAACAGAATGTTTCTGCAAATCTCGCCGGCGATGGGACCTTCCGAAGGGTCGGGGTGAAAGAGCATGAGCGCATAGTCGCCGAGCGGGTTTGGCAGGCCGGTGGCCTTGACCAAAGGAACGGCCGTCGAGGGGGTCGGCTCGAAAAAGTTATCGAGAGCCAAACTACCCAACACCCTGATTCTCGCATCTGACTCTCCCATGGCGAGCAGCCGCAGGCGATGCTCGTCGGTCGTGACCACGTGGAACGTGGAGAGTTTGGAAGCGGCATGCCTCACCGGGTTATCGATGTGCCAACTCTTGGTATGGTCGCCGCCATAGAAATGTACCGTCGGAATTTCCAGATAGTTGCCGAGCAGTCCTCCAATCCAGACCTCCTCGCGATCGCCCGCGTACAGAATCAACTCGGGTTTCCACGCGGCGACGATATCGGTGGCCGACTGCAGCATGATGCTGGCAGATTTGAGCCGCGATGAGGCGGAGTCGGCATCGAGCAGGCTCTCGATGGTTGCCAAGATCGGGATTCCATCCTCGCGAATGAGGTCAATGGAGAATCCGTAGGTCTTGGAGAGATGCGCGCCCCCCACGAGCAACCTGAAGTCCACGGCCGGATCGGCTGCCAGCCGTCGATACAGACCGCTCATCAGGTCGTAATCCGAGCGGATTCCGGTAATGCCGAGCAGCTTTTTCATGAACTGCGATTAGGACCTAATCGAAGGATCTCTGCAACATATGCCGACTGCCCGCTCGTCATCGCCGGGAATATAGGCACCGAAACCACGCGCCGACTCGCGCGGGACAGTTGCGGGAACGCCCTCAGATTCCCGAAATACTCCGGTATGACGTGCGAAATCGATGGCCTCGCGTCGATGTCTTTCGACCGCAGCCATTCCACCCACGCCGAAGCCTGATCCGACGAAAAATAGTATCGGAATCGGTTCGATTTCACCAGACCGCCTTCGTTGAAAACCTCCACGTTTTCCTGCATACGAAGCGCAGAATCGTACATCGCGGCGATTTCCCGGCGGCGCTCAATCATGGTCTCCAAGCGGCCAAGTTGCGCGATCGCGAGCCCGGCCGTGAGGTCCCCGATGTGCTGTCCGAAGGTGACGCGAAACCCGCCGCGCCGATACTCCTCGACCGGCAATTCCAGCATACCCAAACGCCCCGCGGCACCGCCCAGCTCCTCGCTGTTGCTGAGCAATGCGCCACCCGATCCCGCAGTGAGCATCTTGGTGGCACCGAACGATAATATGGAAAATGCTCCCTCACTTGCCACGTCGCGGCCCGCGATGCGAGACCCCACCGCTTGCGCGCAATCGGAGATCAGTGGTACGCCCAACTTCGCGGCGGACCGATAATCGTCGGGCATGCCGCCGATGTTCGTGCAGATGATCGCCAGCGTCCTTTCGTCGACTTGTTTCGCCGCGAGCGACACGTCCATATTGAGCGAATCCGGGCTACAGTCGACGAACACCGGCTCGAGTCCGGCCTGCATCACCGCGCTGACCACTTCGGGACAAAGGTAGGCACCGAGGAGCACCCGCGTCTTACTCGGAGACGGAGAGGAAAGTGCCATCAGACCAAGGTGCAGAGCGGCGGTTCCGCTGTGAGTCAGCGTGACCTGATTGCGCTCGAACCGCGCCGACAGGCGCGCCTTGAGCTCAGCGCACAATGGCCCTGCACCGATGTAATTGCGGTCGATGATCCCCTGCACATAGGCGAAGTCCTCTGCGACGACATGGCTCGCCGAGTGGCAGATCATGGCGAAACTCTCGTCTCTTCGGGATTTCCCACCAGCATTTCCCGCGAGCGGTTTGAGCCGAGATTGAACAGCATGTCCAGGCAAGCGAGGCCCGACTGAAAGTCACCGGAGCCACGTTGCGGATAAGTCGGGTGCCGGAAATTGTTGTAGCGAAGCGTGGGGTCCCTGCAAAACACCGATTCATCGAGATATGCGCGGGCGCCCGGGCCCGACAGGTAGCAGCTCGCGCCCGCCGCGCGTACCAGCGCCAAGACCAGATCACCGCGTCGCAATGACCGATCGTATTTCGCCTCGCTCTGAAAAATCAGCCGAGTCCCGATTCCAAAGAATTCAAAGGATACGCGCATCGAAGACACCACAGCGTCGGCGAGCGTGCGATAGTCCGCCGAATAATAGTTTTCCAGTCGCGGCATGATTTCGTCCGCGTAAGGATGTCGCCGATACGCATTCTTGATGAAATTCAAATGCTTCACCCGCCAATCGGGCGAGGCAATCTCGATCTCTCGAAAGGGCTTCTTGAGGTAATCCTTCTTCACGAAGGGGATCGTGAGAAATTTCGGCTTCCCGTCCGCTGTCAACAGCAGGTTTCGATGCTGATAGGCGCTGTCGGAGAGTTGGACTTCGTCCATCACCATGAACTCGTCGGACTTGCGGATCTTGTCCAACATACCGAGCCATGGAAAATAGCTCGGCTGATGCATCGAAAGGATCATCGTTTACCGGTCGATCGCAGTTTACGGGTCGATCGCATCGTCACGCTCGTAAGACCGGGAGGCCTCCCGGCCGAGGAGCTCATCCCAGCGCATGGGCGATAACCCGGTTCCGGGCCGCTTGGTCGTGAGATTGGCTGCGCTGAAGCGCTCGCCTCTGGCGATGGGCCTTGCCGCCACAATCGATTTTCGTCCAATCGGCCGGTTCTTGAGCTCGCTCGGACTCGCTCGTTTGATGCCGTCGCCCAGGGCGAGCTCGATGTTGCGAATGGCTCGCACCAGTGCCTTCAATTCATCCGGTTCGAGGCTTGCCTTGTGGTCCGGTCCCTGGAGTGCGCGATCCAGCGTGAAATGCTTTTCAATCACCGTTGCACCCAGTGCGACCGCCGCAGTCGCGATCTCTATTCCGAGCGTGTGATCGGAATAGCCGACGGCGACTCCGAAAGCCTCCCGTATGGTTATCATCGCTCGCAGATTCACATCGCCCATCGGGGTCGGATACTCGGTATTGCAATGCAAGACGGTGATCTTCGCGCGCGGTGTGCCCGCGTTTTCGAGCACATCGAGCGCCGCCTCGATATCGCCAAGCGTCGACATACCGGTCGACAGGATCACGGATTTTCCGTACCGACCCACATGCCGCAGATACGGCAGGTTGGTGATCTCACCCGACGGAACCTTGAACGATTCGAGCCCGAGGTCCACGAGCAAATCGAGGCTTTCGGTGTCGAACGCGGTGGAGAAAAATCGTATGCCCCGCAACTTGCAATGCGCGATGAGTGTTTCATGCATGGCGCGCGTCAGCTCGAGCCCGCGCAGCATCGCATGCTGGGACTCATCCGCAGCGGTGCTCTCGGCCTGATAGTGCGCCTTTTTTGCCTCCGTCGTGACCAAGCGGTCGGCGCTGAACGTTTGGAACTTGACCCAATCGGCCCCCGCCTCCGCAGCGACGTCGATCAGCTGCTTCGCCAACTCGAGATCCCCATTGTGGTTCACTCCCGCTTCCGCGATGACCAGCGTGCTCATGAGGCTCCTTTTGCAGCAGGCAGCTGCGTATGGGCATCGCAATGCTTGAGGACGCGCTGCCCCATGCCGATGACGCAGCGCTCTCCGATTCGCGTGCCCTCTCGAACACAGGCATTGCTGCCGATGAAAGTTCCGGCGCCCACATGCACGCCGCTGTTGATCGCGGCTGCGGTTGCGATGTGGCAATGATCCTCGATGATCGAATCGTGCTCCACCAACGATTGACTGTTGAGAATGCAGTTTCGCCCGATCACCACCCCCGCGTTGACGATCGCCCCGTGCATGACGATGGTGCCCGCAGCCAGCAGCGAATGCCCGGATACGTAGGCGCGCGGCGAAACGACGACGGGCAGGGAAAAGCCATGCCCTTCGAGCAAGTTGAACAGGCGGATCCGAAGATCCGGGGTTTTGATTTGACCGACGGTCACGAGAGCGTGGGGGAAATCGCGACGTAGTCTCTCCACGTCCACATCCGTTCCCAGCACAGAGTAGCCGCAAATCCGCTCCCCCACTTGAGCTGCAGTACCGATCAGACCGCCCACTTCGAAACGGCCTTCTTGCTCGATCACGTCGACGCACGCGCGTGCGTGGCCACCGGCACCGAGCAGCAGGATAGGCGGTTTGTTCATGGGACATCAGCCGGGGCGAGATGGGCGCTGCTCGGCAAGTTGATCAAGCGGCCCTCGAGGGATTCGACGACGGGCAGGGGCATCCGTGGACATTCACGATAGGGAGCCAGTCGATGCATTGGGATCCACGTTGGTCGGGTCATGAGACCCGCGTGATTGGTCGCCTCGAGAATCGAATCCCGCTGGTGAGCTTCCGCTTGGTTGAGCAGCAGTGTCTGCAGCCAGTAGTTGCTGCGGCATCCCGGCGGCTCCGCCACGAGGCGTGCCTCGGCAATCGGCGCCAGGGCGCTGCGGTAGCGCTCGAACAATCTCCGCTTCGCCGCGAGGAAATTGGGCAGCTGCTCGAGCTGGGCGCACCCGAGGGCGGCGTTGATGTTCGGCAGGCGGTAATTGAAGCCGACTTCATCGTGCCGATACTCCCAGCGGTGCGCCACCTTGGCCGTCGTGGTCAGGTGTTTGGCGCGCCTCGCGAGATCCGAATCGTTGGTGATGATCGCGCCGCCGCCGCCCGTGGTGACGGTCTTGTTGCCATTGAAGCTAAGCGTACCGATCGAACCAAAGGTTCCCGTGTGCCGTCCGTGCACCGTGCTGCCGAGCGACTCGGCGGCATCCTCGACGACGCGCAGGTGAAAATCCCGTGCGACGGCGAGCACGCGCTCGATATCGACGGGGTGTCCGAATGCATGCATCGGCACTACCGCCCTGATGATGCGTCCGGTCGCCCGGTTGATGCACTGGCCATCGCGAATCTCGGCGATTCCCCGCAGATGGTCCCGAAGCGCCTCCGGGCTCAATCCGAGCGTGCCCTCCTCGCTGTCGACGAAATGAGGGATGGCATCGCAATAGACAACCGCATTCGCCGTGGCGACAAAGGTCAGCGCCGGAACCAGAACCTCATCGTCGCGCTGCACTCCCGCGAGCAGGAGCGCAATGTGTAGGGCCGCCGTGCCGTTCACCACGGCGACGGCGTGTCTTGCACCGGTGTATGCCGCGAGATCAGCCTCGAATCGATCGACGAACTTTCCCACCGATGATACGAACGTCGTATCGAGGCACTCCTTGACGTAGGCCCATTCATTGCCGGCAAAGCGTGGTTCGTGCAAGGCGACCGCACCCGGACCGACCACCGATCGGATGGCGTCGATGAGTTGCGCGGATAGCGAGGAGGATGGCGGGTGGACGTCTATCACAGGTTGTAGATATCCGACCGATACCCGCTCAAGTGCTTCGGATCGGCAAACCAGCGCACCGTTTCCTCCAAGCCCCGGCGAAACCCATCGCGGCCGGCATATTGCGGCCGCCAGTTGAGCACTCGGAGCGCCTTGTCGTTCGCCGCCCACAGCCGCTCCACCTCGCTCTTTTCCGGTCGCAAGCGCTGCGCATCGCAGACTACCTCGATTTCGGCGCCCATGACTTCCGCGATGACATGTGCCGTATCGCCGATGGAGATCTCGAAGTTGCTGCCGATATTGATGACCTCGCCCGCTCCCGCGGACGAGGCAAGCGCCATGACGAACCCCGACACCGTGTCGGCGACGAAATTGAAGTCTCGCGTCGGATGCAGTGCGCCGAGTTGGATCTGCCGCTTGCCGTTCGCGATTTGCGTAATGATCGTGGGAATCACCGCACGGGCCGATTGTCGAGGTCCGTAGGTGTTGAACGGTCGCAATATCGTCACAGGCGTTCCAAAGGACGTGTAAAAAGACATTGCGATTTGATCGGCGCCGATTTTGCTGGCCGAATAGGGAGACTGACCCTGCAGCGGATGCTCCTCGGTGATCGGCACGAAACGCGCCGTTCCGTACACTTCACTCGTCGACGTGTGAATCACCTTCCCTACGCCGAGGTCCCGAGCGGCTTGGACGATGTTGAGGGTGCCTTTGATATTGGTGTCGACGTAGGTATCCGGCGAATGATAGGAGTACGGAATGGCGATGAGCGCCGCGAGGTGCAGCACGGCGTCGCAGCCCTTCATGGCCGTTCGCACGCCATTTGGATCGCGGATGTCGCCGGCGAAGACGTCGAATTTGCCGCTTACCTCTGCGGCACAATTGTCCAGCCAGCCCCATGAATTGAAGGAATTGTAGAGAACGAAGGCGCGCACATCGTACCCCGCCCGCACCAACGTCTCGGTCAAATGCGAGCCGATGAAGCCGTCTGCACCAGTGATCAAGATCCTCTTCAGGCGACCGTCCTCACCATGTTGCGAAAACTCGGGCTCGATTTTAGCAGCTCGTCATAAGTACCCTGCGACACAACGCGCCCGTGCTCGAGCTCGACGATTACATCGCATCTCCTTACCGTGGTGAGGCGATGCGCGATGAGGAGAATCGTCAGTTCTCGATCGAGCCCGTCGATGGCGTCCATCACCGATTGTTCGGTGGCATTGTCGAGGGCGCTGGTGGCCTCGTCGAACACCAAAATGCTCGCCCGCTTGTACAAGGCTCGAGCAATGCCGATACGCTGGCGCTGGCCGCCCGATAAACGAATGCCCCGCTCGCCGACCCACGCATCGTAGCCTTCCGGACGGGACTCGATGAATTCCGCGATTTGCGCCTGGCGCGCCGCCAGCATGACTCGCGGCATATCGATGTCGTTTCGCGGAACACCTAGAGCAATGTTCTCCGCCAGCGAAGTATCCGCCAGGAAAATGGATTGCGGCACGTGGGCTATCGCCCGCTGCCAGGCTCTCACACGATGGCCGACCATCGGCACCCCGTCGACGAGCAGTTCACCCTCGGTCGGCGCGAGGAGGCCCATCAAGACATCAAGTGTGGTGCTCTTGCCACTGCCGGTGCTTCCAACGAAACCCATCCGCGTGCCCTTGCGGATCGTCAAATTGAGATGGTTGAGCACCCAGGGACCGTTGGCCGAATAGCGAAAGGAAACCCGATCGAAGCGCGCGCAATCGTTGAACGGGAGCGGCGCCGGCGCGGGCTGCGACGCCTCCGGCGGCAGCGGCTGCTCCAGCAGATCCAACGTATTCGCCAACGACATCTGGTTGCCGACGATGGTGGCCCACGCGCTATAACCCTGTTGCAACGCCGGCAGCAGCCGTTGCGCACCCAGAGCCAGGACCCCGAGGACCGGCAAAGCGCTTGCCACGCCCGCAGAAGTGCGGCTGATGCCGTACGCCAACGCGGCAATGAGCACCATGCCCAGCGCCTCCATCGCATAACGCGGGCTGACGCTCGCGAAAATAATGTTGCCATAGGCCCGGCGCATGCCGTAATCGGCTCTTCGATACACGTCGCAGTACACCGGCTGCGTTCCATCGAGCAACACGTCGCGGATTCCGCCCAATCCCTCCTGCAGCGCCTTGACGACTTGAGTGTGTTCCCTTGCGATGCGCTGGCTGTTGAGCCGCAGGCGTCGCCGGCTGGCGCGCGTAATCACGGCGTATCCGCCGCCGAAGGCCGCCATGGCCAGCGCGGCAACGATGGGATCGATCGCGAACAGTGCGCTCATGATGAACACGAGAAGCACGCTGGAGCTTATTAAGATGAGCAGCTGATTCAAGATGTTGACGGTATCGGCGAGCTTCCCGGTGATTCCGCTGATCAGCTCGCTGCTGTTTCTGGTGATTTGGACGTGATACGGCTGATACAGCGTTCTCCGATATACCTCGCTGCTGAAGTCTGAGCCGGTCGCATAAGCAACGCGGGTGCTCACCCATAACAACAGCAAGCGCAGCGCCCCCGCCACGACGGCGGCCACCGCAAAGGCCACCGCAAGCAGCATTACGAGTTGTCCGGATGAGCTCACACCGGCGAGCCTCATGAGGTGCCCCACCGCGGGAAAACGAAGCACTCGCTCGGGGGCCGTCAGCACTGCCAAGAAAGGCAAGACGGCGCCCAAACTGACCACCTCGGCCAGGGCGCTGATGAAGACGAGACCGAGGAGCGCGATGAATTGCTTCTTGCGGCGCCTGCTGAGCGCGCGCCAAAGCCGCTTGAGCAGTTTTGGCACACCGGCCATCAACACCTCGCTTTTGATCGTCATCGGTTTTGCCGCCCGACAATCTTCCGCTAAGCGTGTTGACGGACTACGACGAATCCGCCAGCCCGGTTGTAGGGATGCGCCAACATTGAATCCGCCACTGCGACTACCATCCAAAGGTGGTTAAGTATACGGGACCGGACAGCGCCGGGGAGCATGCGACCCATTATAGCGGCATACCCTTGAAGTCGTGCTTTGGGAGCCGGATCGCTGGAGAATGGGACATGACGGATGATTCTGCGATCACGAGCGTTGCCGACACTGCCCTATGGGTGGCCGCCTTTCGGGCAAAGGAAACACGACGGCCGGACGCCGCTTTCCTTGATCCCCTCGCCTCGATACTCGCCGGTGACCGCGGGGCGAGAATTGCCCGCTCAATACCGCACGCGGCAATGGTGGGTTGGGCTGCGGTCGTCCGCGCTTCGGCGATAGATAAGCTGATCAGCGAAACCCTGCAGACGGGTATCGACACGGTAATCAATCTGGGTGCCGGACTGGATACCCGTCCGTACAGAATGATGACGCTGCCGTCGGATGTTCGTTGGATCGAGGTCGATTTTCCGACCATCGTCGAACAGAAGAACTCGAAGCTGCGGGATCACCAGCCCGTGTGCCAAATCGAGCGTGTTGCAATGGATCTGCGGGACGTCGCCGCCCGCAGGGACCTGTTCGCACGTGTCGCAGCGAAGTCCAAGAGCTCGCTTGTCATCACGGAAGGCCTCATCCCCTACTTTTCGAACAAGGATGCCGCGGATCTGGCGGGCGATTTATCCGCGGTGCCGTCCTTTCGATTATGGATTCAGGACTTCGACAACGCGGGCAAGCGCGGGATGCCGAAAAGTTGGACCAAGAAACTACGTGCTGCCCCGTTTCTTTTCAGCGTCAGTGACTGGTTCGAATTCTTCTCAAAATCCGGCTGGCGCCCGCGCAAAATAGTGACCAGCCTCGAGGAATCCGAGCGGCTCCGCCGGCCATATCCGTTCAGCTTTCCGTTGGGCCTCATGATGTATGCGCTGCCCAAAGAGGTACGCCGAAAAATACTGAGCGTGACCGGCGTGGTTCTGATGCAACGATGAGCATGTTCTCACCCATCACGAGTTATGCACCGCGAGGAAGGCGACGGCCAGGTTATAGATGATCGTCGTGACGGCCTGCCACAGCGGCAGCGCTCTCACCCTCTCGGTGTCGAGCGGCACGACGATCGTGTCGCCCGGACGCATTTCAATCACCCGCGAACGCCTGAACCAGCCTCTTCGGTCGCCCGAAATGACATCGCCGTTCGCACGCACCACGTATATGCGCTTTCGATCCGCCTTCTGCGTGACCCCGCCGCTCCGCGCAATGTAGTCATCACGCGTCAAACCCGGCTGAAATACATGCGAGGTAGGGCTTTGCACTTCGCCCAAAATGGTGATTTCCTGCGTCGTCTTCGGGACGAGCAGCTTATCGCCGTCTTTCACCAACACATCGCCCGTTATGCCGGCGGGGCCTTTCAGAACCCGATTGATGTCGATGACGAGACGCCCCACCGGTTTGGTGCTGCGGAGCTGGTCGAGGAGTTGTGAGCCGATCGCAAGACCTTGAGCTGCCCCCGCCGAACCGCCGCCCCCGCCGGAAACGCCGCTGCTCGCCACCGCTTCGAGTGACAGCGCGGCCAGGTCTCCCTGCAATCGGTTGGCCAATAGCTCGAGCTGATCTTTTTCCCGCTTCTTCAGCTCTTCGCGGATGAACACCGCGCCGTACGGGAAGGCGACGTCGGTCAGACCGCCGGCACGCTGCAGAACGGAATACAGAGTCTCGCCCTGATGAATCGGGTATTTGCCCGGAAATCGCACTTCGCCGAGAACTTCGATGTCGCCCGGCTCCTGCCACTGCACGATCGGTTTGATGACCAGCACATCGTAGGGCCGCAAAGAGACGTCAGCGGTCTTGTCCCCGCGCCTGATCGCGGCGAGATTGATGGGAATCAATTCCGTTTTGCGCGCAAGGCCATTGACCACCTCGTAGCGCGTCAACTCAGCGTCTCCACGATAGGCAGAATCCTCGAGACTACCGCCCGCTCGAATGAGATCGCTCACATGCATGGTCGGTTCGAGCGGATAGCGGCCCGGCGCCTTCACCCGCCCGTCGACGCTCACGATTTGTTCCGGGGCCTCGGGAGTCGCCTGCAGTTCGAGCGTCCGGAGGATCGGTTCCAAGATGCGCTCGCGGCTGGCCGAGAGATCGAACACCATGATCTCGTCGCGCGGTCGCAATTCCACGTCCGCCGCAGATCCGCGCGCCGCCAACGCCCGCGGCAAATCCGCGGAGACGACTTCTATCTGCTCCTGGGGAGGCACCACCCTGCGGATCATGATGTAGTGCGCATCGGCGTCCGGTCGCAACTCGTCGAAATTGCCCAAAATATCAGTGATCCTGAGACCCGGGCGGTAGGCGAACTTGCCGGGTCGAAACACATAGCCCGACAGCGTCACCGAATTCTCGAGCGTGGGTCGGATCTGCTGCACGAGCACCTTGTCGCCGTTGACGAGAGTCATCGCGCTGCTACGTGGCTGTGTCAGATCGACGTTCAGCATTTGCCGCAAGCGGTCGGGCATGATGCGTTCCACCTGGACGAGCTTCGGATCCGCATCGGGCAGCAGCCCTCCCGCGAGCTCGATGGCCTGCGCGACGGTCCTGTCCCCCTTGGTCTCGTAGATCGCGGGCCGGCGCACGGAACCCCCGACCCCAACGGTATTGCCGATGGGTGGAATGAAAATCACATCGCCCGGCAACAGCTTTCGATCACCGCTCGTATCCCCGTGCAGCAGCAGATCGTACAGATCGAGCACGGTCACCAAGCGGCCATCGCGCTTGAGCTCGATGTTGCGCAGCGAACCGATTTTTTTGACCCCGCCGCTGACGAAGAGCGCATTGGTCATGGTGGACAAGCCGCTCACGCTGTACGAGCCCGGCTTCTCCGCCTCCCCTAACACGAACACTCGGATGGAGCGCAAGTCCCCCATGCTGACGCTGACGCGCGTTCCGATCAGCTGCTGTGAGACACGTTGTTCGATCGTCGCCTGCGCCTGGGCAAAAGTCAGTTCGCCAACGACGATCGGCCCGAGCTTCGGAAATAAGATGCGGCCGTCGCGCCCAACCGTGAGTTTGTAGGTCGCCGGTTCATTGCCGTACAGTTGGATATCCAATCGATCGCCCGGACCGATGACGTAATCCAAAGGCACCTGGATATCCGACACAGGTGCAAAGGTGCTCGGAGCACCCTCGAACAGATCATAACCAAAGGGCTTGAGTGCCTCCTGGCCGAAGGGCTCCAGACGCAGCAATGTCAACTTGACGTCGAAATCGGCGAGATCGGGGTCCGCATTCAAGCGGTCGGTGGCTTCCTCGGCGGTCAATCCCGCCACGGGGATGGACGGCAGGCCTGGAATCTCGAGCACACCGAAGCGGTTGAGCCGATACGGATTGTTGCTCAGAATCCGCTTTCTGAATTTTTCCAGCTTGTCCCTTTCGTCCTCGGTCTTCGCCTTGCCGTAGAGCTGTTTGCGCGAGACCGGTTGATTGTTCTGATTATTCCTCTGGCCGTTGTTGCCATTGAGAGAGGGACTGCCATTGGCAGTACCGCTCGCCAGTGCGTTCAGATCGACGCCATTGTTGGTCAATCCACGGGTGCCGTTGCTGGCACCGGCGGCATTGTTATTATTATTGTTGTTGTTGCAATTGCTGGCGTTGCGATCGCCGTTTTCGTTGTAGCCGTTGTTATTGTTATTGCTGTTAGTCTGGTAACTGCAAGGCACGCCGGTGCGCAGGTCGTAAAGTGGGGCCAGCTCGATCAGCACGCTGTCGTCGGCGCGCAGCTGCAGATCTTCATTGGCCTGGCGAATAATATGGCCGTCCGGGGTTTTTCGGTCCTTCGGAACCTGTTCGAATCCCGTCCGATCGCCATTCTTCGGCATCACGGTTTGCGGCATGTTCAAGCGCGGGTCGGACTTGGTCGTTGATGACCCGGACCCGGACCCCTGTCCCATCACACCTTGCAGTAACGCCTGCTGCTCTTCGGGTGAGAGATTTTGCTTGAGTGCATCCAGCTGATCGGATGTTTGGGCAATGGCGACCGCGCTCAGCAACAACACGAACAGATAAGCAATTAGGGATTTGAATTTCATGTGCAAAAAATTGAATATTGAAACGCCGTTCTTTCGCGCGTCACTTCGCAATACCGGAGCGGCGGCGACGGGCGGCCGCATGAAGCCGATCCCCGCGATAAAACTTCTAGTTTAACTGACTCCCACGTCACCGCTGGTAATTCTTCTCCAACCATTCCGAATAGCGGCGCCCCATGAGCGCCTGCCACCAACCTGGGTTGGCAATATACCAGTCGAGGGTGGCGCGCAGTCCGGTCGTGAAATCGCGTGCCGGCGCGTAGCCGAGCTCGCGCGCCGCCTTGCTGAAATCGATGGCGTAGCGCCGGTCGTGTCCGGGCCGGTCGCGCACATGGCTGATGAGATCGACGGCTGCCTTGCCGCTCGCAGCGGGGGATGCGGGATACGCTTGCCGCATGTCGGCCCGTTCGACGAGGTACTCATCCACCAGCCCGCACAACGTGCGTACCACCTGCATGTTGGTGGTTTCACTGTTGCCGCCGATGTTGTACACCTCGCCGGACCTGCCATGCTCGAGCGCGAGCGAAATCGCCGCGCAATGATCCGCCACGTGCAGCCAATCGCGCACCTGCAGCCCGTCGCCGTACACCGGCAAGGGTTTGCCGAGCAGAATGTTGATGAGCGTGAGCGGAATCAGCTTTTCCGGGAACTGATAAGGTCCGTAGTTATTCGAGCAATTGGTGACCGTGGTATCGAGGCCATAGGTCTCGTGATAGGCCCGCACCAGGTGGTCCGAGCCGGCTTTGCTCGCGGAGTACGGGGAATTCGGCGCATAAGGACTCGATTCGTGAAACGGCGCATCCTGCGGGCGCAGCGATCCGTACACTTCGTCGGTCGAGACATGGTGAAAGCGATGCGCCGCCGCCGCCCCTCGATCGAGCCACAGCGCCTTCGCGGCCTTGAGCAGCACATGCGTACCGACCACATTGGTACGAATGAAATCGTCGGGCCCGAGAATCGAGCGATCGACGTGAGATTCCGCCGCGAAATGCACCACCGTGTCAATCCGATAACGCTCGAGCAGACTGCGCACCGCCTCTTCATCGCAAATATCCGCGCGCACGAACACATAGCGCGGATTGCGCTCCAATCCGGCGAGATTCCCGAGATTGCCGGCATACGTCAGGGCATCCAGGACCACCACCTGCCCCTCGCGCGTGCGATCCAGCCAATGGCGCACGAAGTTCGCGCCGATGAAGCCGGCACCCCCGGTGATGCACACGTTACGCGCCGCGAAGCTCATCCAACATCTTCCTCAAGTTGTGCCGCCAATGGGCCGCGGTTGTTGCGACCAGAGCACGCGTCGCATCGGTATTGAGCACGCTGAAGGCGGGGCGTTTTGCGCGGGTGGGATACTCCGCGGTCGAGATGGGGACGACGGACGCTGCGCGGGTCAGCAGACCGCGCGCGCGCGCCTCCTCTTGGATGGCCACGGCAAAATCGTACCAACTAGCGACCCCGAGATCCGTCCAATGATAGATCCCCGCGGGCGCGCCCACCTCCATCAGGTCCCAAATCGCGTGTGCGAGACCGGTTGCCCAGGTTGGTGCACCGATCTGATCGGCGACCACCTTCACCTGTTCGCGCTCGCGCATCAGGCGCAGCATGGTCAGGACGAAGTTGCGCCCGGCAGCGGCATATACCCAGGCGGTGCGCAGCACGATTCCGCTGCTGCCGCTATGCATCACTTTGCGCTCACCGCCGAGCTTGCTCTCTGCATAGACGCTCAACGGATGCGGAGGATCGTCCGGCAGATAAGCACGATTGCTTTGGCCGTCGAACACGAAGTCGGTCGACAAATGCAGCAGCCGGGCGTCAGAATCCGCAGCGGCCCGCGCCAGAGTGCCGACCGCCGTGTCGTTGATCGCCCTCGCCCGATCCGCCTCGTCTTCGGCGAGGTCCACCGCCGTGTACGCGGCCGCATTGACGATCCAATCCGCCCCGGCATCCGCCAACGCCCGTTCGACGGCATGCTCAGCGCCGATGTCGAGAGCTTCACGCGTGTACGCAATGACCTGGTGCCGGTCAGGCATCGTCGCGATGAGGGCACGACCGACTTGGCCGCCGGCACCGAACAGCAGGATTTTCACGGGAACTTCTCGATGTCGGCAAAGCTCTTTCCCTGTGCATCCTTCACGGACAATTGCGGCGCAACCCCCTTCGGCAAAGGCCATGGAATGGCGAGTGTCGGATCGTCCCAGGCCAGGGTGCGCTCATCCGCGGGACTGTAGAAATCGGTGCACTTGTAGAGGAAATCCGCGCTCGGCGAGGTGACGAGAATGCCGTGGGCGAGGCCGGGAGGCACCCAGAGCATGCGCTGATTCTCGGCGGACAGCTCCATGCTCCACCGTGCGCCGAAGCTCGGCGAGCTGCGCCGCAGGTCGACCACCACATCGAAAACGCTGCCGTTCGCCACGCGCACGAGCTTTCCCTGCGTATGCGCCACCTGCAGATGCAGGCCGCGCAGCGTCCATTGAACACTGCGGCTGTGATTGTCTTGCACGAAGGTCGCCTCGACACCGGCCGCCGCGAACTTCCCTGCATGCCAGGTTTCCATGAAGAAGCCGCGGCTGTCGCCGAACACCTGCGGCTCGACGACGAGCACGCCATCGATCGGCGTGTCGCGAAAATTCATCGCTGGAGCCGTTTCAAGATTGGGCGCCGTCCGTGACGATCCGTTTCAGATATTCACCGTAACCGCTCTTCTCAAGCGGTTTGGCGAGTTCGAGCACCCGGCCGGCGTCGATGAAGCCCTGGCGCCAGGCGATTTCTTCGACGCACGCGACTTTCAATCCCTGCCGCTCTTCGATGATGCGCACGAACATCCCGGCGTCCAGCAGTGAATTGTGCGTGCCCGTGTCGAGCCACGCCGTACCGCGCCCCAATCGCGCAACATGCAGCGCTCCGAGCCGCAGGTACGCACGATTGAGATCGGTGATTTCGAGCTCTCCGCGTGCGGAGGGGGCGAGGGACTTCGCCAGCGCACTTGCGCGGGTGTCGTAGAAATAGATGCCGGTGATCGCGTAGTTCGAGGGCGGACGCGCCGGCTTTTCCAGCAATTCGATCACCTTCCCCTGGGCGTCGAACTCGACGACCCCGTAGCGCTCGGGATCCTGCACGTAATAGCCGAATACCGTCGCGCCCTCGGCGCGGTCGGACGCCGACTTCAACAACTCCGAGAGGTTTGCGCCGTAGAAGATGTTGTCGCCGAGGATGAGCGCGGACGGCGCGCCGTCGAGGAAGTGCTCGGCAATGATCAAGGCTTGCGCGATGCCGTTCGGCTGGGCCTGCACCACATACTCGAACCTCATGCCCCATTGCTGTCCGCTGCCAAGCAGGTCGCGAAAGGCGGTTTGATCCCGCGGCGTCGTGATGATCAGGAACTCGCCGATGCCTGCCGACATGAGCGTGGCCAACGGATAGTAAATCATCGGCTTGTCGTAGACCGGCAAGAGCTGCTTGCTCTGGGAGAGGGTGATCGGATGCAGACGGGTGCCGGCGCCACCGGCGAAAATGATCCCTTTACGTGGTTTTGACAAAATCTATCGCCTTAGCTTCGAGGGACGCGATTATAGAGTATTGCCGGACGCCAATAGTTGCAGATTCCAGGGTGGGCGCCCACGAAATCCCTAACGGAGCAATAGCCGAATCTGATCAAACGCGTCAATTATTCGGCTTGACCGCCGGATCGGCGAGCGCCTCATAATATCGCAAGACGGCAATTGGCCCACGTCCGAACCGCCCGGATCGGGGCAGCACCATTGATGACTTCGATGCTGCCGACTCCCTGAGCGAAACCGCACACCGCCAAAGGCCCATCAGCGCTTTCTCGTCACGTACTCGATCAGAGCCGCGAGACCGAGGGAACCGTGGCCGCCAGGGGCCTTGTCGCCTTTCAGCGAGATGCCCGCGGCAAGCTTTTTACCGAGTTCGACTCCGAACTGGTCGAACGAATTGATGCCCCAAACGGTGCCCTGCACGAAGACGCTGTGTTCATACAGCGCCAGCAGTGCACCCAGGGTACGCGCAGTTGTCTGTGGATACAGCAGCAACGAACTCGGCCGGTTGCCTTCATGTACGCGATGGGCGCGTAAGCGGGCGATCTCTTCCGCAGAGGCGCCGGCCTTGCGCATTTCGTTGTCGACTTCCTCGGGCGTATAGCCGAAGGCAAATGCCTGCGACTGAGCGAAGCAGTTCTTGAGCGCGAGGTCTTGTGCCTCGGTGCCGCCCCACGAGCCGCGCAGCGGTGCGATGAAATCGAGGGCCGCGGTGGGAGTTCCCTGGTGCAGCATCTGAAAGAACGAATGCTGTGCATTGGAGCCGGGCTCGCCCCACACGACGGGAGCCGTCGCGAAATCGACGCGCTCGCCGGCGAGCGACACCGATTTGCCGTTGCTCTCCATCTCGAGTTGCTGCAGATACGCCGGCAATCGTGCGAGCCGCTGGTCATAGGGCAGTACCGCAAGTGTCGGCAACTGCAGGAACGTCCGATTCCAAACACCGAGCACCCCCATGACCACGGGTAAATTGCTCTCGAGTGGCGCCCGCAGGAAGTGCTTGTCGATGGACGCTCGCGCCGCTCAAAAATTCCTGGAATCTCTCGCTGCCGACGGTGAGTTCGGCGATCAAGCCGACCGCCGACCAAACCGAGTAGCGGCCGCCGACCCAGTCCCACATGGTGAAGCGATGATCGGTCGCGATTCCGAACGCATCCATGGCGGCGGCATTGGTCGAGACCGCCGCAAAATGATTGGCGGGCGCCTCCTCGCCGAGGGCTCCCACGATCCACGCGCGCGCCGCATTTGCATTGGCCTGCGTCTCCTGCGTGGTAAAGGTCTTCGAACAGACGATGACCAAAGTCTCCGCCGGATCGATGCTTCGGATCAGATCCTCGAGCTGCGTACGGTCCACGTTGGAGACGAAATGCGGCGTGAGGTCCCCGCTCCACTCCGCTCTGAGCGCATCGCACACGAGGAGCGGTCCCAAATCCGAACCGCCGATGCCGATGTTCACCACATGCTTGAATCTCTTCCCCGTCACCCCGCGCTTCTCGCCCGCGCGAACGGCGGCGACGAAGCGCGTGAGCTTTTGCCGTGAGTCGCGCACTTCCGCCTGGATTGCCGCCGAACCCGCAAACTCCGAACGCAGGGCGGTGTGCAGCACCGCACGCCGCTCGGTGGTGTTGATCGGATCACCGCGGAACATAGCCGCGGCGCGCGCCGGCAAATCCACCGCCCGGGCAAGATCGAGCAGCAGCGCCAGGCTCTTTTGCGTGATGCGTTGACGCGAGAAATCGAGCAGCCACTCGCCGTGCTCGAGGTGTAAATTCTTCCAGCGCTGCGCATCGCCGCCCCACAGGTCGCGCAAATGCGCGCCGCGGATTTCGCCGGCGTGCGTCTCGACGGCGTGCCACGCCTCGAGACAGGAATTCAGTTGTGCCATGGCGACACCACTCAAGGGGTTGATGGGGACATTGATCTTACTACGCTCGTTCGCGTCCGTGCGTACCCGAACAATGGCGTGTTCAAAGGCTCGGTGAGGTCAGGTCCAGCCTGCGCCACACCGTGGTGCCGCCGGAGGCTTTATCGAGGAGGGCGAGAGCCTGCTCGTGCGCCGCCGTTTCCTCCTCGTTCGCCCGGATCACGGCGATACGCACCGAGTCGCCGAAGCGCTGAGAGGCGTCCAAGCGCGCGCGGCTGCGCGCCGTGTCGAAATCCGCGCTCAAGATGAGCTTCGCCTGTCCGCCGGTCATGGCGAGATACACTTCGGCCAGGATCCGCGCATCGAGCAGCGCGCCGTGGTATTCGCGGTGCGAATTGTCGACCGAATAGCGCTTGCACAACGCATCGAGATTGTTGCGCTGCCCGGGATGCATTTGGCGCGCCAGCGCGAGCGTATCGAGCACCCGGCACAGCTCGTGGATGCGCTGCCCGCCACCCACCAGCGCGCCGCCCAGCGGCCCACCGCCCTGCAGTGCACCGCCTTGCAGCGCGCCGCTCTCGAGGCGCGCAAGCTCGGCGTTCAGGAAGGCGACGTCGAATGGCGCGTTGTGAATGACGAGTTCGGCGTCGCGGACGAAATCCAGGAACTCGGCATGAATCTGCCCGAACGTCGGTTCCTTGGCGAGCTGTTCGCGCGTCAAGCCATGTACCTGCAGGGCGCCCTCGTCGATGTCGCGATCCGGATTCAGGTAACGGTGGAAGGAGCGCCCGGTGAGGCGGCGATTGTGGAGCTCGACGCAGCCAATCTCGATGATGCGATGGTTTTGTTCGACTTCGAGGCCGGTGGTCTCGGTGTCGAGAACGACTTGACGCATCAGGCCCTACCCTCCCGCCAACAGGCGGTCGATGGCGCGATTCGCCAGCTGATCGACGTACTCATTGCTTTCGTGACCGGAATGTCCCTTGACCCAGTGCCACTTGATATCCTGCCTCGCCGCGGCCTCATCGAGCTGCTCCCATAAGTCTTGATTCTTGACAGGTTCGCGCGAGGCCGTGCGCCAACCGCGCGCCTTCCAGTTCGGCAGCCACTCGGTTGCCCCTTGCAATACATAGCGCGAATCGGTGTACAGCTGCACCGAGCAGCGGCGTTTCAGCGCGCTCAAGCCGTGAATGGCAGCCATCAGCTCCATGCGGTTATTGGTGGTCGCGGGTTCGGCGCCCGAGACTTCCCGGCGCTGCTCGCCGGCGATGAGCAGTGCCGCCCAGCCACCCGGACCCGGATTGCCGCGACAAGCGCCGTCGGTGTAGATCTCGACCTGCGTCACGGTCCCACTTTGTGGGTGGGTTCGGCCGCCGGTACCAGCACGCGCTGCCGAGCCCAGCGTTTCGGACGTACCAAGGTAAGCGTTTGCACGCGCTTGCGCGCCTTGAGCAAGTATCCACCGGCCGTCAACGCGGCGCGGGGCCGATACTCGGACTCCTCGGAGGACCCATCGGGCGCCTTGCGAAGACCGCGACTCATCGGGATCGGCCCGAGGTAGCCGTACACGCTCGCGACCTCAAAATCCAACAGTGCCATCCAATCGCGCAGCCGGCGGTCGGAGAGCATGCGCCGCGTTTGGGGCGGGAATGCCGGGCGGCGAAAATATTGGGCGAACCGATGCAGCGCACCCCAGCCGCTGAACGGGTTGAAGCCGCAAATCATCAGGCAGCCCTCGGCGCACAGCACGCGCTCCGCCTCGCGAAGCACGGCATACGGGTCCTCGACCAGCTCCAGGGTGTGCGGCAGAAAAATCGCATCGATGGAGTCCGAGGCAAATGGTAGTGAGTCCAGTGGCGCGCACAGCGTCACACCCGGGCCGAGATCCGGCGCCAGCAGTGTCGTATGTTGCGTGCGGGCGCCGCCGAGCAAGTGACGCTGGAGGCCCCAGGTACCCACCTGCAGCAGCTCGAAGCCGAAAACGTCATCGAGTGCGAGGCGTGCGAGAGCGGTTTCCTCCCCCAGCACCCGCGCGCCGAGGGGGCTTTCGAACCATTCCCGCGCCGTATTGTCGCCACTCAGCTGCAACGGGACTCCTTCATCAAAAAACTAGCGGACTTCATATGTTACAGGTTAAATACCCCCGCAAAATGTCAAACCAATCAAGCCTTCTCGATGTGCGGCCGGTGTCCGCGTTCGCGGACAATTACATCTGGCTCATCACCGCACCGCTCTCGCCCAACCGCGTGGTCGCCGTCGACCCGGGCGATGCAGCACCGGTCATTGCCGAACTCGATCGCAGCGGCGCAAGCTTAGCCGCGATCTTGCTCACCCACCATCATCCGGATCATATCGGAGGTGTATCGGAACTCCTGGAATTGGGGCCGGTCCCGGTGATCGCTCCCGATGACCGCCGGATTGCGCAGCGCACGCGCACGGTTCACGACGGCGAGCGCTGCGAATTGCCAGACTTGGGACTTACATTCGATATTTTGCACGTGCCCGGACATACCTTAAGCCACATAGCGCTTTGGGGGCACGGCGCGCTGTTTTGCGGAGATACGCTCTTCAGCGCAGGCTGCGGCCGGATGTTCGAGGGTACGCCTACGCAAATGAATGCCTCGTTGAATCGGCTTCGGGATCTGCCGCCCGAAACCCGGATGTTTTGCGGCCACGAATACACCGCGGCCAACCTTCGTTTCGCCTTGACGGTGGAACCCTCCAACCGCGCAGCGCTCGAGTATCGCGACCGCGTCGAGGGGCTTCGCGCCGCGGGCCGCCCAAGCCTGCCGTCGCAGCTGTCGCTCGAACGGCGGGTCAATCCTTTTTTGCGCTGCGACAACCCCGACGTGCAGGGCGCCGCGGAAAAGCACGCCGGTCACCCGCTCCGTGACCCGGCAGAGGTTTTCGGCGTGCTGCGGGCCTGGAAGGACCAGTTCCGCTAGCGGAACTCGGAGGGGCGCCAAGGATGACTGTCGTTTCGTTGCGAATCCTCCCCATCGCCGGCATCGCCCTGATGCTCGGCGCATGCGCCCATCAGAAGGTCGCACCGCCGCGCGAGCCCATCGTGCTACCGCCGGCGCCGAGCGCCGAGTCGGCACCGCCGAATGAGGCCGCCCCGCCCACCGGGACCACCCCGTCGCTCACGATGCCGCGGGAATGGCAGCACCACAACGGCGAAGACTACGATGACTTGTTCGATCGCATGCGCGCTGGATTTGCCTTCGACGAGGTCCAGGAACCGGCCATCGATCAACAGCTCGCCTGGTTCGAACACAATCCGGAATATCTCGAGCGCGTGTTCCAGCGTGGTCAGCGCTACATGTATCACGTCGTCACCGAGGTCGAAGCGCGGGGCATGCCGCTGGAGTTTGCACTACTGCCGGTGGTCGAGAGCGCGTACGAACCGTTCGCCTATTCGGTGAGCCGCGCCGCGGGGCTCTGGCAGTTCATTCCCGCCACCGGTATCCGCTTCGGTCTGAAACAGGACTGGTGGTACGACGGCCGGCGAGACCCCATCGAATCGACGCGAGCAGCATTGGATTATCTGCAGGCGCTGCACGACCAATTCGACGGCGATTGGCTGTTGGCGATTGCCGCCTACAATGTGGGCGAGGCATCGGTGCAACGGGCCATCGACTACAACCGCGCCGTCGGTCGACCCACCGATTTCTGGCACTTGAATTTGCCGGCCGAGACCCGTGCCTACGTGCCAAAGCTTCTCGCCATGAAGCGCTTGATGGCCGAGCCCGAGCGCTACGGACTGGAATTCGCGGCGATCCCGAACGAGCCGTATTTCGCCGTCATCGACACCGGCTCGCAGATCGATCTGAAGGTGGCGGCCCAGATGGCGGGTACGAGCTATGACGAGCTCATTGCCCTCAACGCCGGGTTCAATCGCTGGGCGACCGATCCCGACGGCCCGCACCGCCTGCTGATTCCGATCGACAATGCCGATGCCTTCGAGGCGGGACTGAAGACGCTGCCGGCCGACGATCGTGTGCGCTACGTGATGCACGATGTCGGCAAGCACGAAACTCTGGCGGCGATCGCGAAAGAATACGGCACCTCCGGCGCGGTCATCGCGAAGATCAATGACCTCAAGGGCGGACGCGTCACCGCCGGTGAGAGGCTGCGTATCCCGGAGATCAGCGTGCAGCTGCCCGACAAGGTGCTGTTGGCGGCGGCGCGCGTCGATCGGCCGGAAACCGATACGGGCCGCAGGCAGCACCAGATCGTGTACAAGGTACGCGCGGGTGAAACGCTGAGCAGCATCGCGCGCCGCCACGGCATGCCGGTGAGCACGTTGGCGCGGCTCAACAACCTCGCCCTCGGCGATCCGGTCGTGAAAGGCCAGCGGCTCGTCATCAAGGCAAGCTCGCGGCACTATCGCGACGAAGGCGTTGCAAGCGGGCGGCGTGTGCTCTATACGGTGCGCCGCGGCGATACGGTCTATAGTATTTCCCGGCAGTTCCAGGTGTCGGTCACCCAGCTCAAGAGCTGGAACGGGCTGAACCAACACCACCAGATCCGAGCCGGACAGCGGCTGGTCATGTATGTCGAACCCGGGCGGCAGCAGGGCTGAAGACGCCAGCGGGCCCGGGCCAGAGAAAACGAAACTATTGGGGGAAACGATGGGTTTTCTAAACGGCAAGCGCGCCCTCATCGTGGGGCTCGCGACGGATCGCTCCATTGCCTGGGGCATCGCGCAGGCCATGCACCGTGAGGGCGCGGCGCTGGCATTTTCCCACATCGAACGGATGGCCGATCGCGTCGGCCCGCTCGCCAAGAGTTTGGGATCCGACATCACCTTCGCCATGGACGTCGCGGTCGATGAGGACATCACGCGCGGCTTCGAGCACCTGAAGAGCCATTGGGACTCGTTCGACATTCTGGTACATGCGGTGGCCTTTGCACCGCGCGAAGCGCTGACGGGCGCCTTCATCGACGCCACCACGCGCGAGGGGTTTCGCGTGGCGCATGATGTTTCCAGCTACAGCCTGACGGCATTGGCGCGCGCATCGCTGCCCTTCATGCGGGGCCGCGCGGGCGCCATCGTCACCTTGAGCTATCTCGGCGCCGTGCGCTCGCTGCCCGGCTATAACGTCATGGGGCTCGCCAAAGCGAGCTTGGAAGCCAACGTGCGCTTCCTGGCGGCGGATTTAGGACCTCAGGGAATACGCGTCAACGCCGTATCGGCCGGTCCCATCAAGACGCTCTCCGCCGCCGGTATCCCGGGACTGCGCAAGATGCTCGCGCACGTCGCGGCCGTGTCGCCCATTGGGCGCAACGTCACCATCGAGGACGTCGGCAACACGGCGGCGTTCCTGTGCTCGGATCTCGCAGCCGGAATCACCGGTGAGGTAACCTATGTCGATGGGGGCTTCAACTCCGTCGGCATGAGCTTTCCGCCCGAGCCGGAAGGCGCGTGAGGTCAACGCAGGCACGGCCCCCGCGTTGAACCGCAGGGGGTCCCGCGCGATTCACGCGCCGGTCTGTGCGAGAGGTCAGGATTATGTCAAATACTCGAATCGTGGGCGCGATGGGGGCGGCAGCGTGCTTGGCAGCGCTCGGTGCTTGCACGACGCTACCTGTCACCACCGACGTCAATCCGCATTACTCCGTGGCGAACTGCCACACCTACACATTTGCCCGTGAGCACATGGCCAACGCCGATCAGCCCGCGGCGTTCGGCAATCCCTTGAACGCCGACCGGCTGCGCGCCGCGATCGAGGTGAATCTCGCCGCAAGAGGCATACAACGAGTCGCCGATCGAGATGCGGCAGACTGCGTCGTCGGCTATGCCATGGGGACGCGGCAAGTGTTCGATGACTATTACGCCGGCTGGGGCGGCGTCGGCTGGGGCGGGTGGGGCCCCGCATACGGATGGGGACCCGGCGCGTTCGGCGGCGCCTGGGCCTACGACGGCCCCTGGGTGCGCGATGAAACCCGCATCGCCGTGGACGTGTTCGATGGGAAGTCGCGTCAGGCGATGTGGCATGGCGCGGTCAGCCAAACCATGTACGATCTGACCGGCCCGCGCGCCGAGGCGAAAATCAATACCGCGACCGCGGCAATCTTCACCAAATTCCCCGTCGGAGTGCCAGGCGCGCCAGCCCCCGCCGCCGGACATACGGCGACCTGATCGGACGGTCGCCTAATTCGCAGGTCGGGACGCCGGCCGGTGCACGAAAAAATAGTACAAAGCGCCAAGAACCGCACATGCCGCCACGACCAGCGCCAAAAAGCGGTGCAGGGAGCCCTGCAGCAGCTCAGGATGCCTGCCGACCGTCGCGCCCAGCCATGCGAGAACCGAGCACCACAGCATCGAGCCTGCAAGCGTAGCGACCGAATACCAGCGAAAGTCGACCCGCAGAATGCCTGCCGGAATCCCGATGAGGTGGCGAATCACGGGCAGCAGGCGCGACACGAACACCCCCGCCCAGCCGTAGCGCGCCGACCACCGCTCGGCGAGCTCGATTTTGCGCGCCGCCAGCCCGACATAGGGCCCGAAACGCAGCACGAAGGGACGGCCGAGTGCGCGGGCACCCCAATACATCAGGCATGCGCCCACCCAGGAGCCCGCGGTGCCGGCCAGCACCACCCCGATCAGAGAGAGCCGGCCGTGGGTGTGGGCGAGATAGGCGGCCGGAGGAATGATGGTCTCGCTCGGAATCGGCACGAAGGTGCTTTCCAGCGCCATCAGCCCGGCGATGAGCCAGTAGCCGCCCTCATTCAAGGCGGACAAGTACCAATCCGACAGCTGGTGCAACAGGTCCGACAATGTGGGCGCCTAGTCTACTCGGGGACCCGGCTACTCGATGGCCTGCGGATTGAGCGACACCTTTGCGTCCGCCCGAGCCGCCGCTGCATAGCTCTGCGCTTCGACCGCGGCCGCCGAGCGCGCAAACTCGCGCCGCATCTGCGTCTCGCGCTCTTTGGGATCGCCGCTCGGATCCTCGCGCACGGCGCTCAAGGCGACCACGGCCGTGTCGCCCGAGGGGAGCGGCACGCTCGAATAAATCGGCTTGCCCTGGGGCTTGGGCTCGTCGAAAGCGTCGCGCCGGATTTCCACCGGAACCGCCTGATCCGCGCGCCCGACGAACTTCGGCGGCTGCGCCGCCAGACTCAACGCCTTGGCCTCGCTGTCCCACGACTCACCCGCCGTCAGCCGTTTGACCGCTTCCGCGGCCGCGGCCGCGGCGAGCTCCGTCCCGCGCTGCTTCTTCCAGGCGGCAACGATCTCGGTGCGTACGGCATCCAAGGGCTTCTGCATCGGCAGTTTGTGATCGGTCGCCCGCAGCACGACGCCGCGCCCTTTCTCCACCTCGACGATGGAGCTCAAGCGCCCGTCGAGCACATCGGCGCTGAACGCGGCCTCCACCACGGCGGGGGACTTGGCGAGATCGCCGCTGCCGCCCGTGCGCATGAAGTCGGGGATCTCGAGCACGGTGAGGCCGGCCTTGCGCGCGACCACATCGATGTCGGTGGTGTTTTGCAAGGCGGCATCGGCGAGCTGGTCCTGGGCATTGTTGAACAATCGTTCGGCCTCGCTCTTGCGGTATTCGGCTTCCAGATCACTCTTGCTCTGCTCGAAGGACTTGACGGAAGCCGGCTGGATGCCATCGAGCTTGAGAATGTGGTAGCCGAATTGCGTCTTCACGGGACCGCGAATCTCGCCTTCTTTCATGCTGAACGCCGCATCGGCGAAGGGCGCCACCCACACCTTGCGGTCGGACCAGCCGAGATCGCCGCCCTGCTGTGCGGATCCCGGGTCTTGAGAGAATTCCTTGGCGAGTTTGGAGAAGTCTTCCCCCGCTTCGGCGCGCTTCAGAATGGCATCCGCCTTGGCCTTCACCGCGGCATCGTCTTTCGGGTCGGTGACCTGGAACAAGATGTGCCGCACGCGGCGTTGCTCAGGCTGGGTGTAGCGCTCAGGGGTCTTGGTCTTTTGCTCGTCGAAATAAGCTTTGAGCTGCGCATCATCGACGCTCACCTTCTTGGCGAGTTCGGCGAGGCTGATCTCGACGTAGCGCAAATTCACCGTTTCCGGCGTCATGTACTCCGACTTGTGCGCCTCGTAGTAGGCCTTGAGCGCCCCCTCGTCCGGCGTCGCATCGGCGGCATACTTGGCGGCGGGAACGGTGAGCCAGGCGAGCTCCCGCTGCTGGCGCGTGAGCGCACTCAACTGCTTGAATTCGGTCGGGGTCACGAAGCTCGATTCGCTCAACGCCGCGTCAAGCTGGCGCAGCTTCACGTCGCGCCGGAACAGCGCCTCGATTTCCGCGACCGAGCGGCCCTGCGCCTTGAGGACCGCGACCGCATACGTCTTGTCGAACTTGCCGTTCACCTGAAATGCCGGCACCTGCGCCATGGCATCGAGCAATTCGCCGTCGCTTACCCGATAGCCGAGCTCGTCCGCCCGCGAGACCAAGGCCTCGCTGTTCACGTAATCGTCGAGCACGTGCTTCTTGAGCTCGATACGCTGCGCATCGTCGAGCGCACCGTTCGCCTGCCGCTCGTATTGCGCGAGCTGTTGCTGGTAGGTCTGGCGCACCTCGTTGCCCGAGATTTCGTGGCCGTTCACCTTCGCCGCATAGGTGGGCGCACTCAAAGTCCAGTTAATGCCCCAAAAGACGAATACCAGCCCGATCGCCCCGAGCACGACGCCGGCCAACCATCCCTTGAGCTTGTCGTGAATCGTCTGCAGCATTGTTATGAATCCCTCTACCCGCCTACGCCCTTGCGCGGCCAAATGGCACGCGCGGGACACATCGTCAGGAAATGGCGGAGTGGACGGGACTCGAACCCGCGACCCCCGGCGTGACAGGCCGGTATTCTAACCAGCTGAACTACCACTCCGCATGTTGGTGGGTGCTGAGGGGATCGAACCCCCGACCCTCGCCGTGTAAAGGCGATGCTCTACCAGCTGAGCTAAGCACCCCCTGGAAGAGGCGCCGAAGTCTACGCGAGGCGGCACCGCGTTGTCCAGGCGACGCCTCGGGGAGAGCTCGGGGCACGCAGTTCATCCAGGCGACTCCTCGTCCAGGCGGACCCGGGGCCGTCAGTGAGCGTGTACCTGGCTCTTCACTCGCGGAGTCTTGCGGCGGCGCTTCTCACCGGCAATCGCTTCGGGCGGCTTGGCGTCCGGCGCCGGCAACGGCACCGGCATATGGGTCAGCGCCACCTGCAGCACCTCGTCGATCCATTTCACCGAACGGATGTCGAGCTTTTCCTTGATGTTGTCCGCGATCTCCGCGAGATCCTTGACGTTGTCATCGGGGATGAGCACCGTGGTGATGCCGCCGCGGTGGGCCGCCAACAGCTTCTCCTTCAAGCCGCCGATGGGCAGCACTTCGCCGCGCAGCGTGATTTCGCCCGTCATCGCCACATCCGACCGCACCGGTATCTTGGTGAGCGCCGAGATCAATGAGGTGCACATGCCGATGCCGGCGCTCGGGCCGTCCTTGGGCGTCGCACCCTCGGGCACGTGGATGTGCACATCGGCCTTCTGATAGAAGTCCCCATCGAGGCCGAGCATCGCCGAGCGGCTGCGCACGACGGTCATGGCGGCTTGAATGGATTCCTGCATGACCTCGCCGAGCTGGCCGGTGTGGGTGAGCTTGCCTTTGCCCGCCACCACGGCCGCCTCGATGGTGAGCAGCTCGCCGCCGACTTCGGTCCATGCGAGACCCGTCACCTGGCCGACCCGATTGCTCTCCTCGGCTTTGCCGTAGCGGAAGCGCCGTACGCCGAGATACGCGTCGAGGTTCTTCGAGCTGATCGTCACGGTCTTGTCGCTCGGCTTGAGCAGCAGCTGCTTGACCGCCTTGCGTCCGATCTTGGAGATCTCGCGCTCGAGATTGCGCACCCCGGCCTCGCGCGTGTAGTAGCGGATCATGTCGAGGATGGCGGCATCCGCCACCACCAGCTCGTCGACCTTGAGGCCGTTCTGCTTGACCTGTTTGGGCAGCAGGTAGCGACGCGCGATGTTGCTTTTTTCATCCTCGGTATAGCCGGGAATGCGGATCACTTCCATGCGGTCGAGGAGCGGCGCCGGGATGTTCAAGCTGTTCGCCGTGCACACGAACATCACCTCGGAGAGATCGAAATCCACTTCCAGATAGTGGTCATTGAAGGTGCTGTTTTGCTCGGGGTCGAGCACTTCGAGCAGCGCCGATGACGGATCGCCACGGAAGTCCGTCGACATCTTGTCGACCTCATCGAGAAGGAACAGCGGATTGCGCACGCCGCACTTGGCGAGATTCTGAATGATCTTGCCCGGCATGGAGCCGATGTAGGTGCGCCGATGGCCGCGAATCTCGGCCTCGTCGCGCACGCCGCCCAGCGACATGCGGACGAACTTGCGATTGGTCGATCGCGCGACACTTTGTCCGAGCGAGGTCTTGCCCACGCCCGGCGGTCCCACCAGGCACAGGATCGGGCCGCGCAGATTCTTCACCCGCTGCTGCACGGCGAGGTACTCGACGATGCGCTCCTTGACCTTTTCCAATCCGAAATGGTCGGCTTCGAGCACTTTCTCCGCCGCGGCGATGTCGAGGTGCACCTTGCTGCGCTTCTTCCACGGCGACTTCACCAGCCAATCGATGTAATTGCGCACCACGGTCGCTTCCGCGGACATCGGCGACATGAGCTTGAGCTTGGCGAGCTCGGAATTGGCTTTCTCGCGCGCCTCCTTCGGCATGCCCGCCGCCTTGATGCGCTTTTCGAGTTCACCGATTTCGTTCGGCGCTTCGTCGAGTTCGCCGAGCTCCTTCTGAATGGCCTTCATCTGCTCATTCAGGTAGTACTCGCGCTGACTCTTTTCCATCTGCTGCTTGACGCGGCCGCGAATGCGCTTTTCGATCTGCAGCACGTCCATCTCGCCCTCGATCACGGCGAGCATGTGCTCGAGCCGCTTGCGGACGTCGGGAATCTCGAGGACCTTCTGCTTCTCGGAGAGCTTCAATGACATGTGCGCCGCAACCGTATCTGCCAGGCGGCCGGCCTGCTCGATGCCCGCGAGTGAAGTGAGGATCTCCGGCGGCACTTTCTTGTTGAGCTTCACGTACTGTTCGAACTGCGTGATCACCGAGCGGGTGAGCACGTCCATCTCGCGCTCCTCGTAGCGCTCCTGATCCGGCATCGGGGTCACTTCGGCGGAGAAGAATTCGCCCTCGGCCAGCTTTTCGATGCTCGCCCGATCCACGCCCTCGACTAGCACCTTCACCGTGCCGTCCGGGAGCTTCAGAAGCTGCAGAATGGTCGCGACCGTCCCGACCCGGTACAGGTCCTCGCCCTTCGGATCGTCGACATCGGCTTGTTTCTGAGCCACAAGCAGGATGCGCTTGTCGGCCTTCATGGCGAGGTCCAACGCCACGATCGACTTCTCGCGGCCGACGAATAGCGGGATCACCATGTGCGGATACACCACGACGTCACGCAGCGGCAGCACCGGCATCGCTGAGAGAGGTGGAACTACAGAAGGAACATCGATTACGGGTTCGTCGCTCACTAGGCTTGCCTTATGGTTGGGACACGTTCTGCATGACCACGGAAGTACATGCGGCCGCCTACGATGAGTTTCAAGCCGTACCTTCCTGGTTCAAGTGACTCCGATGTCGCTCATTGTCGGGCTCAAAGGTGATCCGAGCCCGTGGGGCGCCGCTGCTCCTCCACTGGAGCCACCAACCGAGTCTCCTCGGTCCGATGGACAATGTAGGGTTTGTTCTGGCCTTCAATCACTTGCTCATCGACCACGACCTTCTGCACGTTGCGCAAGGAAGGCAGGTCGTACATGGTGTCGAGCAGCACATTCTCGAGAATGGTGCGCAGACCCCGCGCGCCGGTCTTGCGCTGCATCGCCTTGCGGGCGACCGATCGCAATGCATCCTCGCGGAAATCGAGCTCCACACCTTCCATGTCGAAGAGCTTGCGATACTGCTTGGTGAGCGCATTCTTCGGCTGCAGCAAAATCGAGATCAGCGCGTCTTCGTCCAATTCCTCGAGCGTCGCCACCACCGGCAGGCGGCCGACGAACTCCGGAATCAAGCCGTACTTGATCAAATCCTCCGGCTCGGTGTCGTGGAACACGTCGTTGCCGTGCGGCCGCGCATTTTGCTCGCGCACCTCGGCGATGAAGCCGATACCACTCTTGTGGGTGCGATTCATGATGATCTTCTCGAGGCCCGCGAACGCACCGCCGCAAATGAACAGGATGTTCGTGGTGTCGACCTGCAAGAACTCCTGCTGCGGATGTTTGCGACCGCCCTGAGGCGGTACCGAGGCGATCGTTCCCTCGATCAGCTTCAAAAGCGCCTGCTGTACGCCCTCGCCCGACACGTCGCGGGTGATCGACGGGTTGTCGGATTTTCTCGATATCTTGTCGATCTCGTCGATGTAGACGATACCGGTCTGAGCTTTCTCGACGTCGTAGTCGCACTTCTGCAGAAGCTTCTGGATGATGTTCTCGACATCCTCGCCGACGTAGCCTGCTTCGGTGAGGGTCGTGGCATCGGCAATCGTAAACGGCACGTTCAGCAGCCGCGCGAGCGTCTCGGCGAGCAGCGTCTTGCCGGAGCCGGTGGGGCCGATGAGGAGAATATTGCTCTTCGCGAGCTCGACCTCGTCGCGGGAGCGCACGCCTTCGGCGCCGCGCGTCTGCAGGCGCTTGTAGTGGTTGTATACCGCGACCGAGAGCACCCGCTTGGCGCGCTCCTGGCCGATCACGTATTCATCCAAGACCTTCTTGATTTCTTGCGGCTTCGGAAGCTTGTCCCGCGTGCGTTCCGCGCGCTCTTCGAGCTCCTCGCGGATGATGTCGTTGCACAGCTCGACGCATTCGTCGCAGACGAATACCGAAGGGCCGGCAATCAGCTTCCGAACTTCGTGCTGGCTCTTCCCGCAGAAAGAGCAATACAACAGTTTGCCGTCATCATGTTTGCCGCGCGAATCTTCGCTCATGCTTTCCTCAAGTTGACCGCGCCCTGTGAACCCCGAGCGGCACGGCGACGACACTGACTATATAGCACCCGGCGGACTGCACGCAAAGAATGCCTCGTGCAGGTTGTGACCGGGGCCCCTCTTGGGACCGCACGGCGGCCGTCTGCTGCCAAATTGAGGCCCCGCTAGCCCTTTATCGGTAATTCGCCGCGTTTCTCGAGCATGGAATCCACTAATCCGTACGCACGGGCGGTCTCCGCGCTCATGAAATTGTCGCGATCGCTATCCTGCTTGACGCGTTCGATCGACTGACCGGTGTGCTTGGCCAGGATGCGGTTCAGGCGCTCTTTCGTCTCCATCACGTCGCGGGCATGGATGTCGATGTCCGAGGCCTGGCCCTGAAAACCAGCCGAGGGCTGATGGATCATAATCTTCGAATTTGGCAGCGAATAGCGCTTGCCGGCGGCCCCGCCCGCAAGCAAAACCGCCCCCATGGAAGCCGCCAAACCGACGCAGATGGTGCTCACGTCCGGCTTGATGAATTGCATGGTGTCGTAGATCGCCAGCCCCGCGCTCACCGAGCCCCCGGGCGAGTTGATGTAGAGCGCGATGTCCTTTTCGGGGTTTTCCGATTCCAAGAACAGCAGCTGCGCCACCACGAGGTTCGCCATGTAATCCTCGACCGGCCCGACGATGAAGATCACCCGCTCCTTGAGCAGCCTCGAGTAGATGTCGTAGGCGCGCTCGCCGCGGGCGGTCTGCTCCACCACCATCGGAACCAAATTGAGTGCTCGAGTCGTCATAATGCCGCCTTTGAAAATAAGTAAAGCCCCGATAACCCGTCAATGCGACCGCTCGCATCAAATTCAAGCGAGCGGCCTGTTTTACGACCGTTCGGTACGGCGGCCACCGGCCTGGCACGCGCCCGCCGCCGCGATCAGCCCTCGAAGTTCATCAACTCCTTGAAGGAGGAAGGTCGCTCATGCACCTTAGCATGCGCCAGAATCCAGTCCACCACCTGATCCTCGAGAGCCAAGCTCTCCACCTGACGCATCGCGTCGGCATTTTGCAGGTAGGCACGCTTGAGTGCCGCCGCATCTCCGTAAGCGCCGACCAGTTCGTCGAGGCGCGCGTTCGAGCGCACTGGGTCGAGCGTGATCTTCTCGCGGCGGATGATGTCGTTGATCAAGAGCCCCAATGCGACCCGGCGCCGCGCGGGCTCGATCAGCGGTTCGCGCGGCGGTGCCTGCGAGACGTCCTTGGCGCCGGCACGGCGCATGACCTCGACCTGCATGTCCCTGACCTGAGCTTCGAGCAGGGCGTTCGGAATCTCGATCGGATTGGCCTGATAGAGCTTCTCCATCACCGCCGTCTTGTTGCGGTTGCGCAGGGCCTGATCGAGTTCGCGGCGCATGTTCGCCGCCACGTCCTCGCGCAGCTTCGGAATGCCGCCTTCGGTCACGCCGAAGGCCTTGCAGAACTCCTCATCGAGCTCGGGCAGCGAGGGCTCCTCGACGCTCTTCACGGTGACCTTGAAGACCGCGTGCTTGCCCGCCAGCTCCGTCGCGCGATAGTCGGCCGGGAAGTCCACGCCGACCTCCTTCACTTCGCCCGCTGAGGCGCCGATGAGGCCTTGCTCGAGCTGCGCGAGCATGCGGCCCTCGCCGAGCGTGATCGCCACATTCTCGCCCTTGCCGCCGGCAAACGGCGCACCGTCGATGGAGCCTTCGAAGTCGACGATCACCTTGTCGCCGCTCGCCGCGGGCCGGGTCGCCGGCGTGAATTTCGTTTGCTGCTTGCGCAGCCGCTCGATCATCGCGTCGATGTCGCTCTCCGCGATATCGGCGCTGACGCGTTCGACCTCGAGCGAATCGATGGGTTGCAGGGCGACTTCGGGGAACACTTCGAACGTCGCCACGTAGGTGAGGTCCTGTCCCTCGCCGATGGTCTTCGGTTCGATGTGCGGGTTGCCCGCGGGCGCAAGCTGCTCCTGCGTCACCGCCTCGGTAAAGCTCGACTGCAGCAGCTCGCCGATCACCTCGCGATGGACCTGCTGTCCGAATTGCTGGCGGATCACGGTGAGCGGCGCCTTGCCGGGCCTGAAGCCGTTCAAGCGCGCGGTGCGGCTCAGGTGCTTCAAGCGTGTCGCAATTTCCTTGCTGACCCGCTCGGCCGGCACCTGCACTTGCATACGGCGCTCCAATTTGCCGATACTTTCAACGGAAACCTGCATGTCTATCCTCGTTAGGGTTGCGCTCGAGGCCGGTGGTGCGAAAGGCGAGACTCGAACTCGCACGGGTTGCCCCACCAGGTTCTAAGCCTGGCGCGTCTACCAATTCCGCCACATTCGCTTCGGAACAGCCCGCAAGTATAGCGCAGCTCAGCGCGGTTCGCTTTTGCGCACGAGCAGCCGAGCCACCTCGCGCAGCGCCGGCAGGCCATTCTCCAACATGAAGTAAAGCGGACTGTCGCCCTCGAACGGCGGTCCCTTGCGGGGCGCATGCACCCAGGCCCACGCACGATCCTTGCTCTTTAAGTCCTGCGCGAGCGAGTAGTGGATATTGGCGACCAGAGCCGCGCGCTCTTGCTGCACGGCGGAGAGACGTGGCGCCTGCCCGAGGCGGTAACGCTCGAGAACCTGTGGAGAGGGGATTTTGAGCAGGCGGCACTGCTGCAGGGGCGAGAGTTCCCAGGCGTCGGCAATCGCAAAGAAGCGTTTCAGGGCACTGGTGCTGGTATGCCGCGATGCGCGCCGGGCCGCGGGTTGCAGGACCAGCCGCGGGCCGCCACGAGACTTATTGTTTGGCACTACGGTGCTCACTATCCTCAAGCATACTCCTAGTGTGCCCGCTATCATGGGGTATGCCGATGATGTTCGCCGACCGCCTCGAGCAAGCGCGCCTGGCCGCCGATGGTTTGGTATGCGTGGGGCTGGACCCCGACCTTGAGAAGATTCCGGCCGACGTGCGTGCCGACCCACAACCGCTGCTCGCCTTCAACCGGCGCGTCGTCGATGCGACCGCGGACATCGCAGCCGCGTACAAACCACAAATTGCCTTTTACAGCGCCGTGGGAAGGGAGGCCGAACTTGCGGCGAGCATTCGCTACATCCGTCAGCGCGCACCCAAGGCGCTTGTGATCCTCGACGCCAAGCGCAACGACATCGGCAATACCGCGGAGGCTTACGCGCGCGAGGCCTTCGAGCGCTATGGCGCCGACGCGGTGACCGTCAATCCCTACATGGGCGAGGATTCGGTGCTGCCGTTTCTCGCGCGTCCCGACCGCGGCGCGGTGCTGCTCTGCCGCACCTCCAATCCCGGAGCCCGGGACTTTCAGGATCTGCTCATCGACGGAGAGCCACTCTATAGGAAGGTCGCCGCACGAGCCGCGCGCCATTGGAACGAGCATCGCAACTTGATGCTGGTGGTCGGGGCGACCTGTCCGGCCGAAATGGCCGGGCTGCGGCGCGCGCACCCTGAACTCTGGTTCCTGGTTCCGGGAATCGGAGCGCAGGGCGGGGATCTCGAGGCCACGCTTGCGGCCGGCCTCAATACGCAGGGCACGGGACTGTTGATCAGCTCCTCGCGTGCCGTCATCTACGCCGGTGGTGGCGAGAGCGCAGCCATCCGCAGCGCGGTGGCAGCGCTGCGCAGCGCAATCAGAGCCGCCACGCCCGCTGCTGCTCGCACGCCGAAAAGCCAAATCGCCGCAGGTCGCTGACCGCCTCCCCATTGCCCACACTCACCGGGGCATCCGGAGCGGTAACACAATTTAGATCGTGACGTTTTGACGCCGCCCGAACGGTACCAAAACGTCAAAACGTCAGTTCTCCAAGAGAGAGAATCCCCCTGGGGGCGATCGGCGAGCGGCCTTGGGCGAACGGGTATGGTCGAGCGGCGGCTCAGCCGGCGGGCGGCGGGACTTGCAACGCTTTCAACCGCCCGGTCGCGTTCTTGGAATAGGAGCGGCCGAACGAGATCCGGTCCTTGCCGGCGGCTTTGGCCTGGTAGAGCGCGGCGTCCGCCCGGCCATAAATCGTTTTCCAATCCGGATCATCGGGCAGACTCAAGGCGAGGCCAAAGCTGCCCGTGAAGCGTACGAGCCCCTTCGGCGTGGCGAGCGCCTCCTTGCCGATGTGGTCGCGAATGCGCTCCGCCACATCGTGCAGCGTTTGCTCACTGATGTCGCCGAAGCAGAGCACGGCGAACTCCTCGCCACCCAGGCGCGCGGCCATGTCCGAGGAATTGCGCAGCTGATCGGTGAGAATTCTGCCCATGGCTCGCAGCACGTCGTCGCCGACGTCATGGCCGTGCTGATCGTTGATGAGCTTGAAATTATCCAGATCCAACAGGATCAGACCGTAGGGCTTGTGCGATTGCCGCAGCGCCTGGGCGGCCTGTTCACTGCGCCGGCTGAAACTGCGCCGGTTCGGCAACCCGGTAAGATAGTCGGTGACGCTTTCGACCGCGAGCTTGTTGTTCGAGGCTTGCAGCGCCACTTGCGCCTCGCGCAGAGCCGCAGCCGCGTCGAGCGCCTGCTTCACCTGTGTCTGTAGCGCCTCGCTGCTTTCCTGCAGCCGCCGCGTTTGCAGGGTGACTTTTTCCTGCAAAGCATCGCGGGCGTTCACGAAATCCGCTTCGGCTTGCTTTTTCGCCGATACGTCGTCGAGGACCACGATGGCGTAGTCCGGCAGATGCGAGGCGGTACGCTTGAGTGCGACCGAGAGCGATGCCCACAGGTAGCGCTGGTCTTTGCACAATAGACGCTGCTCGAGGCGATAACTGTCGATTTCTCCCGCGAGCATGCGCTTGAATTCGACCACGTTCCCCGGCAAGTCCTCCGGGTGGGTGAGGTCACCCCAGGTCTGTCCGCGCAGCTGACCGAGGCTGTAGCCCAACAGTGTGCAGGTGCGCTGATTGGCCCTCAGTACCGAACCGCTGAGCGAAGTGTGGACAATGCCCACCGCGGCCTGTTCGAAGGTTTCGCGAAACAGCTTCTCGCGTTCCATCGCATACTTGATGACGCTGTCCGCCTTTATTACCAGCTCCTTGGCGCCGAAAAATTCTTCGATGATTTTCGCGTACTCGCCGAGCAGCGCCACCTCGACATCGCCGAAGTTGCGCACCTTCGCGTCCATGGCGCACAGCGTCCCGACCGGTTGCCGGTCGCGGGTGAACAGCGGAACTCCCACATAGGAGCGAACGTGCGGCACGGCGGTTACCCACGGACTATTCTCGAAGCGCGGATCCGCCGTCGCATCGCGAACGATGAAAGGTCCCCGCTCGAGGATGGTGTGGGTGCAGAACGAGGTCGCGCGCGCGGCTTCGCACGCCTCGAGACCGATCCGCGATTTGAACCACAGCCGATGATCGTCGATCAGGGACACGAGCACCACCGGCACCCGCAGCGCCGACGCGGCCAGTCGTGCGACCGCATCGAAGCATTCGGCAGGCGGAGTGTCGAGCAAGCCCAGCCGTAGGACGGATCCCAGGCGCTCCCCTTCGTCGGCGGGTACGCGTTCATTCTGCACTGCAACATCACGTGCAGAAGACTCGGTCGCTGCTTTCATGCGCCGAAGGTTAAGGGCACCCGATCGTTAGGTTAAGTACACCGATCACGGATTCCGGAAGAACAGGCCTCAAAACGCGCCCTGGGGCGACCCGCCGTCGAATTCCACGGCGGTGGAGTTGAGTTTATAGACGGTCCCGTCCTTCATCACGAAGCTCACCCGCTTCATGAGACTGATGTCGGCGATCGGGTCCCCGGGCACGGCCACCACATCGGCGATCTTGCCCGGGGCGAGCGCGCCCAGATCCTGCTCGTGCTTGAGAAGCTGCGCGGCGTTGATGGTGGCCGCCTGCAAGGTGAACATCGGCGGCATGCCCGCCTGCACCATCAACTCGAACTCATGGGCATTCTGGCCATGTGGGTAGACGGCAGCATCGGTGCCGAAGGCAATTTTGACGTGCGCCTTGTAGGCGCGGCCGGCGGTTGCGAGGATGAGCGGTCCGATCGCCGCGGCCTTCGCCGCCACCTGTGGCGGGTAATAGCCCGGCACGTTCGCGTGCCGCGCCACGAAATCGCCGGCAATGATGGTCGGGACGTACCACGTTCCGTGCTCGACCATCAGCTTCATGTCCTGCGCATCCATGAAGGTACCGTGTTCGATCGAATCGACGCCGCCGAGCACCGCCCTGCGAATCGCTTCGGCGCCGTGGGCGTGTGCGGCGACCGTGAAGCCATAATCGCGTGCAGTGGCGGTGACAGCGCGAATCTCCTCGATCGTGAGCTGCGCATTGTCGCCGCTGGCACTCTCATCGAGGACGCCGCCCGAGGGCATGATTTTGATGAGGTCATCGCCGAGCTTGTAATGCAGACGCACGGCCTTGGCCGCATCTTCGGGGCTATTGATGATGCCCGCCGTGGCACCGGGGTCGCCGGCGAGGTCGGCACGATAGCCGTTGGTCTCATCCGCGTGGCCGCCCGTTGAACCGATCGCCCGCCCGGCGGTAAAGATTCGGGGCCCTGGAATGATCCCGGCGTTGATCGCATTGCGCAGCGCCACCGACTCGTTTGCCCGATCGCCGACGTTGCGAACGGTGGTGAAACCGGCGAGGAGCGTGCGGCGCGCATAGAGCGTCGAACGGACGGCGTAATCGGCGATGTTCCAATGGAACACATCTACATAGCGGGTCGGGCTGGTCTCCTCGGTCAGGTGGGTATGACTGTCGATGAGCCCCGGCATGCAGGTCTGAGACTGCAAGTCGATGACCTTCGCACCGGGCGGAGATTGCACACCGCTCAAGACGTCGCGCACGCGTTTACCCTCGATGACGACCGAGGTTGCTCCAAGCACTTTGCCGGCGACGGTATCGATCAGGTGACCGCACTGCAGGACGGTGAGCGTCGCCGGCTCGGCCGCCGGAGCGGCGGGCGCGCCGCTGCCGAGCAGAGCGCTGCAGAACAGCACAGCGCCGGGAATGCGCGCCATCGGCGTCGCGGGGTCAATCGGTCGGTTGCGCATCATTTCCTCGGTTTTTTTCATTCGTCAGCGACAGCATGGCGTGGAACAGGACATCGGCGCCGGCCGCGAGGTCGGCGGCCGACGCGCTCTCGGCTTCATTGTGGCTCAACCCCCCCGCGCAGGGCACGAAGATCATGGCGGTAGGCACCACGGCGGCGAGGTTGCAGGAGTCGTGGCCGGCGCCGCTCACGATCTCGATGGCATCGTGCCGCAAGGCCGCCGCCGCCTGGCGCACGGCATCGACCGCCTCCGCATCGAATACCACTCCCGGCGCCTCCCATACGCAACGGATCTGCCCCTCGAGCGCGTACTTCGAAAGCGCCGCGGCCACAATCCGATCGACCTCCTCGCGCAGCGCCCGATAATGCTCCGCATCCGGGTGGCGCAGATCGACCGTGAAGCGTAGCCGGCCGGGAACGGTGTTGGCGCTGGCGGGGAAAGTCTCGATGACACCCACTGTGAGGCGCGCCTCACGTCCGTGTCGTCCCGCCGCGTCATATACCGCGGGCAACACCTCGGCGAGCACGCGAATCGGATCGCGCCGCATCTCCATGGGCGTGGGTCCGGCGTGCGCTTCTTGTCCGAGCACCACGACTTCGTGGCGGCTCATGTGCTGAACGCCGGTGACGATGCCGATGGTCTTGGCCCTCTGCTCGAGGACGGGTCCCTGCTCGATGTGCGCCTCGAGAGCCGCCTTGACCGGCTGCCGCCTCACGGGCGTGTCGAGGGCCACACCGAAGCGCGCAAGTTCCTGTCGTACGCTCTGCCCGTTTCGATCGGTGAGTGCATAGGCCTCCGCCAGCGGCATTCTCCCCGCCCATACCGCAGAGCCCATCATGGCGGCGGGAAACCGGCACCCCTCTTCGTTGCACCACACGCCGATCTCGATTGGGTGAGCGGTGCTGATGCCGTGGTCGTTCAGCGACTCGACGACTTCGAGGCCTGCCAGCACGCCGTAGACGCCGTCGAATTTTCCGCCCGTGGGTTGGGTATCGAGATGGCTTCCGGTCAGGACCGCGGGCAGCGACTCGTTGCGCCCGGGGCGGCGCGCGAAGAGGTTGCCGATCGCATCGACACGCACGGCGCAGCCGGCGGCGCGGGCCCAGGCGCTGAACAGCTCGCGGCCTTCGCGATCGCCGTCGGTGAGCGCCTGACGATTGCAGCCCCCGTGGGCGGTTCTGCCGATCTGCCCCATGGCCATCAGGCGCGACCACAGGCGTGCGCCGTTCACACGCAGGGCGCCGACGCTGGTTGGTTCGAGCATGCATTCACTCCCCGTGACGGTCCGTTAGTATGCCAGCTACCATGAAGATCTCGACAGAGAGCCTGCCGCCCATGAACACGAAGCAGGTATGCGCCATCGTGGTGACGTACCATCCAGACGACGGATTTCCGGATCGTGTGGCTCGCATCGCACCGCAGGTCGGTGCGCTGGTGATCGTGGATAATGGCTCCAACGCGGCCGCGGTGCGAATGCTGCGGGAGCTCACCGCGATAACCCTGGTGTTGAATGGGGAGAATCTCGGAGTGGCGCGCGCGCTGAACATCGGCATCGAGCGCGCCGAGGCTCAGGGATTCCCCTGGGTGCTCTTGCTCGATCAGGACAGCTGCGTCAACCCCGGCCTGCTCGAGGCGCTGTTCACGGTATACGCGAGCTACCCACAACGGGAACGATTGGCGGTGATCGGAGCGGGATTTCGCGACGTGAACCGGCCATCGCCTGATGCGGGCCCGGACGTCCTCGTCAGTGTGCCGGCCGAGACGTGCGCGTGGGAAGAAGTCGAGTCGGTGATCACGTCCGGTTCCTTGATCCCCTTGGCGGTGCACGCCAAGCTCGGTCTGTTCCGCGAGGAATTCTTCATCGATTACGTCGATTCCGATTATTGCTTCCGGGCACGCGCCAAAGGGTTCCGGGTGATCAAAACCCGGCAAGCCCTCATGGAGCATGCGATCGGCGCGGCAAGCGAGCACAGCGTCTTGTGGATGAACAAGTGGACCACCAATCACTCTCCGGATCGCCGCTACTACATCGCGAGGAACGACACGGTCATGCTGCGTGAGTACGGGCACTACGCGTTCGGACTGTGGGTGCTGAAGAGCTTCTCCCGCTCCTTCCGATTATGTAAGCGGATACTGCTCTACGAACAAATGAAGACACTCAAGGTGCTTGCCGTCATTCAGGGCTGGTGGGACGGCATCCGGGGACACCTGGGACCGCGCGCGCGGCGCACTGAGCGCCCATGTTGAGGCGCGCCCTTGGATTTCTGCTGCTGGGCGTGGCTGTGTCGACGGCCGCGGCGCCGAAGGCCGTGCCCGTGCCGAAGGCCGTGGCGGCACCGGTCGCCGCGCCGCTGCCGCCCTCGCCGCCGAGCTATGGCGTCGAGATCAAGAAGACCTGGATCCCGATGCGCGACGGGGTGCGGCTCGCGGCGACGCTCTACATGCCGGCGGGCGCCAAGAAGAGTGATCGTTTCCCGGCGCTCCTCGAGTACCTGCCGTATCGCAAGGACGACGATGAGGCGATCCGCGATTACGGTGAACACACGTATTTTGCGCGGCGCGGCTTCGTCGGAGCGCGGGTGGACATTCGCGGCTTCGGAAACAGCGAAGGAGTTCCTCCCGAGCGCGAGTACTCGGCGCAGGAGCAGAAGGATGCGGAGCAGGTCATCGCCTGGCTCGCGCGCCAGCCCTGGTCGAACGGCAAGGTGGGCATGCTCGGCATCTCCTGGGGCGGCTTCAACGCCATCCAGATGGCCCTGCGCAAGCCGCCGGCGCTCAAAGCCATCCTCGCCGCGGCCGCAACCGAGGAGCTGTTCAAGGAAGACGTGCATTACATGGACGGTGTGTTTCACGTCGATGAGTTCGAGCTCACCATGGATTTGGATCAGGGGCGCACGGGCGCGCCGGATTTCAATCTCGACGAGGCCGTGATCGGACCCCGCATGGACTCGACGCCATGGTCGCTCAACTACATGAGGCATCAGCGCGACGGGGCGTTTTGGCGTGCACCGCTGCGGCCCATCGATGAGCTGACGGTACCCGCATTTCTCATCGGCGGACTGCAGGACGGCTACCGCGACAGCATTCCGCGCATGCTCGAGCGCGTGAAGGCGCCGCTCAAGGCCTGGATCGGTCCGTGGAATCACGGCTATCCGAACGGCGCCGATTACGGACCGCTCTACGAGTGGCGAGACCAGGCGGTTCGCTGGTTCGACTACTGGCTCAAAGGTCGCGACACCGGCGTGCGGCAAGATCCTCGCGTCATCATTTACCAGCAGCACTGGCATCCGCCCGGATCGCAATCGCAAGACGTACCCGGCGAATGGCGCGCCGAGAGTTGGCCGCCGGCGGGACTGATTCCCACCACGCTCTATCTGCAGCCCGATCATCGCCTCGCCGCCGCGAACGAGGCGACCGGCCGCGATCAGCTGCGCTACGTGCCGTCCACCGGCGTCGAAGCAGGTTTTTGGTGGGGGGAGCTCCTGACCGATCAGCGTCCCGTCGATGCGTTCAGCCTGACCTATGACTCGCCGGCGCTCGACGAGCCGGTGGCGATTCTCGGGCTGCCGCGCGTCATGCTGCAGGTATCGAGTGACGCGCCGCTCGCCGACTGGTTCGTACGCCTGTCCGACGTAGCGCCGGATGGTCAGGTCACTTTCGTGACCGGCGCGGGGATCAACGGTGCGCAGCGAAACTCGATGGCTGAGCCGGTGGACTTGTCGCCCGGCAAGGTCTATCCGCTGTCGTGGAATCTGCACCTCGCCTCATGGGTGTTTCCGAAAGGTCATCGCCTGCGCATCTCGGTGTCCAATGCGCTCTGGCCAATGAACTGGCCGACGCCTTATTCCATGACCACCGCGCTGCTGCTCGGCGGCGCCGATGCTTCGGGGATCGTCCTGCCACGAGTGCCCATCCATGGGCCGCCTGCGCCCGCCTTCGCGCCGCCCGAACCCGTGGAAGAGCCACCGGGAATCAAAGCGCTCGGCAGCGATGGCGCCTGGCCCGGAAAATGGACGGTGCTGCGCGATGAGGTTCACCAACGCAGCACGGTGGTGTGGGAAGGCACGGTCGCCATCTCCTATCCCTGGGGACGCTTCGATCACTCGGAGCGTCTAACCTACGACGTCGATGACGCCCATCCGGACATCGCGCGGGTGCAGGGGGATTCAGAGTACGTGCAAGCGGTGAACAATCACACGCTGACCTGGCGCGGACGACTCGACGTATCGAGCGACGCTCATACCTTCTTCTACAAGTACACGCGCACGCTGCTGCGCGACGGCGCGCTCATCCGCACCAAGAGTTGGGCGGAGCCCATTCCGCGGGACCATCAATAGTCCCGCGACCGGCCCCGCCGCACTCGATCGGCGTGGTCTCAGGACCGCCTGGCGTAATTGCTCGCCCCGAACCAATCGATGACGACGACAGGGTCGTCGCCGACGACCCACGCATCGTGCCCTTTGGGCAGCGATGTGATATCACCCGGACCGGCGATGAAGACCATACGGCCCACCTCGGCGCCGCCGACCGTTAAGATCTCGGCTCTGCCATGTGGAAACGGACGAACTTCATCGGGCTTGGTGAAGGACTTGTGCTCGGTCTTCTGTTCGTGATTGTGCATTTGAGATCTCCCCGGCGTGTGATGGTATGAAGGGACCGGCGCTCGTCGGCCATCAGCTTGAGCGGGTGGAATTTTACCTACTAGTAAGTTAATATCAACTGGCCATGATCAAAACAGCGAAAAAAATTGCACTGCAAAGCGCCTCTGCACGGCCGGTCACGGCCGCCGCGACGGCGATTCTCGACGTGTCGGAGCATGTCGCGCAGACGCGCGGCTACAACGGCTTCAGCTACGCCGATGTCGCAACGCAGCTCGGCGTCACCAAGGCGAGCTTGCATTACCATTTCCCATCCAAGGCACATCTCGGTGCCGCGCTGATCGAGCGCTATCAGCGCACCTTCGGCGCCGCCCTCGAGGCGATCGACGGTCGGACCGAAGATCCCGCGGAAAAGCTCCGCCTCTACGTCGATCTCTACGATTCCGTGCTGCGCAGCGATCGGATGTGCTTGTGTGGAATGCTCGCAGCCGAATACGCGACACTCCCCGCCTCCATGCAGGAGCGGCTCACATCATTTTTCGATGCGAACGAACGCTGGCTCACGGCGGTGTTGCAGAGCGGGGTTCAGAGGCGCTCATTCGCGTTCACGGAGCCGCCGAATGCGCGTGCTCGCGTCCTTCTCGGCGCTCTCGAAGGCGCGATGCTCGTAGCGCGATCCTACGGCGACCCGCATCGCTTTCGGGCCGCCGCGAATTCCCTCTTGGCGGATCTCGATCGCGGCGCAGGCACGGCGCCAAAGGCGGTCAGAGCGAAACGCTCTTAGGATATTCGGCCGCCCGACTCCTGGAGGGAGCCGCACTTGTGCGATCGCACACTTGAGGCATTCCGCCCCCGGGCCTAAGATGAGGAAGAGTTGGAGGTTTATATGCACACCAAGACATTTTTCGGCCTCACCGCTGCAACGCTCCTAGCCCTCGCCGGGTGCACCTCCACGAGCGCTGTGAAACCCACCGCTGCGGTTGCCGACCAGAATTTCGACTGCCGGCCGAGCACCGCCACCCGGATACCGGTGAGTCCGAATTGCGCCGCGGTCGTCCGCTCGTACTCGTCCGAGGACATCAGTCGAACCGGGGCTCCCTCGCCCCAGCAGGCACTACCGCTGCTCGATCCGTCGGTGACGATCCATCATTATTGAGCCTCGGATGGACGAATGCCCCAACACAAGGGGTCCTCGGGATCGAGATGTAGAACGGTCTCGCCCGTCACGTGCGCGGTGCCCGTCAAGGTTGGCTTGATTTCCCCTTTGTCGCGATCGTGCCAGCGATAGCTGCCGATGAAGGTGCTGCCGATCAAGCTTTCCTGGACCCACGCCTCGCCTTCGTCGAGCTTGCCGTCGGCGGCAAGGCAGGCGAGTTTCGCGCTCGTGCCGGTGCCGCACGGTGAGCGGTCGTAGGCCTTGCCCGGACAGAGAACGAAATTGCGGCTGTGTGCCCCCGGCAGATTCGCGGGGGCAAAAAGCTCGACGTGGTCGACCAGCGGATGGCCTTGCGCATTGATCGCGGCGCGCACGCGCCAGCAGTACTCGGTCAATGCCTCGACGCGGTGAAGATCGATGCTTTGACCGTGATGGGAAATCAAGAAGAACCAATTCCCTCCCCAGGCAACATCGCCAACCACCTCACCGATGCCGGGAACCTCAATCGCGACCCCCTGCGCGGAACGATAGCTCGCGACATTACCTACGCTGATGCGGCCATCCGCATGCAGCTCTGCGTCGATCGCTCCCACGGGGGTGTCGATCCTGACCGAACCCGGGGCGAGCTCGCCTGCAAAGCGCAGCGATTCGATCAAGCCCATCGTGCCATGCCCGCACATCCCCAGGTAGCCGACGTTGTTGAAGAAGATCACGCCGAAATCACAATCGGTGCGTTGCGGTTTGAGGAGAAGCGCGCCGACGAGGGTATCCGACCCCCGCGGTTCGTTCACGATGGCGGAGCGATAGGCGTCGAAATGCTTGCGAAAAAGCTGAACCCGCTCCGCCAGGGGGCCCTCGCCGAGCATCGGGCCGCCCTCGATGACGAGGCGCGTCGGCTCTCCGCCGGTGTGAGAATCGATGACGCGGATCGTCGCCATCGGTACCGCTGTTTTACCGAGGACGCGTGTCGCGTGCACGCTCGAGCATCGCAGTGACGGCGGCGCGCCGCTCACCTGCGAGCGGCAGCCGCGGCGGGCGCACCCGCTCGCTGCCGCGGCCCATGATCTGCTCCGCGAGCTTGATCGATTGAACGAGGTCGTGCTCCGCGTCGAGGTGCAGCAGCGGCATGAACCAGCGATAAAGGCTGCGCGCACGGTCGAGATCGCCCGTGCGCAACGCCTCGTAGAGCAGCAGCGATTCGGCCGGGAATGCGTTCGTGAGTCCCGAGACCCAGCCCTTGGCGCCGAGCGTGATGCCTTCGAAGACGAGGTCATCGAGTCCCGCAAACAGCGTGAAGCGTTCGCCGAAAGCGTTGATGAGGTCCGTGAAGCGCCTCGGATCGGGTGAGGATTCTTTGAGCGCGACGATGGTGGGCACCTCCGCGAGACGCGCGAGCGTCGCAAGGTCGATATTCACCCGATAAGAGGGCGGATTGTTGTACAGCATGATGGGGAGCCCGCTCGCTCCCGCCACCGCTCGAAAATGGTATTCGAGCTCGGCAGGCGTCGGCACATAGACCATCGCCGGCAACACCATGAGGCCCGTCGCGCCGATGCGTTCCGCATCGCGGGCGAAGCGCACCGCGGCAGCTGTGGTGAATTCCGATACGCCCGCAATGACGGGCACCCTGCCCTCGGCGACTGCGACGGCACCCTCGAGGACAGTTCGCTTCTCCTCCGCCGTCAACGAATTGCCCTCGCCCACCGTGCCCATCAATACGAGACCGTGGACACCCTCCTCGAGGAGGGTCTTTTGCACTCCACGCGTCGCCATCAGATCCACTTCCAATTGCGCATCGAATTGCGTCGTTGCTGCAGGGAAGACGCCCGACCAGGTGCATGTGAGCGGTGTTGTCATGGGAGCTGCCCTCGTACGAGGTTTGCCTCGAAGATGATCGATCGTATACGGTGTCCGCATGATCGGGCAAGGCGATTGCGCACACACCTCCCTCCGGCCCTCGCCGAAGTGCCGCGCTGTGACGGCACTGTGCACGATGGTCGTGGCCATGTGCGGCTGCACGTCGAAGCAGAATTCGGCGGACGCGCATCTACAGGCCATTTACACCGCGGAGTGGAGATGGCGCGATCAGCAATTCCCCGACAGTGAAGACTCGGAGAAGCCGGTTCAGGATCATCTGCCGAAAGTCGACCCGCCGACCCAGGAGATGCGGCTTCGCACCTGGCAGGATGTGCTGCGCAATCTCGACTCGATTCCTCGTGCCGCGCTTTCGCCGGCCGAGCAGCTGAATTACGACGTGTATCGACCGCAGATCGAAACGCTGATCGCGAACCAGCGCTTTCGTGACTATGAAATGCCCGTCAACGCCGACACCACCTTCTGGACCAGTCTGGGTTACACCGCGCGCCGCCCGTATCGCAGCGTCCAGGATTACCGCAACTGGCTTGCACAGATGCGGGACATCCCACGGTACTTTCGTGAACAGATCGATGAGATGCGCCGCGGCCTGCGGCGCGGGTTTACGCCGCCGCGGGTAACGCTCGAGGGGCGCGACGCCTCGCTCACCGCGGTTACCGAGAGCGCACCGGAGGCGAGTCTGTTTTACACCCCATTTCGGGAGATGCCGGGCATTGCGGACGTCGACAAATCCGATCTGCGTGCGCAGGCGATCAGCATCATCAGGGAGACCGTGCAGCCGGCGTACCGCGAACTTCTCGCGTTCATGCGCACCGAGTACCTGCCCGGCACGCGTACCACCGTGGCCGCCTCCGACCTACCGGATGGAGCGGCCTACTATCGGGCGAAAATCCGGGAATTCACGACGGTCGATCGGGATCCTGCCTCGATTCACGTGTTCGGTGAAGCGGAAGTCGCTCGTCTGCATGATCAAATGCTCGCCGCCATGCGCGAGACGGGATTTGCCGGCGATTTCCCGGCATTCCTCAAGTTCCTGCGCGCCGATGAGCAATTTCAGGCCAAGACCCCGCAGGAGCTGCTGATGCGCGCGGCCTGGGTCGCAAAAAGGTTCGACGGCAAAGCCTCGCAATTCTTTGGATTGCTGCCGCGCGCCCGCTTTGCCATCCGACCCGTGCCCGAAGATCTCGCGCCTTTCTATACGGCCGGGCGCGGGGGGCCGGGTGTGTTTCTGCTCAACACCTACGATTTGCCGAGCCGCCCTCTCTACAACCTCACCGCCCTCACCTTGCACGAGTCCGCGCCCGGTCACGCCTTCCAGATGCCGCTCGCACTCGAACACAGGCATCAGCCGGAATTTCGCCAGCACACCTATCTCTCGGTCTACGGCGAGGGGTGGGCGCTGTATTGCGAGCGGCTGGGGCTCGAGATGGGGATGTACGAAACACCCTACGATCGCTTCGGTATGCTGAATTACCAGATCTGGCGGGCGGCGCGTCTCGTGGTCGATACCGGAATTCACGCCCAGGGCTGGAGCCGGGATCGAGCCATCGGTTACCTGCGCGCGTATACGGCGCTAGCGGAACACGAAATCGAAACGGAGGTGGACCGCTACATCAGCTGGCCCGCGCAGGCGCTGGCCTATTATCTCGGCGAGGATGCGATTGTACGCGGACGCGCAAAAGCCGAATCGGCGCTCGGGCCGCATTTCAATGTCCGGGCCTTCCACGACGCGCTGCTCGAACTCGGATCCGTACCCCTCTCCGTTCTGGAGGCGCGCATCGACCGGCTCATCAGCGATGGGGGGCGAGGCCCGTACCCCGACCTGGAGTGAACGACGGCTTGTCGCGGCGACACTAGGACCCGATACCCAAACGGTGGGCGAGCCTCGCCCGCGGCACCAATAGATCCGCCAGTGTGTAACCGTCCAGGGTCTCCAAGAATGCGAGCGTCGCTCTGCGCAGAGCGGTGCGCAAGACGCAGCAGCCTTCGATTCGGCAAAATTTGCTTCCGTCCAAACAGCCCATCACCGCCAGATCCTCTTCGGTGTCGCGCACCACTGCGCCAACGCGGATGTCGGTCGGCGCGCGTCCCAAGCGGATGCCGCCGCCCTTGCCGCGGATAGCCTCGACATATCCCTGCCTCACCAGCTGGTTCACGACTTTCATCAGATGGGCGTTCGAAATGTCGAAAGTCCGGGCGATTTCGGCGATCGTTGAGAGTTCGCCCGTCTTCGTGCCGACATAAATCAGCGTACGCAAGGCGTAATCGGTCCACAGGGTCAGTCGCACGGCATGTCCTTTTGTCGTCACCGCCCCCATGGGACGGAGTTGATTGTCGCTGCTAAAACATGCATATTATTTACATCTTTTACGCACAGAGCAACACGGGGCCGTGATCACCACACTTCGCACTCCCGTCTGCGAGCTCTTGGGATGCGAGGTTCCCGTGCTCTTGGCCGGAATGGGCGGCGTTGCGCGATCGGAACTCGTGGCTGCCGTCAGTATGGCCGGCGGCTTCGGCTTCCTCGGCATGGTGCGGGAGCCGCCCGAGCTCATCCGGCGCGAGATCAATCGCGTGCGCGCGGCGACGACCTGTCCTTTCGGCGTCAATCTCATACCGGCTGCCACACCGGCCGATCTTCTCGAAGCCGAAATCGACACAGTCATTGCGGAGCGGATCCCCGCAGTGACGCTGTTTTGGGACCTTCGGCCGGATATCGTGCGCCGGCTGAAAGATTCCGGATGCCTGGTCCTCTGCCAGGTCGGTTCGGCACGGGAAGCCGATGAGGCAGCCGCCGCAGGGGCGCACATCGTGATCGCTCAAGGTGTCGAGGCCGGTGGTCATGTACGCGGGAAATCGCGTCTCGCAGACTTGGTCCCCGAACTCGCGGCGCGCCTCGACGTTCCGGTGTTGGCGGCCGGCGGTATCGTTGACGGCAAGGGACTCGCCGCCGCTCTTCGCTCTGGCGCTCAGGGCGCCATGATCGGCACGGGCTTCCTGGCGACGCAAGAAGCGTTTGCACACGACTATCACAAGACACGCATCGTCGAGTCCAGACTTGGCGACACCGTCCACACCGACTCCTTTCATATCAACTGGCCGAAAGGAGCCGCCGTACGGGTCCTGCCGAACAGCGTGACGCGGGGCGAACAGGGCGATCCGTTCTGCGATCGTCGGCATATCATCGGAGAGCAGAAGGGACGACCAATCTACCTGTTCAGCACGGACTCGCCATTGCGCAACATGAGCGGCAACTTCGAGGCCATGGCGCTTTACGCCGGCGAGGGTGCGGGGCTGATCACCGCGATCCCACCCGCCGCCGAACGGTTGAAGGCCATTGTGAGCGAGGCGCGCGATGTGCTCGGCCTCACCGATCCGATCCGGCGCCTGACAACAGGCCCCGCGCAATACAGCTCTCCGGCGTGCTCGATGCACGAAGTGAGTGATGTCTACATGGGTTATGCCGGCAAGGACGATCTCATCCCCGTGCTGAACGAGTTGCTCGAGGCGGAGCGGGCGGGCGCTCGCGTCGCACTCGACAGCGCGCACCAAGCCGGCACGGGACCCCTCGCGGAACTGCTGCTCGCCGTTCAGCGGGACGAAGCGCGCTGGTGCGCCATGCTGGTGGCTCATCTCAGAAAGCTGGGCGAGCGGCCCTCGACAAAGACCGGAGCGTTCCACGGCAAGGCGATGGCGATCGACGACTTGCGTGCGCGCATCGCCTTTCTCAATCGCGGCCAGGGCTGGGTGGTGCGCAAACTGCGTGAGATGTTGCCGCGCGTGCGCAGTGACGAGTTGCACGCTGATCTCTCCGAGATGTTGCGATCCCATGAGCTCAACATAGATCGCACCAACGAGATTGCAGGTCGCGGCTGATCAGCGGATTGCCACCATCCATGCCGCCCAACAATCCGATCCCGGCACCGCCCTCCATCGACTGGGAACACGTCCGCCGCTGGCGCGCACTCGTGCGCGAAGAGTTGATCCAGCGCCGGATGGCGCTGGCGCCCGACCTGCGCCGCACGCTGAGCGAGCGCGCGGGTACGCGCCTCGTGCAGGCGGTCGATTTGAACGCTTATCGGGTGCTCGGATTTTGCTGGCCGATACGCGGCGAATTCGACGTGCGGAGCATTGCAAGACAACATGCCGCATCCGGCGGCCTGGTTGCCCTTCCCGTCGTGGTCCAAAAGGCCGCGCCCGTCGAATTCTGGAGATGGCACCCAGGAGCACCCATGCAAAGGGGAATCTGGAATATTCCGATCCCCAGGGAGCGCGAGGTACTGATGCCCGACGCCGTCATCGTTCCGCTCGTCGGGTTTGACGAGCGCAGATTCCGTCTTGGCTATGGCGGAGGCTATTTCGACCGCACGCTTGCCGCGGCCGCGCCACGCCCCTATGCGATCGGCCTGGGCTACGCGGATGCAGCGATGCAGACGATTTACCCCCAGGCCCACGACATTCCCATGAATTTGATCGTGACGGATGAGGCCGTCACCGCGTAGGTGAACCAACCGGCGGGATGATGGGTCACCGCCACGCCGATGATGAGCGCATAGGTCGCGAGCGCGCCAATGTAGGTCACCACACGCGGTGTGCGCCGTCGTGCGCGCTTGAGCGCATAGTGTCCCAGCACTATATAGACGACCAGCAACAGCATTTTCGTCGTGAGCCAGGCATCGGCCAGCGGATATTGGTGCACGATCAACGTGAGCAAAATACCCGCGCCCAAAAGCCCCGTATCGATAACGTACGATGTCGCCCGCAGCGCCTTGTGATTGGCGGCGGGAGCACCCGCGATGCGCATCAATCCGCGGCCTAGGAACAATCCGCCCGAGAGGACGACGCAGCTGATGTGAAACAGACGTATCCCGCCGTACTGAGCGATCAGCCATGTCATGATAGGGGCCGCTCTACGACGAACCGCTGCACTTCATCCGCTCTTGCCGTCGGCACGTGGACCGCAGAGGATGGGTGCGTACACGATGACGAACAGAGCGAAGGCGAGCGTCCAAAACAACGCGCTCCAAATGATGACGACCGGATAACTCAGCCCAAACGCCGCCAGCCCCAACACACGCACTGCCGCCGCCGCCGTCAGCAATAGGTAAGCGAGCGTAATGAGCGGATCAACGATCAGTGGACGACCCGTGTGTCCGAGCGAAGCCCGGGTCATGACCGCGAGGATCATGGTCGTCAAGGCGCCGATGGTCAGGGCATGCAGCCAGAAGGCGGCGATCGCGGCATCGGAGAGCAACGCGATGGCCTTGAGCGCAAGGCCAACCGGCAACCAGGCATAGCTCAGGTGTAAGACCCACACAATCGGCTGGCGCAGGGCGCGCCATCCCTTCCACTGCAGCAAGCGTATCGTCTGGATGCAGGCCGCGATTCCGGCCACAACTCCCGCCGCTCGGCTCTCGGGCGACAACACATCGCTCAGCGCGACTGCGATCATCGCAATGACGGCGAGGACCGTCAGCAGCGGCCGGTTGCGGACGGCATCCGGGCATCCGAGCGGCCGCAAGGCCGTGACCGTGAATGAGGGGACGAGGCGCCCGCCGATCACCGTCACCAGCACCAACATGATGTCGATCCCGATGTGCAGCGTGCGCAGCGCTAGCGGCGGGTTGCCGTGCATCAATCCGAAGTGAAAGACCAAATCGGTGAGCCAAAATAGTCCAAGCACCACCAGGAGCGGCGTATTCCGGTTGCGGGAACGCAGCAAGGGCCGAGCGACCAGTACGGCGAGCGTGGGGATAAATGCCAAGTCCGCGACCGCCGTAACTGGCGCCGGCCACAATGAGGAACTCGCGATCAGCGCGCGAGCCGCGAGCCACACCCCGGCGAGAATAACGAGCGGCCGGCCGGCAAATCCCTTCTGACCGGTCCAGCTCGGCACGGCCGTGAGCAGGAAACCCGCCATGGCGATCGCGATGAAGCCAAAGAGCATCTCATGGGCGTGCCAGAGCATGGGTGGCCAGGATGACCCTGGAGCAGCGCCCGTGATGAAGCTCATCACCCATAAAGGAATGAGCAGGAGAGCGGAGGTACCTGCCAGCAGAAAATTGACGCGAAAGCCGTAGTTGAAAAGGTTTGAACGCAGCGCGAAGGGCATAAGATGCATATTATATGCATCTTCAAAGATTGCCATCGGGAATGTACGTAAGACATTCGGCCCTTCCCGAAGGCAATTGAAATCCGTGATCCAGTTCCCCGGCCGTCAGTCATCCGCGGCAGGGCTCCCGCGTTCCCCCATTCAGTGGAGCAGCAGGAGCGGTCGTGGTGACTCGATTGTCCAGCCGTCAATTTTGGATCCTGGCGATCCTGTGGGGCGGGGTCTCGGCCGGTGCGGTTGCGCAAGCGGACGCGCTCGCCGCGGTGCAATTGTTACGCGAGGGCGGCTGCGGCGGCGTTCTGCCGGCCGCTCGCCCGCTCCGTCGCAACCCGCTGTTGGATCGGGCGGCCGAACAGTGGGCCGCGGGCCGCGAGCCGGTGGCGGCCGCCGAGCGCAGCGGCTATCACGCCCAAGCGACGGCCACCTTGCGTATCAGCGGCGCGGAATCGGCCGCGGTCGATTTGATCAAGCGTTCCGGCTGCCGCACGGTGACTGATCAGAAGCTGCGCGACATCGGAATCTATCGCCGCGGAACCGAGACCTGGCTGGTGCTGGCGCTGCCCTACACGGTGCCGGCGCCCGCGCAGGCGCCGCTCCTCGCGAGGCGCGCGCTCGAACTCGTCAACGATGTACGTGCTCGCGGAACCCGATGCGGCGAGCGCTCATTTGGGCCGGCGCCACCCGTGAGACCTTCCGAAACACTCGCGAGCGTCGCATTCGGGCATGCCGCCGACATGGCCAGGCACGACTATTTTGAACACGAGGATCTCGCGGGTCGCTCCCCCGCGGACCGCGTTCGCGCCGTCGGCTATCGCGAAAAATTGGTGGGTGAGAACATCGCCTACGGCCCGAAATCCCCTGAGGAAGTGGTCCAAGGCTGGCTCGAGAGTCCGGGTCACTGCGAAAACATCATGGACCCACGCTTCGTCGAGATGGGAATCGCGTATGCCGCGGGCCAGGCTTCCAGGCGTGGTCTTTACTGGGTTCAGTTGCTCGCCATTCCCCGCGCATAGCGCTTCCGTGCTGCGCCCCCTTCTTGACGGCATGCCGTCGGAAAAGCAACGCCGCGAGGCCGCCTGCCGACGTGCCGCTCGAAACGAGCAGCGTTGCAGTTCCAATGCACAAGGGACACATGGTTGGCCTCTCCTAGGGATAGCTCAATTTGGGTGCCCAGCCCGCGGCGCCGCCCGGCAACAGATCAAAAAAATGCCAGACGGTGCAGAAATCATCACCGGGGCTCCAGGACGCATCGGATACTCGCAGGATCTTCGGTCCGGCGCGCTTGAAAACCGAGACGCCGGGTCGCCACCGGCCGTCGGCGGAGCGATAACCCATATCGGCCGCAAAGCTCGTGCCCATGTGGCTCACCATGCGAAACTTCCAACCGCGGCTCGCGGCCAATTTCTGCTGCACGGCGGGAGCCTCGGGACTCGAAACGACGAAGCCCGTGCGGGTGACCACGTGGTGATGCACGCCGTTGTATCCGTCGGCCCAGAGGGTGCAACCCGGGCAGGACGAGCCCATGTTATGCACCACCATCAGGTCCTCATGCCCATCGAACAACTCCGAGAGTTGCACGGTTCCCTCAGGCGTCTTGAATTCATAGTCCTCGACTTCCTGCGGCTCGACCTCCGCCAGCGTCGCGCGCATCTTCTGGCGAAGGTCCGCGATCTGTCGACGGTAGGCATTCATTTTCTCCGATCCGGCAGCGTAATTCACGGTGCGCACCTCGTTGGTCATGTTCGTCAGGTAGCGTATTGGTCATGCAGCCTGACCCACGACATCGGGTGAGGCAAGCCGGCTTCGTCGCGACCCTTCGGAACGAGATCGAGCAACTGAAAGGCGACGTTCATCGGATCGAGTCCCCGCGCGTAGGTCGAGTACGTATGAAAGATTACCCCGTCATCATCCTTGAAAAACACGCTGAAGCCCGGCTTGTCCTGCATCGATTCATCGTATCGCGTGTAGTTGTACACGGCGGTACCCTGCGCGATGCTCTCCGGCTTGAAGGACACCTGGTAATCGAAGTTGAACTCCGAATTCGCCGCGGAAACCCATTTGAAGTTCCAACCCATGCGCGCAGCGAAAGACTTCAGTTTTTGCAGCGGCGCGCGCGAGACGGCCGCCAGCGAAACATCCCGCTGGTTCAGATGCGGAATGATGCCGTTGTAGTTATCCGCCCAGAACGAGCAGCCTCTGCATCCCGCATCCCACTCCGGAGCAAACATGAAGTGATAAATGATGAGCTGGCTGCGCCCCGCAAAAAGATCCGCAAGAGTTTCCTCACCCGCAGGTCCTTCGAAGACGTATCGCTCCTCGACTCGTACCCACGGCAACTCGCGCCGCTCGGCGCTCAGTTGATCACGCAACCGCAGGAATTCCTTCTCCTTGTCGAGCAGCCGGCGCCGGGCGCCAACCCATTCGTCCCGAGAAACAACACGATGATTGTTCATGTGGATGCCTCCTCACTATTGTGTCATTTGCGCTGTGCAGGCCGTCTGCGCTTCTTCGAGGGCGGAGACTCGGCGGCGCGCCGTTCGTCGATTTCCGCGAGGGTCGCCGCGAGCAACTCGAATTGCTGCTGCCAGTACCTGGTGTAGCGATTCAACCAGACGGCCGCATCGAACAGCGGGCCGACGTCGAGGCTGCAACGGCTGATGCGTCCGCTGCGCTCCTGCTGCACCAGTCCGGCGCGCACCAGGACTTGGATATGGCGTGAGACACCCTGGAGCGAGATGTCGAAGGTCGATGCGAGTTCGGACACGAGCAGTGACCGGCCGTCGAGCCGCTCCAGAATGCGGCGGCGGATGGGATCGCTGAGCGCACCGAACAGCCGATCGAGCCGCGCATCGTCGCCGATCCCTGCCGCACCGGTGTCGCGGGGAACGATCTGCAGAACCGCTGCCATATTCACCATGTCTGATTAATATCAATATTATGATTGATAGTCAACTACATTGTTGAGTTTCGCAGCGACCCGCTCCGAGATTCAGTGCGCCACCGATTTTTAACTCACCGTGTCGGTGATGTGCGTCGCGAAACGGTGAACGCGATTTGAGAATCAGATGAACTTTCGGGAAATCAGATGAAGATAAGATTAAGTCCAAGCGGATCGGTCGTCGCACCCGATCTGTGCGCGTTTGCCCTCATGGGTAGGGACAATTGATTCAGTGTGCATCACAAAGGAGAGTTGTTTCATGAATTCATTGAACAGAATGATCGCGGCCGGCTTGCTGGTGGGTTTCGGCCTCGCGGCTCAACCGATGGTCGCATCGGCGGCGCCGGACCTCAGCATCCAATCGGAGCGAGCGGCGCACCCCCGCATCGTCGAAGCGATCAATCACATGAACGAGGCGTTGAGAGAGATGGAAGCGGCTCCGGATGACTTCGGCGGCAACAAGGCGGTTGCGATTGCCGATGCCCATCGGGCGATCCACTCGCTGAAGAAGGCCCTGTATTTCCGTCTCAAGATGGATGATGCAGCGATCGACCGCGCACAGTAACATCCGCGCCCCCGCCCCGCTCGGGGCGGGGGCATGGGTCAAAGCACACGACGCGGGACGCGCTAGAATCGCTTATGACCCTCTCACCGACCGCCGCGCCGCTCCTCCTGTGGCTGACGCCGGCTCTGCTCGCGCTTCTGCTCTACGGCCTCGGCCAGGGCTTCGTGAAGATGTGGATCACGGAGGTGCCGCCGGCGCGCTTCTGCCTCTACTTCGCGTGCGCCCGTGCGGTGGTGATGGTCTGTTACTTCTTCGCGAACCCGCATACGCCGGTGTTCGCAGCCGAAGGCCGGCGCGTGCTCGCCATCGGCGTGCTCGCCTACCTGCTCGACGGCACCGGCTGGATCATGTACTTCCAATCGATCATCGCGGGCCCGATCACGATCGTGGGCACGCTCTCGGCCGCCTATCCCGCGCTCACCATCGTGTTCGCGCACTGGTTCCTTGGCGAGACGCTCACGCCGCTCCAGTATGGCGCGGTGGCGCTGGTGATCGGCGGCTGCATCGGGCTTGCCTACCAACCGGCGAACGCCGCGAACAAGGTGACTGGACGGGCCTGGATCCCGCTCGCGTTTTCAGCCCTCGTGCTGTGGGGGGGCGCCCAGACGATCGTCAAGTACGACTACAGCCTGGGTGCCACCGATGCCAACATGGCGCTCTACAGTATGATCGGCGCGCTGCTCACACTGGGCGTCTACGGGTTTTGGAAGGGACGCGCCGGCACGCACTCGGTGATCGAGTGGGTGCGCTCGTTCCTGCCGATGGGGATGATGGCGGCCGGCGACCTTGGCGTGCTGATCGCGAGCCGCTACGGCAAGATCTCGATCGTGACGCCGCTCACCGGAGCCTATCCGCTTGTGACGCTCGCCTTCGCGGCACTCGTGCTGCGCGAGCGGATCATGCTGCTGCAGTGGGGCTGCATCGCCGCGATCCTGGTCGGCATGTTCTTCTGCACCTCCTGAAGGCGGTCCCGGCAATGTATGGCCGGCTTCAGGGGGCCTTCCAACGCGAAGCGGCCTGCAAAAATGCGACGGTTTCCGCGAAAGCATCGTGGTTGCCCGGTGGAAAGAACGACAGCTTGACCACGACGGTATCGGTGCCCGGATCGACATAGATATATTGACCCTGAAGGCCCCGCGCCATGTAGGCGCTCGAATCGACCAGCGGCCACCACAGGAAGTGATAACCGAACAGCGGCTCGGCAGGATCCACCGCCTGGCGCTCGCGGGGATTCGTCGACTCGTCAACCCACGCCTGCGGAACAACCTGCCGATCTCCCGCCCTGCCGTTCCTGAGCATCATCAGCCCGAGCCGTGCGTAGTCTCGCGCGACGGCGTTGAATCCCCCGCCGGCGAATTCCCGGCCTTTGTCACCCTCCGCATCGAGCATCCATAATCCGTACGACTCCATGCCTGCCGGCTTCCACAGCCTGTCGGTCATGTACCGTGCAAGGGGCTGCTTCGTCGCCCGCTCGAGCACCCATCCGAGCACGCACGTTTCAAAGGTCGAGTAGTTGTAGCGTTCCCCCGGAGGGTAGCGTCGCGTCATCGCACGGGTGAACCCGACGAAGGGCATGCGATTCTCGACGAACGATTCCTCGAACGCAGCAGACAGCAGATCCGGGTGGCTGACCACGTACTGCTCGTCGTAGTTGGCGCCGGAGCGCATCTGCAACGCATGGCGAATCGTTACCCCATCGTACGCGGAGTCCTTCAGTTCGGGGACATACCGGACGATCTGATCATCGATCGAGTGAATGTGGCCGTCCGCAACCGCCAGACCGATCAAGATGGAGGTGATCGATTTGGCCATGGAGAAGGAGATGAAATGCGTGCTGGCGTCGGTCTCGTTGCGATACGTCTCGCTGACGATCTTACCGTGCTTGATGACGATGAGAGCATTCGTGAAGGTGCGGTCCAGCACATCCTCGGCCGCGCGCGTCACCCCCTTGTAATCGTAGGTGAAATCGAGTTTCGTCTCGGCGCGCGGCAGCACCCATGCGGTGCTTGAATTCTCCACGCGCCGGGTGGGAAAGAGCTGCTCGATACTGTGAAAGGTCAATACGTTGACGTTCGCATCGAGGAAGTGGCGACGGGCATCCTGAAGGCCGCCGGATACCTGGCCCTGCGCAACGCCAATCCCCAACAACCCGAAGATCATGCATCTCGACAACCAACGCATCGCCTGCTCCCTTGTTCGCCGGTAATAGCCATCGTTTTGGAAACGGGAGTATGCATCAGTTTCGAGATCGGGTCGCACCCATCAATCTGGGTAATTCCTCGCCGCAAATTGGATGATTCTGCCGATTCGGCTTCGCGGCCCGTGCGGCACGATTCTTCCTGCCCGAATTGTTCTCTCTTCCAACTTATCCCGGAGAAAACCATGAAGACTGTGACCACGACGTACCGCTTGCATGGCGCCATCGCCGCCGTTCTATTCGGCGCATCGGCCTTGGGCCTCACCGCCATGCCGGCCGCCGCCGATTCCTTCGATTCGCCCCTGCAGGTGACTGTCAAGTTCGCGGATCTCGATATCTCGCGCTCTCAAGGTGCGGCGGTGCTGTATGGCCGCATTCGTACCGCGGCCAGGAACGTATGCTCGCCGCTTGATCGCGGCGATCCTCTCGAGAATATCGAGTTTAACTCGTGCGTCCGACAGTCGATTGCGGACGCGGTGAGTGCTGTCAATGCGCCGGCGCTGACGGCCGTTCATGCTGCAAAGACCGGGGGTACTCCGCTCGTGCGGGTTGCGTCACTGCAGAGCCGTTAGCCGATCAGGAGCCGTTAGCCGCTCAGGCGCCCTCACCGTCCCCGGCCGGCTGTGAGCGCGCCACGGCAACCGCCTCGGCGCGGGATCGGACATCGAGTTTTGTCAGAATGGCCGAGACGTGATGTTCGATGGTCTTGGTCGACAGGAACAGCCGCTTGGCGATCGCCGAGTTGCGCAATCCGTCCGACAACAGCCGGAGAATCTCCGCCTCGCGACGCGTGAGTCCGAGCGGGTTGCTCCGCGTCGCGGGCCGGGACCCGCGCGGAATACCGCGCACGCCCCGTTCACGCAGTTGCCGTCGCAGCGCTTGAGCCGCCGGGGCAGCGCCCATCTTGTCGAGCATTGCGAGGGCCTCGCGCTGTTCAGGTTCGGCCCCGTACCAGGCAAGCACGATCGCGTGCTCATAGAGACAGCCAAGATCCTTCCACGCACGCGCCGCGGCATGCCAGTCACCTGAGATTTCCAGCGCGTAGGGTTCGGCGATGTCCGTTGGATGCTCATCGAGCGCATTCATTCGCCACAACCACGCCGCGAGCTCGCCTTTCATCCGCGGATCTCGTCGCCCGCGCACCATCTCGTAGGCCGGTTGCACTTCCCGCACGACGCCCGCCTGGTCGCCTGCGAGCCAGGCGGCCTCCGCGTGGATCGCGGCGAGCGTACCGACGCGCTGCAGCTCCGGCGCAGGGCCACCGAGCGCCCGCGCTTCATCGAGCGGCGACTTCGCATCCGGGTCGCCGCGCCGGATACGCAGATGTCCGAGAGTCCTCAGCGCCGGAATTCGGGTGACGGAAGTGGTGCGAGGATGCCGCAGCACCATCCGCACGTCCTCGGCCGCCTCTTGCCAGTCCCCCTGCTCGAAGCGCAGGCGAGCGCGGTACGCGAGCATATAGACGTGGAGGGAATCCAAGTCGCGCTCCTCGCAGTACGCCAGGCCCGTGCCCAGATAGCGCGACGCCTGATCGTATTGGCGGCGAGACACTGCCATCGCAGCCAAGCTCATGTAAGCGCGTGCGACTTCCTCCTGGAGGCCGCCCGCCAACGCGAGTTGCAGACTGCACTCGAGATCGTCCCAGCCGCCCGTGTCGCCGGCCATGAGCCGCACGGTGCCTAGAGTGCTCAATGCATGGCACAGGATCTCATCTTTCGCCCACGCCTTTGCAAGTGCGATCGCACGCTGCGCCCAATCGATCGCCGAGTCGATCTCGTGAGATTCGAGATCGAGATCCGCTCGATTGCAATACGCCGCCGCCAACTCTGGGCCGGGCGCCAGCATTTCGAGCGTCCGGACCGCATCGACCGCGTACTGGCTGGCCTCTTCGCCGTGGCCCGCGAACCAGCTCAGGCGGGACAACCAGCACAATGTCCCGCCTTCCTTGATGCGCTCGCCCGAGGCGCGCCACGTCTCCAGGGCCGAGCGTCGAGCTTCGATGGCGAGCTCATATTGTCCCGTGAGGAAATACTCATACGACAGTTGCTCCTGCAGGTGGGCGCGATCTGCCGGGAGCAGAACGTCCGCGTAGCGCAGTGCAATCTGGTAATGCGACGCCGCTTCGCGATGAGCTCCCACCGACGCTGCCTGTGAGGCGGCCAAGGGAGCAAATCGCAGCACATCGGCCCCATTGCGCGCACCATCGGCGTGAAAAGCGAGGCGCGCCGCAGAGACGTCGGACCGATTCGCCAGAACGGCGAGCACCTTGTCGTGCAGGAGCTGCAGGCGCGGCCGCGAAAGCGAGCCCTCGATCGCGAGCCGGGTCAGTTCATGCCGATAGGCGAGCGAGCCGTCCTCATTGCGCACCATGCCGATGCTCAGACATCCCTCGATACCCTCCTCGGGAGGCCGGATAGCCTGCTTGAGCAGCCAGGCTTCGGTCTTGCCGGGGATGACGCACACGAGTTCCGCGATCTCGCGCGCCGCCGGAGGCAGTCTGGCGGCGCGCGCCAGCGCCGCATCGCGTACCGTTGCAGGCACGGTATCGACCGCGGCGGCCAGCACCTCGGTGACGAAGAGCGGATTGCCTCCCGTGATACCGTGCAGGCCCTGGGAGGGCCGCTCGGATCGGGCAGCCAGTTCTGCGACGGCAGATTCCGACAGCGGCGCAAGCACCATTCTGCGCGTGCTCGTGCGCGGCAGATCGCCGATCACGTACCGGAGAGGGTGCCGCGGACCGACCTCATCGTCGCGATAGGTAACCGCGAGCATCGCGTGCGTCCGGTGGATGCGGCGTCCCAGATACTTGAGCAGATCGAGCGTTGCTTCGTCCGCCCAGTGCATGTCTTCGAATACGACGAGCGACTTCTCGCGCTCCAATTCATCGAGGGCGGCGCCGAAGACGGCGTCCCGGGCAGCACCGGAATTCATGGCGGCCAACAACGCGCCTTGAGTCTGCCTGGCGATGTCATGCAGCGGCGCGAGTGGCCGCGGCGTGAAGAGCGCATCACACGCGCCCCATAGCACCCGCGTGTCGCGTTGCAAATGCGAAAACTCCTGCAGCAGAACGGTCTTTCCGATGCCCGCCTCGCCTGCCACGAGTGCAAGACATCCGCCGCGTTCGCCCGAGATGCGCAGCCATTCGGCCAAATCCGCGAAGCAACGTTCACGCTCGAGCAATTCCATCGACTGTGTACCGGGAGAGCTTGGGCAGCACTAGTTGTAACCGATCGGCATCGCTCGCGCAAAGAATTACGGGCGCAGCCCGATATCTGGGTGCTCTGGTCGTCCAACCTGGGTACTCGTGCCGCCCAATTCGGGTAGTTCCGCCGATTCGATGTTGTTTGCCGACCAGCACAATCATTCGCACGCGGGTTCCGCGCACCATCACGAGAGATCGCGACCATGTCACGCTACCTGATCGAACGAGAGTTTCCCGACGGCCTGAGCATTTCGCAGGATGAGGGCGGCGCGAACCTCTGCCGTCAGGTCATCGACAATAATGCCGAGGATGGCGTCACCTGGGTCCATTCGTACGTGACACCCGATCGCAAGCGGACTTTCTGCATCTATGACGGTCCCACGCCCGAGGCGGTGCGCCGCGCCGCCGCACGCAACAAGTTACCGATTTCGCGGATCACCGAGGTTCGGGTCCTCGATCCGTACTTCTACAAACAGGGGGACCACGCATGAACGGGCGTGAACCCGGGTAGCTGGATCAGGCCCGCGAGCGCCTCGCCTTCGCACGAGTGCCGAGGCTCACAGCGAGGAAAGCGACCGTGAAGATCATCGCGACTCCGGCGAGCATGAGCGCGCCGGCTCTTGCTGGGTAATGCAATGGATGCCGCCGCCGCCGCGAAACAGGTTTTTCAGCGAGACCGGCACCACCGTTCTAGCCGGGTAGGCACGTCGTAGAGTCTCGAAGACCGCTGCATCCTCGGCAATTCCGTAAGCAGGAGCAATCACGGCGCCATTGGCGATATAGAAATTGACGTAGGAACGGCAGTAGCCGTGCGCACCGTCCGGCACCGCCGAGCGCGGGGCCTCGGCGATCGGGACTATCTCGAATTTTCGCCCGCGCGCATCCGTCTCTGTTTCCAGCACCTTGCGATTCTCCGCCATGATCGCGAATCTGGGGTCCGCCGGATCCTCAACCACTTCGCACAAAACAGCGGCCGACTTGAAGTACGCAACGTAGCCGTCGACGTGCCCGTCTGTTTCGGTGTCCTCGGCATCGCCCGGCAGCCAGATCACTTTGCGTACGCCGAGCATGGCGCGCAGCTCGGCCTCGGCATCCGCCTTGCTCCAACCGGGATTGCGGTTTGGATTGAGCACGCAGGTCTCGGCCGTGATCAGAGTTCCCTCACCATCGGAGAGAAACCCGCCGCCCTCGATGACGAGTTTCGATCGGTAGACCGGCAGCTCGGCGAGGCCGGCGATGCGCTCACCCAAAGTCGCGTCCTGGTCGTGGGGTTGATACTTGTTGCCCCAGGCGTTGAACGTGAAGGCGGCGGCCGCACGACCGCCCTGCGCAGTCACGAGGAAGGTCGGCGCCGAGTCGCGCAGCCATGAGTCGTCGATGGAAAGTGAAACGACTCTGATCTGCGGGCCACACCTGCGGCGCGCGTCGGCTGCCTGCTCGGGATCCGCGATCATCGTCAAGGGCTCGAATCGGGCAATGGCCTCGGCAACGCGCACGTAGTCCTCCCGCGCCGCCTCGAGGTGCTCCCCCCATAACTCGGCCCGCTTGGGCCAGGCCATCCAACAGCCGGTGTGGGGTGCCCACTCGGCGGGCATGGTATATCCGAGTTCGGCTGGCCGCATCTCGGCTCCTGTCTGGCTGGTAGCGTGTTTCATCGGTTAAACCTTTGCGGCTTGGTTGCGGTGATTACCGGGGGCGCCTATGCTTCGCGTCGGCGGGCCATTCGATGCACGGCAAGCGCGGATGCAACACCGATGAGCGGCAGCAGCGCCACTCCGTCCGCCTTTCGAACGATGAGGGTGCCCGACAGCAACGCGCCAAATAGGTACGAAAAGACCACCGAACTTTGAATTTTTACCTCCCTCAGCGCGGATGGATCGCCGTCCGCGATTGAACCGGCGAGCGTCCCGACGAGCTTGGTGAGGGTGGTCGTGAAGACGATGGTGGTAAGACTGATCGTTTGGCCGAGCACGGCTTGCAATCCCATCGCGACCGACAGCAGTGCGATCTGCAGATCGTTTCCGCGCCCGTGCAGGACATGCGGCGTCCAAAGCGCGTAGATCGCAAAGAACAACAGCAAACCGGTCTCGCTGAACAGCAGGATACTGAGTGCCTGCTGCTGCGGCCGTCCGCGCCGCTGCAGAACACCGACGGCGCAGCCCACCACGAAGCCGCTGAGGGCGATTACCGAACCCATCGCCGACTGGGAATCGCCTTGAGCAACATAGTAGGCCAGAAGCGCGAAATTTCCGGTCATCGCCGATGCGAACACGCCGCCCAGGTCGGCGAAGCTGATGACGTCGACCGTCCCAGCTGCGAAGGCCGTCAGCAGCAGAATCGCCTCGATGCGGGTGATCTTGAGTTTACTCGACACGTTTCCTCCGCCGCGCGCCCGCAAGAATGATATCGTCAATGAATCTAGCTCGCGAACGTCTTATGGATCAGAATAAGGCATGAGCAACCGCAAGCCCGTGACCCTGCACACTCTGCGTGAGATGCACGCGCTTGGCGAGAAGATCGCCATGCTGACCTGTTACGATGCATCCTTTGCGCGCGTGCTCGATGATGCCGGCGTCGACGCGCTGTTGGTCGGAGACTCGCTGGGCAACGTCATCCAGGGCCACCCGACCACCTTGCCGGTGTCCATCGACGAGATGGCCTACCACACAGGATGCGTGGCGCGAGGCAACCGCACGGCATGGATTATCGCGGACATGCCGTTCGGGAGCTATCAGGAGTCAGCGGACCTCGCCGTGCATCATGCCGTGCGTCTGATGCAGGCCGGCGCGCACATGGTGAAACTGGAAGGCGGTGGCTGGACGGCGCCGATCATCCGCCACTTCGTCGAGCGGGGCATACCCGTTTGCGCACACCTCGGCTTTACGCCGCAGTCCGTGCACTCCTTGGGTGGTTACCGGGTTCAGGGGCGCGAAGAGACGGCAGCCAGTTTGCTCCGCACGGACGCCAGGGAGGTCGCCGCCGCCGGAGCCGCCCTCGTGGTCATTGAAATGGTCCCCGCGAGCGTTGCGCGCGATCTGACGCAGCAGTTGTCCATCCCGACCATCGGCATCGGCGCCGGTGCAGGCTGCAGCGGGCAGGTGCTCGTGCTGCACGATATGCTCGGCCTGGCGCCGGGCGAGCCGTTCCGATTCGTGCGCGATTTCATGGACGGCGCCACGAGCATCGAACTTGCCGTGCGACAATATGTCGCAGATGTGAAGGCAGGTCGGTTCCCGGACGACAAGCTTCATAGCTTCTGACAGCCGCCACATCGTGCAAATAGTTCGGACGATCGCTGAATTACGCCGTGCCCTCGACGCCGGGCGCAATCCGACGCTCGTGCCGACGATGGGCAATCTTCATGACGGTCACCTGTCGCTCGTGCGGATCGCCCGTGAGCGGGCTGGCATTGTGGTCGCGAGTATTTTCGTCAATCCGCTTCAGTTCGCGCCCCACGAGGATTTCACCTCTTATCCCCGCACTCTGGAGCGCGACTGCGCGCTGCTGGCCGAAAATGGTTGCGACATCGTCTTTGCACCCCTGGAGCAGGAAATCTATCCCGAGACCCAGGAGTACAAGGTTCTTCCACCATTGAGGCTGGCCGACATCCTCGAGGGGGCGGTGCGACCGGGATTTTTTACCGGCGTCGGCACCGTCGTTCTGAAGCTCTTCAACATGGTGCGACCTGCCGCGGCGGTGTTCGGCAAAAAAGACTACCAGCAGCTGCTCGTCATTCGGAACATGGTGCGACAGCTCGCATTACCGATCGAGCTCATCGCGGCGGAGACGGTCCGCGATTCCACCGGGCTCGCGCTGTCCTCCCGCAACGGCTACTTGAGCGACCAAGAGCGCATCGAGGCAGCCCAGCTGTATGGGGTGCTGAGCAAGGCGGCCGCGGCGGTGAAATCAGGCCGCACCGACTGGCAAAGGATCGAGCGGGATGCGATCGATGCGTTGATCGCGCGCGGCTGGCGTACCGATTATGTCGCCATCCGCAACCGCGCCGACTTGAGGGATCCGGTGCCCGGCGATCGGTTGGTCGCCCTGGGGGCGGCCGTGCTCGGCGGCACGCGGCTCATCGACAGCCTGGAATTCTGATATGGCCGTTGATGTCTAGGCGGAGACGCGCTTCAGTTCCCGATCCACGGCATCCTTGAGGAGCGCATCGTCCGGGGTCGTATCCGGCGCAAACCGGCCGACGACTTTTCCGTCGCGGCTGACCAGGAACTTCTCGAAATTCCACAGGACATCCGCAGGGTTTTCCTGCTTGATGCCGTAGCCGGCGAGCTTGGCACGAAAGTCGCTCCCGGGTTTCTCCTGTGCTCGCGGCTGAGCCTCGATCAAGCATCGATAAAGCGGGTGCACGCCCTGACCTTTCACGACAATCTTCTCGAACATCGGAAACTTCACGCCGAACTTCGAGCTGCAAAATTCGGCGATCTCGCGGTTTGAGCCGGGCTCCTGCGCACCAAACTCATTGGCCGGAAAACCGGCAACAATCGAGCCCCGCTGCCTGTCTCTCCTCGTAAAGCTTCTCCAAACCCGCATATTGCGGTGTCAGTCCGCATGCAGAAGCCACGTTGACGACCAACACCACCTTGCCGCGATAGGCGCCAAGCGTCGTTTCGGTACCGTCGATCCGGCGTACCGGAATCTCATAGATGGATTCGTTCATGGTTGTATGTCTCCTGCTGGCTCCGACTGTAAGCTGTATTGTGCCCTACAACTTCCGGCATTTCGCCGCTTCCGACGATTTGACGAATGCCGTGTCGATACCTATAGTCCCGCAAATGAACAACACGGTTGTCTTACGACAGGCCGACCGTCCGACCGCACACGTCGTCGACCCGCTGTCTCCGTGAATTCCAATCCGACCCGGGGAGAACTTCTGGAGCTGGTGCTGCCGGTCGCGCGGGCTGCGGGCGACGCGATTCTCGAGGTCTACGCAACGAACTTTGAAGTGCGCGGCAAGTCCGATACCTCGCCGGTCACCGCGGCGGATGAGCGGGCCGAGGCCATCATTCTGGCCGCGCTCGCGAAGCTCACGCCCTCCACTCCGGTGGTCTCCGAGGAAGCGGCGGCCGCCGGGCACATCCCCGCCGTGGCGGCAAGCTTCTGGTTGGTGGATCCCCTGGACGGCACCAAGGAATTCATCAACCGCAACGGTGAATTCACCGTCAACATTGCGCTGATCGAGAGTGGTCGCCCAACCTTGGGCGTGGTGCTGGCGCCGGCGCTGTCGCGGTTGTTTGCCGGTGCCGAGGGAGTGGGCGCTTTTGTCGAGGAGAATTCGCGGCGGCGCCCCATTGCCTGCCGCGCCGTCCCCGCCGCCGGGCTCACCGTGGTTGCCAGCCGCTCGCACGGCGATGCCGAGGCGCTCGATCGATTCCTTGCCGGACGCAAGGTGGCGAGTCAGACCAATGCCGGCTCTTCGCTCAAGCTCTGCCTGGTGGCAGCGGGCGAAGCCGACCTTTATCCGCGCCTGGGGCGTACCATGGAATGGGACATCGCCGCCGGCGATGCCGTATTGCGTGCCGCCGGCGGCATGGTCAGGACTCTGGCGGGAGAGCCCCTCGTGTATGGCAAGCCGGACTTTGCCAATCCTCATTTTGCCGCCTGCGGACTCGAGCAGGCCGCCGCGGCGCCAGGTAAGCTAGCCCCCCACACATGACATCGCTTACCCATTTGCAGAGGCTCGAGGCGGAGAGCATCCACATTTTCCGCGAGGTCGTTGCCGAAACGGAGAACCCGGTGATGCTCTACTCCGTCGGCAAGGACTCCGCGGTGATGCTGCATCTGGCGCGCAAGGCCTTCTTTCCCTCGAGTCCGCCGTTCCCGCTGCTGCACGTCGATACGACCTGGAAGTTCAAGGCGATGTACGAGATGCGCAACCGCATGGCGCACGAGAGCGGCATGAAGCTACTCGTGTATCAGAATCCGGAAGCCAAGGAGCGTGGAATCAATCCGTTCGAGCATGGCTCGCTGCACACCGACCTGTGGAAAACCGAAGGGTTGAAGCAGGCGCTCGATTTGTATCATTTCGATGCGGCCTTCGGCGGCGCACGGCGCGATGAGGAGAAAAGTCGCGCCAAGGAGCGTGTGTTCTCGTTCCGCTCGGCCAATCATCGCTGGGATCCGAAGAATCAGCGGCCCGAGCTTTGGCGGCTGTACAACGCCAGGAAGGCGAAGGGTGAATCGATCCGGATCTTTCCGATCAGCAACTGGACCGAGCTCGACATCTGGCAGTACATTCATCTCGAGCACATTCCGATCGTCCCGCTCTACCTCGCGGAACAACGGCCGACGGTGGAGCGCGACGGGCTCCTCTTGATGGTCGACGATGAGCGCTTCCCGTTGAAGGAAGGCGAGCAGCCGCAGATGCGTTCGATCCGCTTTCGCACCCTGGGTTGTTACCCGTTGACAGGCGCGATCGAAAGCGAGGCCAAGACCCTGCCCGAAGTGATTCAGGAGATGTTGCTGACGACCACCTCGGAACGTCAGGGTCGCGCGATCGATCATGATCAGACGGCGAGCATGGAGAAGAAGAAGCAGGAGGGGTATTTCTAACGATGGCAACCGAGAGCCAAGCCCCGAGCTATCAAGTCGACGCGCTCATTGCCGAGGACATCGACGCCTACCTGCTGCAGCACCAGCACAAGAGTCTGCTGCGCTTCATCACTTGTGGGAGTGTCGATGACGGCAAATCGACGCTGATCGGCCGGCTGCTGTATGACTCGAAGATGATCTTCGAGGATCAGCTCGCGGCCCTGGAGAGCGACAGCAAGCGGGTGGGCACGCAGGGCCAGAACATCGACTTTGCACTGCTCGTTGACGGCCTCGCCGCCGAGCGTGAGCAGGGAATCACCATCGATGTCGCCTACCGCTTCTTCGCGACGGAGAAGCGCAAGTTCATCGTCGCCGACACGCCGGGCCACGAGCAGTACACCCGCAACATGGTCACCGGCGCCTCGACCGCGGACCTCGCCGTGATTCTGATCGACGCGCGCAAAGGGGTGCTCACCCAAACGCGACGCCACAGCTACCTCGCGCACCTCATCGGCATTCGAAATATCGTCCTGGCCGTCAACAAGATGGATCTGATCGGCTATGATCAGAAAAAATATGACGCGATCGTCGCCGACTACGGCACCTTCGCCACCTCGATCGGCATCAAGAGCTTCCTCGCCATGCCGATCTCGGGGTTGGCCGGCGACAACATCACCAGCCGCTCGGCGAACACCCCCTGGTATCAGGGACCGACCTTGATCGAGCATCTGGAGACGGTCGAGATCGATGCGGACATCGATCAGGCGAAGCCGTTTCGCATGCCGGTGCAGTGGGTCAACCGCCCGAATCTGGACTTTCGCGGGTTCTCCGGGCTGATCGTTAGCGGGAGAGTGAAGCCGGGAGATCAGATCCGTGTGGTTCCCTCCGGCAAGACCTCGACGGTGAGTCGAATCGCGACCCTGGACGGCGATGTCGAGCTCGCGGTCGCGGGCCAATCGGTCACGATCTGCTTGAGCACCGAGATCGATTGCTCGCGCGGCGATGTGATCGCGCAGGCCGACGATCCGCCGCAAGTTGCCGATCAATTCGAAGCGACCATCGTCTGGATGGCCGATGAACCCATGCTTCCCGGGCGACCTTATTGGCTCAAGCTCGCGACACAGACCGTCACCGCGGCCATCCAGGCCCCGAAATATCAGGTCAACGTCAATACCTTGGAGCATCTTGCGGCGAAGACACTCGCGCTCAATGCCATTGGCGTGGCGAATCTCTCGACCGACCGGCCGATCTGTTTCGATCCCTACGAAACCAATCACGATCTCGGCGGCTTCATCCTGATCGACAAGATCACCCATGCAACGGTTGCGGCGGGCATGCTGCACTTCTCGCTGCGCCGCAGCCAGAATGTCCACTGGCAGGCGCTCGACGTCACTCGCGAAACGCATGCCAATCTCAAGAATCAGCGGGCGGCAGTGCTGTGGTTCACCGGCCTCTCGGGCGCCGGCAAGTCGACCATTGCCAATCTGGTCGAAAAGAAGCTGGTGCGCATGAACCGGCATACCTTCCTGCTCGATGGCGACAATGTGCGCCATGGACTCAACAAGGATCTCGGCTTCACCGATGCCGACCGGGTGGAGAATATCCGCCGCGTCGGGGAGGTCGCGCGGCTCATGACCGACGGCGGTCTCATCGTGATCACCGCCTTCATCTCGCCGTTCCGCGCCGATCGACAAATGGTGCGCGACATGATGAAGGAGGGCGAGTTCTTCGAGATCTTCATCGACACGCCCTTATCCGAAGCCGAGCGGCGCGACGTCAAAGGCCTCTACAAGAAGGCGCGCTCAGGTCAGCTCAGCAACTTCACCGGCGTCGACTCGCCCTATGAGTCACCCGAAAGGCCCGACATTCATGTCGACACCACGAAGATGACCGCCGAAGAGGCGGCGGACCTCATCGTCGACAAGCTGATCCCCTGAACTCGTCGAAAATGCGCTGTGTGTGAGCGCCGGCGGGCGCGGCGCGTTCGTTGCGAGCGCGGAACGCCCAAGGAGGCGACACCGGCACATCGATGTCATCGACGCGCAGGCACCAATCCGCGCCGCGCTCGTGCACGCCGCCGCGTTCGGCAGGCATCAGGCGATGCGCGTGGGCGATGCGCTCCGCGCAGTGCCGCAAGCTGATGTCATGGATGCCGCCGGCCCCTTGCACGTGGGCGCGCAGCGCAGCGGCGCCGGCGGCCATTCCAGTCAGCGGGTCGGCGATTGCATCCGCCATGAACGCGGGTCGACCATCGTCGCCCGCAGCCACCAGTCCGGCCGCGACTGCCGCATCGTCGCCGAAGCCCACGCGCTGTCGATCGGTGCCCTGCCAGCCGTGCGCCGTAATCGCGATCCAGATGAGCGCAGGCCGGTCACGGACCCATTGCGCAGGATCCAACTCCAATTGCTCCAGGGCGCGCGGCCGCGCGCTGCTGATGACAATGTCTGCGGCTTCGATCAGAGCGCGCAACAAGGCTCGATGCGCTGCGGCGCCGAAATCGAGCACCAGCGATTCCTTGCCCGCGTTCAGCACATCGAAAAATATGGGCGACGCCTGACGCGCCGGCTCGGGGCGTGCTGCACTTTCCACCTTGATGACTCGCATGCCCGCCTGGCACAGCAGTTGCCCGCACAGCGGGCCCGCCCATAGCGCGGATAGATCGATCGCCAACGGCGAACGGATCGGGCCCACCCGCGGCGGCGTTGCGGAGCGCTGCGTGTAGGCGGCAGTGGCGGACACCGAGGGGGCTGTCTCGGCAGGCACCGGCAGTACCGCAAAGGCCAGAGGCAGGTCCTCAGCCATGGCCGCGAGTTCGGCCCGATCGAAACGCTTCACACATTGGCCCGCTGCCTGCCAGGGATCGGCGCCGACCTCAATACCGAGCCACGCCGGCAACATTTCAATATCGGAGGGCCGTGGCAGACTCAGTGCAACCCAGCCATCGCGCGCCTCGAGCAGACGGCAGCTGCGATTACAGGACGTGAGGCCGCCGCGCTGCAGCTTCAGCAGATGCGCACGACCGCCGAGCACGCTCGCATCGATGTCCAGCCGCGCACCGAAATCGAGGGCGCTCATCCGCAGTTCGTCCATCAACTCATCGATGCCCGCCATGGCGTCGAAGGCGGGTACCAGAGGTGCCCCGCGTTCCGGGCCGGTCAACGACATGAGTCCCGACTGCGCCCAGCGGACGGCTGCCCCGCGGCTGGCCGACTCGCGGCTGGCCGACTCGCGGCTGGCCGACCTGCGGCTGGCCGCCCCATGGATCGCAGGAGCAACACTCATTCGCGGCCTCGCACTGCATCGACGGGCCGCACTGCATCGACCGGCCGCACTGCATCGACCAGTCCCCAGTCGAGTGCCGTGCGAGCATCGATCTGCCGGCCTGTGAGCGCCCAGAACAACATCCGTCGCCGCCCGATGCGCCGCGCGATCGTGACCGTGCCGCCCGCCCCCGGCATCAGACCCATCTGCAGCTCCGGCAACCAGAAGCGGGTATCTGGTGCGGCGATGACCTGACCGGCGGCAGCCGGAATCTCGATTCCGGCACCGACGCAGGCGCCGTGCAAGAAGGCGGTCGTTCGGGCCGCCAGGGCGTGGATCAGGCGCGCCGGCGAACGCAGGGTGCGAATCGCGTGTGCCCGCACCAAATCGGTCGACCCGCCGAATTCCGACAGATCACCCCCGGCGCTGAAGTCGAGGCCATCGGCGCGCAGCTGCACGACGGGCAGCGTGGGATCGTCGCAAGCGAACGCCAGATACTCGACGAGCTCATCGCGCATGCTCGCATCGATCGCATTGCGGCGTGCTGGATGGGCGAGAGTGATCGTCAAGATGTCGCCCTCTCGCGTGCAGCGCACTCGAGTACCGGGCGCCGGCATCGCCTGCGGCCCGCGCGTGAGCAGCCAGTCCCGGAAGGCCTGACCACCGAGCAGTGCAGAGTAGGCGAATGACTCGAGCAGCAATGCATCCGCAACCGGCAGGCCGCTGCCGATCCGCAACACCTGCGCGAGCACGGCAGCGGGCAGTCCGAAGCTGCGCACCCGAGTGCCAAGGTGCTCGAGCATCGCATCGATCTCATCGGCGTCCACCGCGATCCAGTCGCGGGTCGGCTGCGCCGCCCCGGTCAACAGCAGATCAAATTCTGCCGCGTCGACCAAGGGCATCGCGCCGGTGCGGTCGACGCCGATCACGATTGTCATTGGCGAGGGTGCAGCCGGCATGACGGCGCCCGCCGGATCGACGATCGTCACGTCGGCGGCGATGTCCGAAGCCTGCGCGTCGAATTGCAGCATCGATGCGGCTGCCATGGGTGCCTGCGAGTTAGGCGGGCCTAATTATAGGCATATTCAGACATGCGGTTACGCGGCGCCTCGAGTGGCGCCGGCGGCATGTTTCGCGGCGATGTAGCCAAACGCAAACGCAGGCCCGATGCTGCAGCCGGCACCCGGATAGACACGTCCCATGACCGATGCCGTCGAAATGCCGGTTGCATAGAGACCGGAAATGACCGAGCCATCCTGGCGCAACACACGTGCAAACTCATCCGTAACGACCCCGCCATAGGTCCCGACATCTCCCGGCACCACCGGGATCGCGTAGAAGGGCCCTTCGGAGATGCTCCCGAGTGCTGCGGAGGGCTTGTGATAAGGATCTCCGAGCCAGCGATCGTAAGCGCGCGAGCCGCGGCGGAAATCCTCGTCGGTGCCGTTGGCGACGAAGCCGTTGAAGCGATCGACCGTTGCCCGAAGCGTCGCGGGCTTCATGTTGAGTTGCACCGCCAGCTCTTCAATCGTGTCGCCCTTCCGCAGATAGCCTTCGTCATACCAGCGCTGCGGCTTCTTGCTGCCCGGCATGGTGCCGGCGAGCATGTACCTGCGCAGGTACTGGCTGTCGAGAATCGCCCAGCTCGGGACCGCAGGCACGGTCTTGTGGCGCTCGAACATGGCCTTGCAGTAAGCCATGTAGGAGCCGCCCTCGTTCATGTACCTGACGCCGCTCTGGTCGACGAGAATCGCATGCGGTTTCGCCGTCATGGACTGCGCCGGCGGTTTGATGTCGCTGTTCTCCGAGCCGGGTGGGATGGTATGTTGATAGCCGACGAACTCCTCCATCTGCGCGATCGCGGCGCCGCGGCGCATCATCTCCTCAATCATTTCGCCCTGATCCGGTTGCATGGCCATGCTCCACTTGGTCTGGGAACCTGGCTGGTATTTGTCGCGCATGGCCTGGTTGTGCGAAAAGCCGCCGGCGTTCACGAGCACGCCGAGACGCGCGCCCACGCGCCAGGGCCGGCCATCTTTGACCGTGACGACGCCCGTGACGCTCCCGTCCTCGACGATGAGTTCGCTGACCGGTGAGTCGGTGCGAATGTCGATGCCCTGTTTGAGCACGGCCTGCAGCATGCGGCCCTGCAGCGCGGCGCCGGCGGTGACCCAGTGCCGTCCTGTCAATCTGGCGCCAATGGCGCGCAATCCGATCTTGGCCGCCAAGAGCTTGGTCTTCCACGATAGCTTGATTGTCTGCAGCTTCATGATGTCCTCCAACATCCCGGGCAGCGGGAGAACATTCGGCCGCAGTTTGGATTTCCAAGCGCCGAGCTCGTTCGCATCGAACAGCTCGGCGACCACAGTGCGGCCCGGCGCCGAGCCGCCCGGCAGCTCATCGTAGTAGTCGGGCCAGTAGGAGGCGCGCGTCAATTTGACGCCCTGGCCGACGAGAAACTCGACCATGCGCGGCGCTTCGGTCACAAAGCTCCGGCGGCGAGCGGGTGTCGCGCCCGGTGCGTCCCTCGCATCCCCGATCACCGCATTGAGGTAGCTCAGGGCTTTGTCGCTGCTGTCCTCGATGCCGTCGCGCCGCATGAATGGGTTGTTGGGTATCCACATCACGCCGCCGGCGCGTGCCGTGGTGCCCCCGACCAGTCCGGTCTTCTCGAGAATCACCGTGCTCTTGCCGGCGGAGCGCATGACCAGGCTCGCACACATGGAACCGCCACCGCTTCCCACGGCGACAAAGTCGAAGGTCTCATCGAAACCGCTCATGCCATCTCCCTCTGCCCTTCGTCCGTTATTTTTGCGAACTGCAGCGATGCGATCAACGTGTGCGTTGCGCGGCGCCCGGATCCGGTGCACCGCACCCGGCGGTCGGATGGTCGGCGTACCCGCGGATGGACGGCTGACCGGAGCACCGCGGACCGGTGCAGGATCAAAAAGTTGATCAACAGTGTTGTTCGCCTATACTCTAGCAGAAACGGCGGGAGAGCACTATGTTGGAAGGTCGGCACTACCAAAACGCGTACGTCACGCGCGATATCGACAAAGCCATCCAGAGCTTCCGCGTGCACGGCGGTGTGCAGGATGCCAGGGTGTTCGAACCGCCGGTCGAGGTGCAGACCCCCAACGGACGGGGCATTGCCGTCTCGAAACTGTCGTTCATCTGGATCAACAACCTGCAGTACGAGCTCATTCAGCCCGTCTCGGGTCTGGTCGACATTTATCGCGACGCCCTGCCGGCCGATGACTCGCTGAAGTTCCACCACATCTGCATGCGGGTCGACGACTGGCAGGAATTTCGCGCGAGGGTCGGGCATCAGCGCTTCCCGGTGGTACTCGAAGGTGGCAGCGAGCACCTGCGTTTCCTCTACCTCGATGCGCGCGACTTCCTGGGCCATTATCTGGAATATACCTGGATGACCCCCGAACGCTGGGCTCAGGTGGGAGGACGCTGATGGGTGTCAGGGCGCTGGATCATGTGAACATCCGCACTCGGGATGTCGGGAGCTCGGCGCGCTTCTATGTCGAGCAGATAGGTCTGGAAGCGCGTAATGGCCCAGGATCTTTTCCACCCGACCAGGTGCAGTGGCTCTGCGACGGCAGCGGCCGGCCGATAATCCACCTGTTTAGATACGATTGCGAGCCGGGCTCGACGGGGCCGATCCATCACGTTGCGCTCAATTGTTCCGGCAAGGCTGAGCTGATTGCACGGCTGGAAAAGCACGGCACGGCGTTCGAGGTGAACGAGGTCGCGTCCATCGGCCTGACGCAGATTTTCACCCGCGACCCGCACGGGGTGCTGCTCGAGCTCAACTTCGCCGGAGATTGATCGCATGAACCGGCTGGGAATCGAGAGCATCAGTGTCTTCGGGCTGCCGCCTGTCGAGTTCGTCAACCTCGCGGCCGATCTCGGCTGCGCGCACATTTCCGCCACGCTCACCCCGATCGACATCAACCCGCATGGCTACCCGAAATGGTCGCTGCGGGAGAATCCGCTCCTGCGGCGCGCCATGATCGCTGCGCTGCGCGACCGCGGCGTCAGCATCTCGCTCGGCGAGGGATTTTCAGTGCGGCCCGGGATGGACGTGCATCAGCGCGTCGGCGATCTGGACACGATGTGTGAGCTCGGCGTCAAACGCATCAACACGGTCAGCATGGATCCGGATCTGAAGCGCAGTTTCGATCAGTTCGCCACGCTCGTCGGGCTGGCCTCTGCGCGCGGAGTGGAAACCACCTTGGAGTTCGCGCCCGGTCTCGCGGTCGCCGATTTGCCGACGGCGCTTTCCGCGATCCGCCATGTCGGCCGGCCGGATTTCAGATTGCTGATCGATACGATGCATCTCGTCCGCTCGGGCGCAGGCGCGGCGGATCTGGCGAAGCTCGATCCGAACCTGATCGGTTACGTGCAGCTTTGCGACGTGCCGCTCAGGCCGCGCATCGCCGACTACATGCAGGAGTCGATGACCGAACGACTGGCACCCGGGACCGGCGAACTGCCGCTGCGCGAGATCCTGGGCGCGCTACCGCGGCACCTCGCCATCGGCATCGAGGTGCCGCTGCAGTCGCAAGCCCTGGCGGGTGCGAGCCCGCAACAAAGGCTCGGTCCGTGTGTCGAAGCCGCCCGCCGCCTGCTGAGGGAACTGGAGTAACCAACATGCCTGCCTACATGATTTTCCTGCGCGAATCGCCGCTGCGCGAACCTGAGGAATACGCGGAGTACCAGCGGCTCGGCCGCCAGAACCAGGGCGATTTCAAGATAACGCCGCTCTCGGTGTATGGCGCGCTCGAGGCGGTCGAGGGCACGCCGCCCGACGGCGTCATCATTCTGCAGTTTCCGACGGTCGCGGACGCGAAGGCCTGGTACCACAGTCCCGGCTATCAGGCCGCGCTGCCACATCGGCTGAAAGCCGCCACCTGGCGCTCGATGATCGTCGAAGGCCTCTGAAGGCAGGGCTTACGCCGTATAGCGCCCGCCATTCACGCTCAATGTGTGGCCGGTGATGTAGCCCGCGTCCTCCGAGGCGAGGAACGCGCACGCGGCGGCGATGTCCTCGGCCCGCCCCGGCCGCTTCATCGGCGAGGCGGCAGCCGTCTTTTCGATGCCGCCGCCGGGGATGAGCGCATCGCTCGCCCGCAGCATCGGGGTGTCGACAAAGCCGGGCGGCACGTTATTGACCGTAATGCCCTGCGACGCGAACTCCATGGCCAGCGACTTGGTGAGGGCGATGACTCCACCCTTGGAGGAGGCGTAGTGCGCCATGCGCGTCGAGCCGGTCTGCGCACTCGATGATGAGATATTGATGATCCGGCCCCAGCCGGCCGCCAGCATGTCGGGCAGCACCGCCTGTGTGGTCATGTACATGCTCTTCAGGTTGACCGTGAGCATGCGATCCCAGACCTCCTCGGTGATCTCGAGAAATGGCACGAAACCGGTGATACCGGCGTTGTTCACGAGAATGGTCACCGGGCCGAGTTCGGCATGCGCGCGCCGCACCCCGGCATCGATCTGCGCGCGGGAGGACACATCGACGCGAATGGCAATCGCCCGGCCGCCCGCGGCGACGATCTCGCCGGCCGCGCGCTGCGCGCCCGCCTCATCGATATCCCACACCGCCACCGCGGCACCGTCGCGCGCCAGACGTTTGGATGTTGCGAGGCCGATGCCGGAGGCCCCACCCGTTACGATTGCGTTCTTGCCGGCTAAAGACATCGGTTCGCTCCTGCTCAGGTGTTGTCGATCTACTCGCCCATGCGCGCGCGGGTCGCCGGATCGAGCGGCTCCGCGCCAGGCTCGAGTTGCACGCGAAATGTGCCCAGAACCATCGCCAGAAAGGCGTAGCAGCCGACGATGGCGACCAAGTCGAGCAACTGCCTCGCATCGAAATGCGCCGACAGGCGCTCGTAGGTGGCATCTCCGATCCGCGTATCCTTGTGCAGCTCATCCACCGCACGCAGCAGATCCGCATCGAGCGGCGACCAACCCGGCGCATCCGGACCGCGCTGAATGCGCGCGAGCTCCGCGTCGCTGAGACCAGCTTTCTTTCCCAGGCCTAAATGAGCGATGAATTCGTACTCGGCGCGCGTCAACCAGCCGATGCGCAGTATCAGAATCTCACGCACGCGTGCATCCAGAGTGCTCGCGTAGAAATGGTGCGCGTTGAACGCCAGAAACGCCTTGGCGAGCGCCGGATGCTGCAGCTGGGTGCACAGCAGATTGGTGCCGAGAATGCCGGGCGCCCCGTCTTTGAACGTCTGTAATACATTGTCCCGCGCGTGCGGTATCACGCTCAGCGCATCGTAGATGACCGCGTCCCAATCCGGCGGCCAAATCGGAGCAACGCGCGGGGATTCATCCTGCATACTGGCCATGGCGTCTCGCTGGTGGGTGGACAAGCCAATCAATAATAGTCAGCAATGGTGTTGATTAGCAACCACTATTGCCCACCCCGGCGGCGCGGGTTGCCGAGCCTCTCATCGAGCTCGCCGAACTCCTCCGGCCGGAGCGTGCCATGCAGACTGAGCCGCAGCACCTCCCGCGAGTAGCGGTGCGCCAGCTCCTGGCGCTCCTTGCCGCTGCGGGCATGCGAACGCGCCCATACCGGCCACAAAAAGACCCCGGCCAGCGAGAGTACGCAGGCTACCTCGGTATCGATATCGGGCTGCGCCAGCTCCGTCTTGGCAAAAACCTCGAAACTCGAGCGGTACTGCCGCCAAAACGGGTCGCTCGCGGGACGCTGCGAACTGAGCAGCTCGAACAGCCAGACGCGGCCGAGCTCGGGATTCTCCATGGCGAAGGCGGCGAGGTGCTTGATTATCGCTTTGGGGTTGGCGCTCTCGACGGACGGCTGACCGGCGATTACCGGGTGGCCGAACACCGCCCGATAAAGCTTGTCGCTGACCCAGGCAGCCGTGGCTTCGATCAACTGCTCGCGGGTCTGGAAATGCTGGTAGGCGGTGCCCCGATTGACCCCGGCACGCTGCGCAACCTCGGCGACACTCAAGCCTTCCTTGCCGCCGTGCGCGAGGACCTGGCGTGCGGCTCGCAGGATCGCCTCGCGCGTCCCCCCTGGGTCGCGCTTTCTGCGGATCTTCTTGGGCTGCACTGACATCATGGAGGCGCACGGTCCGCGTGAATCGTCGTTACGGTGGCTAAGCTAACGCCGTGCCGAACCGATAGTCAACTATATCAACACCACTGTTGACTAGCCACCCTCCGTCAGCTAGCGTTGCGTACGGCGTACGGTCTGGGATACGTCGATGCGGGCGCCGCCCCTCTTCAACTTGGTCCAGGAAACGAGTGTCTGACCCCCTATGATAAAGGCAATATTGATCAACAAGCAGGACGGCGCGTACTCGGCTCGTCTCGCCGATGTCAGCGAGACGGAACTGCCGGATGCGCCCGTGACCGTGCGTATCGAATACTCCACCGTCAATTACAAGGACGGACTTGCAATCACCGGCAAGTCGCCGGTCGTACGCAAGTTCCCCATGGTGCCCGGCATCGACTTTGCCGGCATCGTGGAGGCGAGCAGCAGCGCAGCGTGGCGCCCCGGCGATCGCGTGCTGTTGAATGGTTGGGGCGTGGGCGAGGTGCACTGGGGGGGATTCGCGCAGAAGGCACGCGTGAATGCGGAATGGTTGCAGCGGCTTCCGGAGAGCTTTACGACGCGGCAGGCGATGGCGATCGGCACCGCCGGCTACACGGCGAGCCTGTGCGTCGATGCACTGGTACGCAATGGGCTGGTCCCCGGACCGGGCGAGGTGCTGGTGACCGGGGCCTCCGGCGGCGTCGGCAGCGTCGCCGTTGCATTGCTCGCGAAGGCGGGCTTCAACGTGGTCGCCTCGACCGGCAAGCAGGCCGAGGCGCCATATCTTCAGGCGCTCGGCGCCAAACAGGTCATCGACCGTAACGAGTTGTCACAGCCCGGAAAGCCGCTGCAGAAGGAGCGCTGGGCGGCGGTGGTCGATTCCGTCGGCAGCCACACGCTCGCGAACGCCTGCGCGCAGGTGCGCTACCGCGGCCTCGTAGCCGCCTGCGGCCTGGCGCAAGGCATGGATTTTCCGACGTCGGTCGCACCCTTCATCCTGCGCGGTGTGTCGCTGCTCGGCATCGACAGCGTCATGGCGCCCGCGGCACTGCGCGAGCCGGCATGGAGTCGTCTGGCGCGCGACCTCGACGCGTCCGCGCTCGAGCGCATCAGCCGCGTCATCGGCCTGGCAGACACCTTGGGCGCCGCGAATGACATCCTCAGCGGTGCGATTCGCGGCCGCGTGGTCGTCGACGTCAACCGCTGAAAATCAGGGGGCGGCGAGGCGCCGTGCCACCAGCTCGCGCAACGCCGCCGTTTTCACTTTGTTGGACCCCGTGAGTGCGACCTCCGACTCCGCGAGGAAGATCACGCGGCGCGGTACCTTGTAGCTCGAGAGGCTTTTGGCGGCAAAGGCACGGACCGCGCCCTCATCTAGCGCGGCGCCGGGCTCGGGCACGATGCACGCCACCACCAGTTCACCCAGGGTATCGTGCGGCACTCCAACGGTCGCCGCGATCTTGACACCGGGACAGGCTCGCGAGGACCGCATCGACCTCGAGCGGCGAGACGTTGGCGCCGCCGGTCTTGACGATGTCGTTCAATCGCCCATGCCAATGCAGCCGGCCCTGATCGTCGACGAAGCCACCGTCGCCGGAATGGAAAAAACCATCCTCATCAAAGACGTTTTCAGGCGGAACGCGCAGATAGCCGAGCATCAGGGTCGGTCCCTTGACCGCAATCTCGCCGCTGACGCCGCGTGGCAGCACCGCTCCTGTCAGGGGATCGACGATGCGAATGGTATTGCCGGGGCACGGCGCGCCATGAGTGCCTTCGTATATTTCGCGCGGAGTCCCCGAGGGGAAGATGGTGCAGATGGACAGCGTCTCCGTGCTGCCGAAGGCCGACAGGGGCTCGCTCCAATCCGTCTTGACGGTCGGATGCGTGCGCAGCGGCGAACTCAAGGGAACGTAGTGCAGGGCGCTGAGATCGGCGCTTTGATAGAGTGGATCATCCACGAGCCGCGCCCACTGATGCGGCCAGGCCAGCAGTTTGCTGACGCGCTCCTCCTGCATCAGGCGCAGCGCTTCGCCGGCGACAAACAGCCGCTGCAGCACGAGGCAACCGCCGGCTGCGAAGGTCCCTCCGACCGCCATGGCGAAGTTACCGACCCAAAAAAAGCCATTCGCCGTCCAGGTGCGCACGTCCGGGTCGAGCGCGAACACCCGCCGCCAGCGCCAGCACTGGATCGCGGCGGCGCGATGCATGTGCAGGATGGCTTTCGGCCGTGCGGTCGATCCCGAGGAAAAGAAAATCAGCGCGCGGTCGGTCGGCACAATCTCATGGGAGATCGCCTCGATCAGCGCCGCCGCCGCGAAGCCCTCGGGGCGTAGAAAATCGGACCAGGACTCGATCGCGCCGGCCGCAGCGGGTTTGTCTCCGATGCATACCAGACGGCGCAGGAACGGCAGTTTTACGGAGCGCATCTCGCCCGATGCGGCACCGATATCCGGGCACAAGGCGGTCAATTCAGCGGCCAGATCCCGCTCGACGACCGAGCGCTCGAAGATCAGCAGCGACACATCGCCCATGCGCAGCTGGTACTCGAGCTCCGCCTGTGTGGCAAACGTGCTCATCACGACCACTGTACCGCCCGCGAGCGCGATGCCGAACATGGCGCTCACCCATTCCGGACGGTTGGTGGCCATCAGGCCGACGCGAGTCTCTTTGGTTACGCCGCGCGCGACCAGCGCCCGCGCGACGGCGAACGCCTCATCCCAAACCTCGGCATAGCTGCGCCTGACGACCGCTGCTGCGCTCGGGTGAAACACCAGCGCCTCGCGCTGCCCGTGGCGCGCGCAGACCTCGCGTAGAAAGCCACCGAGCGTGAGCGCACCAAGCGGCTCCTCGCTCAGCGGCGCCCCCCGGGTGGTGGAGTCCACGGCCTTCTCGTTCATCATGATCCACTGCTGCAAAAATACCGTCCGCGCGTCCCGTGTTCAGTAGGCATGGCCCTTCTAACCGAGCTTGGTCTGCATCTGACTGAGATAATCGCGCTTGCCGATCGGCACGCCCTTCGAGCGCAGGATGTCGTACGCGGTCACGGCGTGAAAATAGAAGTTCGGCAGCGAGAAGCATAAAAGATACGACTCCGCGGTAAACGCCGTCCGCCGGCTGCCGGTATCGAGGATCACTTCCCTGCCCTGCAGCGCATTTACCGCCTCGGGTGTCCAAGCGCGGACCGCCGCCTCCGCGTCGCGGAGGAGGCGTTCGAGGCCCGCGTAATCGCACGAATCCTGCCGGGGCAACGTGAAGGCGCCGTTGCGGACATCCTCGAGCGCACCGCGCGAGTGATCTGCGACTCGCTGGACCTGCGTGCGCAGCGGGAACATGTCCTTGATAAGGCGCGCTTCGGTCAATGTTTCGGGGTCGAGACCCGTTGCCTTGGCGTGGTCGAGCCCCTTGGCGAGCACGCCGCGCAAGCTCCCCAACAACTGCAGAAAGTGGGGTACGGTCGCATCATAAAGACTGATGGTCATGACATTTCCCTGCGATAGGTCCTGGTGGGTCGGGCTCCGAAGGTGTCGGGGTGGGTTGATTATCGCTCACCGAAGACATCCTTGGTCATGCGGTCGAGTGCCAACACACGATCCCGGCGGGCAGCAGCCGAGCTCGACCCGAAGCCGGCCACGTCATCCGCCTGACCCCAATTGTGAACGGGTCCATAGGGCAACCGCTCGAGGCCGATCCTGGCCACCTCGTCGGGCGAGGCGAGATTGGGAGGGACCGGCAAGCCGCGGTCGGCAAGGTGTTGCCGGAAAGCGGGTGTGTCCGTCCGTCCCAGAATCAGGTTCAGCACATCGACACCGTAGGGACGCAGCTCGGCCCAGAGCCCTTCGCCGAAACACAGGTCGAAGGCTTTGGTTGCCGAATAGACCGCCAGGAAGCTGGCGCCTCCATAGCATGCGCCCGAACCAACCAGCAGGATGCCGCCCCGCCGCCGCTCGCGCATCGAGCGGCCGAAATGATGACAGCAGCGCATGACCGTCATGACATTGCGGCTCGCCAGATCGACCCAGGCGTCGATACTCCGATCCAGAAAACGGGAGCTGTTGGTATCGCTCCCTGCGTTGCTGACGAACAGCCCCACCTCGCGCGCGGCAATGGCAGCTTTGATGCCATCGACGGCCGACGCGGCGGCAAGATCGAGGTTCGCCGTCACGCATTCGACGCCGTGAGCGGTGCGGATCTCCTCCGCGAGCGCCGTGAGCGGGCCTTCTCGCCGCGCGATGAGAACACAGTTCACTCCGAGGCCCGCGATCTTGTGGGCAAAGGCACGCCCGGTGCCTTCCGACGCGCCGGCGATCACAGCCCAGGGACCGTAGCGTTCTGCGAAACTCATCGCGCCCTCCTAAATTACCGCATCGCCGCTCCGCGCTGGCAGCCCCGAGAGCCCGCGCGCGAACTCTTCGATCTTCTCCTGAACGAAATCATCCGCCGAGGCGGCATGTCGCTTCAGGGTGTCCCATCCTGCCTCATGGGTGAGGATGATGATACGTCCTGCGCACATGCCGTCCGCCAGGACTTTGGCGGCATGTTCCTGACTCCTCACCTCGAGGTTGCTGCCGGGTCCGCGCATGATGACGTTTTCCGACCACGGTTTCATGCCTTGTGTGGAGGTGGTCATCGTGGGTCCCGGGCACAGACAACTGACCAGGACCCCCTTGGGACGAAGATAGAGCGCCAGATTCTCCGACATCGACACCAGCGCAGCCTTGGATGCCGCGTAGGGAATGCGGTTGACCGCATAGGGATAAAGCCCGGCAAAAGAAGCGGTGTTGACGAGGTAGCCCTGCCCGCGCCGGAGCATCTTCGGCAGGACCACCGCATTCGCCCGCACCGCTCCGAAAAAATTGACGCTGAACATTCTCTCCCATTCTGAAGCAGGAAAGTCCTCGGGATTACCGCTGTGGATGATGCCGGCGTTGTTCATATGGACGTCGATGACGCCGAGGAACCGTTCGGCCTCGCTCACAGCCTCGCGAACCGAGCTCTCGCTCGTCACGTCGCACCCGATGCCGGTGGCGTTGCCGCCTGCGGCAATGATCAGCTGCGCCGTCTCCTCGGCGCCCGTCTTGTCGATGTCCGCCACCGCGACCTTGGCGCCGCGGCGGGCGAACTCCAGCGCGATGATACGGCCGATGTTACGGCCCGCACCGATGATGAAGGCATTCTTGTTTTCAAATGTGAACATGGTGTCGTTCCTTTGGTGCGCTACACGCCCATCTCGGTGAGCAGTGCGGAAGCGCTCGCAACGCCTCGGCGCACCGCACTGTCATAGCCTTCCTTCTCGATCAGAGGGCCCAGCACCTCCAGATCGAACACGCCTTGGTATCCCGAATCGAGCACCTCGTGCATCAGACGGCGGACCGGCAATTCCCCCTCACCGATATGCACGCGGCCGCCCGGCGGCGGCTTGCCGGTCGAGCCGATGATGACATCGCAGATCTGAATCAGGGCGACGTGGGGCGCCGCGCGCCTCAATACCTCGCGCGCGTCCCGCTCCATCCACATGTTGCCGAAGTCGGCAACGATCTCGACCCCGGTGTGCGCGGCAACATCGATGGCATCGCGGATGGTATTGACGAAGGACACATCGGTGCGCAGCGAGGGCTCGATCGCAATGTGCACGCCGCGCTTTCCAGCATGCGCGACGCTCGGGGCCACGGCTTGCGCGAAGACCTCCAGCACGTCGCGCCACGGCGCGCCCGTGGTGCGACCGGGGGTGAAATAGATCGAATGGCCACCCGTATCGGCGACGAGATCGATGATCGCAACGTGGCTTGCACGGGTTTTGTCCCAGCTTTCGGGGTTGCGAAGGTCAAAGGAGCTGACGATCACCGTGCTCGATTGGATCCCGGCGGCGCGCAAGCGTGCGAACTTCCCGGCCGGATCGTCGTCGATTTTCGAGATCAGCAATCCGGCATGGCGAACACCAAGGTCCTTCCAGAGCGCCAGATCCTGGTCGAAGGACCAGTTGAACGTGCTCATCGCATCGATGGAAAGGAGCGGATGGGTCATGTCGATGCCGCCGCGAGCGCGGCTTTCAGGGATCGGACCTCCGCCTCGAGCCAGCGCGTTTCGCTGAAGTTCTCCCGGCTGCAGCCTTCGAGAAGGCGCTCCGTCGCCTCGAGCTTCACGCGCATCGCGTCGAGACAGCGGGCGTCGGCCGCCAGTGCCGCCTCGCCGAGGTGCAGTGCTTCGAGCGCACGGCCCTGCGCCAGGTGGCGGCGCGCGCGCTCGAGGACGGGAGCCGTGCCGCCGGCCAGTTCGACCAGATCGGGTGACACGGCGCTCGCAGGCACATGGTAGAGCTCGGTCGTCGACTCATAACGAAACCAGCCCAGATGTTCCTCCCAAATCGCCCGTACCATCCATGGCACCTTGCCATGGCCTTGACCGACGGCGAGCTCGGGCGGAAGCGAAATGCTGCCCATCAGCGTCCAGAGGTCGACGCCCGCGTTCATCCCCTCCCAGGTACGATCCTTCACATACTCGGTGGCGTCGCGAACACGCAGGAGCTGGCGCCTGATTTCCCCGGCACCGCGTATGGGATCGCCATGACCGGTGATCAGCACTTCGGGATTGAGATCCAGCACCCGTTGCACACCGTCCAGATACCATTGGACGTAGCGGATCTTGTCGCCGCGCAGGGTGTAAAGATTGGGAACATGTCCGAAGAGTGGGCCGGTCAGATTGCCGGTGAAAACGGTGAGCTCCTTCGGCATCCACACGATGAGCGAGTCGAGCGTCTCTCCCCCTGGCACCGAGTACAGCTCGAAACGCCGGCCGCCGAGCTCGAAGCTGTACGAGTCAACGAAGGTCCTCGTGACGATGGGGTCTGGCTGCGGCTCGACTTTCTTGGTTTGGTCGCGGCTCCACAAATGGCGCGAGCGGCGCGCCATGACGGGACGCAGGCCGCCCCAATAGCCGCGCACATGCGAATAATTGGCTTGCGCAATCGTCTCGATGCCGGGTGCGTTGAAGATGTGCCAACCGCCGATGTGATCTTCGTGGCTCTGGGTGAGGACAATCTTACGGATGGGTTTGCTGCTGACCACGCTCATCCGGCGATGGTTCTCGGGAGCGTTGAAGCTGATGCCGGTGTTGATGAGGACGTCGCCATCCGGCGTCAATACGCGATACAGATTGGAGATGCATCTCGACATGAAAATGCCATCACCGAGCGCCACCGCGTCCTGGCGTCCTTCCCCTGCATTGATGATGAGCGCGTTGAGCGGCTGCTGATCAGCCATGGGAATTCACCTCGTGACGAACGGGGAACAAGTCGGTGTAGAACTGGAAGCGCTCGCGCAACTCGCCGAGATTCAGATTGAAGTCCCCGGCGAGATCGTAGACGACACGGCCGGCCCGGCCACGCTGATGGTGCGCCATGTAATCCTCGAGATCCTGTGTGCTTTCGGGCGTCGCGGGCAGGCCGGATGCCTCGAGCACCCGCTGCGCCGAACCGATATCGTCCGCGATGATGTCCTGAAAAAGAAGGTCGACGCGGCGGTTGTCCGGGACCTTCCGGTAATCGCGGACGTAAGCACGGAGCATCCGCTCGATGCGATCCACCCAATAGGCAACGTGCGCCTCGATGTCCGGCTGCTTCTGGTTCGCGAGCACCGAAAGACCACGCATCGTCAGAACCGATTGCAATATCGCGAGCGGATCGCGATGCGTCTGCACGATGAAGGCGTCCGGGTAGTTGCTCATCAGCGCGGGCAGCTGCTCGCTGTGCTGATTGCCCTTCAGGATCCAGCGCCGGTCGCTTGGAAACTGAAAGCTGATGGCCTTCAGCATCGTGCGGCCATACGCGTAATGCGGCGTCTGATCGTGCGCGAGATAATAGTCGCGCCAGAGGGGAACGTTTCCCATCCACTCCCACTGATAGGTCGAGAAATCGGGCATCTGAAGCTCATTTTCACCGCAGGCATGATCCGGTGAATGCTCGTGCAAGGCCTCCATGATCGGGTTGCTGCGCATGCGCTCCCAATGCGCGCTCGAGCGCAGCCAACGCGGGTCCTTGCCACCCGGTCCCGGTTTCTCGCCGGGCGTCGGCGTTGCCTCCGATCCCAGATAGACCGGCAGGTAGCGCAGCCGGCGATCCGCGGCGATCAGGTTCTCCAGATGGGTCGTGCCCGAGCGGGGCAGCCCGACGATGAAGATGGGCCGATCGATCGCGATGTCTTCAATCTGCGGATTGCGCTTCAAGAAGTCGCGGTTCTTCAGGCGGTTCGCCGCCGCCTTGACGCAGAAGCCGACGAACTGCGCCTTGGCCGTGCGCCAGACGTTCGCGTCAGCCTCCACCTCCCCAAGCAGACGGCCGAGCCGTTCTTCGAAATCGGCAGGGCCAAAATCGTCGAGTCCGGTTTGCGTGCGCGCCGCTGTGAGCACCCCCGCGACCGACATGTCGAGCGGTTCGCACTCGGCCGCCTCGAGCGTCCGGCGCTTTTCATCGGGAAGCTTCGGGTTGCGAAACTCCTCGATGCGGAAGACTTTCGACGCGACTGCTTCGGACCTTTGCCCCCCGCTCATCCGCGACGCCCCGTCGCCAGGTTGGACTTACCGGCGTTCGCCATCCAACCGCCATCGATCTTGACCAGATCGCCGGTGTGATACCGCGAAGCGTCGCTCATGAAATAGACGCCGATGCCTTCGAAATCCTCGGCCGTGCCGAAGCGCCCGAGCGGATTGCGTTCACGGACTTGATCGCCGAGCGGCGTGCCGGGACCGGTGTCCTTGACGGTGTCGCTGATGGTATAGCCCGGACAAACCGTGTTGCAGCGAATGCCGTATTTACCCATCTCCACCGCGATGCCGCGCGCCATGGACGCCATCGCGCCCTTGGATGCGTTGTAATGCTGCATGGCGACGGAGCCAGTCAACGCGGAGAGGCTTGCGCAAAAGACGATGGAGCCGCCGGGGTCGCCGGCCTCCGCACGAGCCCGCATGTGCCGGGCGCCCTCACGCGCCGCGTAGAAGGCGCCGAACTGGTTGATCTCGATCAGCCGTCGATAGAACTCGCCGCTCATGTCGGTGAAGGACTTTGCGGCGGTCATGATGCCGGCATTGGCGATGACGCCATCGACCCGCCCCATTTTCCCGACGGCCTCGGCCATTGCCGCGATCACCGCCGCCTCGTCGGATACATCGACCACCTGCGCCAGAACCTTGCCGCCGAGCTCGCGCAGTTCGGCCGCGGCCTCCTCGTTCTTGTTCTCGCGGCGGCCCCAAATCACGACATCGCCGCCCGCCCTGGTAATCCCCCGCGCAAAACCAAGACCAATCCCTGAATTACCGCCGGTGATGAGGACGACCTTGCCAGTGAGATCCCATGGTAGACGCGGCATCGTACTTTCCCCCTTGCAGATGGATCTATCGAGTGTTGCCGGCAGTCGGCGTTTTACGGACGCAGCACCCAGCCCCCGTCGACGTGCAGCACCTGACCGGTGATCCAATCGCCTGCCGTTGAGCATAGCAACAGGAGGGTACCGACCAACTCGTCGGGCTGGCCGCGCACCCGCATCGCCACCGTTGCCTCGAGCAACTTGATGAAGGGCGAATCATCGGGAGTGATCGAGCGCCCCGCATCGCTCATGGTGTTTCCGGGTGCGATGGCGTTGACGTTGATCTTCTCGCGACCGAGCTGACGGGCAAGCGTCGTCGTCAATCCGACCAAGGCGAGCTTGCTGATGCCATAGACCGACATCGCGGGAAAGGCCCCGCCCGAAACCTGATTGACGATCTTGCCGCCGCCGCGCGAGCGCATGAGAGGAACGATCGCCTGCGTGCAGATGAGCGCGCCGGTCAAATTCACTTCCATGATGCGATTCCACTGCTCGAGCGGAATGTCGACGGCCGGTAAATACCCGAGCTCGGCCATCAGCGCGGCATTGTTCACGAGAATATCGACGCCACCGAAGGCATCGGTGGCGGCCTTGGCCATGGTCCCGACCGAGTCGGGCTGGGTGATATCGACGCCAACGGCGATGGCCTTGCCGCCCGCGGTGACGATCTCATCGCAGACCTTCCTGGCGCCCTCGGCGTTCAGATCGGCGACGATCACGGCGGCGCCGGCGGCGCCCAGGCCCAGTGCGTAGGCGCGTCCGATGCTGTTGCCCCGGCCGCCGGCGCCGGTGACGACCGCGACCTTGCCATCGAGGCGATATTGGTCGATCGAAAATGTCATCGTTCGTCCCCCTTCTGTATCAAATCGAGGAACGGGGCGGCGACGTCGCGGAAAGCGGCGTACGACGGATCCGAACCCAGCACCTCGCCGAGCAGGCGCACATCCTTGGCAAGCAATTTCGCGCCGTGACCGAACGCGAAAGGAGTCGGCAGCCGCGCATACACTTCGAAACCGTAGCTGCGGCCGCTGCTGACTTTCACGATCTCGCTGAGCGCGGCTTTGTCGAGGCCGAGCGCCGATGCCGCAGTCAGCCCGTAATGGGCCATCGCGACATGCGCGGCCATCAGCGCATTGTTGACGAGCTTCGCCATCTGGCCGGCGCCGACGCCGCCCACGCGTACGATCAGACCGCCGAATGTCTCAAAAATAGGGCGCGCCGCGGCAACGGCCTCCTCGTCGCCACCGATCATCACCGTGAGCGTGCGGGCCGCGGCGCCGGCTCCACCGCCGCTCACGGGCGCATCGATGAGCGCGAGTCCGCGAGCGGCAGCTCGCGCTGCAAGTGCCTTCACCGTGTTCGGATGCACCGTGGAGTGAATCGCGATCCGGCCGCCCGGCCGCATCGCCGGAATGAGCTCATCGCACACCTGCTCGACGCCCGCATCGTCGACCACGCAGACGCCGACATGATCGGCGCGTGCTGCCAAATCGGCGATGCTAGATGCCGTCTCTGCCGGGGTATCCGCAAACGGCGCGAGCGACTCGGCCCTCCGTGCCCACAGCACCAGCGGATAACCCGACTCGACGATGCGGCGGGCCATCGGCGCGCCCTGGCTGCCGAGACCGATGAAGCCGATCGTTGTCATGGGACCTCGGCCCTCAGCCTGCGGTGATGCCGCGATCGATGGAAATGCAGGCGCCGTGATAGCTGCGTCCGGCGTCCGATGCGAGAAAGGCGATCATGTCCGCCACATCATCCACTTCAACCATGCCGCGCAGACCGCTGAACCGCTTGATCAGCGCATAGTCGACGCCTTCCGGCATTTTGATGTTCGTGGCAATGTTGGTGGCCATCCCGCCCGGCGCCACCGCGTTGAAGCGGATGGGCTTGTGCACGTATTCCATCGCGAGCGCCTTGGTCAGATGGTTGAGGCCCGCCTTGGCCGCACAATACGCGGCTGCGTAGGCCTCACCCACGAAGGCCGCGGAGGAAGTGACGTTGACCACCGAGCCCTGTGCCTCGAGCAAATGCGGGATCGCTGCCCGGATGAGATAAAACGGCGCGCTCAGATTGACGGCGAGCGTCCTCTCCCAATCGGCGTTGGCCATCTCATGCGCATTGCACAGAACGATGATGCCGGCGACGTTGCAGAGCGCATCCAGTCGGCCGAAAGCCGCAACCGCGGCCGCAACGGCCGCAGCACAATTGCCGGGTCCGGACAGATCCGTGGCATGGATGAGCGCGCGTACGCCGAGGGTGCGCAACTGATTGGCGGTCTCGTCGAGGCCCGCGGCATTGAGATCGACGATGCATACGTCGGCGCCCGCACGCCCGAGTGCGAGCGCCGTGGCGCGACCCAATCCCGAAGCCGCTCCGGTAACGAGGGCCGCCTTGCCGTTCATGTTGCTTGCCGTCGGCATGCTCTGGTTACTGGTAGGGAAGACCCTTGGTGACGCGCTCCGCCATCTCGATCACCACGGCTTGCATGACCGATGCCTTCGGCCAGCTGCCGTGAATCGCGTACTGCAGGACGAATTCCTGCATCTCCGCGACCGTCGCGTTGCCGCTCGCCATTGCCGCATAGGTGTGCGTGCGAATCGGCGTGCTCGAGGAGGAATGCGCCACGCCGACCAGCGTCACCCAGCGCCGCGCGCGCTGATCGAGCCCCGGGCGCACCCACATTTCGCCGAATACGAAATTGAGGATGCCGCCTTCGTAATAGGGCGTCGCCGGCGGGGGCGGCGGCGACAGCATGACGGCGGTGAAGTTTGCGGCCCCTTCGGCAATACGCTGTTTCGGATCCCAAGCTTGCGCTCGAATGGGCGCATGGTCGGCGGGCGGCAACCCCAGCTCCTTCGCCGCGCGCGTGACGGCGGTATCGAGGGCGACACCGCGCGACCAGCCGGCATAGACCGCGAGTTGCAGAGCCGCCTCACGCAGCTCGATCAGCGTCAGTTCACCGAGCTTCAGAGCGCCGCGGACATAGCCGTCGAGCACATCCGGGCGGCCGCCTTCGCAAGCCGCGCTGGCGATCGAAATGAGATAGCGCGAGCGTCGATCGAGGCCCGGGCGCGTCCACACCTCGGCGAACACGAAATCACGCCACGACGCTTCGAGCGGCGTACCGGGCTCGGGCGCCGGGGCGGCGAGCAACTCCGCTTGCTCGTGCGCGCCGATTCGCGCGCGCTGCGCCGGATCGAGCAGGCTCATTTGGCACCCTGGGGCTTGGCCAGATTCATCCACACGTTCTTGACCTGCAGAAACTCGTGCAGCCCTTGTTCTCCGCCCAATCGTCCATAGCCGCTCTGCTTCATGCCACCGAACGGCGCGAAGGGCTGCATGCCTTCGCCGGAGCCGTTCACCTGGACCATCCCGGCTTGCATTTGGCTCGCGACGTAGTGGGCGCGCCGCAGGTTCTCGGTATGAATGTAGGCGCCGAGTCCGTAGCTCGTGCCGTTGGCGAGCGCGATTGCCTCCTCTTCCGTATCGAACGGAGTCACGGCGAGCACCGGGCCGAACACTTCGTGCTGCGCGAGCGGGCTCTTGCTGTCGACGTCGGCGATGATGGTGAGCGGCAGGTAGTAGCCATCCGCATGGTCGCCGCCCAAACGCTCGCCGCCGAGCACCAACCGCGCACCGTCTTTTTTGACGGCCGTATCGATCACCTCGAGAATGCGCTTCACCGAGCTTTCGGAGATGATCGGCCCCATCACGGTGGTGGGATCGAGCGGGTCGCCCACTTTGATGTGCCCGGCAATGGCCTGCAGCATCTTCAAGTATTGCTCGTAGATCGGCCGCTCGACGAGCAGGCGCGTGCCATTGACACAGCCCTGCCCGCTCACGCTGATGGCACCGGCGAGACCGCGACGCCCCGCTTGCTGCAGATCTGCATCGGCGAAAACGATGACCGCGGATTTTCCGCCGAGTTCCAGTCCACAAGGCTTGAGCGTCTCGGCCGCGCTGCGAAGCACCTTCTTCGCGGTTGCGCCGCTGCCGACAAATTGCACCTTGTCGATGCCCGGATGGCTCACGATCGCCTCGCCGATATCCGGACCACCGGCAACCATGTTCACCACTCCGGCGGGAAATCCCGCCTCGAGGAACAACTCGCCCAAGCGCATCACCGTGAACGGCGCGAGTTCGGGCGCTTTCACGACCACGCAATTGCCCGCCGCCAATGCCGGCGTCATCACCATCGTCGCCGCAAACAGCGGACCGTTCCACGGAATGATCGCGCCGACGACGCCATAAGGCTCGTACGCGACGTAGTTATGCGCCGGGGCGGACCACGTGCTGATCGTCTCGCCCTGGATCTTGTCGGCCCAGCCCGCGAAGTAACGAAACTTCTGCGCGGCATCGAGCGCGATGAACGGCGTGATCATGCTCGGCGAGCCGTTCTCCAAGGTCGACAGTTCGGCCAACTCTTTGGCGTGTTCCTCGATGACCCCCGCCATCTTCAGCATGAGGTCGCGCCGCTTGTCGCCGGACATCGCACGCCAGGCCGGATAAGCGGTGTGTGCCGCTTGAACCGCCTGATCCACGTCCTGAGCGGAAGCGAGATTGATCTCGCACGTGACGCACCCGTTCGCGGGATAGACGTGGGTTTGCTTCTTTCCCGCGCCGCGCTCTCTCAGGCTGTCGCCAATGATGACCGGATGCCGCGGCAGGATGGCGGTATGGGGGCTTCGGAATGTCATATCGTTCCTCTTACGCTTGGGGCGATCACCGGGGCCTCGACAGGTCGGCCCGGGCTCCCGCGGCGGCGTTCGCGCATGAGAAGACAGGCGGCCCCGCCGATGAATGTCAATACGGCGAGGCCTGCGAGGCCGGGTGCGTAGCTGCCCGTGCTCTCCTGAATCCTCGCGACCAGAAACGGTACCAGCGCGATCACGGGGATGAACATCATCAGCAGCCCGAAGGCACGACCGACCTCGCTTGCGCCGTACTCCGCAGCCGCGGCTGCAGCGAGCAGCGGCCAGAGTCCGCCCGCGAGGCCGACGAGCATCACGCCCATGCCGAGCAGGGCGACTCCGTGCCCGAACGAGACGATGAGGCCGCCGCAGGCGACTGCGAGCGCGAGCCCACACAGCGGCAGGCGGTTGCCGAAGCGATCGGAAAGCAGACCCATGAGTAACGTCGAGGCCACGTGCGTGAGACTGAACGCCGACAGCAACGTTCCGGCGGTTTGCTGGCTCAATCCGTGGCTCGCGGCGACGGGCGCGAGATTCTGCATGCACGCCCCATAGAGCGCGAGCATGGGTAGATAAACGGCGACGAGAAGCCAGAAATTTCTGCGCTTCAGGACATCGCGCCAGGTCAGCCCGCCGCCGCTTGCTGGCGCGTGGCCGAGATAAGGACGCGTTTCACCCTCTGCGGTCAGATAATGAGGTCCGTCGCGCTCGGTCGGACGGTCTCGTACCACCCACATCACGAGAGGCGCGACGACGAGCGCAATGAAGAGGCCGCTGACCCGCCAGACGGTCCGCCAGCCGAACTCGGGCGTGACGGCGGCGACGATCGGAGGCAGGATGACGCCGGCCATTCCAAGTCCGAACGCCGTCAGGCCGAGGGCGAAGCCAAGACGTCGCACGAACCAGCGCGAGACGACGGCATTTGCCGGCAGCGCCGTGGAGCACACGACCGAAATGGGCAGCAGCAGTGCATAGAGCGCCACCAGCTGCCAGCTCGCGGTCACGAAGCTCACGCCGAGATAGAAGAGCGCGACACCGATGAGGCCGCCGCCCATCAGCCAGCGCGCGGGATACTTGTCGGCGAACACCCCGGCTTTGGGCGAGAGGACCGCGCAGAACAATCCAAAGGCCGCGATTCCCAGCTGCAGCGTGCTGATGGGGGTGTGCAGCTGCGCCGACCAGTCGCGCAGAAAGAGCGAAAAGGCGTTCACCGGTAAGCCATTCGCCACGGTCTGCGAGAGCACACAGACTGCGACGATGTTCCAGCCGTGATACCAGCCGCGCCGCTGGGCTGCGCTTTGTGTTGCGGTCATCCGTTTTCTCCGAATCCCATGCGCGAGAGCAGCGTCTCGCTTTCGCGCCACAGCCGCGCCGCCGCAGCATCGTCGAGCGCGGCGGGCGATGGCGACAAGGCCTCACAGTTGTGGAAATACCGCCCGCTGCCCTCGCCCGCCTCAGGCGCCGTCGCCAGCCAGACCATCGTGCGCGCGGCCTCGCCGGGGCTTACCGCATTGAGGGTTTTCATGTAAGCCTGCAGGCTCGCATCGCCATGGGACGCGAAATTGCTGGCGACCACCCCGGGATGCATGACCTGGGCGACGATGCCGTCGGCCGCAGCGCGCCGTGCCAGTTCGCGCGTGAACAGGATGTTGGCGAGCTTGGCCTGACAATAAGCACCCATGACGGTGAAGCGGTCGAGCATCTGCAGATCATCCCAAACGATGCCCGGACTGTATTCGTGCCCTGTCGAGGAAACACCGATGACGCGCACGCTGCCCCGCGCGCTGCGCGCTGCGGTTGCGCGCAGCAGGGGCATCAGCTCGCGCGTCAGCAGAAAGGGTGCGAGATGGTTCGCGGCAAAGGTGGCTTCATTGCCCTCGGCGGTCAGCACCAGTGCATCGCGCACGCCGCCGGCGTTGTTGATCAGCACATCGAGACGCGGCGCTGTCGCGGCGACCTCCGCCGCGACCCGCATCACCTCACCCATCAGCGCGAGATCAGCGCGAATGAAATGCACCGCTCCACCTCCGGTCGCCGCGCCCCGGATCTCGGCCTCGGCTGCCGTGCAGCGCCCGGGGTCGCGGCCGATTCCGATGACTCGCCAGCCCCGTGCGGCGAGCGTCTTGGCGGCGGCCAAGCCGATGCCCGCGCTCGCGCCGCTGATGACCGCTACTCGCTGCTGTTCGTTCATTTGACGGGTGTCCTCATTCCAGCAAGGCATCCTGCATGCGCATGCGTAGCTCGGCGGACAGTCCGACTGTCTTCTGCAGGTACGACTCGAGGCCGCCGAACTCGCTCGTCGATCTGCTCGAGCGCGGCGCGCAGATAATCCTCATCGGCGGCGAACAGCACGCGGCGAATGTCCTCGGGCATTCTGAACAGCGGGTGCCGATCGTCGCTCACGCCCAACGCCGCGCCGTGGCGGCGTTGGATGAATTCCTCGAAATTGCCGACTTCGTTGGTGTACAGGTAATCCTGCATGACAGTCTCGGCGCCGACGCCGAGCGCTGCATGCAACATGGCGACCGCAAACCCGGTGCGATCTTTGCCGGCCGAGCAATGCACCACGACCGGCATGCGGTCCCCCGCCACGCATTCGAACAAGCCCCGGACACGCGGCACCATCCAGCGCGGCAGGTCGCGGTACATGTTGAGCATGGCCGTGCGCATGTCGTGGGCGTCGAGTTGTTGGCGCGGCGACAGCCGCCCGGTGACCGCCGGCGCATCTTTGCCGTCCTCCCATGTCAGCGTGGTCACGTCCGGCGTGGGCCAGCGGGTGGGCTCGCGTTCGCGTTCATCGGTGCGTCGCAAGTCGCAAATGGTGCGCACGCCGAGACTCGTCAGCCGCTCCGTATCGGCCGGCGTAAGATAACGCAGCACACCGGTACGATAGACATGTCCCCAGCGCACCGTGCGGCCATCCGCCGTGGTCCGGCCGCCGACATCCCGAAAATTGCATCCGCCCTCCAGATGCAGGTAGCGGTTTGGAATCTGCATGATGCTCGCGCGAAGGGCTTTAGACGGACACGACCGGGCCCGGCCGAACGCTGACCGGTATCCCCGAGTAGCGCGCCATGCCGGTGAGCGGATCCACGTCGCGGATGCTGGTCAGCAGATTGACGTTGTGCTGCTCGTGACCATGCGGCACCGACACGACACCGCGTCGCATACGCGCATCCACGCGTGCCGTACCCACGACTTCGCCTCTCGCGGTGCTCACCGTCACCGGGTGGCCGTCCTGCACTCCGGCGTTGGCGGCATCGGTCGGGTGCAGCAACACGTCGAAGACATCTCCAAGAAACAGGTATTGCGCGTTCAAATGGCGCCGCTGACGGCGGGGAGTCAGGTTGAGCGATCCCGGCGCAGCGGCGCCCGGGGCATCGGCAGCGGCCAGATGCGTGGCGCCGAGTGTCCTCAACTGCTCGATGAGCGGTGCTGGTGCCAGGCGCCAGCCGCCGAGCCGCTCGACATGGGCATCGACCCAACGAGCCTGGAATTCGTGTCCGGTTTCGACATAGCCGCGGTCGGTGAGCTCGGCGAAAGTGCAGCGCGCGCTCTCGAGGAGGGTCGCGAGCATCGCATCGTCGGCGCCGCTCGCCGTTCCGTCGGGCGGGATGAAGCCGGGCGTTTCCAGCCCTAGACGCCGCATGATCTCCGCAAGCACCCACCAGGTCGCCCGCCGCTCGCCCACCGGACCGACAGCCGCGCGCGTGTATTGCGCATTGACGCGGGGACTCAGGAAATCCCAGAGCGCGATGTCCGGGCGCTCCAGCTGATCCTTGGTCGGCAACACATGCGTGCAGAGCGCCGTCGTCTCGTTCTCCACGATCTCCAGAGTCGCAAACACCTCCAAGCGCTGCAACGCGGGGCGCAAGGCATGGACATCCGGGAAGGAGCGGATGAGGCTGCCGCCGAGGTTCAGCAACGCGCGGATATTGCCGGCGTTGATTTCATCGGGCAGGGCCGCGCAGGGGTACTCGCCCAAGATGCTGTTGAGTTCAGGGCGGCTTTTCGGTCCGGGGCCGAGGATGTCGGTCATCACGGGTAAATCGGCAGCGTCCATCCGGTTGACGAAGCCGGGATGAAACCACACGCCGCCGGGCCGATTCATCGAATCGGTAATGATCATCAACACCCACGCCAGCCACTGCGTGAGGTTGGCGCCGTCCGACATGGTCACACCCGTGCCGGTCTCGACTGCCAGGCGACCCGCCTTACGAACCGACGCGAGCAACTGGTCCAGCTCGGCCGCCGAGACGCCTGCAATGTTGGCAGCGCGTTCGCGTTCGAAGGGCGCAACGACCCGGTGCAGCGCAGCACTGTCCTGGACATGGCGTGCGAGGATCTCCCGGTCGGCACCGTTGTGCAGCAACTCGCGAATCAAAAAGGCCAGGATCGCGTAATCGGTGCCGGGCCGCGGCGCCAAGTGCCGCGATGCAAAGCGCGCCGTTTCGGTGTGCACCGGATCGATCACCCACACCTCGCCCCGCGCCGCCGCCGCACGGATCGTCTTCGCGGGGTTGGGCATTGCGACTGTGTGGCCGTGCGAGACCATCGGATTGATGCCGATATAGATGACCAGGTTGACGTGCTCGTAGTCCGGCCGCGGGCTCAGGCCCGTGAAACCGCCCACCAAGGTCGCCACCAGGGACTTCGCAGTCCCATCGATGGTGAGGGGACTGAAGCGCGCCGGCGTCTTCAATGCCGCATGCAGCACCTGGGCCATGCGGTAACCGGCTGCATCCATACCCACGCCGCTGCCGAAAAAGATGCCGACCGATCCCGGTCCGTGCCGCTCGATGATGCCTCGCAGGCGCGTGCCGAGGTCGCCGAGACAATGCTCCCAGGAGGTTGGCTGAAGCGTGCCTTCGGTTCGCAGCAGCGGGCGCTCGAGGCGCCGCGGATCGTGGTGCATGCGCGGCAGTGCACGCCCCTTGGGACACAGGTAGCCGCGCGTGACCGGATGTTCGCGGTCGCCGCGCACGGCGACGATCTTGTCACCCTCGATGTCGACCAGAATGCCGCACAAGGACGTGCAGATACGGCAATAGCTGCGTTCCGTTCGGGATTCGCCTTCGGACATCTGCACACCTCGGCCCGTCATCCGGCCTCATACTATGCGCCGATGTCGACCGGTAGCAAGACGCCTGGTCAAATCAACACTGTTGTTGAGTCCTTCCCGAGGTGCCACCCTTTCCTCGCGCCTGGACACGGGCGCCCATCCATGGGCGCCCGGTCCGGAAGATTTCACATCGCAGAAAGTTCCGTACAGCCGACGGAGGACGAATTCACCTCACCAGGTGTAGCGAACTCGCACGCCGTACATTCGCGGCTGACCGAGTTCCGCAGTCTCGAAGCCGACGGTGTTATAGAGACCCGGGACATAGGTGTAGTACTGCTTGTTGGTCAGATTCGAAGCGAACAATGCCAAGCCCAGACGCGAACCCATGATCGAGCTCCAGCTCGCATTGAGGTTGAGCAGATTCAAGGAAGGCAGGGTACCCAAACCATTGATTGCCGGATCTGTGCTGGTCGCATCGACATAGTTCGTGATCTGGGGACCGGTATGCGTGAACGTCGCACTGACGGCGATCTTCCCGATGCGGTCGCTGAGCGGCACCGTATAAGTGCCGGTGGTGCTGACCTTGTTCTTCGGCGACAGCGGTAGAGAATCTCCCACGGCGACCGGCGACACGACCTCATAGGGGCTGGAAGCGGGGGTCACAGGCGGCGTGACCTCTTGGATCCTCGTGTTGAGATAAGTGTAGCTGGTAGAAAGAACAAACCCCTCGAACAGATTGAGCGATGTCTCCGCCTCGAGACCATAGATGCGAGACTTACCCGCATTGAGAATGCCGCTGGCCGGGCTCACCCTCGGAGGGGGCTTCGGATTGAAGTCCACCTGAAGTTGCTGATCCCTGAAGTTGTTGTAGAAAGCGGCGAGGTCGAACGTGCCGTTGACCACAGCGTGGAAGGTCGACTTGAAACCCACCTCATAGGTGTCTACTTTTTCCGGCTGGTAGACAGCAAATTCAGCCGGCGATTGGGGTGCTACGCCACCCGCACGATAACCACGGGCGTACTTGCCATACACTAGGATGTCGTCGGTGGGCGTGTAATCGAGGCCGAGCAGCCAGGTCGGCGCGCTCGAATTCTCTTGATAATGCGCGGCGCAGGCAGGCGTGCTCAAGGTTGGATCGGTGCAAGTTGCCGGAAACGGTACGCCCGGAGCCTGCAGGTAATAAGTCTTGAGCTGGCTGTTATTGTGCGTTTGATCCCAGGTGAAACGAAGGCCTTCGGTCATCTTCAGCACATCCGACAGGGTGTACGTTGATTGTTCGTACACACCGGTATTATTAAAGTAGGTCTTGCCGACGGTATAGTTGATCGAGCCAGGGGGGGAACCGAGCGGAGCTATGCAATTAAAGGTATCGGAGTTCGTGCAATTGAGCAGGACGGGCGACTGAGAGCCGACCGCCGACAGGGGCTCGACATTCTCCTCATAGGCGCCGGCTTGCCACTTGAGTCGGTTATTCATGGCAATGCCCTGAACCTGCAGCTCCTCGGTGGCGGTGCTCTCGTCAGCCGTATAACCCCCGGGAACCGGGATGCTCTGCGCGAAGACGAATGGAATGCCGGGCGGGGGTATGAACGGTGGGAAGACCAAGGCGAAGTTCGTCCCGAAAAGCGCAGTTCTCAGCTTTTCCTGCAAGTCTGCATAGCTCACGATGTTCTTGACGGTCAGCGTATCGCTGGCATGCCAGGTCGTCGTATTGATGGCCTGCCACTGCTGCAGGCGGGTAAAGGGGTTTGTGAGATCGCTCGCAGTGCTATAGAACCCAGCGCCCTTGTGCTCTGCGAGCTGAGCGCACGCAAACGGTCCCAGTGAAAAAGTGGGGCTGCAGCCGACAAGCGATTGAACGTCGCCGTTGATGTCCGAGTCCAGGAAGGACCCGATCGTATAATTCTCAAGGTCGGGCGTGATATCGACCACGAGGCTCGCGCGCGCGGCGCTGTAGTTCGTGTCGTCGAAGCGCGCCGGTCCTTCGCCTGAATAATTACTCGTATATCCCTGGCGCGATTGGCGATCGAAGCCGAGGCGAAACCGCACGGTATCGCTCAGCGGCATGTTCACGACCGCTTGTATGCGGTTCATCGCATAATTGCCGTAGGAATACTCGATGTAGCCCTCCTCCTTGGAGGTCGGCTTCTGCGGCACGAGCAGGATGGCGCCGCCGGTGGTGTTGCGGCCAAACAGCGTACCCTGGGGTCCTTTCAGGACCTGCACGTTCTGCAGATCGAAGAAGTTGCCGGGTCCGGAACCATCTCCGATGGGAAGGTTGTTCGACGCTCCGCGCGGCGAAACAACATCCGCGAAGTAGACGCCGACCGCAGGCTGGGTGCCGATATCCTGCACGAAGCCGCGCATCGCGAAGCCCGTATTCAAAGTGCCGAAATTGGTGTTGACCGAAAGAGAGGGCGTGTAGGTCGCGAGATCAGAAGCATTGACGATGTTAAGGTTGTTCAGCTGTTGCTGACTGTAGACTTTGATCGAGATCGGCACGTCCTGCAGACGCTCCTCGACTCGTCGTGCCGTTACGATGACGTCGGACAACCCAACGTCCGAGGCCTTCGCCGCGGTGGCCGGAGCGGGCTGATCCGCCGCGGCCGGATCCGCAAACGCGGGCGCAGCCTGGATGAGAGCGAGAGCGCTCATCACGCCAAGCATCGTATGGAATACTTTATTCTTCATCCAACTCCCCTTTGATCGGATCGCGTTGATTTGAATCAATCAGCAGGGACTGATGAGCCGCCTGCGATACGTCCTGTATGTCTCTATCTTTGCGCCGTGCGGTTATCCCCACGAATAGGCGTCATTCGAATTGTCGGCCGCGGCCGGCGGTAATTGGATTAGGCTGCGTTGCGCGCCGGCGGAGGAACCCATCGACAGAAGGTCCGGACGAGTCTCTCTCAAACGCGGAACCCCACAATCCCCCTCTCGATCGATGTTGCGGAATCGTGTCCTAGTCCCGGCATCGTGTCAAGCTAAGCATCAACATTGTTGTCTATATGCAACGCGTCATATGCCACATATATGCGGCGCGCAAAAGTTGTCTGGATTACTCACACCGAAACTGTGTCGATGGTTCAATGATCTTATCTGCCGTAATCAAGATGCTCAGGCGAATGCCTCGTCGAAAAGATGGCACATCGCGGCCCATGAACGCGCATCCGCCTTTTTATCGTACGCCAGGCCCGGAATCTTCCGCTGTTCCGCCGCGGGCTCGGTAAAGCTGTGCGCCGCATTGCCGTAGTGGATGAACTGCCAGTCGACCTTATCGCGCCGCAGCTCGGCCATGAGCGCATCGACGGCTTCCTTCTTGACCAGCGGATCTTCGGCGCCATGGCACACGAGCAGCCGGGCGCGCAGCCGTCCGGCATCCTCGGGCAATCCCGGGAGGAGCCCGGAATGGAAGGTCGCCAGCGCCGCGAGCGGCGCGCCTGAACGCGCCAGTTCCAGCGCAGTCGTGCCGCCGAAGCAGAAGCCGATCGCAGCGACCCGCTGCCCATCGACCTGGGGCTGGGCGAGCAGCGCATCCAAGGCGGCGCGTGCCCGCGAGCGCCACTCAGCGCGGTCCGAGTACAGGGCCTGGATGGCGGGCCCCACCTTGGCCATGTCATCGTTCACGACGCCAGCGCCGTTCAGGTCCGCGGCCAGCGCCACGTAACCCAGCTGTGCCAGGCGCTCGGCTCGCTGGCGCGCGTGGTCGTTGAGTCCGAACGCCTCCGGAAATACGACGACGCCGGGGCGCCGTCCACCCAACTGCTCGTCCAAGGCGAGGTAGCCGACGAATTTCGTCCTGCCGTTGGTGTATTCGAGTTTCTGTGTCTTCACGGAGCGCACCTCGTGGATCTGATAGCGTGCGGCGGTTCCTCCCGCCCTCAACTCTTGCGCGACTTCCGTTCCTTCTTGACCCGCATGTCGAGTTCCGGAAATTTCTCCGGACGAAGGGTACCGTGCAGAGACATCCGCAATACCTCGCGCGAGAAGCGCTTGGCCATCTGTTGCCGTTCCTTCGCATTGCGCGTGTGGGCGCGTGCCCAGACGGGCCATAGAAACATGCCCGCGAGCGTCAGCACCGAGACCACTTCGGTGTCGATCCCGGGCTGCGCATACTCGGTCTTGGCGAGTTGCTCGAAGCTCGATTCATAGCCCTGCCAGAACCGGTCACTCGCGGGTCGCCTCGAACTCAACAATTCAAACAGCCAGGCACGGCCAAGTTCGGGGTTTTCCATCGCAAAATCGGCGAGATGTTCGGTCACCAGCTTGATGCCGATGCTGTCCGCCGATTCCCCCCGTACCTCCGCATGGTCCCCGTAGACGGCGTGGAACAATTTGTCGCTGACCCACTGGGTCGTCGCTTCAATGAGCTGCTCGCGCGTCTGGAAGTGCTGGTAGGCCGTACCGCGATTGACTCCGGCACGGCGCGCGACCAGGGAAACGCTCAGCCCCTCCTTGCCGTCCTGCGCAAGCACCTCGCGCGCCGCTTCCAGAATGGCCTCGCGGGTTCCATCCGGATTGCGCGCCCTGCGCACACGTTTCTGCGGTGTCGGTGATTTGGATCGAGCAGCCATCGCCCGGCATCATAACCGAAACGACCGCCTTCTGATCAACAACGCGTTGATCAGTTTGGCCCGGCCGGCGGAGACGGAGTAATCTCTTAAGATCATGACTGCGCACGCCGTGACTGACACTTTACAGAACCTGATCGACCGACAAGCCATAACCGATCTCATCTACCGCTATTGCCGTTCGGTCGACCGACTCGACATTCCACTCGGCCACTCGATCTGGCACGAGAGCGGCGTGGCGGACTATGGCGCGGTTTATCAAGGGGCCGGCAAGGGGGTGATCGACCACATTTGCGCACAGCATCGCAAGACGCTCGCTCATTCCCATCAGGTGTCGAACATCCTCATCCATCTTGCCGGGGATCGCGCCGGCAGCGAATCCTATTTCAGCGCGTCGATCAGAGTGATGAGCGGAACGCAGCTCCGGCAGATCTCCGTGTGGGGTCGCTACGTCGACCGTTGGTCGCGGCGCGATGGCCTCTGGGGCCTGGACAAGCGCATCGCCATACGCGATTTCGACGAGATACGCGATGTCGCGGAGACGGCCCGGCACGACACCGGCAAGCGCGACGACACGGACCCCTCGTATGACGTGCTGATTGACCCATGAGTGCTGATTGACCCATGAGCGGCCCTCGATGAAAGCGGCATATCTCTTGAACAATCGGATCCACGTGGGCGAGGTGGCCGATCCGGTTCCTGCCAAAGGGCAGGCGCTCGTGCGCACTCACAGCTGCGGACTGTGCGCCTCCGATGCGCATTTTCTCCAGGGCGGCAAGCGTGTTTTCGAGATGTCGCGCAAGTATGGCGGCCCCTATGCCCATCTCGACTTCGAGCGGATCATCGTTCCGGGTCATGAATACGTGGGGGAGATCATCGATTATGGGCCGGGCAGTCGGCGGCCGCTCGCGCTTGGAACGCGGGTGACGTCGCAGCCGGTCATGCGTCACGACGGCGGCCATTCGATCATCGGCCAGAGCCACGACTGCCCCGGCGGCTTCGGCGAGTACATGCTGCTCGACGAGAATGCGCTCATGCAGATTCCGCCGGGGCTCGGTGACGAGATGGCGGCGATGACCGAGCCCCTATCGGTCGGCCTCGAGCATGCCCGCATGGGAGTACCGACCCGCGATGACGTTCCGCTGGTGATCGGCTGCGGCGCGATCGGCCTCGGTGTGATCGCCGGCCTCAGGCTGATGGGCATCGCTCCCATCCTTGGTGCCGACTTCGACGCCGGCCGGCGCGACGTCGCGGTCAGGATGGGCGCTGATGTGGTGATCGACCCGCGCGAGCGCTCACCCTATGGGCCGCTCCCGGACCTTGGCAACCGCCGCGCGACGCTCATCTATGAATGCGTCGGCAAGCGGGGCCTGCTCAACGAGATCATTCGCTCGGTCGGCTTCGGCGCGCGTATCGTGATCGGCGGCTTCTGCCTCGAACCTGAGGAAATCTATATTCCCAATGCGCAATCCAAGCGGCTGATAGTCCATTTCGCGGCGGGCGAAGAGCAGCAGGACCTGGACCTGGCACTGCGTTCGATCGCGGACGGCAAGATCGACATCACGCCATGGCTGGGCGGGCGCATCGGTCTTTCGGGAGTCGAGGACGCCCTCAACGCGATGAGCAGCCCCACCGCGCCGATCCGAACCGTCGTCGATCCACGCCGGATGTGACGCTGGCCCCTCAGCCGGCGTGGGCGGCGAACTCATGCCGGGCACCGAGGAACGCCGCCGGCTCGATGGCCAGACCGGAGGACACGCAGCCTTCACGTGTCGTGCGCAATCCCTTCGCGTGAAAAAAGGCCTCGGTCCTGGCTTCGTCCTCGACCTGCCAGACATGCGCGTAGATACCGCCGCCGGACGGCGTGAGGAAGCCGCCCAGCGGCCCGACCTTCGGATCGTCGGGCTGGATGAAAGCGACCCTGGTATCGCCCAGGCGCAACAGGATGCGACGGCCCGGTTGTGGCGCGACAACGTGTTCGTCGGCGAGCACCTGGCCATCGAGATGGCCCGTGAAGAATCCGAGGACGGTCTCGAGATCGGGCGTCACGCAGGCAATATGGTCCAGACGCAGCACGTTCGACGGATGCCCCTCCGCCCAATCGGGTCGCCAATTCCGCCGATCATAAGGGTCGTTCGGCATCGGCCGCTCACACACCTCGAGGAGAACCCCGCCGGTCGACTCCGCCCGTACGAAGAAAAAGAAGCCATAGTCGGCCGCGACCCTGCAGCCGGCCGACTTGAGCCTTGCGGACAATTCAGGCGCATTATCGACCTTGATCTCGAACGAGTGATAGCACTGACCGTGGCGCTGCAGATAGCGCGCGAAGGGCTTGTCTTGTCTGCCCGGGTCGCGCGGCGCCATCGGCTCGATCATATGGTTCGCCACATAGAGCAGAGCCATGTCGCGGTCCTCTGCTTCGAAATAACCTTCAGCGAAAATCAGTCCGCCCAGAATGTCGAGATATTTCGCGCGGCAGGCGGCAAGATCGGCCACCGCATGAATGGTATGAACGACCCGCCTGATTCTGATCCGGGCATCCGTTGTCATATGATGTCTCCAATTTGAGTGCCTGGCTCCCCGCTATGGTAAGCAATCAATGACGAGAATGTCTGAAGCCTTCAATATCGACGATCTGGCGCAGATCGCGAAGCGTCGGCTTCCCGCGGATCTTTACGAATACATCGATCGCGGCGCAGAGGACGAGGTGACGTTGCTGCAGAACAGCGCCTGCATCAAGCAGCTGTTCTTCAGACAACGCGTGGGTGTCGATGTCTCGCATCGCGACATTTCCACCACGCTGTTCGGAGTCAGGCAGTCGATGCCTGTCGCGATCGGAGTCACGGGTTTGACGCACATCGTTTGTTACGACGGCGAGCGCAGTCTCGCGCGTGCGGCCGCGGCGGCTGGCATCCCCTATACCATCGGCACGACCAATTCGATGTCGCAATCCGAGTTGAAGTCGATCTGCGGGGATCTGCTGTGGCGTCAGATCTACCCGCCAAAGCGGCGCGACTTGCTGGATTACCATATCGCAGCGTCGCGCTCCGACGGCATTCGCGTTCTCGTGGTAACGATGGATTCCGCGGTGATGGGCAACCGGGAGTATATGCGCCGCAGCGGACTCTTCACCAGGCGCATGTCCGCACGAGCCTTGATTCAGAGCCTGGGCGCACCGCGCTGGCTCTTTGGAACGTTGCTCCGTTACTTCTTGCAGGGCGGTCTGCCACACATGTCCAATATGCCGAAGGGCGAAACCGACTTCTACGCCGGTGCCTGGGCGGCCAATGCAGACGACTTCACCTGGGATGATGTCCGATCGTTGCGGCGACGTTGGCGCGATGTCTTGGTGCTCAAAGGGCTATCCACCGCGGAAGATGCGAGAACCGCGGCGGATTGCGGCGTTGATGGCATCATCGTGTCGAATCATGGCGGCCGCAGCCTCGATGGCTGTGTTCCCTCCATGCAGGTTTTGCCGGAAATCGTGGACGCGGTGGCCCCGAAGGTGACGGTGATGATCGATGGCGGGTTCAAGCGCGGCGCGGACATATTGAAGGCCGTTGCCATGGGCGCTTCGACCGTGATGATTGGCCGCGCGACGCTGTTTGGTCTCGCCGCGGGAGGAGAGCCGGGCGCGGCTCGTGCGCTCGCAATCCTTCGCGAGGAGATCGACCGGGCGATCGCTCTGATCGGCTGCCGGTCCTTGTCCGATCTCGCGCGCCATCATCTGGAGTGGCATCGCTAATCCGCGAGTGCGGGGCTCGTCGGCGCGGTTGCCGATTCCTCGAAGTAGCGCCCGGTACGCAATTGGCCGGCCAAGGTCGTGCGCAATCCACGTCGGGGATCGCCGAGCTTGTTGCCGACCGCCGCATGCATCATGCGCCGGTTGTCCCACACGATCGCATCATTGACGGACCAAGGATGCTTGTACACATAGCGCGACTGCACCATGTGCCTGACGAGATACCGAAGCAGCTCGTCGCTCTCGCTCCGGCTCATGCCCAGAAAAAAGTCGACATAGGTCGGGCTGAGGAAAATGCATTTGCGACCTGACTCGGGGTGCACCAGCACTGCCGGATGCACGACGGACGGATATCTCGACTGAGCCGTCGCATCATAGGGGATCTGTTTGTTCCCATGCGGATCTTCCTCCCGCGTGGCTTCCCGGGCGGTTTGCCACAATGCGCCGGGACGTGTCTGCTCGATGGTCCCGAGTCGCAGCGAGGCGCGGTATTCCAACCCTTCCAGGCGCGCTTTGACGGGCGCGGGAAGATCCTCATAGGCCAACGCGGTGTCGGCAAACAGGGTTTCACCCTCGACAGGCGGGACTTCCAGCATCCGCAGCATCGCCCCTTTGCAGATGTCGGGTGTGTAGGCGGTGTCGCGGTGCCAGGGAAGCCTGTTCACCCGCAAATCCGTGCCGTCGTAGAGGAATGCTGGCGTCGTCTTGCGTCCGCCGAGCTCGATGAACAGAGGATTCTCCTCGGCGCGGGCCTCCGGAAAGGGGTGGATTTCGAGCTCTCCGAAGCAGCGGCTGAGTGCAAGGTGTCGCGCGGTGCTGTCGACATTCCTGAACAGAAGAATGCCGTGTTCGAGCCACGCCGCGTAAAGCGCCTGCTGGATGCCCGGATCGCTCTCGCCGCCCGCAGGCAGCCCGACGATCTCCGCCCCGACCGGCATGGATCGCACTGAGAATTGAGTCTTCGACATACGCTGACGCCTCCAGCTAAGTGCCCGGCCGGTTCCGAACATAGTTGCGCAAAATCCCGATTTTCTCGATCTCGATCTCGACCGTATCTCCGTCGCAGAGGGGCGCGACGCCCGGCGGCGAGCCCATCGAGATTACGTCCCCGGGAAACAGGGTGAGCACCCGCGAAATCATCGTGACGAGAAACGCGGGGGTGAAGAGAAAGTCCGAGGTCGAGTGACTCTGGCGCACCTCGCCGTTGACGCGGCACTCCAGATGCAGATCGTTGACCTCGATGTCCGTTTCGATCAACGGGCCGAGCGGAGCGAACGTGTCGAAGATCTTTCCGTCGACGAAGTAGTGTGAGGCCGCAAAGGCGCCTGGATTCGCGAAATCGCCGGCGGTTACATCGTTCATGCAGGTGTAGCCGAGGATGTACTCTTGTGCCTTCAACGGATCGATATCCTTCGCCCGCTTGCCGATTACCATCGCCAACTCACTTTCGTGATTGATCGTATGCCCTGGCGGTTTCTCGATCGTGCCCTCGGGATCGTTCAAACAGCTCGCAGGTTTGGTCCAGAGCAGCGGTTGCGCCGGCGGTGGCGAGCCGTCGCGGAAATAAACTTTGTAGTTGGGGCCAATGGCAATGATTTTCGTGGGCTGCGCCGGTGCCAACAACGTCACCGCGCTCAAGCCGAAGGGCACTTCGTGCGACGGGCGCCAGTGTCCGAACTCACCGTCGACGGGGTGGACGGTGGTCCCCCGCAGTTCTCCATAGCCGACCGCTTCACCACGCCGATACCGAACATATTTCGTCACCGCAGCCTCTCCGTTCTCAGGACGTTGTTCCGCAGATCGTCAGATATTCGGGTTGCTCGACGTATGCACGCCAGAGCTCGGCTTCATCCATTACCACGGTGCCGTCGGCGGACGTGTAGGTGGGAGACGCGCCCCGAAAATTGACGAGGCTGAGTCCATCATGCCCCGAGAAGAAGCCATACTTCGTGTTGGCGGCAATCGCCAGGGCGGTGCCCGGACCATGCAACCGATTACCGAGGCGTATGCTGCCCGCCCTCACGAAGATCACTTCATCCTCGGAGTGTGAATGAACTTCAGTTTCTACATTGGCATCGGGATAATCGTTCTCGTGCAGCCATAGCCGGCATGTCGGGCAGCGCGAGTCGGCATGCAAGGCCATGCCGACCCGCTTCCCCTCGTTGATTTCAACCCGGGGTACACGCTCGCTGGGAAGGAGATGAACGTGCCCGCCACCACGATCATCTGCGTTTCGATCCTTCATACGAAATTCAAGTATCCCCGCCCCCTCCTCACCGGCGCTCAGCGCAAGCGAGGCGCCACATTCGACGATGGCACTCGAACGGGGCGCCAACAGCACGCCATGTGCTGCGGCGGTCCCGTCCCAGACGTAGAGCAGGCAATCGGTTGAGCATTTCAGCAAGCTCATGGACGCGCCGGGATTCAGACGATGCAGATACAGATGAATCGGATCGCGATTGCCGGCGAAGATCGCGCGTGTCATCAACGGCCCTGATGTGCCTTTCGGTACTGCAACGACCGGCGCATCGGCGGCGGAGGCGATCGAGACTCTAGGCATCGTGTGTTCTCCGCCAGGTGCGTTCCATCAGGGGAGTCACAGGGCCTCCAGCGATACCTGCACCTTGGTGTCAAGGTTCGGGCTGCGCAGCCGCTCGAACGCGGCCGGCAGGTCGTCGAGTGAAACCACCGAGCTGACGAGCATCTTGGGATCGGCGTGGCCTTTGTCCATCACGTCGGCGACGTATTCAAAATCCTTGAGCGAATAGCCGACGGGAAATTGCAGCGAGACGCCCTTCATGCCCGCCATGGCCGGCAGCAGCGGGTCCGGCTCGGTACAGAAGCCCAACGAAATGATTTGACCGAAGGGTGCGGCGTGCTCGATGCCCTTTGTGATGAAACCGGGCGATCCGACGCATTCGAAAACGATGTTGGGCGCTCCGCCGAGCGCCTCGCTCACTGCGCCGATTTCGTTGTCGCCGTATTGGACGAAAGCATCTGCTCCCATGTCGAGCACCATTGCTGCTCGACGCTGCGATCGGGAGGCGGCGACGATGCGGCCGGCTCCGAGGCGCCGGGCCCAATAAATTGCACACAGGGCAACGGCGCCCGCTCCAAGCACCAGGACACGATCACCGGGTTGGATACGTGACATCCTGACCCCATGCAGTCCCACCGCGAGGGGCTCGATGAGCGCACCATCGACCAGCGAAAGCGTGCCCGGCAGCTTGATGGCGACGCTCGTCGGAACACGAATATATTCGCCGAAGCCGCCCATCACGCCCGGGGCATGATGGCAAAGCGCCAGATTGCCTCGATAGCACGCCTCGCAATGGCCGCATCCGGTCGAAGGAAGGGCCGTAATACGATCGCCTTTCTTGTAACGAGTCACCTTGGAACCGACGTCGACGACCTCGCCCGAATATTCGTGGCCCGCCACGGTTCCCGCCGGAAAATCCCACCGATGCCCCGACGTGAGGTGCAAGTCCGTCCCGCAAATGCCGCAGCGATGGACCTTGATGATGAGATCTTCGGGACCCGGCTCGGGATCGGGCAAGCGTTGAAGTACCAGCGGCTTGCCCGCGCCGGGATATACGGCTGCTTTCATGTCACCACGCTCCGGTCTTTCGCCGCTCGTTGCTCGATCAAGCCGAAACGGCTGACGTAATCGCCGAAGCGCTCCCGTATTTCGTGCTGCGTCATGCCGAAATCGGCAACATTGTAGCTGTGGACGCCGTGGCTCAACTCGGGTTTCGCCTCGATACGCTGCACCATCGCGGACCTGACAGCGGGCGGGAGAGTGAGGCCTACGAACGCATAAATCCGTTCGATGGTGTGCATTGGATCGCGATGAAAATCTCCATGGATCACATCGAGCACCTGGTGCGGATGGATTCGACGCACCGCCTCCGCGTCGCGCACCGCCGCCGACCATTTCGCCGTCTCGCGCGCCAGCATGTTATGCGCGCGCTGCCGGTAGCGCCCTTCTTCCATGATCGGATGACGATACATGAGCAAAGCGCAGAGTGAAGGGATCGCCTTGGCGGGGTCGCGATGGGTTTGCACTACCTGGGCATCGGGAAAGACGGCGAAGAGCAACTCGAGATTCGCGATGTGGCCAGGATTCTTGAGCAGCCAGCGTTTTTCCGGCTCGTTGCTGCCGACCAGCCGCAAGGTGCGCGAGAGATGCCGGTAGGAGGGCAACTCGCTCTGGCACTGCCACCACGCATCATAGGTGGCGGCCGACCAGCCGCAGGTCCAAAGATTGGATACGAAGCCCTGTCGGAGCACGAAACAGCATTCGTCCACCTCATCGGCCACCATGAGGTGCGCCGCGCGCGATTGAGGAGTCGCTTCATAGCGCCGCTTGAGCTGCTCGAGCGTTCGCTGAAACAACGGGTTGCTCCCCCAAGTCTCGCGCGCCGGCCGCGGCATGGGGGTGCCCACCAGCCAGGTTTGCAAGCCTTGGAACTGCGGATCGGCGGCGAGCAGCTTGTGCAAAGCGGTCGTGCCCGTGCGCGGTATGCCGGTGATCACGACCGGGCGGGTGATGACGTGCCTGTCAAAGGCAGGGTTCTCCGCCATGGATTTGATTGCGCGCGCGCGGCCGGACAGAGCGCTGATCACCTCGCCCCAGGCAATGCGTCGTCCCCGCTCGCTGAAATGCGGGTCATAGTCCATCGACATCAGCAGAACCTTGAGACCCGGCAGATAATCATCCGGACCAAAATCGTGGCTCCCGACCTGCTGTGCGACGAGTTCATGCAGTTGGTCAACCGCATCGGCAAAGCATTCCGGAGGTGCAAAGCGTTCTTCCAGCCCGGCCACGCGTGAATTCCTTCTTTACCAGCGCCGCCGGCGCTGGCAGGCCCGCACGCGCACCCGAAGTTCCTCGGCGCGCTCCTGTTGCGTCACCACCGCTGTATCCGCGGGCAGGTGATCGCGCAGTCCCGCGAGCTTGACTCGCGTGATGGTCGGGACGGGGTTGGTGTCGCAATCATACCAGCGGCCATAAATGCCGCCCTCCTTGTAGCCCGCCGGATCGAGCCAGTTCGGTACGCCCGGATCGGTGAGCGCGATGACGGCGCGCAGCCTGCCGTCGGAGCTGAGCTTCGCCATGGCACCGTTGGTGCTGCTCAGCCGATAGACGTATTCGAGCGCGTTGAAATAGGGGTCGTTGAGCTGGATGTTCCAGTAGGGCGCACGCGTCGGCATCTCCGTCTCGATGATCAGCGCCTCGTCCGTCTCCAGCTGGAAACAGGCGGGCCAGTAGACCTGTTTGGTGAGGGCGCCCTTCATGCGGATGGGTTCGAACACGTTGAACCCCACACGTTCCTTCACCGCGTTCTGCATGCGGTAGTAGCTGTGCGTCTTGCGGGCGGGGAACCGGGCCATTTCCCTGATACGCGCGAGGATCTCCTCGGGGGTCAGCCGCGGTTTCGGTGGAACGGCATCGAGGCATTCGATGGAAAGTGTTGGGTCGATCTCATTGGCCCAGTCGTAGCTGCGCAGGCGCACCATCATTCCGGTCGCCTCCGGGTGAATCGGAGCCCAGTTGCCGGTGTACCCCGCGGGCCGCTCGACACTGAAGATCAGCTCGAAGTCGCCGTTCGCATCGAAGATGATGTCCTGATCATCGAGGTCATTGTGCCCGCCGATCTGCGAGATGTCGTCCACCATGCCCGACATGAAACGCTGCGTCGTGAAGCTGAGAATACGGATGGTCCCACGGTTACCGCTGACCTTGTAGCGCAGGTCGCCCCGCAGCGGGGAGTAGAGGTAAATGTCGTCGGGGTTGGGCTGCAACCTGAAGACCGGGTTCCACAGCGGCGCCCAATCCGGGTGCTCCGGCGTGGCGTGAAAATAGGCGAAGTAGCTGTAAGACAGGCTCATCATCGTCTGACGGTAGACATCGGCGCGATAGGCGGGATCTTCCGGGTGCCAGGTATTCGCCAACTCCGCAACGGCGCCTTCCAGGTCGGTCAGGTAGTCGCGGATGGCGGGTCGAATCTCACTGCTCATGGAAGGATCCTCATCAGGCGATCGCGCCTTTCGATTTGAGCTCCTCGATACGGTCCCAGTCGAGACCGAGTTCCATCAGCACCATCTCGGTATGCTCGGAGGCCTGCGGAGCGCGGGTCGTCTTCAAGGGTTCGCCGTTGAATTGGACCGGTCCACGCACGAGTTTCAGCGGCTTGCCCCCGTCCGCAGCCTCCACTTCGATGATCATGTCGTTGGCGATGGCCTGCTCGTCTTTGATGAGATCGAGGAAGCTTTGGATCGGCGCCCACTGACCCTTCATGGTCTTGAGATGCTCGCGCCAATACGCGAACGGCTTTTTGGCAAAGGCATCGACCATCAGATCGCTGGCAGCCCTGGCGTTCTCGAACAACTTGAGGGCATCTGCAAAACGCGGATCGTCGGCCGCTTCGGGAATGCCGAGATGCTCGAACGTATCGCGGATCAATCCGTGCGGAGTGTTGATGCAGAGGTTGATCGTACCGCCATCGGAGGTACGGAAATTTCCGCTGAATGGATTTCGAGCCGTGCCGCCGGATTTCGGCATCGTGTTGCGGGTGATCACGCCCTTTTCCATGCCTTGTGCGATGAGTGCGCCCGAGGCCCACCAGGCGGCGCTGAGAAGCGAGACATCGAGTTCCAGAGCCTCGCCGGTGCGCTCGCGATGGAGCAGCGCGGCTGAAATGCCGCCGGCAATGAACATGCCGCCGATGGAGTCGCCAAAGGCGGGAATGCCCTGCGCCAGGGGACCTTCGAGCTCCGGCGGGCTCATCGAATGGGCGACACCGCTGCGCGACCAGAATGCCGTGCCGTCGAAGCCGCCGGTGTTGCGTTCCTGTCCCTTGTTGCCGTACGCGCTGCCGCGCGCGTAGACGATGTCGGGATTGACGGCGCGGATATGCTCGACGTCGAACTTGTTCTTCTGGCGCACGGACGGCAGATAATTGGTCAGGAACACATCGGACGTTCTTGCGAGTTCGTAAAGCACCTGCTGACCGCCCGCCGTGGAGACGTCGATGCCGACGCTGCGCTTGCCGCGATTGGGATGCTCGATCAGCGTATGACGCTGCGGATCGAGGGTCACCCCGCCCATGTTGATGAATCCACGCTGCGTGTCGCCGCGTATGGGATGTTCCACCTTGATGACATCCGCACCCCAGTCGGCCAGAATCGCGCCGGCCGCTGGAACGAAGGTGAATTGCGCCACCTCGAGAACTCTAAAACCCTTCATTACGTGAACCATGGAAATGTTCCTCGTCCGTTGTGTTGCTGCCGCGCCGGTCAGTTTCCAGGGACGCTCTCGAAGAAATCGATGCCTGCTTGTTCAGGGAAGATGTACTCGAAATAATGTCCCAGCTCCGGCACGTCGACGAAGCATTTCTGCAGGAACCCGGGATTGTTGCTCTTCTCGAGCAGCATCCTGCCAATCCTCGAGGCGTCGGATTCAAGTGCGTCCCATTGCGCCTGATCATGGATGAGAAATCCCAGATGATGGTGTTTGATGGCGAAAGAACCCGACGGCAAGCGGCTGACGTAAATGTCCGAGCCGGGACCGGACGCCGTGAGCAGCTCATACATCGTGCCGCCAGCCCAGGCGAGCTCCACCCGGATATGACCGCCGGCCGCCATCGATCCCTCCAGACGACGGAATTCCTTGATGCCGAGCCGATTGCTGAAGAGCTCACAGGCGCGATCGATGTCGTTCGTCGCATATGCCACCTGAAAGTGATCGTTGCGCAGCAGACCGCTTCCGGGACAGAACGTCGTACGCGGCCTTCTCATGAACTCATGCATGTCCGCACCCTACTCTTCCCACATCACCGGTGATATCGGCCCGTCTTGGGACGCTGGACCGTCGCTCGAGACGCATGATAGTATTCACTATCATTAGTGTTGGCAAGTCGGTGCAGCGCGCGCGGCAAAGCGTCGCGGAAAGGGGGAGGTTTTGCAGAGGAACAAAGAGAAATCGGCTCTCGTCGTGACGAAGCGCAGGAAGCGTCGCTCGACCGAGGAGAACATGGGCCGCATCATTCGTGCAGCGGCGGACGAATTCAAGGCGTCGGGTTTCACCGGCGCAACGACCGCCACCATCGCACGCAATGCCGATGTCACCGAGGCGCAACTTTTTCGATATTTTGCCTCGAAGACCGAGCTCTTTCGCGAATCCGTATTCAAGCCCCTCAATCAGCATTTTCTCGATTTCTTTCACTCCAGCGGGCGATCCGATACCGAGGCGGAAACACGGGACGACAAATCGCGCCGCTACATCAGCGAACTTCAGCAATTCCTCAGCGAACATTCGCAGATGCTGATGTCATTGGTGGTCGCGCAAATTTATGCACCGGGCACCGAAGGGGTGAACGAAATCGACAGCCTCGGCACTTATTTCGAACGTGGCGCAGCGATGATGACGGGCAGGATGGCGAGGACGCCAAAGGTCGATCCCAGGTTGATGGTGCGCGTATCGTTCGCTGCGGTGCTCGCCTGCATCCTTTTCAAGGAGTGGATCTTTCCTCCCGGCATGGCAAGCGATGAGCAGATCAGCGCCGCAATCAAGGACTTCGTCATGGACGGTATCAACGCCAATGCAAACCAATCATCAACTGGCTCGACTGTTCTTTGAAGCTTTGTCGACAGGCGAGCTACCGGATGCATTGCTGACATCCGACCTGACCGCCTGGACCACCTCATCGGGCGCTTGGTCGGACAAGGCCCGCTTTCAATACGGGATCAAGCTTCTCGCGTCGATTTTCAACGGCGGCCTCGCCTATACCGTCGACTCACTCACGGCCGAGGAAGATCGGGTGGTGGCTGAGGTGCAGTCGCAGGGAACTCTCATCAACGGCGAGGACTATCACGGCCGCTATGTGTTCATGCTGCGCATTCGCGACGGACGAATCGCCTCGGTCGCCGAACACAACGATCCGCGACCAGTGCGGGAGAGGCTCGGACCCTTGTTGCAGGCGGCACTGAAAAATGCCCGGTAATTTCGACATATCCGACGCCCGCTAATGCCTCGAGCAACCGATCCGGCGGCGACGAACATTCCTGTGCTGGTCGCAGGCACAGGACACGGTTTGCGAGTACTCGTGCCGGCACTGCGGGCCACGGGCTTCGATGTAGTCGGCCTGGTGGGTGCAGACCCCATTCGCACGCAAAATCGCGCCACGCGCAACTCGGTGCCGCATGCGTTCACCGATCTGGATACGGCCATCACGAATACCGGCGCTGCCGCTGTCGCCGTTGCGACACCGCCGCTCACCCATGCGTCGCTCGTCCATACCGCGCTTGCGCGCCGTTGCCACGTTCTGTGTGAAAAGCCCTTCGCCAGAGACGCCGAGGAGGCGCGCCGGATGCTTGCCGCGGCCGAGCACGCGGGCGTCGTTCATATGATGGGCAACCAATTTCGCATGAATCCTGAGAGGGTTCTGATGACCCGCTCGATTGCGCAGGGTCTGATTGGCGAGCCGCGATTGATCTCGATCACTCAATATACGGACCTCGTCGCCGATCCCGCCGCGCGGTGGCCGGACTGGTGGTTCGACAGTCGTGCGGGAGGCGGCTGGCTTGGCGCGTCGGGCTCGCACACGATCGACATGATCCGCACGTGGCTCGGCGAGTTCTCGACCGTCAGCGCCGCCACGCCCATCGTCTCCCAGCGGCATGATGTGGCCGAGGATACCTTTCTTCTGCGCTTTACCATGGCGTGCGGCGTCGAGGGCGTCCTCCTGCAGACCGGCGGCGCTTGGGGCGAGTTCGCGGCCATGACCCGCGTTGCAGGAACCAAAGGAACGCTGTGGCTGGAAAATGGCGCAGTGTGGCTTGCCGACAGCTCGGGAACACGTCAGCTTGCAATCCCCGACGAGTTGCGTCTGTCGCCGGAGGCCCCAAGCGACGATCCGCGCAAACGTTACCTCCATATCGAACTGCCACCCGCCCGGCGGCTGTGCGAAGCGTGGCGCGCCGCCATCCGCTGTGAGCCGATTGGGCCCGTCCCTGTTGCAACCTTCGTCGATGGCGTCGCCGCCATGCAGGTGATCGATGCGATCCGCGCCTCCTCCGCTGCGCATGGCGCGCTGATCGAGATCCTTCAGAACGAGCCGAGTCCCTCTTGAGCCGGGTGGCCGCATTACTCGACCGGGCTCGGCAGCAGAGCGGCCTCGAGGATTTCGGAGCGGATAGTTTCCGCGAGGGGTTGGACATTCTGGTTGCCGCGCTCGATGCAGAGGCGCACCTCAATGATCTCGGGCGCGCGGCCATGGACATGCAGCTGGTCGAGTTGCTCGCCAACCGCCTTCAGGTTGAGGACTGGTACCGCAGGCATCCCGAGATCGAGGATCAGGAAGTCGTCGCGCCGCTGATCGGACTCGGCCTGCCGCGCACGGGCTCGACCGCACTTGCTTGCCTGCTCGGCGCGGACCCGGCGGCGCGCTCGATCCGTAACTGGGAATCGATGTGGCCTTGTCCGCCGCCGGATGCGGCAACGATCGCCTCGGACCCGCGCCTCCCCAAGGCACAGGCATCGATGGAGCGGCGCGCCCGGCTGTTCCCCCGCATGACGGCAATGCTGCCCAGCACCGCAACCTCGCCTACCGAATGCCAGCTGTTCATGGGCTGTGACTTCAAGTCGCAGATCTTTCAGGCCTTCGTCCACATCCCGACCTATGTGGAGTGGCTCAACCACCGGGCCGATCTGGTGCCGACTTACGCGTACGTGAAGCGGGTCCTCAAGTTGCTGCAATGGCACTGCCCCCCGACGCGCTGGCGGCTCAAAAATCCCTCCAACAGCCTGTTCATCGACGCGCTCAACACTGTGTTCCCCGATGCGCACTTCGTCATGACGCACCGGGACGTGGCGAGCGTCATCCCGTCGGTCGCCGATCTCTATTACGAGCTGCACAAGGCCTATGCCGACGAAGTCGACCTGCACGCGATCGGGCAGGATGCCCGTAATTTCTGTGCTCTCGGCATGCGGCGCATGATCGCCTTTCGCGAGGCGGGGAACGACCATCGCTTCTTCGACATCCACTTCGCACCCTTCCAGAAAGACCCGTTTCCCATCCTCGAGGCGTTGTATGCCTTTTTGGGCGAGAAGCTGACCTCCGAGGCGCGGGACCGGATGGAGGAGTGGCGGCGCAATACTCCGCGCGAGGCCGGTTACCAGCGGACTGACATGCGGGCCTTCGGCCTCGATCCCGCCAGGCTGCATGAGCAATTCGCGTTCTATTCCCACCGATTCAACGTCCCGCTCGCAACGGCGTATGACTAAAAGGAGCACGTCTTGACCCAGACCATCCCAGGTTTTTCTGGCGGACTAACCCCCGACCACGATCTGGTTTTTCCGGATCGGCCCCAGGATCCGGAGATGCGCGAAAGCACATCCGTCTGGCTGTACGAGCAGAACGGTGCCTTTTCGCTGCCACGCTTCGGTATCGAAGCGGAAGCATCCTCCTGGGAAAATCCTCAATATCAGGTCAATTTTGCGTTTCCGCGCGGCCGCGTGCTCAGCAGCAGGGGCCGTGGGACAAAGCCGTCGCCCTTCGGTCCTGAGGGACGCCCGACGGTTCTCGGTGCGGGCCCGCTGAGCTTTCGCTGCATCGAGCCGTTCCGTCAATGGGTCACGACCTTCGACGGAATGGCGATCGACGGTACGGTCGAGGAACAGATTGCCGGCCGACTCGATCCCAACAGACTTGTTCCCGTCCGCTTCGAGGCCCGGTTGACCATGGTCACACCTTGCTGGGTTCAGGATTTCACGGCCGAGAACGTGGCGCGGATGGCCAAGGCGGACGCCATCGAGGCCGCCAATATGGGCATCGGCTGGCGGTTGGAACACTTGTTCCGCGCCGAAGGCACGTTGACCATCGATGGCAAGAGCCGGGTTTTCAGGGCCGTCGGATCACGGATCAAGCGCCAGAGTGTGCGCCCGCTCGCCGGCTTTCGCGGTCATTGCTGGCAGTCGGCGGTGTTTCCCGACGGACGCGCATTTGGTTTCATTGCCTACCCGCCGCGCGCGGATGGCACCGCCTATAACGACGGCTATGTTTATCAGAACGGCCGGATGTACTCCGCCCGTGCGGTGAGAATTCCCTGGCTGCGCCGGATTGTGGGACAGGGCGACGATGCGTCGCTCGAACTGGAATCGGAACTCGGCGTCACCCGCATCGACGGCGAGACGGCGCCGTCAACCTTCAGGGTCGGCAATCCCGACATTGGCGGACTCAACCTGCAGCAGGGGGGCGTGAAATACACCTGGGACGGACAAACCAGCTATGGGATGATCGAGCGATCCTCGCCGGCGGCCTTGACGACCATCGGGTGACGACCATCGGGTGATGCAAAGCCATGGTCGGGCGCGGCGTAACGCCGGGGATCCGGCGCTGCAAGTCAACAATGGTGTTGATTGACGCTCTCGGGCTGTGTCACGATCCGCTCCAATCCCAGGAGATATCAATGCCCGAAGCTTACATCATCGACGCCGTCCGCACGCCGCGAGCCATTGGCAAGGTTGGAAAAGGCGCCTTGGCGAATGTGCATCCGCAGCACCTGGCGGCCACTGTCCTCAAAGCGCTGCAGGAGCGCAACCATCTCAATACCGCGGAGGTGGATGACATCATCTGGGGCACGAGCGCGCAAAAGGGCAAGCAGGGCGGCGATATGGGGCGCATGGCCGCGCTCGATGCCGGCTTCGATATCCGCGCCAGCGGCGTCACGCTTGATCGATTTTGCGGCAGCGGCCTAACGGCGACCAACCTCGCGGCCGCGCAGATCATCTCCGGCATGGAAGATCTGCTGATCGCCGGCGGCACGGAAATGATGTCGCTCGTGAACGCGTTGGGTGAAGCGGAACGGGCGGCGGGGCTGCGCACGGTCGGCGGCATGGCGAACGGCAATCTGCGTCTGCAGAAGCGCCATCCTCAATCGCATCAAGGGGTGTGCGCCGATGCCATCGCCACCATGGAGGGCATCGGCCGGGAAGCCCTCGACGCCTATGCGCTCGCGAGCCAGCAGCGCGCCGCGGTTGCGCTGCGTGAAGGACGGTTTGCGAAGGCAACGATTCCGGTCATCGACGACGACGGCAAGGTCATCCTCGACCGGGAGGAGTACCCTCGGCCGCAGACCACCGCCGCGGATCTCGCGGCGTTGAAGCCCGCCTTCGCCCAGATCGCCGATATGGTGATCGATGCGGACGGCACGACCTTCCGCAAGCTCATCAACCAGAAATATCCGGATATCAACATCCAGCCCGTTCATCATGCCGGCAACTCCTCCGGCGTGGTCGACGGAGCGGCGGGCCTGTTGCTGGCCTCCGAGAGCTATGCCCGCAACCACGGTCTGAAGCCGCGGGCGCGAATCGTCGCGACGGCAAACATCGGTGATTGCCCGACGCTGATGCTGAACGCACCGGTGCCGGCAGCGAAGAAGGTTCTGGCCAAAGCCGGTCTCACCAAGAGCGACATCGACCTCTGGGAGGTCAACGAAGCCTTTGCCGTCGTGGTGGAAAAGTTCATCCGCGACTTGGGCATCGACCGCGAGAAGATCAACGTGAACGGCGGCGCGATCGCACTCGGCCATCCCATCGGAGCCACGGGCGCCATTCTAATCGGCACCGTGCTTGATGAGTTGGAGCGGCGCGAGCTCAGGCGGGGCCTCATTACCATGTGCGCCGCCGGCGGCATGGCCCCGGCCATCATCATCGAACGTGTCTGAGACATGCAGAGACCCGCGATGAGGGTGGGCTTCGTCGGCGTGGGGATGCTCGGTGCGCCGATCGCTCGCCGCATTGCACGCAGCGGATTCAGCCTCGCGGCCTGTGACATCAACCCGCAGACTCTTGCGGCCTTCGATGAGCCAGGAACCGTGCGGGAAGCAGATCCGATCGCTCTCGCCAGCCAGGTCGATGCGCTCTGCGTGTGCGTTCGGACGGACCAGGATCTCGAATCGCTGGTCGGAGACGGCGCGCTGTTCGCCGCCCTTGGCCAGGGCGGGCTCTTCATCATCCATTCGACCGTTGACCCGGGACTGTGCAGACAATTGGCCGGCATTGCGAAAAGTTACGGCGTCGATCTGCTGGACGCCGGCGTTTCCGGCGGCGGCCCTGCGGCCCTGGCGGGAGAATGTTCGATTTTCGCCGGCGGCGATGAGGCAGCATTCGATCGCGCCAAGCCGCTGCTCGCCTCTTACGGGAAATCTGTCGTACACCTGGGGCCTGTCGGTCGCGGTATGGAAGCGAAGCTTCTCAACAATTTGGTGTCGATTGCGAACTACGGCCTGTCCGCCGCCATCCTCGATCTGGGCGAGCGCCTGCATTTCGATCGCGAGCAATTGCGCCAGGCGCTGATGGCCGGTTCCGCTCAAGGATTTGCGCTGCGGGCCGTGCCCGGGTTGCTGCGCCCGGAAGGCGCAGGGGCACTGCGGGAGCTCCTGAAGAAAGATGTCGATCACGCCAGAACGCTGGCTCCGGCGAATGATGTCGCCATGGCCACGCTGATGCCGGCCGCGCTGGCGATGCTCGACCGGCTCACCCGTGCAGCCGCCGTCACTTGACCACGACCGTCACCCGCCGCGCGCGTAGACACTCAGGCGTTGAATCAGACCCTCGTCATTGAAGTGGAAGAAGTTCGCCGTGCGGCGGATCGTGCCGTTTGGAAGGCGCGCCTCGATCTCCGTCGCCACCCCACGGCCCGCGGCGATCACTGCGAGCGGCGTCGGCGACGGCGCCATTGCAGCGAAGAGCTTGTTGTACATCTCATGAATGGCGTCGGAACCCGACAATTCGCGACCGTCCGGCAGGGTGAAGGTTGCATCTGCCGCAAATAGTTTCACCAGACCCTCGAGGTCGCGCGCTCTCATATTGGCGAAATAGCGATCGACCAGCTTCGTATACTCCATGCCGCAGCCCCTACAGCCGACCGTCTTTTCGATACTCCTCGGGCACCCAGTCGGGTGAACGCTTCTCGGCAAACGCCGCCATGCCCTCGCTCACCTCCGCGCCCCTGAGAGATGCGCTGAAAGTCACTTCATCGATTTCGCCGTAGCCGGCGTTGACGATGCGCTTGAAGTGCATGCGGGCATCCGGAGCGCTTTGCAGGATTTCGCGTGCCGCCTGCTCGGCGGCAGCCTCCAGTTGATCGTGCGGCGCCATGCGCGAGATGAGGCCGTGACGCACGGCCTCCTCGGCATTCAGGCGACGGCCGGTGAACATCAGGTCGCGTGTCAGTGCCACGCCGATATGCGCCGGCATGATCTGTGCGTAATAGGCGTCGACTATTCCGCGCAGCAGTTCCGGCCCGCGAAAGGTCGCCCGCTCGCTCGCAACCGCAATGTCGGACAGCATGGCTATCACCAGGCCGCCGCCCTGACAGATGCCGTTGATCGCGCTCACCACCGGCGCACGGCTTTGCCGGATTGTCTTGAAGGGCAGGATATCGCTGCCGATGAGTTCGCCGACATCGACAGTCGCAGCGGCACTGTCGGCCTTCTGGACGTCGCGGCGCAAATCTCCGCCCGGACAGAAGACGTCGCCGACGCCCGTGATCACCAGGGCATGGAGATCGGGATCCTTGTTGACGAGATCGACCGCCCGGCGAATTCCGAAATACATCCGGCTGGTGAGTGCATTGCGCGATTCGGGCCGGTCGATGATGCACCAGGCGAGCGGTCCACGGCGCTCGAAACGCAAGTGAGGTGTACCCAAGTCGTCGGTTATCACTTCCGCCCTCCCCGCCATCGCGGCCACCCAGCCCGTCGATAAACGACGGTGTTGTCTTCTCGCTCGCTTCGTGCTCATAGTAATCCGGAATCGACGGTTCATGAAGCGGGGGATCTCCAACGCGATGAACAGGCTGGGGATTGAAGTGCTGAGCGTCTTCGGAATGCCGCCGCTTGCATTCGTCGAGCTCGCGGCGGATCTGGGCTGCCGGCATATTTCCCTGGGCCTCGAACCGATGCCGGAGAATCCACACGGCTACCCGCGCTGGTCGCTGCGCGATGACCCTGCCTTGCGCCGCGCGGCCGCCGATCTTGCGCTCATGGCCGAGCTCGGGGTGAGATGCGTCAACGCCGTCACGATCGATCCCGACCTCACGCGCAACCAGGATCAATACGGCGCATTTGCCGAACTGGCCGCTGCGGCAGGCATGGCAGCCAGTATTGAATTCATGCCGGGCTTGCCCATCGGCAATCTGGCGGCAGCCGGTGCCTGGCAGCGGCGAACTGCCGCTCGCCGGCATCCTGAGCAGCCTGCCGCGCGATGTGGTGGTGAGTCTGGAGGTACCGATGCTGGCCAAGGCCTCGGCGGGTATCGGCCCGAGGGAGCGGCTGCTACCCTGTGTCAGCGCCGCGCGCCGCTTGCTCGCGCAGCTGACTTGATCCCGTTGAGCAAATAAGAGGTGGCTCATGGATGCCCAACAGCTGATCGCAGCCGCGCGGCAGCAGACCGCACTCGTCAGCATCGGCGACGATGCCATTCTCGAAGGTCTGAACCAGTTGGTCGATTCACTGAACCGGGAAGCCAGGCTTTCCGATCGGGGCCGCAAAAGCATGGAAGGCATCATCGTCAGTACGCTCGCCAATCGGCTGCGCGTGGAGAATTACCTCGCCGAACATCCTGACCTGTTGGAGCGTCCGGTCGAGCGGCCCCTGTTCGTGTTCGGCCTGCCGCGCACCGGAACGACGCTCGCCATCAATCTGCTGAACGAGGATCCGGCGCGCCGCGCGTTGCTGCGCTGGGAGGCCTTCAATTCGGTGCCGCCGCCGAAAGCGGGCGAACTCAGCACCGATCCACGCTACCTGGCCGAACAGGCGAGGCTCGACATGTCGCTGAAATACATGCCGCATATTTCTGCGATTCATCATGAAGATGCCGACAGCCCGACCGAATGCCAGTTCGCCATGTCGCCCTCCTTCTGCGCCCAATATTTCGAGGCCATCGCCGAGATACCGAGCTATGGCGCCTGGTTTTTGCAGACGGACTACCTGCCTGCGTTCCGTTACCACAAGCGGCTGTTGCAACTGCTGCAAAGCGAGGCGCCCGGCCGCTGGACGCTGAAGAATCCGTGGCATCCGCTGTTTCTCGATGCACTGACGACCGTCTATCCCGACGCGCAGCTGGTAATGACCCACCGTGATCCGGTCGAAGTAGTGGGCTCCGCCTGCAGCCTGATCAGACACGTCCGGCCGATGTTCAGCGACCATGTGGATGTGGAAAGGATCGCGAAGACGATGCTGAATACATTCGACAAGATGATCGAGCGAACCCTCGCATATCTCGAAAAGCACGGGCCGGATTCGATCCATCATCTGCACTACGATGCGCTGATGCGTGATCCGGTTGGCGAGATGAGAAGGCTTTACGCCCGTTTCGACGAGCCGTTCACGCCTGCAGCCGAGAGCGCGATGAAGGCGCTCCTCGCGGGCAACCCCAAGGGAAAACATGGACGCCACGTGTATTCGCTGGAGGAGTTCGGCCTGACCGAGGCGCAGGTGCGCGGGCATTTTCGCGCCTATTGCGAGCGCTTCGGTATCGCGCAACGGATCTAGCGAATCGGTGCCATGGCGCTCGGGGGCGACGGCGATTCGCATCCATGGATTTCTCGTCGGCGGGCGGCAGTACAGCAAAATTTTTCCAACGTTTTGACGTCGCGCAACAGCTCCAAAACGTCAAAACGTCGGAGGAAAAAATGGGGACGTCGACCCGGCCCCGCTCACGGCGAATACATGTCGACGGACTCGCCGTGCGGATCCGGGCTCGTGGCGCGCCAGCGGACGGAGCCGAACGGTCGCTCGAGGTAGCGGCGAACGCGCGCGCCGCGATCGGCGCGGTTGAATACGTCAGCCGAGGCCTGCAGCTTTCGATCCGCGTGCGTGAAGCGGCTGCGCTGGCGAAGATAGTCCTCCCAGGTGGGGAAGTGAAATCGCTCGGTCCACGCGGCGGGATCGGCAATGTCACGCGACAGCGACCAGTTGAACGCACCATTTCTCTTCCTTGCGCGCTGCAGCTTCAGCATGATGTTGTAGAAGTGGCGAGCCTTGTCCGGGTCCACGTGGTAATCGATCTCGATCGCGATGGGTCCACTGCGCGCGGTTATCGCCAGTGCGACCTCCGGTTCGTTTCCCATTTCAACCATTTCGAGGTCGACCAACCGTGCGCTGCGAATCGGCATGATCAGGCCGATGAGCGGCGTCAGCATGAGCGCAGCGCCTGATCCCAGGAACGCATACTCGACACCCCATGCCCCGGCCGCGTGCCCCCAGATTCCCGCGCCAACGGCGATCCCTCCGGTGAGCGATGCCTGGAACCACGACAGCGCCCGGGCGGTCACCCAGCGGGGCACCGACAGCTGTACGCCGACGTTGAGCAGCGCAATGGTGAGAATGTTGGTGGCGCCGTTGATGGCCATCGCCGCGCCGGTCAAAAACAGATTGCGGCTCAGACCGACGACCATGATCATGAGACCGCTGATGATCGCGCACCAGCGAAACGCATGCTCGGCTTTCAGCTGCGCCTTGACTCTGTTGACGTGCAGGGCGCCCGCCACTGCGCCGACACCGGTGCATCCGAGCATCAGTCCGTAGGTACTGGCGTTGCCCTTGAGAAGATCGCGCGCGACCAAGGGCGCGAGCGCCACTGCCGAGGCACACGACAACCCGAATGCGAAGGCGCGGACCATCGAGGTGCGGACCGGGAAGGAGTGCAGCGCATAGCGAGTACCCGAAATGATGGCACGGGCGATCCCTTCCGGCGGCAGTCTCGGAGCGACATGCTTGCGACGCCACATGAAGAACGCGCCGAGCAACGGCAGGTAGGCCAAGGCATTGGTCGCGAAGGCCCCTTTGGAACCCGCCGCCAACACGATGACGCCGCCCACGGCCGGACCGAAGCTGCGCGCCACGTTGTAGCTGATCGACGTGAGCGCCACCGCGCCTGGCAAGTGCTCCGGCGCTACCTGCTCGCTGATCGATGCCCCCCAGGCTGGGGCGTACAAGGCCACACCGGCTCCAATGAGGGAGCAGAAGGCGAGCAGCAGCCAAGGAGTCGTCAGACCCAATGCTGCCAGCGTGGTCAGGAGCGCCGCACAGAATGCGGCAAAGCCGAGCCCGACCATCGCGATCTTGCGCCGGTCGAACATATCGGCGATGGCGCCCGCCGGCACCGCGACGAGCATCAGAGGCAGCATCAATGCCGACTGCACCATCGCCACCATGGCGGCGGAAGTGCCGAGGCGGGTCATCTCCCACGCGGCACCGACGCCCAGGATCAGCTGGCCGAAATTCGCCACCACGCTCGCCGACCATATCGTGCGGAACGCGCGCTCGCGCAGCGGCTCGAGCGCTCCCCAGCTCTTGGTCGGCGATGCGCTACGGATGGCCTCGATCTTCATGCATGCTCCCGCTGCCTGGTCCTTCAACGCCGGCCCCGCCCGGCTGCGCGACCAAAATCACAGTGTAGTACAGAGGTACGCCCGCAACGAACGACAATGGCATCATCGGCGGACGAATTTCCTGCCTTCGCGGGCGAGCTGCTCGAGAAGCGGCGCGGGTCTGAATCTCACGCCGTGTCGCGCCTCGAATTTTTCGAGCCCGGCGACGATCTTCGGCAGTCCGAGCGTATCCGCCCAGAACATCGGGCCGCCAGTGTAGACAGGCCAGCCATAGCCGAGGATGCAAGCAACATCGATGTCCGAAGCGCGCAGCGCGATGCCTGCCTCGAGCAGTTTCGCACCCTCGTTCACCGCCGGATACAGCATCCGCGCCACGATATCATCGGCCGCGAGGGGGCATTGATGCTGCATCTCACCGGCAACAGTGCGTTGAGGTTCGTCACTCGCGAGCAAGCGACGACCTGCGGAATCCGTCATCTGAAACGGCCCGGCCGGGAAACCAAACTCATAAATTGCCTGGTTCACATCCTCCCGCCGCATGCCTTCGATGAGGAGAGCTTCTGCCGGAGCACGCAGCGCGCCCATCACCCGGTCGGCGATCAGGCCCTCGCTCGCGCGGCTCAACACCGCAACCTTGCCGATGGACTTCGCAAACTTCATCACGGTCGCAATCGCATCGCGAGACGTCTTGTCGCAGCGCACGACCTCAATCAGCCGCGAATTTTGCCGCGCCACGAAAAAATGCAACCCCAGGATACGTGCCGGGCGTGACGTCGCCCCGGCAAGTTCATCGAGACTGGTGAACGCGCTGCTCGGGGCGATCAGCGCATCCGGACGACATATCCGATCGAGCCTGCCAAACAGGTCTCGCCTCCCCGCCGCTGGTAGGTCGCTCGCCTCGATCACCAGATCCGCTCGGCCCAACGCCTCGGCGTCGAGCTCGGTATCCACACCCACACCGAAGATCCTCACCGCCACGTCGGCATGGAGCAATCTCTGCGCGATGCCGGCACCCAACGACCCGGCCCCCGCAACGCCGATGACTTTGATGGGCATGCTGGGTGTGTCAGGCGCGACGTCCGGTATCTTGGCGGTCTCGCGCTCGGCGGAAAAATAGTATGTTCGGGCCGCCGCTTCGGTGCTCTGCCACATCTCGACGAACAGCTCGCGCTCACGCTTGAGACCGTCATCGAAGCTCGCCAGTTCCGCCGCTGCCTCGACCGCCTTGACGATATTGACCGGTGCCTTCAGCCCGCGAAACGCCTGCGCGTGCCGGGTGAGGAAGGATGCGAAGATTTCCGGATGGCCGCGCGCCGCCTCGAGCCTGTCATGTCTGTCGCGCACGCGCTTGAGCGGCCGCCTCTCGGTGAGCACGAGCTTCGCGAATGCGATGGCATCCTCGCGCAGCCGTCCTTCCTGCGCCAATGCGTCGATCATGCCGAGCTCGAGCGCCCGGGGCGCGGGCACCTGCTCGCCGCTCGTCAAGAGCTCGAGTGCGGCCTCGATGCCGACGAGGCGGGGCAGCCGCTGTGTCCCGCCGCCGCCCGGCAGCAGACCGAGATTGACCTCCGGGAGACCGACCTTTGCCGAGGGCACGGCGATGCGGAAGTGACAGATGAGCGCAAACTCGTATCCACCGCCGAGCGCAGTGCCGTGAATCGCCGCGACCACGGGCTTGGTGCCGGTCTCTATGATGTCGAACACCTCCAGCAGGCCGGGGCCGCGCATGGGCTTGCCCAGCTCGCTGATGTCCGCGCCTGCACAGAAGGTGCGTCCGGCGCAGATCAGCACCACGGCCTTTACCGCATCATCGGCCGCAAAGGCGCGAAAACCCTCGTGAAGCCCGTGCCGCACGCGGGCGCTGAGCGCGTTCACCGGCGGCGAGTCGATGGTAATGATGCCGACGTCGTCTTCGATGCTCCACGTGCATGCGTTGCTCATGATTCTCGGCTCCTTATCCCGCGACGAATCTTCGCAGGAACATCGCAAGATTGACACATTGGTGTCAAAATGACACTATGATTCCATGCTGCATGCGCCGCGAATGTCCAATCCGCTGGTACGTCTCACCGACGAGGTGGTGCGGCTCCAGGGGCGCGTCAAGAGCATCTTTGCCGGATCGCACGGCGTCACGGGTCTGCCGGCGATGGAGCTGACCGTGCTGACCGCGGTGGTCGAGGCGGCGAGCGCCCCGACGGTGCCGCAGATCGGGCGGAGTCTGGGCCGCCCGCGGCAGGTGATCCAGCGCGCGACCAATGCGCTCATCGAAGCGGGGCTCGTCGTGGCCCTGCCAAATCCGCACCATAAGCGCGCGCCGTTGCTGTCGCCGACCCGTCGGGGCAACGCCATCAAACGCAAGGCGGACTCGAGCGCCCTCAAAGCGGCCAACGCGTTCTTGCGACGCATCGATGCCACCCGCTGCAGCCGGCTGGCCGAGGACTTGCGCGCATTGCGCGGGGACATCGAGTCGTATCTGCGGGCGAAGCAAGCGTGACCATCGTCGCGAGACACAATCTCGATGAGCTGGTCGACACTGCGCGGCTGACCGCATGGCTCGATGAAAACATTCCCGCGCTCGGCGGGGCGCCGCTCGCCGTCAAGATCATTCACGGCGGCACCTCCAATGTGATCATCAGTCTCGATCGCGGCGGCGAGACCATGATCCTGCGCCGGCCGCCCGCGGTCCCGCCGCCGGGAAGCGAACGCACGGTCCTGCGCGAAGCGCGCGTGTTGCGCGCGCTCAATGGCACCAACGTGCCCCATCCGGTCTGCTACGGCGATTGCGCGGACGCCGCGGTGATCGGCGCGCCCTTCTACGTGATGGAACTCGTCCCCGGCTGGCCCGGGGAATTGCGCGGTGACAAAATCGAGCACCGGCCGCCGTTCGACCGCATGCCTTATGAATACCGCCTGCCGTTCGCCGCGGTCGATGGGCTGGTTGCACTGGCGAACGTCGATTACAAGGCCGTCGGTCTCGAGAGCTTCGGCAAGCCGGATAATTTTCTCGCCCGACAGGTCGACCGATGGGCGGGGCAACTCGCTTCCTACCGGCAGCTCTACAACTATCCGGGCCGCGAGCTGCCGGGCTACGAGCTGACGGCGGAGTGGCTGCGCGCTCACACGCCGCGCGACTTCAGGGCGGGCATCATGCACGGCGATGTCGCCACGGCCAATATGCTGTTCGCACCCGACCCGCCCGCGCGACTGACCGCCTTGATCGATTGGGAACTGTCCACCATCGGCGACCCGCTGCTCGACCTCGCCTGGTTCTGTAACAGTTTGCGCGATGAGCGTTCGTCGGGTCACTCGCCCGCGAAATCGCATTACAACGTCGGCAATTGGCCGACGCGCCAGGAACTGCTGCGCTACTACTGCGCCGGCACCGGCCGCGATCCGGCGAATTTCGACTATTACTTGATTCTCGCCAAATTCAAAGGCGGCTGCATCCTCGAGTACAAGGTGGCGCAGGCAGCGGCCGGCATCCTCGCGAAGGAAACCGGTGAACATTTTTCGCGCATGGTCCTGTCGAGCTTCGAAGAATCGGCGAATCTCATTCGCAAGATAGGCTAGAGCAAAAAACCCGGGGGCAAAACCCATGATCGATTTTCGCATCGACCCCGCCCTGCAGAGCAGGCTCGACTGGATGACCACATTCGTCCGCGAGGAATGCGAGCCCTTGGACCTGCTATTCACCAGCCATGGCGCACCCTATGACGTCAAGAACGAGAAGTCGCGAAAGCTTCTCAAGCCGCTGCAGGAAAAAGTAAAGGCCCAGGGCCTGTGGGCCTGTCACCTGGGGCCCGAACTCGGCGGTCCGGGACATGGTCAGCTGACGCTCGCGCTGATGAACGAGGTCCTCGGCCGCTCGCGCTGGGCGCCGACGGTGTTCGGGACCGCCGCGCCGGACACCGGCAATGCGGAAATCCTCGCCATGTATGGAACGCCCGCGCAGAAGGCGAGATATCTCAAGCCCCTGATGGAGGGCGAGATCGTCTCGAGCTTTTCCATGACCGAGCCACAGGCAGGCGCGGATCCGAAGGAATTCACCTGCCGTGCGTATCGTGACGGTGATGAGTGGGTCATCGATGGGTACAAATGGTTCACATCGAACGCGCGCTACGCAACGTTTCTGATCGTCATGGCGGTGACCAATCCCGAAAATCCCCCGCATACCCGCATGTCGATGCTGATCGTGCCGGCCGACACGCCGGGCATCGAATTCATCCGCCACGTCCCGACCATGGGCGATGGGCTTGGGCCTGACGATGCCATCCATGCCTATATTCATTACAACAAGGTGCGCGTGCCGCTCGATTCGATGTTGGGCGGTCCGGGGGAAGGCTTCAAAGTCGCGCAGTCACGCCTCGGCGGCGGGCGTATTCATCACGCCATGCGCACGGTCGGCCAATGCCAGCGTGCGATCGAGATGATGCTCGAGCGCGCGGTTTCGCGGCGCACCCAGGGTAAATTGCTCGCCGACCATCAGTTCGTGCAGGGAATGATCGCCGATTCCATCGTCGAATTGGAGCAGTTTCGCCTGCTGGTGCTCAAGACCGCGTGGATCATCGACAATGAGCCGCACGGAGCTGCGCGCACGCATATTGCGATGTGCAAAGTTCAGCTGGCCAAGGTGTATCACGACATCGCGCAGCGTGCGGTTCATCTGCACGGATCCCTGGGAGTGTCGCTCGAGACACCGCTCGCCACCATGTGGATGGGCGCACCCACGCTCGCCATTGCCGATGGTCCGACGGAGGTGCACAAGGTACAGATCGCAAAGGCCTACCTCAAGAAGGCGAAGCCGGCAACCGGCCTGTTTCCAAGCGAACACCTTCCAACGCGCAGAGAAGCGCTGGCGCGGCGCATGTCCGGGCAGTCGGACCCGTGATTCGCGATCCGCTATTCGACTTCACCGGCAGAGTCGCGCTGATCACCGGCGGCTCTCGCGGCCTGGGTTATGAGATGGTCAAGGCCTTCGCGGACCGTGGCGCGGACCTTGTGATCGCGAGCCGCAAGCTCGAGAACTGCGAGAAAGTCGCGGCTGAAGTTCGTTCGCTCGGACGACGGGCGTTGGCGGTGTCGGCGCACGTCGGCAGGTGGCCTGACTGTGATGCGCTCATCGAGGCGGCCTACGCCACTTTCGGACGGGTCGACATTCTGATCAACAATGCCGGGATGTCGCCCGCCTACCGCAGCCACGAGATGCCGGAGAGTCTGTTCGACTCCGTCGTCAACCTGAACTTCAAGGGCCCATTCCGGCTCGCGACCCAGATCGGCTACCGCATGAGCTGCGGCGAGGGCGGCTGCATCATCAATGTGAGCTCCACCGGTGCGCTCATGGCGCTGCCGCAAGCCGTCACCTACGGTGCGGCCAAGGCGGCACTCAACGCGATGACGGTTTCGCTCAGCCGCGAATACGCGCCCAAAGTGCGGGTCAACACGATTTCCGCCGGCCCGTTTTTGACCGACATCGCAAAATCCTGGGATCCCGAAGCGCTCAAGCGGATGTCGCTACCGCTTGGACGGGCGGGAAACCCGCCCGAGATCGTCACCGCCGCCCTGATGCTCGCAAGCCCGGCCTCCTCCTTCACCACCGGTGCGCTGTTGCGCGTCGACGGTGGACAGCGTTAGCAGCGTCCATGCCGCGCGCCGTCATTGCCGACCAATTGGGCCCGCTCGCCAATTATGCGCTGCGCGCCTACGATCCCGGGCCACCCCAACCCGACCAGATCCGCATCGCAGTCAAGGCGGCGGGCGTCAGCTTCGTCGATGTGCTCACGGCCGAAGGCAAGTACCACGTCACCCCACCGACGCCGTTCATTCCCGGCAGCGAGTGCGCCGGGCTCATCGCCGCGGTCGGCGCCGAGGTGAAGCAATTTGCGGTGGGCCAGCGCGTGGTCGCCACCGGGTTCGGCGGGATTTTCGCCGAGGTGACCAATCTCAATGCGCGCTCCGTGTGGCCGATGCCGCTGAACATGTCCTTCGAGGAAGCGGCCGTTTTTCCAGTCAGCTACACCACGGTCTGGCATGCGCTGGTGGATCGTGGGCGTCTGCAGGCCGCTGAGACCGTGTTGGTCCTCGGCGCCGGCGGCGCCACGGGCTACGCCGCCGTACAGATCGGCAAGCATCTGGGCGCTCGTGTCGTCGCGTCGGCCTCCTCCGAAGCCAAGCGCCAACTCGCGCTCGCCGGCGGCGCTGATGCAGCCGTGAATGCCCGATCCGAATCCTGGCGGGAGGACTTGAAAAGCGCCAACGGCGGCAAGGCCTTCGATGTGGTTTTCGACCCGGTGGGCGGCGAGGCCACGGAAGCTGCGTTCCGAACGCTCGGCTGGAACGGCCGGCACCTCATCGTCGGCTTCCCCGGCGGGATCTCGTCCCTTCGCACCAATTTGCCGCTGTTGAAAGGTGCGAGCCTCATCGGCGTCAACTTGCGACAATTCGGCGAGGTCGATCGGCAACGCGCCGATGACAACCGCGAGAAGGTGTTCGCACTGGCGACGCAGGGCCTGTTCAGGCCGGTGGTGGCGCGTAGTTTTCCGTTGGAGCAGTTCGCCGAGGCGATGACGGCTGCGGCGGGCGGCGACGGCGCCGGTCGGATCGTCATCGCAGTCAGGAGCGTATCGGAATAATTAGACGGGCCCGTTGCGCGCCGCGCCGTAGAGGCGACGCAACTCGTGTTTCGGCAGTTTGCCCGAGGCAAGTCGCGGCAAGCTCTGCACGAACTCGACGGAGCGCGGGCAGCTCACCGCGGATATCTTGCTGCGGCACCATTGGATGAGTTCCGCGGCGAGCTCATTGCCGGCCTCGTGCCAGTCCTTCGGCTGGACGATGGCTTTCACCTCTTCCCCGAATTCCGCATTCGGAACACCGATGACCGCCGCATCGAACACTTTCGGATGGGTGATGAGCGCGTCCTCGACCGCCTGCGGATAGATGTTGACGCCGCCTGAGATGATCATGAAATCCTTGCGGTCGGTCAAAAACAGGTAACCGTCCCCATCGACGCGGCCGATGTCGCCCAAGGAGTACCAATCGGGGCGCGACGGGTGACGCGCCTTCGCCATGGTTTGCGGGTCATTCAGATAGCGGGATCTGAGCGCCGCCGGTGTTTCGAAGTAGATCAGCCCTTCCGCACCGCTCGGCAATTCTTCTCCGGCATCGTCGCAGATGTGGATGGCGCCAGCGCGCGATCGCCCGACGGAACCGGGTTTGCGCAGCCACTCCTCGGATGAAATATAGGTGGTGCCGAAGGCCTCGCTGCCGCTGTAGTACTCGTTGATGATCGGCCCGAGCCAATCGATCATTTGCCGTTTGATCTCAATGGGACAAGGCGCCGCCGCGTGCAACACCTCCTTGAGCGAGGTGAGGTCGTACCCACGCCGCTCGTTCTCGGGTATTGCCAACATGCGCACGAACATGGTGGGGACGAACTGCGCATGCACGACATGCCAGTCTTGGATCGCCTGGAGCGATTGCGATGCATCAAACTTGCGCAGCGTCACCGCCGTTCCGCCGAGGCGCTGCGTCGCGAGCATTCCGGCCAATGGCGCAGAATGATGCAGGGGACCGGCGTTGAAGGTCACGAGGGGGTCGATTCCATCGAGCATGCGTGTCCCCTCGAATGGCGCGACCTCCTCGATCGGACCGGCTTTGAACGGTCGCAGGATTCCCTTCGGGCGTCCGGTCGTTCCGCTCGAATAGAGCAGATAGTGGCCCGACACCTGATCCGCGATCGGCGTGGCAGGCATCGCCGCGAGGGCGCTCTCAAGCGGGCGCGCGCCCGCCGGTGGACTCTCGTCGCCTAGCAGGAACACAGCCTCGATCCCGGGAATGAGTTCGCGGCGCCGCTCGGTGAGTTCCACCGGTGTGCTTCCGACCTCCGCCGATGCGATCAACACCTTTGCAGCACAGTCGTTCAGAATGTACGCGGCCTCGGCCGTTTTGAGGTGTGACGAGAGAATGGCGATGAGCAGTCCCGCACGCTGCGCGCCCCAGTAGAGGACGGCGTATTCCAAACTGTTGCGGAGCATGAGCCCAATGCTCTCGCCCGGCCGCAGCCCCAGCTGGCGGAAAAGCTGCGCGGCCTTATTGGAGCCCTCATCGAGCTCGCGATAGTTCAACTGCTCGCCGGTATCGGCGATCACCAGTGCGGGACGGGTTGGATGTGTGATCGCGTGCTGATAAGGGTGCAAGCGAGCCCCGAATGGAATTCGTCTTGCAGCGCTCAGCGCGGCTGCATACGGATGGCACCATCCAGCCGGACGGTTTCGCCGTTGAAGTAGCCGTTACGGATCATCTCGAGGGCGAGACTGGCGTATTCCTCCGGCCGGCCGAGGCGCTGCGGAAAGGGCACCATGGCGCTCAGGGCGTCGACCAGTTTCTGCGATCGCAGCATCGGCGGGGTGGCGAAGATGCCCGGCTGGATCGTGGTGACGCGAATGCCCTCGCGCGCGAGGTCACGCGCGATGGGCAACGTCATCCCGACGATGGCCGCCTTGGCCGCTGAATAGGCCGCCTGGCCCATCTGCCCATCGGTGGCCGCCGCGGAGGCTGTGTTGACGATGACGCCCCGTTCGGTGTCGATCGGCTCCTGCGTCATCATGCCCGCCGCCGAACGCGTAATGCAGCGAAAAGTGCCCACGGTGTTCAGGCGCAATACCCACTCGAACTGATCGGAGGGAAAGATATTGATCTTGCCGGTTTCCTTGTCGCGCCGCGCCGTGACAATCGCGTTGCCGCCGCCCGCGCAGCACACGAGCGCGCGCTCCTGCCCCTGCGCGGCCCGCGCCTGCGCAAAGGCCGCCTCCACGCTCTCGTCCGACAGCACATCGCAGCTGCAGAAGATCGCACCCGTCTCATCCGCAGCCCGCCGGCCTTGATCCTCGGTGCGATCGAAGATCGCGACCCGAGCGCCGGCTGCACGCAAGGCCTTCACCGTCGCCAACCCGAGGCCCGAGGCGCCGCCCGTTACGACGGCGGCCAAAGTCGAATCGATCTTCATGTGTGCTCCCCGCTTGCTCAGTCGCTGCTCATTCGCGCGCCAGGCCGCCCGTCTGGCCGCGCAACCAATCAACAGTGTAGTATAGTTATCGGCCGCCACGAAAGGGGAGTTCTTGATGACGCAGGTGATGAAAGGCGTGCGCGTGCTCGAGGTGGCTCAGTACACCTTCGTACCCGCCGCCGGTGCGATCCTTGCCGACTGGGGCGCCGACGTCATCAAGATCGAACATCCGCTGCGCGGCGACACGCAGCGCGGATTCATCGGCGTGGGCGGCATGAAGATCGACCCGATGCGCCATACCATGATCGAGCACCCGAATCGCGGCAAGCGCAGCGTGGGCGTCGACATCTCGACGCCCGACGGCATCCAGTTGATCTACGAAATCGCCAGAACTGCCGATGTATTTCTCACCAACTATCTGCCTTCGCAACGCCAGAAGATGAAATTCGACGTCGAACACATCCGCGCCGCGAACCCGAAAATCATCTATGCGCGGGGCAGCGCCTATGGCGACAAAGGCCCTGAGCGCAATGTCGGTGGGTTCGACGGCACTGCCTTCTGGTCGCGCAGCGGCGTCGGCTATTCGATGACCCCCGAGGGCCTGGATGGCCCGCTCACCCAGGGCATCGCTGCGTTCGGCGACTCGATCGGCGGCATGAACATCGCCGGCGGCATATCGGCGGCGCTGTTTCATCGCGAGCGTACCGGTGAAGCCGTGGAACTCGATGTGTCTCTCTTGAGCACGGCATGGTGGGCATCCGGTACATCGATCGATCAGTTCATCGAGAGCGGCAAGGTGATCCGCAACCAGATGCCCAAGTCCGGTGCCGGCAACGGCAACCCGTTCATGGGCAATTTCTGGACCTCCGACGGCGGCACCATCAATCTCTGCATACTCACGCCGGGCCCCCATATCCGGGATACGTTCACGCATCTGGGGATTCCAGAGGCGGCCGACGACCCTCGTTTTTCCGAAGTTCACGCGCTGCTGCGGAACTGGGAGGCTGCCAGCGGTCTGGTGGTCAAGGCGATTGCCGGCAAGCCGTTCGCCTATTGGCGTCAACACTTGAAGACCATGACGGGACAGTGGGCGCCCGTGCAGAGTCTGCTCGATCTGGCGAGCGATGAGCAGGCGCTGGCGAACGATATGATCTTCGAAGTGGAAGCCCCCAACGGCGGCAAGCCGCTCAAACTCGTGCGCGGGCCGGTGCAGTTCAATCACGAGCCCGTCAAGACCACACGGGCTCCGCAGGCCTCGGAACATACCGAGACTTTTCTCATGGAACTCGGTCTCGACTGGGACCGGATCGAACAGCTCAAGGCCAAGGGCGCCATTACCTGACGAGCGACCAATGAAAGCGGGAACAAAGTTGAAGAGCGCGGTGTGCGACACCGAAGTGGTGGTCATCAAGACCAGCGGCGCCCCGGTGGAATGCGGCGGTGTGCCAATGGTCACCGAAACGCCCGCACAGCGCGGCGCCCCCGATGCGGCTTTTGCAAGCGGCACGAAGGTCGGCAAGCGCTATATCGATGCGGCGCACACGCTCGAACTGTTGTGCATCAAGGCGGGACAGGGTTCGCTGTCGAGCGGCGGAGTCGCGCTGCAACTCCGGGAAGCCAAACCGCTGCCCTCGTCCGACTGACCCTTGTCTCACTAAACCAGGGGCTGTATTCCCTCGATGAACCTCTCGCTGGTTCTGCAGATGGCCGCTGAGGCCGAACCGGAACGCATCGGCCTCGTATGCGACGGACGGCGCTGGTCCTACGGTGCGCTCCTGCACGCCGCGCGCGGCGCGGCCGCCGCCATCCGCGCGAGCGGCTGCACGCATGCCGCGCTCCTCGATGAGAACAGCGAAGCGGCGGCAATCGCGCTATTTGGCGCTGCCATTGCCGGCGTCCCCTATGTTCCGCTCAACTACCGGCTGGCCGACGCCGATCTTGCGGCGTTGCTGAAGCGAATCACGCCGACCTGCATCATCGGCGATGTGGACCGCATCGAGCGCCTCGCACCGGACGGCGGCAATGTGGCCTGGACACGCCCCGCATTCGTCAGCTCCGCGGACCGATCGACTGCCACCGAGCCGTGCCCGGACGAATCCGGGGACGGGATCGCGATCCAGCTTTTCACCAGCGGCACGACCGCCGCGCCGAAGGCCGCCGTGCTGCGCCACGCGAATCTGCTCGCCTACATCCTGGGCACGGTGGAATTCGGCTCGGCATCGATGGACGAGGCAGCGCTCGTCTGCGTGCCGCCGTATCACATTGCCGGTATCGCGGCGCTGCTCAGTTCAATCTACGCGCAGCGGCGCATCGTACTGCTGCCGGCCTTCGACGCGGACCAGTGGCTCACGCTCGCCGCACGGGAGCGTGCTACCAACGCATTTGTCGTCCCGACCATGCTCGCCCGGGTCATCGCCCGCCTGGATGCCGGGGTTTCGGTCGATCTTTCGGCCTTGAAGGCCGTGGCCTACGGGGGCGGCCGCATGCCCATGGAATTGATTGCACGCGCGCTCGAGCTCTTCCCGCACACCGGCTTCACGAACGCCTACGGCCTGACCGAGACCAGTTCGACGATTGCCCTGCTCGGGCCCGAAGATCATCGCGTAGCGCATCAAGCGACCGATCCGCTCGTCCGCGCCCGCCTCGGTTCGGTCGGTCGTCCGCTGCCCACGGTGGAGATCGAGATTCGCGACGAGGCCGGCCGCAAGTTGCCCCCCGGAGAGCGCGGGGAGATCTATGTACGCGGCGAGCAGGTCTCCGGGGAATATCGCGAGCGCAGTGCGCTCGATGCGGAGGGTTGGTTCCCGACACGCGATGCGGGCTGGATCGACTCGGAGGGCTACTTGCACCTGACGGGCCGCGCTGACGACGTGATCGTGCGCGGCGGTGAGAACATTTCGCCGGGCGAGATCGAGGAGGTGTTGCGCTCGCACCCGTCGATCGCGGACGCCGCAGCGTTCGCCGTGCCCTCCTCGGAGTGGGGCGAGGCGGTCGCCATCGCCGTGGTCCCCAGGCAGGGTCAGGTTCCGCCGAGCGAGTCCGAATTGCAGCAGCTCGTCAGAAATCGCCTGCGCTCCTCGCGTGTGCCGGAACGCACCGTATTCCTCGAGGCGCTGCCTCACAACGAAATGGGCAAGTTGCTGCGACGCGAGCTGCGCAAACTGTTCAGTGAGCCATAGCTCCGCCATGGGACTCGCGGACCTCAGCGCGCAAGCATTGGCGCGGGATGCCACGGAGCCCGCCATCGAATTCGAAGGGCGGTGGTGGCGCTGGGGCGAAATGCGGCAGGTTGCCGATCAGCTTCGTGCATCGATCGAGGCTTGCGGCGCCGGGACAGGCGCCCCCATCGTTCTGATGCCGCGCAATCGACCCTCGGCCATCGCCGCGATGTTGGGCCTGATTGCCGCCAGACGCACGGTCAAGATGATCTACGCCTTCCAGTCGGCCGCCGGTGTTGCGCGCGACGTCGAGCGGCTGAAGCCGGCGGTCGTGGTGGCGGCCGCCGAGGACTTCTCCGATGAACTGCTCACCGTGTTGCGGGGGCTGGACGTCGCTGCGATCGCGCTCCGGGAAATGGGTGCGTCTTCCGTGCCCGGCCTGGAGCGGATCCGACGCCCGACCGGCGCACTTGCCGCAGCCACGCCGCAGATCGAGATCTTGACCAGCGGCACCACAGGCCCGCCCAAGCAGTTCGCGATCGACTACGAGGTGATCGCCCGACACTACATCAGTCCGATGCCCCGCACGGCCGTGCCCGGTCAAGACCCGCAGCTCGCCCCGACACTACTATATTTTCCGCTGAGCAATATCTCCGGTATCTACACGACGCTGCCGGCCCTTCTGAAGGGAGATCGCGCAGTCCTCCTGGACCGCTTCACCGTGGCTGGATGGCATGACTATGTACTGCGCTATCGCCCCACGGCGGGCGGCGCGCCGCCCGCCGGCGTGCAGATGATCCTCGACGCCGACATCCCGAAGGCGGACCTCGCCAGCTTCCGCACCTTCGGCACGGGCGCGGCGCCGCTCGATCCCACCGTCCAGCAGGCCTTCGAATCGCGCTACGGCATCCCGATTTTGCTCTCCTACGGCGCGACGGAGTTCGTGGGTCCTGTGGCCGCGATGACACCCGCCCTGCATGCGGAATGGGGCCGGAGGAAATTCGGCAGCGTCGGGCGCGCACTACCCGGATCGCAACTGCGTGTCGTCTCTCCCGAGACCGGCGCGGTCTTGCCTCCCGGCCAAGAGGGCCTGCTCGAGGTGATTTCGCCGCGCGTCGGGCCGCAATGGATCCGCACTTCCGACATCGCGATGCTCGATGAGGACGGATTTCTCTTCCATCGCGGCCGCGCCGACGGCGCCATCATGCGCGGCGGTTTCAAACTGCTGCCCGAGACGATCGAGCGGGCGTTGCTGCTGCATCCGGCGATCTCGGCGGCGGCGGTCATCGGCGTCGCCGACCGGCGGCTGGGAGAGGTGCCGGCGGCGGCCGTCCAGTCCAAGCCCGGCGTCGAGCAGCCGAGCCAGGCCGAGCTCGAAGCTCATCTGCGTGGGCACGTTCCGGCAACGCACATTCCGGTCAAATGGCGCTTCGTCGATGAGCTTCCCCGAACACCCTCCTTCAAGGTGAATCGGCCGGTGCTGCGCGCCCTCTTCGGTTGAGGCGGGAGAAAAAATGGTGCGCGTCCGGCGCCGCGCGTGAGCCGGTTCAACGCACGATATTTCTCTTCCTGAATTCCTGCAGACTCTCCGTGCTTACGCCAATGCCGCGAAGAATCTCCTCGCTGTGCTGTCCGAGATCAGGCGAACGCAGCGGCTGGGTTGGAATCGCGCTGCCGTTGAACGCGACCGGTCCCGCCACGACCGTGACATCGCTACCGTCGGCCACCTGCACTGTGAACAGGTAGCCATTGGCGCTTGCCTGCGCATCAGCGGCCAGTTCTTTGATGTTCTGAACCAGCTCCCAAGGCGCGTCCCAGCCGTGAAACGCCGCGCGCCACCCGGCGAAGCTCCTGCGCCCAAACGCGCGCTCGAGCTCCGAGATGAGCGCATCGCCGTTCGCGATGCGTCGTTCCGAGTCGATGAATCGTGGATCTTGCAGCAGGTCCGCGCGATCGATGCGTCGGCAGAGTTCCGGCCAATAGCGCTCCGGATCGAGGAACATGAGCTGAATCCAGCGGCCGTCGCTCGTTTCATAGGCGCGCGTCAGCGCGTAGCGACCCTCGGCGGCGACGCGCGTGAGTTCGGTGTCGTTCAGCGCCTGGCTGAGCGCCACATCGGCGGAGAGCGTCCACATCGCCGAGGAAAGCAGCGATATCTCGACCAACGATCCCTGTCCCGTGCGCTCGCGATTGAAGAGCGCTGCGGCCATGCCGAACGCAATGTTCATCGCACCGGTATGATCACCGAGTGCCGGCCGCGGGCGAATCGGTGGTTGGCCCGGCGGGGTCAGCACATGCGCAAAGCCGCCGCGCGCCCAGAACACCGAGGCGTCATACCCCGGACGATTCGCCTCCTCGCCGCGAAATCCCAGGCCGTTGCCGCGCACGTAAATCAAGCGCGGATTGCGCGTACGCAGCTCGCCGACGCCGAGCGACAGCCGCTCGAGCGCCGCCGGCCGGAGACTGGTCATGAAAATATCCGCGGTCTCGACCAATTGGAGCAGCAATTCGCGTCCTTGCTCTGATTTGAGATCGAGTGCGAGGCTCTTTTTGCCGCGATTGTTTTGTTCCATCGCCAAATTGGCGGATTTCGTCTGCCGACCGTCGGCAATCCTCAGGGTTCGATAGGGATCGCCCGTGATCGCCTCGATCTTGATGACTTCCGCTCCGAGGTCCGCCAGCACGACACCTGCGGCCGGGACGAAGACGAATTGTGCGAGCTCGATGACGCGCACACCCTCGAACATCGCGTTGCTCGTACTGCCGGGGATCTCAGACAATGGCTTTCTCCCCGACCAGCATGGCGCAAATCGTAAACGCGCGGACGCTGACGCCGTCAGCCGCGATAACCGCGCATCCGGTTGCCGGCATCACAGCTGATGATGTCGTTGTTGATGAAGCGGCCTTCCTCGGAAGCGAGGAACACTCCCAATGCCGCGATGTCCTCGGCGGTGCCATGCAGCGGCAGGAGCTGCATGCCCCGCACGCGCTCGAGCTGATCGGACGTCAGGTGCGCATTGGAAGCCGGGGTCTCCATGAGCCCCGGGGCGATCGCGTTGACGCGGATTCCATCCGCACCGAACGCGTACGCCATGCCGAAGGTCATTGCGTTCAGGGCCGACTTGGTCAGGCCGTACGCCGTCGCAGGAACGTAGCTCGCCATCGAGGACTGGTTGATGATGAGCCCATGAGCCTTGGCCAGGGGCGCGCGCAGCGCCTGCGCGAGGATCAACGGCGCCACGGTGTTGACCGCGAAATACCGCAACCACTTCTCCAGGCTCAAATGCTCGAACCCGCGCGTGATCTCGCCATAGGCGATGCCGGCATTGTTGATCAGCACATCGAGACGTGGCTGCGAAAGACAGATCTTCGCGCCGAAATCCTGGATTTCCTTCTCGACGGCGAGATCGACACGATGCGAGGAGCAGAGCGCACCTTGCGACTCGAGCATCGCGGCGGTCTCCGCGAGGCCGGACGCCTCGACGTCGGTCACGATCAGTCGCGCACCTTCCTTCGCAAACTGCAGCGCATAGGCACGTCCCAGACCGCCCGCGGCGCCGGTCACCAAAGTGATTTTATCCGTCAGTCGATTGGCCATGGTGCTCAGCCCTCGCGCTCGATGTCGTAACGAGAGAGATAGCGGTCGAAGCGCGGACGCACCATCTCCGGTGTCAAGCCATACTTGGCGAGCTGGTATTCGTGCCGCCCGAACTTGTCCTGCGGGTTGTCGGCAAGCCACGCTCGCATGCCCTTCTCCGCCGCGGGCGTGAACTCATCGCCCAACGCGCGGTACAGCGTGCGCATGGTGGCGATCGGGTCGCGCATCAGATCCGCGTAATACACATCGACGATGCGGTCCTCACCGAGCCGGTCGCGCGCGTCCATGAGTCGATTGGCGTGCTGCTCGCACTGCCAGGGACAGTTCTCGCCGAGCCATTGATAATCGACGCGCCCGATGAATCCCTGGTGGGCGAGCGAGATGAGACTGCACAGGGACCCGACGGCAGTCAACGGATCGCGGTGGGTCCAGACCAGCCGCGCATCCGGATAGGTCTCGAGTAGCGTCGGAACGTTGAGCGCGTGCGATGGCAGCTTGAGGTTCCAGGTCCCGGGCGCCTCGGATTGCAGCACTTGCAGAAACTGCTTGTGATATTCGTAGGCCGAGGTCCAGTCCGTCGTGAAAATCCACTCGCGATAGGCCGGCAATTTGCCGCGCGATTCCCACATCAGCGTCTTGAAGTCGTTCGCCATGATGAAAGCGTCTTCGTTCGGGTAGATCGCGGAATTACGATAGTACTTGCCGATTTCGGGCCGCGCCGCGAGCATCGCCTTCTCCGCCGCCAGCCGCTTGAGCGCCCGCGGATCGTTGAACAACGTCGCCGTCGTGGCCGGCGGCACCGGGTCGTCGATTTCCCAGGTCAGCGGCGAGCGATGCAGCGGATCGGCGGCCAACAGATTGCTCAGCAGCGTCGTCCCGGTGCGTGGAACGCCCAGGACGAACAGCGGCCGCTTGATCGGCCGGGACTTCAATTCCGGATGCGCATCGAGGTAGGCGGTCGTCTTCAACCGGTTCGATAGCGACATCAGGGCCTGGGTCCGTAGACGCTCGACGCTCGAGTCCGGGTATCCATTGCGATTGAAGTCGGCAAGAAGAACGCCGAGCCCTTCACGGAAGCTCTCGCTGTCGAAACGCGAGAGGCCGGTGGCCTTGCATGCCTGTTCGATCAACTCATCGGCGACCAGCATCTGTGCCATGTGGACCACTCTTTATCGGGACGACATGCAGCGCCTGCTGCTAGTCACCACTGTTGTGCGGCTACGGTTCATTGTAGCGCACCGGCTGCCTCATCGCGCGAGATTGGGCAGAACGTCGTCGAGGACGCGACGCAGGTAGGTCCACGCGAGCTCCGGAGGAATGCCGCCGCACAGCGGGTGCAGCGGCAGACGCCCCCAGCGCCTGGCGATCTCGGCCGCTTCGGCCGCATCGACGACGTGATGCGCTGCGCGCTCCGCCCGCAGCTCGGCGATGGTCCTGCCCTGCGACAGCCGTACCGTCGGACGACCGGCATTCTTATTCCAGTCCGCGTAGGAGACTGCATCGGCCAGCAGATAGGGCCCGATCTCCTGCCAGCCCTGGTCGGGGTTGGGGTGGACGAACACCGCACCGGGCATCTCCGGCGCGGGCAGGATGCAGAGGCCGGGCTTGAATCCTGCCTCGACGGCCGCGGCCGCATACGTCTCGGCAAGACCGGGGGTGTTCGTCTGCGCAAAGAATCCGAGTCCATTGCGGCCGGCGCGGCGGGCGGCAGCCTTGGTGGCGCCGCCCCAGGCAATGCTCGGACGGCCGGGTGTGAAAGAAGACGGGGTCACGCGCGGCATGGCGAGTGCGTCGGAGGCCTGCCGCAAAACCTCCAGCAGCCGGGTGAGCTTCGCGTCGGCAATCGCGCCCCGTTGGCTGTAATCGAGCCCGTAGAGCTCGTACTCGAGCGGCCGATAGCCGATGCCGAGGATGAACGTCACCCGTCCGCGGCTGATGTGGTCGAGCATGATCATGTCTTCGGCCAGACGCACCGGGTCGTACATCGGCAACAGGGCGGCTCCGACGATGATGGGCACCTTCTTGGTCACCGCCGCCATCGCGGTGGCGAGCACGAGCGGGGAAGCCATGTAGCCATCCTCGGCCGCATGGTGTTCCGACACGCCGATCGAGCTGCAAGCCTTGTCGTCGGCCCATTGAGCCATCTCGATCGCGGCCTGGTACTGGGCGGCGACTTCGGCCGGCGTCTTGCCGGGTGCACGCATATCGAATCGCATCATGAACACCTTGACTTCTCCCTCGAAATTAGGCGCTTTGAACCTCGGAACGGTGGCGCGGCGCATGCCGCCCGGCGACACTCCCGGCCGATCCGCTGATCTTAATGGTGATCGACACTGTTGACTATGCGACTATTGTGTCGCGGCGGCCGATACCCCACACTTACCCGATCCACACGATAGGGGGCGTCCATGGCAAAGAGTCTCTTCGACCTGAAGGGCAAGGTCACGGTCGTGACCGGCGGCAACAGCGGCATCGGCCTCGGTTTCGCGCGCGGCATCGCCAAGCAGGGCGGCGATCTCGCCATTTGGGCGCGCTCCAAGGAAAAGAATGCTGCGGCACAGAAGGAGCTGGAATCCTTCGGTGTGCGCGTCACGACGCGCCAGGTGGATGTGACCTCGGAGCAGGAAGTGGCCGCAGCCTTCGATGCGCTCATTGCCGAGATGGGACGGGTCGATTGCGTGTTCGCGAATTCCGGCATGGGCCCTCTGGCGGGAGTCGATTCGATCCTCGATCTACCCACCGAGGAATATCACAAGCTCATCAACCTCAACCTGCACGGCGCCTACTACACCCTGCGCGAAGGCGCTAGGCACATGGTAAAGCGCGCGAAGGCCGGTGAACCGGGCGGGTCTCTCGTGCAGTGCGGCAGTCTGTCGATGTTCGTCGGCCTGAAGGGCAAGGAGCACTACGCGGCGGCCAAAGGCGCGATGGGCGCAGTGATCCGATGCCTCGCGGTCGAGCTCGGCCCGTACGGGATACGCGCCAACACCATCGCGCCCGGCTACATCAAGACCGGCCTGACGGACTCACCGCAGCCAGTCGACAAGTTCTTCGCTTCGACCACGCCAATTCCGCGCGTCGGCTATCCGGCGGATTTCGAGGGTATCGCCGCCTATCTCGCGAGCGATGCTTCGTCTTTCCACAGCGGCGACACCATCGTGATCGATGGCGCCTATCTCGTGCAGATGTAGGAGGGATTTTCCATGCAGGTACTGAATGTTCACGGGGTCAACGATGTGCGTCTCGATCCGATCGATCCGCCCCGGCCGGGCGCGGACGATGTCGTCGTTCGCATCAAGGCCTGCGGCGTCTGCGGTACCGACTTGACCTTCATCAAGATCGGCGGCATGCCGCAACCCGGTGGCAAACCGATGCCGCTCGGGCACGAAGCCTCGGGCGAGGTCATCGCGGTCGGAGCGGCGGTCAGGAGTGCCAAGCTCGGCCAGCGCGTCGTCGTCAATCCGCAGACCAAGACCGGCGTGATCGGCAACGGCGGTTCCGAAGGCGCGTTCACAGAGCACTTATTGGTGCGCGATGCGGATGTGGGCGAGGTACTGCTGCCCATCCCGGAGGGCGTCTCCTATGAGATCGCCGCGCTGACCGAACCCTTGGGCGTGGCCCTGCACGGCGCCAATCGCTCCGAGGCCAAGCCCGGCGACAAGGTGGTCGTGTTCGGGTGCGGACCGATCGGACTAGGCGTCGTTCTGTGGCTCATCGACCGTGGCGTCACCGATGTCATCGCCGTGGACCTGTCCACCGAGCGGCTCGAACGCGCGAGGAAGCTCGGCGCGCGCGCCACGATCCAGGCGGGCAAGGAAGATCTGCGCACGCGGCTCGCGGAGTTGCACGGCCGCGAGTGGGTGTTCAATCACGAGGGCGTGGGCACCAACATCTACATCGATGCAGCCGGCGCGCCCAACATCCTGCCCGACGTTGCCGCGATGGCGCGCAAGCACGCACGCCTGATCGTCATCGCGGCGTACATGAAGCCGATCGAGTTCCGGCTCGGCTCCATTCTCACCAATGAGATGACGATCACCAGCTCCATGGGCTATCCGACGGAGCTACCCGATGTGGTCGCCGCCCTGCCGAGACTGCAGCACAAACTCGGTGCTCTCATCAGCCACCGTTTTCCATTCGAGCGCGCGCTGGAAGCGATCGGTGTAGCAGGTACACCCGGCTCCGCCAAGGTCATGGTCGAGTTCGACGGTGGTGCCGCGGCATGAGCGGGGCAAATCCGGCGGTGAGACCTGAGGATGGCAAGCCGCCCCTCGCCTCGCTGGTAGTGTCCGGCGAGACGCAGACCGAAGCGGTGTCGATCACCGATTACATTTTCATGGCGAAGGATGTATCCAACGCCTACTTGGTAACCACCCGCGACGGGGATCTGCTGGTCAACACCGGGTTCAACACCGGTGCCGAGCGCACCAAGAGCCTGTTCGCACCGCATCGGAGCGGGCCGCTGCGCAAGATCATCATCACCCAGAGTCACGGCGATCACTATGGTGGCGTGCCGACGTTGCGCGAGGCCGGAACGGAAATCATTACCGAGCGGCGCTTCCTCGAAACCCGCCGCTACTACCAGCAACTGGCGCCCTATTTTGGCCCGCGCACCGGCAAGCTCTGGGGCAGCACGATCAAAAAGGATCGCAATTTCAAGCCGCCCGATGAAATCGTACCGGATACCACGGTCGATCGACGCCTGGAAACGGAGGTCGGCGGGCGACGCTTCGTGCTGCTGTCGACGCCAGGCGGCGAAACCATCGACTCACTGACGGTGTGGATGCCCAATGAGCGCGTGGCTTTCATCGGCAATCTGTTGGGCCCGGTGTTCATGTCCATGCCATTCCTTTGCACGCTGCGCGGCGACAAGCCGCGCTCGGTGCTGCGCTATCTCGATTCGCTCGACACGGTGCGCAAGCTCGGTGCAGAGCTGCTGATCACAGGTCACGGTGAACCCATCCGCGGCGCCGACAAGATCCGCGCGGATCTCGACAAACTTCATGCCGCCGTCTCCTACGTGAACGAGGCGACCATTTCCGGCATGAATGCGGGCAGGGATGTATACAGCCTGATGCGCGAGATCCGCCTGCCCGAGGAGCTCCGGATCGGCGAGTTTCACGGCAAGGTATCGTGGGCAGTGCGGACGATTTGGGAGGAGTATTCCGGCTGGTTTCTTTACGACTCGACCACCTCGCTGTATGGTGTGCCACGCTCGAGCATCGACGGCGATATCGCCGAACTCAGCGGCGGCGCGACGGTGCTCGCTGCACGAGCCCGCGAAAGGCTGCAAGCAAAAGAACCGCTGCACGCCCTGCACCTTCTGGACATCGCGCTCGGTGCCGACCCCGTGAACGAGGACGCCCTGTCCGTGAAGAAGGATGCGTTGCAATCGCTGCTCGCCGCCTCGGGCGGCACCAACCTGAGCGAAGTGATGTGGCTCCGATCCGAGATCGTGGCCGTCGAGGCGGCGCTGCGCTGAAATGACAGCCCACTACGCATTCCTGCATGGTGGCGGACAAGGTGGCTGGGTCTGGGAAGAAACGATCGCCGCGCTCGATCGGCAGGCGAGCGGCCGATGCGGTCGAATGCTCGCGCTCGATGTTCCCGGTTGCGGCGCGAAGCGGGGCCGGGACACATCCGGCCTCGATGTCGATGACATCGCCTCGGAACTGATAGCCGATTTGGAGCGCGCCGGCATGAAGGACGTGATTCTGGTCGGTCATTCGCAGGCGGGCACCCTGCTGCCGCGGCTCGCCGAACGAGTTCCCCGAATGTTTCGCCGGCTCATCTATGTGTCGTGCTGCGCACCGCTCCCGGGGCAGACGATCCTGCAGATGTTCGGTAAGGGTCAGCATGGCAGCCATCCGGATGAAGTGGGGTGGCCGCTCGATCCCGCGCAGCACCCGCATCCGGAACAGTATGGCCACATGTTCTGCAACGACATGGGCGACGAGGAAGCGGCGGACTTCCTCGCCAAATTGGGCCGCGACCGCTGGCCCGATCAGTCGATGCAGGCCTCGGATTGGCGCTACGATCATCTGAGAGACCTCCCGTCGACCTTCGTGCTGTGTTTACAGGACGGCATACTCACGGCGCCATGGCAGGAGCGATGCGCCCAGCGCCTCCATACGCAGCGCATGGTTCGAATCGATGCCGGGCATCAGGTGATGAACACGCGTCCGCACGCGCTCGCCGAAATGCTGCGGCACGAGACGTCGATCCCATAGCATCCACTTCGCGAGTGACATCAAGCCATGCCGGAATCTCCCGTCGCCTCCTTCAGCCTCAACGGAAAAATCGCCCTCGTTACCGGCGGAGGCAGCGGCATTGGGACCGGCATCTCGACCGTTCTCGCCGAAGCCGGTGCCACAGTGGTGATCGCCGATCGCGATGAAGATGCTGCCAGGCGTGTGGTCGCCGATCTGAAGGGCGCCGGGCACGCGGCGCAAAGCGTCCACCTTGATCTCGCTGACGAGAATTCGATCGTGCGCGCCTGCGCCGAGGTGATCGCGAGATTCGGTACTCCGTGGGTGCTGGTCAACAATGCCGGGATCCAGGACCGCCAACTCCTGCTCGAGGGAACCGCCGAGGAGTGGGACCGCATGAATGCGGTCAACGCGCGCGGGCCTTTCCTGATGATTCGCGAGATTGGCCGCGCGATGGCGGCGCAAGGAGCGGGTGGACGCATCATCAACATCGCTACGGCGGGTCTGCGCGGCTCGATTGTGAAGGGTCTTGCGGCCTACATCGGTTCCAAGGGTGCACTGCTGGCGCTCAGCCGGGCGAGCGCATTTGAGTTGGCGGAACACAGAATCACGGTGAATACCGTGCTGCCCGGGGCAGTCCCCACGCCCGGCGCCCGATCTGCCAAGGGACCTCAGCCCGAAGGGCCGGCTCGGCGACCACTGCCTCTCGGAATGAGCGAGCCTCGCGACATCGGCGCCGCCGTTTATTTTTTCTCGACGCCCGCGGCCCGCTGCATCACCAATCAAGTGCTGGCGGTCGATGGCGGCTTCTCGGTCACCTGACCATCGCGGTCAACTGACCATCGCGCGCTCGGAGCGCGACCGCGTCGACCGGACGCTACAGCAGTGTTCCGCCGTCCACTGCAAACACCTGCCCGGTGACGAAGCCGGCGCGATCGGAGGCGAGATAGAGCACGGCGGCGGAGACGTCTTGCGGCCTGCCGATCGACCGCTCGAGCGGTCCCGTCCGTCGCCGCTTGGCCATGTCCGACGCCTTGGTGTGAGCGAACGCGTCGCGGAAAAAAGTGTTGTCCGGGTGGAAGCGGCTGCCGCGGCTGAAGTCCGCGGGATCTTCGGACAAGGTGCCATACGGGGCAACGCAGTTGACGGTGATGCCGTGCTGACCCACTTCCTTCGCCAGCACGCGGGTGAAGCCGTGCACTGCACTCTTGGCCGCCGAATAAACCGGCAGCATGTAATCGCCCACGATGCCGGCGGTCGAGCCGATATTGACGATGCGTCCCGCGTGGCGCGCGATCATTCCGGGCAGCACCGCGTGCGTCATCCGCAGGGTCGTCATGAACGTGATGTCGAGATCGCCCTGCCAGCTTGCGGGATCGGAATCGACGAAGAACCCGGCACCGACATTGCCGCCGACATTGTTGACGAGAATGGAGATGGGACCGCATTTCTCCGCAGCCTCGAGGATGCGCGCGGGGGAGTTCGGATCGAGCAGGTCCGCTCGAACAAAAACAGCCGCTGCGGCTCCGCGGCTCAAAGCCTCCGCGACGACGCGCTCGCCGGCGTCCTCATCGCGCCCCACCGCGACCAGCTTCACACCCTCGGCAGCGAAATCCAGCGTGATGGCGCGCCCGATATTGGCGGTCGCGCCCGTCACCACGACCACCTTGCCGGCAAGTTTAAAATCCATGTTGGCGTCACATCATGCGGGCGGTGATCACCAATCAAAGGGTACTCCATGGACAGCTCCATAGAAACTGCTGCAAATAACCCCCGCCAATCGGAGGCAGTGTGCCCACTATGGCCCGACGTCACCTACATGCACGAGATTCTGGGGCGCACCAAGGTGCATTGGCGCGACGGCTTCCGCAAGATGATCGAGGCGCGCCGTCCGGAGCTCCGTCGCGCCGGCAAGGACGCCGGGAAGTAGTCAGGGAATGTCGACGCGCGTTTCCGCGGAAACGCTTGTGGATATCCGCATGTGGCGCGCTCAGGTCTTTGCGATCTTTGCGATCACATCCTCACCCACGCGCTCCGCGTTATCGCACCATTCTCGTCGTGTGTGTCCGTCCACGCCGATGGCAGCGCCGTCGACGCCGAGTTCCCGGAAACGGGACAGGCGATCGAGGAGCTGCTGGGCCGCGTATCGTTCACCGGGTGAATTGATGCCGCCCAGAATCACGCCGGGCATGTCCTTGCGGCCGACCTTCTCGCAATGCTCCTTCATGTAAGCGATACCCGCGATCAGATCCTGTTCCGTCTCCATCGGAGCGGTACGCGTGGCGCTACTCGCGCCCCCTCCAGTGGTGCCGGCCGCGGCCGCGGCTTGCGTGGTGAAAAACGGGTTCCAGCCATCGCCGAGCTCGACGGCACGGCGGATGGCGCGATGGCTGTTGCCGCCCACCAGCAGCGGCGGATGCGGTTTCTGCACCGGACCGGGGAGGATGCGATTGCCGAACGCCTTGTAACCCGTGCCTTCGAAGGCGAATTCTTCGCCGGTGAGCGAGAGCTTGAGAGCGCGCATATATTCGTCCATCAGCTCGTTGCGCTGCTCGAAATCGACGCCGAGCGCCCGATATTCGCCCTTCAGATAGCCGGCGCCAACACTCAACGTCACACGGCCATTCGAATACCGGTCGAGCGTCGCGACATCGCGGGCGACGATGAACGGGTTGCGGTAGGGCAGCACGAGAATGCCGGTCTGCAGACGTATCTTCGTCGTTACCGCTGCAAGAAGCGCAAGCATGACGAAGGGAGCTTGCGCCTGGTGGCCGCCTGCATCCAGCCAGCGTCCGGTCGGACAGGGATGATCGGTCACCAGTGCGGCGTCGAAGCCCGCGCGTTCGATCGCTGCGCCGACCTCTCGCACGGCATCCATCGTCAGGAATTGTTCCGGGTCTTTTGTCCGGTCAAAGGGCAGCGGGATGTTGATCTTCATGCGGCTCTCTCAGCCGCCCTTCGGCGGCGCGTCGGTGAGCGACCACTGGCCGGTCGCGTGATGCCGGGTCCAGCCCGAGGACGCCCAGGTGCCGCCATCCACCGGAAGGATGACGCCGGTGACATAGCTGCCCATCGCCGAGGCCAGGAATAGAGCCGCCCGGCCACACTCGACGTCGAGACCTGGGCGCCCCAGCGGAATACGGCGATTGTTGGCGTCCTGGACTTCGGGTGAAGACTGTATCCATTTGGAGGGATCGACCGGCCCCGTCACGTTGCCCTGAACTCCGGGCGTCAGGGTGAAATCCGGCGCAATGGCATTGACGCGAATGCGGTGATCTGCAAGCTCCAACGCCATGGTGCGGGTGAAATTGTTCATACCGGCCTTGCACGCGGCATAGACCGCGTAATAAGGAGCCGCGCGGGACCCCTCGATACTGCTCACGTTGATGATCGCGCCGCCCCGGCCGCCGCGAATCATGACCGGCACGGTAGCCGACGTCGCCGCCAGCATGCTGACGAGATTGAGGTCGATATGACGACGCCAGGACTTCTCACTCTGTTCGAGAAACGGCCGACGCCCCACGCCACCCGCATTGTTCACCAGGATGTCGAGGCGCCCAAAATGCCTCGCGGCCGCTTCCACCGTGGCGCGAACCTGGTCCGTCTGTGCCACATCGGTCGGCACGCCGAGTGCGGAACGTCCCAACTCCTTGACCCGCTCGACCACCTCTTCGCACCGTTCGGGCACGATGTCGGCAATGACGATATCCGCACCGGCTTGGGCGAATGTAAGTGCGATCGCGCGACCGATGCCGCCGCCACCGCCGGTCACGATGGCGACCTGGTCGGTCAAGCGACAGTCGGTGGGTTGCACGCTTGGCAGACTGGCGCCGGTCACGAAGCCTTGCGGTGCCGGGTGAACATGCTGACGACGTCGCCCGACGTGATCGGACGCGGCGCTTCACCGTCGGCCAGCGGCTTCTCACCGCCGAAGGACCTCAGCGTCACATCGACCTTGTCCGCGGCGGCCCTGGCCCGCAGCGCCCCGACGGTGAGATCCTGGCTTTTGTGATGCTTGAACGGATCGAAGCGGAAGAAGCGCATCGCATTCAGATGCGTGACTTTGTCGATCTGCGCATCGGTCAGGTGCTTGACGCTCTTATAAAGATACTCCGGAACTTCCGGCCAGAGGCTGTCGGAGTGCGGATAGTCGCATTCGTAGGCAACCATGTCCTCGCCGATGAACTCGAGGTTTCTCAGTCCAAAGGCATCGTCGATGAAGCAGGACAGGAAGTGCTTCTTGAACACTTCGCTCGGCTTCGTACCCTTGAAGCGCGAATGCGTCCAGGCCTTGTGGCGCTCATGACTGTAATCATTGCGCTCGATGAAATACGGAATCCAGCCTATCCCGCCCTCCGACAGCGCGATCTTCATCGTCGGATAGCGCTCGAGCGCCTCCAGATGCAGCCAATCAGCCGCTCCGACGGCGATGGAAATGGGCATGGTGCTGATCCACGCCTCGATCGGCGTTTCCATGGACGCGTGCGGCGCCGGATTACCTCCGCCGATGTGCAGGCAGATGGTGATGTCCTCTTCCACCACGGCCTTGAACAGCGGTTCCCAGTATGGGTTGTGGATGCTCGGCAACCCCTGAATCGTCGGGTTTTCGTTGATCGAAATCGCCGTGCAGCCCTTGCGTGCGACACGCTTCAGCTCCTCGACCATCAACTTCGGGTCCCAGCACGGGAGAATCGCGCAGGGAATGAAGCGCCCCGGGTTGGACCCGCACCACTCATCGATGTGCCAGTCGTTGTAGGCACGCAGGTGCGTGATTGCCTGCGCCTTGTCCGGCACCTTGACGAACACACCGCCGTCGAATCCCGGCCAGCTGCCGAAGTTGAGCGATGCCGCGACGCCGTTGACATTCATGTCGCCGACGCGCGCATTGGGCTCATAAATCCCCTTGCGCAGCTGCGAGAAAGCCGTTGGCTCCACGCCGTATTCCTCGGGCACGCGTCCGACGACCGCGTTGAGACCCACGGATGGGAGCTTCAACCCCTGGTAGTCCCAGTAGTTCGTGCCCTTCTCGGTGGTGCGCAGTTTGGGAGCGGTTTCCAGCGCGTGGCCGGACAGATGCCGGTCGAACATGGTCGGCGGCTCGCTGATGTGATCGTCGACGCTGACAATCACCATGTCGTTCATTTTCATACGGACCTCGCTAACAACTGTGTTGTGCCCTGACTGAAATCCCGGATGTCGTCGATGCGTTTGGCGGCGGCGACGCGCTGCGCCTGGAATGTATAACATCGCCCGACACCCAGAGCGCTGGCATCGGAGTGTTGCTCCAACGATCTGCTGCGGCCGTTGGCAATGATGGCTCCCCACTGCAGCAGGCGGGCGCTCTCGCGCCGTTCGGGAGGCAGCGATTCGATCCAGGGCCGCAGTTTATCGAGCGTCATTCCTGCGAGCTCCGCGGGATCGACGATGCGATTCCTCTCGTCGCTCCAGGCGAGCAGCGTGGCGCCGTTGCGGCGCATCTCCACCCTGCGTCTGCCGTCGATCGGATCGGAAACCAAAATGTCGTAGACCAGCGATTCGTCATCCAAAGCATGGGCGGCAGCGAGAATCGCAAGATCGTGCAAGTGCGTGCAGTTCTCGCGTTTCTCGCCGCGCATCGCGACGTCCGCGAGTGCGACGCCGGTGAAGGTCCGCTGCAGCTGAACCCGCGCGCCCGGACAGACGGTCCAGGGTACGCGCTCCATCACGGGCTCCACGTGCGTCACCGTCCGGCCATCGTGCCTCAGCGTGACGCTCATGCGGTGATAATCATCTTCGAGCTCGCTGCACACCGAGTCCGCGCGCGGCGTGATACGAAAGCGTCTCCGGAATCCGGGCAACTGGTCGAGCGGTATTGCTTGTGCGGCCACGCCTCAATCCCTCGCCAGCAACAGGGCCGTCGCGAGCGGACCGCCCCCGGATGCGCAAACGGCGACGCGCGGATCGCCAGGAATCTGCCGCGCCCCGCCGGCGCCGCGCAACTGCACGACCGCTTCGTGCGCATAACCAAAGCCGTGCAAGCGGCCGGCACCGAGCTGTCCGCCGCCGGTATTGAGCGGTAGTTCGCCGTTGATCGCGATCCGCTCGCCGCCCTCGATGAACCTGCCGCCCTCGCCCGTGCCGCAAAATCCCAGTCCTTCGAGCCATAGAATGGCCTGAAAACTGAACCCATCGTAAAGCTGTACCGTGTCGACATCCTTGGGTTTGTAGTCGGTGTGCTTCCACAGGTCACGGCCCGTGGGCGCACAGGCCATGAACTCGGCCTGGTCCCAGCTCGGGCGTTCCACCGTACCCGCCATCGCATCGATGCGCACCGGCGCGCACGTCACCTCGTCGACCGCATCGCCCGCCGACACGATCAACACCGTCGATGCATCGGTGAACCTGTCGCAATCATAAAGACAGAGCGGCGTGGTGATCATCCGCGACGACAGGTATTCGTCCATCGTCAGCGGCTTGCGCACCAGGGCGCGTGGATTTCGGGCCGCGTTCGCGTGGTCATTGAGCGCAATCTGCGCGAGCTGCTCGCGCGTAAGGCCATGGCACTTGACGTGACGGCTCGCATACTGCGCCGTCCAGTTTGCCGCCGAGTACGCAAAAAAAGGTGCGGTCCACTGGGAGTTGCCGTCCACCGTGTCGCGCTTCAACGGCGGCCACTCCTGCGGATTGGCGAGCGCCGCCGCCTCGTACACCGTGCGAAAACAGATCACATGGCGGCACATACCGGTGCGAACCGCCTGCGCAGCGGCCACCACGGCGCCGAGCTGGGAACTGATTTCCGCCGCCCCCGAGCGCCAGACGGCGCGGATGCCCATGGCATCGATCAGGTCGTCGGGGCCGATCGGGGAGAAGCCGAGAAAAATCGGCATGCGGCCCGGATAGGTCGAGACGCCATCGATTTGTTCGAGGGTGAGCCCCGCATCCTGCAGCGCCTCTTTGACGGCGTCCACGGTCAACAGCATCGGTGGGCGCGTGAGCCGCACCCCCACCTCCGACTGGCCGATGCCCGTGATGTAGGCCGAATCGCGTCTCATAATTTCTCGAACAGGGGATAGTAGATCTCATCCTGCTGCTCGAAGGTCACCCGCACCCGATCGCCGATTTGCACCGCCTCGACCGGACAGCCGACGATGTTGGTCGTCAGCAGCACACCCGGCGCACCGTCGATCGCCACCCGCGCGATGACATAAGGAACCTCCAATGCCGGATTCCACTTCTGGTAATTGATGGTGACACTGTAGACCTCGCCCGTGCCCGGCACCGTTTGCGGCGCGACATTCTCCGACAGGCAGTTGCGGCATACCGGATAGGGCGGATGAATGGTCGTCTCGCAATCGTTGCAGCGCATGAAACGCAGCCGGCCATCCGCGCCGGAGGTCCAGAAGAACCGATTTTCTTCCGTCAGCCTCGGTACCGGCCGTTTCAGCGTCACGGGTCAGACATCCCAGACCAGCGGCAGGGATTCGGGGCCGATCACATGACCGCCGTGGTACGTCGGCGGTTTCTTCGGATCGAGGCGGAATTGTGGCAGCCGCGATGTCATCTGCTCCGTGATGATCTGCAGCTCGACTCTTGCAAGATGCGATCCAAGGCAGCGGTGCGGTCCGGCGCCGAATGCGATGTGCGTCTTCTCCTCACGATTGATGTCGTAGATTTCCGGGTTCTTGAATTGTTTCGGATCCAGATCCGCCGCAGGGTCGTACATCAGCACCCGCTCGCCCGCCTTCATCGTCACTCCCTCGTAGACCACATCCTTGGCGACGCAGCGCACCGGCACCGTGAATGTGTAGCGGCGCAGCATCTCTTCGACGGCCTCGGGAATGATCTTCGGATTCGCGCGCAACTGTTCCTGCAGCTCGGGATTGCGGGCGAGATGCAGTATCAGGAACGCCGAGCCGTTGACCACGGTATCGAGGCCGGCGAGAAAGAGCACGACCGAATAATCCTCCATATCGTCCATGGTCGTCGGCCGGCCGTCGACGCCCGCCTGCCACAGCATGCTGATGATGTCGTCGCGGGGGTTGTCGCGGCGCTCGAGCAGCGTTTCGCGCATCACGTTCAGCAGCCGGGCCTGCTTCACCATCATGGCTTTCATATCCATGGTGTTGCCTGACAGATGCTCCTTCACTATCGTGCGATACTCGGCTTGCCGCTCGAGCGGCAGACCAAACAACTTGAGGAACACCTGCACCGGGAGTTGCTCGGCAATCGCCGGCACGAAATCGCAGCGACCCTGGGCGGCGACTTTGTCGATGAGTTCGTTCGCGAGCTTGCGGATATCATCCTTCAACGCCAACGCGGATTTCGGCGAGAAAGTTTTTTGCAGCGGCTGGCGATACTTCGTGTGTTCGGGGGGGTCGAGATTGATGGGGCGTGCCTGGGCGATCCGCGGCGTGCCGGGGGGCATGCTCGCCATGATCGCCTTCATCTGCTCCGGGCTGACGAACTCGCTGGAGAACGTCTCCGGACTGCGGTAGGCGTTGAACAGCGCCTCGTAGCCCCGAATGACCCACTGGCCGCCGTTGCGCGGGGTCCAGAAAATCGGCGGCGCCTGCTTCACGAGCTCCGCGATGCGCTTCACGGGATCGGCGATCAAACCGGGATCCTGATACGCGTCGAAATCGTACACGACCGAGTCGGGGATGTGCGCCGGCTTCGGCACCGTGGGACTCAAGGGGGCTACTGCATTCATTGAAGTCTCCGACTGAGGGTATTCCGATGCTCCTGGGCGGCGATCATGCGGTTTTCTTCGCGGCTCCCGCCATCATGGCGCTGACATCGACCTGACCGGTCATCACGCCGCCCATGAAGCCGCCATCGACGGGGAAGGCGACACCGTTCACGTAGCTGGCGGCATCGCTGTTGAGGAACACGAGCGGGCCCGCCTGCTCTTCGGGCGTCGAGCGGCGGTTGATCGGCTGCGTGGCCGCGGCAATCACCGAGGCCGCGGTCTTCGATTCGAATTCCGACATCATCGGCGTCTGCGTGGGTCCCGGCAGCGTGCAATTGAGCCGGATACCCCGCTTGATGAGGTGAGCGGCGGTCATCATCGTCCAGACGATCATGACTTCCTTCGAGAAAGAGTAGCCCTCGCCCACGGTCTCCAAGTTCGCCTCGCACCATGCGACGGCCCCTGCGTACGTGTCGTTCTTCAAGAGCTCCATGATGACGGGCACCTTGCGGCTCCAGCCGAAGCCGGCGGTCGATGCGATGCAGGCGACGGCGCCGCCGCTCGGCATCAAGGGCACCATGCGCTCGGTCAGAAACCGGGTCCCGGCGTAGTTGACCTTCATCACCTCGAGCGGCGGAAAGGTCTGCGGCAACCCCGCACAATTGAAGAGCGCATCAACCCGGCCGCCGATCTTCTTGACGGCAGCATCGATCGATACGGGATCGCGCAAATCGATGCGCGTAAAAGAGGCCAGCGCCAAACTGCTGTCTTTGTAATCGAGACCATGAACTTCCGCGCCCAGCTTCAAGAGCAGCTTGGCGGTCGCCTCGCCCATGCCGGAAAAGCAGCCGCTGACGACGACCCGCTTGTTCTTGTAGTTCACTAGATCAGTCATAATTTCCCCTTGGCTTCGGAAGCGGCTGCACTGGAGTCCTCGATCACGATGATGCGCTCGGGGCAGGCACGCGCACCGCGCCGGGCGAGGTCCTCCATGCCCGGGGGCACGTCGATTTCCTCCGCGGCGATGTAGCCCTCATCATCGAGCGGAAACAACTCCGGCGACACGGCGGCGCAGCGCGCATTGCCGACACATTTTGCCTTGTCGATGCGGATTTTCATAAATGGCCTTGCCTATACTGATTATACTCAGTACCGGGCACGTTCGACGCCGGCACCGCGCCCAACTATACTAGTATACAACGCTGGTGATTAGATACTGGTGCCGGGAGTTTTTTCGAGGCACCGTCGCTGACGGACTACCGGCCGGGGACCCATGAGCCTTTACACCACCATCCACCTTCACAATGTCCCCGCCGCGCGCGAGGCCGACTACGCTCGCTGGTTCGACGGGCCGCACCGCGCTGCGGCAGGCACGTTGCCCGGATTCATGGCGATGGACCGGTACGAGGTGACCCCGGAGCAGATCATGCGGGATATCCCGCAGCCCTGGCGTTATCTGAGCGTCTTCGACTTTGATTACCCCGATCCGGTGGTCGGCATCCCGCTGCTCGGTCCGTTGATTGCGGAGGGACGGCGGGCGGGCCTGATTACGGACGACGAGACCGAGCGCCTGTACACGTTTCGCCTTTACGGCGACTGGAAGGGCAGTGCCAACTGGCGGCGGTCCGAACCCTTGTCGGGCGTGAGCATCATCCTCGGCAACTATGTGCCGGGGCGGAAGCAGGAGTACCTGCAGTGGTACGAAGAGGTCCACAGCGTCGAGGTATCCAATGTCCCCGGGCACGTGGCCATGAAGCGCGGTGAACTGTGTCCGATCCAGATCGATCCGCACCACTATTGTCCGGGCGACCAATTGGTCATGTGTGCACAGCAGACCGGCGATCTCGCATTTACGGTCAAGGACTTCAGTGAACGCGCACGCGGGGTCAGCCCCAGCGGCATCGCGATGGCGCCCCGCTCCTCATCCGGTTCGATCGCGCGCACGGTGCATTACTTCCGGAAAGTGAGCGGTAATCAGTTCTGGGGCGGCGGTATCGCCTATGCGGGCGATCTAGCCGTTTACCCCGGGAAGAACAATGACGCCAGGCGCTAGGATGGTCACACGAGAATCCAAGGAGCAAACCTTGTCCAAAATCATTGTCATCACCGGTGCCGGCAAGGGTCTCGGGCGCGCGCTGGCGCGTCGCTTCGCCGCCGACGGTGAGCAGGTGGTGCTGCTCGGCCGCACCCTGGCGACACTCGAGAAGGTTGCAGCGCAGATCGGCCCAGGGGCCACGGCGATCGCCTGCGATGTCGGATCCGCCGAGTCGGTGCGCACCGCCTTCGCGGCGATCGCGAAACGCCACCCCGCCATCCACGTGTTGATCAACAATGCCGGGGTCTATGAGCCCTTCATGATCGAAGAGGCGCGCGACGATCAGATCCTCACGTCGCTGTCGACCAACCTCGCCGGCCCGGTCTTCTGCATCCGCGCGGCGATCCCCATGCTGCCGCGCGGCGGTCACATCATCAATGTAAGCAGCGAGTCGGTGGCCGAGCCGTTTTTCATGCACTCTTTGTACCGCAGCACCAAAGCCGGTCTGGAAAAGTTCTCCGAGGCGATGAGCCGGGAATTACAACCCAGGGGTATTCGCGTGAGCGTGGTCCGTGCAGGCTCGATGATGGACGAGGACAGCGTCTTGAGCCTCGATCCGGAGGTCAGAAGGCGTTTCGTGGAAGGCAACATGGCCGCGGGCATCAACTTTCGCGAGCGGCCCATTTCGCCGTTCGCGTCGGTGACGAATGCCTTCCGCGCACTGATCGACTTGCCGCCGGACCTGCAGGCAGATTTTATAAGCCTGCGTGCACGCGCCGCCGACCGTTGATTACATCACCAAATTTCAGGAACCACCGTGACCACACTGCCTGCATCAAAGCTCTACATCGACGGCGTTCTGCGCGCGGCGGCCGACAACCGGACCTACGATGTCATCGGTCCCTGGACCGGCGAGGTCGTGTGCCAGGCGCCGGAGGCGTCGCCGGCCGACGTGACTGCGGCCATCCTCGCCGCCCGTCGGGCCTTCGACCGGACCGACTGGTCGACGGATCACACGGGGCGATACGAGCTGCTCTGCAAGTTCCGCGATTTGATCGTCGCGAATCGCGAGCGCCTGGTCGCGATCGTGCGCCATGAAGCGGGCTCGGCCATGGGGGCGGTGTTTGGACCGCAGGTCGATGGCGCCATCGCGGGCATGAACGATCTGTTGAAACTCTTCGACAAGATCGTCTGGCAGGAGGATCGCGGTCGCCAGACCACTCAGCGCGGTACGACGGATCGTCTGGTCCTGCACGAAGCCATCGGCGTCGTCGGCGCGATCACCCCTTGGAACGTGCCGTTCTACATCAATTTCGCCAAGGTCATCTCCGCGCTGCTCGCCGGCTGCACGGTCGTGCTGAAGCCCGCGCCCAACACGCCGAGCCCCGCCACCATCATGGGCGAGCTCGCCGCAGAAGCGGGCTTTCCGCCCGGAGTCTTCAACGTGGTGACCTCGAGCGACCCGGCGATGGCCGGTGAGATGCTGGTCAACGATCCGCGCGTCGATCTCATTTCGTTCACGGGATCCACCGCCATCGGCAAGCGCATCATGGAGCGCGGCGCGGCGACGCTCAAGCGGGTGTTCCTCGAGCTTGGCGGCAAATCGGCCAATATCATTCTCGACGACGCGCCGGATTTTCCCATGCAGGTCGCCCGATCCATCGTCTGCTTTCATGCTGGCCAGGGTTGCGGCATTCCGACGCGCCTGCTGGTGCCGAAGAAGCGCTATGCCGAAGCGGTGGCCGTGCTCGAAAAGGCCTACGCGGGTTACTCGACGCAGTGGGGTGATTTCAATGCGCCGACCTGCATCATGGGTCCCGTGGTCTCAAAGCGGCAGCAGGAACGCGTCATGGGCTATATCGAGTCCGGCAAGCAACAGGGTGCGCGCTTGTTGGCCGGGGGCAGGATCCGGACCGATAAAGGCGGCGGATTTTTCATCGAACCGACCTGTTTCGTCGATGTCACCAACGACATGAAGATTGCGCGCGAGGAGATCTTCGGGCCGGTGCTTGCGGTCATTGCCTACGAAGACGATGAGGATGCGGTCCGCATTGCAAACGACAGTGACTACGGCCTGGTCGGCAACGTGGTGTCCGGCAATCCCGAGCGTGCGCTCAAGCTCGCGCGGCGCGTGCGGGCGGGCGCCGTGAGTGTGAACGGCGGCTCGAGCGTCACCGGTGACCTGCCCTTCGGCGGCTACAAACATAGCGGCATCGGTCGCGAATGGGGCCTCGAAGGCATTTACGAATACATGGAGACGAAAGCCATCGGGGTCGCCGTGTCGATGTGAGGTCCGGCACATGAACATCGATCAGAACACCGTGCAAATTCTCCTCGCCAAGGACGAGATCCGGGAGCTGGCGCAGCTCTACTCGCGCGGCGTCGACCGCAAGGACATCGAGTTGCTGAGAACTCTGTACACGAAGGACGCGACGGACCATCACGGCAGTCATTTCAGCGGCAGCGCCGATGCGTACATCGAGTTTCTGGCGAGATCGCTGCCGCACATCCACGTCGGCGGCCATTTCATCTGCAATCACCTGATCTCGATCCTTGACGGCGAGAACGCCGAGGGTGAGGTCTACGCTCTCGCCTATCACTACATTCCGGACGGCAAGGGCGGCACGGTACGGGATGTCGCCGGCGTGCGCTACATCGACCGGTATCGCAGGGACAACGATCGCTGGCGGTTCGCGAAACGCGTCGTCGTGTTCGACTTTCGCGATGTCAAGCCCGTCCCCGCGCCCGCCGGGACGGCGCCCGTCCCGCAGGATGATCCCAGCTACGCGACTTTGGTGAGCCGGTTGTTCGCGCGCGGTCCGCGGTCCTGATGTTGCCTGCGTGCGATGGGCAAAGAGGTATACCCATGAAATACGTCGACAAAATGCGAATGAATCATCTCGAGGTGACCATCCCGCGGGGGTCATTCGCGGGAATCCGCGATTCCCTGGTCGCTTTTTACGGCAACGTGCTCGGGTTCGGCGTCAACAGCATCGAAGCCTTCGGCCCGGCCCACGTGTTCCTGACCCGGGACATCGAGGGCAGCCAGTTTTTGTACGTGGCGGAGCACGATCAGCCGATGATCGTCGGCGGCGACGATCATCTCGGCTTTCACGTCGACTGCCCCGCGACCGTCGACGGGCTGCTGGCCGAGTGCCGCGCCCTGCAGCAGCGCGACCCGCGCATGCAGATCCGTGAACTCGAGGACCTCGAGACACCGCAGACCCGCACGCATGCATTTTACTTCCGCTATCTGTTACCGATCTGGTTCGATATTCAGTTCATCGAGTTCAAGCCCGGCTCGCAGCCGAAGCGGCACTGGCATTTCGACTAGGAGTCCGGGCCGGGGCCGACCGCGGGCTTCACTTGTCTTTCCTGGCCTTGCCGCCGACGCCCTCGATGTAGCGGGCGATTCCCTCCAGATACTCCGGATTCAGCATCAGGGCGCTGTTCGCCATGCGCTCGACGTTGCGGGCCTGCGCGAGGCCGACATCGCACGCCATTTCGATGGCAAGCTTCGCCGCGCCCATCTGCTCGCCGTTCTGCACCGCCAGATGACGGCAGAAACGCAGCACTTCGCTGCCGAACGTCTCGTCGGGAAAGACATCGTGAACGAGACCCATGAGCAGCGCCCTGTCCGCATCGACCGGGAGATTCGCCATGATGATGTATCGCGCCCAATGCGTGCCGACGAGCCTCGTGAGGCGGCTCACGCCATTGGAGGCGGGCAGCACACCGAACTTGCCTTCCGGAAAAGCATAGCGCGCGCTCTTCGCCGCGAGACGAAAGTCACAGGACATCGACAGCTCGAGTCCTCCGCCCATGCAGGTCGCATGGTGGGCGACGACGATCGGCTTCTCGATCGCCTCCATCTCGTCGTAGATCCGATGCATGCCGTGCAGCCCCAGGCGGTGCCGCTCGCGAATGGCCGAGGCCGTTTGCGGCTGTGCGCTGACCTCGCCGGCGCGTAAATCGGCTCCTGCGCAAAAGAAACGGCCGTTCGCCCGCACGAGCATCACTTTGAATGCCGGCGTGTCACGAAACCGGTGTAGCGCGGCCTCGAACAGTTCCATCATTTGACCGCTGATGGCGTTGAGCTTGTCGGGCCGGTTGAGCGTCGCGATCAGAATCGCGCCGTCTTCCTCGGTCAGCAGGTGTGCAGCGTCGGTCATTCTCGTCAGGCTCTCGTGCGGGGCAGCCCCAAGTTGCGTTCCGCGATCATGCTGCGGTGGACCTGGCTCGTGCCCCCGTAGATACGCGTGCCATGCGCATGACGATAGCACTGATTGAGAAAAGCGGCCGGTCCTTCGCGCTTCGACAGCGAATACGGCGCGGTGAGATTCAGAAGATCCGCCGAGTCCGTCAGGAACTTCTCCGATGAAAAAAGCTTGGCCATGGGACCAAAACCGGGGTTGGGTTTCTTTTCGGCGCCGGCCCAAAGTGCGCGCCAGGCAAGCACCTCGGAGAGGAGCAGGTGCGCTCTCGCCCGCGCGAGCCGCGACTGCGCATCGCGGTCCTCGATCAGCGGCCGGCCGCGAAAGACGATCTCCCGGCACAACGCGTCGGCGGCTTGCACCATCTTCGCCAGCGACTTCGAAAAGCCGCCACCGTGCTCGAGTTCGAGACCGGCGGACATGACCTTGACGCCGGCATTCACGTCGCCGAGGCGATAACTGTCGGAAATCCTGACGCCGTCGTAGTAGCTGATGTTCGTGCGCTCATCCTGGAACGTATACACGGGCTTGATTTCGACGCCGGGCGCCTTCAGCGGCACGATGAACATCGTCAGGCCCTTGTGCTTGGGCACATTCGGATCCGTTCGCGTCAGCATCAGCACGTAGTCGGCAAGATTGGCCCCGCTCGTGAACATCTTCTGGCCGTCGATGCGCCAGCCATCGCCGTCGCGGGTGGCGCGCGTGGCGGCCGCGAATACGTCAGAGCCGCAGCCCGGCTCCGAGTATCCGAGGCTGCAGATGGATTCGCCGGAGACGATCTTGGTGAGCACGTCGCGTTTCAGTTCGTCGCTTCCATAGCGCCAGATGATGGTGCCGACCATGCCGGCAACGCTGGTCGGCGCAGTCGTCCAGTCGTATTTCTCCCAGACGTGCATCGCGGCGTGCCGCGCATACGGCGGCGCATCGCGGCCGCCGAGTTCCTTCGGCCAGGACAGGAACAGCAGCCGCTCCTGTGCCATCTTGCGATGCAGGCCCGGATCGTGGCCTTCCCACGAATAATGCGCCTTCGCCTTGAGCTCAGGCGTCAGATTCTTCCGGAAAAATGCATCGAGCTCCGCGGCCAGCGCGCGCGCTTCTTCGCCGAGGTCGAAATCGATCGTAACGGCACCGGCATCCGGCAAGGCGGCGCTCTCGCCCGCATAGAAACGGCGCCCGGCTTCTTCGAGCAGGCGCTGCGGATCGCCGCTGATGAGCGGCCACGCCTTGGCACGCAGGTTGTAGAGATGGATGTCGTAATCCGTCGTGAGACCGTATCCACCGAAGGTCTGCAACGCATGCGCGACCGCGCGGTTCGCGGTATCCGCGTTCCACCACAGCGCAAGCGAGATCTCGGCACCCGCCTCGGGCTTGCCGTCGGCGATATCGCGGATGGTCATCCAGTTGAAATATTTGCCGCCGTCGACATCGCTGATGAGGTCAGCCAGCGGATGCGCAATGCCTTGGTAGCTGCCGATGGGCTGACCGAAGGCGAGGCGCTCACGGGCATAGGCGGCGGCGAGCTGAATCGCCTGTCGCGACAACCCCGCCAGTGCCGAGGCCATCAACAGCTTCCACTCCTCGATCGCCTGCGCAAACGCGCGACGACCGGCCGCATCGTCGGCCAGCTGTTTGCGCGGCGCGCCGGCGAAGTGCAGCTCGGCCATCGCGGTCGAGGCGAGATTGGGCTCCGCTTTTCTTTCGCTCTCCGGGAACCTGACCAGCACGATCTGTCCGCCGTTGCGGGCAATGACCGCTTCGGCGACTGCGCCACCCGCGACCCACTGCACGGGTTCCTCGGCAATGTCTCGGAACGCAATGCTGACGATGCTCTTGCCGGCGATCACTTTGTCGAGCAGCTCGGCGGCATCGGCATCGCCTGATGCGGCGAGAAGCCTCGCGGCCACCAGTGTCTCGGCCACCGGACCCGAGGCCAGTGTCCGACCGGCTTCTTCCATCAGGATGGCGGCGTCCAACAAACCGAGCCCCAGGCCGCCGCTCGCTTCGGGCACGCGCAGCGAAAAAGCGCCCAACTCGGCCAGGCCCGACCACAGCGCCGGGTCGAATCCCGTCGGCAGTGCGGCACGTACGCGCGCCATGCTGCTGTTCTTATCGAGGAAGCGCGCGAAGGTGTCGCGCATCATTTGTTGGTCTTCGGAAATGTCGAAATTCATGATTCACCCGAGATGCCGGCGTGGCGCCGGCATGCTGCGCTAGCGGCGGCGCGCCACGGCCGGTTCAAGCGCGCAGATGGCGAAAGTTGCCGCTCATAGTATCTCCGCGATCAATTCTCCCACGGGATAAACCTGGCCTGCCTGGCCGTGAATCTTGAGCGTTCCCGCGGCGGGAGAAGGAACCTCCTGCGCCGCCTTGTCGATCTCCAGCGTATAGAGCGGCGCGCCGCTCTCCACCTTCGAGCCATCCGCCACGAGCCACTCCGACAGACTGCCCTCCGTCATGGAAAAGCCGATCTGCGGAATGCGCACCTCAACGCTCATCGGCGTGCCTTGGCAGCCAGCGTCTGACGGATGGAGGCCTCGATGGCACTCGGCTTGTAGAGGAATTCCGTCTCGAGCACCTTGGCGAAAGGCACGGGCACGTCACGCGACGCCACCCTCAGCACCGGAGCGGCCAGGTCGCCGTAAAGATGCTCGTTGATGCGCGCGGACACTTCGGCACCCACGCCAAAACTGCGCGGCGCTTCGTGAACGATGACGGCGCGCCGCGTCTTGGCCACCGACTTGAGCACGGTGTCCGTATCCATGGGCGAGATGGTGCGCAAATCGACCACCTCGACGGAGATACCCTCGCCCGCCAGCCGCTCGGCGATCGCGAGCGCGTCGCGAATCGGACGGCCATAGCTGATGACCGAGACATCCGTGCCGGCGCGCACGATGTTGGCCTTGCCGAGCGGAATCCGATGGCCCGGCGGCGGCGCCGGACCCGTCTGCGCGCGAGTCATCCCGTCCTCGATGAACAGGCACGGGTCATCGTCGAAGATGCACGACGCAAGAAGTCCCACGGCATCCGCCGGCGAGGAAGGCACGACGACCTTCATGCCGGCCACATGGGCGAACCAGGCTTCGAGCATGTCCGAATGCTGTCCCGCGGTGCCGCCGCCCGCTCCGGTACGCGTGCGAATGGTGATCGGCACCGAGGTCTGGCCACCCGACATGAAGCGCAGCTTGGCCGCGTGATTGACGATCTGGTCCATCGCCACCGTGACGAAGTTCATCAGCATGATCTCCGCCACGGGACGCATGCCGGCGAGCGCCGCGCCCACCGCCGCACCGACGATGGCCTCTTCGGAGATCGGTGTGGTGCGCACCCGAGCATCGCCGTACTTGGTCGACAGTCCCTTGGTCACCTTGAAAACGCCGCCGCCCTCGCGGTCGCCGATATCCTCCCCGAGGAGAATGACGCTCGGGTCGGCGGCCATGGATTCATCGAGCGCCCGGTGAAAGGCTTCGGTAAAGGTGATCGTCTGCAGCTTTTCTGCTGGCGAGCTCATGCGCGTGCTCCAACGCCATAGATGTCGGTATCGATTTCGCTCAGATCGGGAAGCGGACTGTCGGCGGCAAATTTCAGGGCGTCGTCGATGTCCGCATTGATTTCCGCAGCGAGCGCCTGCAGTTGCGCCTCGGTCGCGGCGCCTGTTGCCAGCACCGCGGCCCGGCAGATGGGCATCGGATCGCGCGCCAACGCGGCCTCGTACTCGGCCTTCGGGATATACGCCGCAGGGTCGCCGAAGTAATGCCCCTTGAAGCGGAAGGTATTCGCTTCGAGCAGCGTCGGCCCGTTGCCGCTGCGCGCCCGCTCAACCGCTTCGCGCATCGCGTGCCACATCGCCGCCGGATCGTTGCCGTCGACCGAGACACCCACCATATTGTAGGAGGACGCACGATCCGCGACGTGCGCCACCGCGGTCGCATATTCGTACTTCGTGCATTCGCCGTAACCGTTATTCTGGCAAAGGAATATCACCGGCAGCTTCCACAGCGACGCCATGTTCAGCGATTCATGGAAGGCGCCGATGTTGCTCGCGCCATCGCCGAAGGTGCACACCGTCACCCGCCCGTCATTGCGCAGCTTTGCAGCCAGCGCCAGTCCGTTCGCGATCGGCAGCCCTCCGCCAACGACGCCGGTGGTCACCATGATGCCCGCCGCCGGATAGGTAATGTGCATGGGGCCGCCTTTGCCCTTGCACGTGCCTGTCGCCTTGCCGTAGTACTCGGCACACAGCTGCCGCAGGGGCATGCCCTTGGCAAGTTGGTCGTGGATGCCGCGGTACATCGTGACGAGGTAGTCGCTTGGCTGCAGATGCACGCCCATGGCGGCCGCGACGATCTCCTGGCCACGGGGGGAATAATAGACGGCGGCCATGCGCCCGGAGCTGAGCAGCGAGCGCATGCGCTCATCGACGAGGTTGATCAACAGCGCCTTGCGATAAACCGCGAGCAGCATCGCCGGTGAAAGTGGTTCTTTAGGGCTCATGTTCATAAGTGCCATTCATGCCGGAGGGGGCGTTGGGTGGGGTGGTGCCGGCGATCTCGCTACTAAGCAACAACGCTGTCTATTATCAACACACGCCCGCGGGGAAGTAAAGCACGGCGAAGTTTCCTTTGCACGCCGCTAAATGGCGTCCCAAAAGACGGGCGACAGCTCGGGCGACATCGCGGTGCTCACGGGAATGGTGCCCTTGGCGGTGCGTTCCGTCATCTCCTTGAGGAAGCTCGACACATCGTCGGCCTCGATGTCATATATCGCAAGGTATTGATAAGGCTGCGCCGTCGCGCCGATCTGGGTGCCCGAGAGCTTGAACCGACGCGCCGAAATGACGCCCGGAGTCGCGAGCAGGTCGTTCAAATGCCGGTTGGAGTACCAGTCGTTGTACTCCTGTTCCCGACCCTCGACCGGGTTGCTGTAAACCACCAAGCTGAATCGTGCCATGACTTCCCCCAGCGCCAGCCGAATGAGGAGGCATTGTCGTTCACCAAGGCATTCGCGCGCAACAACTAGACACCATCGTTGCATACGACACACACTATCCCGGCAGGCCGCGCCGTCCGCCGGCCGCGGATTACCGCCGAGGCACCCGTGAAAGAGCGCAGGATCGAACCGTGAACCTCGAACGGATCCACCCGGAGCTCCGCGAGGCGATCGGCCGTTTCCCCAGGATTCCCTTTCATCGCCGCAGCGTATCCGTGCTCATGAACCTGCTCATGCGATGGCGTCCGCGGGCGAAATCGCTGCCGGGCGTGCGGATCGCCGATCGCACACAGGACGACGTCCGTGTGCGCCTCTACCGGCCAGAGCAGACATTGTCCGGCGCGGGATTGCTGTGGATACATGGTGGCGGGATGATCACCGGCACCGCGGCGACCAACGACCGCGAGTGCGCCGCCTTCGCCAGGGAGCTGGGCATCGTGGTCGTCTCGGTGGAATACCGCCTGGCGCCGAGGCATCCGTTCCCCGCGGCGCTCGAGGACTGCCACGCGGCTTGGGCGTGGATGCTGTCAGCCGCAGGCGAACTGGGCATCGATCCGGCGCGCATCGCGATATCGGGCCAGAGTGCGGGCGGAGGGCTGGCGGCAAGTCTCGCGCTGCGGATTCGCGATACCGGCGGCATCCAGCCGGCCGCCCAAGCCCTGATGTGCCCCATGCTCGATGATCGCACCGCTGCCCGAGGCGAGCTCGATGCCATCGATCACCGCGTGTGGAACAACCGCAGCAACCGCGCCGCGTGGTCGTGGTATCTCGCCCTGCCCCCGGGATCATCCGAAGTGCCGCCGCACGCAGCGGCAGCCCGATGCACGAATCTGCGCGGCCTGCCACCCACGTGGATAGGCGTCGGCGACGCGGACCTGTTCCTCGACGAAGATCGGCGCTATGCGGAGCGCCTTACCGAAGCCCGGGTCAGCTGCGTGCTGCACATCGCGCCGATGGCGCCGCACGGATTCGAAGTGCTGGTGCCGGAAGCCTCGGTGACGCGCGAGTACTTTCGGTCGTACGTTGCGTTCCTGCGTGGAGTTCTCTTGTGATTTGTGCCCGCAATCAGCGCGGCGCAAGTCACACGAGTTGCAGCCCGCCATCGATGGTCAGTATCTCGCCGGTGATATAGCGCGACTGGCCCATGAAGAGGATCGCATCGACCACCTCATCCACCGTGGCGGCCCGGCCGAGAGGCACGCCTTGGAGCACTTCCGCGTACTTCGAATAGCGCCGTACCGCGGGCGTATCCGTGACTCCCGGAGACACGGCATTGAGACGGACACCGTCGGCCGCCCACTCCACCGCGAGGGTCCGCGTCATGTTGACGACGCCTGCGCGTGCCGCAGCCGAATGCACCATGCTGGGACAGCCGCGCTGCCAGAAATTGGCCACGACCGTCACCACAGCACCATGACGTTTGCGGAGCGCGGGTAGCAGCTGGCGGCACAAAAAGAAGCTGCCGTTCAAATTCGTCTCGATTACCGCTCGCCAGCCGTTCTGCGAGAGCTCGGCGGCCGGCGCGGCGAACTGACCGCCTGCGCTGTTGATCAACAAGTCGAGTCCCTGCTCGCTGACCAACTCGTGCAGCGCCGCGAGCCGATCCCAGTCGCGGACGTCTGCGGCGAATGCGGCGGCACTTCCGCCGTCTCGGACAATTTCCTCCACCGTCACCGCAAGCTTGGATTCGGTCCTGCCGACGACGATCACGGAGTAGCCGAGCCGCGCCAGCCGAAGGGCGCAGCCTCGGCCGATTCCGGAGCCGCCACCGGCGACGATTGCTACGGGCTGCGTTGGGTCGGACTGTCGCATGACGCAACTGCGCGGCGGGCAGATTCGCCGCCGATGGACGCCAACTCAGGGAAGGGCGAGTACTTCACTCTTGCTGAGACTGGTCGTCAGCTTGCCGTTCACCGTCGAAAGCGTGGCGGCGGGTACGGTGACCAGCTTCCCATCGATAATGATCTGCGGGGATCCGTCCGCGGCGATGCGGTTGACGGTGCCTAGACGCGCGCCGTTCGCGCTGACGAGCATCTGTCCCTTGGCGGCGACAGTGGTCGTCGTTTCAGCCCTGGTGGTTGAAGGCTCCTGCGCGACAAGAGTTACCGTAGCGAAAGCGCACATCAATAGAATGAACCACGACCTCTTCACGTCTTCTCCCAAAAAAGCGGATGCTCAGACACAACTACTAAGGTAGATTAGTATTTGCGCACTTGGCTGTCAAGAACCACGCCGCGTGAGGACGGCCCCAATCACGTGCATGAGAGGGGCCGCCCTCACGCGCGATCAGTTGAGGGCGAGAACTTCACTTTTGGAGAGACTGGTCGTCAGTCTGCCGTTCGCCGTCGAAAGGGTGGCAACGGGAATTGTGACGAGCTTCCCATCTATGAAGATTTGTGCCGAGCCATCTGCGCCGACGCGGTACACCTGGCCAAGGCGCGCGCCGTTGGCGGCGATCAGCATTTGTCCCTTGGCACCGACTGCCGCCTGGGGTGCGGACTGGGCCTGCGCAGCAGCCGTTACCGCGGCGAAGCTCCAAACCAACGCAATAAACCACGACTTGTTCACGCTCTGTCTCCTTGATAATATACTAAGCAAGCTTAGTATCTGGCGTGTGGGATGTCAAGGATCGGTGCCTCGAGCAGCTTGTGCGAGCCGCAGCCCGATGTGGAGAATGCGATGTCCGAGGCGTACATTATCGGCGCGGTGCGCACGCCGCGAGTTGAGCGGACCAATCTATGGGGCGGGTCATAGCAAAGGGAAAGAATAAAAAAAGGGCCACCGCACTGAAGTTGATGGTGGTTGCCCGCCATTTGCGACAGAGTTTCGATCAGAGCGTCGAGCGGAGCGGGCTGACCCGGGCGAAGTGGACCTTGATTGCGACGGTCGCACACAAGCCTGGCGCGACCCAGCGCATGATCGCGGAGGCGCTCGAGGTCAGGGAGGTTACCGCGGGCCGGATGATTGATCGCCTCTGCGCCGAGGGATATCTCAAACGACGCGAACACCCGAGCGACCGCCGTGCCTACTGCGTCCATCTGACCCCTGTGGCACAACCGGTGCTCGACACGATAGGGGAACTCGGCAGGATCCACGAAGCGAAGATATTCGCGGGTTTCGATGACGATGATTTGAAGAAACTGAATGCATTGCTGGACGGGATAGCGCACAACTTGTCTGCCGCCCGAACCCGGCTTAACGCCAAGAAATAGGAAGCAGCACGTGTGGCCACGCGTCGGACTGTGTTGGGGAACCGTCCGCCAGGCGTCGCTCCTGCAACTCATCGAGGTGGCGGAAACGCACGGATTTCCGACCATCACGGTACCGCCGGCAGTATTCGAGCTTTGCCTGGCATCAGGAACGACCGTTGCGGGCCTGCGCAGGCGCCTGTCGGATGCCGGGATCCGTGTGACCGTGATCGATGCCCTCACGAGGGACCTGCCAGGCTCGCCGCGCATCGACGAGATTCCCGCCATTTGGCGCGACAACTGGAAGTACGGTCTCGACGACCTGATCCGGATGGCCGAGGCGCTCGAGGCACCCACGATCAACGTCACTCATTTTCTCGGCAACCCGGTGACGCCACCCGACATGGCGCAGGCCATTGCCGGCCTCGCCAAGCGCGCAGGCGGCCATTGGCTGCGGCTCTCGCTGGAGTTCATACCGGATACCAGCCTGGCAAGTTTGGCCGCCGCCGCGCAGATTGTGCAGCTCTGCGGGGCGGCCAACGTCGGCATCATGCTGGATGTCTGGCACCTGCTCAGATCCGGCGGTCGTGCCGAAGACATTCGCTCGCTCCCGGCCGATTCCCTGGCCGGGGTACAATTGAATGATCGTCGCGCGGATGCGATCGAGGCGCCACGAGAGTCGGTTGCGGATCGCTCGCTTCCGGGAGAGGGCGCCGCACCACTGCAGGAGATCCTGCAGGCGATACTCGCCAACACGCCGGGCGTCAGCATCGAAATCGAGGTCTTCAGCTCGCAGCTGGCGGCATTGTCGCCCATGGTCGCCGCTGAACGGGTCGCGCACGCGGTGGCGGCGTGGCAGCGGACACTTCCGATATCATGGGAGAGCGCATCCCCAGAGTGCGAGAACCCCGCTCAATTCCGGAGGACACTCAGATGAATAATCCTCAAAAGTCCGTGGTGATCACCGGTGGCTTCGGCACCCTGGGTCTTGCGGTGGGACGTGCGTTCTCGCATGCAGGCGCCCGCGTGGCGCTGATCGATCGGGCGCCGGTGCCGGAGCAGTTGCGATCGGAGTTTCCGGCGCCTCAGATGCTGTGCGGGGGCGTCGATTTGTCGCAGGCCACCGGAGCGCAGCAGGCGATGAACGCCGTGGCGGCGCAGCTCGGTGGAATCGATGCACTGGTGAATGTAGCCGGCGGTTTCCGCTGGGAGACGGTTTTGGAAGGTTCCTCGGATACCTGGGATTTCATGTACTCCTTGAATCTGAAGACCGCTGTGATCGCATGCAAGGCTGCGTTGCCCCATCTGCTCGCGCGGCCGTTCGCAAGGATCATCAATATCGGTGCGGGCGCTGCGGTCAAAGCCGGCGCAGGAATGGGAGCATATGCCGCATCCAAGGCCGGCGTGGCGAAGCTCACGGAAGCGTTGTCCGAGGAGTTGAAGGACCGCTTCATCACCGTCAATGCGGTGCTCCCGAGCATCATCGACACGCCTGCCAATCGTGCCGACATGCCGAAGGCCGATTTCGGCCGCTGGGTGAAACCGCAGGCCATCGCGGACCTGATCGTCTATCTCGCCTCCGACGCCGCCGCTGCGATCACCGGCGCGAGCATCCCGGTCCAGGGGCGCGTGTGAAACGCACCGTCCGGCATGGCTGCGGGCTGTCCCTGTCCGGCTGCTCCTAGTCCAACCGTTCGACGATTGTCACGTTCGCCATGCCTCCGCCTTCGCACATGGTCTGCAAGCCATAGCGCTTGCCATGCCGACGCAACGCGTGGAGCAGCGTCGTCATCAGTTTGGTTCCCGATGCGCCCAATGGATGACCGAGGGCGATTGCGCCACCGTGGACGTTCATGCGTGCCGGATCCGCGGCAATCTCCCGAGCCCAGGCAATGGGTACCGAAGCGAAGGCTTCATTCACTTCGTACAGGTCGATGTCCTCGATTCTCATGCCCGCCTTCCGAAGCGCACGCCGGGTGGCCGGAATCGGCGCCTCGAGCATGATCACCGGATCGTCCGCGAGCACGGACATGTGATGAACACGCGCAAGCGGCTTGACGTCCAAATTCTTCAGCCCCTTTTCGTTGACGACCATCACACCGGACGCTCCGTCGCAGATCTGGCTCGAACTCGCAGCGGTCAGTCGCCCCCCCTCCTGCAGCAGCTTCACGGCGCGAATGGACTCCAGTTTCGCATCGTAACGAATGCCTTCATCGGCAGCGTGCATCGTGCCGGGAATCGAACCATCGTGCAGCCGCGCTTCGACGGGCAGTATCTCCCGCTCGAAATAACCTGCTTTGGTGGCGTCGATCGCCCGGCGATGGCTTTCCAATGCAAATGCATCGAGTTGATCCTTCGAGATGTCGTACTTCTTCGCGATCATCTCCGCACCGACGAATTGACTGAACTCAGGCCCGGGGTAGCGCGCGCGGATCGCCGGGCTCATATAACTGCCGAAACCGTTGTTGAGCGGCAGCGAATGAGGCAAGCCCATCGGCACGCGGCTCATGCTTTCGACACCGGCGGCAATTACCGCGTCCATCGCGCCGCTCATCACCGCCTGTGCGGCAAAATGCAGCGCCTGCTGTGAGGAGCCGCATTGGCGATCGACCGAAGTGCCGGGAACCTCCTGCGGCAGCTTGGATGCGAGTACTGCATTGCGGGCGACATTGGTCGACTGCTCTCCCGCCTGGCCGACGCAGCCCAGGATCACATCCTCGACCAGCGCCGGGTCTGAACCGCTGCGATCGAGCAGTGCATTGATGACCTGCGCCGCCAGGTCCACCGGGTGCCACCCCGAGAGACGACCGCCGCGGCGCCCTCCAGCGGTCCGCACGGCCGCAACGATGTAAGCTTCAGTCATCTCATTACTCCATCAAGACTCATCGGGGTGTCCATGCGGACGTGAGCGCAAAGTCCGACAGGTACTTTGTGGAACTCCAGCCACCATCGACGACGATCGTCTGTCCATTGATGAAACTGCCGCCGGGTGAGCACAAGAAAGCCACCGTGCTCGAAATGTCTTCCACCGTGCCGAGCCGCGGGAAAGGCGTCATTTCGACGTTGACCTTGCGGAATCGCTCGTCCTGCAGGCGATGTTCGACCATCGGCGTCATGGTGACGCCCGGAGCCACCGCATTGCAGCGTATGCCTTTTGCACCATACTGGCAGGCAATATGGCTGGTGAGAGAGGTCAGCCCGCCTTTTGCCGCGGAATAGGCGCCGCCACGCATACCGCCGATGACCGCAAACGTCGACGAGATGTTGATGATCGCCGAGCCGGGTTTCATGTGTGGCAGTACGTCGCGCGCCAAACGGAACGGCGCACGCAGCATCAGGCCCAAAAAGTAGTCGAGCATCGCATCGTCCGTTTCGTGGAGCGGCTTCGGGCTGCCGACGCCGGCGTTGTTGATCAGGAAATCGATGTGCCCCCACCGGGAAACGGCCAGGTCCACGATCCGCTTCGGCGCATCATCATGCGTCAGATCGACGGCCAGCGTCGCAATACGATCGGGATCATCGATGGCCTTGCGCAACTCGGCGAGCTTGCTCTCGTCTCGCGCCGTGCCCAGGACCGCCATGCCCATCCCGGCGAGTTTGGTGGCGCAACCGAACCCAATGCCGCTGCTCGCGCCCGTCACGATTGCTACCTGCATATCACCAGTCCACCTTCGTATTTGCGATGCGCGAGCTCGCCGCCTCCAGCCCGCCCGCCATTGCGATCAGGAGCTGCGCGCGTTTCAAAAAAAGATGCGGATGCGCCTCGTCGCTGAAGCCCATGCCGCCATGAATCTGTATGTTCTTGCCGCCGTTCTCGAGCGCACTCGATCCGGCGGTGAAAAATGCGCACTCGACTTGCAGCCGCGCATCGGCGCGGCCCTGATCCAGCGCCACCGCCGCGAAGTTCGTCTGGTCGCGGGCGCAACGTGCGGCGATCGCCATGTTGGCGCAGTGATGCTTCACCGCCTGGAAACTGCCGATGGGACGGCCAAACTGCTCGCGCGTCTGCGCGTAGGCGACGCTCATCTCGAGCGTGGCCTCGGCCATGCCCGCGAGCGCTGCAGCATCGATCAAACGCAATCGCTCGAGCTGATGTTCGTCGAACTCCGCCAGCCTCACACCCTCTTCGGCCGTCTCGCGCAACGCGGCGAGCCAAAGTCGGTCATCGACCGGCCGCGACGCGCAGACCCGTACGTCATGGAGCGCGGCACCGCCGCGATCTCGCAGCAGCACCAGGGTCGCCCCGGGCTCATCGACGATGACGATCCGATTCCCCCGCCGATACGCGGCGGCGGTGCGCTTTCCGCGAAATGCCGCGGCATCCCCATTGAGCTTTGCATGTGCCGCGCCGATCGTCGCCAGGACCCCGGGCGATGCGAGGCGGCGCCCCAGGCCCATGACGATCAGCGCCTCTTCGGCAGCGCCAAGGCCGCTTCCACCCAACTCCTCGCCGACCCCGATCCCGAAAACCCCGATTTCCTCCAGGCTCGCCCACGTCCCGGTGTCTTCTTGGATCGAGGCATGAAGGCGGGACAACGGAAGCAACGCATCCAACGACTCGTCCATCGTGCTGGCAAGCGCCAATTGTTCGGCGCTCGGATGGTAGCGGGTCTCGGCCTCCACGAATCTGCCTCACTATGTCATCGAGTGAATTCGTGTCACGGTATACTGGTGTTTGCAGCATTTGCAAGGGCCCCGCCGCAATGCCGAGCGACTTTGGCAAAGATCGAAAGTTGATCGCCGGACGATGGGTCCGCTGGAATGCCGAGCGCGCGGCGGGCGCCTACGCACGCGGCCTGTGGGTCCGTACGACATTGGCCGATCGCCTTCGACAGGCCGCGGGGGAGACGCCGCATCGGGTGGTGCTCGTCGATGGCGATTGCCGCCTTGACTGCGATGGCCTGTATGCACAGGCAGGAGCGCTGGCCCAGGCAATGCTGAGGCGCGCGCCGAGCGGAAGCGTGGTTTCCTTCATGCTGCCCAACTGGCACGAGGCGGCCGTCATATACATGGCGGCTACTTTGGCCGGAATGGTCGTGAATCCGATCCTGCCTTCGCTGCGTGATCGCGAGTTGCTGTTCATAATGAAGGACGTCGAGAGTCGCCTCGTGTTCGTGCCGTCAGCTCTGCGCCAGCACGACTATGCCGCGATGATGAGCCGTGTAACCGCGCAACTGGAATCGCCTCCGGAGGTTTTCGTGGTCCGGGGCGATGCCGGAAGCCACACGCCTTACGCGTCCCTCCTGCAACGCGCTGATGACAACCATGACTTGCCCGCGCTGGATCCGGACGCAGTGAGGATGGTGCTCTACACGTCGGGTACGACCGGCCGTCCAAAGGGTGTGCTTCACAGCCACAACTCGATTCACGCGCTCATCCGTCAGATCGGTGAACATTGGCTGGTCGAACATGGAGACAAATTTTTGGTGCCTTCGCCGATCGCGCATATCGGCGGCTCGATTTACGCCTTCGAATGCCCGCTGATTCTCGCGACGACGGCGGTGCTCATGGACCGCTGGAATGCAGCCGACGCGGTCAGATTGCTGGATGCCGAAGCCTGTACGCACATGGCGGGAGCCACACCGTTTCTGGAGCAGATACTCACGGCGGCGCAGCAGGCCAACACGCGTGTGCGGAGCCTGAAGCTGTTTGTCTGCGGAGGCGCATCCGTACCGCCATCCTTGATCCGCAGAGCGGCCGGGTATTTCGAGGGTGCCGTTGTCACGCGCGTGTATGGTTCCACCGAAGTGCCCATCACGACGGTTGGAGTCACACAGCGCGACGATGCCGCACATGGCGCGGACACCGATGGGCGCGCGGGATTGGCCGATATCAAGCTCGTCGGTCACAACGCGGCGCCCGGCGGTGAGGGCGAGATTCGCGCACGCGGACCGCAGATGCTGGTGGGTTATCTGCATGCGGAAGACGAAACGGAGTCCTTCGACCCGCAGGGCTACTTCCGCACGGGAGATCTCGCGCGATGGGTGGATGGCGCTTATCTCGTCGTGACCGGCAGAGCCAAGGACATCATCATTCGCAACGGCGAGAACATCTCTCCGAAGGAAATCGAAGACATTCTGATCGGCCATCCACAAATTGCCGAAGTCGCGATCGTCGGCCTGCCCGATCCGCGCACCGGAGAGCGCGCCTGTGCCGTGATCGTGCCCACAGCCGCCCCCGGCCCCGATGTTGCAAGCTTGCGCAGCTTTCTCGATGCCCAGGGCGTCGCCACGTTCAAGGCGCCCGAGCAGGTCGTCATTTGGGATGCTTTGCCAAGGAATGATGCCGGCAAGGTCTTGAAGCATCAGATCCGTGCTGCGCTCGCGCAGGGAATTTGAGACGATGGATGCGGAGAGCAGTGTGACCGGATCGATCTCAACCTTTCGATACGCCGCGCGCAAGTGGCTCGAAGCCAATGTGCCGTTGCAGCCCTCGCCCGAGGACGGTCCCGCCTCGCGAGAGTACGTGCTGGCCTGGCAAAAAACCCAGGCACAGGGCGGTTGGGCGGGAATCGCGTGGCCGAAGGAATTCGGCGGTCGTGGTCTGTCGGTCATGGAACAGATCGTTTGGTTCGAGGAATATGCGCGCGCCGGCGCGCCCTCGCCTCTCAACGCCTCCTTTGTGGGACTGAACCATGCCGGACCCACGTTGATCGCCTGCGGCACGCCCGAGCAGAAGGCATTCCACCTCTCCAAGATTCTCGCCGGCGATGTCATATGGTGCCAGGGCTTCTCCGAGCCCGGCGCCGGGTCCGATCTTGCGAGCCTGAAAACACGCGGCAGGGTCGAAGGCGACGAGCTCGTCATCGATGGTCAGAAGATTTGGTCGAGTTTCGCCGATATTGCCGATTGGCAGGAGCTGTTGATCCGCACCGATCCCAAAGCCAAGACTTCCGGCGCGCTCTCCTGGGTCATCTGCCCGATGAACGCGGCGGGAATAACCGTGCGGCCGATCCGAACCATGGCCGGGCCGCGCAAATATTGCGAAGTGTTCTATGACTCCGTGCGCGTGCCTGTTGCCAATGTGGTGGGCGGGCTGAACAACGGTTGGACCGCAGCGATGTCGACGCTGAGCTTCGAGCGGGGAACCGCCGCACTCGCCCTGCTCATCGGCCTCACTCTCAAGGTCGAGAAGCTCCTCGCCGACTGTCCTGCCGATAGACCGGGAATGCGCCTGCGGCTCGCGCAACTGCGGGCGGAGGGAGCATCGATCCGCGCGATGACGTATCGCTTCGCGCTCGACTCCGAGCACGCGGTGCCCGACGCAAGTGGTTCGATCATCCGCTTGAGCTTCGCCGAGTTCGCCCAGCGTGTGACCGCAGCCGCGATCGATCTTTACGGGATCGACGCACCCGGGGTCATCGGCATGCATGGCTGGGGGCATGACTACCTGGACGCATTCTCGGAAACAATCGCGGGCGGCGCTGCGGAGATTCAGCGCAACATCATCGCCGAGCGCGTGCTCGGACTTCCGAAGGGACCGCGATGAGCATCCCCCGAACCCGGGAGCCTGCCTGGGGCTCCTAGCCTCTTACACGTCGCATCGTCATCGAGTGACGAAAACGGGATGCCGGATGAGTGTTGATGGTAACTTGCGCAACTCCTCCGTCGGACATTTTGTACGTACGCCGCACCTCCAGGGCCGCCGTTCCCACCTCGACCTTGAGGCCCTCCGCCAGTGCAGGCGAAATCAGCACCGCGGCGATTTCCTGATGTACCTCCGCGATGCTCTGCCCGAACAAGTCTTCGATCAGGGGAAAAATCGGACCCGTCTGGCGCTGCAGGAGTCTGCCCACTCCGGCAAATTCTCGGTTGATATAGTATTCGGTCCAGCAAACCGGAAATGTGGCACCTTCCGTTTGCCTGTAACCCCGGACGGCCAACCACTCGTCCCCGCTTGCCAATCCAGTGCGGGAGGCGAGTTTTTCGTCAATCGGAACGAGTTCGGTGGACTCGATTGCGAAGCGCGCGCCGGTCGCAAAGACCAAGAGGTCATTGATCGACATCACGTCCTGAACGTATGAGTCCGAGGAACGTCGAGGAACGACGACCGTGCCCGCTCCCTGTCGCGAAGAGACGAGGTTATCCTCGCGCAGCCGTCTCAGCGCTTCCCGCACCGTGTAGCGGCTGACGGAAAAGCGCTCACATAGGTCATCCTCGGTCGGAAGCTGCGATCCGACCGGATACACACCGCCGACGATCTCCTTCTTCAATGCGCGGGCGACCTGGAGATAGAGATGGTCGTTGATGCCGGCGGGCGCGCGCGCGCGCCGTGCACTTTTCAGCGGCTTGGTCGGCTGTGCCTTTGGTCCACTCTTCGACCGCATGATCTCTCTTGGCCATCGGCGCCGTCGCAACCGGTCTTGGTCCAGACAAATGTCGCGCTTTACTCCCAATGATTGGTATTATACTAAATATTCTGTCCGATATGATGACGAAATTGTCCGGACAAGAACGCGGCCGGCGCGCCGCGCACGGTCCCTCAGGCGAACGCCTCCTCACCTTCCAGTTTGGTCCGGTGCAGTATGCGGCCGGAGTTCGGATCGTAGGGCATCGCTCTGTGCATCGTGCCGGTGTTGTCCCAGATCACCAGGTCGCCGACCGACCATTTGTGGCGGTAGACGAACTGCGGCTGTGTTGCCCAAGCGCGTAGCTGCACCAGCAACTCGGCGCTCTTCTTGAAGTCCATGTCCACGACATGACGGGCGGTGCAGCCGATGACCAGGGACTTGCGCCCGGAGCGGTGACTCCACACCAGCGGCAGTTCCCGGTCGCCGATGGCCATCATGCCGCGCAGGGTGTCGATATTCGGTTCCGGATCGTAATAGAAGAGGGTGTTCCAGGCCGAATGCATCACCCGCAGTTGCTCGTACTGTGTCTTCTCCGCGTCCGGCAGGTCATCATAGGCAGCATAGGTGTTGCAGAATTCCGTATCGCCACCACCGTTCGAGGGAAGCACCCTGCTCGACAGCAACGAAGCGAGGATGGGCACTGCGTTCATGGTCCCGTCGATGTGCCAGTACAGGGAACCCTTGAGATAATCGGCCTGCTCGTTGACCTTCGTGTCGAGAGTTACCTTGTAGACTTTCTCGCCGCGCAATTCGTGCGCGAATGTACCGAGCGTCTGGGTGAACGCAATCTGCTCGTCATCCGTGAAATTGATCCGCGGAAAAACCAGCACACCCCTTTGCTCGAGCAGCTCGCGGATTTCGGAAGCATGCTCGCCGCTCAACAGCGTTGGTTTGTCCGCCCGGATTTCGGTTGCGATACGAGGCGTGAGATCTCTGGGGGTGAACGTCATGGCAACTCTCCAATTGATAATCGCGTCGTACGATCGCGTTCCGGCGGAACGCGCTTCGTGTCACCAGGCCTCGGCGACCCATCGTCGTGTGCGGCCTGACCCGATTATAGCGTTTGCCGCGATTGTTCGATCGCGGGTCTTTAGCACGAGCAGATTAAGTCCTGTCGGTCTGTCCGCTGCGAGAGCCCGACGAGCGCCGCCCGGTGCCCGGTGCATAGGTATACTTCAACCCCATGTCTGATGCACCGCAAGCCGAAGCGATCATCGATCCCGGGCTCGCCATCGTCGATCCGCACCATCACCTGTGGTTCTACCCCCAAGCCGTGCTCGACATGCTCGGTCGGGAGGACAATCTGACGGCTCATGCGCTGCTGCCGGCCTTTCGCGACAACGCGCGCTACCTGCTCGATGAGTTCCTTGCCGACTTGAATTCCGGGCACAATATTCGCGCGACGGTGTATGCGGAGGTGGGCTCCATGTACCGCAGGACCGGACCGCAGGAGCTGCGCTCGGTGGGCGAGGTCGAGTTCGCGAACGGCGTGGCCGCCATGGCCGCGAGCGGCGTCTTTACCGACATCGCCGTGTGCGCCGGCATCGTTGGAAAGGTCGACCTGCGCATCGGCGATGCGGCAAAAGGGATTCTCGAGGCGCACTTGCAGGCGGGAGGCGGCCGCTATCGGGGGATTCGCGCCAGTCACGTCGTGCACGATCCGCACCCGGAAGTGTTGGGCCCCGCGTTCAAGGGCGTTCCGCACCTGCTCCTCGACGGAAATTTTCGCGCCGGTTTTCGCCACCTCGCACCGCTCGGCCTGTCCTACGATGCCTGGCAGCTGGAATATCAGCTTGGCGAGCTGGTGGACCTCGTCCGCACGTTCCCGGAAACGCAAGTCATCGTCAATCACTTGGGCGGTTTGTTCGGAATCGGGCCCTACCGGGGTCGGCATGAAGAGCGCTTCGCCGCCTGGCATGCCAACGTGCGCGCGCTCGCGCAGGGCCCGAATGTGGCGATGAAGCTGGGGGGCCTCGGCATGCCGATGTGCGGGCTGCCGAGCTCCTTCGCCAGCAGTGCGCCCGGGTCACGGCAATTGGCGGAGGACTGGCGGCCCTATATCGAAAGCTGCATCGAGGCCTTCGGAGCCGACCGCTGTATGTTCGAAAGCAACTATCCGGTGGATTACGCCACAGCGCGCTACCCGGTGATCTGGAATGCCTTCAAGCGCATCGCGAGTGGGGCATCGACCGATGAGAAAGCTGACCTGTTCGAAAGGACGGCGGCGCGCCTCTACCGAATCGACCTCAAGGAGCCTGTCTGAGTATTCCACGTGGCCGCGACGCAGATGGAGTCAGAGGATGGCGTTAGCCCGGGATGTGCGCGAGAGGCTGACTTTGCCGGCCTTTGCCGCGCCCATGTTTCTATGCAGCAGCGTCGAACTCGCGACCGAATGCTGCAAGGCGGGGATCATCGGTTCGCTCACCCGCAACCACTGCCGCGATCTTGCGCAGCTGGAGGCGCAGCTGAAGACCGTGAGTGAAGCGCTTGGACGCTTTGCCGATGAGAACCCCAAGCGCAAGATCGGGCCGCTTGCCGTCAACATCTCACCCACTTTCGGCATGGAGGAGATGAAAGCCCATCTTGAGGTTTGCGCCCGCAATGGAGTGCGCATCATCGTGACCTCGGTCGGCGACCCGAGCGTGAATGCGCCGCTCATCCACGACGCGGGCATCCTGCATTTCCACGACGCGACGACGATCCGCTTTGCCGAAAAAGCGGCGAAGGCGGGCGTCGACGGCATCGTTGCGATCGGCGCGGGCGGCGGCGGACACGCAGGCATCATCAGTCACCTCGCCTTGATCCCGCTGATCCGCGCGATGTTCGGCGGGACCGTCGTGATGGCGGGGGCGGTGTCCAGCGGCGCAGTCATCCGCGCCGCCGAAATTCTCGGCGCGGACCTTGCCTATCTCGGCACGCGCTTCATTGCGACACAGGAGGCCGCCGCGCCCGATGCCTACAAGGCGATGCTGGTCGACGGCGGCGTAACCGATGTGATCTACACCCGGGGGGTCAACGGTCTGCCGGCCAGCTGGCTCAAGGCCTCTCTGCGCTCGATCGGGCTCGACCCCGACAATCTCTTCATCCCGGAAGGCCGCAGCACCGATCATCTGCCCGAGGGCAAGAAGCCGTGGCGGGACATCTGGAGCGGTGGGCAAGGAATCGGCCTGATCAAGGACATCCCGACCGTCGCCGAACTCGTCGAGAGGCTCCAGGAAGAATATGTCGCCGCCTGCGCCATACCCGACATGGCCGCGGCGGCCAACAGCGCATTGCAACGCCGGAGGAATGGGGATGACTGAACGCATCACGAAACGCGTAGTACGCCACGATGCCGACGGACTGTGCACCTTGACGCTCAACCGTCCGGACAAGCTCAACGCGCTCGATACGCCCGCCTTCGAGGAGCTCGATGCACTTTTGAGCGCGCTGGAACAGGACGCTCTCATCGGCTGCGTCGTGCTGCGGGGTGCGGGACGGGGTTTTTGCGCGGGTGCCGACCTGAAAGCCATGGGCACCGACCCGGGTCCGGTGGTCGGCAAACCCGCTGTTGTCGAGCGGCTGGGGTTGCTGCCTCAGCCGGTGATCGCCGCCGTGCACGGCGTCTGCCTCACGGGAGCACTGGAGCTCGCGCTCGCATGCGATTTCATCCTCGCCGATGCCACCGCCCGCTTTGCCGACACCCACGGCAAATGGGGCCTGGTCAGCCAATGGGGCATGTCGCAGCGCCTGCCGCGGCGGATCGGCATCGCCGCCGCCAAGCGGATGATGATGACGGGCTGCGCCGTCGAGGCTGCCGAAGCCCACAGTCTCGGGCTCATCGACCTCTTGGCGCCGCAAGGCGGATTGGATGAGCTCGTCGCGGGATTTGCGGCTGATGTGCTGGCGATGAGCTGGCACACCAATCTCGCGGCCAAGCGGCTGATGCGGGAAACCGACGGCATGTCGCTCGCCCAAGGTCTTGCGCACGAACAGTACCGTCATCCGGGCTTCGCACCGGACTACAAGGAACGGATCGCCCGCTTCAACCGAAAATGAGCGGCAGCCTCGTTCAGCGGCCCTTCCACTGCGGGCGCCGCTTCTCGGCGAAAGCTTTGGGGCCTTCCTGCGCATCCTCGCTTCGATAGGCGGATTCCGAGGCGTGTCTTGCAGCACGCAAAGCCGCTGAACGCCCCATCTCCGTCGAGAGCATCACCATGTCACGCGCCGCCTGCACCGACAGCGGAGCACCCTCGAGAATCTCGCCGGCGAGCGCAAGCGCGGTAGCCATCAGGACGTCCGGTTCCGCCAGCCGATTGACCAGACCGATTTCATAGGCGCGTTGTGCGGTGATCGGTTTTCCGGTGAGGACGATCTCCATCATGATTCGCTGCGGGATCATGTGAATCAGCGGCGCCGCCCAGGGTGAACTCCTGCCCACCTTGACTTCCGTAATGGCGAATTGCGCCCGCGTACTCGCGACACATAAATCGCAGGCTTGGGCGATCATCCAGCCGCCGGCAAAGGCGACGCCGTTGACTGCCGCGATCGTCGGTTTGCTCAGCTCGATGTTGTCGCCCGGCACGGGGAACATGTCGCGCGGGGGGACTGCGAGCCGCCGCTCCACCATCTCCTTCAGGTCGCCCCCTGCGCAGAACGCCTTCTCTCCCGAGCCCGTCAGGATGGCGATACGCAGCGCGGGATCGCGTTCGAAGCGCTCCCACGCAGCGAATAAACCCGCGCGGATCTCCTTGCTCAGGGCATTGCGGCTCTCAGGGCGGTTGAGAGTGATGATCGCGATGCCATCATCGCGCGCGTCGAACAGCACGGCATCGCTCATTAGAATCCCCTCCGCTGGATGGCGTCGGCCGCCTTGTCCAGCTCCTCTCGAAAATTTGGATGGGCAATCCCGACCAGGCGCCGGGCACGCTCGGCAAGCGTTCGGCCCTTGAGTTCGGCGGAGCCGTATTCCGTGACGATCACATCGACGTCGCTGCGTGCGGTCGTGACCGGCCCCGATAGGGCGACTGTAATGCGGCTGATCGCGCCGCCCTTGGCCGTCGCGGGCAGGGCGATGATCGAGCGCCCGCCCGGCGAACGGCTGCCGGCGCGGACGAAGTCCACTTGGCCGCCGGTGCCGCCCAGATACTGGCTGCCGCTCTGCTCGGCGTTCACTTGTCCTGTCAAATCGACCTCCAGCGCCGAATTGATCGTCACGAGCTTGGGCAACCGGGACAGCACGGCCGCATTGTGGGTGTAGGCGGAACTGCGCATGCCAATCCGCGGATTGCGATCGGCGAAAGCAAACAGTCGCCGGGTCCCGATCAGCGCACCCGTGATGGAAACACCGGGATCGATCGGCTTCAGCGCATTGGTGACCACGCCCGCCTCCACCAGATCGACGAGTCCGTCGCCGATCATGCCCGAATGGACGCCGAGATCACGCCGGTCGTGGAGCAGGCGCAGGAGCGCATCGGGCGTCGCACCGATTCCGACCTGCAGCACCGCACCGTCCTCGATGTAGCCCGCTGCGCTTCTGGCGATGGCCTCATCGGTCTCGCCGATCTTCGCCGCCGGCACTTCCACCGGCGTGCGTGCGACACGCACGGCACAGTCGATTCGTGCGGCCGGCAGCATCGCTTCGCCCAGCGTGAAAGGCACTCGCTCATTCACCTCCGCGATGACCACGCGCGCCTTCTTCACGGCCACCTGAACGAAGTCGCTGATCAGTCCGAAGCTGTGATTGCCGTCCTCGTCGGGCGCGCTGACCTGCAAAAACGCGACATCGCAACCGATCAGTCCCTGCTCGATCATCGGTCCGATCTGACTCACGTGACAGGGCACGATGCCCAGTCGACCGCTCGCCGCCACGTTGCGCAGCGCGCCGATGGCGCCCATGCTGGAGAGCGCCAGCTTTTCGGCCGCTGTCGCGTTCAAGATCCCCGAGAAACTGGAGGCCGCGAACGCGGAGAGCTTGCCGATGCCGTCGGCCTGCGCGATGAGCGCCTCGATGAGCGTCGTGGGTTCGCCGCACGCCTGGCCCCAGACGATATGATCGCCGCGGCGCACGAACCTGCCGAGCTCCAGCTCCGCGAGATCCATCGTGACCGTCATCGGCGCGTCGCGAGCGCGAGCAATGCCTTGGCGCGGGCGAGATGCGGGCGATCGAGCATGGCGCCCTTGTGGCCGATCGTGCCCGCGCCCGGATTCGCCGCGAACAGATCGACGATCTCCTGCGCCGCCGCGAGTTCCCCCGCGCTCGGCGTGAAGGCCTCATTGATGACCTCGATTTGCGCCGGGTGGATGGCGAGCATGCCGCGATAGCCGTCGCGGCGCACTTGCGCCGCGCGTTTGCGCAGGCCGGCTTCGTCGCGAAAATCGCCGTGAATCGTCTCGATGGCTGGCACCCCGGCGACCACCGCGCCCATGAGGCAGAGGCTTCGCGCCAGCTGAAAAGTGAACGCATAGCTGCCGTCCTCGGTGCGATTCTCACTCGCCCCCAGCGAATCCGCCAGATCTTCGGCGCCCCAACTCATGGCGGCCAGACGTGGCGCTCCCGCATAGTTTCCGGTGGTGAACATCGCCTCGGCCGTTTCCGTGACGAGCACGATCACCTTCGTGGAACCCTGTTCGATGCCGGCAGCAACTTCCAGCGCCGTCAGGTAGTGGTCGCATAACTCGACATCGGCGCGACCGCGGACCTTGGGAAGCATGATGCCGCCCGGACGCCCCTGCACCACCGTCGCGAGATCGACCAGCGCGTGCGGACCCTGCAGCGGGTTGATCCGCACCCACAGCCGTGCGCGCTGCTCTGGATGAGCCGTCAGGAATGCGGTCACCATCGACCGCGCTTTGAGCTTCTCTCCTTCGGCAACCGCATCCTCGAGGTCGAAGATGACGATGTCCGCCGCGCCTGCGGTGGCCTTTTCCATCTTGCGTTCGCTGTCGCCCGGTGCAAACAGCCACGACCTCGCGTTGATGCTTTCTGCGTGCGTCGCCATGCTTGTTTGATTTCCTCGCTTAGAAGGTCGCCGACATCAATAGGACTTGGGCAGCCCCAAGACCTTCTCGGCCAGAAAGTTCAGGATCATGTGCGGGCTGACCGGCGCAGTCCTCGGAATCAGGGATTCGCGCAAATAACGCTCCACGTGGTATTCCTGGGCATAGCCCATGCCGCCCAGCGTCAGCATGGCGGTATGACAGGCCTCGAACGCAAACTCGCCGGCAAGATATTTACCCGCATTGGCCTCGATGGCGCACTCTTGACCCTGGTCGAACAGGGTCGCGGCCTTCATCACCATCAGGTTTGCCGCCTCGAGCTGCGCCCAACATTTGGCGAGCGGATGTTGAATGCCCTGATTCATGCCGATCGGCCGGTTGAACACGATCCGCTCGCGCGCGTAGCGGGCGGCCCGGGTGATGGCGGCGCGGCCGATGCCGACCGCTTCGGCGGCGATCAGCACGCGCTCCGGATTCATGCCGTGGAGGATGAGCTTGAACCCGTCCCCTTCCGGTCCGATCCTGTCTTCGTCCGGAATCCACAGATCCTGGATGAAGAGCATGTTCGAATCGACCGCATGGCGCCCCATTTTGTGGATCAGGCGCACCTCGATTTTGGATCGATCCAGGTTCGTACAGAACAACGACAGACCTTCGGTCTTGCGCTTGACCTTATCGAGCGGCGTCGTGCGCGCCAGGAGAAGCATCTTGTTTGCGACCTGCGCGGTGGAGATCCAGATCTTCTCGCCGTTCACGAGATAGCCGCCCTCGCGCCGTTCCGCTCGGGTCTTGAGCTCCGTCGTGTTGAGCCCCGCGTTGGGTTCCGTGACCGCGAAGCAAACCTTGTCCTCCCCACGGATGACGGGAGGCAACATCCTCTGCTTCTGTTGCTGCGTGCCGAACAGCACGACCGGCTGCAGGCCGAACACCGGAAGGTGGATGCTCGACGCACCGCTCAAACAGGCGCCCGACTCGGCAACCGCCTGCATCATCACCGCGGCTTCCGTGATGCCGAGTCCCGAGCCGCCGAATTCGGTCGGCATGGCAATGCCGATCCAACCTGCCTCGACCATCGAGTTGAAAAAATCGTGCGGAAAGACACCTTCCCGATCGCGTTCGAGCCAGTACTCGTCCGGAAAGCGGGAACAGTGCTTCAGGATCGCTTCCCGAATGTTCTGCTGATCTGCGGTGAGTGAGAAATCCACTATTTGAAACCAATAGCTCGCGGGAAGTGTTGCCGGCAGTTTACAGCCATCGAGCATCGTGGGAACAGGGCAATTTGCAGATTGGAGCTGCCTCGGCGAACGGGGTATCTTGAACGAAACCTGTGGCGAGGAGAGGTGCAATGAAGCTCGAGGAAGAGATCAAGCAAATTCAAAGTGCGCTTCGGCTTTTGAGGGATCGCCAGGATATCCTCGACTGCATTACACGAGAATCACGTGGGCGGGACCGCCATGACGGTGAAATGATTACGAGTTGCTATTGGGAGGACGGCGCCGATGAACACGGTTCAGTCATCACTCCCGGTCCGCAGTACGGCGACAGGGCAAACGCCGGACATCGAGCCGGCTTCAGCGCGAATAGCCACAATCTGACCAATCACACGTGCGATATCGATGGCGACGTTGCCTATTGTGAAACCTACGTCGTTGGCGGGTTGCTTTCGCTCGATGAAAAAACCTGCAAGATCGCTCTCGGACGGTATGTCGACCGGCTGGAACGTCGAGGCGGAGCATGGAAAATCAAACTGCGACGCACGGTCATCGATATGGTCGCAGAGGGCGATGCCTCATGGCTTCAGTCACCTGCAATCGCCGGGTTCCTGAAAGGGAAGCGGTCCAAGGAAGATCCATCGTACCGACGCTCGACGCAGCCGACTCCGGCGGAAGAGCGGTGGTGATCGCTCCGAGCGAGCTCACGCAGCGAGCCGCAGACCTGGCCGCGGCCAATGCGCCGCAAAGAGCTGGCCGTAGCCCGACAGCGTGATGTAGGCCGTGCGCCTGTCCGGCCCCCCGAAACAAAGGTTGGTGCAGTAGCCTTCGGGCGCGCCGTGGAACTCGAGCAGCTCTCCGCCCGGCGAGAACACGCTGATGCCGCCGCGCACCAGCGTCGCGACACAGATGTTGCCACCCTCTTCGACCGCCAATGAGTCGAAGCGCTGATACCCCGGCAGACCATGCACCAGGGTGCCGCCGTTCGGCGATGGAAACGGCTGTAATTCCAACTCACTCGGACGGATCACCGGATAGGACCATAAGCGGCTCGTCTCGGTCTCGGCGAGATACAGCATGGCACCGTCGGGCGACAGGCCGATCCCGTTGGGTGTCAATACCGGAAATGCCGCGCGGCGAATGAAACTGCCGTCGGTGCGCGCGTAGTACACGGCGCCGTGCATCAGACGATCCGCGAATTTTTTTCCGAAGTCGCTAAACCAGAATCCCCCCTGTGCGTCGAAGACAATGTCATTCGGGCCGCGCAGCGGAGCGCCGTCGCAGTGCGTATAGAGCGTCTCGACCTTTCCGGTGGCGAGGTTGACTCGCTGGATTGACCCGCCTGCATAGTCGGCGGCCTCGCCCGTTGGCCGCGTGAAACCGTCATCCGTGCGCCAGCTGAAGCCGCCGTTGTTGCAGATGTAGCAATGCCCATCGGGACCGATGGCCGCGCCATTTGGACCCCCGCCGACCTGTGCGATGACCTTGAGCTCGCCGTTGGGCAGCACTCGCGTCAACCGACCGGCGGCAATCTCCACCACCAGCACACTGCCGTCCGGCAGCGCCACCGGACCTTCGGGAAAGCCCAATCCAGTTGCCATGACACGGCCTTGCAGCTTGAGCATCGAGCTTCTCCTTGTGGTCACGCAGCCGCGGTTACGCCGGCAGGTCGATGTTGCGATCCACCACCTCGATCACCGCGGGGTAGTAGCGACCCGACCAGCCATTGTTTGCGGTCGCGGCGTAATAGCGCCGCGCCAATTGTGCGACATGCGCCGAAACACCCACCTGTGCCGCGAGCTCGAGGACATAGCCGATGTCCTTGAGCACGTACTCGGGAGGAAATGATTTTTCCGGAAATTGTCTGGGCAACATGGCTTTGCGCGCATGGTTGCGCAGCGCATAGCTGTCGCCCGACCCCTTCGATACTGCATCGAGCAGAACCGCAGGGGGCACCCCGGCACGCTCGCTGAGCACCATCATTTCCGCAATCGCCACCGTGTTCTCAAACACCAGCGCATTATTCACGAGTTTGACGACCTGACCACAACCCACAGCGCCGCAGTGCGTGATATCGGAACCCATGTAGCGCAGGAATGGCTCGATGCGCGCATAGAGAGTCTCATCCGCGCCGACCATGATGGAGAGCTCACCGCGCTGTGCCGCCTCCCGGGTCCGAGCGACCGGTGCATCGGCGAACGCCACGCCTTTCGATGACAGGCGCTCGGCCGTCGCGCGCGCGACCGACACGGTTGTCGTGCTCAGATCGACGATGACCGACGGCGGCTGCGCCACGCTGGCGAGTCCCTGCGGACCGAGGCAGACCTCCTCGACCTGCGTACCGCCGGGCAGCGACAAGAACACCATGTCGGCCCGCTCGGCCACTTCGCCGAGCCTCGCGGCGCAATGCGCCTTGGTCCCATCGAGCGCAACGAACGCGGCCGGGTTCATGTCGAAAGCGATGACCTCACCGGCATGCTTGAGTGCGATGTTTCGGCACATCGGTCCGCCCATCACGCCCAGGCCGACGAAGCCGATCACGGGTGGTGAGTTCTCCGGCACGGATGCTGCGTGCTCGGGTCCGGGGGGTGCGTTCTCTCTCATGCTGCCGCTCCGCTCATTAATCCATCCACATGCCGCCGCTGATATCCAACGACGTGCCGGTTATCCAGTTCGATGCGGGAGAGCACAGGAACAGCGCCGCCTGCGCAATGTCTTCGGCGTTGCCGAAGCGGCCCAACGGGACGGTCGCGTTCGCGGCCGGCGCCTGATTGCTCGTGACACTGGCCCACATTGCAGTCTCCACCGGCCCGGGCGCGAGCGTGTTGGCATAGACTCCGTGCGGCGCCCCCGCTTTCGCCATCCAACGCAGCATTCCGTGCACGGCGGCTTTGGAGGCCACGTAGGCCGGCCCGGAAGCGACACCGCCATTCTTCGCGGCGATCGAACCGCAGGCGAGAATCTTGCCGAAACCGCGCTTGCACATGATGGGGAAGAGCTTGCGCGTGGGATTGACCACGCCGAGCACGTTGACGGACAGCATCGAATTCCACTCCTCGTCGGTGCTCTGTGCGAGCGGTGTACGCGTGATGATGCCCGCACACAGCACCAGGATGTCGACCTTGCCATGAGCGGCCAGCACCTCGTCGATCACCTGATCCGTCTGGAGGCGCGAAGTGACATCATAGCTGCGATACTCGATTCCGGGGCCGATGTCCTCGTGCTCGCCGAGGTCGGTCGCAATCGTTGCGGCGCCGGCGCTCTTGAACGCATTGGCGATCGCGCGACCCATGCCGCCCGAGCCTCCGGTGATCAACGCCACTTGGCCTGCGAGGCTCGAAGGTCCGCTCAGATGCTGCGCCATTTAGCTCTTCTCCTCAGTGTCACAATCGGAACGCGGCCGTGGCCGACATCGCCAGCTCCCCTGCGGGACCGCGCGCCCACAGCGCGAGCGTGCCGTCGTCGGCCTGCCGCCCCTCCAGTTGGAAGGCGCGCCCGACGAACAGCGGGGTCACGCCGCGGAAATCGAAGCGCGCGAGCGCACGACCAGCGCCGTGTTCCAACGCAAACTGTTGCAGCAACGTTGCCGTGAGCGGGCCGTGGACGACCAAATCCGGATATCCCTCTTCATCGCGCGCATAAGCCTGATCGTAGTGGATCCGGTGACCGTTGAAGGTCAGCGCCGAGTAGCGAAACAGAAGCGTCGTGTCGGGCTCGACACTGCGGCTCCACTGCGGCACGCCATCGTGGCGCCGCGGAGCCGGGGCGGCAACGGCACCCGGCGGCGTGGCCTCGCGGTAGACGATGTCCTGCTCTTCGCTGATTCGGGGCACCCCGTCGCAACTGATGGTGTGTTGAACCGTCAGGAACGACAGAGAGCCGCTCTTGCCCACCTTGTTCTCTATTTTCAGGATCCGGCTGCGGCGCGTCGCCGGCGCCTCGACCGGCAAATCGGCCAGATAGCGGATGCGACTGCCCGCCCACAGGCGCCGGGGTAGTTCGATGGGGGGAAGAAACCCACCGCGCCGCGGATGGCCATCGATCGCCAGCTCACCGCGACGCACCACCGGATTGAAGAACAACCATTGCCACCCGGGCGGCAACGCCTCGGTTGCCAGCGGCGAGCGATCGAGGTCGAGCGTGGCGGCCATCGCCTGCACGACGGAGCTCTGAATCGGTTCACTGCGTTCCTCCTCGCGGCCGATCCAAGCTTCATAAGTCACAGGCCGCCCTCCCGGAAGAACATCGTTTCTGACCTTCACCGGACGATCGCGAGTCGTCTTGCATCGGCTCTCCTCTTCTCGACGCGAGCGCCAGGATAATATAAAATGCATTCTATATTAAGTGATTCCAGCAGGTCACGGTTTTCTTGATGCAACCACCCCCTTTGTCCGGCCGCCGGATCATCGAGCTCGGCACCATGCTTGCCGCCCCCTTTGCGGCCCATATTCTTTCGCAACTTGGCTGCGAGGTCATCAAGGTGGAGCCCCCGTCCGGCGATCCCACGAGAAGCCTGGTACGCGGCGGCCCAAGCGGCACCTTCATCGCCTACAGCCACGGCAAGAAGAGCGTGTGCATCGACCTGTCGAAACCCGATGGCTACGGGGCGTTCTGCAAGCTCATGAAGAGCGCCGATGCCCTGGTGCACAATCTCTCGCCCAATGCGGCGCGCAAGTTGAAGCTGACGCGGCAGGACTGCGAGTCGGTCAATCCGCAGCTGATCTACTGTCACATTCGTGGTTATGGGGCCGGCCCCCAGGAGGACGAGTTGGCGTCGAACCCCGTGGCGGAAGCCTCCACGGGAGTCATGGAAGCCAACTGCGTCAACGGGCGCCCGAGCCGCTTGGGTCCTTCGTATCACGATCAATTCGCCGGCGCGTACGCGGTGATCGAGATCCTTGCCTCGATGCTGCGCCTGCGGGCAGGCCATACAGCAGAACCCGTCGAGGTCGGATTGTACGAGACGGGACTTCATGTGGCCTCACGAGACCTGGTCGGCGTGCAGCTGAAGACGCAGCTGCTCGGCAGGCCGGAGCGCGAACCGCACGGCGAATTCAGCATGCCGGGCTACGGCGCTTACCAGACTTCCGATGAGCGTTGGATCTACCTGCTCATGCTCAACGATGCTCACTGGCTCAAGTTCTGCCAAGCCATGGGGCTCGCAAATGATGAATCGCTGGCGACGCTGCGCCAGCGGAAGAAGGCACGCGAAAGAGCGGAGGGTCTCGTCAAAGCCACCGTGGCGGCGTATTCCTTCGACACCGTGGCCGCGCGCCTGAAGGCGGCGGGTATGGGCTTCACTGAAGTATTGCCGCTCGAACGCGTGCTCGATGCTCCTCAGGCGCGCCACGCGGGCAAGCTGCGCGATGTGCACTTTCGCGGATTGGACTTCGCCGTGCCCGAATTTCCGCGCTTGCATGCGGGCGAGGATGGCGTGCCGACTCAACCTCCTCCCGAGCTTGGCGCGCACACGGCGGCGCTCCTGAAGTCAGCCGGGGTCGATCAAGCGGAATACGAGGCGCTGCTGAAATCGGGCGCGATTGCGGAAGCGGCAGCGGATGCCTTCGCCTGGGCGACGGTACGCCGCGAGGCGTCCTGATCTCGATGTTCGGTCGCAACCCCGGACATTGACTACGGTTGCTACAGAATGCATCATGCATTCTCTAGATAGGAGAACTCCCCCTTGAGCACCACCGCCACCTCTTCCGAAGTAGGTTCAGCCCCTGCCGAGGGCCTCATCACCGATCAAGCGATCGCCGACGCCAAGGCGATGATCGGGCTGCACCTGCGTCCCGAAGGGCCTTACCTGCAAGATGCGACACCCGATACCTTGCGCAATTGGTGCAATGGCATTGGCGACCTCAACCCCCTGTATCGGGAAATCGGCTATGGAGCCGCAACCCGCTACGGCACGATGCTCGCGCATCCGATGTTTCCGATGGCATTCGGTTGGCTTGGCCGCACGCGGTGGGGTCTTCCCGGCGTGCATGGCTTTTACGCCGGCAACGACTGGGAGCTCTTCCGGCACGTGCGTCCGGGTGATCGCATCAGTGCGATCGAGCGCGTCGTGGGCGTGGAGGAGAAACAGAGCAAGTTCTCGGGGCGTCTCGTACTTCAATACGTCGAGGCTTGCTATTACAACCAGCGCAGCGAACTGATTGCTCGTGCCTTGGGCACGTGCACCCGCCATGAGCGCAAGGCTGCACGCGACGCCGGCAAATACAAAGAGATCGTGCAGCACGAGTACACGAACGAGGACCGGGACCGCATCGATCAACTGGTGCTCGATGAGCCCAGGAATATTCGCGGTGCCAGCGTTCGATACTGGGAAGAGGTCAAGGAAGGAGAAGAGTTGCCGACCATCGCGCGTGGGCCGCTTTCACTGATGGACACGATGGGTTTCCTGGTCGGCTGCGGCCGCGGACACACACACGGAGTATTGCTGCAAGCCGCAGTGAAGCATCCGGGTCATTTCTTCCGCAACCCGGAGGCGGGCGGCGGCGTGGAGTACACCGGAATCGGACATCACCGCGAATCGGTTGCGAAGGAAGTCGGCGTGCCGGGCACGTACGACTACGGTCCACAACGCTCCTCGTGGATGTGCAGCCTGATCACCAACTGGATGGGCGATGCGGGCGTCCTCAAGCGCGTTCGCTCCGAGATGCGGCGCTTCAACATCGTCGGCGACACCACTTTCTGCAAAGGCAAGGTGGTGCGCAAGTACGTCAAGGACAATACGGCGCTGGTCGACATCGAGATCGCAGCGCAGAACCAGCGGGGCGAAGTGACGACGCCCGGTGTGGCGACGGTGGCGTTGCCCTCGCGCGACGTGAATCTTCCCGCCTTCCTCGACGGATCGGGAGTGGATCTCGAGCTTCCCTTGATTCGCTAGTCGCATGCGCTCCCATGACTCGCTGCAGGGCGGTGGACCACCCCTCGCGGGCTGCCGAGTCATAGAACATTCGCGCACCGTCGCGGCGGCCTATGCGGGACGCCTGCTCGCTGCCATGGGAGCCACTGTCATCATGGCCGAGCCGCCGGAGGGTTCGCCGTTGCGCAAGGCGCCTCCGCTGCTGGATGGGACCGGCCAGAGCGCGCTCTTTGCCTTTCTGTCGTCCGGCAAACGCAGCCTTGTGTGCGACCTGCACATGCCGGAAGGTCGGCGTGAGCTGGAGTGCGAGCTTCGAAGCGCCGACATCCTGATCGATGACACGCCGCTGCGCGCGCGAGAACCGCAACATCTGGATGAGGACGTCATCGCCGGGCGCTTTCCGGCGCTGGTTCATGTGAGTGTCCTGCCGTTCGGCGCCAGTGGTCCCAAAGCCGACTGGGACGGGGAGGAAGTGAACCTGCTGCATGCCGGAGGCGAGGGCTTTCTGCTTCCCAACGGCCTCTCTTACGAACTCTTCCCCGAGCGGCCGCCGTTGAAGATCTATGGTCATTTCAGCGGGTATCAAGGCGGCTCCATGGCAGCCTTTGCGGCGTTATCGGCGTGGTGGGCGGTGCCCGCAGTCGGCGGTCAATATGTCGACGTGTCGGTGCAGGATGCAGTGCTCTCGGTAGGCGCGTTTGCGCTGCAGAGACTCGGCGACGGTTCGCTGGAACACCGCAGCACGCGGCATTTCCGCTATGGCGGAGTATTCGAAGCGCAAGGCGGCTTCGTGGAGTTGCTCACCCTGGAGGATCGCCAGTGGATCGCTCTCGTGGAATTGCTCGGTCGTCCTGCGTGGGCGCAGGAGGAGGCGCTGCGCGATCCGTTGGAGCGCAGCCGGCGCGGCGACGAGATCAACGATCACATCCGCAAGTGGATGAAGCGGCACGCCGTCGATGACATCGTGCGCTGGGCGCAGCAATTGGGGGTACCGGCGGCGAAATACCGGACGCCGGCCGAAGTGATTCGCGGCGAGCATGAACGATCGCGCGCACTCTTCGCTCCGCTGATGTTGGAGGGAGGGTTGCGGGCGGAGTCTCTGGTGGCACCGTTTCAGTTCCGCTGCACACCACTCGAGGCCGGAGGGCGCGTACCGGCTCTCGGCGAGATTACACGGCAGCCGCCGGCATGAGCCGCACCAAGGCCCCGCTCGACGGAGTTCGCATCGCCGATTTCACCATTCATGCGGCCGGCCCATTCTGCACGCAGCTTCTCTCACAGCTCGGTGCCGAGTGCATCAAGATCGAAAGCAAAACGCGCCTCGACGCTTTCCGCAAACCGCACGCGGTCTATGGGCGAATGTCTGCGGCAACATTCGATCAGGTCTCGGTCAACAAGCTGTCGGTGCGACTGAACCTCAAGCAGCCCGAGGCGGTGGCGCTCGCCAAGCGATTGGTGTCGATCTCGGACGTGGCCGCCGAGAGCTTTCGAGCGGGCGTCATGAAGCGCCTGGGTCTTGGATTCGAGGATCTGCGCGCGGTGAAGTCGGACGTCATTCTGTTGTCGCTGTCCTCCTGTGGTCAGAGTGGTCCGGATTCGCACTTTGCCGGCTACGCTCCGTTGTTCGGTGCGTGGGGAGGGCTCGGATGGATGAGCGGTTACGGCGATGGCCCCCCGGTCGAAATGCGGCACGTCATGGACCACTCCGCGGGTATCCATGCCGCAGTGGCGACGATGGCGGCCCTTCATCAGCGCCGCCGCACCGGACAGGCCCAGCACATCGATCTGGCGGCGCGCGAAGTCGCCAGCGCGATGATTGGCGATGCGCTCATTCAGGCCAGCCTGGGGATCACGCCGGTACGACCGGGGAACGGCCACCTGTCGATGGCACCGCATGGCATCTACCCGACGCAGCAACCTGATCGCTGGTTGACGCTGGCCGTGCGAAACGACGCCGAGTGGCAGGCCCTCGTGCGCGAGCTGGATCAGAGTGCCGCGTCGAGCGACCCGCGTTTTGCCACGGGCGCAGCGCGCCTGCGCCATCGCGACGAACTCGACGTCCTGCTCACCCAGTGGCTCGCCGTGCGTAACGCCGACGCCACGGCTGAGCGGTTGCAGCGCGCAGGAGTGTGCGCGCACGTGTCATGGAGCATGCTGGACATCGCGCGCGACCCTCATCTGCGGGCACGGGGTGCGACGACCGAGGTAAGCGCGCCCGACATTCCGGCCCGGCTTGCAGTCGGCGCACCGGCACGATTTTCGAAGGCCGACGGGATCGGCATCCGGCGGCTGACACCGGCACTCGGCGAGGACGAGGACTACGTATTCGGCGAACTCCTTGGCCTCAGCTCGGCACGACGCGCCGACCTGCAAACACGTGAGGTGATTCTGTGAATCAAAGCTTTGGATTGTGTGGGTATCGATCCGTCATGCAAAATGCGTTCCGCACATGTGAGGGTGATCGATCGTGAGCAGCAGCATTTATCTGGCGCTCGACATGGAGAACGATTTGGTCCATGCCGATGGGCCGAACGGCAAGGCTCCCTATGGCGAGCAGGCGCGCGCCCGCCACATCGTGGAGAACACGCGCCGGGCCCTGGACGAGGCGCGCGCAGCCGGCGTTCGCATCGGCTTTGTCCGGGTCGGTTTTTCACCCGACTATCGGGAATGCCCGGCGAACTCGCCGATTTTCTCGAACGCCCGCAAGAACGGGATCTTCAAGCTGGGTGAGTGGGGCACGCAAGTACACCCGGACCTCGGACAACGGCCAACCGACTTCGACATCGTCAAGCATCGGGTGAGCCCCTTCCACGGCACCGGCCTCGAGGTAATCTTGCGCACCCATGGCGTGCGGCGCATCTACTGCTCCGGTATTTCGACCAACGCCGTGGTTCAGGCCGCCGTACGCGAGGGCCACGACCGCGATTACGAGATGGTGCTGCTGGAGGACTGCTGCTGCGCCCTATCGGCGGAAGAGCACGAGAGCGCGATCAAGTTGCTGCAACGGTTCTGCAAGGTCACGACGTCCAAGGATGTGGTATTCGAGTGAGGCCGGATCACTTGCCGCTGCAGCCGATGGATTTCCGAACGAAGGAAGAGCAGGTGGCGGACTTTCTGCGCGAGGGAATCATTTCCGGAATGTTTCCCCGCGGCTCGCGGCTCAAGCAGGCGGAGATTGCCGAACAGCTCCAGCTCAGCATCACACCCGTGCGCGAAGCGTTGAAGCTCTTGGAGGCCGAAGGTTATGTGACCGGCAATTCCTACCGTGGCGCGAGCGTCGTTCCCTTCGACGCATCGGCTTCGGAAGAGGTCCTCGAGTTGCGCCTGCTGTTGGAATCGCGACTTCTCCGCGGCACGGCCGACAAGATAACCGCGCAGGACATCACGGAACTACGAGCATTGGCGGACGAGTTCGAAAGGGCCTTCGACATCGGTGACCGGGCCGCCGCGCGCGGGGTCAACTACCGCTTCCACCGCCGTCTCTACAGCATTGCGGCCATGCCGCAAACGCTGCATTTCGTGCAGATTCTATGGGCGCGCTATCCCTTCGATCTGATCAATGCGATCCAAGGTCGCGGTAAGGACGCCGCCAAAGAGCACGACGAGATTCTGCGCGCGCTGTTGGGCGGCGACGCCTCGGCAGCCATGCTCGCATTGCGCAAGCACATCGAATCCGGCTGGTCCTTGCTCAAATCCAGCTGAGCGCGCTGGAAATGGCGTGGACTGTCGTCACTTCAGATTCTTTGGCGCGGCCGTACCCATGTATCTGGCGAGATTGCGGTGCAGGCTGCTCACCGACCCCTCCGATTTCGGATTGGGAAGTGGGCCGCGGAAGCCGCCATTCTTCATACCCTGCTGCACGGCAGCCATGTTGGAGAAGTCCTGCACCAGGACGCTGCCCCAGCGCGGATCGTCCGCCGCTAGATATTCCCATTCCGTCGCCGGCTCCTTGCCCTTCGGGAACAGCTCATAGACGGCGGCCTCGAAGATGCACTTGTCGGGATTGTAGCCATGGGGCCGGGCGGCGTAGCACAGGGCGTTGTTGACCGCATGGCCGATCTGGAAATTCGGGAAGATCTGCCAGGCGGTGCCACTCTTGCCGACATGGACGGGATCGACGGTCGGCCAAACTACGCCGCGGGCGGCATCGTCGCGCCGCGCCGAGTCCAGCCAGTGCTTGAGCACCTTGTCGGCCGGCGTTCCCTCCGGCAGTTCGTCCACCAGTCTCTGCGCCGCATCCACCAGCGTCTTCGTGGTGTTGGTGTTCACCTGCTCCCAGGTATAGAGCTGCATCTCCGCCGTTGATTTGCGCGGGTCGGCGCCCGCGCCGAGCCGCAGCTTCGCCTTGTTTTCGTCCAATCCCTTCGGTGCGTCATAGCCGATGTGGCTGTGCTTGCCCTGCGCCCTGCCCCAGCCGACGAAATTGCCGAAGCGCATGAACTCCGGATGCGTCCCCGGAACGTGGTAGGTCTCGTCAAAGGCCTCCAGGGCCACTTTCCAGTTGCAGTCGAAGATGATCCACCGCCGCCAGCGGCAGCGCATGTTCTGCAGCTCGAAGGGCTCGAGCATGGAGGCGGCGGGCTCGAGATAGTCCCTCAAGGGCGTGCAATTCGGATCCAGATTGATCCAGATCCATCCGCCCCAGGTATCGACCTGCACCTTCCCCAGCCCCGTGCGCTCCTCCGTGAGCTTGCCACGCCAATCATCCTTTTCCATGATGTAGGTGCACTGACCCTCGAGGTTGTAGGTCCAGGAGTGAAAGCCGCAGACGAACTTCATCCGCTTGCCGCTCGCGTTGCGGGCACCCTTCGGCGTATCGATCAGCCGCCGGCCCCGATGCGAGCAGACGTTGTAGTAGGCTTTGACCGTCTCGGGTGCGGTACGCACGAGCAGAATCGAGTCATCGAGAATCTCGTAGGTGATGTAATTGCCGACCTCGGGGATGTCCTCCAGACGGCCGGCCTGCAGCCACACCTTGCGCCACAGCTTGTCGCGCTCGGCCCGCGCATACTCCGCGGAAATGTAGGGCTCCACGCCGTGGGTTTGCGGTTCGGGCAGCTCCTCGGGCACCGGCGCCGCCGTTTTCATCGCTGGCGCCGCGGTTTTCGTTTCGAGCTCAACAGTTTTGTTCATCATCTTCTCCAACTCATTCAATTGATTTCGCGATCGAACTCGGACCGCCGTGCTTCGAGCTAATGTACCGCGTTTGAGCGGCAAATCTATCGGTACGCCGGCAGGTAAGATCTTGTCTGGACAGCCGAGGTCTTGTCTGGACAATATCTCTTCATATCTGACGCACCGTTCCTAAGCCCTTATTATGATAAGGATGCCGGGAAGTAAAGCGAAAGGAGTGTTCCCATGAGTGATGCGACGATGGCGGAGATCGCAAAGGCGAGACGCAACTGGAAAGACGATCATCTGGGCATGTATCTGCGATCGGGCGGCGCCGTGGGTCACATCGTCGATGTGAGTGACATCGGCGGCCACAAGTTCACGACCACGCTGCTGCTTCGCGTGGTCGGCCGCAAGAGCGGCAAGACACGGATCAACCCGCTGATCTACGGCGACACGGGCGGCGAGGCGGTCATCGTCGCCTCAAAAGGCGGTGCCGATCACCATCCTGCCTGGTATCTCAACATCAAGGACAGCAAGGATATCGGCTTCCAGATCGCCACGCAGGCGTTCCGCGGTACATGGCGGGAGCCCCACGGCGCGGAGCGCGCCAAGGTCTGGGAGTTCATGGTGGGGATATTCCCACCCTACCAAAAATACCAGGCGTCCACTCGTCGGGAGATTCCGCTGGTGATGCTCTCGGCGGACGAGCCGATCGATATCTTCACCGAATAGCCTCCCACCGCGGAATCACATTGTCCGGACCCACCGGAGAATCGAATTCTTCGACGGTACACACCGGGTTGCTGTTCGTCGCGAACAGCTTCCTCTCGTCCTCCAAGCGGGTCTGCAGAAACTCCGGATTGCCGAGCCCTTTCATCGCGGCTTCGAAGTCCTCCCGCGTGTTCCACCAGATTTCCATGATGCAGTCATAGCCTGGATGGATCACCTCGCCCGTGAGCGGGTTCTTCTCCGGCGTGACGTAGCGCCGCACGTAGCGCTGGGCATTGGGCAGGGACGGTTTTGCGCCCATGCGCTTCGCGAGCTGCGAGTGCTGGTTCTCGTAATAGTCCATGAACTCTTCCATCGAGATGTCGGGACGGCGCTTCAAGAAGACTACCTGCTTGATCATTTCCAGCTCTCCGCGTTGATGGTGTTACTTGAATGCGTGGCGCGCGCTCACGCCGGGCGAATCGCGAGGACGCTGCCTTCGGCGTCGCCCGAGACATAGAGCGTCCCATCCTCACCGGCGGTGATCCCGGCGAACGGACCCATCGGTCCGGAAAGTGTCCCAACCGGACCCAAGGTCTTGGGAATGACCCCCGGCGGAGCGCCGACCGGCAAATTGGCGGCGATGGTGCGACGGGCCCCACTTCCCAAGCCGCATTCGATCAACTCCTGGGCGCCCGCATCGACGACGTAGAGCAACCCACCGCGGACAAGGATCCCTTCGGGCTTTTGCAAACCATCGAGGACGGTTTCAGCGCGGCCGCCGGATAGTTTGACGACACGGCCACCCGCCGACTCGGAGACGAAGCAGGTCCCATCGCGGCCGACCGCCACGCCGGAGGGCTGGCTGAGGCCGGTGGCGAGTACTTCGACATTGCCTGCTTGGACCGAGAGCACACGGCCTGTCCCCTGTTCCGCGACGATCACGGCTCCTCGGGGAGCAATCGCGACACCGTAGAGCTGATCGAATCCGCTGGCGATGACTTCGCTTTTCTGCTGCGCGGGCCAGTAGCGCGCGACGGCGCCGTTGGCGGTAGTGACGATGAATTCGCCTGCTCCCGATGCGACTACGCCGCGGGTGTACCCCGGATAACCAGGACTGAACAGCATGCCCGCGAGCTGTCGCTCCTGCCCCGGCCGAAGCGTATAGGAAAACGCGCCGTCCGCCACATAGAGCACGCCATCCTCACCCATCGCCAGACCGAGCGGCCAGTTCAGGCCATCGGGCACGAGGTCCCTGGTCTTGCCGCCCTCGAGGATCTCGGTGACGTACCCCGTTATGTTCGAGACGAACAGCCGCTTGCCGACGAACGTCGAGTTATCCAAGCCTGGAGTGAGCTGCGCCAGCACGGTCCTATCGCCGCTGCGTGGATCGATCCGCAGCACCTCACCGCTGTGCACCTGGGTCGAGATGATATAGCCCTGCGCGTCGAACTTGACGGAGTCCGGCACACCAAGATCCCCGGCGACTTTTTCCGGCGTCCCACCCTCCAAGCTGACGCGCCAGATCTCATTGGTCCCCATCACCGGATAGTAGAGCTTGCCGTCCGGTCCGACCGAAAAGGCATTGGCCATGGGCACGTCCTTCACAATGACCCGCGGAGCGCCGCCATTCAGATCGAGCTCCATGATGCGCGCGCCGATGCGGCACTCGCCGGCAATCAGCCGCCCCTGGTGGAACGTGATGGGATTGGCGACGGGCATATCGCCCTGCAAAACCCGGGTCGTGCCATTGGGGGCGCGTACGCTCACCCGTCCTTCCGTGATCTCGGTAGCGTAAAGATTGCCCTCCGGGTCGAAGACCAAATCGTCGGGCCCGACGATGTCGCCGCCCTTCGGGCTGATCACTTCGATCGCACCCGTCTCGACGTCGATGGCGCTGATCTGGCTGCCGCTCACTTGAGCCACGTAAATTCGCCCGTCAGCGCCGGTGCGAATGCCGTTGGCGCCGAACAGGCGGCTCGGTTGGGTAAGCCGATTCAGGCTCCATCCCTCGGCGAGGCTCGACGGTCCCGAGGCTGTATAGCGGGCATTTTGCAGCGGCATCGTGACGATCTCCTTGGTTTTGTCGGTGCCCAGCATAGCGTCGCCGGCGCCGGCTGCGCCATCAAGTTCGCAGAGTGCTAGACGATGTCGATTCCGGGTGCCCCATCGCGCATCTCGCCGATCACGGCGGACCGGTCGAATCCCGCGCTGCGCAGCAGCTCCAGAATTTTCGCTGCACCATCCGGCGCCACGGCCACCAGCAGACCGCCGCTGGTTTGCGGATCGCACATCAGTTCGCGCTTCCAGTCCGCCATGCCGGGCGCGAGTGCGACCTCCTCGCCATAGCTGGCCCAGTTCCGCCCCGCGGCCCCGGTCCGATATGGAATCCGGGCGAGCTCAGCGACACCATTCAACAGCGGCAGCGCATCGAAGCGGATGCGCGCCCGAAGCCCGGAGCCGCGGCACATCTCGAGGCAGTGCCCCAACAACCCGAAGCCCGTGACGTCGGTCATCGCACGAACCTCTTTGATGGTTGCGAGTTCGTGTCCAACCGCATTCAAGCGCGTAGCGGACTCGACCAGCGCGGCATAGACATTGCGCTCGAGCCCTGCCTCGAGCTTGCCGCTCTTCAGTGCGGCACTCATGACGCCTATTCCGAGCCCCTTGCTCAAGATGAGCGCGTCGCCTCTCTTCGCGCCGGAGTTGCGCAGCACATGCTCCGGTCTCACCAGTCCGATGACGGCCAGTCCGTAGATCGGTTCGGGCGAATCGATCGAATGGCCTCCAGCAACGGGAATCCCGGCCTCTGTGCAGATCGCGGTGCCGCCGGCAAGGATGGCGCGCACCGTCTCCGGTGCGATCTTGCCCAACGGCATGCCCAGGACCGCCAACGCCAGCAGTGGCCGCCCTCCCATCGCATAGACGTCCGACAGCGCATTGGCGGCAGCGATGCGACCGAAGTCAAAGGGATCATCGACAATCGGCATGAAAAAGTCGGTGGTCGCCACCACCGCCTGCTCGTCATTGAGCCGATACACGGCCGCATCATCCCCGGTCTCAATACCGACCAGGAGATTGGGAAAGCCCTGCGCGGCCGGCATCCCCGCCAGGAGCTCGCGCAGCACCGCAGGCGATAGCTTGCACCCGCAACCGCCGCCATGAGCGAGGGCGGTAAGGCGCGTCTCGAATTCCGCCATGTTCAAATGTCCATGCCAATGCTACCGTCGCTTAAAGCGACTCGAGGCATTGAGCCACTATCACCGATTGAGAGGATCCGTGCAAGACGGCGAAAACCCGCTGCGAAAGCTGCCGCAGGTGCAGCGACTTCTCGAGACGCCGGCCGCGAACTCGCTGCGTGCAGAATTTGGTCGCACGGCGCTGACCAACGCGCTGCGAGATACGCTTGATGGCGTACGCGAGCAGATCGAGGCCGGCGTGCTGTGCGCTGTACCTGATGCCCAAGCCGTCGTCGCGCTCTGCGGTGAGAAGCTCGCGGTCAGGCGCCGGCGCGGCCTGCGTCGAACGATCAACGCAACTGGAATCATTCTTCACACCAATCTCGGCCGCGCCCCGCTCGCAGCCGAAGCAATTGCGGCGGTCGCGGAGGTCGCGGCGGGATACTGCAATCTGGAATTTGACCTCGCGACCGGTCGGCGCGGATCCCGGACACAGGCAATCGAACCGCTGCTTCGCGAGTTGACCGGAGCTGAGGCGGCGCTTGCGGTCAACAATGGAGCGGCCGCCATTCTGCTTGCGTTGAGTGCGCTCAGCGGCGGCGGCGAGGTGATCGTTTCCAGAGGCGAGCTGGTCGAGATCGGCGGCGGTTTTCGCGTGCCGGACGTGATCCGGCAGGGCGGCGCCCGCTTGGTGGAGGTCGGTTCCACCAACAAGACGCGGCTCTCGGACTACCACGCGGCACTCGGCCCCGACACGCGGGTGCTGCTCAAAGTGCATCAAAGCAACTTCCGAACGATTGGGTTCACGGCGCAGACGGGCATCGCGGAGTTGGCCGGGCTCGCACGCGCGCAGGGACTTCTGGTGGTGGCCGACGTCGGCAGCGGATTGCTGCACGCGGGAGCGGGCACAACGGAGCCGACCCTGGGTGAGGCGCTGTTGGCCGGTGCCGATCTCGTGACGTGCAGCGGCGACAAGCTGCTCGGAGGACCCCAGGCCGGTCTCATCCTCGGCAAGCAGTCCGTCGTCGATCGGCTGCGCGAGCACCCGTTGTTGCGCGCGGTTCGGCTGGACAAGATGTCGCTCGCAGCACTCGAAGCGACGCTGATGTTGCATCGGGACATGCCGGAGCGAATACCGTTGCGGCACCTGCTCGGGCAAGGCGAGGCTGTGCTTCAAGAGCGGGCCGAGCGTCTAGTGACCATGATCGGGGGCGGCACGGTCGAGCAAACGGAGGCGTTCGCCGGCGGAGGTTCGCTGCCCGAGGAGCGGATCGCGAGCCGGGCGGTCGCTTTGAATTCCGGCATCGGAGCCGAGGAGGCGGCCGGTCTTCTGAGGTCATGCCATCCGGCGGTCATTGGCCGCATCAAGGACGGGCGCCTGCTGCTCGACATGGTGGCGGTATCCGATGACGATTTGCCGGAGCTCGCGGCGGCGCTGCGGACGGTGCTGGCGTGAGGCGTCTCGTGCTCGGTGTGATCGGGCACGTCGATCACGGCAAGACCGCGCTGGTTCGGGCGCTGACCGGCGAGGATACCGACCGGCTCGTGGAAGAGAAGCAGCGCGGGATTTCCATCGCGCTCGGATTTGCGCACTTGAAAGTTGGGCCGGACACGGACATCGATTTGATTGACATGCCCGGCCACGAACGTTTCGTGCGCACCATGATCTCCGGGGCAACCGGGCTGGATGCCGTGCTGCTGGTCGTGGCCGCCAACGAAGGGAGCAAGCCGCAAACCCTCGAGCACGTCGAAATTGCCAGTCTGCTTGGCCTGCGTCGGGTCATCGTCGCGATCAGCAAGACGGATCTGGTCGCGCCCGAGGAAGCCGCACGGGTTGCAGAGGACGTCGTGCGGTTGCTCGCGCGGTGCAGACTCGAACCATGGCCGCCGGTCATGACCTCGGCGCTCGAGGGGAACGGAATCGACGAGTTGCGCGCGACGCTTCGGGCGCTGGCCGCCATCGAGCGTCCGCACGACACCGGAGGTGTGGCATTCCTGCCGATTGATCGGGCATTCAGCATCGCCGGCCACGGCCCGGTCGTGACCGGAACCCTGCGGGGGGCCGCGATCAGGACCGGCGACACGTTGGAATTGCTGCCCTCGCGCCGGACAGTGCGGGTAAGGGCCGTTCAGGTCCACGGCGCGCACGTGCCGGCTGCCACGCCCGGTCAGCGAGTGGCAATCAATCTGCGCGACATCGACGTTGCCGCGCTCGAGAGGGGCATGGCGCTCAGCTTCCCCGACACGGTGGCGCTCTCGCACTGGCTCACGATTTCCATCCGTGCGGTGGAAGGCGCCCCCACGCTGAAGAATGGGATGAAGGTGCGTGCGATGCTCGGCACGCACGAGCTGGATGCTCGGCTGCGTCTGTTGGACCGAGATGCGCTCGAGGCCGGACAGAGCGGCTTTGCACAGCTGCATTGCGCCGAACCGGTTGCGCTCCCGGCCGGCGAGCACACGGTACTGCGTCTCGCGTCCCCGCCACGAACGGTCGCCGGCGGCAAGGTCCTGGAGTCCGGGACATGCCGCCGGCAACGGCATTGCCCTCGCATTCTGCTACGCCTCGAGGACCTGCGCGCGTTGCCGCCAGCCGCCATGATTGCCGCCGAGGTACAGCGGGAAGGGCCTGCGGGAACGACATTGCGGCACCTGTCGCAGCTTTCGGCGCTCGCAACGCCACGAATTCTCGAGCTGCTCGCGTCGCTCCCCGTCGTGGTCGCGCGCTCGGGCTTGGTCGTGCGGAAGACGACCCTGGATGAGCTCCTCTCGCGCATCCCCTCGCTGCTCGCGGCACACGCCACGGGTCTCTCCCGCGATCGGTTGCTCAACGCGCTGCCAGAGATCGGTGCCGCGGTGCTGGACGAGGCGCTCGGATGTCTGCAGTCACGCGGCGTGATCAGCAGGCGCGGCAGCCAACTGTTGGTGCCGCGGCCGGAGGAGGATCTGGCCCGCGCCCGCAACGAGGCGGAGCTTGCGGCTCGGATTGCCGAGACGCTGCGACGTGGAGGACTCACTCCGCCAAGTCCCGGCGCGATCGTGACAGACCCGCAATCAAGACGCGCGGTCGATCGTTTGTTGCGCGAAGGCGTCGTCGTACTCGCCCTCGACCGTGCCGAAAGGCAGGGAAATCCTGTTCCATCACGATGCGATCGAAGCTGCCCAGCGCCGGCTGGCGCCTCTGTTGGAGCGTGCCCCGGGATTGCTGGTGACGGAGGTGGGGGCGGCGCTCGGTATCTCGCGCAAATACAGTATGCCGCTCCTTGACCATCTCGACACGATCCGGTTCACTCGTAGGATCAAGGACCGACGGATGCGTACCGGAACATGAGATCGCTCAAGAACATCTGTGAAGTCGCGGTCATCGGCGGTGGTCTCGCCGGGCTCAGCGCCGCGCGCCACGCGGTGCGACTGGGCCGTTTGGTGACGCTGTTCGAGGCGAGTGCTCTCTTTGGCGGACTCGTCGCCACGGTCGGCGAGGTCGACGGCCTTCCCGTTCCCGGGAAATTCTCCGGTCAGGATCTTGCGATCCATCTGCTGCAGGATGCACGCAAGGCGGCAGTGCAGGTGGTGCAAACAGGTGTCGCAAAGATCGAATTGGACAAGCGTCTCACCCTGACGGATCAGGAGAACAAGACTTACCATCCCGAGGCGATCATCATTGCCTCCGGTGCGTCGCCGCGCAAACTCGGGGTCCCAGGCGAGGAGGAGTTGGTGGGCCGCGGGGTCTCGCGGTGCGCGACGTGTGATGGCGGATTTTTTCGCAACCAGGATGTCGTGGTCGTCGGTGGCGGCGACGGCGCGGTCCAGGAGGCTCTCGTGCTCGCGAAGACCAGCCGCCGCGTGATCATGGTTTGCAGAAGCCCGCTCAGGGCGAAGCGCGACTATATCGAGAAGCTCGCCGCGCGGGAGAACGTCAGCTTCGTGTGGAACAGCGAGGTCAGCACGATCCTCGGTGATGACGGGGTTCGCGGCGTTCGCCTGCGCAATGTCAAGGACGGCACAAGTTCGGACATCGAATGCGCGGGTCTCTTTCCGTTCATTGGCGCGACGCCGAACACCGAATTCGCGCCCGCGTCGTTGCTCACGCAGACGGGACATATCTGGACGACCCCGCGGTTCGAGACGTCCGACTCCCGTGTGTTCGCGGTTGGGGCTGTGCGCGCGGAATATGGCGGAAATCTTGTCGAGGCGATGGCGGAAGGCGTTGGGGCAGCCGAGGTTGCGGCTCGACTGCTGTTACATTGAATAGAGGAGTTTTTGCGATGGTGAAGAAATCGAGCGGCAATGGTCTGCATGAAGTCGTCTGGCCTCGGGGGGAGCGAAAGCAGGCATTGCGCCCGCTCGCCAAGCGGCTCGACACGCTCAACGGAAAGACCATCGCACAATTGTGGGACTATCTTTTCGCCGGCGACGAAGTTTTCGCCGCGCTCGAGGAGAAGCTGCGCGCGCAATATCCTGGCGTGAAATTCGTCAGCTGGCGGGAGTTCGGTTCCACCCATGCCGTGAACGAGAAGGAATTGCTCGCCTCGCTGCCGCAGCGCTTCAAAGAGTTGGGAGTGGATGCCGCCATCTCGTCGATGGCGTGCTGAGGCAGTTGTACGCCCGCCGTGTTGCGGGCCAGTGAAGCGTGCGAGCGAGGCGGATTTCCCACTTCGTCGCTCGTCTGCGAGGGCTTCCTCGGGCAGGCCGCCGCGACGTCGGCGGGCCTTGGCATGCCCAATCTTCCGGTGGCGGTGATACCGGGCCACCCCGGCGCACAGAGCGTCGAGGAATTGCGCGCGAACACCCGCAACGTCACTGCGCAGCAGGTGATCGACAATCTGCTCGGCAAACCTGCCGAGCAGGATGTCGTTTCCGAGCCCGGCGCGCGCGAAATCGTGTTCCGCGGGACGTTCGAGGAAGTGAATGCCTATTTCTATGAGCGCGAATGGAGCGACGGGCTGCCCATCATTCCGCCGACCACCGCGAAGATCGAGGAGTTCCTCGGCTTCACCGATCGCGCTCCGGAAGAATTGCTTGGCATCCTCCTGCCGGAAAACCGTGCCGCGACGGTCTGGGGAGTCGCCGTCAATGGCGTGATGGCCGGTTGCCGCCCGGAATACATGCCGATTCTGGTCGCGCTCGTCGAGGCCATGGCGGATCCGATCTATGGCGTCGAGCACAGCGGCAACACGCCCGGGTCCGATACGCTCATCATCCTCAACGGGCCGATCATCAAGGATCTCAACTTCAATTACACGCAAGGCGTGCTGCGCGACGGTTTCATGCCGAACACATCGGTTGGCCGCTTCTGGCGACTTGCGCTGCGCAACCTTGCCGGCTTCCTGCTGCACAAGAACGACAAGGCGACTTTTGGCAATACGTTCCGCGTGGTTCTCGCCGAGAACGAGGACGTGCTCGCCAAGATCGGCTGGCCGCCGAACAGTGTCGACATGGGGTTTGCGGCCGGGGACGATACCGTCACCATTACCCGCCTGACCGGAGGCGGCGTTCTTCCCTCCGTCACCGGCAGTACGCCGGAGGCGATGATGCCTTACCTCGCCGACGGCGTTGCCAAGCAAACCGGTTGGGAGATCGTATTTACCGTCGGCGGCCTCTCCATCGGCACATTGCGCCCGGTGCTCGTGCTGAGCCCCATCCTGGCGGAGACGATCGCGCGTGCCGGTTGGAGCAAGGACGACGTGAAGCGCTACCTCTACGAGCACGCGCGCATGCCCGCATGGCGCGTGGAGGCCTTTACCGAGAAGTGGGCGGACTTCCGGATCGGCTCGCTCCAGCGGCAGGTCAACCTCGGCCGCCTGCCGCAGGATTTCCATGAGTCGGATGATCCGAACCGGCTGGTGCCGATCGTGCTCGAGCCCGATGACTTCATCGTGCTCGTATCCGGCGACCCATTGCGGACGAACGCCTACGCTTTCGCTCACAACGGTTATCTGGGCTTTCCGGTGGCGAGAAAAATCGCCTTGCCCAGGCACTGGCCGGAGCGGCGGCACAAGATCCTGAAGTAGGAACAGGAACTCGATCGCTAGTTGCGTTCCCGGCTGACGAGGGTGGCGGAAGCGGATGGGAATCGAACCCACCGCCCGCTGTGCGCGAGCCACTGGTTTTGAAGACCAGGGAAGCCACCAGGCTTCTGTCGCTTCCGCAAGCGCCCCACAGTAACCGTCGGGCGAGGACCCTACAACCTCTTTCTCCTGACGTACGCCCCGGCCGTGGATGCAGTTAGACTTGGACTGCGAAGAGAGTTGCACCAGATCAGCTAGGAGTCCAATCGCATGGCGGGTCCTTTGGCGAGTCGTGTGGCGTTGGTTACGGGAGCTTCGTCCGGAATTGGTCAGGCGACCGCCGTTGCGCTCGCGGCCGCGGGCGCAACAGTCGTCGCAGTGGCCCGACGCGCCGAGCGCTTGAAGGGAACGGTCGACCGAATCGAGGCTGCGGGCGGCAAGGCGATTGCCCTGATCGGCGATGTGTCCGATGAACAGGTGGCGACGGAGGTGGTTGGCGAGACGGTCAAGCGTTTCGGCCGGCTCGATATCCTGGTGAATTCTGCAGGAACCATCCAGGCCGGCAATGTGGAGCACGCGGATACGGCACAGTGGCGGCGCGTGATCGAGGTCAATCTGCTCGCCACTCTCTACACCTGCCATGCGGCGCTCGGTCCGATGCGGGCGCAAGGGAGCGGATACATCATCAATATTGGCTCGTTGGCCTGTCGTACGACGACTCCCACCTACAATCCCTACGCGACGAGTAAATTCGGTCTGAATGCCATGACCGACGGGTTGCGCCAGGAGATGGGACCCCACGGTATCCGGGTGTGCATGATCGCCCCCGGCCCGACGAGAACCGAAGTGGCAGAAGGAATCACGGACCCGGCTCACCGCGAGGCCATTCGTGCCTACACCCATCAGGAAGGGGCATTGGAGCCGCAGGATGTGGGCGCGACGGTGGTGTTCATTACCTCGATGCCGCCGCGGGTGAATATTTCCGAAGTGTGGATCCGCGCAACCGCGGATGTGTCCTACTAACCTGCGCGATTCACCGGCGCGCCCCCTGCCCTTTCCAGCATCTGGTCGAGGCTCGCGCCGAAGTCGTGGGTCTGCCAGAGGTTCAGAAAAGCCGTGAAGACGTGCAGGAAACCGCGTGCGACTTCGTTCTTGTGCAGCACCGGATCGAGCGGTCCGGAGGCGCCGGCGGCTTCGGGGAGCCGGGAGAGCACCAGCGAGGGGACATCCATCATCAAGGCGAGACCAAGCATCGCCACGGAAAGATCCAGGTAAAGCCCGAGCTCCGCCGCATCGAGCCGCGGGCCGCCGCGCGCAGCCAGTTCGGAACAAAACAGCGCGAGCAACTCATCGAGGTGCCTGTCCCAGATTTCCAGGCTCGCCGCACACAAGCCTCCCCAAAGCGCCGTTGCCACATTCATCTGACGGACCAACCCCCAGTCGAGCAACCCGCATTGAAGCACCCCCGACGGGTCACGCCAGAACCAGGCATTGTCGATGTTGGTGTTCCAGTGGCACAGCGCGATGAAATCGCGATGCGCGTGCAGGAAGCGCTTGATCGTCGCCTCGTGGCGCAGGAAGCGGACGGCGTCGCGTTCGAAGCGGGCGATGAATTCGGGCGCGACGACATGGGCGGGCAGCAGTTGCGGACAGCTTGCGGCGAATGCCGCATACCGCGTAACCCGTTCGCGCAGCTGCTGCTCGTCCCAGGGAATCGGCAGCTCGGCCGCGGCCGTTTCAGGATCGAACGGAAAGAGCGCATCGACCTGCGGGGATAGCAGCCCTGCCTTGTGGGCGGCGGCGAGCCGCGCGAGCGCCGTCACGGTCGCGCGGTAATAGGCGAGCGGTTCGGCCAGCTCGTGGTCCATGCATTTCGGCCGCAGCGGCTCGATGCCGCCGCTGCCGAACGCGATTCGCTGCGTGATGAGCATGCCGGTTCCGGATTCGCGGTGGAAATCCGCGAAGCAGGCCGCGGGAACGCTGACCGGAAAGCCGGGCAGGCGTGACAGCGTCGCGAGGCGGACCTCTGCCTCCAATTCATGCCGGCGACGGTCGCGAAACGCGTCGGTAAAATCGCGCGAGAATTTCACGAAGAGATCGGTGTGCAGGCCCGGCTCCGCGCGCGCATAGTCGACCGACAGAAGCAGCTTGTGACCCGAGTTGCCGCCGGGAAACGGCTCGAAGCAGGTGATGCGAACGATGCGGTTGTCGGGGGAGAGCGATCCGAAGCTGCGGAACGCCGCGGTCAGGAAAGTCTCGCCGGCAGCGCGCAGTGCCTCACGATGCGCCGGCATCGGAAGACCCGTCGCGTCGCCGCGCACGAAGTCCACGGGAATCGGATCATCGTAGCCCATCATCGGAAGTGATCGATCTAGCGGGATCTCATTTCGGAGCCTTGGCGCCCCCCGCCTTGGCCATTTCGAAGCTGTAGCGTATGTGGGCGAGTTGGCCCAATGGAACAACCGGAAAAATCACCGGCGCGTCCGTACTCCGGATGACATCGATCTGATCGGCCACCTCCTCGATGGACCATGTGGGGAGGTATACGCCCGGCGATTCGGCGACATAGGCTCTCGAGGCACGACCGGCCATGGAACTCAGCATCTCGCCCGTGATCGAGCACGATTCATGCGCGAGCCAGCCCACCACAGGCGCCGCCAACTCCGGGTCCATGGGTGGATAGGCACTCGTGTCCAATCCCTCCGCCATGCGTGTCAAGGCTCCGGGCAGGATGACGTTGCACTTCACACCCTCGTCGGCGCCCTCGAGCGCAACGACGTTGCACAGTCCGATGATGCCCGCTTTCGCCATGGCGTAGTTCACCGAATTGCGGTTTCCGTACAGACCGTTGACCGACGATGTCAGCACGACACGGCCGTAGCCGGCCTTGCACATGAGGGGAAAAGCCGGTCGCACGACATGGAACGCTCCGCGCAGATGAACGTCCAGGACCAATTCAAAATCCGCGTACGTCATCTCCTTCAGGGAGGCGCGGCGAACGATTCCGGCATTGTGGATGAGGATGTCGATCCGCCCGTAATGATCGAGCGCGGACTGGATGATTGCCTTGCCGCCTTCGGGCGTGGCGACCGACTCGGTGCACGCGACCGCCTCACCACCCGCGGCCGCGATCTCCCGCACCACCTCTTGCGCGGGACCTGCGTCGATGCCGTCGCCCTTGAGACTCGCGCCCGGATCGTTGACGACGATCTTTGCCCCCCTCGATGCGAGAAGCAGGGCGTAGGCGCGCCCCAGCCCTCTTCCAGCCCCCGTAATCACGGCTACGCGATTGTCGAATTTCAATTCTGGCATCGGACATTCCTCTTGGTTGTCATGACAACAAACAAATTGCACTCCTCAGGCCACGACCTTCGATGCGCGCAGCTCCTCGATCTGCTCGGATGTCAAACCGAGGATATTCCGCAGGATCTCATCGGTATGCTGCCCGAGGATCGGAGGTGCGGCCGGAACCGGTTGCGCGTCGCCCGGAAATTTGATGGGACGATTGACGATGGGGATTTTCCCCAGGGTCCGATGATCCGTGTCGACCACCATGTTGCGCGCGACCGCCTGCGGTTGCGAGAGCGCATCCTTGATACCCAGGATGGGCGCGTGCGGAACCTGATGTCGCGTGAAAATCTCCACGAGATCCGCCACGGTCCTCCCGCGGGTGAATGCGGAGATTCTCTCGTTCACCAGCCGGCGATTGTCGCGCCGCTTCTCGATGCTTCCGAATCGAGGATCCGCGATCCAATCCTGCATTCCCAAGGCCTGACAAATGCGCTCCCAGAAGCTGTTCATCAGGCAGGCGACAACGATTGACCCGTCCTGCGCGGGGAATATCCCGTACGGAACGAGGTTCGGATGTTCCGACCCTTGGGGCTTCGGATCCTCACCCGTGAAGAACGCGAGTTGCGCGAGATACCCCAGCATGCCGACGAGTCCATCGAACAGGCTGACGTCGATCAACCGTCCGCGGCCGGTGACGCTGCGCTCATGAAGCGCCGCCAATATGCCGATCGGGCCGCTGATCCCACCCACCAGATCGCCCAAGGGTATCCCCAGTTTCGTCGGAGGTCGGCCGGGTTCGCCGTTGACGCTCAGAGCGCCGGACATGGCCTGCAACACGATGTCGAAGGACGGGCGATCGCGCAGCGGGCCGGTCATTCCATAACCCGAGATCGCGCAGTAGATGAGCCGCGGATTGATGGCGGCCAGGGTTTCATATCCCAAGCCAAGGCGATCCATGACGCCGGGGCGGTAGTTTTCGATCAAGATGTCGCATTTGGCGGCGAGAGCTTTGGCCAGCGTCACGCCGGCATCGCTCTTCAGATCGAGGACGATGCTCTTCTTCCCGCGGTTCACGCTCAGAAAGTAGTGGCTCTCGTTGCCGCGCAGCGGCGGAAAGAGGCGCGTTTCGTCACCGGTCTCGGGAGGCTCGACTTTCAATACCTCCGCGCCGAGATCGGCCAGGGCGAGCGAGGCCGCCGGCCCCGCCAGGACGCGAGTGAAATCGAGAACACGAATTCCCTGCAGGGGACCGGCCCAGCTCGGAGCAACGCTTTCAGGCATGGCCGTACTTTGACACGTGCGTGTCGCCGCTGCACGTCCCGGCCGCGCTCCCCTCGAGCGGGCTCACCGGGATGCAGGCCCGCAAACCTAGGGTCAGCGGGACGCGGCGCGGCTGGGCAATTCTACGATCGCCGCACCGGTCGCGGACAGTTCGTCCCGATGCGTGCGGGCCTTCTGGCTGATCTCCACCAGATGCTTACCCTGCTCCACAAATTTTCGGCTGACGACGCCGTCGATGAATAACGCGTCGCCATCGGGATTGTGGCGGCGGACCTGACACTTGCTCTTCATCAGGAAGCCGTCATCGCCCATCCAATTGGTGATGTGGTGGGTCAACCAGGAACAGCGCTCAGGGCCGTAGTCATAAGCGCCGGGCGCACCGACTTCGAGGGCGAACGATTCGTCCCAATGAACGCGCTCGGGACAATCGGGCACGTTGAAGCGATTCCTGATGCCCAGGCCCGGGTGTTTCGACTGCATTTTCCAGGCGAGCTTGTTCGCGCGGATATAAAGGCCGCCCCAGCCCTGCGCATAGCAAATGAAGCCGGTCACCGTCATCGGACCTTTCATCATGCGCGGCAGCGCCTCGCCCTCGTTCACGTCTTCCCAATAGCGCGGGGTTGCGCCGCGAATCTTCTCCGCCTCGTACACCTTGTAGAATTCGGCGAGCTGTTCCTCCGTATACCGCTCGACGCGGCCGCGCGCCTCGGTGTATTTCGTGCCGCGCTCGCGCGCTTCGTCGCGATCGGTCCGGAAGACCCAGGAGTCGGCCTCCGCCACCTTGTCGCCGCGCTGGTTGAAGAAATCCACGTGATAGATTTGCTGGAAGCTGCGGCCGGCAAAGCGGGTCTGGTGTTCCACCAGGTCCTTCAGGTACGCCTCGGTGGTGATCACATCGTTGCGCAGCACGGGCTTGTGCCAGGTCCAATCCGCGCCGGCCCACATGGCGTGAATGCCGGAGAGACCGCCGCAATAGCCCGACACGATGCGGTTGGTCGAAAAGAGGAAGCTCGGCAGCGCCACGAGGGTGCCGAACCTGGTCTTTTCGGCATAGGCTGGATCGGTCCACAGCGGATTGTCGTCGCCGATGCCATGGGCGTAGTGACGGATGGCGTCACGCGTCGCCTCATAGTTCCAGGGTTCCAAGGTATCGGTGATCTTCACGCCAATCCGCTGGCGCAGGTCGTTCAGACCCTCCTCTGTAATTTTGGGGAAGCGGTTGGTGGTGGCTTTTTCGGGCATCGGCATGCGTACTCTCCTGCGAAAATCAATTGTGGATCGCGGCCGCGGGTTCGCCCGCCGCTTCGCGATCACGCAACACCTTGCGGTTGACCTTTCCCGCCGGCGTCTTGGGAATCTCATTCACGAAGGCGATGTGCCGCGGGAATTCGTGCTGGCTCAGCCGTTCGCGTGTGAATGTCTTCAGCTCATCGACATAATCCTCGCTCGGCGGGCGGTCGGTGACGATGAAGGCCTTGGCAACCTGTCCGCGCGTCGCGTCCGGTACGGCGATCACGGCCGCTTCTCTCACTTGCGGATGTTTGAGCAGGGTGTTCTCGATCTCGACGGCGCTCATCGTCCAGCCGGCGGAGATGATCACATCATCCGCACGGCCGGCGTGATAGAAATAACCGTCCTCGTCGATCTTCGCGAGATCTTTGGTGGTCTCCCATCGGTCGCGCCGCCACAGCATGAGCTCACCGACGACGCCCGGTGCCGTCGGGGTTCCGTCCGGCTTCTGTACTTGCAGTTTCAGACCGGGCACCGCCTTGCCCAACGAGCCGGGCTTGACGAGGTAGTCGCCGGCGCCGGGGTAGTTGACCAGCACCACGCCGATCTCGGTGGTGCCGTACATGCTGCATGCCGGCACGTGGAAGGTCCGGTCGATGAAGTCCAGCGTCGCCGGATCGATGGGCTCGCCGGTATAGGACAGCTTCTTGATCGAGAATGCGAACTCCGCTGCCTTGCCCGAATTCTTCATCATCCGGTAATGCGTGGCCGCCGCCGACATGTTCGTGATCTTGTAATCCTGAAGCGCCTTCATCAGCCGCACCGCATCGAAGCGGCCGGCGTATGTGCCGGTGGTAACGCCCAGCGCCAGCGGCGCGAGCGTCCCGTGCCAAAGGCCGTGCCCCCATGCGGGCGAGGAAGGACAGAAAAATTCGTCGCCCGGCCGGATGCCGGTTCCGTACAGCGCGGCGAACATCAACGTCACGATGGCGCGATGCGAGTGCTTCACCGCGGCCGGCAATTCACGGGTCGTGCCCGAGGTGTACTGAAATACGGCCAGATCATTGGCGCGCGTCGCCGACTCATAGGTGGCCGGCAAACCGGCCATCTCTTTCAGCAGCGCGGAATCGGCCACCACGACGCGGACTCCGGCGATTTGCCCGGCGATTTCCGCCTTCTCCGCGTTCGTGATCAGCAGCTTCGGCTTGCAGTCATCGACCCGCAGACGCAGCCCGTCGAGCCCGAAGAGCGTGAACAGCGGCACGCTGATCGCGCCCATGGTCATCGCGCCGAACAGGCTCAGATAGAAAGGCAAGGATGGCTCGAGCATGAAGGCGATGCGGTCGCCCGGTCGAATGCCGTTTGCCGTCAGCCAGTGCGCGAAGCGCGCGGATCCGGCCGCGATCTCGTCGAAACTCAGGATCTCATCGGTTCCGTCCGCATGCGCTATGCGCACCGCGACTCGTCCCGATCCATCCGCATGGCGGCCTATGCACTCGTGAGCGATATTGAGGTGCTCGCCATTACCGTCGAACAGTTCCCACAGCGCGCGTGAGTCGGCGAACTGCTGAGCATCGGCATAACGGGTGTATTCGGTGAGTGTCGCCATCGGGGTGGGAGCAATCTGCCACACGGCGTGCGACATTGCAAATATAAAATTTGCATTGCATATATGAAACGACTATCGTCCGCATCATGGACACCGTGCAATGAGCGAGCAACGGCAACGCCGGCCGCGGCCGGACCGCGAGCTCGCGCGGGCTGTGGAGGCGAGCAAAGCGCCCGCCATTTCGCGTGCGGCGGCGGTGTTGCGCTTGCTCGGAAAAAGCGCTGCGCCGCTCGGCGTGCATTCCATCGCACGCGAGCTCGGCCTCGTACCAAGCACGTGCCTGCACGTGCTCCGGGCCCTGGTGGCCGAAGAGTTCGTCTCCTTCGATCCGGACACCAAGCACTATTCTCTGGAGGCGGGCGTGCTCACGCTCGCGCGGCACTGGCTCAGGCGCAACCGATTCACCGATTTGGTGCAGCCTGTGCTGGACCGCATCGGTGAGGCCTTCGATGTGACGGTGCTTGGGGTTCACATCGTCGGCCTCGATCACATCATCGTCGTCGCGGTCTCCCAGTCCGGACAGAACTTCCAGCTCAGTACGCAGATCGGCAGCCGCTTTCCGGCGCTGATCAGCGCCACGGGTCGATGCATCGCGGCATTCGGCGACCACCCCGAAGCGGAGTTGGAAGCTCGATTCAAGACGCTGCGCTGGGATGAGCCACCGACCCTGGATGAATGGAAGGTGCAGGTGAACCAGGCGCGCGCGCGCGGGTTTGCCGTCGATGCCGGCAACTACATCTCCGGAGTGACCGTGGTTGCGGCCCCCGTCTGGAAATCGCGCGCAAGCCTCAGCCACGCACTCGTTGCCATCGGTATCGGCAGCGCTCTGAAGCGGGCCGGCCTTCCGGCGCTGCAGGAGACTCTCCTGTCTGCGGCGCGGACCCTGTCGAACCAGCTCTGTGGCGAAGCATCGCTGCAACGCGATCCGGCGGGACGCCGTGCGGGTTCATGACCGCCTGATGAGCCGCGTGGCCGGTTCACAGCAGTGAGTGCGCCTCGAAAAACGAGAGAATGGCCTGAGCGACGGCGGCCGAATGCGTCGTGTGTACGTTATGCCTTCCGCCTGCGATCACGAGGCCGGACGCATGCGGAATCTTGCCCAGCAGGTAGTCCTTGGCCGCGAGGAAGCGACGGTCCTCGCTGCCCACGATGACGAGCGTGGGCACCTCGATGGATCCGAGCGCGTTGATGACGGCGGCGTCGCTATGGACGCCCAGCTGACGGGCGGCCGGGTGGGCATCAGCACCGATGTCCATGGACAGGGCGAACCGATTCCACTGTTCGCGAGCCGTCTCGTCGCGAAAACCGGGGCCGGTGGCGATGAGCACGAGTGCCTTGACGAGCCGGGGATGTTGAATCGCTACCGATAGCGACAGGTACCCCCCGAGGGAGTGTCCGATGAGTAGCGCCGGATTCTCCGTGCTACCGCCCGCACGGGCGATCATGCTTGTCAAGTCCGCCACGGCGACTGTGCGGGCGTAGTCCTTGGGGTCTTCAGGGCGCTCCGACTCGCCGTGACCACGAAGATCCCAGCACAGCGCGCTCGCTCTGCCGTCGAGGGATCGGACGATGTCCGCCCAGACGCCGGAGGTGTTGCCCAGGCCGCTGGTGAACACGACCGGGAGGCCGGCCCCGCGAATGACGGAATGAAGCTTCAGGGCGCGTAGCCGAGGAGCGACTTGATTTCCAGGTATTCATGGAACCCCGACTCGCCCCATTCGCGTCCGTTGCCGCTCTTCTTGTAGCCGCCGAATGCAGCATGGAAATCGAAGCCGTCGTTGATCGACACCCACCCGGCGCGAATGTGGCGGGCGACTGCGCGAGCCTTGTCGAGATCCGCACCCGCGACGTTACCGGCAAGACCAAATTCCGAGTCGTTGGCGATCTCGATGGCCTGCTCTACGGTGTCATAGCCGATGATCGTGAGCACCGGCCCGAAGATCTCCTCGCGCGCGATGACCATGTCGTTGGTGACGTTCGCGAACACCGTGGGCTGCACGTAATAACCCTTCGTCAGCCCGTTGGGACGCCCGGGTCCGCCCGCCACGAGCTTCGCGCCCTCGGCAATGCCCTTCTGGATATAGTCCTGGACCGAGTTGAACTGGGATTTCGACACCACCGGTCCCATGGCGAAGTCGCCGCCGGGGTCGCCGACCGTCACCTGCGAGGCGGCCTCGCGCGCCACGCGGATGGCTTCTTCCATGCGGGCCCTCGGCACGAGCATGCGCGACGTTGCGCTGCAGGTCTGGCCGGAATTCACCATCATGCCGGCGACACCCTTGGCGACATTCTTCGCGAAATCCGCGTCATCGAGAATGATGTTCGCGCTCTTGCCTCCCAACTCCTGGCACACGCGCTTGACCGTCGCCGCGGCGCTTTTTGCGACCTCAACGCCGGCCGCCTCCGATCCGGTGATCGAGATCATGTCGATTCCCGGATGGCTGGCCATCGCCGCACCAACGACGGAGCCCCTGCCTTGAATGAGATTGAACACGCCGGCCGGAACGCCCGCGGCATCGAAGATCTCGGCAAGAATTTGCGCGGAGAAATGCGATTCTTGTGAAGGCTTGAGCACGACGGTGCACCCGGTCGCGAGCGCCGGAAACACTTTGACCGTCACCTGGTTGATGGGCCAGTTCCACGGCGTGATCATGCCGCACACCCCGATCGGTTCCTTGACGAACAGTGTTGCGCCGCGCTGATCCTCGAACTTGAAATTCTTCAGCACTTCGATGGCTGTGCCGAGATGGCCGAGCCCGAGGCCCACTTGGAAGCCATTGGCGAGTCCTTTCGGCGCGCCCATCTCTTCGGTAACCGCTGCAGCGAGGTCGCCGACACGCTTCTGATATTCGACGAGGATGCGTTCGAGGACTTTGAGCCGCGCCTCGCGGCCGGTCGTCGACCAGCTCGGGAACGCCTTGCGGGCAGCCTTGACCGCTCTGTCGACATCGGCGGCCGTGCCGAGCGCGATAGTGCCGGAAACTTCTTCGGTGGCGGGATTGACGGTATTCACCGTCTTCATGTCGACCGGATCAACCCACTTGCCGTCAATGTAAAACTTGAGATATTTGCGCATGACTCCCCCGTGCGGCTACTGCGTACCTTCGGCGTACCAGGTGCGGAACTCGTCATAACTCGGCATTTCCTCCGAATTCACTTTCGGATCGATCGGCACGTGAATGACGCCGACCTTGCCGCTGGCATAGGCGCGAGCGATGGCCGGCCCGATCTCCTCCTCACGATCGACGTATTCGCCGTGGCAGCCGAAGCCCTCGGCGATTTTGTCGAACCGCACGTCCTTGCTCCAGTGCACCCCGGTTTCCAGCGACCCCTGGCCGAAGGTGCGCTTGTAGACACCCACCTCGAGGCCCCATTGGTAGTCGGTGCCGACAACGCACACCAGCGGAAGCTTCAGGCGCGCGGCGGTTTCCAACTCCGCGATATGGAACATGAACGACGAGTCGCTGGTGATGAGCATCACCGGGCGCTTTTTGCCGTCCGCGACGGAGGCTCCGATCGCATAGGGCAGGCCCGTGCCGATATGGCCGAAATTCTGGTTCCAGACCACATCGTGCGGCTTGCACTGCGAATAGGTCCACTGGAAGATGACGGTGGCACCGCCGTCACGCGCCAGAATGCCGTTCTTCGGGAACGCCTTGGTCGCCTCGACCACGAAGCGTGCCGTATGCATGGGCTTTCTACCGCTGGGAGCGGACTTTGCCAGGTCCGCAATGCGCGCCGCGTCCTCCTTGATCCAGCGATCGAGCTCGGCCGAGGGGCCGCGCGGCGTGTCCTTGAGCGCCGCGACGAGTTGCGGGACCACCGCTCTCACATCGCCCACGAGCGCGACGTCGATCTGGCGGTTCACGCCGATCGCCGTCGGGTTCTGCTCGACATACACCCACTTGCGGTTCGGCCCATTGGCCGCCCAGTGGCGGGTTTGGCCATAGTGCACCGGCTCGCCGAGTTCGGTGCCGATCGCAATGCAAAGGTCGGATTTCACCACCGCCTCGATCGCAGAGGGCGAGAAGCCGTAGGGGAAGGTGCGCTCCTCGACACCCTTGATGAAAGAGGTGCCGCCGGAGGTCTGGATGATCGGGCACCCCAGGAGTTTCGCGAGTTCCGCGACCGGTTCCTGCGTGCGCGAGGTGTGCACGCCGTGACCCACCAGCAGGATCGGATTCTTCGCCGCGCGCGCGAGCTTCACGGCCGCGGCGATTTCAGCGCCGCCGGCGCTCTGGTTGACCAGGCGGTAGGCGGAGGGCGCACGCACCTCGGGGACATCGAGATCTTCCTGGATCACATGCGAGGGGTACTCGATGTAGGCGGGTCCCGGTGTGCCCGACATCGCCACACGCAGGGCCTGACGGATGATCTCATCGGTCTGATTCGCGTACTCGATCGATGCTGAGTACTTCACGGAGGCCGAAACGAGGGCTTCTTGTTGAACGAACTGAATCCGGCCGCGGCGCACCCGCTGCTCGGTGATGCGCGCACGCTGGCCGCCGAGAAAAATGACCGGCGAATTCTCCACCTTGGCGCACATGATCGCCGGGGCCATATTGGCGATACCCGGCCCCAAGGTGGCGATGGCGAGCGCGGGTTTGCCGGTCATGCGCGACACCGCCTCGGCCATGAAGCCTGCGGCCGCCTCGTGATGCGGAGCCACCACCTGCCAGCCGCGCTGCTCCGCGGTCAGGAACAGATGCACGAAGTTCGGATCGGGAATGCCGAAGAGCGTCTTGACGCCCTCCGCTTCGAACAGATGCAGGATGCGTTCATACACCTTGACGGACATGATTGAATTTCACCTTATTGTCGTAGGGCAGTTTCTGAAACGTCGCGCGAAGGATTTCCCCAATCGGTCCGGAAAATCCGACCGCGTCCTTATCTACTTCTTGAGCAGGCGCGGCATACCAGCACCCATGTACTTCGCGAGGTTGCGGTGGAAGTTGGTGACCTTGCGCTCCTGGTGCGGGTTGGGCTGCGGGCCGCGGAAGCCGCGCGATTTCATGCCCTTCTGAACCGAGGCCATGTTCGAGTAATCCTGCGCCAGCACCGAGCCCCACTTCTCCGCGGTCGGCTCCGCATAGACCCATTCGGTCTTCGGCTCCTGCCCCGGCGGAAATCGCTCGAGCGCATAGGATTCGAAGATGCACTGGTTGGGATCGTCGCCGTACGGTCGGGCGCGGTAGCACAAGGCAAAGGTGACCCCCTGCAGGATCGATACATTCGGAAAGAGGTGCCACGCAAGACCGGCCTCCGCCGTCTGATCCTGAGTGATCGTCGGCCAGATGACGCCGCGCGCCGCATCGTCCGCGCGGGCCGAGGCGAGCCAATGCTTGATCACCTCGGGCGCCGGAGTGCCCTCGGGCAGTTCGTCCACCAGGCGCTTCGCCGCATTCACCAGGGTCTCGGTGGATGCGGCGTGATTCACGGTTTCGTAGTTCTCGCGCACCAGCTCGTAGGTCGAAATACGCGGATCCAATCCCTTGCCTGCGCGCGTGACGGAAGTGCCTCCCGCCTTTCTGAGCGCCGGATCTCGCTCGTCGAAACCGCTGACCCCGTGCAGACCGTAGGCCTTGCTGTAGGCGTAGAACTCGCCGTATTTCAATAGTTGCGGATGCGTGCCCGCGACGTGGTAGGGCTCCATGAACGCTTCGAGCGAAGTCTTCCAGTTGGCGGGGTAGATCACCCACTGCCGCCACTTGAAGCGCATCTTCTCGAACTCGAAGGGATCGAGAACGGCAGCGGCGGGCTCGAGGTATTCGCGCAGTGACACGCCCTTCGGATCCATGTTGATGAAGATCCAGCCGCCCCACGTGTCGACTTTGACCTCCGCGAGCGAGGTCCGCTCTTCGGTCAGCGCGCCTTTCCAGTCCTGGGGGTCGAGGATGAAGGTGTTCTTGCCTTCGAGGTTGTACGTCCAGCCATGGAAGCCGCAGACGAACCGCTGCCGCTTGCCGCAGGCGCGGTTCTCCCCGTTCGGGGTGTCGACCAAGCGGCGGCCGCGATGCGGGCAGACGTTGTGAAAGGCCTTGAGCCTGTCAGGTGCCGCGCGCACGATCAGGATCGAGTCATCGCCGATTTCGTAGGTGATGAAGTTCCCGACCTCGGGGACCTCCTCGACACGGCCCGCCATCTGCCACACCTTGGCCCATAGCCGGTCGGCCTCCGCCTTGGCATATTCCGGAGACAGGAACGCCTCGACCGGATAGGTCAGCGGCTCGGCAAGATCTTCAACCGAAATATCGGCCGCCTTGTTCACCACATTGATACTCGTGCTCATCGCGTTCTCCTGCCTCAATCCTCAGTTTGCCACCCGGCGTAAAGTGCGCGCAGACGCGTCCGGCTCGGTTTTGAAGGCCGCGTGCACAACGATGTTGATCAGGTAGCGAATGGTTGTCAAATTGCCGTCATGGCGTGAGGCGTTGTGCAGTGCCCGGCATGCCGGGGGGTGGTCCGTACTCCTCGCACTCCAAGAATGGAGCCGAGAAGTCGGGTGGGCCGCGATAGTAGAGGTTCCAGTGACGCGACAGGAACCTCCAACGATCTCCCTCATCGACATAACGGTCGTAGTACACGCCGATCGTCCTCACCGCCCGGCCATCGGCGAGCTTGACGTATTCGGTGACGTGGATTCTGCCACTCGCCATCGCGTTCCCAACCTCGAGGATCGGCATTCCGGGAAACATCAGAACGCGTTCTGAAGGGGCGATGAATTTTGCGAATTGATTGCCGATCTGAGCACGCCCGCGAATATGCATACCGGCAATGTCCCACTCCGCGTCCGCGGCGAAGCAGTCCATGAAGGCGGCGACGTCCTTTCTCCAGACGGCATCGACGTAGCGGGCGTGAAGCTGACGGATTGCGGCGTCGGCAACCAGAAAGTCGGTCATATCCTTCTCCGCGCCGCCGATTCCGCCACCCTCGGTCACGGGCCGCCCCTCACGATTCGAGGACGAGCCCCTCGAGCTTGCCCTTGTTCCGCCACTCCTCCAGCAGCTTCTGGAACGCAGTCCAGCCGGGGCCGTAAGGTCGGAACAGAGCCCACGGCGCTTTTACCTGGCCCTCATTGGTGAAATAGCTGGGCGTGCATTCGCGCTGGAACTGGGACATATCGGGCTGCACTTCCTCGAAGTGCCTGACGTAGGCGTCCTGCGCTTCCTGACTCGGCTCGACGGCTTTGACACCGCGCTTCAGCGCCTCGTTGATCACATAGGTGATGTGATAGCCCTGTTGGCTGCATTGCTCCGTTACGCTCGCGTTCAAACCGCCCTGGATATATCCGGTGTAAAACAGATTCGGAAAGCCGTGCGTGATCACGCCATGGAGCGTCTTCGGGCCGGCGGCCCAGTGCTGGTATATCGACTTACCTCCGCGGCCCTCGACCACATCGATGCCCCAGCGGCGGTCCAGGTCGCTCGAGACCTCGAAACCGCTGGCGAAGATCATGCAGTCGACCGGATATTCGACGCCGCCCGCGACAAAACCGCTGTCGGTCATGCGTTCGACGCCCTTGGTCGCTGACACATCGATCAACTTGACGTTGGGACGGTTGAAGGTCGGATAAAATTCGTTATTCGACAGCGGACGCTTGCAAAGGAAGCGGTACCACGGCTTCAGTGCTTCGGCTGTTGCCGGATCTTTGATGACGGCTTCGGCCCGATGTCGCAGCCGCTCCATCACCCGGTAGTCGACCTTTTCGCGCCGCGCCATGAACTGCTCGGGCGTGAGTTGAGGCCAGCCCTCGGCCTCGAGTTCCGCTGCCAGGTTGCGGCTGATCTCGGTCCAGATGTCACAGATCAGGTCCGGCTCGCCCGGCTTGAAGAACTCCATCGCCGCGCGCTGAAAATTCGCCTGCCGCTCCTTCTGCCAGCCAGGCTTCAGACTCCTCGCCCACTCGGGATCGGTGGGCGGATTGCCGCGCTCGTCCACGGTGGAAGGCGTGCGCTGGATCACGTAGAGCTGCTTGGCAAAGCGGCCAAGATGGGGGACCGCCTGGATGGCGGTTGCGCCCGTACCGACGATCGCCACGCGCTTGTCGGTGAGCTTGTCGAGGACCGGATTCTCCGGCGTTCCGCCGGTGTACGCATAGTCCCAGCGCGCCGAGTGGAACATCTTTCCCTTGAAACGCTCGATACCGGGGATGCCCGGCAGCTTCGGCAAGTTCAGGAAACCATTCGCCATGACCACGAAGCGGGCGCGGATTTCATCGCCGCGGCTCGTGCTGATGCGCCAGCGCTTGATCTTCTCGTCCCAGCGCAATGCGGTGATCAGAGTGTGGAACAGCGCATTCTCATGGAAGCCGAACTTCTTCGCGATGCTCTGGCAATACCCGCGGATCTCAAAGCCGTCCGAGAATTTCTTCGACGGCATGAAGCCGGTTTCCTCGAGCAGCGGCAGGTAGCAATAGGCATCGTTATCGCACTGCAGACCCGGGTAGCGGTTCCAGTACCACACGCCGCCGAATCCGCCTGCGTGATCGATGTTGCGAAAGCTTCTGATGCCGGCCCGCGTCAGGTGATAGGCGGTCAGAATCCCGGTCCAGCCGGCCCCGAGGATGGCGACGTCGAGGTCTTCCGAGATCGGATCCCGCGGCACCACCGGCATGTGCGGGTCGGCTGCATAGGTGTCCGCAAACTCTCCGACCGGCCGCACATACTGCTTCTGGCCTTCGTCGCGCAGGCGCTTGTCGCGCTCCTCGCGATATTTCTGCCGCAGCGAAGGGATATCGACCGCTTCAGGCGTCTTTGTCGGCGCGCACTTCATATTTCACCCGTGGTAATCTGGATTCAATGATAGGGCATAATCAACGGTGTTGTCTAGTAGCGTGGACTGTTGTGGCGGTACTTGTCCGGACACGAGTGCGCGTCACTTCGGTCGCGCATTCCGGTACCCTGCGCCGATATTGGCCGGCTGAACTGGAATATGGATGGCTTCCCGTGAAAAAATCGGCTGGCTGCGGTCACATCTCTCAAGGAGCACATCATGAGCAACCTCGCGAAGCGCACAGGCCCTCTGGCCGGCTTGCGCGTGGTCGATCTCACCAGCATGGTCATGGGGCCGTATTGCACGCAGATCATGGCCGACATGGGCGCGGACGTGATCAAGATCGAGCCGCCGGAAGGGGACAATACCCGGAATATCTCGGTCGGTCCGGCGCCGGGCATGAGCGGTGTTTTCGTCAACGTCAATCGCGGCAAACGCAGCGTCGTCCTCGACCTGCGGTCCGAGGCGGGCAAGACGGCGTTGCGCGAACTCGTCCGGACGGCGGATGTTTTCATCCACTCGATGCGGTTCAAGGCGATCGCCAAGCTGGGATTCGGGTTCGAGGAGGTCGCCGCCATCAATCCGGCGATCATTTACACCAACTGCTATGGATATAGCCGGCGCGGCCCTGACCGGGATCTGACCGCCTACGATGACACCATCCAGGCGGAATGCGGGCTGCCCATCGTCCAGCAGAAGCTGACCGGCGAGGCGAACTATGTCGGCACGATCATCGCCGACAAGGTCGCCGGACTGACGGCGCTCTACGCCACGATGATGGCGCTGTTCCACCGCGAGCGCACCGGTGAGGGTCAGGAAGTGGAGGTCAGCATGTTCGAAACCATGGCCTCGTTCATGCTGGTGGAACACGCCAACGGCGCCATGTTCACCCCTCCCCTGGGCCCCGCGATTTACCCACGCGCGGTGGCGCCCAACCGCCGACCCTACCGCACGAAGGATGGACAAATCTCCGCACTGATCTACAACGACAAGCAATGGTCCGCGTTCATCGAGGCCGTGCGCCCGGAGTGGGCCACCGACGCCTTCGCCACGCTCGAGCACCGGGCGCGCCATATCGACGCCGTATACGCCCTCGTGGCGGACACGCTGAAGGAGCGGACGACACAGGAGTGGCTGGAATTGTTCCGCGCGCTCGACATACCCGCCGCGCCGCTCCGCACCCCCGATGAACTGTTCGACAATCCTCATCTGAATGCAGTCGGTCTGTTCGAGACGGTCGATACGCCGCATGGCCCGGTGCGATTTCCGGGCGTCCCGACCTGGTTTTCGCGCACGCCAGGCCGTGTCGCCGGGCCTGCTCCGGAGTTGGGCGCCAACACGCAAGAGATCCTGGAGGAACTGGGACTGCCCGCCGCTGCCGCCGGCAAACCCGCCGGCGTTCGGGATCGGAAAAGGTGGTCCGGACTTTGACCCGTCTCAGCGGAATGCCGGGATGACCTCCGTGGCAAAGACCTCCGCATAGTCGGCGAACTTCGAACGTGGAAGTCCGGGCGGCGCCATCATCATGAAGTGTTCGACGGCCGTTTTCGAAAGCATCCCATTGAACATGTCGATGGCCTCGCCCGGCGTCAAAATGCTCAAGATGCCGCTGGTCTTGAACGACTCCAGCGTCATCGGCTTGAGCAGCGCCTTATCGCCGAAACCGGTGGCGGCCCGATCCTCGTTCAGCCACTGCCCGTAGGCATTGTTCACATAGTGAAAATAGGGCGCCAGCTCATGCATCGCCTTCTCGGGATCTTTGGCGACGAGGACGAACAATCCCTGGATGCGGATTCGAGCACTCGCGGGATCCTTGCCGCAGGCGCGCAGCTTCTCGAGGTAGAGGTCGCACACCTCCTGGTTGCCGAAGTAACCGTCGCCGTACTTTGCGGTGCGCTCGAGCGCCTTGTCGGTGAATCCGCCCAGGTAGAGCGGTATGCGGCCGCGAATCGGCGTAGGAACGATCGAGGCATTCTTCAGAGTGAAATACCGGCCCTCATAAGAAAACGATTCTCCGGCCCAGAGCCTGCAAACGATCTCGAGGAACTCGTCCGTGCGCCGCCCGCGTGAAGAGAAGTCGATGCCATAGGCGTCCGCCTCGCTGCGGCGATAACCGACCGCGACGGCCATTTCGAGCCGGCCATCGGACAGGATGTCGAGAACCGAGCACTCTTCCGCGAACCGAACGGGGTGATAAAGCGGCGCGAGCGCGATTGCCGAGCCGAGTTTGATCGTCTTGGTGCGGGCGGCGATCGCACCGAGCACGATAAGCGGCGACGGTACATAACCATCGCCGGCCCCGTGATGCTCAGGCACCCAGGCTCCCTCGAACCCGATGCTCTCGGTCCACGTGATGAATTCCAACGTCTCTGCGTAAAGATCCGCCCATGGTCTGCGCCACTGCTCCGGATTTCGGAAGTCGTAGAGATAGCCGAACGTCAGCTTGTTCTTCACGGGCACCTCGCGATCTTACTACTACGTGACACCGCTGGGCCGCCGCCATCTCTCGAGCATGGCGGCTGCATCGGATGCATCGCGAATGGCGCCGGGCGTGCGGGAAAAGCGCGGCGCGGGCGCCGCCTGCCTGAGCCCTGCATGCTCGACGTAGGTCTGGCGGGCTTTCAGTTGCGGATGCTCCATGGCCTCCTCCAGGCTCAGAACGGGCGCCACACACGCGTCGCTGCCTTCAAAGAGCTCGATCCAATGCGCCTGATCGCGGCTCGCGAAGGTTCGCTCGAGCAGACCGTGCAGCTCGCCCCAGTCCTCGGTCCGATGTCGAAGCGAGGCGTATTGCGAGAGGCCGAGCTTGTGCGTCATCTCTTCGAAGAACTTCTGCTCCAATGCACCCACCGAGATCTCGCGCCCATCGGCGCAGCGATAGCAGCGATAGAAGGGGGCTGCACCGCCGAGGAAATTCTTGTCCCTCTCGAGCGATATGAGTCCCGCCGGCATGAGGCCTGCGAACATCGTCATGAACGAACTCACGCCATCCACGATGGCGGCATCGACGACCTGTCCCTGTCCCGACTTCTCCCGCTCCCAAAGAGCCGCGAGAATACCCATGGCGAGGAACATCGAGCCGCCGCCGAAATCGCCCACCAGGTTGAGAGGCACCACCGCCGGTTCGCCCGGCTTTCCGATGGCGGCGAGCGTGCCCGCGAGCCCGATGTAATTGATGTCGTGTCCGGCGCTCAGGGCGAGCGGGCCAGTCTGCCCCCAGCCGGTCATGCGGCCATAGATCAGCCGTGGGTTGCGCGCCAGCAGTGCGTCCGGCCCGAGGCCGAGCCGCTCCATGACGCCGGGCCTGAAACCTTCGATAAGAACATCCGCATGTCCGGTCGCATCGAGGCAAAAGGCGCGCCCTTCCTCCGAGCGGATATCGACGGTGATGAGCGCCCTGCCCCGATCGGCGATCGGATTGGGCCATCCATTACCGCCTTCCCGGTCGATCCGCAGCACGTCCGCGCCGAGATCCGCGAGCAGCATGGCGCAGTGAGGGCCCGGGCCGATGCTCGAAAATTCGACAACGCGCAAACCGGACAGCGGACCTCGTCCTTCCATGCACAACCTCCGAACTCTCAGGTCTTGATCAGGGAGGCGAGCCGACTGCGAATGATGGCCTCCGCGTCGTGGATGATCCGCTCGATCAGCTCGCGACAGGTCGGTACATCGTGGATCAAGCCCTGAACCTGGCCGGCCCAGATGATTCCCGCATCGAGATCGCCGGTCTCCAGTGCCACGCGACCTTTGGCTCCGGAAACGAGGGAGCGGACGTCCTCGAAGACCGCCCCCGGCTTTCTTAGAATTTCCACCACCTTATCCGACACGCTGTTGGCCGCAACCCGCGCCGTATTCTTCAGGCTGCGGAAGATCAATCGGGTCGAGCGCTCGTCATTGGCGGCGATGAACTGCTTCACCGCATCGTGGATCGGCGCCTCGACCGTTGCGCAAAAGCGCGTACCCATATTGATCCCGTCCGCGCCGAGCGCCAGCGCGGCCACGAGCCCTCGCCCATCGCCGAAGCCACCGCTCGCGATCATCGGAATTTTGACCTTGTCGGCGGCGGCCGGGATGAGGATCAGTCCGGGAATATCGTCCTCGCCCGGGTGGCCGGCGCATTCGAAGCCGTCGATCGAAATCGCATCGACACCCATGCGCTCCGCCGAGAGCGCATGGCGGACCGCGGTGCATTTGTGCACGACGATGATGCCGTGCGCCTTGAACTCATCGACGTGCTCCTGCGGCTTGTAGCCCGCGGTCTCGACGATCTTTACGCCGCTCTCGATGATGGCCTTTCGATACTCCGCATAGGGGGGCGGGTTGACCGACGGCAGGATCGTGAGATTCACCGCGAAGGGCCTGTCCGTCATCGAACGGCAGCGATCGATCTCACGGCGCAGCGCGTCGGGCGTGGGCTGGGTGAGCGCGGTCAGGATGCCGAGGCCGCCGGCATTGGAGACGGCACTGGCCAGTTCGGCCAGCCCGACCCACATCATGCCGCCCTGCACGATCGGGTGCTCGATTCCCACCAGGTCCGTGAATCGCGTTCGCAATGTCATTTGATTCTTCCGCCCCTCATCGGCGTGCGTTGGGGTCGGCATTCCACTTCGGCGATCGCTTTTCGGCAAACGCCTTGGGCCCTTCATCGAAGTCCGGATGCGCCCAGTGGGACTTGAGCAGCTCCCAGCCATAATCCGCTGCGGCGGGATCGGACATCTCGGTCGAGGCCCAGATCGCGCGCTTCGTCTTCGCCATCGCCTGCGGAGAGTTGGCGGCGATTCCCCTGGCAAGCTCGCGCGCTCGGGCCATCACATCGGGCGCGGTGGGCTCGATGAGATCGATCATGCCGAGCTGATGCGCGCGCTCGGCGGACATGCGGTAAGAGCGGCCCGCAAGGCCCATTAGCAGCGCAGCGCCAACTCCGGCACGCCGCGCAATGCCGATCGATTCGAGCGCCGAAACCTGCCCGACGCTGACATGCGAATCCATGAACGCGGCCTGCGCGCAGGCGATGACGATGTCGCTATCCGCGACGAAATGCAGGCCGCCGCCGTTCACCAGGCCGTTCACCGCGCAGATCACCGGTTTCGACACGCCGCACATTCGCGGCGAGAAGCGGTTCACGGCCGCGTTCGGCTTGTCCTGCAGTGTTCCCATGCCGATCTTCAGCGCACCCACCGCAGCGCCCGTGCAGAAGTGACGCTCTCCGGCTCCGGTGAGGACCGCAACCCGGATCGCTTCGTCACCCTCGATCCGGTGCCACGCCTGTTCGAGCGCGACGAGCAATTCGGGATTGAGGGAATTGCCTTCCGCCGGCCGGTTGAGCGTCAAGATCGCGACGCGGTCTTCGATCGCGAACAGAAGAGTCGGGGGTTCGTTCATCGTGTCACCGTTAAATGCCGTTCATCAGAGGCCGGGGCGAAACAATGTTGTGCAACGGCGTCAGCCTGTCCTCCGCGGCCGCCCAACTCGGAGAGCAACGCCTTCAGGCGATACGTCCAGAGGTGCAGCGGATGCTCGAGCGTCATCCCCATCGCGGCAAACATCTGGTGAACGTCGTAAATGACGCGCGTGGCGCTCTCCTGAGCATGCAGCGCCGCCAAGGCTGCATCGCCTTCATCGGCCGTCCCGGCCGCCTTCAAGGCGAGCCAGCGCACGCCGCCCGCGAGCACCGCGCACTCGGCCATGCGATGACGCAGCGCTTGGAACGTGCCGAGCGGACGGCCAAACTGCTTGCGCAGAGTGAGATGTTCGACGGTCGAGGCGATCGCCGCGTGCAGCAATCCGCTCGCCTCGGCGGCCAGCGCGATGCGCAGCCACTTGCGCACGATCGCCGCTTCAGCGTCGGAGAGCGGCGTCACCGTCACGGCGTGCTTCAGTCTGCCCATCGGATAGGCAAAGAGAGATTCCACCGGCTCGAGCGCAGCGGGCGACGGTTGGACGATGCCGAGGCTATCGCCGTCGCTGACGAGTATGGTCTTTGCGGTCGCGACGAAGCGCCCGGGGCGAGCGTATTCGACGAGGGCCAACGGCCGTGGCCACTCGCCCGACAGCTGCGGCCGGACCAACATCGAAAGCGCAATCTCGGCGGTGCAGGGCAGCCGCGCCAGTCTCTCGACCGCCAACGCGGCAGACAAAGGTCCAAGTTCCGGAACGAGGGCAATATCGAAATACTGCCCATCCTCGAGTTCCTTTTCCAACTCCTCTCCGATGAGAGCGAGACCATGAAAGTCGGTCGGCTTGGCCGAGAATTGCGCGGCGAGTTTGTCGACCGCCGACAGCAGGGCCTCTTGATCCGGGGTAAGCCTGAAATCCATCAGCGGGGCTCCCGGGGAAGCCCGAGCAGTTCGGTGGCGATGAGGTTCAGCTGAATTTCTGCGGCTCCGGATGCAATGCCCGCGACTATCGCACGCTGATGATGAGCGAGAAGCATCGGATCGCCGCCGGCCAATGCTTCGGGCACATGCTCGACCACGAATTCACTCACCAGTCTTTCCGCCCCCACCGTGGCGAAGCGTGCGGCACTGGCTTCGGGTCCGGTAGCCATTCCGTGGCGGCGCTGATCGACGATGCTGTAGCTGTAGAATCGCGCCGCCTCGCAAGCGGCGCGCGCTCGTGCCGCCTGCCCGACCGCACCGTTGTCGAAGCGTCCTTCCCTCTTCAGCTTCTCCACCGCACGGTGCAGCATCTTGGTGGCCAGTGCGAAGCGCGGAATGCCGACGCGCTCGAGGGAGAGCGCCGTGCGCGCGATCTCCCACGCCTGTCCTTCGGCGCCCAGAAGCGCGCTGTCCGGCACTTCGACATCGTCGAAGAATACTTCGTGAATATCGCCTTCACCGATGATGCTCGGTATCTGCCGCACGATGATGCCGCGCGTATCCATCGGCACCAGAAAAATGGAAATACCATCCTTGCCGGGGGAAGTTCTCGCCAGCACGAAGCAGGTGTCGGCGTGACCTGCATACGATGTCCAAATTTTCTGGCCGTTGATCCGATAGCTCGAGTCGTGCTTCTCGGCACGTGTGCGCAGCGACGCGAGATCGGAGCCCGCCTCCGGCTCCGAGAAGCCCTGGCACCAGATCGTCCCGCCGCGCGCCATCGGCGGAATGTAGCGTTCCTGTTGTTCGGAGCTGCCGAAGCGCATGAGTGTCGGACCAATCCAGTTCACATTCATGTATTGGCCGCCGCGCGGCTCGCCCGCCTCCCACATCTCTTCGGCCAAAATAAATGACGTCCACGGGTCCGCATCCCGCCCGCCCCAGCGCCGCGGCCAATGGGGGACCAACAAGCCCGCCTTGGCGAGCTCGCCGCAGAATTTCTTCGAGAACGCGCTTTGCAGTTCGGAGCCGGGACCGTGCGCGAGAGATTCCCAATCGCCCGGCAGATTGGCCGCCAAAAAAGCACGTACGGTAGAGCGGAATGCCTGCTGTTCAGCGTCCCAATTGAAATCCATTACCTGAAATCCATCACGGTCGATCCGGCGTCGAAATGCTCATGCGGGTTTCCGTACAACTTCGGCGAGGCGCAAAGCTTTGCGCGATGTGATTCTACGGTACTCCCGAGCCGCCCGCACCGTAGACGTTGCACTCACTGCTCGACACATCCATGATTCCCCCGAACGTTTGCGCAGCCGGCATAACGGAGGAGTCTCGGCAATGACGGCGATGTGGATCGGCTTGTTTAGCCTGGCGACGCTGACTGCGTCCGCTGCCTCGTCGACCCAAGCCATCGGCGCTGGCCCGGATTGGTCGAGTCATGGTGGCGGCGCGGACGAGAGCGGCTACAGCCGGCTCGACGAGATCAAGAGGTCGAACATCGGCAGGTTGGGGCTGGTCTGGTCACTGGACCTGCCCGGTGAAGTGACGCTCGAAGCCACGCCACTTGCCGTCAGCGGCGTGCTCTACTTCACCGGGAGCTACGCCGCGGTCTATGCAGTCGACGGCCTCTCCGGGAAGCTGTTGTGGAAGTACGAGCCGGAGACGTGGAAGCACAATCCGGCGAAGATGCGCTTGAGCTTCGCCGTCAATCGGGGCGCCGCGTACGCCGACGGGCGCATCTTCGCCGCGGCTCTGGACGGCCGACTTTTCGGCTTGGACGCGAAGACCGGCGAGCTGCTCTGGAGCGTCGAGACGACGGCCCTGCAATCGATGCAGACCATCACGGGCGCGCCGCGCACTTTCAACGGCAAGGTAATCATTGGAAACGGCGGCGCCGACTTCGGAGCTCGAGGTTATGTCACCGCCTATGACGCCACCACCGGCCGCCAGGTGTGGCGCTTCTATACCGCGCCCGGATCGCCGCAGGAGAATCGCGGCGACCCCGCCATGCAGCGCGCGGCGGCGAGTTGGAGCGGCGAATATTGGAAAACCGGTACCGGCGGAGCGGTGTGGGACAGCATCACCTTCGATCCTGAAATGAACCGGATCTACCTCGGCACCGGCAATGCCGGGCCCTACGACCCGGTGACGCGCAGCCCGGGCAGCGGCGACAACCTGTACACCGCCTCGATCGTGGCACTGGACGCGGACACAGGGAAGTACGTGTGGCACTACCAGATCAATCCGCGCGACGCCTGGGACTTCGACTCGACGCAGCGGATGACGCTCGCCGACCTCACGATCGACGGCAAACGCCGCAAGGTGCTCATGCAGGCGCCGAAAAACGGCTTCTTCTACGTGCTCGATCGTGAGACCGGGAAGCTGATCTCCGCCGGAAAAATCACCAAGGTAACCTGGGCCGATCACATCGACTCCGCAACGGGCCGGCCGGTCGAGGCGAAGGACATTCGCTACGAGAACGGCGAAGCGACGATTTGGCCGAGCCCCCTCGGGGCCCACAGCTGGCAGGACATGTCGTTCAGCCCGAGGTCGAGCCTCGTGTACATCCCCACCATGCAGACCGGCGCGCATTTCTCGAAGGGGCCCCCGGAGCCCGGCGCCATCTCAGTGGGCGGCTTGAGCATCGGCTGGGCCAAAGGGGATCCGCAGGACGGAAAGGGTGCGCTCCTCGCCTGGGATCCCGCGCGCCAGAGAGCACGTTGGAAGGCGGCGCTGGGCACTCTGTGGAACGGCGGCACCCTCGCCACCGCCGGAGATCTCGTCTTCCAAGGCACGGCAGACGGCTATTTGTCAGCCTACGATGCCGGCTCCGGCGAGCGCCTTTGGCGATTCAACGCCGGTCTCGGCATCATCGCGGCACCAATCAGCTATTCGGCGGGGGGCAGGCAGTACGTCTCCGTGCTCGTCGGCTACGGCGGCTCCGCTTCGATAGGCAGCAACCTCATGCACGTCGGCTGGAAATATGGAGCTCAACCGAGGTCGCTGTTGACGTTCGGCCTGGACGGCAGGGCGCTGCTACCGCCCTCGGCGCCGCCCGATATGAGCGTCAAAGCGCTGGATGATCCGTCGTTCGAAATACGGGGCGCCGATGTGGCGGCTGGTCGCGGCCTCTTCATTGCCTGTGCGGCGTGCCATGGACGGGATCTGGTGTCGGCCGGAGCGCCTGCACCGGATTTGCGCGAATCCCGGGTCGCACTCGATCCCGACAGTTTCTGGGCGGTGGTGCATGAGGGCACTTTGCTTGAGCAGGGCATGCCGCGCTTCGAGATGCTCACCCGCGAGCAGGTCATGCAGATCTACGCCTACATCCGCGCCGCGGCGCGGGGGACGCTTGGCAGCCGCTGAGGTCCCTTTAGCGGATCAGCTCATTGCGCAGTTGACGGGGTGAGGCGGAAAACCAACGATGACAGCTCCGCGACAATACCGAGGTTTCCGAGTAGCCGAGGATTTCCGTCACCCGCACGAGGGGTACGTTGGGTTGTTGCAGGTAGCGCAGGGCGATGTCGCGCCGCACGCTGTCTCTGATCGACTCGAACGACTCACCCTCATCCCGCAGCCTGCGCTGCAGAGTCCGGGGATGCAGGCCAAGCGCAGCGGTAACCCGCTCATGCGTGCAATTTCCCTCCACCAGGAGTCGGGCAATTATGCTGTGCACCTGCGCACTCAAGGTCACCGCAGAGCTCGGGAAGCGATGGTCGATGAAGCCGGTCGCGATCTCATAGAGTTGTGGATCGGTATCGGGCACCGGCCGATCAAGGTCCTCTTCACTGAAAAGCAGACCGTTCATGCTCTGTCCAAATCGCAGGACGGCGTTGAAGTGATTACGATAGGTCACCATGGGAGCGAGAGGCTCGTGAGTGAACCAGATCTCCTGCGCGCGCGCCTGACCCCGGCTGATGGCCATGGTCGCGTTTTGGATGCGCGCCATTGCGTGTTCCACCACCTGTCGGTGTTGCGAGAGCCTCGGGAGCAAAATCTCGAATCGCATGAAGACCCGGTGATCCTCCGCTTTCTCGAAACGGATTTGCGTCGCGGTGCTGTATGCGTGAATGTGATCTGCGCAATATCGATACGCTTTGCCGAGCGTCGGTGAATTACGCACCGCGATGTCCAAAGGATCGAACATCTTGGTTCCTTCCTGCAGCACGGCGAGTCGCACGCCGAAGTCCGGACAATCGAGCTCGACCGCTGCGTGCTCGAGCAGTTGAACCATTTTTCGATAGGGTATGAGGCCGCTTCGATTGGCGAGCAGCGCGGGATCGATCTGCGATTTTTGCAACAGGATGTCGGGGTCACCACCGAGACTTACCGCCAGATCTGCGAAGTTCCGCAGTGCACCGGCTCGCACCAACAGATTGCCCGTCTGCTTCATCTTTGCAGAATCCCCCTGTCCGATTCTGCAATTATCATCAACACTGTCGATCAGCCTGTCAAGCGCCGCACTCGATGTCGCGCGCATCCGATGGCTGATCATGGTGGCGCGCTATGCGGGCGCAGTCGGTCTTCCGCGGGAGAACTCCAGAATCTGCGGCGCAAGCAGCGGCCAGCGGACGAATGGTCCTCCGGCCTCGGCCGAAGCGGCCAAACGTTCGAGCCATTCCCGGTCGCCCCAGGGAGGTTCGGCCATTTCCGAGCCCGGAATCAGCGCGTGCACGGCCTCGGTCGTTTCACGTGGATGATGGAAATCCGACAGACCGCTCCTCAAAATCATGACCGGCATCTTGAGTGCGCGCAGATCCGACGGGAGCATGTCGGGGACCGGGCAGCCCTCCTTGGGAAAAAAGGACCACGCCCAAGCCTTCATCGTGGCGATGAAGGTCGTCGCGTCCTGGCGCAACATCCGGTCGCGATTGCGGGGATTTCGAGTCAGTTGCTCCTTCCAGCCCGGCAAGGCGGCCACGGCCTCCATGCCTCCCATTGCCGCAGCGGCCAGCGACTCGTGGCAGTAATAGTAGGCCAACGCCCCCAATCCAACCGCACCACCGCTGATCCACAGCAGGAAGAGGCGCTCGACCACATCGGGGTGGCGTATCGCCGTGAGCAATGACACGCGAGAGCCTGCCGAGCCGCCGACGAGCAATACCCGGCCCAACCCGAGCCCCCGCAGCAGTCCCGCCTGGACGTCCGCGTTCATACGCGACTCCGTCTGTCCGCCAAACGAGATGGCCGACTCGCCGCAGTTTGGGCGATCCCAGATCAACACTCGAAGTCCGCCTTCCGCGAGCTTTTCCGCCAGTGCTCTGACGCCGGGGGTGTCCTTCGAGAACCGCCCACCGGGCGTGATCGCCGCGGTACTCGGTCCACTTCCGACGATGTCGTAAGCAATGTCGATGCCGGCAATGTCGATGGTGGGCACGGTGACTCTCTCCGCGGTTGAGGTTGGTCGGGGATGACTCGGACGCCCTCAGCGTAGGGGACCCACTCGCAGTTGACAATGCGGGCCGCCGGCCCGGAGGGGGGCGTGCCGGAGCGAGGTTTCGCCGTCGCTTGGGAGCTTGTATCTGTCGCGAATGGTCAAGAGAGGTGCCCTGCAACATCGCTGGTGGGGATTGCAGCGCGAGGCGTTGACGCCCACGACGAACTCATGCTAAACACCTGTTAAGCAGCGAGGCGGGACTCCCGCCCCTCGGTTGGAGACCCGGGCGCACGAATCTCGATCTGGCGGGTGAGGGTGATGCGATGACCAGGCTTTCAAAGATGCCGGTGGAGACTTGGGACCCGGAACTTCGCGCCATGACCCAGGCGGACGGCGCTACTCCGCTCGAGCAGGGAATGACGCGGGTGCTGGCTCACTCACCGGCGGTGGCGAAGGCGATCATCGTCTTCGGCGGCACGCTGTTTCAGAACACGAAACTGCCGCGCCGTTTGATCGAACTCGTCAGACTTCGTGTTGCATTCCACAATCAATGCCGCAGTTGCATGGCCGTTCGCTACCAATCCGCGATCGATGACGGATTCTCGGAAAACCTCGTCTGTTCGCTCGAGAAGCCGCTCGAAGCGCCTGACCTCTCTGCGGCGGAGAAAGCAGCGCTCGCTTACGCGGATATTTCATCGACCGACCATTTTTCGATCAATGATCAGACCTATGCCGATCTTGGTCGGTATTTCAGCGAAGCGGAAGTCGTCGAACTCGGGGCCTTCGTCGCCTATTTCATCGGCTTCGGCAGATTCGCGGCCAGCATGGACATGATCGAGGAGTTGCCGCAGGGGTTTCAGGAAAAGAAAGGCAAGACCGCGCCCTGGTCGCAACAGGCGGTTCTCGTTCGGGGCTAGAAAATCAGCAGAAACTTGGGGGAATCATTCAGTGAACCTAGAGGATATTGTCGAAATCCAGCAGGTCGAGGCGCTGTACGGGCATGCTGTCGACTGGCCCGATCAAAGTCTCCTGCCGAAGGTCTTTACCAAGGATGCCGTATTCGACGGCCGGCCCAATGGCGGAAATGATCTGTATGTAGGGCTCGAGGCCATCATGGCCTGGTTCGGACTGGGCAAGCCACCGCATCCCAAGGTGCATCACATGATGAATTGCTGGGTCTACGAAGAGGGTGGTCAGGTGCGCGTCAAGGCGAAGTGGATCGTGCGCCATCCCGGCAATGGGATGATCTACTTGGGCGACTATGACGATCTCATGGAGCGCACTCCGGACGGCTGGCGGATCAAGCATCGTCTTTGCACCACACGCGATCCGGTGACGAACTTCGTCGCCTCGTAAGATGGGCGATCGGCGTTCCGGAGATGATCGTCCGCCGCTGCCAGCTGATACGGTTTGAAACGAACCCGAAGAATCGGCGCTGAGCACTCGGCGACGCGGACGGCCCTGCTCGACGCGACCGAGGAACTCATGCTGGCCGAGGGCTACGCCGCGGTGAGCACGCGGCGAGTGGCCAAAAAGGTGGGGCCGACCCCGGCGCTGGTCCACTACTACTTCCCGACCACGGATGACCTGCTGGTCGCCGTCTACCGGCGTGCGGTCGAGCGGACCCAGCAGCGCTTTACCAAGGCCGTCTCGTCGAGTCGGCCGCTGCGTGCGCTCTGGTTGCTCAGCACCGACCGGTCGTGTACGGCGCTCGCGATGGAATTCATGGCACTGGCCAATCACCGCAAGGTCATTCGCACCGAAATCGTCCGTTCCACGCTGAGCTTTCGCATGCTGGAGGCCGACGCTTTATCGAACCTTCCGCGGGGGGACGGTCTGAACCCATGTCCTCCCCTCGGTCTGACCGTTCTCATGGCCGGTATTTCGAGGCTCCTCGTGATGGAAGAAGCGCTGGGCATCTTCGCCGGCCACAGCGAGGCAAGGGCATTTGTCCAGGGATGGCTCCGCCAGTTGGAGCCGGGCCGCACACCAAGGCCGCAGCCCAAGCCGCCCCGGCGGCGGCGCGCATAGGAGATCGTCGAATATGTCGAGCGACACCGAAATCGAATCACAGCCCCACGGTCCGTGCTCCGGCATCAGGGTGCTGGACGTTACCTCACTGATATCGGGTCCCTTCTGCAGCCAGATCCTCGCCGACCTCGGTGCCGAGGTCATCAAGGTTGAGCCCCCCGGCGGCGATTTGACTCGCAGGCAGCCGCCCTTGCATGCGGGGCTCGGCGCCTTGTTCGAACAGTTGAACCGGGGCAAGAAGAGCTTCGAGGTGGATTTGAAGAGCACCGAGGGCCAGGGTCTCGTCAGGAAGCTCGCGGACACGGTCGATGTGTTCCTGGAGAACAACCGGCCCGGCGTCATGCAGAAGCTTGGCTTGGGATATGAGGATTTACGGCGCTCCAACGAGCAACTCATCTATGTCTCGATCAACGGCTTTGGAGATACGGGACCATTTGCCCACCGACCGGCCTATGACGGCGTGATCCAAGGACTTACGGGGTTCATGCCGATTCAAGGCGCGGCCGGCGAGCCAACGGCGATCCGCTGCTCCGTCGCCGACAAGGTGACATCGATCTGGGCCGCCAACGCGGTATTGGCCGCTCTGCTGCATCGTGAGCGCACGCACAACCGCGGCCAGAAAGTCGTCGTCAACATGACCGCCGCGTACGCCGCATTCATTCTGCTGGATCAGATGAGCGAGCACACATTTCGTTCCGTGGGCGTCCCACCGAGCGTTCAATCAATGGGATATCAACGCACGCTCGAGACGGCCGACGGATCAGTCATCGGGCTGGTTGCGAATCCCGATCACTATCGGCGATTTTGCACTGCGCTCGGTCGTGACGATCTGAGCGGAGATCCCCGTTTCAGGGACCCGTTATCGATCGTGTCCAACATCGAGGTCCTTTATGGTGCGGTCGCGGATCGGGTGCGCCAAATGAACACCGCGACCTTCCTGACGCTCATGAACGATCAGGGTATTCCGTTCAGCAAGGTGAATACGGTCGCTGAGTTCCTCGCAAGCCCGGAGGCCCTGCACACGGGTACTTTCCAGGATCTCGAAGATCCGGAGTACGGCCGCCTGCGGCATTTAAGTCATCCCGGCAAATTCGAACGGACGCCTGCTGCGGTCAAGAGGCGGGCTCCGAAGCTCGGCGAGCACAATGAGGAAATCCTGGCGCAGCTCAAACCGCTGCGCTGAGGAAAATGTCGGTAAGATAATGCGATCCCTCGACGCTTGAGCGGAGGGCTGCCCATGGCGCTTGAGCGGATGAATTGAGGGGGCTTCGAATGGCGTTCGGCGATAGTCCAGATGATCAGTCCTTGCACGACGCGTGGAAGGTATTCTGCGAGCGCTTGCAGGAGGCCGGAGACCGCGTTTTCAAGGACTATAATCCCGCGGTACCATTGCACAGGGCGGACGGTTTTCGCTTTTTAACGCAAAACCTCGGCCAGGCGTTCGACTTGGGCTTCGAGACCAAGAACACGCGCTACCCCATCATTCACACCTTCTGCACGCCGCTTTGCAAGCTGGGGGGCGATGCTGCGGACTTCATCTATCAGCAAGCTTGGATCGACGGCAATTCGGTCTACAAGATTTCGGGAAACAGGGGCACGGCACGCTTCCTTAACTTCACGGTGCAGGGACCGCGCCCGGAGAAGCAGCCCGGAACTGACTGGCCGAGCCTGCATGATCCCTTTGGCGATATTCCCGAAGCGAACCTGTTCGGGTATCAGCTCGAAACGACGTGGGACGGGGGCTTCGAACTTTACATCGGCGGCCCGCGGCACGGGCCGAACTGGCTGCCGACCACGCCGGGCTCGCGCAAGCTTTTCATGCGTCAAGGCTTCGACCGCTGGAGCGAGCTGCCGGCGCGGTTTCAAATCGAGCGCGTGGACATGCTCGAGCCGCGCCCCATGCCGACGCCCGAGGACATGATCAGGGCAATGGATTGGGCCGGGCGTTTCGTCACCGGGTTGATGAATGACTGGCCGGATCACCCCTACAACTACACCAAGGCTGCCTTTCTCGATTGGGTGAACCAATTCCCACCGGAGCCTGCAGATAGTGCGGCTTCGGACAAGCGTCGCGGTCGCGCCGTCGCGAACATGACCTGGGCGTTAGCTCCCGATGAGGCGCTGATCATCGAGTTCAACGCTCACGACGGCCTGTGGTCGATGACAAATATGGGCGTGTTCTTCAACAGCATGGACTATCTCTACAGACCGGTGAGCTATACGCCGAGCCGCACCAGGGTGGATGGCGACGGCAAGGTCCGGCTGATTCTCTGTCACGATGATCCGGGTTATCACAATTGGCTGGATTCCCAGGGATTCGAGCGGGGCAACATCACCTATCGAAACCTGATGAGCGAGGTGCAGACAACCCTTCGTACCCAGGTGGTGAAGCGCTCCCGCCTCGCCGCCGCGTTGCCTGCGGATGCCGCGAAGGTCACGCGCGAGGAGCGGCTCCGTCAGATGCATGAGCGCTTCGACGGCATCCGCCGGCGTTATAGCCTGTGAGCGAGAGCCAACCGATGCCGGCCCCGGTGCTGATCGCGGATGCGAGCCGCATCTTCAGCGCCGCGCGTGGCTTCACGCCTTGGCCTTCGCGCCCTTCTCCTTGCGTATCTCCGCATCGAGCTCGGCGTACTTCTCGGGTCGCAGCGTGCCATGCAGGCACATTCGAATGATCTCCCGGGCGAAACGCTCGGCCATCTGCTGGCGCTCCTTTGCGCTGCGGGTGTGAGCCCTTGCCCATACCGGCCATAGAAAACTGCCAGCCAGCATCAGCACCGAGGCGACCTCGGCATCGATTCCCGGTTGCGCGAACTCGGTTTTGGCAAACAGCTCGAAGTTCGACTCGTACTGCTGCCAGAAGGGATCGCTGGCGGGCCGTCTGGAGCTCAGCAGCTCGAATAGCCATACCCGTCCCAGCCCTGGGTTTTCCATCGCGAACAAAGCGAGGTGATGGGTGAGAGCCTCGATGCTGATGGTTTCCACCGGCTGATCGCGGGCGATTGCCGGATCGCCGAATACCTCGTTATACAGTTTCTCACTGACCCACGCGGCGGTGGCTTCGATCAACTGCTCGCGTGTCTGGAAATGCTGATATGCGGTGCCTCGGTTGACGCCCGCGCGCTGCGCGACTCGTGCGACACTCAGGCCTTCCTTGCCATCCTGAGCCAGCACCTCCCGGGCGGCCTCCAGAATCGCCTCGCGCGTACCCTCCGGATTGCGCATCCTTCGGGTTCGCCTGACCGTGCCCTGTCGGCTGTTTTCTTCGGATGCTGACACTTTCGCGACCATCGTGGATCTGAGGTCAATCGATCGGGATGGCGTGGCCCCGCCAGAATTGCGCGCCGAGCCGCACTTGAAGCTTCATCGCCGAATCGGCCGCGTCGCCCATCGTTCCCCCTTGGCTCCCGCCGGGTCTGCGCCCCGCTTTCGAAATGTTTGCAACGTTATTATCCAACAATGTCGTTTACTATAGCCGGTGAGTCCGGCTCAGTCGAGCGGGAGTTTCCCCATTCACGATCGTCTCGGCCGCGCGGCCCGAAGGTTGTTCGCAGCGAAAAGCGCCGGGCGCTCGATGCTCCACGCGCTGAGCGAAGCGTGCTTGCGGATGAACGAGCCCGGGAAGCGACTCGATGTGTTGTGCGACGAATCTTTCCTAGACGGCAGCGACGTCGCGCCGGCAGCGCGGCAGTTCGGCGTCGACCTTGCCGGTCGCGAGCACGTTGCCGTCCTGGTTCGTCATCTTCACCGCGATCGTCACGAGCGGCTCGCCCCACATCGAATCTTCCTTCTTCTCGATCACCTCGCCGTCGATGTAGGTGACATCGCCCTCGTACGAGGGACCCCGGAAGGAGGTGTTCGAATAACGAACCAAGCCATCGTGACCTGCCCAATGTGCGATGTAATCGGTCACCCAAGCACCCATGGTGGCGCCGTAGCCATAGGCGCGCGGCATGCCGATGTGTGAGGCCTTCTCCGCGTCCACGTGGCCACGCGAAGGACCAAGATAGAGCCCGTCACGAAGTCTCGGATCGATCTTCGCGCCCTCCTCGTCGAATCCGAACCCCTCGACCCAGCCGGGATCCTGGTTCACCCACGGATCCTCAACCCCGACGGGCGCGGCCCAGCGGAACGTCCCCCAGATGTTGAACAGGAACGCGCGATACTCCGTGGCGAAGCTCACGAGCGAGTGGGGCCCGATGACGCGGCGCTTCAGCGTCTGACCCACCCGGACATCCTCGATCTGCGGGGTATGGCCCTCGCGATTCGAGAGCATCCAATCGATGCGCTCCTTCTTGACGGCCTCGAGCTGTGCGGGTGTCCAGCGCGGCGCCTTGCCGGCGTCCTTGTTGAGGTAGCCGCGCCGCTCGGCCTCGGCGGCGAGGTAGCGGATCGATGTTGCACGCTCCTTGCAAACCGGCACACCGTACTGATTGAGGTGCAGGGTGTCACCCCGCGCAAACATGGTCGGGCCGGCGAATTTGGTCTCGGTGACCTTGTAGTCGAAGAACCGACGTTGATGTGTCAACGAGTCGCCCGGTCGGATTCGCGGCCCGTAGTGCCACCACTCCTCGCCCCCGAAGATGAGGTGTGAACCCGGTATGCATCCGACACAGGCGGGCTGCACGCCGTGTCCAAAGTCGATGCCGACTGCGAAAGACTGCGGCGCAACGATGCCTCCGAACTTCGAGCCGCGCGCGAACTCATCGTCCCAGTGAATGGGGTTGAAATAATCCATGGCCATCACCCAGCGGCGGATGTCGCTCGCCGAGCACGGCTCTATGGGTTCACCGCCGCCGACTTCCTGACCCACTCGATGCTTGACGTCGCTCAGATCGAGTTCGACTTTCTGTATTGCCGCAGCTGCTTGACTCATGTGTTTCCCCATTCACCGGATGGTAAAGGCGCCGACCCACCCGGACGCTATACAACTGCGCGCCGCAAGTCAACATCGTTGTTCATTAGTGGAAGCACGCTGCTGGAAGTGAAACGAGGGTGCCGGTGCCGCCCGAAAAGCGGCGCTCGCCTCACGAGCTGGCGGCGTTCAGAGCCTCGATCGACGCCGCATCCAACCGCAGCTCCACCCCTTCGATCAGGCTCTTGAGCTGCGCGGTGCTGGTGGCGCTGACGATTGGAGCCGTTACGCTCGGCCGCGCGATCAGCCATGCGAGCGCCACCGCTGCCGGCGTGCTGTGATAAGAAGCGGCAACCTCATCGAGCGCGCGCAAGACACGCTCGCCGCGGGGAGTCATGTAACGGCCGACGACCCCCGCGCGCGCCTTGCCTTCGAGATCTTGACGGGAGCGATACTTGCCGGTGAGAAAGCCGCTGCCGAGCGAAAAGTAAGGGATGACACCGAGTTTCCCCGCTTCGCATACCGGCTCGAGGTCCTGCTCGTAGTCCGAGCGATCGTACAAGTTGTATAACGGCTGCAAGCTCTCGTAACGTGGCAGTGCGCCGCGCTCGGCAACGTCCAACGCCTCCTTGAGTCGCGCCCCCGTGTAGTTCGATGCACCGATGAAGCGGACTTTGCCCTGGCGGATCAACTCCGCGTAAGCCTGCAGAGTTTCCTCGAGAGCTGTGTCCGGGTCGTCGCGGTGCGACTGATATAGATCGATGTAGTCGGTCTGCAAGCGACGCAACGAGTCTTCGATCGCCTTGAATATATAGGACTTCGATAACCCTTCCTCACCCGGTCCCATCGACATCCCGACCTTGGTCGCCAGAACCACGCGACGACGATTCCCCCGCTCATGGAGCCATTTTCCGATCAGGGTTTCCGATTCACCGCCGGTCTGTCCGGGAACGAACCGCGAGTAGACGTCGGCGGTGTCGATGAAATCGAAGCCCGCGGCAACGAATTCATCGAGCATCCGCAACGATGCGGTCTCATCGAGCGTCCAGCCGAAGACATTGCCGCCAACCACCAGCGGTGGCGTTTGAAGGTCCGTCTGTCCCAATCTACGCTTTTTCATGGCAACTCCACGGAACCACTTGGACGGTATGGCTGAGGGGATGGGTGGGTGCCTGCGCCGTCTTCCCGCTCGCCGGGAGAAATCGTACACTCGATGCCGCCATGAATACGATAGCCGTTGTCACGGGAGCCAGCCGCGGCGCCGGCCGAGGCATCGCCATTGCCCTCGGCAGCCATGGCTGCACCGTCTATGTGACCGGCCGGTCGGAGAATTCCGGCGACGCTCCTCTGCCCGGCACGATCCATGAAACCGCAGCCGCGGTAACGGCCGCCGGCGGCAAAGGCATCGCGGTGCGCGTGGACCATGGAAACGACACTGAGGTGAAGGCGCTGTTCGATCGGGTGGGCCGCGACGACGGGAGGCTCGATATCCTCGTCAATAACGCCTGCTCGATCCATGAGGCGATGATGAACCCCGTCAATTTCTGGGAGAAGCCACTCGGGGTGGCCGACATGCTGCAGGTCGGCTTGCGCAGCGGCTACGTCGCAAGCTACTACGCGGCACCGCTGATGGTCCGGCAGCGGCGCGGTCTGGTGATTTTCACGTCTGCCTCGGGCGCGGTGCACTACGTCTTCGGGCCTGCTTACGGTGCGCACAAGGCTGGGATGGACAAGTTCGCCGCCGACATGGCGGTCGACTTCAAGGATTTTAACGTGGCGGCGATGTCCATCTGGATGGGGCCGCTGCTCACCGATCGGATGAAGATGCTGCTGGCGGCGGACCCGGCAAAATTCGCTCATCTCGCGGACAAGTTGGAGACGACGGAATACACCGGCCATATCATCTGGGCGCTCTACAACGATCCTGAGCTGATGACGATGAGCGGAGAAACGGTGATCGGTGCCGAGATCGCGAGGAAATACGGCATCCTGGATGCAGGCGACCGGCAGCCGCCGTCCTACCGCGACACTCATCAGGTCGCGCCGAGGGTGCAGTATCCCGCGATCATCCGGTAACCGGAACCGACTGCTCGGTCTCTCGCACGGCCTCTCGCATCCCACGAAGCCCGAGCGCCAGTCCGGCCGCGCCGAGTGGGCAACACAAGGCGAACGTCGTTGCGATACCCCACCCGATACCAGTGGGGCCCTTGAAAACATGATCAGAGAGCGCACCGATCAGCAGCGGCCCGGCGACGCTGCCGACCAGACCGGAGGTCGCGTTGAAGAATGCGACGCCCGCGCCGCGCAGCTCGTTTGGTGTGACGAGGTTCAGTGCCGTGAAGGCACAGGCGGGAAGGGGCTGTAGGAGCAACACCACGACGCCAATGCCGCCGAGGAATACCCATGGGTTCGCACTCGTCGTCGCGATGACGCCGGCCGGAGCCGCGATGAGCAGGCAGCCCGCGTACCAGCGGATTTGCGCGTCCCGGTAGCCCCGTCGGTAGAGTGCGTCGACCGCGTTTCCGCACAGCACCTTGCCCATCACCCCGGCGAGCGCGATCGTGATACCGAGCCTGAGACCGATGCGGCCCGTGCTCCAACCGAATGCGCGGCTCATGTACGTCGGATACCAGCCGATGCCACCGACGATCACGGCCGCCGCGAATGTGAAGCCGACATAGTGCCAAAGGAAGAATCTCCATCGAGCTCTCATGAAAGGCAGCAGTGCTCCGTAGGTGACTCGCCACGACAACGGTGTGCGCACCTTGTCAACCCTGCCGCGGCGCAAAGGCTCCGGTACCGTGAATACCGCCAATGCCAGAACGAGACCGGGCGCACCGATGATGACGAATACCGCCTGCCAGGACCTCACATCGCCGATGAGTGGAAATGCAATGACCTGAAACTGCGACACGAATTGGATGATCGAGCCGCCGATCAAGAACGCCATTCCCGCCCCTGCGGTACCTCCGATCGCGTACATTGCCGTCGCGAGGGTAAGCCGCTCGCGCGGAAAGAAATCCGCCAGCATCGAAGTGGCACAGGGAGTCAGTGCTGCCTCGCCGGCGCCCACACCGATGCGAGCGAGGAACAACTGCCCGAAGTTGTGCGCGACACCGCACGCGGCGGTCGCGAGCGACCATACGGAGACGCCGAGAAAGATAAGCCAGCGCCGACTGAAGTGATCCGCGAGGGCGCCTATTGCAAGCCCGAGTATTGCGAAGGTGACAATGAACGCCGTGCCGTTCAACAGCCCGAACTGCGTGTCCGTAATACCCATGTCGTGCTTCAGCGGACCGACGAGCAGCGAAATGATGAAGCGGTCGAGCACCGACATCCAGAACATGAAGGAGAGCACCGCGGTCGCGTACCAGGCCACGGCGCGCGCCGGATACGGTGTGTCCGCGAGCGGGGCTAGGGTCGTACGGGGGTCTGCCACTGAGAGCTGGTACGCGCCGATCGAGTTTTTCAGCGCACCGCGGCTGTCGGCGCGAGCCAAATCTCGCGCACGTTCACATTAGGCGGCTGTCTGAGGGCAAACACGATCGCGCCGCCGACGTCCTCCGCCCGCATGGTTCCTTCCTTGGTCACGTGCTGCGCAATGGCGGCGCGGTCTTCGGGGTCCGGGATGCTCGCAGCGACTTCGGTCGTGGTCGCGCCGGGCTCCACGATGGTGACGCGGATGCCGAACGGTGCCACTTCCTGGCGCATGGTCTCGGCGAAGGCGTTCACCCCGTGTTTGCTGGCGGTATAGCCACTGTGCCGCGTACCGACGTAGCGGCCCGCAGTGGAGGACACGACGACGATGTGGCCGTCGCCGCGCTCGCGCATCCCCGGCAGGGCGGCGCGAGAGAGGTACATGGCGGCGAGCAGGTTGATGCCGATCATTTCGCGCCAATGCGCCGGATCGGCAGTCTCGACAGTTCCCGGACGGACGATCCCGGCGCTGTTCACGAGGATGTCGATCCGACCGTAGCGCGCGAGGACGCGCTGCGCTACCGCAGTCGCCTCGGTCTCGATGGCGATATCGGCCGAGAACGCGGCCGCCCGGCCACCCGAGGATTCGATGCGCCGCACGAGAGCATCCAGCCGATCCAACCGCCGAGCGACCAAGGCGACCACCGCTCCCTCCCGGGCGAGAAGTTCCGCCGTGGCGGCGCCAATACCGGAAGAGGCACCGGTGACGAGAGCGATTTTGTCTTTCAACGCCAGCCCGGCGAGAGCGGAGCAGCAGAGGGTCGAGGTCGCGACAGATCCATCTCCCGAAGCAGCGTGGGGCGCCCTAGCGTAGCCAACCGCCCACCACAACTCAACAACACCGCTGAGTGGCATTAGCGACCCGCGTGCGCCGGCTACGCCGGACCGGCGCGCAGGATCGCCATTCTCGCCGTCGCTTGCGAACTCTTATTTGTCGCCGGCGGTCAAGAGCGGCCACCCTGCGGCAGGGTACCTTGCCTCGAACCGATTGCTCCACATTTGGCAACTTGTCCGGACTTGTACTCTGAACTACCGCAATGCGACGGGATCAACATGCCGGATCCATGCCACCTGCGCAACGTTTCCCAGACTGATATATATGGCTGACTGTCGCGGCTCTTGCCTGGAAACAACAAAGGACGGTGTCCAAGCGACATGATTGGACATCCCTTGTCCAGACAGTTGAGATTCTAACGCCATCGATCAATACTACATGCCGGTTGTATGGCTGGGGCTGTCGGGTTGGCTGCACAAAAAATGATCTCGGCGGCTCGATGCGGCCGCGGAGTTCCGAGTGTTAGTTCCGCACGTGCTGGCCGCGAGAAGCGGAAATGAAATGGGTTGAGGCCAATCAGAGCGAACTACTAGGGGAGTCAAATGAATAGAATTTTCGGCGTGTTGAGTTCGGTCATCGCGATGACCGCGCTCCTTATCATCGCACCGACTGCTGCCCATGCGCAGAGCGCCCAATCGACTGGTGCGGCCGAGGCGGGAGGCAACCCGGGCGGTCTGGAGGAGTTCATCGTCACCGCGCAACGCCGCGAGGAGCAGCCGGTCGACGTCCCCATCATGATCAGCTCGATCAGCCAGCAGGAACTGGTTACCGCCAATGTCCAAACTCTGAGCGACATCCAGAAGCTCACCCCAGCGCTTCGGTTCGATAACCAGTCGGGCTTCTTCCAGCCGTCGATCCGCGGAATCGGCACCAATGTCACGACCTCGGGCGGCGGCTCGAACGTCGGCATCTACATCGATGGATTTTATTCACCCAACCCCATCGCGGCCGACTTCCAGCTGCCCAACGTCACGGGCATCCAAGTCCTCAAGGGTCCGCAGGGCACACTCTTCGGCCACAACACCACGGGCGGCGCGATCCTCGTTTCGACCCTCGACCCCAGCACTGAGCCACTTCTCGAGGGGAGTGTGTCTTATGCCCGGTTTAACAGCCAAAAGTATCAGGCCTATGCGACGGGAGGCTCCGGGATCGTGGCCGCGGATATCGAGGGAACCTATGCCACGAGTAATAACTTCGTCAGAGATATCATAACCGACGTGTACAAAAACAACTATGGCGCCGCGTATGAAAACTGGACGGTGCGTACTGGCCTCAAGTTCCAGCTCACAGATGCGGTGTCGGTGCTCTTTCGCTATTCGCATACCAAGCAAAATGACCCGACCCCCACGGCGACCAATTCCAATACCGACACGAGTATCAACCCGACGACGGGTCAGTCGTGGGGTACCCAAACATTTACACCGCCGGGCTATTATACGACCAATACCAATCAGATAGCCGCGAGCATACCGAACGCACTGATATCCCGTTACCGATCAGGAGACGATGACGGTCAAGGCTGATCTGGGCTTCGCCAATCTCACTTCCTACACGCAATACCGGCAAGAGATCACCGCGCAGTCGACCGATCTCAGCCAGATAGCTCCGGCCCGAGTCTTTTGACTCAGCTTGGACTTCCGATCGACGACTATACGACCAGCCAGGAATTCTTACTGACCTCCAAACCCGGTCGGGCGCCTGCAATGGACGGCGGGCCTCTTCTACTTGAGCTACCGCGATACGTATTATCACTTACTTGATAACTTCATTCAGCAGCCCGTCGCCGCCCGGACCCGGACGGATTCGCCTCGGGTGGCTCGAGCACGACGACGCAGAACATTGCGGGCTACCTCGATGCGACTTATGAGTTGATACCGAAACTCTTCTTCACGGGCGGCGTGCGCTACGCGCACGATGCCGTGATTGATGCCTATTACAATCATGCGTGCATCCTAACCAGCAGATCAAAGTGCCGAGTATCAACAGCACCAAAACGACGCCGCGTGCGGTGCTGCGCTACGCGCTGACGGATAATTCGAGCGTCTACGCGTCCTTTGCCGAGGGTTACAAGGCTGCGATTCTCGACGTCGGTGGCTCCTGTCAGGACTCCTTCGACAACTATATGTGCAATAACGTGAACCCGGAAGACGTGCACGCGTATGAGGTCGGCTACAAGTTCGAAAATCGTCGACTTCTCCAACGAGGCGGCTGCTTTTTTATACAACTACAAGAACCTGCAGGTTTCGGAGTATTCTAGCGCTGCGCAGGCATTTATCGTGAACGCCGCAGCAGTCACGAATATATGGTCTCGAGGACGATTTTCATTTTGATCTGAACGAGCATTTCCAGGTGAATGCCGCTGCAGCCTGGACCCATGCGCGCTACGTACAGTTCGGTACAGTCTTAAATGGAACAACCGTAGGGGCGCCGCTCTACGCAACCTGCCCCGCCAACCCGGCTGATCTGCCGCCGAGCTACGGCGGCCTGCGGACCCGGCATCATCTATGCTTACGTGAATACCAGTACCATTCTTCACCAAGTGCCGATGCAGCACTCGCCCGACTACACCGCCACTCTCGGCCCGCGAGTTTCAACGGGCATGACCCACACCGGCGAATATGCGTTGTCGAGCGCCTTCTATTACACATCGAAGATCTTCATGGCCCCTTCGGGCACCCAGTTCTTGCAGCCCGCTTACTTCACGCTGGAGGTACGCGCCCAATGGACGGATCCGTCGAAAAAATACTTATGTCGCTGCTGTTTGGCGACAACGTCACCAACGATCGCTACCGCACCCAGGTCCAGTACAACGGCTTCGGCATCGGCGGCGGGTGGAGCGCCCCCGCGATATGGGGTATTGAGTTTGGGGCGAAATTCTAAGATTCACATCTGAGTGTGAAAGTTCCGCGCGTGTTGGCCGCCCCGGACGGGGCGGCCAGCCGCATACCCCGCTCGCATATACCATCGTATAATTGACGCGATTCGCCTCCCCTGGCCGAATCGCGCCCCTGTCCATTGTCCACTCGCATCCGGATGCAACTCGGGGGTGCGCTGGATGATTGCGAAAAAATAAGGAAGGCCAATCAAAATTGACAAAGGAGATGCTGGCGATGGGAACTCTGACGGCATTGCTCGCCGTGCTGGCAGCAGGAGCTGCGATTTCCGCCCAGGACAGGTACACCCTGAAAGTGCCAAATGGGCTGGCGTTCTCCGAGTTCAAAGGATACGAAGTCTGGCAGGTCATTTCTGTCAGTCACAACGGAGACATGCTCGCTGTGATCCTCGGGAACCCCGCGATGATCGAGGCGTATAAGACCGGTGTTCCCGATAACGGCAAGCCTTTCCCAGATGGCGCCAAGATGGCGAAGATTCATTGGAAAGCGAAAAAGAACGAATCGGCCCCCGGTCAGCCGCTGGTGCCCGGTACCCTTCATGACATTGATTTCATGGTGAAGGATGGTAAGAGGTTCGCGGACAGCGGTGGATGGGGATATGGCGAGTTTGAGTATGACGCCGCTCCGATACGTTCAGGCCCGGCACACTGGCGGACCAGCCCCCGCAGGGGAACGATGCCAAGTGCGGGTTCGCGTGCCACACGGTGGTGAAGAATCAGGACTACGTCTTTACGCAGTTCCCCAAGAGGTAGCGTGAGGTCGTCGACCTCCAACAATGTGTGAAAGGGGCGCCCTCATCTTGCGGTCTGCGCCGCACGACGGGTTTGCCGCCTCCCCGCCGTCGCGTACGCCGCTGCTGCTGACCGCGCTCTTTCTGGGCGCATTTGGGATCGCGTATCCGGCGTCCGCGCAGGATTCGATGAAGGACTCGATGGCGAAGATCACCGGTCTGCAATCTCACGTGACCTTCACTGAATATTCTCCACTCTCGCGAAGCGTGGAAGTGGCCCGGCGGACCCTAAGTCCGCTGGTGAACATCCAAATCGCGCGGATCAGTGCGATTTCTCCGCTGCGCCCACAAGCGATCGATCTCGCGCATGAGGCGTTTGCCGTCTATGTGCCCGTCAATCGGCCATCGCAGGGTTACGGTCTGTTAGCTTTCATACCGCCCTGGCAGGACGCCCGCTTACCGGCAGGCTGGGCCACGGCTCTCGACGAGAATGGCATCATCTTCGTCAGCGCGACCAAATCCGGTAACGAGGAGAGCGTTATCGATCGTCGGATACCGCTGGCTCTCCTCGGTGTCTATAACGTCATGCGCCGATATTCAATCGATGCCGATCGGGTTTACATCGGGGGATTCTCAGGAGGCGCACGAGTTGCCATGAAAGTGGCGTTGGCGTACCCGGATCTGTTTCGCGGCGCCCTGCTCAATGCCGGAAGCGACCCCATCGGGGGCCGCGAAGCGGCGTTACCGCCCGATGACTTGTTTGCTCAGTTTCAGAATTCGTCACGCATGATGTACGTGACGGGATCGGAAGACGGTTGGAACATGCAACACGATATGGTGAGTCGGGATTCACTGCGGGACTGGTGCGTTTTCGGTACCGGTATCGAGACGATCTTCAGGGCGGGGCACGAAATCGCAGATCCAAATTCCGTGCGCCGCGCTCTGATGACGCTCGATTTGCGTCCGCCTGCCGATGCGGAGAAGCTCGCCGCTTGCAGGGCGCGAATAGCGAAAGAATTAAGCACCGAACTAGGCCGCGTCACCGACCTGATCGACCACGGGAACCTTCACGACGCGTGGCGTTCCTTGGTCAAGGTCGATCTTCGCTACGGGGGGCTAGCCGCTCCCGAAATTATAAAACTGGGAGAGCGGATTGGGTCCGGGCGCTGACCGCGAGTAGGAGCAGTTACGTCATTCGTCGGGCTGTATTTGCCGATGTTTGCGGCCTGATCCTACAGCCGGGTTTGCCTCGCGCACGGAGAATCCGCCTGGATACGCGAGCGCCGAGCAGGAGGTACCCCATGTTGAATTCAAACTTGCATGATGAGGACTTGGCCGGCGCGTCCCGGCGCCACATGTTGAAGTCTGCCCTCCTAACCGCCGTCTGCGCCGGACTCCCGGCCGCGGCCATGTCGGAAAAACGAGGCGGCAGAGCCGGCGCTGCCTCGACGCCAGCAGCAGCTTCGCGAGCGACGAGTCATTCAGGTGCGCTGTCCAAAGGGATGCTCGGCTTCATGCTCGCTCATGAGCAGTTTCCGGTACCCGAACTGATACGCCTGGGAGCCTCGGCGGAAAACGCTGGATTCGATCTCATTGCTACAAGCGATCATTTCCAACCCTGGCAATCGAACGAGCGCCACGCCGGACAGGCTTGGGTGACGCTTGGTGCATTGGGGCAGCGCACCCAGCGTGTTTGGATGGGACCGACGGTCACCTGTCCCACATTGCGATACAACCCTGCCGTCGTGGCGGAGGCGTTCGCGACCTTGAGCCTGCTCTATCCCGGCAGGATTTTCCTAGGACTCGGGTCGGGCGAAGCGCTGAACGAACAGGCCGCGACCGGCGAATGGCCAAAGTGGCGCGAGCGCTGGGACCGACTCATCGAGGCTGTCGCGATCATCCGCCAACTGTGGACGGGACAGCAACTAGGCCACAAGGGCCTGCACTACACAGTCGCCGGCAAGCTCTACGATCCACCGGGCCAACCGATTCCATTACTGTTGGCTGCGAATGGGCCGAAGGCGATGAAGCTCGCAGGCGAACACGGAGATGGCCTGGTCACCGATCCGCAAACCTGGCAGCAGCACAAGGGGGAATGGGAGAGAGGAGCCCGCTCCGCCGGAAAGGACCCGGGCGCAATGCCCGTGCTCGTCGAAGCATTCGTGGTCGTCGGCGATCAGAGTGAGGCTCAGGCGGCTGCAAAACTCTGGAATTTCATTCCCAAAGCGTTCAAGGGATACCAGAACATTCTGGACCCGGCACAGATCGAACACCGCGCCCAAACCGAACTGCCATTACCCAAGGTCTTTGGAGATTGGACCGTCAGTTCCAACCCGGACGCGCACGTGCAAACGATCAAGAAGCTCTTTGACAGCGGCGTCACCATCGTCAACATACATTCGGGACAACCCGACCAGCAGAAGGTGATCGAGTTCTACGGCCGGGAAGTGCTACCGCGAGTGAGGAACCAAGCGGTTCCCGGCGCATAGCGGGAATTTGGCGGACCATGCGCATTCTCTTCGCAATACTGTGTGTGACAACGCTGGCGCTCGCAAGCGGCTGCAATCGCCGGCTGCCGCCTCCACAACCACCGCTGTCCCCGACGGTACCGGCACCACCGGAGCAGCCGCCTACGCCACAGACACAGCCTTCGTCGGCTCCCGCGCCACAGCCAACGCCGCGATAACTCCCGATAACCCCGCTACTACTACGCGGTGATAGAGGCCTTGCCGATAAAGGTGGTCGCCGCCGGATCCGGATGTTTGCTGTTGAGCTTGATGTTCAGACGCAGCTCGTTCTGCGAATCGGCGTTGAGTATCGCCTCCTCATATGTAATGACGCCATTGTCATACAGCTCGAACAGTGACCAATCGAAGGTGCGCATGCCGAGTTCCCGCGACTTAGCCATGATCTCTTTCAACTCGTGAAATTCGCCTTTCAGAAGTTTGTCCGCGACGATCGGCGTATTCAGCAGAATTTCGATGGCGGCTATGCGCCTCTTTCCGTCCGCCGTGCGCACCAGGCGCTGCGAAACGATGGCTTTCAGATTGCTGGACAAATCCATCAGCAATTGAGCGCGACGTGAATCCGGGAAGAAATTTATGATGCGGTCGAGCGTCTGGCTGGCGCTGTTGGAGTGCAAGGTACTCAAGCACAGGTGCCCGGTCTCGGCGAATGTGATCGCAATCTCCATGGTTTCGGCGTCCCGGATTTCCCCGATCAAGATAACATCGGGAGCTTGGCGGAATGTGTTCTTGAGCGCATGGCGCCAGGTATGCGTGTCGATGCCGACATCGCGATGCGTAACCAGCGACTTCTGCGATTGATGCACGAATTCGACCGGATCTTCGACCGTGATGATGTGCCCCCCCGAGGAGCGGTTGCGGTGATCGATCATGGCCGCAAGCGATGTTGACTTGCCGCAGCCGGTGGCGCCGACCATGAGGACCATGCCTCGTTTGGTCATCACAATATCCTTGAATGTCTCCGGAAGTCCGAACTGTTCGATGGTCGGCATCTCCGTAGGAATGGTTCTGATGACCATGCCGACGTTGTGCTGCTGTACGAAGACATTGACGCGATAGCGCGCCACACCGGGTATCCCGATGGCGAAATTGCATTCGAGTTCTTTGGCAAACTCCTCGCGTTGACTCTCGTTCATGATCGAGTGCGCCAACTCCCGGGTAATTTCGAGCTCAGCTTTTGTGCGGCAAGGGGATGCATATTGCCCTGACATTTCATGCTCGGCGGAAAATCCTTCGAAAGGAAGAGATCCGAGCCGCCTGCCCGAGTCATTGCAGTGAGCAGCTTGGTCATGTAACTCTTGGCTTGTTCTTCAGTCAGCGTCGCCATTTCACATCCTTAACATAAGCTGCCAGCGGGTGAATATATCCGCGCGGCTCTTGGCTGTCCGCGACAGAGTTAACAAGTCTCGGTAGCGGCAACTGCACTGGCGTAGACATCTCCTGGAACACGTCGAAGTCCTGGGCCGGGAGACTGCCAAAAGGGGCTGCCCTCCACCGGGGACAATCTGCTCGCGACCTCGCGTGGCCGTGAACTAGCCTCAGTCCGCCGGATAAATCCGATGCCGTCGTCGATCATCGTGAACGGCAGGGTGACATTTTCGACCAGGTCACAGGATTTTAAGCGAAACCATCCACTCGTTTTCTGTACGGCCGGACGGCTCGCGGCCCACCGCGTAACCGGCCGACAGCGTCATGGTGTAGCGGTGCAGGACAGTGAAACTCAAGTCTACCTGCCCGCCGGCGTTTTGGTACTCCGCGCGGTGTCGATCACTTTCGCGGCATCCGTCCATAGCCCAGCGGCGAAGACCGATGGGCGCAGCCAGGTCAGGTAGAGGGCCGGCGTGCCTGCCGATTCGAAGACGAACGGCGGCAGATTCCATTCCACCATTTCGCTCACATAATTTTGCGCACTGATCTCGTTGATCCCGAATCCCGGCAACGAATAGTAATCGCGATAGCGCTTGATCGGTCCGTCGTCGACATAATTGTTGCCGAATGCGCCGAAATAGAAATTCGCGACGGCTGTTGCGGTCGCCGTCGGCGACTCCCGCCGGCGGTCCGCAGCCACATCGCTGAATTTGGCAGCGGCAACCGCCATGCCCAAGATCGAACCTGGCGCGAAACTGCGGCGTGATCTCCCCGGGCACGTTGTTGCCGTAGTAAACCAGGCTCCCACGCTCAGCCCTTCTCGTCGTCGACCGCGCCGATCGATTGCTTCACGTCCGTATAGTGGAGGCCGACCTTGCTGGTCACCAGTCGGGTGAACGTTAGTCTCGATGTTCTGGGCGTTGGGCAGGGTGTCGATCTGGTCGTAGTAGGCGATATCGAAGATAGCTTCCAGCTTCCGCGGCTCGTCGTAGATCAGCAGCCAATCGTAGCCCGAGTCTCGGCGGCGTAGCCCTTGCGGCTGCGCTCGGTCGGACCGAAAAGATCGTAGAAATCCGAACGATTCCAGGACAGATGCAGCTTCCAGCCATGTAGCGTACCGATGATGTCGACATGGGCGCGCTCGTCGCTCTGCAGTTTTCTTGCCGGTGTGGACGCCACGGTTATGCCCTAAGCTCGCCAACTGGAGCGGGTCCTCGAAGTTAGCATGTGATAGCCGGCGCCGACGATGTTCTTGTAGCCCTGCAGCACCGGGTAAGGCGTTCGAGAGTTAGACGGCGCAGCGGCACGTAGGGACGCCCTTTGCCGTGATCAGCTTTTCGTCGTCGACCGTGCTCGGACCGGTACCTGCCAAGTCGTGACCACGGGGTACTTCTCCGCGAGCTCGGCGCCCAGAAACTTGATCGCGCTGACGTCCTCGAGCGGTTGCGGCTCGATGATCGCCGGCACGAAGCCTTCAGCCGTGTATGCTCAGTACGACGAGCTTGCCCGTCGGCGAGCGGCACCGGGCGGAAGAACCCGGTTTCCGCGTTTGAAACCGCTTCGACCGCGCCGGTGGCGACCTCATAGCGGAAGATGTTGGACACGCCCGTGTAGTAACTGCTTCCGTACAGGTAGCGCCCGTCCGGGGAAAACACGAAGCCCTCCGGTACGGATTGCCCGAAGCGGTACTCGGAGAGCGGCTTCAAGTCCCCCGCCAAGATCTTGTTGAGCTCCCACACGCGCAGATACTGCATCGCCGTTGTCCTCGCTCATCGTTGCCGAAAGCAGCCGCCCGTCGGGTGAGATATCGAGGTCGGTACGGCACTTGCGCCATAGGGAAACGTATGCACCACGGTCCAGGTGTTGTACGGGTAGCGGAATGCGCACGAGCGTCGCGAGGCCATTCATGTGGCGCACGCCGATCAGCGATTGGTCGGCCGGGTTGAACGACGATCTCGCCGATGCGTGCATGCTTGAGCAGCATCCGTTTCTCGCCGGTCTTGAGATTGACCGCCATGAGGTCTCGGAACGCGCGAGTGGTTATCGTTCGTGTAGAAGGCCGTTCCGCTGGCCGGGTCGTAAGCAAAAGACGTGACCCGATATAGTGGATCGCGCCCTTGATGTCGGTCGAGCTTCCGGATGCTCGCCGTCCCGGGTGTTCAAGGCAGCCGACGTGCTCGACCGCCCCCGGATTCCGTACGGCCGCATATAGAATGCCCGTTGCCTCATCGTAATACATGCGCGATACCGACCCCAGTGCGCTCGCGGCCAGCTTGTGCTCGCGGCGTGATCGGGAACTTGCGCACCTCGGCGAGGTTTCTCTCGCTGGAACTCGTGCTCGAACGCAATCCAGTCCTGCCAGGCCTGCTCGAGCGGCAGCCGAAGACGTTCTGAAACTGGTCGGCATAGTAGCGTTTGCTTCCTTCGTCGCGGCGGGTCCAGGCGATCACCTTCTCCGGCGAATAGGTGTACGCGAGCCACGTAACGAAGCGCGTGCCATAGAGGTAGGCGTTCGCCATGCCCTGAAAATCGACCTTGATCCCTGCGCGACTCAAGCCCCAATGGATCATAGAAGTGGGCGTCGTCGCGCACCATCGCGCGGAATACCATTTCGTCGTAGCCGCCCTGCGCGCGCCCCAGGCCGCCGCCCATCCACGTCTCAATAAATACCGCGCTGCCCTCCCGGTACCAGCGCGGCGTCGTATGGCGCGGCGCCGTCAGATAGTTGTAGAGCAGTGATTCGGGATTCCTGGATTCGACGGCGACCTTGCCGAGAAAGAATCGCCGCCAACGCCGTTCCTCCTCGCATTGGCAATGTCGCCTTGCACCTCGTGGATCAGTTCGTGGTTCATCAAAGAGTATATGCGCTCGCTGGCAGGGAAGGTCTCGAAGGTGTGGGGCAGCGGGGCAACGTCGAACTCGAGCCTGTCGTGCGGCGCAACGTAAGCGTGTAGCATTGCCGTAATCCACGAAGTCCTGCAGCTAGATCGTTGTGGGCTCGGACGGTACCCACCCGAATATCCGCCGCTGCCAAGCCAGCGAATTGGTGAACGTGCGCACGGCATGCGGCTCGAGGTATCTCAGGTAGTCATAGTAGAAAAGATGGAGATCCCGGGTTTCCACGCCATAGATATTGACGGGACTCTCATCCGCGGCCGTCGCTACGGCCGGCAACAGCGACAGCCATATGATGCCGAACATCCAGGCTCCCCTCCCGGGCCTGGTCGACGGCATCAGCATGGGTAACTGGTCTGCAAGTCAAAAACCACCGGCCCTAAGGCCGGCGGTTAGAGGCTGCTCAAGATTCGTAGCAATTACTGCTGACGAGAAGCGTCTTGACCCGCATCGCTGGCATTGTTGCGACCCGCGTCGTTGGCATTGTTGCGACCCGCATCGTTGGCATTATTGCGACCCGCATCGTTGGCATTATTGCGACCCGCATCGTTGGCATTATTGCGACCCGCATCGTTGGCATTATTGCGACCCGCATCGTTGGCATTGTTGCGACCCGCATCGTTGGCATTGTTGCGACCCGCATCGTTGGCATTATTGCGACCCGCATCGTTGGCATTATTGCGGCCCGCATCGTTGGCATTGTTGCGACCCGCATCGTTGGCATTGTTGCGACCCGCATCGTTGGCATTATTGCGACCCGCATCGTTGGCATTATTGCGACCCGCATCGTTGGCATTATTGCGACCCGCATCGTTGGCATTGTTGCGACCGGCGTCGCCCGCAGCGCCACCTGTTGACGCCGCGGAGCGCGACGCGTCCGACTGGCCACCGTTTACGTCGGCCGCCCCGGGTTGCTCAGCCACGAATCGCTTTGCCGGTGCAATCGTTCCTTGAGTGCCCATCTGGGGAGGAAAGTCGAAGTATCGCGCTCCCAGCACGATCGCAACCAACGCGATCCCAGCCGCGATCCAGAGCTTGGGTTTGCGGGAAATGAAGTTCGGTCCGCTCATATCTCGATTCCTTCTAATTGATTTGTACTGAGAATTTCGTTGAGTTCTTGAGGGTCTGCTCGGATCGCTCCCCTGAGCGCGTCCCGAATCTACACCAAGTACACGCCACCGCGAAAAAAGTTGGCGCAGTCGATCACGTCGCCTGTGCTGCCGAGGCAGCTTAGCTAGGACCGCGGCGACCAATCCCTCGGGCGGATGCGCCTTTTGCATCGTGTTCAACCCGGCAAACAGACGCTCAAGCTCGTCGTACTGAGTGCGGGCCTCAGGATCGTCCGCCAGCAGCCGATCGAGCTCCCGGACCTCGTCCGCGGAGGCCGCGCCGTCGAGAACCTCGTGCATCAGGCGTGTCAGTTCGAAGTGCTCCATCAGTACGACCCCAAATCCGCAAGCAAGCTGCGCAGGCGCTGCCTGGACTCGAATAACCGGGATTTCACCGTTTTTTCATCCAGGTCCAGAATCTGAGCGATCGCCTCGTAGCTGCACTCAGAAAAATGCCGCAGCGAGAGCACCACCCGATCATTGACCGTCATACCCATCATCGCGCTCCGGATGCGGTCGGAAAGCTGCGCATCGCTGAGCTGCTGCTCAGGGCTGGCGCTATCCGGGGCCGGCAAGTCGATATCATCTTCCAGGGTTTCGCGCCGGTTGTGCCGCAGGAGGTTGAGCGATTCATTGATTGCGATCCGGTAGATCCAGCTGAAAAACCTGAAGTTCGGGTCATATTCATCGCGTCGCTCGGCAACTTTGAGAAACACTTCCTGCGTTATGTCGCTAGCGTCATCAGCCCGGCGCAGCACCCAGAAGGCGGCGTTGTAGATCGGCCGCTGATACCTGACCATCAATTCCGTAAAGGCCGCTTTATCACCGGTCCGGTAGCGTTCCACCAGCGCCAGATCTGCGTCCTTGTACACAATTACACGCGACGGCCGTAAAAGTTGGCCCAGGCCCTGATATTTCCCACCGCTTGCTTCTCCCCTTGCCGACCGCTCGCCTACCAGGTCGCCGCCCAGTTCAAGTCGTTGCGGCATCGAACGGCCATATCATAGTTCATCATCCCGCCGGGAGGCTAAAACAAGAATCACAGCCGGCTCCGAGCCGCGGCAAGCACCGGATCTGCTAGCGATCGAGCAGCTTGAGCTGCCAGATGTCCTTGCCGGTCACCATCATCAGCGGACGCAGAGCGAGCATTCCGGTTCGACCGATCGCCCGCTCGAGCTGCGCGAGTTCCGTCAGCTTGTCGTGGGTTTCGTCGTCGAGCGCGAGTTCCTCCATGCCGCTCTCACGCAGCAGCAGGACGCCTTTCGCGCGCAACGCGAGTTCGCCGTGCAGCCGCAGCAGGCAAAGCATGTCGGCCAGGTCCTCGCCGCGGAAGCGGTCGCGCAGCGACTTAAGGACACGGCCCAACGGGCTGTCGAGAAAGGTACCGCTGTTGATCAACTCGAGCAGCTGCACTTTGGAATCCAGGTCCGTATCGAGCCACTCTCGCAGCACCCGGTCGCTGTGCTGGAATACGAGATAGATGACGAACGGCAACACCAGCACGGTGGCGAGCGTCGCCAGCGCCGGGCGCATGAGCAGCTGATTGAAGCCCGCATGCAATGCCACCGCCGCCAAAAACCCCGGCAGCATCAGGTGCAGGCCGCCGTTCGGCCGCTGCTCGTAGAGCGTGACGGAAATCATTGCCAGGACCGTCGTCGTGCCGCCGTGCATGATCGCCGTGCCGAAGCCGCGGATCACCTGCACCGCAAGCGCGGTGTCGGGCCGCGATGCCAGGTAGTAGAGGTTCTCGACCAGCGCAAAGCCGGTGCCGATCGCGAACCCGGCGATGCCGGCGTCCACCGGCAACCCCACGCGCCGCGTACGAATGAGAAACACGAGCACGACCGCCTTCAGTGACTCCTCGATCCAGGGCGAGACGTAGCGCGAGTAAGACTGGAAATCTCCCCCGAAATGCGCGTACGTCCAGACGCTCGTCAGATAGCCTGCACCGGCCGCGAGTGCCCCTGCCGCGGTGATGGTCAGAACAGTCTTGAGCCGCAGTAGCTTGTAGCTATCGGCCTGCACGAGCACTCCGAGGAACAACAACACCGGGGCAACCGCGATCGGCGCCCGTACCAGCCACGTATCATTCACCGCGGCTCGCCCAAGCCGCTAGCCGCCCGCCCGGGCGATGTCGAAAATCCGGTCGAAGCCGGCGTAGCGAAAAATATCGTAGACCTGCGGAGGGACATTGATCAGCCTCACGCCTGCTCCCGATTCCTTACTGCGCTTCTGCGTGAGCAGGAACACCCGCAGTCCGGCGCTTGCAATGTATTCGAGCCGGGAAAGATCGATGACCCGCGGCTCGGCTTGCACCGAGAGTCCGTCCAAGAACTTGAGTGCCGCCTCGCATTGGGTGGCATCCAGTCTTCCCGACATCATGACTGCGCCCGCGGGGTCGAGTTGGATCGCGAACATCTACTTGCTCCGGTGCCTGCCCGTCAGTGTACCCGTTCATTCATTGTGTCGGTCCTCGAACACGCTTGGTCATGCTCAATTGATTACGCCCCCTGAGGCGTTGATAACCGACGGCGTCCATCATCTGTCGCACCAGGTACACGCCCAGCCCGCCAACGCGGCGCTCCTCGAGGCTCGCTGTAACGTCCGGCGCCGCCAGCGAGAGAGGATTGAACGACGGACCGTCATCTTCGATTATCAGAGTGAGGCAGCCATCGTGCAGGACTAGAGACACCTCGACACGCGTCACTCGGCCAGCGGGCGTGCCGTGCATCACCACATTCATAAAAATCTCCTCGAGCGCGAGTTCGAATGTCACCGTTTCTGCCAGCGGCAAGCCGGCGGCCGACCAGAACTCGTGCAGAAACTGCGTCAGTACCGGAAGTTGCGCCGCATCGCTCGGCACAGCTGGCCTGTCGCTTCATCCGGACTCCCGAGTTCTGCGCAAGGGCGGACGCGCGGTCCGCGTACACCGCGATGACGCGGCTGAAGCCGCTGACATCGAATACTTCGCGTACCGCGGGCTTCAGCGCACATATCGCAAACGCAACATTGGCGCGCTGCGAGGCGCGTGCTGCCAGCAGGAATACGCGCAAACCGGCGCTGGAAACATAGTCGAGCCCGCCACAGTCGATGATCACGCCGGCGGGTCTAGATCCAACGCCGGCCAGCACCTGCTTCGAGCTGAGCCTGAAAGCCGGCGGCCGCGCCGAAATCCAGCCGACCCTCCGGGATCGCCACCGTAGTAAGGCCAATCGATTCGATCCGAACGTTCACGGAGGTGGGCCGGGCGCGATGGCAGTCGCCAGACCTGACCCCCGGTTCGACGCCTGAGTTCGGCGGCTGCCAAGAGAGCACCGTGAGCGTGATGTCGTCGGACTGCGCGGCGGTACCGGTAAATGTCGTCACGCTGCGGCAGATCCGTTCCACCAGGGCTTCGGCAGACGCCATCGCCGTGCGCCTGGACCTCGGCGATCAGTCGTTTCTCCCCATAGGCCTCGTCGGCACGCAATTGAAGCCTCGGTCACCCCGTCGGTATACAACACGAGTCGTGTCACCGACGCGCAGCTGTACCGTATGATTCTGATACTCGACTCCCGGCATCGCGCCCAGCACGAGGCCGCCGGCCCCGCTCAATACCTCGATGGAACCGTCGGCGCGCCGCACGTATGGCGGGTTGTGGCCACCGTTCGCATAGCGCAGCACGCCGGTCGCAGTGTCCAAGATGCAGTAGAACACCGTCACGAACAGTTCCATCGGATTTTGCGTGCACAACACCTCGTTGGTGCGCGCCAAACAGGCTGCGGGTTCGGCATGGTGCATGGCGAGTTCGCGGAGGTTGGTGCGCGCCACCGCCATGAAGAATGCCGCGGGCACACCCTTGCCCGAGACGTCCGCCATGACGATCCCGACCTGCCCGTCCGGCAACTCGATGAAGTCGTAGAAATCCCCGCCCATGGTAGTAGCCGGGACCATTCGCGCCGCGCCGTCGCACCCTGACTTCGCCGGGAACCTCGATGGCAGGATTGCTATTTGCAGCGCCCGCGCGATGTCGAGTTCGGCCTTGAGCTGCGCCTGTGCTTGCATCAGGGCGTTGTTGCTGCTTGGCGAGTTCGTGGGTGCGTTCCGCGTCTTTTTTTTCGAGGACGCGCCGCTGCAATTTCAGGACGCGCAGCACGCGCAAAACCCGCAGCGCCCGCAGGTAGCGCGCGTCGAGTCCCGCGAGATAGAAGGGTGCGATCGCGAGCAGATCCACGAGACCGTAGAAACTGAAAATGAAGGCGAGCTTGCGCGGGGCGGCCACGATGCGCAGCATGTATTCGAACGTGAAGACCGCGACGACGACAATCTCCCCGATCTTAAGCACCAATGTTGCCCATGCGGGCAAACCGGAAAGGGTCTCTAAGCCGACCGACACGAGGCTGAGCACGATTAGCCCGAGGATGAGACTCTCGAAGGCCTGGGCGTAGGGTCCGTCGCGCTCAAGAAGCAGTTGCGCCAACTGCCGAACCGGCGCGTTAACCGACTGGACCGCTCGCCCTACCAGCGACGTGTTCATCGGCGCGCAGAACTACAAGAGCTGCGAAGCACGCCACCCCGCTCTACCGATGATGCATTGGTCATATGGCTCACGTGAGCTTCTTCTTCTTGCCACTTTGGGGTACTCGCCAAAGGCCGTGCCACTGATGCGGCCCCTTTCCCCATGATGGAGCAACTCCCGCTGCCCGGCTACCCGCAACTCCGCTCGCTGGCGCGCAATGTCCGACACCGGCGCCGCCGACCTTTGGCGCTCGCAGCCGCATCAGTGTTGCGCGGATTGAGTGACCCTCGAGGCACTGGTGTCATGTGGGAACCGAGAACTGGGGGCCGGGTAGGATCGAACCTGCGACCAATTCATTTTACCCTTACCGAACAATTACTTACGCTTTCATCCTTCGCGTGCATTTGGGCGATGCGCTATGCCGCGCGTGCCGTGGACGCCGTGGGGGGATGAATAGCCCACCATAATGCCGGGTTTCGTGGAAGTAATGCGTTCATCTATCGATTAGATCCTTTAATTTCAAAACCGCTCGATCCATCCGGCATCAGAATTGAGCGGGACCGACCGCCCCAACCCAGTGTCGCACCTTAGTGGGATCCTTTTCGTCCATGTAAAAGAAATGGGACATGACAGGTTTCATGATCGGCTTGCTGCTGTCATCCGGCTTCATGGTGACGATGCCGCGGAAGACCTTGAGCGAGCCGCCATCCCAGTATTCGAGAACGTCGTGATGGGCCGTGAAACCCGTATCGATGAAGGCGCGCAGATTCTCGCGGATAGCCTCGCGTCCATGCCAATCAGCAACACCGAGATTACCGATAGCGTCCTTGGTAAAACAATCGAATCCTTTCCCGAAAGTCTTGTCGTCAATTTCCTTCCAGAAAGCCAACAGCCATTCCGGGGGCTCTTTCTTTGCGAATGTCGCCGTGGTCATGGTGTTTTCCTTTGATGGTAATGTTTTGGTGTCAGACAAGTAGGTAGCAGCGTGTGGTGAGGAAATCACTGCCACCGTGGCTGCCGCGGCTCTCCTGCCGGCGAGTTGACGATTTAAGTTCGGTGAGTCCATGCGAGTTCTCCTGGATCTTCCCCGATGGGCGCTGAGCACTGATTGCTCAACAGAGGACAATATAGAGGCGGTTCTCTTGGCGGTATTGCCAATAACCCCTCGCTTTTCCGCCAACCGCCTATTGGGCAACAGAAATACCGAGACGAGCTGCGATCCGGCGCGCCGTTTTCTCGCGCCGCGCGGTGATCTCCCGATACGCTTGCCTTGCGTGCTCCAGAATCGCCGGCGGCGCGCGCTCGGTGTTCCGCTGTTGAAGGGCGGCTCCGGCGCATACACCATGTCGAGTTGAATAGCCTGGGCGACCTCATCGCCACGCAATTCGCCGGCGAGACGCAGGGCACCGTCGATTCCCGCGGTAACACCGGCGGCAAATACGTCGTTCGCGTCCACCACCACTCTCTCATTCACGGGGATCGCGCCGAAAAACGGCAACAAGTGAAGCGATGACCAGTGCGTTGTCGCGCGGCGTCCCTTGAGAAGGCCTGCTGCACCGCAGAGCAGAGCGCCCGGTACATACGGAGAGAATGTAGCGCGAACCTGCTGCCTGTTTCTGAATCCAAGCGAGTACCTCCTGGTCCTCCATCAACGCTTCCTGTCCGAGACCGCCCGGTACGTGGAGCACATCGAGCCTGCGGCGCCGCTGCGAGGGCCGCATCTGGGATCAACCGCAGGCCGTTGAGATCGCGAACCGGCGCGCACTCGTCTTCGCGTAGATTCTGGTAGATCGAGTTCGGGACGCGCGACAACGCTTCGAATGGCCCCGTTAAATCGATCTGATCCATTCCCTTCGAACATTAGCGAGCCAATCAGTCAGATGCGTGTCGTCTCGAATCATATCGATCTCCGGTTCGAGGACAGGGGTAGACAGGATCAATCTACCCACGCAGACTTTGGCGGCAATGCCAAAGTCCCTCGGTTCGCGCCACCTCCCTTCGCGTAGTCGAATTGCTCGCTTTTCCGCTGGTACAGTTGCTGGACGTCACTGGACCGTTTCAGGTATTTGCCTCCGCCAACGATCTCGTACTCGAGGCGGGAGGACGGCCGCCCTATGATCTTCAGGTTGTGGCGAGAAGCGGCGCGCAGGTGACGGCTTCATCCGGACTCAAACTTTTGACCGCTCCGCTTTCGCGCGCCGATGCTCCAGTGGACACATTGATGGTGGCCGGCGGCCAGGGCGTCGAAGCGGCGGCGGCCGATCCGGCGATCATCGAATGGGTGCAGGCACGAGCAAAGCGGGCACGCCGCATCGCCTCGCGTCTGCACCGGAGCATTTCTCTTGGCCGCGACCGGTCTGCTCGATGGGCGCCGAGCCGCCACCCATTGGTCGTATTGCGCCGAACTTGCCCGTCGCTTCCCCAAAGTGTGCGTCGAATCCGATCCAATCTTCTTGCGCGATGGGCCAGTCTGGAGTTCGGCAGGGGTGACGGCCGGCATCGATCTTGCCCTTGCGCTCGTAGAAGAGGACTTAGGGTCTTCGCTGGCGCTGGCCGTGGCGAGATATCTGGTTGTTTTCATGAAGCGGCCGGGCGGCCAGGCGCAGTTCAGCACCGTACTCTCTCTGCAGGCGGCAGACGATGAGTTCGGGGCGCTGCACGAATGGATTAACAATCACCTGGCCGATGATCTACCGCTTCCCGTTTTGGCCGATCAAGCAGGAATGAGTGAGCGCAGTTTCAGCCGCCACTATGCTGAGGCAACAGGCATTACCCCGGCCCGCGCAATTGAGCGACTCCGCGTCGAAGCGGCGCGGCGATTGTTATCGGAATCCGGCCTGCCAGTGAAGCGGATATCTCAGCGATGCGGTTTCGGTTCGGAGGAAACAATGCGCCGCAGCTTTCTGCGGCTGCTGGCAGTGACTCCACAGGATTATCGCTCTCGGTTCACGGCGTGACATGAGCCTTCGGTCAGAGCTGGATTTTGCTGCTACCGCCGATCCGGCGGAATAGTCCTTATGGAAGCGGCAAACGCTTTATGCGACGCGTGGTCGATGGGTTTTGAGACCACTACAGTCGAGGCGGGGGCTGCTGTTAAGCAAATCTCGCCCCGCCAGCGACGGGCCGGACGAATGGGGCGTGGGGTAAATCCGCCGCCACAATTAGGGCATACGTTGTCCAGTATCTGTTCCACGCATGTTCGACAGAACGTACACTCAAAGGAACAGATCATCGCCTCGAGGGAATTGGGTAACAATCGGGCACCACAGTTCTCGCAGGTTGGGCGAATCTCCAGCATATATTGCCTCCCGAGGTTCTGTGGACAGGCCTAACGGTAGTGAAGTGCGCTGCAGGACACAACTATAGCTTCGAGTCCCTTTCTGCAGGAACCTGACGTTTGTCAGATCGGTTGATGCCTGGGACAATGCCTCCCACGAGATCACGCTGGCCGCTCAGACGCGGGCTGTCCGGCGGCTTCGAGAATTAGCGCTGCGATCACATCCGGTTGTGAGATGAGCGAAACGTGGCTTGATTTTACCTCTATTGTCTTCGCACCCATGCGCTTGGCCATGAACCGTTGCAGATCCGGGTTGATCGTCCGATCCTCTGTTGAGACCGCGTAGAAGCTCGGCTTTGTTCGCCACGCCGCTCGCGTGGTCTTACCGGCGAGGAGGGACTTTTGGAACGGTTGTTGTACCGCGTACAGCACCTTCGCCCTGGACTCTGGCACGTCGCCGGCAAAGTCGCGTAGAAAGGCCGGTTCGATCAGCCGACCTTCTTCGCCATCAAAAACGATCCCCGCCGTTGCCGGAGGCGTGGGAAATTTCTTTGCCAAAGCGGTGTAGTCCTCATCGGCATCGGGCGCTCGAGCAGCGACGTAGACGACACCCGACACGTTCGGATGCGCACCCGCCTCCGTAACGATCATGCCCGAGAAGGAGTGCCCGGCGAGAACCGTGGGTCCGTCCTGCCGATTCAGCACCCGCTCGGCCGAAGCCACCGCCTCCGGCAACGTGGTCAATGGGTTTTGCACCGAAGTGACGTTAAGTCCCGCCGCCTGTAGTCGCGCAATCACGTCTGACCAGCAGGAGCCGTCGGCGAATAAGCCGTGAACAAGGACAACGTTACGTGCCTTGACTGGAGCCGGCATCGCAGCCAGGTTGCGCATCGAGGTCAACGAGGCGGCTGCACCGGCGACCATGGCGAGCGAAAAATCGCGTCTGTTCATAATTTCCATCTCCGTTCAGTGGTAAAGATCTAAGCAGACTGTTCGTAGAGACATCATTGCGCGAGGCATTGGCGTACGAGCACAGGACGTGCGCCTTCTCCACTAGCGCCGAGAATAAGTACGGTTCGTTTCATGGCAATCTCGATTGGCGTGGAAATCCCGCGGGTGATCCCGCGCTCAAATCGGGAGTGGGACGCCGGACAATTCGGCGCAGATCGCGACAAGGCGATCCTGAAGCGCGGCGTCATTGGCCTGCGGGTTAGGCGCGAGCGAACACAAATGGTAGAAATAGCGGCCGGTCACCTTCGCATCCGGTTCATCGCTGACGGCGAGCCATGCCTGGGTGAGAGGCGCCTGGTCCATGTCGTCTGGCGCACCAGCTCCCCCCATCTTGGTAGGAACCCAGCCAGGCTCGAGTGAGTTTGACAAGACATCCGGCCAACGTCGGGACACGGCAAAGCCAAGCATCGCGTCGTGCAGTTTGCTCTCGGCATACGCCGTCGAGCCGTTCCAACGGCGCTTGCTCCAGAGGACGTCATCGAGATTAACATCGGCATGATGGTGCATGCCGGAGCTCAGATAGACGAGTCGGTGTGGCCGCTCGACCAACGCGGTCAGAATATATGTCGATAGCGTGTTGATCGCGAACACATGGGGCAAGCCATCAGCGGTGAGGTGGTAACCTTCACGGTAGCCCACCGCAGCATTGTGAATCACCGCGTCGAAGCGGCCGAATTCATTGACACGCGCAGCGACTTCCTTTGCGCCGGCGATGGTGCCGAGGTCGCCCTCCACGATGGCTTCGGACCTCGGCAGCGCGCGCTTGGCGTCATCGGCGCGTGCAGTGTTACGAGCGTGCAGGACGACCTGATGACCTTGATTGATGAGCAGTTCGCCCGCCATCAGGCCGAGGCCGGTTGATGAGCCGGAAATAAAGACGCGTGACATGGTGTTTCTCCTTGGGTCTAGCCGGCGGATCTGGTGTCCGCAGGCGGTTGATCTTCAGGGCGCGGGGCCGCGGGCGCTGACCACGAGTGCGACACCGAGGAGCGCGCAGATGGCACCGAACAGATGGACGGCCGCGTAACCGAACTGCCCGGCAATCACTCCCGCGGCAGGGCCGGCCGTGATCGAGGCATTCCGGTATCCCGCGACGGATTCACCGTTGCATTTGCATCAATTCCTGCATCGGCGCCATGTTGTGATTCATGTGCTCCATGACCCATAAGGAACCGAACACAATCAGACAAACGATCAAGACCCCAAAGGCGAGCGCGAGAATGTTGTTCTCGTTGTCCGGGTCCGTGGTGATGTGCAGGAAGAAGATGAGATGGATACCCATCTGGGCAACGGCGAGTACCAGTAGCGCCATGGCGAGCCCGGGTCCATAGACGAGGCCGGTGCCTCGGACCCAGAACGAAGCCGCGGTGAGCCCCACCGCGAGCGCGAGTCCGAGTAGGTAGCCGCCCACTTCCCGCCCAAGCGCGCGTTCCCGGGCGGCGGCTTCGGCTCCGGGCAGGCGGTCCTCGCCGACGTCCGAGCCTGCATCGAATTCGTGTTCGCTGCTCATGGTAGCAACTCCGGGGGCAGGGTTCCGACTAGGTACACCAGGCTGAAAATGGCCACCCAAATGATGTCAAGGGCATGCCAGAAGAGGCTGAAGCACAGGAATCGGTGGCGGATATCCTGCCGAAACCCCTTCGCATAGAACTGCGCCATCATGGTGCCGAGCCACAGCAGGCCGGCGGTCACGTGCACACCGTGGCATCCCACCAGGGTAAAGAAGGAGGAAAGAAAGGCACTGCGACTGGGACCGGCACCGCGTGCGACGAAGCTCGCGAACTCGCGGACCTCGAGCGTGATGAAGGCGAGGCCGAGCAGTCCGGTGGCAAGGAGGGCGAGCTGCGTCCATTTCTGACTCCGCTGACCGACCGCAAGGCTCGCCATCCCGCAGGTAAAGGTCGAGGCGAGGAGGCAGCCGGTCTCCACCGCCGTATTGTGCAGATCGAACAGCTGCTGTGCGGCAGGACCGCCCGCGGTGTTCTTGAAGAGCACCGCGTAAGCGGCGAAGAAACTCGAGAACACAATCACGTCGGAGAGCAGGAAGATCCAAAAGCCGTACCCAACGATGATGCGCTTGGACGCAGGCCCGCCGGCACCGCGCCCGGTCACCGAGGGCGGCGCATGCGCTCCCGCCCGGCGGGACCCCAACTGATAAGGATCGGGCGGTGCGCGCAGCGCCTCGGTACTCATGAGGCGAGCTCGCGCAAATACTCGGCGCGCGCGTCGCGATTCGCGCGGTCGATCCGCGCCACTTCCTCGGCGGGAATCTCGAACTCGGCAACATCGCGCCAGGCGAAGACGACGAAGGTAATGTAGGCACAGGCAAGTCCGAGTACGACGAGCCACCAGATGTGCCAGATGAGGGAGAAGCCGGTCACGGCCGCGAGGAACGCCGTGACGAAGCCGACCGGACTGTTGCGCGGCATCTCGATGGGCTCGTAGTGCGGCTCGGACGTGACCAGGCGCCTCTGCTCGCGCGCTTGCTGCTTGATACTCCAGTAGGGTTCCTCGTCGGTTACGTTCGGGAGCACCGCAAAATTAAAGGCCGGCGGAGGCGATGGAGTCGCCCATTCGAGGCTGCGGCCGTCCCAGGGATCCCCGGTGGGATCGCGGCGTCGCTCGCGGCTGCGGATTGAAATCGTGAGCTGCGCGACCTGCAGGGCGATGCCGCAGAGAATGATCAGGGCGCCGAGTCCAGCCACCAGCAGCCACGGGTGCCATTCGGGCCGATCGTAGTGCTGCATGCGTCGAGTCATGCCCTCGAGGCCCACCACGTAAAGCGGAACGAAGGCGACGTAAAAGCCCACGAACCAGCACCAGAACGCCGCTTTGCCGAGCCGCTCGTCCAGCGTGAACCCGAAGGCCTTGGGGAACCAGAAGGTGTAACCGGCGAACACCCCGAAGACCACCCCCCCGATGATCGTGTTGTGGAAGTGCGCGACCAGGAACAAGCTGTTGTGCAACAAGAAGTCCGCCGGGGGAACTGCGAGCAGCACGCCGGTCATGCCGCCGACCACGAAGGTCACCATGAAGCCGATCGCCCAGAGCATCGGGGAGCTGAAGCGCACGCGGCCCCCATACATGGTGAAGAGCCAGTTGTATATCTTCACACCCGTCGGGATGGCGATGAGCATACTGGCGATACCGAAGACGGCGTTCACATCGGCGCCCGCGCCCATCGTGAAGAAATGATGCAGCCACACCGTGAAGGAGAGGATGCAGATCGCCATGGTCGCGATCACCATCGATCGATAACCGAATAGGGGCTTGCCGGAGAACGTCGCGACCACCTCGGAGTACACCCCGAATGCCGGCAGAACCAGGATATAGACCTCGGGGTGTCCCCAAGCCCAGATCAGGTTCATGAACATCATCGCGTTGCCGCCCGCGGCGTTGGTGAAGAAATGAAAGTCGAGGTAACGATCAAGCAGCAGCATGGCAAGAGTTGCCGTGAGGACCGGGAAAGCCGCGACGATCAGCAGACTGGAGGCGAGCGCGGTCCAGCAGAAGACCGGCATTCGCATGTAGTTCATGCCGGGTGCCCGCATCTTGAGAATCGTCGTGACCAGGTTGATACCCGTCATGAGCGTGCCGATCCCCGAGATCTGGATAGCCCAGAGATAATAATCCACCCCGACTCCCGGCGAGTACGCCAGCTCGGACAGCGGCGGATAGGGCAGCCATCCAGTTCGGGCGAACTCGCCGACCACGAGCGAGAGGTTGACCAGAAGTGCCCCGACGGCCGTGAGCCAGAAGCCCACGGAGTTCAATGTCGGGAAGGCCACGTCGCGTACCCCAAGTTGCAGGGGAACCGCAAAGTTCATCAGACCAATGACAAAAGGCATGGCCACGAAGAAGATCATGAGTGTGCCGTGCGCCGAGAAGATCTGATCGTAGTGCTCCGGAGGCAGGTAGCCTGCGGCGTGGAACGCGAGCGCCTGCTGCGAGCGCATCATCAGCGCATCGATGAAGCCGCGTAGCAGCATGACGAGTCCAAGGAGGCAGTACATGATGCCGATACGCTTGTGATCGACGCTCGTGATCCATTCGCGCCAGAGATAGGGGATGTGCCCCTTGGCCCACACCCAGATCAGTACGCCGCAGATGAAGAGAACCATGAACGCCCCGGCGGCGAGCGGGATGGGTTGGTCGAAGGGGATGGCAGCCCAAGTCAGCTTGCCGAACACGTCAATTCTCCTGCCGCGAAGATACCGAAGGATTGATTTTCCCGGTGGGCGGCCCCTCTCCGGGAGGTAGCCTCTGCGACACGATGTCGCCGTATAGATCGCGCTGAACGGCCCGATACGTGTAAGGCTTGATGTTCTGGCTTTGGGTGAGGAGGTTCCGGTAGGCCGCCTCGTCCAGCACCGGGCCCGAGGCACTCGTGGCAGCGGCCCATGCCGCGAATTGCTCGGGCGTGACGGCGTGCAGGTCAAACGCCATGTCGGAGAAGCCATCACCGCTGAAATGAGCGGAGAGACCATGATAGATGCCGGGACGATCGGCTTGCAGGTAGAGCTGGGTGGTCATACCGTACATCGAGTAGATTTCACTGCCGAGCCGCGGTAGGAAGAACACGTTGAACACGCTCGCTGAGGTGATTTCAAAGTGCAGCGGGGCCCCTGCCGGAGCCACCAGGTCGTTCACCGATGCCACCCCTTGCTCGGGGTAAATGAACAACCACTTCCAGTCGAGCGAGACGACCTGGATTTCGAGCGTCTTGGCGCCGGGGGAGAGCGGGCGGGCCGGGTCGAGCAAGTGGGATCCGATCCAGGCGATGCCACCGAGGAAGAAAACCACCAGCGCCGGGATCGACCAGACGATGAGCTCCATGCGCCCGGAGTAGGACCAGGTGGGCAGATAACGCGCACGGGTGTTCGAGGCGCGAAACCACCAAGCAAATGCCACCGTCGCCAATATCGTTGGAACGACGATGGCCAGCATGATCGCCAGTGCATCGAGCAGAATGGCGCGATCCGCCGCCCCAATCGGTCCCGCAGGAGAAAGAACGGCCGTATGGCAGCCTTCGAGCGCCAATGGCACGAGCAGTGCCGACACTGAACGCACGCACCCCGTTTTGGCTCGCATGCCCATCGGATTATCATCCGCTCATCGGGGCGCCATTGGCAACCTATGGCAGGCGCGACGGCAATCGAGTTCCCATTTCTCGATGACGTCCCAGAGCGCCTATTGTCGTGCGATGTCCGTCATCAATGCTTGATGAATGCCACGGTCTCGAATACGCAAACTGGTCCAGGACCACCGGCGTGATGGCATCGGGGTATTTAGTCGATTAGGCTGAGGACGCTTTGATACTTTTCGATGTAGCCGCTATTTTCTCGGTTGTATCGCGGTATGCTGACTGCTCGCACTACAGAGGATTGCTCGCGCCAGACACAGGGACAGACGACTGCCGAGCCCGGTGTGAGCGCGCCGGCGCGGCGCAATTCGCCGGGTTGGACGCCCATGCGGTCCAGCGCACGATAAAGCTTTGCGACGTTGCGCGGTCCGCCGTTATAGGCGGCAACCGCGAAGATGCCGAGGACTTTCGGATTGGCGCGATATGCGGACCGAATTTCACTGTTCATCTGTGACAGCTCAATGTCCAGCAGGCAAACTGCCGCTTTCATCGCGTTTTGCAAGCGAGTCGCACCGCGCTCGAAATTTGGGTCTAGCTGCGCACCGCGACACCTGCGCACGACCAGCGAATAAGTGCCGTTGCCGTGTCGATCGGTGAACTGCATGGGCCCCAGCGCTTTCGCACTTGAGACGCTGTAGCGATACGCTTCCTCCCGCTTCAGGCCGTACTGGCTGAGTACCTCGTCGAACGCATCTTTGCCCTTTTCGAGGAAGTCTTCGTCGTCCGTCTGTTCTATTATCGCGAGCGTGGTAATGACCTCAGCTGGTATCACGTCGGCCAGTAGCTCGCCCGGATAGGCCGCACTCGGCACGTTCTCGCTACGAAGCTCGTCCATGGCGCGCCGTGCGGTGGTGAGCAGGAAATCCTTGCCGCCGCTGACGAAGTTGGGGTCGAGGGTATCTTGAGTATAAGGCAGATAGAGGATGGATCGTGCCGTCGCCACCGCCTCGCGCCAGCGTTTCTTCTTGATGAGGCCGTTGTCGAATACGGGGAACTTGCGGCCGTAGACCTTCAGCTGCTCGCCGCCGCGCGAGAATGCAAACATCAGCCGCTCCGCCCCTGTGCCGTTCACGTGTCGCGCCTCAATGCCGGGCGTGCGCACGGTGAAAGGCAGTGGACCGCGGCCGGGTTCCCATTTCACTGGCGGCCTGGGGATCTCCAGGTGAGCAATCGTCCACTTCTTCTGCGCCTCGCTCCACAATGCAAAGGCGACCGGCCGGCCGCGCAGCACCTCACGCCCGCCCTTACCAACGAAGGCGTACTGCAGTTCCACGTCGCGCAGCTGTGCCTGGCCCTCAGCAACCAAGTCGCGGATGATGAGGTCGCGCTCCCGGCCCTCAACAACCAATTCCGGCAGGTCCTCAGGCCGAGGTGGCGCCACCCGCTGCTCCGAATCTGCGACAGCCGCCGGAACCTCGCTCTCACCCTCCTGTTTGGCTTCGCTCGTAGCCATTGGCCGGTTCTGCGCAAGGGGCGCGGGTGTGCTCTCCGCGACCAGCGTCGGGTCGTCCGCTGACTCCATGCGGCCGCCCGAGGAGGCGCACGCGGAACAGAGGAGGAAGGCCACGAGCGGCAACGCCGGGGAGGCGCGTCGAAAAAGGCGCACGGAGGAACTCGGAAACCTAAAAGCGGGCGGCAGGAATAACATTGTGGCGCGATGATAACGCCGAATGTCATGCCACACGACTGCGAAGCACGCGACGTGCTTCGCAGTTCGCCATTCACGCAGCGCGTAGAAGCGGGAAAGCGAGGGTAAGATCAAGTATCGCAGACAAGGTTCGAGCAACGATTCCGCCACCCTCCATTGCAGAGTGGTAATGTTTGGACGTCCTCGGACAATTGCTTGTCCGCCGGGAGGTTGCTTACCTCGAACTGATGTCTAGGGTCGCTCGTACCCAGAGAGGAATACATCCACCGCGCGCCGAACGGGGCCGCTGAGGCTCTCGGGCTTCACAGTATCGATCACGCCTAGAAGGACACGCTGCAGAAGTTCTGATTCCAGCAAGCTGAGGAGGTGAATTGCGGCGATCTTCGGGTCGGCAGTTCGAAGGGCCCCGCGCTTCATTACCTTTCTCAAGAATTCAGCGACCCTCTTCTCGATGGGAACCGTCGCCTGCTCGAATGACAGTCTCCCAATATCGGAGTGCCGCGATTCGGCAATTGCCAAGCGTCTGACGGCAATCGCGTCCACCGAATAAAGCACGGTCATAAATTTCTGCCCGAATTGCACCAGCTCCCGCTTCAAGTCATCCGCATCGGCGTCCAGTTCACCGGTGATCGCTTCTAGCTCCACTTCCTTGGCCTGGTGCATGACCTCGAAAAACAGCTTCTCCTTTGAGGGGAAGTAGTTGTACAGCGTCGCCTTGGAGCCGCCGACCCGCTCACGGATGTCATCCATGGAAGCGCGCTCGAAGCCGACTTCTCGAAAAACTTCGGCGGCGGCTTGGATGATTGCCTGGCGTTTTGATTCGGTTTTGGTCTTCATGGGGTGGATTAACAGAACCGATTGGTTCAGTTTAGCGCAAAGGCTAACGCAGCGGTTTTTATTGGTGGAACGGCTGGCGCGTAGGCTCTGAGAAAGGCGGCTACCGCGCGTTGGGCTGCCAGCGCAGTCTCCTTCTCATCTGGCGCTGCTTCTCGCACGTGCAGGAGCAACGGCTCAAGGATTTCAGCCTCAAGTAATGCGCCGAGATGATCGGCGGCAAGGTCGGAGTCGTCCCGGCGGAGCATTCCTGATGCCATACATGTGGCCAGGAATGAAGAGACTTGTGACCGCAACGCGGTGATCTTGTCAAAGAAAAGCTTCCCGGTGCCGGAGCGCGCCGCCTCCGCGATCATCAAGCGACGTACCTCCACCTGTTCGGGCGAGCAAATGAAGTTGAGGACGCTCGTGCCGAAGTTGCGAAGCGCGTCCTGCGGATCGCCGCGGGATGCGTCGAGGTGCTTCAGAGTGTCCGACATGTAGTTTTCCAGGGCCGCCATCATGCATTCGACGAATAGCTCTTCCTTCGAGGGGAAGTGACTGTAGATGGTCGACCTCGAGCCGCCGACTTTGGTGGTGATATCCGCCATCGAGGTCCCATCGAACCCCTGCGCGCGGAACAGTCGATAGGCGCTGTCGAGGATTACCTGTCGTTTGCTGTCGCTTTTGCCCATAACCGAGTCGCTTCCTGAATAAACCTGTACTACTCGGTACATTTTTGTTGACATCGGGCCAGAAGTCAAGGTACTGTACTGTACAGTTCATTTAAGGAGCTTGAACCCGATGAAAACCATCAAGAGTCCGCGTCTCGCAGGGCAACGCCGCCCCCTCGCTCTGTCTCTCGCCGTCAGCCTCGCCCTCGCCAGTGGTTGCGCGCAGATCCCCCGGCTCGATCCGCCCCCTGCCATGAAGAAGGTCGACGAGCTCGGCAGCTCGAACTCGTTCGCGGCCCCCGTCGCGGCCTGGCCGGGCGATCAGTGGTGGCGCGCCTACGGCGACCCGCAACTCGATGCGCTGATCGAGCAGGCGCTGCACAACGCGCCCGACTTGGACCTTGCCCAAGCGCGCCTCAAGGCCGCAGCCGCGCAGGTTCAGGGTGCCGGCGCCACGCGCCTGCCTGAGGTGACGGCGTCCGCCGAGATCGCCGAGGCCAAGCAGAGCTACGACTTCTTAGTTCCGCGTCAGGCCCTGCCGCAGGGCTGGAACGGCTATGGGGCCGCCACCCTCAACATGTCCTATGAGCTCGACTTCTGGGGCAAGAACCGGGCAGCACTGGCAGCCGCCGTCTCGGAGCAGCGCGCTGCAGAGGTCGAGTTCGCCGAGACGCGAATCATCCTCTCGACCTCGGTCGCCTCGGCCTATGCCGGGCTCCTGCATCTCTATACGCTGCGTGACAACGCGGCCGACACGCTCGCGCTGCGTATGCAGACGGTCGCCTTGTTCCGCCAGCGCCACAGGTACGGCCTTGAGACGCTCTCGAGCGTGCGACAGGTCGAGGCACGGCAGGCGGGCGCCAAGGGCGATCTCCTGGCGATCGACGAGCGCATCGGTCTGCAGCGGAACGCCATCGCGGCGCTCTTGGGCGCTGGCCCTGATCGGGGCCTTGAAATCACTCGTCCGAAAATCGCCTGGGCGGGTTCTCAAGGGTTGCCTTCGAACCTGTCCCTCGATCTTCTCGGACGTCGTCCCGACATCGTCGCCGCGCGCCTGCGCACCGAAGCCGCCGCACACCGCATCGATCAGCGCAAGGCCGGGTTCTACCCGAGCGTCAACCTGCTCGCGTTCGCGGGCTTCCAATCGGTCGGCATCGACAACCTCTTCAAGTCGGCCTCGCAGTCGGGTGCCGCAGGTCCCGCAATCTCACTGCCGATATTCAACACCGATCGCCTCCAGGGCCAGCTCAAGGGCGCGCGCGCGGAGTATGACGCCGCCGTCGCGACCTACAACGGGACGCTCTCGACGGCGCTGCGCGAGGTGGCCGATGCAACCACGAGTCGCAAGTCTCTCGATGAGGAGCTCGCCGCCGCGCGGGCCGCCGTAGCCGCCGCCTCGGAAGCGCACCAGATCGTGAGCTCGCGGTACGACGGAGCGCTCGCCACGTATCTCGACGTCCTGTCGGCGGAAGACTCGCTGATATCGGCGCGCCGCTCCGAGGCTGAGCTCGAGACTCGGGCGCTGATTCTCGACGTCTCGCTGGTTCGCGCACTGGGCGGCGGCTTCGCGCCGGTCACCCCGAGCGCCCCGACCCATAACCCCCAAACCTGAAGATCTTTCTGAGGAGAACTGCCATGGATATGCAAGCTTCAATCACCCCCAAGTCGACGGCCAACACCCCGCTGGTCAAACCCCGCAAGAAACAGCGAGCCGTGCTGTTCTCGCTCCTCGGCCTCGCCGTGGCGGCTGCCGGCGGCGGCGCCTTCGAGTATTGGAAGCTCATCGGTTCCCGCTACGTAAGCACCGACGATGCCTACACCGCTGCCGAGGTGGCCCAGGTCGCCTCCGAGACCGAGGGATCGGTGATGCAGGTGAACGTTGTCGACAGCCAGAACGTGAGGCGCGGCGACATTCTCGTCATGATCGACGACACGGACGCAAAACTGGCGCTCCGTCAGGCCCAGGCTGATCTTGCCCGCGCCCAGGCGCAAGTGATCGCAGCCCTCTCCGATGTCGAGCGCACCGGCATCGACCTGACACGCCGTGAAGCCCTCGTGGCCTCGGGCTCGGTCTCGGGGGATGAGTTGACGAACGCCAAAAACCGTGCAAGCAGCGCGCGGGCCGCACTCGATGCCGCTCGGGCGCAAGTCGCTCTGGCCCGCGCGCGCCTCGACAAGTCAAACGTCGACTTAGGTCGCACGGTAATCCGCGCGCCCATCGATGGCGTCATCGCGCGCCGGCAGGTGCAGCTCGGTCAGCGCGTCCAGCCCTCCATGCCGCTCCTGTCCGTGGTTCCGGTCGCACAGCTCTATGTCAACGCGAACTTCAAGGAAGTGCAGCTCACCAAGGTTCGCACTGGGCAGAGCGTCGAGCTCAAGTCGGATCTCTATCACGGCAAGGTGGTGTATCACGGCGTCGTCGAAGGGTTCGATGGCGGTACCGGTGCTGCCTTTGCCCTGATCCCGGCGCAGAACGCGACCGGCAACTGGATCAAAGTGGTGCAGCGCCTACCGGTGCGCATCCGCTTGAATCCCGATGAGCTCGCCGCCCATCCGCTGCGTGTGGGGCTTTCGATGGATGCCAAGGTCGACCTCAGCAGCAATTCCTGATCCCACGCAGCAACCTCGAGACCCCCCCATGACATACCCTACCATCGATTCCAAGGACCCGCCCTCTCTCGAGGGCGGGATGCTCTGGACGGCTGGCATCGTCCTCGCACTGTCAAATTTCGTCGCGGTGCTCAACATGACGATCGCCAACGTCACCGTGCCGAACATTGCCGGCGCCCTCGGCGCAGGCTCGAGCCAGGGCACGTGGGTCATCACCTCCTATGCCGTCGCCGAGGCGATCACGGTGCCGCTCACGGGGTGGCTCTCCGGCCGCTTCGGCGCCGTGCGGCTCTTCTGTATCGCCGTCGTGCTGTTTGGCCTTTGCTCGTTCCTCTGCGGCTTGTCGACATCGCTCCCGATGCTCCTCGGCATGCGGGTGCTGCAGGGGATGGCGGGCGGTCCCTTGATGGCGCTATCGCAGACGCTGCTGCTGAAGATTTTTCCCAAGCGCCAATCCATGCAGGCGATGGGCCTGTGGGCCATGACGACACTGCTCGCGCCCGTGGTCGGCCCGGTGTTGGGCGGTTGGCTCTGCGATCAGTATTCGTGGCCCTGGGTGTTCCTGATCAACGTACCCATGGCACTGCTCTTCGGCGTCCTCGCTTGGGTTCTGCTCAAGCGCTTTCAGGAGCCGGCGGTCATCAAGCCTGTCGACAAGGTGGGTATGCTGCTCTTAATCGTCTGGGTGGCGGCGCTGCAGATCATGCTCGATGAGGGCAAGGATCTCGACTGGTTCTCATCGACCGAAATCCGCGTACTCGCCATCGTTGCCGTGATCGGATTCATCTCCTTCCTGATCTGGGAGCTGACTGAGGAGTACCCGATCGTCGACCTGCGCGTGTTCCGGCATCGCGGCTTCTCTTCCTGCATGCTCGTGCTCGGCCTCGCCTTTGGCGCCTTCTTCGGCATCAATGTACTGACGCCGCAATGGTTGCAGTACAACATGGGCTACACCACCACCTGGGCCGGACTCGTGGTGGCATGGGGCGGTGTGCTCTCGGTCGTTTTCTCACCCGTAGCTGCAAAGCTCGCGAATAGGATCGATCCGCGCATCCTCATCTTCATCGGCTGCGCCTGGCTCGGCCTTGACACGTTCTGGCGGGCCTACGCCACTGCCGACATGAGCTACTGGGTGATCGTAATCCCGCTCTTCTTCATGGGGGTCGGCATGCCGATGTATTACGTGCCCTTAACCGGACTCGCCATGGGCTCGGTCAGGGAGGAAGAGACCGCCTCGGCCGCGGGTCTCATGAACTTCGTGCGGACGATCTCCGGTGCCATTGCCACCTCGCTGGTGACGACCTCCTGGCAGAACCGCACGATCATTGCGCACGCCAAGCTCGCGAACGTCGTCGATCCCAACGGCCAATTGGCCGCCTCGCTTCCCCCGGGCACGACCGGACAGATGGTCCGTGAGATGTTCAACAATCTCGTCACGAGCCAGAGCCTGACGCTGGCAACCAACGGACTGATGATGGTGATCGCCGTCGTCTTCATCGCCGCCTCGATCGCGATCGTGCTCGCGCCCAAGGCAGCTCGCACGGTCGATCCGGCCTCGGTCGGGCATTGAGTTGGTTGGCAGTTGCACACGAAGGAATCTAAGTATGGTCACGATCCGAAATAGACTCCACCGTTGCTGGCGGGTAAGGGCACTACGTGGGACATGCGTGCTGGGTATCTTGGCGCTTGTGGGCTGTGCCCTCCCGCGTCGGGATGCGCCGCCCACCATATTCAGTACGGCAACCCCCGTGGATTTTCCTGCTGAGGTGCGTTTCTTGAGCACAGATCGAGCGAGCGTGGAGGCGAAATCCACCGCTGCTCTCCAGCGATTGAGAACTTCATCCAAGGACGGAACGCTTCGGGCACTAGTCCTCTCCGGCGGTGGCGCGGGTGGCGCGTTCGGTGCCGGAGCCCTGGTCGGGCTCAGCCGCCGCCAGGAGCGCCCGCAATATGACGTGGTCACGGGAGTCAGTACCGGTGCGCTCATCGCTCCGTTTGCGTTCTTGGGTTCCGACTGGGACTCACAGCTCACCGAAGCCTTCACGAGTGGACGGGGTGCGCAGATGAGTGTGGGGGGACTCCTCGCGTTACCGCTGGGGACCAAGCGCCGCAGCACTGCGCTTACAGCGCTCGTCGACCAGTACGTCACGCCGGATCTCATTCGCGCCGTTGCAAGAGAGGCAGGCCGTGGCCGGCTTTTGTGGGTGGCCACGACCGACTTGGACAAGGAAGAGACGGTGATTTGGGACTTAGGCGCCATTGCCATGCACGGCGGCGAGGCCGCTCGCAGGCTATTCCGGGAGGTCGTAGTGGCCTCGGCGAGCATCCCGGGTGTGTTCGAGCCCGTACTCATCCACGTTCAACAAGGCGGACGGCTGTACGATGAAATGCATGTCGATGGAAACGCGTCGGCCTCGCTCTTTATCGCGCCGGCGGCAGCCTACTTTGCATTACTCGATCAGCGAAGCCTCGACGGCGCGCAGGTGTACGTGTTGATCAATGGGCAGTTTATCGACGCACCTAAAACGACCCCCTTCAGGCTGCGACCGATCGTGGCGCGCACATTCTCGGTGGCGCTAAAACACATGTCGAGAGATCAAATCGTCGCCGTAGATCAATTTGCTGAGAAGTACCGCATGTCGGTTCGATCGACATATCTGCCCTTTGACTATCCTCAATACAGCTCCGCTGACTTTCGAGCATCGACGATGCGTCCGCTGTTCGAATACGGGGCGCGATGCGCACAAAACGGACGTTTGTGGACCACCATGGACGAAACGATGGACACGGTCGCGAGAGCCGAGCCGCGCCTCGAAGCAAGTCCCGGTGGATCAGAAAGTAGAGTGCCCGTTGAGGGACGTTTCCTTCACGGCTGGAGATAGGCAATGAAAGAGAGCCGTGAGAAAGGCGATGGCATGAGTGCCACGCAAGCGACCGGATGGCTGCGCGATCACAGTAGTCGCATCATCACCGCGGGAGTCATCCTGGCGCTTTTGTATCTTGCGCGGTCCGTACTAATCCCGTTCGCGCTCGCAATCGTGCTCAGCTTGTTGCTGACACCTCTAATTCGGACGCTGCGACGACTGCGAATCGGCAGGGCTTCCTCAGTGCTCGTTGCGGTTGCCGCACTGACGGTGTTATGTGTGGGGGTTGCGGCCGCGCTGGGCACGCAAATCCTGCACATCGCCGAGAGCCTTCCTCAGTATGAATCGAACGTACAACACAAGCTCAAGACACTAGAGGAAGTAACCGTCGGCCCGATAGTAAGACTCACTAACGAAACGAGTCGCCTTACCGGGATCCACCAATCCGCACAGGTGCCCCCTGTCTCGGCCCATGATGTCGAGCGCTCGCCGCCAGGGGCGGCACCGGGGGTTGCCGCGCTCCCGCCACCGGAATTCGAGTCCCACCCCTTGCTGCTTGTCTGGAAGCTCCTGACCAGTGTTTGGCACCCGATCCAATTCGCAGGCATCGTACTTCTCGTCCTCATCTTTGTGTTACTTGAGTACGAATCACTGCGCGACCGCTTCATCCGCGTCGCGGGAGCCACCGACATACGCTCGGCCACTCTCGCGCTTAACGACGCTGGCGACCGACTCTCCCGATATTTTGTTTCGCAGTTCGCGGTCAACCTCACTTTCGCGCTGGCCATCTGGATGAGCTTGAGCGTGCTGCGCCTCCCGCAGGCCCTGCTTTGCGGAATTCTGGCAGGTGTCATGCGCTTCGTACCCTACGTCGGTGTTGCTATAGCCGCGCTGTTCGCCGCCGTCCTTGCTCTGGCCGTCGATCCAGGATGGTCTTTGGCGCTGAGCGGCTTGGGCGTGTTCATCGTGCTCGACATCGTCGTGGGACAGTTGGTGGAACCACACCTGTATGGTCACGCCACGGGGCTGTCGCCTCTCTCCGTGGTGGTGGGAGCAATATTCTGGAGCTGGCTCTGGGGCCCGGCCGGGTTGATCCTATCCACGCCAATCACCGTGTGCCTGCTGGTTGCGGGGCGTCACATGAAGGGGCTCGGTGTCCTCGAGTTGCTATTGGGCAATGCGACGCCGTTGACATTGCCGCAGAAGTTTGACCAACAGGGGGCGCTTTCCGCAAATCCCCAGGAGATCATCGCCGACACGCAGGTTTCTGGGCAGGAAGACATCGCCTTGGTGTAGTGGCACATGGTCGCGACGCCGGCATGTTTTTTGGCGCACCCGTGAGCTGTTTTCACCAACCCCCCGGCAAACTATAATTGACGGGATGCCGACAATCTATCGGACCAAGGATTGAAGACTGCCACCTGCGCCTTGACGTAGTCGGCAGTGTCGCGCGAAACGATCGTAAGACCGTGATGCTGGCCAGTCGCGGCGATTATCAAGTCCGGTTGAGAGAAAGTATGGCCCACCTTGCGGCCCTCTTCTACCATGAGCCTCCACTTGAGCATAATGTCTTCGGTGATGGCGAGAACGCGCTGCTCAAACATCGGTCTCACTTTGTGAGCAAGCCAGTCGTTTAGCTCGGAACGACGGGCGGCCTCAGGTAGCTGCTCGATTCCGAAACGAATTTCGGCCAGCGTCACCGTACTGATGTAAAGCAATTCAAGCGGCTGTGCCGCGACGAACGCCAGCACCTTGCGCTCGGGTTTCGGCCGTCGAAGTTCCGACAGGATGTTGGTGTCGAGTAACCACCCCGTCACAGTGATATATCGCGTACCGGCGGGCGAACTCGCAGGGGTGCAATGTCGATCTCACGATACGGAGATGCCCGCATCGCGGCAATCAATGCCGTTCCAGTAGCGCTACCTTTGAGACGACGAAATTCCTCGGCTGCGATCACGACGACTTCATCGCGTCCGTGCACCGTGACGTGCTGCGGCCCCTCGCTACGCACCTTCCGAACTAGCTCGCTGAAGCGAGCCTTGGCATCCTGCAAAAGCCAATATCCAGATCGCGGTTTGGGCACTCGGGTCTTCGGGATTTTCGGTGCGGTGGGTTTCGATTTTACAATTCTAGTCATGCTGACCAGAATACATCAGACCTGACGATTGTTCAAGCCAGCGACGGTCCGCTCGGTGCCCAACCCGTCAGCGCGATTCTCCGGTCCATTCCCTGCCGCTCAATCTTTCGTCGTCGGGTCCCCGTGAATGTTCAGTTGTTGGTGAAGGACTCAAAGAGGTTTCGCTGGAGCGCTCTTCATGTTTCATTTTCCCCAAGTCGCCGAGAGGGAGCTCTGCAGCGCCACCGGCGCCGTACGGCCATTATCACTGCGTCGAGTACGAACTCGCGGGCTATGGTTGGACTGTTGGACTTCCCAAATTGCTGAGTGATCCCCACTTCACCATGAAATCGACGAACGCTCTAAGGCGAGGCGTTGGATTAGAGTTTTGCGGATACAGGGCCCAGATGGGCGGACTAGCCACTTGGTACGCAGTCAGTATGGGCTCCAGTTGTCTGCGTGCGATTGCCGGTGCGGTCACGTAGCTGGATATTTGGATGAGGGCGGTCCCGGCGAGGGCGGCCTCCACCATAGCCTCGGCGTGATCCAGCCGCAGATTCCCACGCACCGGCACGCTGAGGCGTCGCTGGTCCCGCTGGAACTGCCACGGTTGGGCACGCCCGGTGTTGGGAACTTCGAACTGAATGCAATTGTGCTGCAGCAGGTCCTCCGGGCGCTTTGGCACACCGTGTCGCTTAAGGTAAGAGGGTGTCGCGCAGGTCGTGAGCGTGCCGCTCGCCAGGCGGCGCGCCACTAAGCGCGAGTCACGAAGCTTGCCGATGCGGATGGCAACATCGAACTTTTCTTCGACAAGATCCGTTATACGGTCGGAAACGTGTACTTCGAGCTGAACCTCCGAATGCTGGCGCGCGAACTCGGGAAGCATGCGTGCGAAGTGTAAGCGTGCTATCGACAAGGGCAGCGTTATGCGTAGTAGTCCGCGTGGGGATTTATGCGCGTCGGTCAAGACATGTTCGGCTTCCTCTAAGTCAGCAAGGACCTTCTTGCACCGTTCGTAGTAGGCCGAACCCTCGGGTGTCAGAGTCATGCTGCGCGCCGTTCGCTGCAACAGTCGAACGCCGTGACGAGACTCAAGCCGCGAGATTGCCTTGCTGATGCCAGAGGGTGAAATGCCCAGCCGGTGCGCTGCGCGCGTGAAGCTTCGTGCTTCGGCAGCATGGACAAATGCCAAGAGTCCAGACAGGTGGTCCATGGTAGGTTCCGAGAATGACAGATTGTCATTGTAACCCGGACCGCAGTCTGATTCCCTTCGCTGCGTTGGCCGCGTACGTTTCATCCACCTAATTACGGAGACAATTTATGAGTGCGATCATTCGCAATGCGCTCGTCACCGGCTCGACTTCGGGCATCGGGCAGTCGATTGCCGAGACATTGGCCGGGCGAGGTGTCCGCGTCGTTGTGTCGGGCCGGGATGCAGCCCGTGGCAACGAAGTCGTCAAGAAGATTCGCGCCCGTGGGGGAGATGCACTGTTTCAGGCTGCCGATCTGGCCACTGCGGCCGCGGCATCGGACCTTGCCAAAGCCTCGGAGAAGCTCGTCGGCAGCGTTGATATTTTGGTCAACAACGCCGGAATCTTTTCATTTGGGCCAACTGCCGAGACCACCGCAGCGACCTTCGATACGATGTTCGCCAGCAATGTACGCGGCCCCTTCTTTCTTGCGGCGTGGCTGGCACCAATGATGGCAGCCCGCGGATGGGGGCGGATAGTCAACATCACGACCATGGCCGCGCATTTTGGCATGGTTGGAGCAGCCCTCTACGGGTCCACCAAGGCGGCCCTGCAATTGCTGACACAATCGTGGGCCGCGGAGTTTGGTCCGAGCGGTGTGACCGTGAACGCCGTTGCTCCGGGCCCTATTCGAACCGCAGGGACTGCTAATATGGGCGACGCCTTGGAGCAACTGGGCAAGACCACGCCTGCCGGTCGCGCAGGTACGCCGGCCGAAGTGGCCGACGCGGTCGCATTCCTGACATCCGATTCGGCTGCCTACGTCAATGGCGCCACGATCGCCGTCGACGGCGGACGCACGGCAGTGTGAGCAACCCTCATGACTCGATCCAAAATTCAGACAATATTTTTGCCGGTTTGCTCAGTTAGTCGCGGCCGCGTTAACTAATATGGCCGCCCCTGCTGACCTCTCTTGACTCTCGGAGATGCATCGCGAATGACCCCTGACCCGCTCGCCCCAAGCGAAGGATCCCTTATCAACAATCTGTTGACCCGCTGCTCCCACCTATTTCCGTCTCTGCAGCAGGCTTGGTATGCGATTCCGTAGCGTTTGATGGTCAGTTACGGCTTTGTTAATTGTTATTCGATCGGCCTGCTTATCGTTTAGGTACGGAGCCAGGTCAGAATTGCTACGGAGGAGTCATCATGGCGGTTCCACTGCTTGTTTTCGATGTTAACGAAACCCTGCTGGATCTTGAGGCATTGACCCCGCATTTTCTCGATCGTTTTTTTTAGCACGAGCAGTGTGGCCGCTTCGGCCAAGGCTTTCTTCAGACCGCAGACGCTCATCCATCTTGCAACACTCCCGGCCGTCATTGCGGTTTGCGCCCTGCATGATTTACACCCCGAGATCGCCAATATCGATGCGCGCGGCGATTCGCGACGGAGCCGAAATTACGTCCGGGTCAGGGGTACGACGTGATCATCGACATGCACCGGCTGCGGCACTTCTACATCGAGAATTGACGCGCCTCATTGCTTCAGCCGCAGTAGCGCCCGTCTCGGCAGCAGTTCGGCGCCGCGTTTCCTAGCTGCGGCTAGAATTTCTGGCCGAATTTGACGCCGAAATTCATGGGTTTGATGGGGTAGATGCGCGAGTTCTCGTAGCAATAGGCCTGTGAGCATTGGGCTATGCGACCGAGCTGACCTTGTTTGTCGAAGAGATTCTCGATGTACGCCTCCAGGTGCCAGCTATTCTTACCGGTACCCGTCGAGAAGTCGAAGGTGGTGAATTTCGGCAGACTTGGCTCCAAATTATACAGTTGATTGGTTGACGAGCCTTGGTGGATGACGGTTCCCTGCACGAAGCTCTCATAGTCGGCCACGTTGAGTTTGTAGCGCGCGGTGGCATTGCCCTTGAGCTTCGGCGTTACCGGTAGTTGCGTTCCGGACGACGCAATAAGGTCGGCGGCAGCGCAATTGTGCACCACTTGCTCGGTCACCGGATCCAGATTACAGAGATTTTGTGTGGTTCGCGCATTCACGTAGGTTCCCGAGGCCGACAGGGTCAGGTTCTCGAGGGCCAGCCAACTGAGGTCCCCTTCGATGCCCTTCGTTTGCGCGTTGGCGGCGTTCACGATGCTGGTAATGCCGTTAGTGCCAATGACCGATACCTGCATGTCATTCCAGCGTTCATAAAACACGGCGCCGTTGGCACGCAGGCGCCGAGCGAGCCACGCCGTCTTCCAACCGATCTCGAAATTGGTGAGCGTGTCCGCATTGTAGGGGCCCACCGTTGTCCGGCGGTTATTGCCGCCCGGCCGGAAACCGGTCGAATAAGTTCCATAAAACATGCGATCGGGATCAATTTGGTAGGTCAAGGTGACCCGGTGCGTCTCGCCATTTTCAACGACCTTCTTGTCGGTATTGACACACGGCCGGTAGTTGGGAACGACGGGGGCCGAGGTGACCGCGTTAGCGCAGTAGCTCTGGAAGCCGAAGAAGCCGTACAACGTATTGTTCACCCAGAACTGTCTGATGCCGGCACTCAGCTTGAATTTATCGGTCACATCGAAGGTCGAGTCGCCGAAAACCGCGTAATCCCGGTCCACTCGAGTCTGTTGACTCAAATAGTAAATGTTGGGCGAGCCGTCGATGGCGTAATACGCCGGCAGCTCATGCATCTGGAAGGCTGCCCGAATGTTATCGCTCTGGCGTTGATAGAAGAGCCCCGCAGTGCCTCGAAAGCGATTATCGGGGGGCGAACTGACACGCAGCTCTTGACTGACTTTTTCGTATAGATCGTGGTTGTCTATAAACTGAGTCGGATCGACCAGGGGCCCGCCCTCGCCATTGCAATTGTCGGCAGGGGTCCCCGAGGCGCAATTCTGGAAACGAGTGGCCGCGTAAGACGCGTACTGTGAGTAAGCATCGTATGCCACCGTGTACTGCGAATAATCGACCACATTGTGGACGTTGCGCTGGAAATATCCGCCCGAATACAGCACATCGAAATTCGAGATCTTGCCCTCGACCGTGAGGGCCGATTGCCACCAATTATCCACGTTCACTTCGTTGCCGAAATCGCCGACATTCAAAAATCCCCTGGCGGGGTCGTATGAGAAATTGCCGTCTGCCCTCTGATCCTGGATCAGAAATTGCGGCAACGCGGTCCAATTGTCGTTGAGATCGATTTTCAGCGCCGCCCGACCGCCATAGGTGGTCACCGGGTTGAAGCGCTGCGCGGCCACGTTGGGCTGCACCGACCCCGGCGGGTTGCCATAGTTGCTGACGGTAATTGGGTTGTTGGGTATGGGTGGAACGGCTAACGGCGCACCGCGCAGGTAGGTGTTGCTGGTGTCTAAATTGTTGATATAGCCACCTTCGTGATCGTAAAAACCCACCAAGCGAACGGCGATGTGCTCGGAGACCGGAACGTTGACGAATCCCTCGAATTGCTCGCCGGGATTACCTCGGCCGAACTTATCGCCCTTTACATCATAAGCGGCGGAAAAAGCATTCACGTCGGGCTTATTGGTGATGATGCGCAATGTGCCCGAGAGCGAACTCGCGCCATACAAAGTCCCCTGGGGACCCGCCAACGCCTCGACGCGTGCAATGTCATAGATATGCACGTCGAGGGTGTTACCGATGGTGGTGACCGGCATTTCATCCAGGTACACGCCGGTTGCCGGCAGGGAGCCCGCGTGTAGAACATTCTCTCCACTGGCAATGCCTCTGAAGTAAATCTGCGACTGTCCGGGACCAAGCGATTGATAGCTCAGACTCGGTAACAGTTTGGCGAAGTCATCGAAGTCCGTGACTTGATGCTGTGCGAGCTCTAGCCCGGTTAAAACCTGCAAGCTGATCGGGACTTTTTGCAAGTCTTCCGTGCGCTTTTGTGCCGTGACGACCACTTCCTCGAGGGTGGTCGTGTCGGATGTTTCCGCCGCGTACCCGATGCCGCCGCCGGCCATCAGGGCAGATGCCAGCGGTGCGCCGGCCCATTGGGTGCGGATTTTCATCAGTTTCCGCTTCCGGCTTCGTGTCATTGATTCATCCCCTTGTAGTTCTCGATTCCGCTAGCGCGTCAGGATTCATCCGGTGCGAACAATTCATCGACGGCGGCAAACGGTCGATCGTGCAACGTCACGTCGTCCGTTGTCGATGCGGGCGACATGAGCACCATGTTGTGAAACGGAGTGATCAGAACACCGCGGTTGAGCAGATACAGATGCAGATGCAGATGCAGATAGGACTCGAGCTCGCGGTCGGCACCCTCGTGTGCCGATAATGACGCCTGTGAAAAATGGCCGTCCGCGCAGCTGTTGCCTAAAATTGACGATACGACGGTCGTGGCCCGCTGCAGCGACGTCGAGGGGTGGCTCAGCTGTGATGCCAGCAAACCCACGCAGATCCCTGTTTTTCACACCATTCCAGATTGACTCTGAGCAAATAAAGTAACCTAAAATTGGAAGGTGTGCGACGCACAAGAGTATTCTACGAGAATGATGCATCAACCGCCCCCCGAAGGTGAGATATGTCGACCACGCGCGGTGTTGCGCTGCTTAGGCCACTGATTTGGTGCCGGTTGCTCGTTTGAAGCGACAAGAGGATTGGCGAGTTGCATGATGTCGCGCGGGTTCCCACTGAAGGTTTACCGGCTACCCTCTGCAGAAGCCATCGGTTGCTTTGAGCTTGCAATTGATGGCTGCCATGACGGTTTGGGTTGCACCCAAACGTTGGATGTTTGATTGAAATGCGTGACCCTTCGCTAGCGAAGAACGCCGATAATCTCGGCCCCATATTCGATGTGGGCGATCTCCGTGTCGACATTGACCAACAGCAGGTCTTGCGGGGCTCCGAAATAATTGAGCTACCTCCGCTCTCTTTCGATTTGCTTGTCGCCCTCGCCAGAAATGCCCCGAATCCGGTGAGGGTTGATGAGCTCATTGGGAAAGTTTGGCCAGGCCTGGTGGTCAGTCCGGAGACAGTCAGTCAACGTGTGATGCTGCTACGGAATGCGCTCGGCGATGACGCGCGCGCGCCGCACTATATTGCCGGACGTCGTGGCAGAGGTTACCGGCTCGTCGTGCCTGTCGCTAGCGCACCCCCGCCGCCGGGGGCGGAACCACCGCTGAACTCTCCATCTTCCACAGAGTTATCGCCGCTGCAAGAGGCACGATTTGCCGAACCTGGCGAAGTAAATGCTTTTGTCAGGAACCCTAGGAAAGTTGTTTTGATACTCCTGAGCGTTGTCACGGTTGCTGTGCTTGTGCTCGCTGCCGGATATTGGCAAAGGCGCAAACCGCAACCTCCTCCCTCGCAGACGTCCATTACAGTGCTGCCGGTATTACCGCACACTGTAGCCGTGCTGCCCTTCGAAAGCCTCAGTGCGGACCATGCGGATGACTACCTGGCCCGCGGGATCCCTGAAGTACTGGTGACACGTCTTGGCGCGGCGCGAGAGTTGCTTGTTATTGCGAGTGCTTCGTCATTTGCGCTGCAAGAAAAAAACATCAACGTGAGTGCAATGGGTCGTCTGCTGAACGCACGCTATTTGGTCGGAGGCAGTGTCCAACGCAATGGTGCGCGGTTGCGCGTGACTGCGCACCTCATGGATGCTGAGTCCGGCCGTCAGCTCACGGCAATCCAGTTCGACCGCAAGCTCGATGATATTTTCCAAATGGAGGATGACATTGCCGATCAAATCGAAGCAGCGCTTGAGGTCAACGTCGTCAGGGTCGACGCGCAGCGTGGCGATAGCGCACGCAGCAGTAATCTGGATGCCTATCTCGCGTATCTTAAGGGTAAGGCATCACTGGGACGGTGGCGGATAGCGGAGTCTCAGGCGGCTATGACAGAATTTGAGCGCGCGACCAAGCTCGATCCAACGTTTGCACCTGCGTATGCGGAACTTGCCATGGCGACAATACAGTCGTCCTGGCTGCGCTTCCAGGACAACGCCCATTTGGCAGTCACCATAAGTCCCTTACTTGACAGGGCGCTTGCGTTGGACGATCGCTTGGGCGAGGCATATGTAGCGCGCGGTGTACTCGAAAGCAAGGACGATGTGGCGCGCGCAGAGGCCGATTTTCGCAAAGGCATCGCGCTCAGTCCCACCTACGCCGCTGGGTACACATTGTTCGCGCAATCCCTTGGGCGCTGGCGGCGCCGCGAAGAAGCGCGACAGTCGATCGATCGTGCGCTCCTAATCGATCCATTCTCCCCGCAAAGCCTATTTGTAAGGGCATTTTTGAGTGGCGGGCTTGATGAGTTTGATCACTTCATGCTCGAGGCGCTGAAGGTCGATCCCGATTTCTTTCCGGCCCTCAAGTCATTCGGGTGGAGAATGTGGCTCTGGCGACGACAGGCGGGGACGGCAATCAAACTGACGGAGCGGGCGATCCGACTCGATCCGGATGACGTTGAGATCAGGCACTCAGCCTGCGACATGTATCTAGATGTCGGGGATCTCGCAGCGGCAGAACAGGTAATCGAGGGAAAGGACGTCGGACTGTCATCTGCTCCAATGATGATAGCAATGTACAAAGACGATTGGCGCACTGCGGGAAGCCTGGCGTATTCCATTCCAGCACGCCTGCGGGAGGAAAGCGAGGGGCTAGAAGTCGGGTCCGCCATCTTCACGTACGCTGTTCATACGAAAGACTTCGCACGGGCGGAGACATACCTGCGCGAGCTTTGGAAGATGAAGCCGGGTCACGAACTCGACTATGATCGCGGCGCCGTTTACATCGCGGAGTTGATGCGGCTGCAAGGTAAGCGGGCCGAAGCACAACGTATATTCGACGGGTTACCGAACGTCATCCAAAAGAGACCCGAATACAATTTCAGGGACAGCCTAATGGGCGTCCTCATGGTGGTGACTGGCCGGCCCGACGCCGGCCTGGATCTGTTGGCGCGCGAGACAGAACGGTTGCACCACCACCCGTATTGGTATGTGGTCTTCAGATCCGACGAATTGCTACGCTCGGTCCGCAATGATCCGCGTTTTCAGGCCATTCTAGCTAACGAGCGCGCCTATTCTGCAGGGCAACGGGCATTGCTGGAGCAAATGCGACAAGCAGGGGACGTTCCCTTCCGAGGGGCGACAAGCACCGCCCTCAGCCTCGACTGACCTCCCTGAAGCGGCCACCCAGGCGGCTTCACGCATATTCACGTCTCTTTAGGTTGTCTTTGACCTCCCTTCATGCAGCGGAGAGTCGATGTCGTGATCGTTGCCTCACCGCGGGATTCCTTGCATGGGCATCTCCGGGGGACAGACCGCCAACTTACATTGTGCGAGGCAACGAACATGAACACGAAGAAGAGTTTAATTCCGACAGTAATTATGGGTGCTAGCTTTGTCCTGTTGTGGACGGGCGCCGCAATGAACAACGCGCTCGCGGGTGCCCCGTTAGAGGCCCCGCGTCAGCAGGTCGTGACGGCGCAAGATCTCGACTTGACGCGATCGGAAGACATCGGCGTCCTTTACCACCGCATCTGGGCGGCGGCGATATATGTCTGCAAGCCGTACAACGGGAACCTAGGAGGCAAGGTCGCGTGGGATTCATGTCGCGATGCAACGATTGCTTACACGGTGGCCCGCTTTAACCTGCCAGCGCTTCAAGACTTTTACTTCGCGAAGATAAACCGCCAAAAGCCAAAGCCCACTGCACTGGCTAATCAATAGCGAAAGGTGACCGAGGAAGGGCTGTAGCAGTGCAGCCCTCCAACTGAGCCGGATATGGCTCAGTGTCCTGTGAAGTGCATCCGATACCGCTCGACTTTCCAAAGGTGGATTGGTGGGCCGTGTAGCCACCGCATTGAGAGCACAGGTGCCTGATTTATAAAGGAATCAATTCCCACCGATTCACCGATGCCTCCGAGTAGGCGGGGGCATTGCTGCCCCCACCCCTCACAGACCCGCACGAGCGCAACTCACGCATGCGGTTCTTCGTTGCACAGCTTCGCTCAGCCAGCGACGTAAGATGCACGATCCGGGGGGGCGGTAAGGCAAAATGCTCAAGCATCCGCTTAAACCGTGCCCACAACACATAGCTCTTCGACGACCGGCGCGACAACCACTTCTGCCAGATCCTGCGTACACGTTGGTACAGCTGACGTAGACGGTGGATGTTGCCAGTGATGCCGAAGTAAGCGTAGTGCCCCTTCATCACCTGGCACAGTCGTTGGTGCTGGGCACGGAGCGGCCAATGCCGCATCCGCTTGCATCGTTGATTGATCGCCTTGAGCGAGCGCGCAAGTCGATCCTTCGCCGTCAGCTGCCGTACCATCGAATTGCCCTTCCTCGATTTACCCCACACATGGGTAAACCCGAGGAAGTTGAAGGTCGTCGGCAACGTCGATCCTTGCTCATCCCAGTCGATCGCTGGGGCCGGAAGTCGACCAGCCGGGTCTTGTCCGGATGCAGCTGCAGCCCGAACTTACCCAGCCGCTTACCCAAGACCGCCAGCACGCGTTCCGCATCGGCCTTGTGCATAAAGCACATCACAAAGTCGTCGCAGAAGCGCACCAGCGTACTCGGACCGCGCAACCGTGGTCGCACTTGCTCGGTGTACCAGAGATCGATCACATGATGAAGAAAAACGTTGCTTAAGATCGGGGAAATTACACCGCCTTGCGGCGTACCGGCCTCGGGGTAATGAACCTGCCCCGCTTCCAGCACGCCGGCCTTGAGCCATTTGTCGATCAGCTTTCTCACTACGCCATCGGTGACTCGTTTCACAAGACATTCTCGCAGCGCCGCGAACGGGATGCTGTCGAAGTATTTTCTAATGTCGACTTCCAGCACCCAATAGCCCCGCCGTTTCATGATCCCGTCGCGTAGAACTTGCAGCGCTTGGTGTGCATTGCGCGCCGGCCGATAGCCGAAGGAGCAGTCCAGAAAGGTCTGCTCATAGATCGGCTCCAGCAGCATGGTAATGGCTCTTTGCGCCACTTTGTCCTCAAATGCCGGTATACCCAGGCCGCGCTCGCCACCTCCCGTCTTCGGGATATAGTGACGCCGCACCGGCGGCGCACGATAACGACCCGATTTGAGCCGCTCGATCAGCGAGTAAGATTCTGCTGCAGATTCGCCGCATAGCTCTCCGCCGTCTGACCATCGACCCCGACCGCGCCATCCTTGCGTGTGCACTCAAAGGCATATTCCAGCCATTCCGCATCAAGATACTGATTCAGCGAGGTGAACGCCATCGCCGGATTCTCTCTTGCGAGTTCCGCTATCCGCTCTTGTTTCGTTGACACGCTTGCAGGTTTCAAAGCACCCTCGTGTTTCTCAAAAAAACGGCTCTGTTGCTACGGTGCTTCGCTTCCCTCGACCGGGTCCGCCTGAGGGGCGTTCCCCGGTGTCATCAGTACTATCAAAGCACTAAGACTTCCTGCGTCGAATACGGCATCACTTATTTATTCGCTCTGCCGCTCCAACTTCCCTCTCCACGTTCGCTCCCCGACGGCGGAGATTCCGTCCGGGCCCGGTCCCGCTCAAGCCGCGGCACCACTGGCTACTGTGAAGTCGGTCGTACGCAGGATCTCCCAGGTTCCTGGGGAATCCATCCCATACCTTTGCCCCGCTCTCGGACCTCGGCCGGTTCGACTGACCTCGCCTTGACGGTCATCCGATGTCGTTCCCGTCATTGGGATAACGAGAACACCAGCATTGCGGCAATTTCGCGGCTCAATCACGCGGCTTCGGTATCCGCTGCCTACGCTTCACGAACGTGTCTCCACGCCCTGTGCAAGGCTCGCTTCCGGCGGATGGCTAATCCTTGCCGGGTGGGAGTCGAACCCACTGGACTCCATTGAAGAGTTTCCGCTAACTACATAGCTTTCCCCCTTCCCAGGCTTAACCTGGCGCGACCCATCGATGCCCCTGCCAAATGGTGGCTGTCTCTGGACATTGCCGGAAGCAAGATAACTACCCGCTTACGCCGCGAGCTTCAGTTTGGGTTTGAGTCCATCGCGAGTTGCCAACCGTACCAACAAGTTCGTGCTGAATCGGTTGATTTTGCCCCTCTTCAGATCCGACACGCGTGGTTTGAGTCACGCCGAGCACTTTGGCGGCCTGGCTTGCGTCACGCGCCTCTTTTCTAGCCATCGCTCCCAACCCATCAATAGTTGCGCGCGCATTTCCAGCCAGTTCGAGATCTGACCGGTCTTTATACAGGTACTTGTATGAATATACAAGTACTTGTATAGTACTCAATGTGGAAGTTACACGTAAACCGCTTCAGTTTGTGGGTACCAGCCACGATGATTTGAAGGCCTTCCCTGATGAGGCACGGCGGGATGCTGGCTTCAATTTGGACTTCGTGCAACGAGGCCTCGAACCGGAGAATTGGAAGTCGATGAAAACTGTAGGTCCTGGGGTAAAAGAGATTCGCGTACGGGACGCAACCGGACCCTACCGCGTAATCTATTTAGCCACACGGCAGGAAGCGGTGTATGTGCTGCATTGTTTCCAGAAGAAGACCCAGAAAACTCGCAAGGCGGATATTGAACTAGCTGCACGCCGCTTCGCTCAGATAGGAGATTAGCATCATGCGCAAACGCAATATTCAACATACGACGCCTGCCAACCGCAGTGTGTTCTATGACCTGGGGTTCGATGAGGCCGAAGCGCGAGTTCTCGCTATGCGTGCCGATCTTATGGCCGCCCTGCGCCAGCACATCAAGGGGCGGGGCTGGACGCAAAGTAAGGCCGCTAAGGAACTCGGCATCACTCAGCCCCGTGTATCAGCACTGATGAAAGGTGCTTGGCGGGATTTCAGCGCCGACATGTTGTTGGTGTTGGCTTCTCGAGTGGGATTGCAACCGACATTAAAGCTGGCTGCTTGATTGCCTAAGTCGTCGCCAGGGATGACCGCGACGAGCCCACCCACGCTTCCAATTTAATCCAATTCGTCGGCGTTAGTTTAAGTCCAGCCGTTCCAGAGCTTGATCAGCCCCCGTTGTGTTCGAAAACTCAAATTGCCATTCCACGCGGGCGACCGGTAGCATGGGCTGATGTCCTTGAGGCCCGGATCCCTCCTTGCATTGCTGTCTGCGAGTATAGCCAGCTGGCTCGAGCGACAAGCCGCCGCACGGATTGAGTATCTGAAGGCTGAGAATCGCACTCTGCGCACTCAAAGGCGAGCTAATAAGGAGATCGGCAGGAGCCGTAGTGTTCGGAAACTCAAACTGGCAATCGGCAGCTGCATTTCGTAGCATCAACCTATGTCGTGGAGCCCCGGAAACTTTGTGGCGCTGCTCGTTGCGAGCATGGGTTGCTGGCTTGAGCGACAGGCTGAGGCTCGTATTGAATACTTGAAAGCCGAGAATCGGCTGCTTCGGTTGAGACTGGGACGGCGGAGAATCTTGTTCAGTGACGCAGAACGTCGCACTCTGGCAACGCTAGCCAAGGAAGTAGGCACCAAGGCGCTTCGCGACCTCGATGCGCTCGTCTCCCCCGCCACATTATTGCGGTGGCATAGAGATTTGATTGCGCGGAAGTGGACGTTTCTCGAGCGAAGCGTCGCCGGCCGGCCTCGCACCAAGATCGACATCGAACAGCTCGTCGTGCGAATGGCCGGTGAGAATCCCAGTTGGGGGTACACCCGCATTCACGGCGCTTTACTCAATCTCGATATCAAGATTGGGCGCGGTACGATTCGACGCATTCTTAAAGAGCACCTGATTGAGCCCGCGCCGGCTCGCGGCCGGCGTATTCCATGGTCGGTGTTTCTGAAGGCGCACTGGAAAGCGATCGCGGCCAGCGACTTCTTTACTGTCGAGGTCTGGAGTTGGCGAGGCCTACTCACGCACTACATCCTCTTCGTGATCGAGCTGGCAACGCGCCGCGTCACCATCGCTGGAATCACGACGAACCCAAATGAGGCGTGGATGTTGCAAATGGCGCGAAACCTGACGGATGTCGAGATCGGAATGCTCCGTGATACGCAGCACTTGATCGTCGATCGCGATACAAAATACTCCGCAGCATTCCGGACGTTTCTCGCCCGGGAGGGCATCGACGTCATCCGGCTGCCGCCGCGGTCACGGAACTTGAATGCATTTGCAGAGCGGTTCGTCAGGTCCGTAAAAAGCGAGTGCCTATCGAAACTGATACCGATCGGTGTACCGATGCTTCGCCGCGCGGTGCACGAGTACCTGAAGCATTATCATCGCGAACGCAACCATCAAGGCCTCGGCAACCAATTGATCGTACCGCTCCGAGTTCGACCGTCCAAGTACCAGCCCGTCGGTCGCCGCACCCGCCTCGGTGGATTGCTAAGCTACTACGAACGAGCCGCCGCCTAATTTTTTCCCTAATCCGAGTTTTCGAACAATACGCCATGCGCAAGCAACGGCTCAATCCTCGCGGCCCGTGCAAGGGATGTCTGTCAATGAAGCCATTCGGACCACACGGTTTCTCGGACTCTATGCAGCCTGCCTCGTCGGGTCACTGGGGGTGTTCGTCCCATTCGTGCACCTTGTACCCTACGCCTCGATCACAAGATCGAACCGACAATGGCCGTGCTGCTTCTCGGCGCCATCGGCGTGGGCAGTACCATCGGCCGGTTTTTCCTGGGCAGTATCGCCGATCGCATGGGGCGGGATGCCTTTCTGACCGCCATGTATGTCGGCATGGCGGTATCTTTTGCGATCTGGGCGGTGGCTGCAGGCTTCTGGGCACTCGTCGTGTTCGCCCTGGCGTTCGGGCTCTTTTACGGAGGCTGGGGTGCCATCCTGCCGGCAGTCGTGGCGGATCACTTCGGGGCGCGTCGTGTCGGCGGGATCATCGGTGTTCTATACACCAGTGTCGCGATTGGAACGCTCGTCGGGCCGAGCGCCGCAGGCTTCATGTTCGACGCCAGCCACAGCTACTTCGTGCCGATTGCAGCCAGCGCGATCGCCAATGGCGTGGCATCCGCGCTCACCATCATAACGGCGAAAAGCGCATTGCCGATTGCGGGTGGAGACCTGCGATGAAGTGCGCCATAGCTTCCGTCCGAGCCGCCGAAGCGTTCGGCCGCACGCGGCTATCCTATTCGTTCTTCATGAGGGATTTTCTTCATAGCGAGATCGCGGCTATAGAGGGGATGTCAAACCTGCCCGATGATCCGAAGCTTGCGATTGCTGCCGGACGCTCGCCCGCCTCAGTTGTGCGTCCAATGAGAAGAATGTCGCTCGACATATCTGGGACCGGCGAGACCGTCGCGGGATCGGCGCGGTCGCGTGTATCGTCGTGCCCTGGCTCGTTGACCGGTTGGCCGGGGACGTCACCTGGGAAGCGATGGCATGGTGGCTCCATGACAACCTTCCTTACAGCGAGCTGCAGGTCTTCCCGAAGCTGGCGGCGTTCAACATCGGCTGGCATGAGGCGCCGAAACGGACGATCTACAGTTTCATACCCCCGAGAGGCTTTCTGACCTGGCCTGGTTTTCCGAACCACGCCGGCGATCACAGCCACCTGTACCGAGAGTTTCCTCGGCCTCGATCCGCACCAAAGGCATGGACGGAGAAAGAACTGCGGGCCTGATTCGTCAGATCTTGGTGTAACCAACGATCTCAACCGTGGCCGACGCATTGCGCTCGACTCGAGAGCCCTTGGATAGCTTTACAACGTTTCAGGGCTTCGTCGCCGTCGCCTGAACCTGTGACCAAGTGGCACACAAACCGCGCAAGGAGCGATAACGCATGCCACCCGGCCGACTCGTGTGCCCACCGTCCGCTTTCGCAAATCCTGACGACCGCTTCCGGCGGCTTTGTGCTTCCGGTTTGGGGCCGTGAGGCGCCCCTCACCGATGCGGGACGACCGTCAGTCGCTTCCCGTCCAGGAACGGCGTTCGACGTGTCGATCTCTCAAGAGCGGTCATTCACCGAGGGGTTGCACGTCTTTGCTTCCTGGGTACTTTCATGAATAATATCTGGTGAAATTTCCGGTGCCGACCAAGGTCGCGCTGAGCAGACCTACTATTGTCTGCCCGGGAGACCCGCTCAGCCGAGAAAGCGGAAGAAGGTGCGAGCATGAAGAGATCCCGGACGCTGGCTGTCCTATGTGTGATGTCCGCCACCGCGGTGCAGGCAAGCGACAACGAGGCGCTAAGGCTTGAGCAGCTCGCAAACCGCTTCGTCGCGGAAAGCCTCAAGTACGACCCGACGGTGGCCTACGAGACCGGGCTGCCGACGCGCGTGCACGACCGGTTCGCCGACCACAGTCCGCGGGCGCTCGCCAAGCGCGAGGCGGAAGAAACCGCGGAAGTCAAGGCACTCGACGCCATCGATCGGGCGCGACTGCCGGCCACGTCACTGGCCACCTACGCGATGCTCAAGGAGAATCTGGAATCGGACCTGCAGCTGCGCGTGTGCCGCCGCGAGTTGTGGAACGTCAACCACTTCACAGGGTGGATGAACGAGTTCGCCGAGGTCGCGGACGAGCAGCCTGTCGGAACATCGAACCTGCGAGCCCAGGCACTGAGGCGCTTCGGCTCGGTTCCGCACTACGTCGATATCGAGATCGCCAATTTGCGTCGCGGGCTAGGGGAAGGTTATGCCGCGCCGCAATCCGTGGTCCGTCGGGTGATCGCGCAGCTGAATAGGCTCATCGCACTGCCGCCCGATAAGTCACCTTACTTTGTCGCCGGGCGCGATTCTGATCCGGCATTCCGCGCAGCCTTCAGGCGTCTGATAGCCGAGCACATCGAACCCACGCTCAAGCGCTACCGCGATTTTCTCACGAACGAGTATCTGCCGCACGCCCGTCCTGGAGTCGCCCTGAGCGATCTGCCGCAGGGCGCGGCCTGCTACCAGGCCTACCTGCGCCTCTACACGACACTTAGCCGGACTCCGCAGGAAGTCTACGATCTCGGCATGCGGACGGTGGAAGCGAATAAGGCGGATGTCGTGCGCATCGGTGCCAAGCTCTTTGGCATTGAGGACTTCGACAAGATCGTTGCCACTTCCAAGGAACGCCCGGAGAACCACTTCCACTCAAAGGAAGAACTGCTCGAGTATTCGCGGGCGTTCATTGCGCGGGCCAAGGAGCAGACTGCCTCGCTCATCGACCGCATGCCTAAACAGGATTGCGTTATTGAGCCCGAGCGTGACTTCGAGGACGAGGCCGGAGTGTCCTCCCATTACGACAGGAACCCCGATCCTTTGAAGCCGGGCATCTACCGCATCGAGCTCGGCAACTGGCAAGCCCAGACACGCGGTGAGGCGGAGGTGACGGTCGTGCACGAGGCGTGGCCTGGCCACCACCTGCAGATCTCTCTGGCACGCGAGATCGCGCCCGACACCCCGCTCAACAAACTCAGTTTCAATTCCGCCTATGTCGAAGGCTGGGCGCGGTACGCTGAGGCCATGGGCGAGGAAGCCGACATCTATCAGACCGAGGACGCAAAGATCCTGCGTCGCGTCTGGCCGGCACGCGGCATGGTGGTCGACCCCGGCTTGCACGCCTTCCACTGGACGCGCCAGCAGGCGGTCGATTATCTGGTCGGCACCGGGCGCTTCGATGCGAAAGGCGCCGAGGACATCGTCGACCGCATCGCCGTCCTGCCAGGCCAGCTGACCGCTTACGACTCCGGTGGGCTTGAGATCAAGAGCCTGCGGACCGAGGCCCGGGCAGCGCTCGGCCCCAAGTTCGACGTGCGCGAGTTCAACCGCATCGTGCTCGACGAGGGGGTGCTGCCCCTACGCGAGTTGCGACGCCACGTGAAAGCGTGGATCGACAGTAAGAAGTAGGTGCCGCCCCTGGATCGGCTGGTTCAGCCGAGCGCAAGAAGGCGTTCGTTGGAATGTCTCTTGCCTCGATTCTGAACGGCGCAATGGGGAAAGTGCGATGGACCGGTTAGGGATCGACACGAGACATCGCGCAGCCGACGGCCGGCAATCGTCTCCACCCGTTAAGGGTTGCTCGATCGTCTGCCCGTGAACGCCGATGCTGGCATGCGCGCTGAGGTGTGAGGGCAGGCGTCGAGCAAGCGCCGAGGGAGGAAACCGCGGGGACGTGCTGATGCCGATCAGCAGAGTCGCGGATCTATGGGGATTTGAACGTCGGCAGAAGCTCAGTGAGGCGAAGATAGTCGGGACTGCGTGATCGATGTGTGTCGGTGGCGTGCCAAGCACGCAGCGGCACCGGGCGTTCAAGAGGCGATTGTGGTGGCAACAGCGGAGCGTTTTGCAGAACGAGGCCATGGGCGTTCGCGACGGCATCGTTGAGGCAAATGCCGCCGGGGAAGCTCTGTTGATTGATGCGATGTCGATCATAGTGAGATCGATGAGCCCGGCGGCCCACGGATGTGCTGAGCGCGCGCGAAGGTCTCGATGACGAGCATCGGGGCGCCGCAGTGTCGGCACACGAAGGTGGGTCTGGGGCAGCCGTGATCGGCGCTGCCATTGCCGGGGTCAGCGGGAGGCGATGGCGCCGGCTGATGCAGAAGCTCGCGAGCGGTGGCGATGTCGCGCTTGCGGTTGGCGTTGGCGAGCAAGCCGTAGTGGCGGATGCGATGAAAGCCGGAGGGCAGCACGTGCAGCAGGAAGCGTCGCATGAACTCCTCGGTCGCCAGGGTCATGGTTTTGTAGCGCGTGCGTCCGTGTTCGCGGTAGTCCTTCCAGCGGAACGTGACGCCGCGATCGTCCAATGCCAGGAGGCGTGAGTTGGAGATCGCGACCCGATGGGTGTAGCGCGACAGATAGGCGAGAACCTGCTCAGGTCCTGCGAAGGGGCGCTTGGCGTAGACCACCCACTCGCATTGGCGCAGCGGCACGAGCCAGTCGGCAAAGGCCTCGGCGTCGGCCAGATCGATGTGCTCGCCGAAGAACTTGAGCTGACCGCCACGATGAGCGTTCTCGAGCTCTTCGAGGAAGCGGCGCCGGAACAGACGCGACAGCACCCGGACCGAGAGGAAGAAGCCCGGCTTGCACGGCACCCAGCGGTCGGCGTCCGGCGCGAGACCGCCGCCGGGCACGATGCCGTGCACATGCGGATGATGAGTCAGCGCCGAGCCCCAAGTGTGCAGCACCAGGGTGGTGCCGATCCGGGCACCCAAGTGCTTCGGATCGGCGGCGATCGTGCGCAAGGTCTCGGCGGCGATGTCGAACAATAAGCCATAGATGATCTCCTTGTTGGTGTAGGCGATGGCGCTGATGGGCGCGGGCAAGGTGAACACCACGTGGTAGTACGGCACGGGCAAGAGGTCCGCCTGGCGTGCTTCGAGCCAGCGCTGCGCGGCGCTGCTCTGGCACTTCGGGCAATGCCGGTTGCGGCACGAGTTGTAGGCGATCTGCGGTTCGCGCGCACGATGAGCAGCGCAGCGCATGGCCGCCAAGCGCGAGGCTGCGGCACTGCTCGATGGCCGACATGACCTTCAACTGGCCGAGGCTCAAGTGCCCCCGCTGATGCTCTCGCCACGCCGGCCCGTGGGCGCGGAAGATATCCGCGACCTCCAGGGCGGGACGGTGCACGGAGCGCTTTACGGTGCGGGGCCGGGCTCCAACGGACCGATCACCTGGCGCAAGATCTCGGTGCCCACCTGGGTATAGAGCGCCGTGGTCTCGAGCTTTTTGTGCCCGAGCAGCACCTGGATCACCCGGATATCCACCTTCTGCTCGAGCAGGTGCGTGGCGAAGCTGTGCCGCAAGGTGTGCATCGAGACGCGCTTGTCGATGCGCGCGGCGAGAGCGGCCTCATGCATGGCGCGGTTCAGTTGCCGCGCGCTCAAGGGCTCGACCGGGTTCAAGCCCGGAAACAGCCACCCGCCCTCGAGCATCTTGCCCTGGGCTTTTGCCACCCGCCACCAGGTGCGCAGCCGTTGCAGCAACACGGGCGAGAGCATGGCGTAGCGATCCTTCGCGCCCTTGCCCTGTTCGATGCGCAGCGTCATGCGCTGACCATCGATGTCACCGACCTTGAGCGCCGCCACTTCGCTGGCGCGAAGGCCTGCGCCGTAGGCGACCGAGAGGGCCGTCTGGTGCTTCAGGTTCCGGCACGCGCTGATCAGGCGCACGACCTCCTCGCGGCTCAACACCACGGGCAGCGTGCGCGGCACGAACACCGGCTTCATCTTCGCCATCAAGTCGCTGCGATCGAGCGTGACGTCGAAGAAGAACTTCAATCCCGTGATGGTGGCGTTGAGTGTGATCGGCGAGGTGCCCTGATCGACCAGATGCAACTGGTAGTTGCGCAAATCCTCGACCGTGGCAGTATCGGGCGAGCGGCCGAGGTAGACGGCTAACTGTCGCACGCTGCGGATGTAGGTGGCTTGGGTCTTCGGTGAGAGCTTGCGCATCCGCATGTCCTCGATCATGCGTTGACGCAGCACGGAGGTGCCTTGGGTGGACTCGTTCATGGCTGTGCTTCCTGTCGTAAAGCGAGGCGGATCGCCCCACCGTGCAACATACGAAACGAAGCCAAAGACCTCAGCTACCTCGAGGCCCAGAAACGAAGCCACCCCTACCGCGCGAGCGGTTTAGTCCTCCGGCCAATAGCAGGCATACCGCAGGTAATTCTGGCCAGCACAAAGCTGCCGTTCGTCATAGGTGGTCGTGAGGCTTCTAGCTATTGCCCGGTCTTGAATTTCTGCCAAATGCGGGTAATGGCACGCGATTGCTCGGGCGTGTCCACAATTTGCACAAATAGACGCGCCTGCTCATCACGAGTGGGATAGACGGCCGCATCAGCCGCAATTGATTTGTTAATTAGAGGTGTCGCGGCGGCATTGGCATTAGCGAAGCCGGTGGCATTGGTGACATTGGCAATGACCTGTGGATCCATTAGATAATTCAAAAAGACGTGGGCGTTTTCAAGGTGAGGAGCGTCTCTCGGAATTGCCAGGGTATCAAACCAAACCAGCGCTCCTTCTTTCGGAATGACATAGTCGATTGTGATGCCGTTATTCGCCTCATGCGCTCGCTTGCGAGCTTGGACCACGTCGCCGTTATAGCCGACAGCAATGCAGATATCGCCATTGGCGAGAGCCTCGATGTAGCTGGATGAATTGATGTTACGGATAAAGGGACGAACCTTGAGTAGCAGTGCTTGGGCATCCGCTAGATCTTGGAGGCTGGGATTATTGGGCTCTCTTCCTAGGTAACTGAGGACCACGCGGATCACGCCAGTCGGCTCGTCGACGATATTGATTCCGCATTTCGCTAATTTAGATGCGAACGCAGGATCGAATACCAAGCGCCAGCTGTCGATGGGAAGTGCTGGCAGCTCGGCTGCAACCATTTTTTTGTTGAAACCCAAGCCGTAGGTACCCCATGCGTAGACGATAGCGTGCGCGTTACCAGGATCATTAAGAGCTAATTTGGCCATGATCTCAGGGTCGAGATTGGCGAGATTGGGAAGTCGCTTCTTGTCTAAGACCTGATAAGCGCCGCTTTGAATTTGGCGTTGTAAGAACGGCGCTGTCGGGACCACGACATCGAAGCCGCTATGTCCGGTGAGGACCTTGGCTTCCAGCGTTTCGTTGGCGTCGAAATAGGCGACGCGCGCCTTGATACCGGTTTTCCTTTCGAAATTCGAAATCGTATCGGGAGCCAGATAATCATTCCAGGTGTAGACGTTAACGAAGTTGTCGTCGGTCGCCTTCGGCGTGGATGCTGCCTTCTGTGCCGACGAGTCCGGTTGGTTGCAGCTGACCATTGGCAATATCGAAATAAGGAGGATTGCCTTCAGGAAACCTTTAAGGGGGTGCATGATCTGCCCTATTGTCCGGTATCGAATTCTGCCATAGCGGCACGCCTTCTGACTGAACTGTCCTTGACTTGGAGCTCAGGAACGTCCGCATCCTAATCAATAAATTATCTTAAACGTCAGAGGACGGGGGTCATCGGTGGCCTCCGTTCAGCAGTCATTTCAATTCCTCGATCCCCATTGGGGGAGTCTGAGCCGATATTGTCCGCTGCAATTGGCAGATTGCCCATAGTAGGCCGGGCAAAACCGAAGTTGATTGGACTGCTCCATAGCGGACGCAGCCCAGTGTCGTCCTAGGGTCGCGAGTACGCATTGGCGGCCCGATATCGGGCGACGGTCTCTGACCAGCCACCTTGAGTCATTCGATCGCCAGAGATTCCCGCCTGTAAGCTGTCATTTAGGGCGGCATTGCCGAGCAAACCCACCAAGCATAATACGCGTGAGCGAAGCCACCAGTTGAGTCCGTGCAAAACAGGCAATGTTCAGGGTACAGCTCTTGAGAACCCTGAAATTGTGCATCTTAGAGTATCTCAAGATAGACGATCACCTATGTGAAATCGCAATCTCGGATAATATGCGGGACTGTTCGGTAGTTATCATTGAGTAACCGGATGTCCAAGAAGGACGACAGGTGGCCTATGGAAAGGAAAGCTTTCGAGCCGACATCCCCAAAACAGGTTGTATTCCTGTTGACACTGGCGCTGCTCATCAACTACATCGACCGCGGCAATCTCGCTACAGCAGGTCCGCTGCTACTAAATGAGCTAAAACTTTCGCCCACGCAACTCGGCACGTTGCTGTCCGCCTTCTATTTTGCGTACGCGGCCGCTATGGTTCCAGCGGGCTGGTTGGCCGACCGATATGGGGCCAAGTTGGTACTCGGAATCGGCGTCGCCATCTGGTCGGTCGCCACGTTTATGACCGGCTTTGCCAATAGCTTCGCCTCTCTGCTTCTGCTGAGGCTCCTGCTGGGACTGGGGGAGTCGCCAATTATGCCGGCAACATCAAAGCTCATCCGCACGCGAGTGGACAGCAGCCGGCTCGGCTTTGCTAATGGCGTTGTTGGCTTCGGATATCAGATCGGCCCCGCCGTCGGCACATTTGCCGGCGGCTTGCTGATGGTGCGTTTCGGCTGGCGCCCCGTATTTATGCTCTTTGGCGCACTGTCTCTGCTGTGGCTGTTGCCGTGGGCCCGCGCGCGGATCAATGACGAGGCAAGTCGCGGAAACGGCAGAGGGGAATTGGCGGAGGCCCCCCGGTTTAGCGCCATCCTTCGCCAGCGGGCGCTGTGGGGCGCCTCACTCGGTAATTTTGGATTGAACTACAGCTTTTTCTTCACTCTTGCGTGGCTGCCGACCTACCTGGTGAAGGCGCGCGGCTTTTCAATGGACGAGATGACGCAAATAGCCGCCCCGGCTTATGCCCTCTGCGCTGTGACCGCGGTGATCGGCGGTCTCTGGATCGATCGATGTACGCGTGTCGAGGGGTCATCGAGTGGCGCGCAGAAATGGCTGATGGTGTTCGGATACCTCTCGAGCATAATCGCCATGGTTGGCATGGCGCTGCTCCCGCGCAACGGCTCAATTGCATGTTTGTACGTATACGAGCTATTCGCGGGACTTGCTTCACCGTGCCTATCCGCTGCGGCGCAGATTTTCGCAGGTCCGGCCGCGACAGCGCGCTGGGTGGGCGTCCAGAACTTGTGTGGGATCCTACCAGGTATCATTGCCCCTGCGTTGACGGGCGCTTTGATCGATGCCTCAGGTTCCTATGTGTCGGCGTTCGTGGTTGCGGGTGTTGCCAATGTCATCGGGTTCATCGGCTGGGTACTGGTGATGCCCAGAGTAGCGCCCATTGCATGGAGGTCTCTCGCAGAGGCGGCGTGACTCACACGAGAAAGACACCGCAGATCGTAGTAATGGCGAGCATGCGTCCCGTGGAGCGTCGAGGCGCCGGCGGCCGTCAGCCCAAACGATGCATCGGCAATACCGTCCCGGCAGACGATTACATAGCCGCAAAGCCGACGTTCGCCACCGGCAGGTTGGGGTCGAAGGCAGTCCATCGCTTCCCTCGCAGCGTCACATGCAGCCACCGTTAAGGGTTGCTCGTCGTCTGCCTGTGAACGCTGGTGCTGGCATGCGCGCTGAGGTGTGAGGGCAGACGTCGAGCAAGCGCCGAGGGAGGAAACCGCGGGGGCGTGCTGATGCCGATCAGCAGAGTCGCGGATCTATGGGGATTTGAAGGTCGGCAGAACTCAGTGAGGCGAAGATAGTCGGGACTGCGTGAGCGATGTGAGTCGGTGGCGTGCCAAGCACGCAGCGGCACTGTGCGTTCAAGAGGCGATTGTCGTGCCGAGAGTGGAATGTTTGGCAGAATGAGGCCATGGGCGTTTGCGACGGCATCGTTGAGGAGAATGCCGCCGGGGAAGCTCGGTTGATGGATGCGATGTCGATCATAGTGAGATCGATGAGCCCGGCGGCCCACGGATGTGCTGAGCGCGCGCGAAGGTCTCGATGACGAGCATCGGGGCGCCGCAGTGCCGGCACACGAAGGTGGGTCTGGGGCAGCCGGGATCGGCGCTGCCATTGCCGGGCTCAGCGGGAGGTGTGGGCGCCGGCTGATGCAGAAGCTCGCGAGCGGTGGCGATATCGTGCTTGCGGTTGGCGTTGGCGAGCAAACCGTAGTGGCGGATGCGATGAAAGCCGGAGGGCAGCACGTGCAGCAGGAAGCGTCGCATGAACTCCTCGGTGGCCAAGGTCATGGTTTTGTAGCGCGTCTTGCCGTGTGCCCGGTAATCTTTCCAGCGGAAGGTGACGCCACGATCATCCAGTGCCACGAGGCGGGAGTTAGAGATCGCCACCCGATGGGTGTAGCGCGACAGATAGGCGAGAACCTGTTCGGGTCCAGCGAACGGGCGCTTGGCGTAGACAACCCACTCACACTGACGGAGCGGCATGAGCCAGTCAGCGAAGGCATCGGCGTCGGCTAGATCGATGTGCTCGCCGAAGAACTTGAGCTGACCGTTCCGATGGGAGATCTGAAGCTCTTCGAGGAAGCGGCGCCGGAACAGTCGCGAGAGCACGCGGACCGAGAGGAAGAACCCTGGCTTGCACGGCACCCACCGATCAGTGTGCGGCGCGAGACCGCCGCCGGGCACGATGCCGTGCACATGCGGATGGTGAGTCAGCGCCGAGCCCCAAGTGTGCAGCACGAGGGTCGTGCCAATCCGGGCACCCAAGTGCTTCGGATCGGCGGCGATCGTGCGCAAGGTCTCGGCGGCGATGTCGAACAATAAGCCATAAATGATCTCCTTGTTGGTGTAGGCGATAGCGCTGATGGGTGCGGGCAAGGTGAACACCACGTGGTAGTACGGCACCGCTAAGAGGTCCGCCTGGCGTGCTTCGAGCCAGCGTTGCGCGGCACTACTCTGGCACTTCGGGCAGTGCCGGTTGCGGCACGAGTTGTAGGCGATCTGCGGTTCTGCGCAAGATGAACAGCGCAGCGCATGGCCGCCGAGCGCAAGGCTGCGGCACTGCTCGATGGCCGACATGACCTTCAACTGGCCGAGGCTTAAGTGCCCCCGCTGGTGCTGGCGCAGAGTCGGCCCGTGGGCGCGGAAGATATCCGCGACCTCCAGGGCGGGACGATGCACGGAGCGGCTTTACGGTGCGGCGCCGGGCTCCAACGGACCGATTACTTGGCGCAGGATCTCGGTGCCCACCTGGGTATAGAGCGCTGTCGTGTCCAATTTTTTGTGACCAAGCAAGACTTGGATCACCCGGATATCGACCTTCTGCTCGAGCAGGTGCGTGGCGAAGCTGTGCCTCAAGGTGTGCATCGAGACGCGCTTGTCGATGCGCGCGGCGAGAGCGGCTTCATGTATGGCGCGGTTCAGTTGCCGCGCGCTCAAGGGCTCGACGGGGTTCAAGCCCGGAAACAGCCACCCGCCCTCGAGCATCTTGCCTTGGGCTTTTGCCACCCGCCACCAAGTGCGCAGCCGTTGCAGCAACACGGGCGAGAGCATGGCGTAGCGATCCTTCGCGCCCTTGCCCTGCTCGATGCGCAGCGTCATACGCGTACTATCGATGTCACCGACCTTGAGCGCCGCCACTTCACTAGCACGAAGACCTGCGCCGTAGGCGACCGAGAGGGCTGTCTGGTGCTTGAGGTTTCTGCACGCGCTGATCAGGCGCACGACCTCCTCGCGGCTCAACACCACGGGCAACGTGCGCGGCACGAACACCGGCTTCATCTTCGCCATCAAGTCGCTGCGATCGAGCGTCACGTCGAAGAAGAACTTCAATCCCGTGATGGTGGCGTTGAGTGTGATCGGCGAGGTGCCCTGATCGACCAGATGCAACTGGTAGTTGCGCAAATCCTCGACCGTGGCAGTATCGGGCGAGCGGCCGAGGTAGACGGCTAACTGTCGCACGCTGCGGATGTACGTGGCTTGGGTCTTCGGTGAGAGCTTGCGCATCCGCATGTCCTCGATCATGCGTTGACGCAGCACGGAGGTGCCTTGAGTGGACTCGTTCATGGCTGTGCTTCCTGTCGTAAAGCGAGGCGGATCGCCCCACCGTGCAACATACGAAACGAAGCCAAAGACCTCAGCTACCTCGAGGCCCAGAAACGAAGCCACCCCTACCGCGAGCGGTTTAGTCCACCGGCTAAACCCGGCCACTCGGGCAGAGCGCTCAATTTTCTACATAGCGGACATTGGAACGATCTTCGAGGGACCGAAGGAATCGAATGGAAAGCGCAGCCAGCCCGACTTAGCTCGGAAACCTCAACTCCCGCTCAATCGCCTGAAAACGCGGCTCATTGCGCACTGGATCGAGATATGGGTCCACTTTAAGCTGTTCCAAACCCGGATCACGCAACCGGACGGCGGTTTCGAGCCACTCGAGCGCCTTTGTGGTATCGCCCCACTGTGCGTAGATCTGGGCGTACTGATACGCGGCCGCATCTTGCGCCGAAGCCTTTAGCTTCGTGCACCTCCCGAAACCGCTCCGGCACCCGTTCGTCATCATCACGTGTGTCGTCGATGACGACCGGCAACAGGAAGGCTTGGTCGGCCGAGATCAGGTGAGAGCGATCGACCCCGAGCTTCCACTCGAGGCGGAAATACCCCTCGACGCGATCGTGCGTGGTGTGCGAGATGACCGGCAGGAACAGGGCGCAGGTCTTGATCTGCTTGCGGATCGAGGTGTCCCAGGCGTCCCCGCCCCGCAGCTCGCTCTGGTCGAACCAAACCTCGATTCCGGCGGCTCGCAGTGCCTCGCAAATCCTCTGGGCAGCCTCCTCATCCTGCGAGGCGTAGCTTAAGAACACCGCGTGCGAGGGCTCAGTCACCGGCAGGATCACCCCTGGGGAGGTCTTCTCATCGCCTCCGTAAGCCGCAGCTTAGCCTAAGTAAGCAAGTTTGGCCGAGCCGGATTCCCGGCTGGGGGGCAATCGGTCCGGATCGACAGGGTGGTGCGGGCAATGTCCGCTCCATTACTCTTGAACGGCCGCTATGGGGAGAGTCGTCCGACGGTTCTGGGTCGAGAGTTCGCGTTCAGCGTACCGCCGCAGTCGGCCAAAAGAAGGCGTAGCGCCGGTCAAAGTGATCGCACCGAAAGCCGGCCTTCAGCCGGCCTTCGCCTTCACATTTGCCCATGGCTGACTACACTGCTCACCTTGCGAAGGTAGCGCGTCGGCCACTTAGAATCTTTCGACTATCACGAATTCCATGCTTAAAGCAGCCGCTGAGAACCGTCGCCTAAGTATAACTTCCGACGAGACTAGGTACTGGACCGAATGGTTGTCGAATGAGACTCTTGGTAGCTTGAGACAAGTGAGAGTTCGTTTTTTAGTATTTCAGTGATCCAGCGAAGGGAGATTGCAATGAGATTCGAGCAAATCACCGCCAAGCTCATGCTCGGCGTAATTATCGCAGCGTCCGCGCTCGTGGCAATACCCGCACAATCCCAAGTCTGGAATCTAGCTGACGATTTTTCAATCAACTCCAATCCGAACGGTCAATGGCGTTACGGGTCTACTGCTACCGTCGGGGGAGCCTTTGAGATATTCACGCGCACCGCGCAAATACCTTATCAAGTGTCCCACGGTGCGGTTGCCGAGTGGGTTGGAACTTATTTTTCCGGTTTTGAGTTATTGCCATATGTGACTAAGTTTTACGGGGATCCGGGGACAACCGTCAGCGTCACCAATGCGTGCAACGCCGTGACCTGCTCAATTGCGAATCCGGGTGTCGCCATTATTCAGCGTAGCGCCAACGGAGTGGGTGTGCATCCCGCGCCGCCTGGACAAGGATACGCCGCTCTCCGATGGACTGCCCCCAAGTCAACGACCTACGTTATCAGTGCGTCGTTCTTCAGCATCGTAGTAGGCGGAGTCGCAACGACCGACGTCCACGTTCTTAAAAACTATGTCAGCGTATTCAACGGCGAGGTGAACGGGGGCAGCCCTGTCCAAAGCTGGTCCACCGGGAGCCCAGGTATCGCGTTGAACGCAGGTGATGTGATTGATCTGGTAGTCGGACCCAACGGAGATAATTTCGGCGACTCGACCGGCATCGATGCCACGATCCAGATACTTCCGGAGGTGCTTAGTTGCTTATCGTACAATGAAAGCTATTACAAAACAGTTAAGCCCTCTAACTCTGTCTCCTCGAACGTGAGCCCGAACATCTCCGGAAAGCCGGGCATATGCGCGATCCCATCATCGAAACCCGCCTCTTGGTACATTAAGACCACCTGGGACGGCGGCGTCACATGGCAGTGGGTGGACACGCTAGGTAGTCTGGGACTAGGAGCGAATTAAACTCGAGAAATCCCTGCCCAATGCCGCGCGCGTTTCGGCGGTGTTGCCGCTCAAGTTTACGGCAAGGCTAGTTTGCTCGACAGCGGCCGTTCGTGAGAGTCCCGTTTGGGTCGACACCGGAAGTAGCGTCACCACCGGCAAGACCCGGCCAACCCCGATCATTCACCCCGCTAATATAGACGGTGAGAAGCAGACATTCGTCATCTCGATTAGCCTACGGGTATCGCATCCCCTGCCCATGCGCATGTGCGACATGCGCATGAGCGTTTGGTCAAATCGGAATATTCGACATTTTCCAACCGGTGCGGCAATATTCGTGCTCGGATTCGTACGTGAGTCGCGTGACTCGGGTGCGCAAATAAAAACCTCTCTAATGCAGGATGCATATGATAACTACCAAAAGGCGATCTATCTCCGCCCACTCTGCCGCCATCGTGGCTCTAAGCGTAATCATTGTTGGGCAGTCCTCCGAGGCCTGCACGCGCATTTTCGCGAATAACAAAGGCGGCTCCATGCTGGTCGCCCGCACCATGGATTGGTCATCGGGTACGGAGCCTGTGCTTACCGTCCTACCGCGGGGACTAAAGCATGACGGCGGTCGCGCCGGAACCGAGAAGATCGTCTTTAGCGATAACCCTTTGCGCTGGACTTCTACTTACGGCAGCGTTGTAACAACGATTTACGGCGTCGGCACGGCTGATGGCATCAATGAGCGCGGGCTCGCGGCGCACATGCAATATTTTCCGGTAGCGGTCTACGCTGAACGCGACCCCTCAAAGCCGGGATTGCAAGCGGCGATGTGGGCGCAATATGCGCTCGATAGTTCGGCCACGGTCGCGGAGGCGCTCGCAAATTTAACAAAGCTGCAGGTCGTCAAACTTGAGATAGTAAAGAATGGTCAGACGCAGCATGGCACCGTTCATGTTGCGCTCGAGGATAAGACGGGCGACTCGGCCATTTTGGAATATGTCGACGGCAAGCTCATCGTCCATCATGGCAAGCAATTTCGAGTAATGACCAACGCGCCTGCGTACGATGAGCAGCTAAAATTCTTGAGTAAACAAGATTTTGCGAATCCGACGATGGAAACGCCAGTACCGGGCAACGTCAATCCGCGCGATAGATTTCAACGGGCTACTTATTACCTCGAGGTTTTGACTCCGCCAAAGACGGAGCGCGCGGCCGTCGCCGGGATGTTCAGCCTCATTCGGAGCGTGTCGATACCGTTCGGAGCGCCAGTCAACGGCGCAACCTTCGATACCGAATACAGAACGGTCAGTGACTTGACTAAGTTGCGCTACTATTTCGAGCTAACGACGGCGCCGAACGTCATTTGGATGGATCTGAGCAAGTTCAACCTTGCCGCGGGCGCGCCAGTCATGACGCTCGATCCTAATCAAATCGATCTAAGCGGCGATGTGACCGCGAACTTCAAGAACGCCGCGGCACCGTTCTAAAGACAAAGCGCGCTTAGAGTGCATTATGATCGGTGGCGGGTTGGCTCCGGTCCGGACGATAGTCGATTGGAGCCTAACTTTCCCATAAAGACCCGGCGCGAGTTAGAAGATCGGGAGCTTTGCTCGGCAGGCATAGCCGCATTTCTGGCGTCCACGATATTCTTGAGGCTAGGAGGAATTTCCCCCACCTAGCCTGCCCGCTTTGCCGGACAAGATTAGTATATTATTTGGCGCCGCGCCGCGCCGACAGTAAAGGGAAAGCATGTTCACCACAGCTCTTGTTCGCTCACGTCGGGTTGGCCTAAGCCGCCTGAGCATCGCGATTTTTATGGTTGCGGCAGCATCTATCAGCCGTGCCCAGGGTGATGTTGAGGCAATGCTTGCGCAGACGATCAATCTCGACTCAGCCACGATCTACACCGCGAAGCGCATCATCACGATGGACAAAAAGAATCCCTACGCCACTGCCGTCGCCGTGCGCGGCGATCGAATCGTTGCCGTCGGCTCGCTCGATTCTGTGAAGAAAGCGCTCGGTATAGAGTCCTACTCCGTCGATACCACGTTCAACGGCCAAATAATCATGCCCGGTTTGATCGAACAGCATCTTCACCCCATCCTCGGGATACTTACCCTGTCCATCCCCGTCATTGCACCGGAAGCGTGGGTTCTCCCTGCAAGGACCTGGCCCGCTGCGACGACTCACGATGAATACATGGCGGCCTTGGGCGCAGCCGAGCATGAGATGAAGGACCCGAACGAAACGCTGTTCACGTGGGGCTATCACCAATACTTTCACGGTAGGGTCCGCCGCCAGGAACTCGATTCCGTCAGCGCGACCCGCCCGATCGTAGTTTGGCACCGCTCCGCCCACGAGATGATTTTTAATACGGCGGCACTGCAAAAATTCGGAATCACCAAGGAGTCGCTCGTCGGCAAGGGAGAGGCGAGTGCGCAGACCGACTGGGACACGGGTTACTTCTACGAGAACGGTTTATTTCTGTTGGTGGCGCCGAAGATCTTGTCGGCACTCGCTTCACTGGAACGGCTTACCTCGGGCCTCAAGCAGATGGTCGCGATGTTGCACAACAATGGTGTGACTGCCTATATGGAGCCAGGTGCCGTTGGGACGCCCGCGTTGTTTTCCTTCTACCAGAAAATCCTGGGCGCATCCGACGTACCCATGTACTCGTTTTTCATCGCTGACGGTAAGACAGGCTACGAAAAAGGCGGTGGGGCAGCAGGTGCCATCCAAGCCTCCGAGGCCGCCGTCGCCGGAATTCCCGTGACGGGCAAGTTCAGACGTTTGCCCGGTGAAATAAAACTCTACAGCGACGGTGCCGTCATCTCGCTCCTCATGCAGATGAAAGACGGATACACCGACGGCCATCATGGCGAATGGATTATGAAGCCCGACGATTTCGCAAAAGCCTTCAAGGTCTTTTGGGATGCTAACTTCCAAATTCATGTGCACGTGACCGGCGACAAAGGGCTCGACGTAGTTCTCGATACCCTGGAGAAGAACCTCAAAGAACATCCGCGTATCGATCATCGTACCGTGATTGTCCACTTCGCCAACTCGACGGACGCGCAAGTGGCCCGAATCGCCAAGGACGGCGCGATTGTCAGCGCCAATCCATACTATGTGAGCGGGTTTGCCGATAAATTTGGCGTAAATGGTCTGGGCAAGGACCGCGCCGACGCCATGGTTCGCATTGGCCCGGTGGAAAAGGCCGGTGTCTCGCTGTCCTTGCACTCGGATCTGCCGATGGGACCTGCCATTCCCCTCTATCTAGCCTGGTGCGCGGTGAACCGCGTAACACCGTCAGGCCGCGCTGCGCGACCCGACTTAGGTATTTCAGTCGACGAAGCGATGCGCGCCATTACCATCAATGCAGCATATTCGTGGCGTATGGAGAAGGATCTCGGTTCCATCGAACCAAAGAAAATCGCAAATTTCACCATTCTCGAGGAAGATCCCTACGCGGTCGCACCGATGCACTTGAAGGACATCAAGCTTTGGGGCACCGTGTTCGAAGGGAACAAATATCCTATCCAGCCGGCGAGCAGCGCCAATTAGGGTGCGCATTTTTGGATGCGAGTCACGGCCACACCCTTGGATTCCCTGCCACCGGGTTCGAGACTCCCGAAACAAACCATCTAATTGGGTTTCCCAAAAGCGGACTGCTGCGAACTTCTCCTTGGGGTCGAACTCAGACTGCTGGTTCCGAACTGGCGCAATGGGAACGCGGCACATCGAATTCCGAGGGCGGGGAGCGAAGAAATGTGGCAGAAAGATTGACAATTCTCTTTCCTTTGTTGACGCGACTCTGCCGATTTGCTCTGATGCCTGGGCCCAAAAATCTGGCCAGGCTGGGATTGTGCGTATGCGTATCTCGATGTCTGCATGGCTGCTGGCAGTAGCTGGATCCGCGGTGAGCGCTTCGGCTGCCGAGCTAGCGGCGAGCGGTGATCCCGCGCGAACGCTCATCGCGCTCGAAGAGAAGTGGGTCGCGGCGCTTCAGAGATCCGATACCAAAACCTTGTCAGCTTTGTGGGCTCAGACCTACGTTGACACAGATGAGACTGGACATCGCAGCGACAAGGCGGAGGTCTTGCGGGTTCTCAAATCAGGCGCACTGAAGCTGCGCAAGCTCGAGCTCTCGGAAATGAAAGCATACGTGTATGGCGACGCTGCGGTCGTCACTGGTACATCGGTTCAGGATGGAGACTTCCAAGGACAGCGACTCGCCAGCAAAATTGTATTCACGGATACGTTCGTTCGTCACGGAGCTGACTGGATAGCCGTGGCGTCGCATCGCACTGCGTCTCAATAAGCCCCGATTGGTTCGAGAGATCGCAGATTTCGATCCCGCATAGCCGACACTGATCACGGACGGCTCCGGGTCGATGGTAGCCTCTCGATTTCGTCAACCAGCGTGGTCGCGTTGAGCCGAGCAGTAGGCATGCGTTGACGTCACGAGACGGGTGACTCAATCACTCAATCTCGCGCTGTGAGGCTGAGAGGTTGTGATGTCCACTGACCGCCGCATACAGCCACCCTTCTTAGGGGGCAGAAAAGGGGGCATCCGCAAAGGCCGAGGAAAAGCGAATCCCATGAAAACAGGAACTTAGCAGTGGAGTTCGGTGGCCAGCCGTCCCATGCCATTTTATGTAATAATATCAATGGATTATATCGCACAATTATAAACAAACGCAGGGCAAAA
>CAWJJP010000007.1:0-258308 GCA_963843295.1 uncultured Gammaproteobacteria bacterium | reverse complement strand
TGCGGCTTGGCCGGCACGGACGGCCTCGATCCGGTCGCGCGCCGCCAGCACGTCCGGCCGGCGACCCAGCAGGTCTGCCGGTAGCGCCGCCGGCAGCGGCAGGACGGCCGCGGGATCGAGCGTCGGGCGCTGAACCTGCGCATAACCTCCGGCTCCCTGACCTGACAGGGCGGCGAGTTGGTGCGTATCCAATGCAGCAGCCGCCTGCGCCTGCAGCAATTCAACATGGGCCTCAGGCACGGCACCCGAGGCCTCGCGCAGCTCCACGTTCGTATCGAGACCCGACTCAACTCGCCTGCGAGTGATCTCGAGGATGCGCTGGCGTTGCGCCTCGGTACGTTGCGCCACATCGGCCAGGGCGTTGTTGCGATACAGGTCGATGTAGGCCTGCGCGACTGCGCCGCTCAATGCCAGCCGGGCGCTGGCCACGTCCAGAGCGGCCGCGGTGGTTTGCGAGCGAGCCTGTTTGAGTAACGAGGCCTGGCGGCCCCAGAAGTCGATATCCCAGGACAGATTCAGACCCTCGCTACCCTGCCATCGCTTGGTACCGTTGATAGGGCTTTGGGATGGGGTCATGGCTACTCAAGCGCTGACGGACTTCTTGTGCATCGAAAGAGACGGAAGGCGCGAGGCCTGCCCGCGTCACGTCGGCCAGCGACTGCGCTTCGCGCACGCGCGCCATCGCCTGCGCCAGGCTCGGATTGTCAGCCAGAGCCTGCTGCATCAGGCGATCGAACTGAGGATCGTTGAACGTGCTCCACCAGGTCTGCACTGGCACCGGAGCAGACACCTGCGACGAAAGACCGAGGCGGTCGTTTGCGATTGTCCGCTGCGGCGGGTCGAGCTTCGGTGGTGTGACGCAGCCCGAGAGAGCGAGAGCTCAGCGAAATAACACAAAGACGAAGCGGATTCATATGTATCTCCAGCAGCCGCACCTCAGACCGGCTTTTCGCGGGAACAGAACGCTTCCCGCAGATGCTGTTTCACCTCTTAATCAATCGCAGCTGCGCGTAGCAGCTCCGTAACTGTTCAGCTCAAACGCCTGTGACGTACTAGACCACCAGGGCAGAGACGAATCGATTGGACCATGGTATCGGCGACACATGATGTAAGTCTGTGTGCTGGCAATCGCGCATGCTCCGTACGACGCTCGCTATCGAACTTCGCTCAATGATCGGAACCCGGACCACTCGCGCCAGCCGAATACTCGCATTCTCAATACGAAAGTGTCGTCGATACCATCGTGCAATCGCTTTGCTGTCGCCTCTTGGGTCTGATGGAAGCGCGTTAAATTTACTCTGCCCATGGAGGCCTCCGTGATTGCCATACCGTTAATGCCGATCCGAGGCGCATCGGCTGAACACATTCTCCCGATTGCTCCGCCGATGGATTGGGGAGCAGCGGCGCCATGATAGGAAGCAGGCTCGGCAAGTGGCTGCCCTTAGTTCTTTGCCGCCATTACGGCGGTTGATGGTTGGCTGACGTTAGGACCATTGGCTCAGTCGACACTCATAGCTGCTGCAGTGCTTAGACGACTCGGAGGCAAAGTGGGGACGGCCGCCAGCAGATCGAACGACCTCATGTAGACCCATCTAGCCGCCGCACCGAGCCGCTTCTGTATCGGATCGGCCGGCGAAGCGGTTGGCCGCGAGTCTGAATTGCTGCTGGAACTCGGATTCGTAACTGCATGAACCAGGACCGTTGACCGCGCCGCCCAAGCTTTGCGATTGGCAGCGATTGGAAGAGCTCGTCAATACCCTCGTTCTACTGCCCGGTTCATTGGTTCATCTTGCGATCTCACTGATGAAAGTGGGGCGTCTACCCCAACGCGAGCATCTTGATGGTGCCGACTTCTGGCGGCCCAGCGGAGCCACTCTTGCAACTCGGTTGCACCGACGACGATCATCAACACTATGGGCGGGAGGGTCCGATCGCGCCAATCTTCCGCAGAAACAAACGATTTGGCGACGAGTCCTAACCCAAGATCCAGGAATTGCTGGCATCATCCCGTCAAGCCCGCGACTGCTGCCTCAGCGACCTCTACGTCTTGTTTGACACTGCCTCCGCTTGCGCCGACAGCCCCGATCACCGCCATCGCGTTTTACGGGAATTCCTCCTCCAAAGATCACGACCCTGGAATCGTTGGTCGTGTTGAGCCCGAAGCCCTGCTGGCCACTTTGTGCCAAATGCGAGAGGTCATCGGTCGACATATCAAATGCCCGCGCGGTCCAGGCCTTGTTGATTGCGATGTCCACACTGCCGAGCCATGCACCGTCCATACGTACGTGTGCTACAAGGCCGCCCCCGACGTCAGCAACAGCAATGTTGTAGGGGATCCCCATTTCAATCGCCCTGCGTTCACCCGCTGCGATGATTCGTCGCGCGTCGGCAAGGTCCAAGGACAAGGCTGGTCTAGTCATGTAAGTCTCCTGGTTTTTGCTTCAGGAGGACATTGAAGCACAGGAATCCGCGCCACTCGATTGAACGATGGTATTGGTCGAAGCGGCGTGTTGGCGCTCGCAAGTGCTGCGGTGCCCGGCGGTGGAGCTGATACCAAAGTATCGTGATACCAACGTGCAATAGCGACATTGCCGGGGCGGTCCGATACTTAATTTTTCACCGTATGGTTGTAATAGGAGGCACCAATGAACGCGACAATGAAGACAACGCCGGCAACAAAGTCACCGCAGATCCGACTCAGTAAGGCGTCGCCCACGTACTGGCGGGTTACATTCGATAACCCACCATTAAATCTGATGGGTCCAGATTTTGTTGTGGAATTCAGGGAGATAATGACGGCTATTGAGACTGACGAGCAGCTCAGGGTCGTGGTTTTCGATAGCGCGGTCGAAAGCTTCTTTCTGAATCACAGCGATTTCACGGTCAAAGTTCGAGGAACTGACCAGCCTGCCGCAAGGACCTACGGGGCTGGAAGCGTGGCCCGACATACTGGTGAGGATTACCCGCGCGCCTGTCGCATCAATCGCCAAAATTCGGGGACGGGCGACAGGAAACGGAAGCGAACTTAGTTTGGCTTGTGACATGACATTCGTCAGTCGGGAAAAAGCACTTCTGTCGCAGTGGGAGGTCGGTGTTGGGATGGTCGCTGGCGGAGGGCCTATGGCGCGCCTGCCAAGGCTGATAGGCAGGGCGCGTGCGTTGGAAGTGCTCTTGGGATCCGATGACATCCGCGGCGATCTGGCCGAAGCCTATGGCTACGTGAATAGGTCGTTACCAGATGCCGAACTTGATGGGTTTGTCGAGGCGCTTGCGACGCGCATAAGTTCATTCGACAAATGGGCGATCTCGAACACGAAGCGCCTAGTGAACGCCGCAAGCTTACCGACGGACGTTGAAATGGCTGCTGGTTGGGATGCCTGCATCGCCTCCGTCGCGCGTCCGGCAACGCAGGCCAGGATCAAAGCTTTCATGGATCTCGGATTTCATAAGCCGGGAGACGTGGAAAACCGGATCGGCTACTACCTGGAAAAACTGAACCGTTGAGTTTCCAAAGGAAAAGCAAGCGATCAGGAAGTAGAGGCGGCCTGATTGATACGGGGAGGGTTCGGCTCTCCGTTCGATCAGTTATTTGTCAAAAGGCGGAGCACCCGCGACCTCAGCTTCTTATGGATTCATTATGGCGCGTGTCGCCCGAGCGTTCGGGGACGAGCCTTGCATTGAGCAAGCGGGGCCAACTCCCACCGGCACGTGTCCGGTGCGCTTGATGCGCCCTTCGACGAGGTGGAGCAATCGTGACGGTTAAAATTTCGACCTCGCAGGGGCGTTGCTGCATTGTCCTCGCTAACCACGAGCGCTCAGAACGAATGATCGACGGCTTGTGTCAGCGACCAGTGATTTTCCAACAAGCGGCCATAGTCAAAAGGGGATTCCTTCGCCAAGCGTCGCTTCGCGCGAGGAGGATAGCATCCCCAGCCAAGGTACTGCTGAGCGCGCGAGAAGGGGATCGAAGCATTTGGGTGGGCCCCTTGTGGTTTACGCAACCCGCTAACCGGTTTATCTCGGACCGAGGAGTACCAACGTCATTATCGACTGCGGCGGCTGTACTATCCGTGGCTGTCAGGTCACCCTCCTGCCTCGTCACTATCTTGCCCAGTGACTTTTGGGTAGCTCGGGAGTCCGTACTCACGGACGCGATCGAAAAAGTCTTAACAGCGCTGAAACGAGTTCCCGGCACCGTCGCAACTTTAGGCATGAGCGATCCTCATCCAGGAATTGATGAGGATTATCTTATCGTGGGGCCGGCGACTTCCAAAATGGGGGCAGCGATTCAGGCAAAAGCCAATCGGCCGGGCCCTTCAGTAGCAAAGCAGCTGTTAAAAGAAGGTGCTCTGGTTGCATCGGGGATATTGCTTGGTCACGCTCAAGCTTTTTCTGCACGTATTCATAAGTACTGGCCGCACCTGGCGCGGGAGTTGACTGATACTGTGGGTTCGGATCGCTCGCCTGAAGCAGAGCATCGATTGTCGGTCGATGCATACCAGCGAATTGCGCGTTCGGTCATAAGCTCGATGCGCTTGTCTCCTCTCACATTCCCGATGAGGGCATTTCGTGTTCAGGGCAGCGGTTGGTGTAGCCGCAAGCGCTTAAATGATCTGCAGCCGGCACCAGCTCTTAGCTTGGGAGCAAGCGCGTACGGGCTAAATTCCGTCAGAACCGATTCCCCGAGATAGAGCGGGCGAGGCTGGTCGAAGGTCCAAGATGCCGCAGAAATAGCGCGCAGGCAATGAGCCGCTCTACTTGGTAGCTGCGGTGTTCGCCGCACACGCACCATTCGCAAAAATGCTCGCAATTATTCCTCAGCACGTGATAACGATTTTCGCCGAGCCGCGAGCGTGCACGGCGGACCACCTCATCCCGATTGAGCGGCTTTGATTCTGATGACCGGATCCAGATCGCGCGTGCTAAAGCAAACTGCGATAAAGTAACCTCCTCCACCGGACCTCGACGCAGCCCAAGAGACAAACCGCCGTACTGCACGACCCGCCCTCGACCTACATAGATGCCGTGATGTGTGTAGCCCCAACGTCGCGTCACCATGTGAGCGCCGATGGGGGGCTCATGATCTGGGTCAAGAGCACAGTCGCTGGGCATTGATGCGCCTCGGTAGCGGACTTTGCGGTCCCGACTCTGCGCCTCGTAAAGAGTGGTTTTGATCGACTCGTCAAGTTCCAGGCGCGACACGATCTGACAGCGCATACCAAAAGGAGTCGATCGGCCGGGTCCAGGTTGATCGCACCATCGATGTTGTCGCGTATGGGGTGAGGATGGGGGCAGAACTGATGCTCGCCTTCCACTTCTCGCCCATTGCCAGGTTGATTTGAGCAGCGTTCGGATCTCGGCCCAAATAACTCCGCCGGTTCGAGGGATGCGAAAGTTTGCAGCCCTACGAAGGCGGTCTTTGCTGCCTGTTATATGGTCTTGCGAGAAGCATCGCACGTTTTCGAGGGTCATACTTTCCTCCGTCGTAGAAGCGCTGGTTCTTGCCTGTATTCGATTCAAGCGGATGCAATGCACGAAACCCAGGTGCTATCGCACCAGAGGCATGTAACCGAATCGATTGCACGATGGTATCGATCGACGCTTTGGTATCAGTCGTCCGATGGACGACCCGAGTGCAAGCGGCGCATTCAGGCTCGCGGCGTAAATCCCAAGCGGCCCCGTGAGAGGGCCGCAATACTTTAGATTTATAGGATGACGGAGCAGCATTAGGCCAAAACCAAGTCCATTGGTCGCAGCGGGTGTGGTCTACTTGTCTTTATTTGCCTTGCCGGGAAGAACTGATACCAAAGTTCAATGGATACCGCTTGAAGAGTGGCGCATGGTCTGGCGACGAGATTTCATCTGATCTTACGGAGCGAGGGCAGCGTATGAGGGGGATCGCCTGCGTGCTGGGCGTAGTTGCGGCGCTGAGCGGCACGGTCGCGTATCTGGCCCAGGCAACTGGAGACGCCGACGGAGAGGCGGCCCCGATCTTTGGAGTCAAAATTCCTCCCGGATACCGCGACTGGAGGTTGATCTCCGTGGCTCACGATGCATTCGATCGAAAGGTCTAGGTGACGGAATACTCTGTCCGTTCCGGTGATGCCTGGTTTCAAGCCTTTCCGCAAGATGTGCTGGATGCAAAGCAATACCCGAAACTCGAAATGCCGTGCTTGGCCTTGCCTCGATTAACTATGAAGGGCTGAAGGCCCCCCTCGCGCCGAAAGCTTCCAATGTTCGCATGGTTAAGGTCGATAACAGCGGACACTTCTTCCCGGAGGAACAGCCGGAAGTCACCGCAAGAGAACTGAGCGACTTTTTCACGGGGTCGTGACATCCATCGGAGCATTTCGCGAGAGTCCGCGGATTTTAGTGATGGGATGAGACATCTGCATCAAGGCTTCCCCTGTGCCCCGATCCGCGCGATCATTGGCGAGACCGACAGATACGGGAACCGCCGGCGTTAGTTTGAGCGTCGAACAAAAATACTAGGGGCAATGTGATGCGCAAATTCCTACTCTTAGCGGTTGTCACTTCATTAATTGTAGTGGCCGGGACAGATGGGTCGCTCGCTCAAACGGCGGACTCCGACACCTCGGGCCTGCAGGAGATTATCGTGACGGCGCAAAAGCGGGCTGAGAATGTCAATACGGTACCGATAGTGATAACGGCTTTGACGAACCAGGACCTGATTCAAGCGGGAGTCGGCACTACTCAGCAGCTTGAATGGGCGACTCCGGGTTTGGTATTCGGCAATACGAACGGTTTTGCGCAGCCGTATATCCGGGGCATTGGTACCGACCTGATCGGACCGGGACAGGATTCGCCGGTCGGGTTTTATCTCGACGGTGTCTATCTGCCATGGACCCCCAGTCTATTACAACAATTCGGCGATATTTCGCGTATCGAAGTGCTGAAAGGCCCACAGGGCACCCTGTATGGTCGCAACACCACGGGGGGTGCCGTAAACATCATCACGCGCGACCCGGAACAAACACTTTCGGCGGATGCAAGCGTGAGTGCCGGGAACCTTGGCTACGCAAAGGCAGTGACCTATGTGACCGGGGGCCTCACCAATGAATTGAGCGCCAACTTCGCGAGCGTGTACGCGATCCACAACGGGTTTGTGAACGTGCTTAACAACGGAGACCACCTCGACAATCTCGACCGATTTGGACTGCGTAGCAAAATCAAATATCGAAATCAATGACAGCTGGAACGTCTTATTCGGCGGGGATTACGCACATAGGAACGATTCCTCAGACTGCGTGTGTACGGCGTTAATAGGAAGCAACTTGTCGCTGCCCCCCGGTGTGGGTCCTGCCTTCGGTGCCGCGCAATACCTATACGAATGTCGACCCCCCTCCTTTTCAAACAGCCACTGATTTTGGCTCAAATCTTACTGTGCACGGCCATATGAGTTGGACAGATTTCACGGCCATCACCGGTTTCCGTGAAGGTTATTTGGTATCCCTCTCGGACGGATCTCTTACGACACTGCCGTTGCTGGCCTATCAAGCTTACGAGGGCGAACAGCAATTCACGCAGGAAGTTCAATGGACATCATCCGGCTCATCGCCGCTGCAATGGATTGGGGGTCTTTATTTCCTCAAGGCGAATGCCTTTGAGGGACCCGTGAATGTCTGGGCGGGCGTTCCCAATACGGATCCGACGAATGCTGGCTTGCTGAACGGGAGAACCCGCATCAGCTCGTATGCCGGGTATGGCCAGGCAAGTTACGAGTTGCCCGACGGATTTAAGCTGATCGCCGGCTTGCGAACCAGCTATGAGCAGCGGAAATTGACCGCGCAAACAAATTTTGCGGCTGATTGGCTCGATCCCGCGGTGCGCGCCGCGTTGGGCCTACCACCGCTCGATGCTTCGAAGAGCTGGACCACCACCAAACCGAAGGCCACGTTTCAATGGGAACATCCGGGTCAGTTGCTGTATGCAAGTTATTCGACGGCTTTTAAAGCCGGTTCCTATAACATTATCAGCGAAACCTCCCCCGGTCCGTTAGAACCTGAGAACATCAAGGCCTATGAAGTCGGTGGCAAGCACGACTTGCCATTCTTGAATCACGGACACCTGGATTGGGCCGTTTTCTACTACAACTACAGCAACATCCAAGTCGCCGTCCAAGACCCGGGCGTCGGCGGCATCGCGGCCTCTGCAAAATGCTGCATCGCTTATCAGCAGGGGCGTCGATCTGGATCTCGTCATACCCATCGTCAGGAATTTGACGGCGAGCGTCGGCATGGAGTATCTGGATGCCCGGTATGAGAGCTTTCCGGACGCGCAGGTTCCCAACATCGTGAATGACGAATTGGGCACCGATACCCCCATAGGTTCGACGAAATCGGTGGATGCTTCCGGAAATCGTGCGGAGCGCTCGCCACTTCTTACTTCCACGGCACAGCTTCAGTGGTTACTTCCCATCGGCACCGGCAATATCTCCACGACAGCCACCTATTATCACAATAGCGGCTTTTATTTCGATGCGGGCGATGAGGTCCAGCAAAAGGCCTACAACCTCGTAAACCTCTATATTCAGTACGCGTCGCAAGGAAATCGCTGGAGCGTGGCTGCTTGGATCAACAACGCATTCAATGCCACGGTAGTGGCGGGCGTTGGTTCGTCGCCCTACGTCGTGGCTGCACAGTACATTGATCCGCGGCTTTTTGGCTTGACCGCCTCGGTCCACTATTAGGTAGACGAATCTCTGGGCAGGTATTACAAACCGAAGGTAAAACGCGTTTGCTCCGCCAAGACTACTGCCTCAAAGTCGACATTCAAGGCAGTATCATTCAATTATGTGACTGTGATTCTTCCCAACGTTGTAAAAGTTCTGCATCGAATGCGGCGCGATCCGTGCGAACCTTTTGGTCGACATAGACTGCACTATCGTCAGCAAATATTCGGTCTACCCCGGATTCCAACCCCGCCAAAGAGCGGTCCACAACCTGGCTTGGGCTGGTCTTGGGTTGGGTGACGTGCGCGGACATATCGGTGTCGATGTAACCGGCATATACGCCTGCGACGTGAGTTCGCTGCGATCGCAGCTGCATGCGGATGGCGTCTGTAAGTACTTCCTCCGCCGCTTTCGACGCACAATAGGTCGCCATGAAGGGGCTTGTGAACCAGCTCGCAACCGACAGCACGTTTACAATTGCGCCTCCGCCATTTTTCGCCAAAACGGGGGCGAACCGCTGGACCATCGAAAGCACTCCGAAATAATTTGTCTCCATTTCTTGACGCGCCGCCCCTTCAGTCTCCATTCCGAGCATGGGAGAGTCTCGCAACACGCCTGCGTTGTTAACCAGAAGCGAAATGTCCTGACAACTACGCGCTGCCGAAATGACCTCGGCGACTGAGGTTACATCCAGCGCGATAGGCACGACCCTTGAATCGCGTATGCCGACCTTCGAGGGATCCCGCGCCGCCGCGTAAACCTTTTCGGCCCCAGCTCGAAGGAGACCTTCACAATAAGCGAGGCCTAAGCCGCGATTGCTGCCGGTTACCAATGCCACGCAATCTCGAATTTTCATGATGGAGTATGAACTCGACGCCTGCTGACTACAGTATTTTAACGTACCAAGCAATTGAGGTGTCGAGATGTGCGGAACTCCCACGGGAGCGAGCCAGCAATGCGCGTGCAAGCGCGGCGCTTCTGCGGAGTCTCACGCTGCGCCGACTACACAACCGAGGGCTGAGCGCAGATCGTGCTCGCTGAACGGCTTAAACAAGCACTCAACGGCACCTCGAGCGAGAAGATCTGCGCGAAGGTCTCGATCGCAGTGGCCCGTAATAAAGATAATCGGAATCTTCAGTTCACGACGGCTCAGTTCGCACTGCAGCTGCGGTCCCGACATGCCCGGCATCGACACGTCCAATATCAGACACTGGGTGTCGGCGAGCACGTCGGAGGCCAGAAAATCTTCTGCGGAAGCAAACGGCACGGCAGCAAATCCGAGCGTCCACAGAAAATCGGGCAGCGACTCGCGTGATGACACATCGTCATCGACCACCGATATCAAAGCACGTTGCTGCATGTCGCGTATACCAAGCTAGCGGCCGCCGAAGGGCGATGAGACATCGATTCTCCTTAGAAGAGGTTCAATTGTTGGGCTCTTGCCGCCACGTTGCACCCGCGGAGTTCCACGTATGTACGGGGAGGTTCTACTTAACTTGTCGCTCGTCCAAGGGCCTACCCGGCAGCCGCACCAGCGATACGCCCAGCCCGGATCAAGTAACGAGAGTTCGCGACTCACGGTGGAATAGACATATCCAAGGCGCGTGCCGCCTTGCTGATGCTCTCAAGAAATGTGACCTTGTAGATGATAGGATTGGCCGAGCCGAGGTCCGACCGCTTGATGTACGCATCGATCTCGCCCATTGGAGCGTCTTTCGTCGAGTCGCTGTTAAAGGAGCTCTCGCCTCGCAGCGTGAACGATGTCGACTTGAATGCCCTGTCATGGTTGGGGAGGCCGAGAACGAGGCCGGGTCAGGTCTGCGACGGCGTCGATACCGCGCGCTTCAGCTCATCGCCCGCGTCGGCCGTGCATCGGCGGTGTCCTGCTGCTTCTGGACAGTGACTACGATTTCGCTGAAGGTCGTCGGTAGCTCTGCGTTCGAGCTAGCAGGCGCGATGAGCACAAGGAGCGCCGCGTTGCCCGGCGAAAGCACTTGGCGTTCCCATCTGCGCGCGGTGATTACATCCCCTGCCGGCATGCCACCGAACCTTGAACGCGGTAGCGAAGGTCGGGCGGCCAGCTATTGCACCTTGGTATTGGCCGCGCGATCCAAGGGACGCTATCCAGGTGTTTGCGGTTGGCAAGAGGTTGTCGATCCCAGGTTTTGGACAGTCGAGCATTGCTTCGGGAACCCGGTTCGTGAAAGATTCGCGGCGAAGCCTCAACATCAAGGTATCCGAAGGTACAGGCATGGTGGACTATGGGCAGTGACGAAGACGCGGCGACAGAGGTCGATCTCGGCAGGGTTGTGAACGCGCTCCCCGCGCTGGTCTGGACAACGCAAGGCGACGGTCGGAGCGATTTCGTCAACCGTTACTGGTGCGAATACACCGGTCTTGGACCTGACGTGGCGCTCGATCATGGGTGGCAGAGGGCAATCCATCCCGACGATCTGACGTCATTCTTGGACTGCTGGAGCGTCATCCAGCAATCCGGCGTTGCCAAAGAGATCGATGGGCGATTGCGGCGCTTCGACGGAGAATATCGTTGGTTCGTGTTCCGCCCCTCCCTCATGGAGGATGTAAGCGGCCGTGGTCGTTGGTGTTGGCTCGGATTGAATGCGGACGAGAGTGCCTCGCTTGATGGTCGCCTGCGTCGCTTGTTTGACATGCTGCCCTGGCAGGCGGGGTTCCTGAACGCGGCCGGTGTATCGGAGTTCAGCAACCTGCAGGCCCTCAAAGACTTCAATATGGCCCAGGAGGGGTTGGCGCAGCCGAGAAGGTCGGGGGTCATCCACGTGGATGACTTCGAGGAGAACGACCGCGCTCTCAGGGCTCTACTGACGACGGGCGAGATGCTCGACCTGCAAATTCGCATGCTCTACCCGGACGGTACCTATCGGTGGACGCGCGCACGGTGCGTCCCCGTGCGTGACGCACAGGGCAACGTCGTCCGCTATGTAACGTTCCAAATTGACGTCGACGATCTGAAACAGGCGGAGGATCTGCTTGCAGCTGAAGTGAAGCTGCTTCAGAGAGTGGCGCGAGGCGAACCACTGAGCGAGGTTCTGGACGCCCTCAGCCGTCACGTGGAAGAGCTCTGCAACGGTTGCTACTGCAATATCCTCGTCGTTGCACCCAACAACGAGCACTTCGAGGTCGGTGCCGGCCCCAGCCTACCGGAAGCTTTCAATGAGTTCCTCCACCGGATGACCATTGACCGCGACGGGTGCGACCCCTATTCGATGGCGTTCATCGAGAAGGCCCCGATAATCACCGGGGGCTTGGCAAATGACTCAAGATGGGAAGGGTCGGCTTGGCTAGCGATGATGAAGACCCATGGCTACGCCTCCTGCTGGTCGATGCCCATCATGTCTGGACCAGGCGGAGCCTCCGGGATCATCGCGATCTATCGGCGCGAGCCAGTAAATCCAACAACACAACAGCAAGATCTCATAGACCGGTTCGCAAAGATTGCGGGTATCGCGATCGACCGTGCGCGGGCCGACGAAGCGCTAAATCAGGCCCGGTTGGAGTTGACGCATGTGGCGCGGGTTGCAACGCTCAGCGCGATGACCGCCTCCATTACGCACGAGGTGAGCCAGCCTATCTCCGGTATCCTAACCAACTCCAACACCTGCGCGCGGATGTTGGCGGCCGACCCACCTAACGTCGTAGGAGCCGCCGAGACGGTTCGGCGGACGATCCGAGACGCCAATCGTGCTTCCGAGGTGATTAAGCGTCTGCGAGCAATGTTTGCAAAGAAGGCGCCGACCATGGAGATGGTCGACCTTAACGATGCGGCGCGGGAAGTGATTGCCATGTCTTCGGCCGAACTACGACGGAGCCGCGCGGTCTTGCAGACAGACTTCGCGGAACGTCTGCCGGCCATTAGCGGCGATCGCGTGCAACTGCAGCAGGTAATCCTGAACCTGCTGCTGAATGCAGCTGATGCAATGGCCGGCATCGAGGACCGGCCGAGAACGCTCCGAGTTCAGACGGAGATCCATGCCAGCGACAGCATCAAACTGCTCGTTCGGGACTCCGGCGTCGGCTTAGATCCGCGCGGCATCGAAAAGCTGTTCGAACCGTTCCACACGACCAAAGCGCATGGCTTGGGCATCGGTCTGGCGATCAGCCGTTCGATCATCGAGAGTCATAAGGGACAGCTGTGGGCGATGCCCAACGACGGACCGGGCGCGACATTCGGTTTCTCCATCCCTTGCACCGCCGGCGCCGTGACCGATACAGCTGGCATCACGAGATCAGAATCCTACCCCTCCGGAAGACAGTCACCCCTCACCTAGGTTTCTCGGGCTGTGCTAATCCCAAGCTTCCCAGCCATATTCACCAGGTCGACGAAGGTGGTGGCGTGCATCTTTTCCATAACCCTACCTCGATGTGCCTTGACAGTGATCTCACTGATACCTAGCTCGAAGCCGACCTGCTTGTTCATTAGTCCCTTCACGACGAGATTCATGACCTCGCGCTCGCGCTTACTCAGCAAGGCGAATCGCTCTTCTAATTGGCGCTGAGCTCCTTCTCGCTTCAGATTGGCTTGGCTGCGAAGCACCGCGTCACGAATCGCTTCGATCAATATCTCGTCATCGAGCGGCTTGGTCAAAAATTCAGTTGCACCTGCTTTCATTGCTCGGACCGACGTCGGAATATCGCCGTGGCCCGTTATGAATATGATCGGTGTCGAGGACTTCTCATCACTTATGCGCTGCTGAATATCAAGACCGCTGAGATCTGGAAGATTGACGTCTAGGATCAAGCAGCTCGGGACTACGGTTGGCAATCGCGCCAGAAACTCTTGTGCCGATTCGAACAGCGCAGGTTGCCACCCCTCGTTTTGAATCAAGAGTTCCAGGGATTCGCGAACAGAGATATCATCGTCAACGACGACGACCGTAGGTGGAGTCGGCGGCATTGCAAGCAACCTCGGAATGCGATCGGTTGTATCTATTAAACGCATGAGGCGCCTCCCTAGGCAAGAGGGTTACTTCAAGTTTAACGCTCTTTTCAACGCCTCGAGCAAGGCCGTCTCGCTAAACGGCTTCAGAAGGCAGTCCACGACTCCTTCGCGCATATCCGGCTGCGAGGCAAAGTCTGCATGAGCAGTCATGAAAATGGTCGGAATGTCATGGCCTTGCCTTAATAGTTCGCGCCTAAGCTCAGGTCCCGACATTCCCGGCATTGCAATGTCCAGGATCAGACAGTTTGTCTTATCGACGAAGCCAGATTGAAGGAAATCGCTCGGCGTCGCAAACGCTTTGGACGCCAATCCGAACTCCCGCAGGAGATCAGGCAACGACTCCCGCACCGAGTCATCGTCATCGACTACGGATACCAGGATTGCGGCGGTGTTCATATGCCACCGATCAATTAGATTCGAAATTTGGTCATACAGTCTCTTCCCCAGATACGCCGTGCGTCGCAATAACCTCGGTCGTTTCAGGGCTCTGCCTGACTGCCGAAAAGACAACCCACCGGGACAGTCTGCGCCGTGTGAGGAAGCGGATCTACAATACTTAAGTGTTGGTTTCGGAGCAGGTAAGGCTTCGGTTGATCGTGGGAGCGCCACTGTGCGAATTCGAGTTGCTGCACGTATTTCGATAAAAATAAGGCACCGGTGCGGAAATCGGCGTCCAAATGACCACCCTAAGCCGCCGTGGCGCCGGTTCGCGCGGTCGACGCCGGACACGTAATTGATTGATGACCTCGGATTCCCCATCGAGGGCACGGTTTGTGGCTGCTCGTTCATTTACTCATCTGTGTGGGCGACACCGTCGGTGGGGCAATGACTGCCATCAGAATCGCGCGAGGTTGGATGACGCTGGTTCCTAGCCTGCTAGGAGTGCTGCGATTTTAGCGTCAAGGCTCCACCGTCCTGGCCCTGCCAGCATCACGACGGCCAGCCCGATGCAGTAGAGCGCTTCGGGGACGTAGAGCAGGTCGCCGAGCCAATCGGCGCGATCAACTGGCTGCCACTTACGTATCCGTTTGAGGGCGTCGAGTGCAAGGGCCCCGACACAAATCACGAACAGTCCGAACGCCGCGACCACGGAAAATAAACCAACTAAAAGCGCCCAGCCGCCGCTGAATTCCGCGCTAGGCAGAAGCCATTGCATGATCGGCACGTCGTGCACACCGTCGTCTTTCAGCGTACCTGTCAGTGTCGCGTGCCTGGAAGCGTTGAATAGCTTGTGATAGCCGCTGATCGCGAAGAACGCACCGAGCGCCACGCGATTGAGTGTCAGCGCGGCATTGGTAGCGTGCGCGCCTTGTGTGATAAGGAGGAATACATGCATGACTTAATAGGCTCCGGGTTCATAGCTCTGTAACAGCAACGGCCGCTCAATTTGTCTTCGCGACCCTTACCACGCGGAGGCGCACTCGCATCCCAGTCAAGGCACTTCGCGGATGGCATCACACCACTTTGCATGGGGTTCCCTCCATTGGACGATGGTATTGCTCGCGCCTCGGTGCGAAGTCAGAGTCGGTGACGAAATCGGCATCAGCGTGATCGCGATGAAGACACTGTTGCCGAGCGATGTAAAATATGAACGTCGACTGTCGCGCGTAACTCGTGTACATGGCCGCGAAATTGCACTTGATGAACGCGGTTTCCCATTCACTGGCACGCCACCATCACCAGGTCGGTAGATACCTTGGTGCAATAGCACCAGTTGGTTGGTGCGGGCTTAATAGGACCATGTGCTACATCGTCCGGAAAGGCCGGATAGGCAGCAGAGGAGAGTCCTCATGTCGAGAAACAGAAGAGTAGCGGTATCATTTGTCATGCTTGCCCTCATGCTCATGTTGGAAGGCGCGAGAGATGCAACCGCGCGCTCCAAACTACCGGATCCCAACAACGCCGGTGTCGCCGAAAAGCTTTATAGGTTGGATTGCGGTCACTCCCTCGCGAACGACGAGTCGGTGTGGACGCCGGGAGAAAACGTCGGACGCAATATCGAATTCTCGTCCACTTGTTGGCTTGTTAAGCATCGAAGCGAGTGGCTGCTTTGGGATACCGGTGTTCCGGAAGCTGCGCTCAATGACCCCCGAGGTTGGTCCACTTTGCCCAAATTGATCGTTTATCACCTCGACAAGTCGCTGACGGAGCAACTCGCCGAAATCGGGCTGAAGCCCGACGACATCGGTCGTGTTGCAATATCGCACACGCACGGAGACCACATTGGTAACGTGGCGTTGTTCCCCAACTCCACAATTGTGATGCAGCAAGCCGAGTACAGCTGGATACATTCCCCCAACGGGCCGAACGACAACGTAAATCAATTGATGGCGCTGGCGCGCAAGCTCTTGGGCACGCCGAAGAACCTTCAGCTCATCGACGGTGATACCGATGTTTTCGGCGATGGGAGCGTCACTTTGGTATCCACGCCGGGGCACACTCCCGGCCACCAGTCGCTTCTGGTCCATCTCAAGAATTCCGGTTTCATCATGCTGTCCGGCGACGTTGTTCATTTGGAAGAGAATTTCGAGAAGAACATCGTTCCGTCCCTCAATACCAATCAGGCGGAATCAATCGCGTCAATGGCAAGAGTGAGGCAGTTGATTGCAGCGTACAAGGCGGCGCTCTTCATCAATCACGACAAAAGCCAAACCGACAAGCTTAAGCTGCTCCCTGCATTCTACGATTGAGGTCTGCGGGTCGTCGAACAGGCTAGTACCAGTGCACTGTAAAGGCGAGGGGCACAGAAAAGAGGACGGTCGTATGAGAGATCGAGAAATACGTGAGGCCCTGAATCAACATTGGGCGGCATCCGACTCCGGCGATTTTGCGAAAGAGCACGACATCTATCAGGAAGATGCCGTCCTCGATTATCCGCAATCCCGCGAGCGAATCGTCGGGCGACAGAACATACAGATCACCCGGAGCCTCCAGCCGAACAAGAAGCGCTTTGAGATTCATCGAATCATGGGAAGCGGCGACTTGTGGGTCAGTGAGTATGTCCTGACATACGATAATCAACCCTTCTACACCGTGAGCATAATCGAGTTCAACGGAGTGAAGGTTGCACACGAGACGCAATACTTCGCTGATCCCTTCAAGGCCAGCAAATGGCGTAAGAAATGGGTCGAGAATATGGACAGCCCAAAGGGTCAAGCAAGTCCCGGCTGGACGCTCGCAGGATTGGGCGGCTGACCGTGATCACGCCATTGTTGAGAGCGGCGGTTCCTTCGCCGCGAGAGGTTTGCGGCCTGACGGTCGGTCAGGCGTCCGCGTCCAGGGTTGGCTAATACCATAGTTCAATTGATTCAGCGGTGCGCCCCTGCTTAAGTGGGCGCTAAGCCAGTCGAGGAACTTAGTATGCGTCTGACCCCGTTCGACTCCGCGGTTGCAGGTAAGAGCGTGCTGATCACTGAAACTCGCATGGAGCCTCTCGAGCTGCTGGGTCGCGTGGGGAGCACCTCTTTCGTCATCGCTGGATCGCGTCGGCCCTTTTGCCCTGAAAGCCTGAATCCTTATGAACTTATGGGTGCCGCGCTTGGCTCCTGTACCGCAATGATTCTTCGTCTCCATGCAGATCGGATGGGTCTAGACCTAAGTCGGATTCAAGTAAGTGTGTCGCATCACTCCGGCTATCCGGAAACCGTGGCGCTTTTCGAACGAACCATTTTCTTGGAGGGTTCCATAAGCGCGGAGGATCGGCTCCGGTTGCTAGAGGTCGCTCAACGTGGTCCGGTCGATCTAAATCTGAGGGGTGGCGCTGAGATACGTACTATCCTGGGTACCGACAATTACCTTGCCGCTCCTCCGGCGAGTTCTGACTATATGAGCGACATTGGTCAGACGGTCGGCGCCGGGAACGAGACCTCCTCTCACATGGACTAACGAAAATTGGCGCTCCGGAAACAGCAGATCACGGATTCCGTGCTAGCGCAGAGAATGGAATCGAACCATATCGGAGAGATGTCATGAGCACGACCAGTTTCGCGGTTCAGGCAAAGGCGATTGAGCTCGGCAAGCTCGCCGTGCGCGCCACCACTGCCGCCGGCACCGGGCATCCGACGACGGCACTTTCCCTGGCGCACCTGGTGGCGGTGCTCATGTATCGCGTGATGCGCTGGGATCCGAGGCGGCCGGCGGCGCCCGGCTCAGACCGGTTGGTGCTCTCAGAGGGACATGCAGTGCCGATCATTTACGCCGCATGCGCCGACCTCGGCGTCACGATCACGCCCGGCGGACGTGCTCGCCCGATGACCCTGGACGATCTGATGTCCTTGCGCGATATCCATAGTCCGATCGATGGCCACCCGAACCCGGTATTGGGGTTTCCGTTTTTCGATGCGGCGACGGGCTCCCTGGGGCAGGGGCTCTCGGTCTCGGCGGGTCTGGGTGGCGCGGCGCGCCTCGACGGCATCGACAAGGCGATCTATTGCATCATCGGCGACGGTGAGTCCCGCGAGGGGCAGATCTGGGAGGCGATGGATTTCATCGCAGACCATGCTCTCACGAACGTGGTCGCCATATTCAATTGCAACACACTCGGTCAGAGCGACTTCGTCGCCACAGCCGAGGACTGGCAACACCTTAAACGCAAGGCGGAGGCGTTCGGCTGGACGGCAGTCGCAATCGACGGGCACGATCCGGACGCCATCGAGGATACGCTGCGCCGGCGCGAGGAGCTTGGCGCTGGCAAGCCGCTGTGCGTCTGCGCGCGTACGGTGAAGGGCTGGGGCGTACCCAGTCTGGGTGGCATGGGCCACCACGGGACACCGGTTCCCAAGAGCGAGCTCGAAGCTGTCCTGGCCCAGCTGGATCAGCGCGCCCAGGAGTTCGGCGTCGCCCATCTCGATCCGGCTGTCATGAAGGACGCATTTCGCATCGCTCCCCCGTTACCCGCCCCGGAGGCGCCGCGCGCACGCGAACCGATTGGGTTTGCGGAGGCCGTGCGGAACGAGCCCAAGGTCGCCGAGGCCATGGCGAAGAACAAGATACTGTCTCCGCGCCGAGCCTACGGTCTTGCCCTGAAGGCGCTCGGCGCCGCAATCCAGCCGTCGTCGCGCTGGATGCCGACGTCAAGAACTCGACCTATGCCCTCGACTTCGCCTTGGCATTTCCCGATCGCTACTTCGAGGCCCGAATCGCCGAGCAGAACATGGTGTCGGTGGCGGCGGGCTTGTGGGCGGGCGCAAGCTGCCGTTCGTCAGTACGTTCGGGCGCTTTCTCGAGAGAGCCTGCGATCAGATCGAGATGGCACTGATCGGCGGCGCCAATCTCAAGCTCGATGGCAGTCACGTCGGCGTCACGCTTGCCGCGGATGGACCGAGCCAGATGGCGCTCGCCGATGTGGCCTTCATGCGTGCCTTCGCGCACGTTCGCGACCACCGGGGCAATCCCGCACTGACGGTGCTCACGCCGAGTGATGCCAGGAGCGCCTACGCGCTGGTGCTCGCGATGGCGGCATTTTCCAGCGCCTGTTATCTGCGCACGGCGCGAGGTGACCTTCCCATTCTATACGACGAGGGGGAGCAGTTCCCATTCGGAGGCCACAAGGTGCTGCGGCGCGCAGCGACCGGCACCAAGCGCATCGTGCTGGCCGCTTGTGGCTACATGGTGCACAGCTGCCTCAACGGCAGCGGACGTGCTGTCAAAACAGCACCGGGTCGAGGCGACGGTAGTCGACGCCTACTCGCTGCCGTTGGACTCGGCCCCGGTACTGGCGCTGGCGGGTCCGGGCGCCGCCATCATCACGGTCGAGGACAACTACGTCGGCGGACTCGGCAGCGAACTCGCGGAGGCCGCGGCCTCGGCCGGCGATGAGGCGCCGCACGTGTACGCGCTCTGCGTGCATAACATACCCAAGAGCGGCCGCACCCCCGAGGACGTGCTCGCCTATGTGCATCTGTCCGTGGAGGAAATCGTGGCGGTCGCTGTAAAGGCAGCCCGGTGAGCGGGCGCGGGCAGCCGGCCATCCAGATGGTTGCTGGTGATTGGAACAGCGCTGCCCTGGGTCGCAACGCCTGTCGCAGTGGCGCTTCGGTCGCCTTGAAAATGATTAATGATTACGATGACTCCGAACACTAGATAGTAAGATGTCACTTCTACTTTGACGGACCGTTTAACGTTGGCTGTTTCAAATTACCGTACGCTCGAGTCGTTGTTGTTGGCAGTGCGCGCTTGCAGTGTTTGCGATGAGCGTTTGCCGTTGGGAGCGCGGCCGGTGCTGCAAGCGGCTACGACGGCCCGGATCCTGATCGTCGGGCAAGCTCCTGGCGTGCGCGCGCATACAACAGGTATTCCCTGGAATGATCCTAGCGGACAACGATTGCGCGAGTGGATGGGTGTGAGCGCAGTCGAATTCTATGACCAGTCGCGCATCGCGATAATCCCGATGGGCTACTGCTATCCGGGTCGCGGGAACAGCGGCGATCTGCCGCCACGCCCTGAATGCGCGCAGTTATGGCTCCAACAGTTGTTGACCAGGCTACCACTCATAGAATTGACATTGCTCATCGGTCAGTATGCTCAGCGCCATTTCCTCGGCAGGCGCCGCAAAAAGTCTTTGGCGAAAACAATGAAGGCGTGGGCGGAGTACTGCCCATCCTACATTCCGCTGCCTCATCCTTCGCCGCGCAATACGCCATGGCTAAAACGAAATCCCGAGTTTGAACAGCACTTACTTCCCGAGCTACGCAGGCGAATTCAGCCGCTGCTTACTCGCTAGCTCGCGCTCCTGTGCCAACGGTTTGCCTTCTGTAGGCACGTAACTGAGGCGGCCCTGAACGATACGCGCCGGCGATGTGTAGGGATGCCTCACGGCGCGCGTCTCGTCGATTATATGCATCACCTTGATACCCCGCACGCACAACACATCCGCGATTAGCGCCCGGTGACAGCGCCACCATACAGTCTCAGCGCACATCATGGTCGTTCGAAGATGGCCAGCGACCTCGAGCAGTTCGTGCACGCCTTCTTCGAACTCCTTGCTGGCGATGTAGTCGGCATAACCGCGAAACTGGAGGTTGCGCCACGCGGTGTTCGGGGAAATCCGACCGCGGCCGGCGGCGCCCGCCGAGTGCAGCAATCCAATGATAGGCGATGCCATCCTCGGAAAGCGCACTGCCCAGCGGCGCCTGTGCGTACTGAGGTTGGCTTCGCGAACCTGGAAAGCGCCGCACATCCGCGACAGCCTCAATCCGGTAATGTTGGAGCAGAGTCAGAAACGTCTTCAGCGGGCGCGTCGAATGGCCTATCGTCCAGACCGTCGAATTCATCGTCGTGTCGTCCTGAAACTAAGTGGCCAGCCGGTCGGATGTGCGTGCTCAGTCAATCTTCTGCAACGCCGGCCCCTTATGCATGGCGATGTGATCGGTCTTGTCGCTCTTGATCTCGAATTGAGGCTCTTCTTGACTGGCATGGCGCGCATAGCCTTTGTACTCCGTATCGCGTGTGTGGATCTTGATTATCCGGCCTGATACACGCCCAGCCTCGGAATTCCAGCAAACATGATCGCCGACTTTGAAGTTTTTGCTCATGTACTAAGCGCCCCCGCTCGAACTCGGATCGAAGTTCTATCATGGCGGCTCGTGAGAGGATGAGGTGCCCACAATCGCCGAATCCCTTGCCCAAAAATGCAAATCGATCAAGCGCCCCGCGCCACTGGCAAACAACAGCCCGAGCGTCGCGATGATCACATAGCCGACGAATGCCGAATTCACTCATCCGTGGGCGATAGCATGCGCATCCGCAGGGCGTTTTGTCGATGACACTTTGGTATGGCTTTGCCGAATGACGGCAGACGCAGTGCCACAGCAACAGCGCCGAAAAAGCCTTCATTTACCGTCGTGCAAATGCTCGATTCTGAAGCGCGCCCGGACGGACTTGAACCGCCCGTCTCACCGACCCGACTGTGGGTGAGCCGCCCGTTCCAAGAGATCACAATCGCCTCAAGAGAAACTCGCGGTTTTTTCGAAGCCCGCTTGTCCGCCCTGTCCAATATGAAAGCGTCTCTGATACCAAAGTGCAATCGCCTCGCACTCCTAATTCTGATCTAATGGCACCGTCGTATTGGCTGTCAGCGCGCATTGGTTGCCTATGGAGCGACGCCGCGACAAACGTCTGTCGCGGGAATATCCCAGCCAAAGTACGGTGATCGGACACACAGAGACCCGCCAAAGTCGTGTGTCCGCGGTGGCGTGATGGATAGCAAACACGATTGGAACGCGCGCGAGGCGGTATCCTCCATCGGGACGCCAGCTCCTGAATGCCCCAGTCACGTTGGCTGTTGTTCTCGCAGGAGATGATCCATGAGGCTCGATCAAGGTTTCTTTAATACCTGGACTCCGCGTGCATTGGCCGTGTTACGTATCGTTACTTCATTTTTATATTTGCAACACGGCACAGCCAAGCTCCTCGGCGTGCAGCATGTCGCTGATTTCGACCAACTGCCCGCGTTGTCTCTCATAGGGTTTGCCGGACTACTCGAGATCGTCGGAAGCCTTTTGATATTTCTTGGCCTGTTTACTCGGCCTACTGCGTTGATACTCTCCGGAGAGATGGCGGTAGCGTATTTGATGGAGCACGCGCCGAAAGGGCATTTTTTCGAACCAGCGCTCAACGGAGGGGAGGAGGCGATCCTCTACTGCTTCATTTTCTTGTTTATATCGGTAGTCGGTGCCGGTGCATGGAGCATAGATGCAAACAGAACTCGCAATCACGCTAATGCCGCCGATCGCCGCACGGGCCAAATCCCAGTGGACCCATGAAGGCCTCATGCAAGCGAGCCTATACATGAATCGACGGTCAACGTTACAGGTCAACTGACCACGGATCTTTGGTAAGCCTCCGGTGTGAGCCCTAACTACAAGCGAACCCATTTGTGTGAATAGGGCCCGGCAGGGACGAGACATTTGCGATCCAGGAGATTTCCGAAAAAACGGACCATTCCGGCCGAGCGTTAACCGTATGTGAGGTCTGTGCTCTGTCCGACCTCGATAATATATCCGTCAGGATCGCGGATGTAGCAGCGCGTCTCGCCGTACTTGGGGATCGGCTCCGTGATGAACTCCGCTCCTCGACTTTTCCATAATTCATAGCACGCTTGAATATCCGCAACGCGGAAATTCATAAAGCTGTTGATGTGATTCGGGTCGGGGACGCTGAGCGTTACCGTCGGCTTATCCGGGGTCGGCCCGCCGCCAACGTTCAGAATCATCCAGATATTCGCAAGCTGAAGGTACGCAGGCGCGTTGCCGTCACCCAGGCTCAGAATGCGAGCGCCGAAGACCTTTTCGTAGTAGCGAGCCGATCGCTCGATGTCGGCGACGGTGAGAAAATGCGCGATGCTGATGCCCTCTCGCGGGGGCATCTCATAGCTCTTCTGCCCGATTTGTACGCTGCTCATTGACGACTCCAATTCCGATAAACACTGCGCATCGGCTGATTCTAGTTCTTTCGTATTCGTACCTGCCCCCTGATTAAGCCTGACGAGGAACGGCAAAACAATTGGACCAACGTATCGGATCTTTGCACAGGAAAAGCCTGCCTAAAGGCATTCGCGTCCTTGCGTCATTTTCTTCGGAATAGGGCTTAGTGATTAGTAGGAAGTCGTCCGCGGAAATTGATGAATTTAGGGCTGGACTCTATTTGGGGCAAAGCTGTCTTTTCGTACTTTTGCCCCGCGGCCACTTGCGCCCAATATTTCGATCGGGAGTAGGGATATTTGCGCGTTTGCATGCCTTGGCGAGACCGACGTCTGGACCAAGTGAAGCGATGCGCCATCTCTCACGAGCCAAGAGCCGACCGTGCGTCGTAAATCATGGATTCTCAAATCGTGAAGGCCGGCGGCGGTGCGGATTCGATTCCACGCATCGTTCAAATTGACCAAGGGCTGCCCAGCCTTCCGTCCGCAGATGATGTACGGATTGTCTTGCATTCGGGGCACGAGTTTGAGGCGGGCAATGGCCGCGTGACTCAATGGGGCGAGGAGGGCGTCGCCATTCTTGGCAGTACTACGCCATAACCACCTTTCGAACTCTCAACTAAGAAATATTTTGTGTCCCCAGTGTGTCCCCAGGAATTTCCATAGAGCCCGTTTCTGGCTCTCTAATATCAATCTAAGTATTTGATTTAATTGGTCGGGGTGACAGGATTTGAACCTGCGACTCCTACGTCCCGAACGTACGGCCGGATAAATTAAACAATACCTTGCAGTTCAGCGCACTGGAGCTCAACTGTTGTTGACAAGCAAGTAGCAATACGGCACAATTTTATGCAGGAAAACATATAATCATATTTATGCGTTCCACCTTCGACCTACCGGATGATCTCATGAAGCGTGCCAAGATCGCCGCCGTGAAGCGCGGCTCCACGTTGCGCGATCTCGTTGCCGAAGCGCTTCGCAGGCTACTGGCTGACCAAGCTGCTCCTGAGCGGAAAAGAATGACTGAGGCCCCGGTGAGGCTGGCGCCCGGACACACAATTCCAATCCGTTCGAACAGCGAGATCGCGAAGATATTCGAGCGGGAAGACATCGCGCAACTCAATGACGTGTATCGCCGACGCTAATGTTCTTTTCCCGCTGCTCGTTCAGGGCCACGCTGCGCACCTCGTTGCGCGACTCTGGTGGGAAGAGCAGCCGGACGGAACTGTAGGGACCTGTCTTCTGACCCGCCTCGCGGTCCTGCGTCTGCTGACCAACAAAATTGCGATGAATGGTATGCCGATTACGCCTGATGAAGCCGTGCAGGCTTGGCGGCAACTCCAAAACGATCCGCGGTCACTTCAAATAGAAGCGGAACCAATTAATCACGAGGCGCGCTTTGTTGCGCTTATATCCGGCCGTGAGCCCACGCCTAACCTGTGGACGGACGCTTGGCTAGCTGCGTTAGCGATGTCGCTGGACTATGAGATGGCAACGTTTGATCGAGGGTTCAAGTCATTTCGGGGACTCAAACTACGACTGCTTACCGTGCTCGAGGAATAACCGCTCTGCCCCAAAATGGGAGCGCCAAATTGGCCGCGGTCATTCCGCTTCTCGAGCGGGCAGTGGCAAAATAGGCGGCAGCTTGCTTCCTTACTCAGGGCTCGTGAGGAACACCCAAAAAACCGCCGGTACGTCGCCGCCCGGGCGCCTCTCAGCGAGCCTGCGGTGGTACGAGCCATTGAAAGAATTCGACGGCGTATCCGCCTGGATCTTCCGTCTCGAATGCACGAATCGCGACCTGCGGATGATCGTAGATAGGTCTGACGATGTGCACGCGCGGGTCCTCCCCTAGCTTTGCGTACCAACCGGCGACATCATCGGTCACCAAACTGACCATGACCGTCGCCCGTTTCACCGCTGCCGTGGCTCCGGCGTGCTCTTCTTTGACTAGACCCACCGCCGCTCCGGCCGCGATGCGGTATAGGCTTACCCATTCGTTTTCAAAGTACGGTGTCAGGCCGAGTATCTGCCCGTAGAACTGCCGCGGTGCGGCCAGATCCTGGTAGTAGAGAAACGTCACCTGATCCGTGATGTGGCTGGTTGGAAGCGGGCGATCGGTTTGGCCGTTGTCCATGCGATACGGAGAATCGGGGCAGGTGTTTGAACCGACACCCGTCGTCCGCAAGTCGAGATACGTGGTGGCAGGATAGGTCGCAAGCGCCGGCACACCCCCAATTCTGCGGGTTACCACAGGAGCGTGCTCCACTGAGATCTGATAGGTTGCCCCGGCTTCGAGGGTATTTGCCGGGACGACGTAGGAGCGGGCACGGTAAGTCAGCGCCGGACTCTCCGCAAACGGGGCCGGGGTTCGAGCGATCAGTTTGCCGTGACAGTCGCCTACGTGAACGAAGATGAGGTCGTCGATGATCCCATTGGGATCGGGACGTCCTTTGCGAAACGGATTCCAGGCGACCGTGAGCTCCTTGGTGACATCCACCGCTGCGGGTGATATTGATTTTCCGTCCTGCAAAAGCGTGAGGTGCACCGGGTCGGCGAGGGCGCCCTCTGTGGCGTGCAACACGATTGTCCCGTTGATTGGTCGCGTCTGCGGGGCCTCGAATTGCATGCGGTATGCGCCGTCAGGAACGTGCGCGTTCAAATCGGCAAGCGATGAAAAATCGCCTCCACCGCTGATGCTCAAGAGACTGCCGAGTGACTCAAAGGGAATGACCAGACCACGCGGGTCGATGAGTCGCCCCGTACCGGCGTCACTCCCGGGAGCAAGAAAGATCTCCGCAAAGAAGTGGTAGTTCAGCCGAACCAGGCTGCCGTCGGCACCCTGGCGGTAGTTGACCGTCTTGCCGATTACGGCAAGCCGCGGCTCTTGTACTCCCGCCCGGCAGACTCCGCAGCACCAGAGCAGTGCCAAGGCGATCGACACGGCTCCGTTCCGGTCGAAAATGCTCCTGAACTTTGGCAAAATAAAATCCTCCGCATGACGGCCCACAAGGCTGGTGTTCTTCGAAGCGTACGACTCGTGTACTCAAGGTCGCGCGTGACGAGTGGATGGTCCTTATTCACGATGTGCATCCAGGATACATCTCGTGGGAGGAGTTTGAGCGTAACCAGGTGACCCTCAAGCACAACGTCGCTAGCTTCACGGGAACGAGCAGTAAATCGAAGGGAGCAGACGGTTCGTCAGGCCGTAAGAGCGAATGTTTATCGAAGTTGATACCGATCGATGCTCCGCCGCGCATTGAGCGAGTATATGGAGCATTGCCATCGCGAGCGCAACATCAAGGCCTCGGTAATCGATTGATCCTCGTTCTATGGTCAGAGTCTGCGACAGTGATCGTCGTATTCGCCCCGGTGGAATGCTGAGCTACTACGAACGGGTCGCTGAGTGAATGTGTTGAAAGATTTGAACAGAACGGCTCTGGTATGACCGCCTCGCGACGATACGAAGCGGAACATCGCAACGCCCTGTCGCCGTTGGAAGTTGCGGTTCGTCCCATTTACAATATGCGATCAATTGCTCGGTATCGATCCCTCGAGCCGCGTTAGGATCAACCTTGGACTTTTGACTATTTCTGCTTCACAGCGCCACGATGACGAGATCAAAGAAATCGGATCGCGCTGTGTGCGAAACAGCGTCCCATAAATCCCGACGTCCGGCCTCGTCAAGGTCCAAGCACGCGCGCGCCGTGCGGTCGGGTCTCGCCCTGCGCAAAGCCCTGCTGTTACTACTGGAGCGAAAGCCTTTCGAACAGATCACCATTCGTGACATCTGCGCGAAAGCCGGCGTCCATTACGCCACCTTTTTCCGACATCACCAGACAAAGGAAGCGTTACTTGATTACATTGCCAGAGACCAGATCAAGCAACTTAACAAGCTGGCTCTCGCGATCCGCGAGGCCGATAACTACGAAGCGGGCTATTGTGCCCTCTGCGCCTACGTGGCGTACCATCGCTCACTTTGGGCAACCTTGCTGAACGGTGGAGCTGGATCCGCAATGCGCGAGGAATGGCTGCGCCAGTCAAAGAAGGTCGCAGCGGCCGAAGCCCCGATCAACAGCTGGCTGCCACCCGATTTGGGTACGATCTGCGCCGCCACATTGATCGCCGAAACACTGGCCTGGTGGGTCGGGCAGCCGGAAAAGGCGTACAGCTCAGAGGACGTGGCCAGAATTCTGCATCGCCTTTTGTCGGCCGCGATCTTGGCCCCCGACTGACGGGACCCGAAGCGTGCACTGCCCACCAAGGCGCCGCAACGCCTGTCAACAATTACTGCGTCGCCGGCCGAGAACCCGGGACACGTAGACCTGACGATCCCAGCTGCCGATAGTCCACGATCGCCTCCTCGGAATAATCTCTGGCTAGTAGCCGTTGTGCCGTGCTGCACAACGCACTCCCGCATTGTCGCTTGGCGAATCGAGACCGCATCCCGTAATTTTGTGCGCTATAGTGTCGCACATATGAAAAGACCCGGCGTCGAATGCTCCGGTCAGATCAGCAACGCCGGTTGAGGCATTGAAGGGGGCGAACAGTGCAAGAACTTGAAGAGCGCGACTATTTCACCGACTTCAACATCCTCAAGCAGCCGTACCAGTTCTTTGAGGCGGTTCGCAAGCATGGCCCGGTCTGGCAACCGCCCGGCAGGGACTATCTGATTGTCACAGGCTTCGATGAGGCACTTCAGGTCCTGAAGAACCATCACGACTTTTCCGCTTCCATTGGCGTCGCAGGTGCCGCCGCGCCGCTACCGTTCGAGCCGCACGGTTCCGACATTTCCGAACAGCTCGAGGCGCACCGGTCGCGCATTCTCGGCGGCGACTACATGGTGAACCTCGATGACGTTCCTCACTCCAACATGCGCTCGCTGGTGAACCGCCTGTTCACCCCGTCGCGGCTGCGGGCGAACCAGGAATTCATTGCGGCCTATTCCGAAGAACTGGTGAAAGATGCCGTTACCAAGGGCAGCGTCGAGCTGATCAAGACCATCGCGACCCCGTTCGTCACACTCGTGATCGCAGATTTGCTGGGCGTGCCCGCCGAAGATCGCCAGCACTTCATGAACCTGATTGAAGCGGCACCACCTCCCGGAAGTCTCAACAGCAGCGAAAACGATTTCTCCGGTGAAAATCATCCGATGGTTGTGATGGCCGGGTACTTCGCTCGCTACCTGATGGAGCGGCAGCAGAATCCGCGCGGCGACATCCTTAGCGAGCTCGCCCACGCGACATTTCCCGATGGCACCAAGCCGCGGCTCGAGGACCTGGTCGGCCTCTCGGCGTTCATTTTCGGCGCTGGGCAGGATACGAGCGCGAAGCTCCTGGGCAACTCGATGCGCTATATCGTCGACCAGCCGGGCCTGCAGGACCGACTGCGGCAGGACCCGGCGCTGATTCCAGCGATGATCGAGGAAGTCCTGCGGCTGGAAGGTTCGACCAAGCAGACCGCGCGGCTCGCCCGCCGCGATACGCAGATCGGCGACCTGAAGGTCCGGGCCGGTACCAAGGTGCTGGTAGCGCTCTCAGCCGCCAACCGCGACGCGCGCCGCTGGCCCGATCCGCAGGCATTCGTGCTCGACCGGCCGAAGATCCAGGAGCATGTCGGGTTCGGTCGTGGCAAGCACGTCTGCGCCGGCGCACCGCTGGCGCGCGTCGAAGTTCGGATCATCCTCGAGAGGTTCCTCAAGTACACCTCGAACATCGATCTCGATGAGAGCAAGCACGGTCCGCGCGGGCAGCGCGAACTCGATTTCGAGCCGAGCTTCATCATTCGCGGGCTGGCTGAGCTGCACCTGAAGCTCACGCCGTCGGCGGCCACGGGAGCATGAGATGCGCTCGCGCATGAGCCACACGGCAGTCAAGGTGATTAAGGACGGCAAGGCAGTCTTTGCCGTTCATGAGTGGGGCAATGACGGAGCGCACGAACCCAAGGAGTGTCCGAAGGGCAACTTCATGGGCCATATTTTCGAACAAAGCCCAGATGGTCAAGTCAACGCCACGAGTTTAGCGAGCCGCGCTCCTCGCCTCCGACAGGAATTTGCACCTCGACGTTGGTAGGAATATGTCGCTTGGCACAGCGGCTTGCAGAATCCGCGAGCGGCGCACGCGAAGGGCTATGCGTAAGCCGCGGTGTGCGATCGGGATTTCGCCGCAACGTCGTGATTAACGGGCCAGCAGCCCTAGCCCATCGCCAGGGCATCATCCGCCGCTATCGAGCGCTCAAGACGCGATGGAGCTCTCAGCAGCGCAATCATATCGGTCGCTTGCCTGAAAAACGCCGGCGGGTCGAACGTCGTGTTTTCTTCACCGGCACCGACCTGTCTTTCCCCTCCAGCCGCCGCAGAACCCAATCGACAATCACATTGATCTCCCTGTGGCCGCCGGAAATTCCGAGCGCCGATTCGAAGCCCAGTAGTCCACCCAGAGAGGTCAGGCTTAACGTGATGCCGAACGGCGTGAATACGCCCTTATCATCACCGGGCGCCCGACGCAGCCGCTCCGAAAGCCTATCGGCGACGATGCGCCGCATCCGCTCACCGAAGGCGATAGTCTCGGCACGGACCAACTCGTTAGCGAGAGCGCAGCGTTCAGATTGTCCCACCTGATCAGGCAAACGTCTTATGGCATGGAGCCAAGGGAGGGCTTGCGACCTTGTTGATTGGCTCTGCGGGACCGGACATGCTGGAGCTTTGGGAGTGGACGCTTTTCCCCGGCGAGAAATTCCAATCAAAGAGGCACCCAAAGGGAACCGTTGAACTTCTCTCAGTGACCGAGGGAACGCTCGCGCTCGAGGTTGACGGGACCGATCACTTCATCCCGGCGCGCCATCGTGCGATCGCGATGACAGATCGGCCGCATGCATACCGGTGAATCGCTTCTCGGCGCCAGACCTGTACGCGCTTCCGCAGAGTACGCAGATGACTGCGGCGATAAGTTCCGGGATAACGCGCCTGGAATTCGATAAGAAGTTCCTTGGCGGTCTGATCTGGATGCTCTTCCAGCCACTGATGCATCTCAGTCAAGTGAGCCATGCAGCTGTACGGAACCGGCCCGGAGTTGTTCGACGCTGCGTCCTGATACAGTTGCTCCCCGGTATCGTAGTTGAAACCCTTCCCGGCCACGAGGCCGTCGAGAATCGGGGCATCGACTGGCGAGTTCGGCGGCATCTCGAAGGTCAGATGCAATTGGTTGTCGCCGATCAGCATCCCATTGAAACCGTTTAGCGGCATGGTTGTGCCGCCAATGGATGTGTAACGAAAGGCAATGCCTTCGCGTTTGAGATCGCATGCAGCGCGCCTGGCTTCGGCCGCGTGCTCGAAGTCGGCTTTACTCGCGGTTTGGTCGCTGAAATCCTGCCCGGCCAGAAAGTCGAAGCTTTTGTGCTCGGGGTTGGCGCTGAGGTCGCCGAATTGGGCTGTAACCGACAGGCGAGCCGGAACGTGGCTGGCGTAGGTGTAGTGGCACGGTGGGACGTCATAGAGCTTGGTCGTATCGTTGGCATTTACCTTGTCCGTATAGCCAGTTTGCTTCGTCGTATCGTTCCAGTCGAACTTTCTGTCGAATTGCCCTGCGGGCTGAGCGGTGACCTTCAGCTTCATACCGGCGCATCGATCCAGGTACACTGGCGCGACCCAGCTGGCCTTCCAGTCGCTCACCGTTTTTATCGTCCCCTCATACACCGGACCGGAGCGGCCTTGACCGGACGGCATCGTGGCTTCGCGGTGCACGGCCACGCGCACATCGTAGCGGTACATGATCAGACATTCTGGACGGCCGGCAGACGATGCATCTGCCGCCCCGGCCCGCGTCGAAGCGATGGCGACGATCAGAAGAGGCATTGTCCACCGGAACGTCAAAAGTAGAATCGTTGATTTCACGCTCGATCCGTTGCGCATGCGTGCACTGAGCTGGTTAACGCGCAAAAGCGCGGGAAACTAGGTCAATAGTTAAGAGCCGCCGAACGGGCGAGGATGCTCGTCACCGGGTATCGGCGGGGCGAGTGTGTTCGCGTTCAAAGAAATGTGACCCTCTTTCACGAGTTTCTTCGCGTTACCTGACGATGAAGAGACTTTGGTCGCTTTTTCAACCCGGAATGGTCTGGACCTCCGGCGCGGTACTGCTGGCGATCGTTGCGGTACCAGCGATCGTGCACGGCGCCTCGCTGCACGCGTGGCTGTTCGATGTCGGCCAGAATATGGGAGCTGATGGTGCAGTTGGATCACTTGGATCGGCGGGCGCTTGTTCCGCAGGCGATCCAGGAGATGATGGAGGCTCGACCGACAATCTGCTTGACCAATTGCGCAAGGGGATATGGCCCTATGGGAATCCCGGTGACGCCAGTAACGGACCGCAACTTAGGGCAAATCCGGGAATGATCGGTGCGCCGATTCAGTCACCGAGTGATAGCCCTCCCCCTGTCCTGTTCCAAGGATTCTCCGGAGATACCGGCGACAAAATCGGACAGGCAGTGGACCTGCTCGATGCTCTGAAGGTCGCCTTGGCAGGAGGAGAAAATGAAGGAACGGCTGCTCCCACGGAAGCGGCCGAGTGAATGTTCTGCGTTCAATGTCAAAGAGAGAATGATGCCCAAGACAGAGCAGGCGATGCAACGGACCTGGGGAAGCGTGGCAGTGAGCGGCCGACGGCTTTCCATTCGTAGGTTGGTTTTCTGGGCCGGCGTAGCCTTCTGGCTGGGCAACATGATGGTGCACACCGGCTGGTACGGGATAGCAGAGCTGAAGGCGTCACTCTCGTTTATAGCCGAGTTGGTGCTCATTACCAGTGTCACGCGAACCGTTACCCTCGATCGCGTGGCTGTTTTCTATTGTTGGGGGGGGACGGTAATGGGAGCAATGTGGCTGATCTCTGCCGTGTTCACCAGCTTCGTGCCGGAGCCAGACGCGGTCAGCCGGCAATTCTTTGTTCCGTTCATGGAGGAATCGCTGAAAATCGCGCCGATCGCATTCATGCTTTGGCGAGGGCGCCGATCACGCACCTGGACTATGGGAGCAAGCGACGTCATGTTGCTGGCAGCAGCGAGCGGCGGAGGTTTTGGGCTGGTCGAAGAGGCCTTCTACCACTTTCACAATGGTGCAACTCGCGCCCTGGACTGGTTTCCACTTACCCGCATCAACGGCGCCACCCTGACGGTTGGGCACGCAACCTGGACCGGTCTTGCCGGTGCCACCTTGGGTCTCGCGATGCTCTGGCGGCCTCGCAAGCCACTGAACTATCTCATTGCGGGGAGTGGAATTTTCTGGTCCATCATCGATCACAGTCATCACAACTATGGGGTCGATCGCAGCGGAATCAGCGTCGACTTGTTCAATTTCGTTACCGGTCACGGCTGGTTATCGCTGTATTTTTTCGTCATCGCACTCATCTGTGTCCTGGCATCAGATCTAAATGTCGTTCAGAGGGTCTTGCCGCCACTTCCGGTGTTCAAAACACCGCTTGCGGGTTTCCTATCTTCAGGTAAGGGCTCCATGTCAATCTGGAACTTCCTTTTAACGAAACGGGCGCTTGCGTTTGCGGCGTCTCACTACAAGAAAGAGGCGCCGCAGGTCAGGAGCGGTCAGCTGGATGCGATCTTCTTCATTCTCCTGCAGAAGCTCATGCTACTTCACGATGGTAAGGCACCCGACGTGCAAGGCCCTTTGGCACCAACACCCAGTCACACCGGTCCCCAGATGGACGCGATAAGCAAGTGATTGCGCTACGTCATGGCGACCGATGTGCGGCACTGCAGGCCATCGTCGCTACGCCGGCGATTGTCGGTCTCATGCTGAAGGGTCTGGGATTGGTGCACGGCGCCGTGCTGCATACGTGGCTGTTCGACGTGGGTCAAAATCTGGGATGGGGCGGGGCGCTTGGAGCGGCGGGAGCGGCAGCGGCCAGCGGCCCTTGGTGGTCGGACGGATGGACGGACAATCCCCGTGAAATGGAACCTCCTAGAGTGGAGACTCCAGAGGAGTGGAACAGGAGGCACCCTGATTGGCCGCCTATGCCAACGTCTTTTCTTTCAGACACGTGGCTTCACCGGACGGGCGATCCAGACCGCACTACCAGCAGCGGTTCGCCCGCCACAGTCAACGGCGTCACTATCCCTGGAGACGTCAGAGATGGAGACCATCGGGCAGGGATATGACGGTATCCTCGCAGCGACACATCGCCGAGTGCGCGTTTTCGCGTTGTTGCTCATCGTGGGCGGTCTGATCGGCGTAGGCTCCTCCGCGGTCCTCGCGTATCGCTTCGCCCCCCTGCATTGGCTGATCGCTGTCGACAGCGCAGCGTTCACCGCGGTCTTCGCCTGGTCGAGCGCCGTCGGGCTGCGCCTGTGGCGGGGAGATCCGGGTGGGGCCAAGTGGGCGATTGCGCTCTATGCGCTGCAAATTCCGGTCTTGGAGATTCATGGGTTTAAGTACGATTACTTCACCGGCGTCGCGATATTGATCGTGCACAATCCAGATGGAAGTCCTGTGGCTCTCGATTTTGGTGCAGACATGGCGCTGATGTTCAACGGCGGCTCAGGGGGCTTCGTGCTGGGGGTGAATATCATCGCGATGGCCGCGTGCGCAGCGATCGCAATGTCAGAGCACCGCAGGCTGTGGATACATTCCTGACCAAGGTCGCGAATTTCAGCGAGACCGCCATGTGGGTGGTCGGAGTCCTTTTTGTCGTGGAATTCGTCGCCATTTTCATCTACGCCTCTCGCAGCGGGAAGGCGGATGCGGAGGAGGGACATGTCGTCACGAGGCGGCCCCGACCCTCGGGCCTCATTGCCGGGCGGTTCTGGTCGAAGAGCAAGGTGCTTGTCTGCCGTTGCGGGTACATCAGCGAGATGTCCCTGGTCGATGGAACCGCGACGCCGACCCAGCGCTTGATTGTCCTTGGCATCAAGCTCGCCCTCCTGTTCTTCTGGCTCGCGTTCGTCTTCGGCATCCTCACGCTGCTGCCCTCAGAGCCGGGTCTGGCGCTCGCGATGCTGTTCATCATGTGCTGCGTCTTGTGCTCTGCCGTCATTCTCATGCGCAGAAGCCGGGCCAATGCACTGCGCAAATGGGCTGAAAAGCAGGCGCGTCGGAAGTCGACTTAGTGCGTCAGGCTGGGCCATTCCGGAAATTCAAGCATGCCTGACCCACTTCTCGGGCTGTTTGCGCGTTATGGAGCAGTCCTCGAACAACTTCCGACGGCCAATTGAACTTATGAGGAGTGTGTCATGACCGTGCAGAGCCGCCTTGGACGTGCTGCAGATCCCCGCAAGCTCAGCGCTCGTTTCGAAACGTGCGAGGGCCGACGGAGATTGTCCTCGCCGCTCCTCCTATGTGCGATCGCGCTATTCGGAGCACCCATCGTCGCATCTGCCGCGCCGCCGGCCGGCGCGGCGGCGACCCCGGAGCTGGGTTCCGCCGATGGAGAGCAATCCGGAACGCGAGCCGTGGTCACGGATCTCAAGCGCGCAGGAGACACGGTCACCTTGAAATTCGTCATCTACAACGATACGGGTACCGACCTTGCCATCTATGGGAACTACACCGACACCGAATACGCGGGTTACCTGAGCTTTTCGGGCGTGCACCTGCTCGATGGGACCGGCAGGAAAAAATACTACGCGGTAAAGGACAGCGATCGAAACTGCGTCTGTAGCGACAACATCAAGGCCGTCCCGGCGAAAACCTCGATGACATTATGGGTCAAATATCCGGCGCCTCCTGACAGCACTCAGAAAGTGACGGTGCAGATTCCCCATTTCCTGCCGATCGAGGACGTTCCGATCCACTGAGCGCGCGAGACCCACGTGAACCATCGCCAGCTAATCTTCAGGCGGCTGCCCGCCCTCACCGCGATCCTATGGGCAGTCGCCGTGCCGGCGCACGCTCAAATGGCAGGTGCGGCACCGCAGACCAGGATTGGAGACCTGATCTATCGGGTTGGCGACCTGACCTTTCGCGTCGACGATATGGGCGTGAAGGTGCAGAGTCTCGCCGTCAAGGAGACCACCACCGAGGTGCGCATCGATCTGTCCGCCGACGTGCTGTTCGCCTTCGACAAGGCCGAACTCTTGCCCGAGGCGCGACAAAGCCTGTCTCAAGCCGCCGCGATCATCCGCGATAAAGCGAAGGGTTCTGTTCGGATCGATGGTTACACCGATGCGAAAGGCTCCGACGCGTATAACCAGCGTTTGTCGGAGCGGCGCGCGGCGGCCGTGGAGAACTGGTTCAAGAGCAGCGGGCATATCATGAATGTTTCCTTCGTGGCCAAGGGATTTGGCGCCAAGAATCCGGTGGCGCCGAACACCAAGCCCGATGGCTCGGACGATCCCGATGGCCGCCAGAAGAATCGTCGCGTCGAGATCACGATCACAAAATCCTGACGGTTGGGCGCCGGGGAGACGCCCGGCGCTGCGGAGGACCGATGCTGATCCGGTGCCAGTACCACGGGTATTTCGGCTCTAACGGGCCCGCCCTGTTCATCGTTGGCGTGGTGCTGATGCTCCTCAGTGCGCTCTTTGTTGCCTTGGTCGCGAAGGATGTCTACCGCCAGCAGCGCCTTGCAACGGAGGGATTACCGGCCATTGGCACAGTTGTCAGAAAGACCCTGCACCGCGCCAATGACCAAGGAACGTCAGATACGTCGTACGAGCTCGACTACGTCTTTGCTACCGCCGGGGGCCGCCGACTTCGGGGCAGCGATACGGTGGATCCGACGACGTGGGATGCAATTGTCGAGGGCGCGCAGATCCCGGTCGAATACGCCGCGAGCCGTCCGACGATTCAGCGGATCGGCGGCCGGGTCAACCCCCCGATGGGCGGCGAATTGCTCCTCGCCGCGGCATCGATCCTCGGGTTATGCGGCGCGGCGCTTGGCATCAAGGCATTATGCTTGCCGTGGACGGCGGCGGCCCGCGCCGCGCAGACGGACTCCAACACCGTTCTCGCCGGGACTCCGGGACCGATGTTGATGAAGATTCTTGCCCTCCTACGGCGCTGGGTCAGCCCGGTGACTGTTGGTGCTGTGGTCGCGCTGTTGATGGGCGCGATTTTTCTGCTGATGGGCGCAATTTTTTTGCCGACCGGGCTCGCCACCGTCCACCAGGAATCGCTGTTTCGCCGCGCGGGCGAAACCGTGAGCGGGACGGTGCTGACGAAGAGCGTCCGGCGCCCAGGGCAGGGCCGTGGGAGTTCGACGCACTACGACATCGGTTATCGATTCATCACGCATGCCGGCATATCGATACAAGGCTCCGATGATGTCAGCGGCGAGCTGTGGCGGTCGATTCACGAGCGTGAATCGATTCCGATCCTGTACCTGGCGGATCAACCGCACCAGAACCGGCTGCTCGCGAACGATCCTGGAACGGTGCCGCGGATTGTCAGTGTACTTGGTGCGATGTTCCTGGGGATCGGAGCGCTGCTGTCGGGATATTTCCTGTGGGGTTCGATGCGAAGGTCGCAAGCGGCATGCACCCGCGTGACGGAGTAGGAGTTTCGATGTCAAAGAGAGCAAATCGACGTCTCAAGTCGGCTCCCAGGGTGGGCATGGTGGCGTTCGTCCTCATCTGCGCTCAGAGTTTTCTCGGGGCGCATGCCGAGGATACCCAACCGTCACGAGCGCAGAGCGCACTCGCGCCAGCCGATGCCGCTGACGCGGCGTATCGCCAGGGACACGATTCTTACGAGAAGAAGAACTATGCCGAGGCCATGCGCTGGTTCCGCGTAGCTGCGGCCCAGGGCAACGCCCTCGCGCAGGTCGGGATCGGCAATCTTTACGGCATGGCCCTGGGTGTGCCCCAGGACTATGCCGAGGCGCTGCGCTGGTATCGATTGGCCGCCGCCCAGGGAAATGCCGAGGCGCAGGATCAGATCGGCTTCTTCTACCTGTCGGGGTGGGGCGTGCCGCAGGATTCCGCGCAAGCGTTGAACTGGTTCCGCAAAGCCGCGGATCAGGGGAACGAAGTGGCGCAGAGAAACATCGGCATGATGTTCCTGCAGGGAATGGGCGTGACGGCGGACCGGGCCGAGGCGATTCGCTGGTTTCGCCTGGCGGCGGCGAAGGGTGACGACGACGCGAAGCAGGCGTTGAAATACCTGGGCTCGCAGTAGCGTCTCGCGCCGCCAGTCAAATGCTCGAACTCGATACCGGTGCCGGCCGCGCGGCGAGCGCGGCGGCCTTGCGCGCGATACGTTCGAAGCCGCGTGCTCGCGCCTCGGTCTCTAGCTCCGCGAGACGTGGCTGAGCGCTCGAGGCATCGGAGCCGGCGATTTGAGCCTCCGCGATCGTCAGGGACGCTTCGAGTCGTTGTCGGACCAGGCCGTGTTTGGTGGCCTCGGTGAGCAGCTGGCGGGCGGCGAGCTCCGCGTCGGCCGTTTTCCCTTCCGCGATGCGCACCCGGGTATCTGCAAGGCGCAGCGTCAGCGAATCGTCGAGGCTGCCGCGTCCTGCCAAAGTTCGCGCAGCCTCGATCGCCGCGCGCGCCGCGCCGAGGTCCCGCTGCTGCTGCAGCGCCCGCGCGAGAATCGCCTGCCCGCGCATCTGATCGCCGTCTCGGTGCTCGAGCTGGAATTCCTGCAGCGCGATCCGCGCCAGGCGGGCTGCTTCCGGCCCCTGATTCGCCTCCAAGGTCAATTCGGCGAGCGCGAGCTGGGTTTGCGCGAGATCACCCTTCATTCCAAGCAAGGTCTGGCTGGCGAGGGCCTGTTGATAGAGCGCGCGGGTGGCATGGGTGTCTCCCCGCTCCGCCTGGACGCGCCCGAGCGCCACCAACACTTCGGCCTCGTAGTTCTTCTCGCCGAGCCGGCGATAGATGTTGAGCGCCTGATCATAGTGGTGCGCGGCCGTGCCCAGATCGCCCTGATCGACGGATAGATCACCCAGGTCCTGGAGATCATTGCCCTCCAATTCCGTATTGCCGATTTCCCGGGCGAGCGCGATGGACTTCTGATATTGCGCCAGCGCCTCCGGCAGTCGCCCCTGTGCGCGAAACACCTCGCCGAGAGAGCCTTCTTCCGAACCCATGCCGTTGCGGTTCCCGATCTCCCGAAAGGCGATCAGGGACTCCCGATGGAATTGCTCCGCCTTGTCGAATTGGCCCCGCTCCTCGAAGACGTTGCCGAGATTACCGAGCTCCCGCGCCATTCCTCTCCTGTCGCCGATGCGACGGGTGATGGCCAATGCTTCTTCGTACAGGCTCTGAGCTCGGTCCAGGTCTCCCTGATCGAGCGGCATCTCCGCCATCGCATGCAGCATTCGGGCGCTGCCGGCGCCATCCCCGGTGGCGGCGTAGATGCTGCGCGCCTCCTCGCAGGCGCGGGTCGACGTCGCGGCATCTCCCATGTTCGCCAGCGCTCGGCACTGCATGACGCGTGCGGCGGCGACCAGGAGCCGGGCGCCGGTCAAAATACCTTTGCGTGCCGCCGTTTCTCCTGCCTTGGCCTGCAGAGCGTTGTCCGACAGCACCGAGGCCGCATTCGCCTCCGCCAGGTCGACCCGCGGATCGAGTTCCTCCTCGCGAGGGAGCCGGCGCAGCTTCTGCAACGTCGTCAAGGCCTCCTTGCCGCGGCCGGCAGCGGTTTCGGCGTTGACGAGGGCGAGCCCATAGTCCGGATTGTCCGGGAAAAAAATGAACAAGGTCCGGTACGCCTCGAAGGACTTCTCCCAGTCCTTGGCGGCCTCGTAATACCCCCCCTCAACGAGCAGCTGGTCCTCGCGCGAGAGGCCCGTCGCGCGATCGAGCGCCGCCTTCGCCTCTTCACGAGCCTTGCCGTCGTAGCCGAGCGCGATCCACGCCTTGGCCAGCGCCGCATGCGCTAAAGGAAACGCGGGGTCGGCGATCACCGATCGCGACAGCAGATCGCGGGCGTCCAACGCATTAAAAGCCCGCAATTTCGCCAGGCCCTCCGCGTACAGTCTCGCAGCCTCGGTGTTCGACGGCATCGCGTCCCGGGCACGTGTGAGGTCCGCCGGCAACGTGGCCGACAGTCCGAGCCCGCTGCGCAGCCGTTCACCGGTGCGCGAGACGAGCGCGAACAACTGCTGCTCGACGCCCTCCTCGGACAGGCTGGTGAGCGTCTCGCCGCTCGCGGCATTTTGCAGATGTAGATCCAGGCGGATGCGCCGCGCCGACGGCGCACCGAGGTCGAGAAATGCGCCCGAGACCACGTAGTCGCTGCCCAGGTCACGCTGCACGGACCTCAGCGTATCCGCGGACAGTGTGGCCATGTCGGGCAGCGATAGTTCGATGCGTACGCGCGCGATCGTCTCCCCAGGAATCAAGCGCACCTGTCCGCCCGCCGCCAGTTCCGTCGTCAGCATTTCCGCAAGCGCGGTGCTGAGCCACGCCGTGTCCTCGCGGCCGGATAGGTTCTTGAATCCGAGCACCGCCACTGTGGGCCGCGTGGACAGATGAGTGCCTCCCATCACGGGAGCAGGGCGGACCACGTGAGAGCGCGGCACAACCCAACCGGCAACGAGACCCAGAGCCGCGATGGCGATCAGCAGCACTACCATCGACTCCCGGTGACGCATGACGAACTTGGTCGTCCGGTAGAGAAAGGTCGTGCGGCGCGCAGTCACCGACATACCGCTGAGGTAGCGGCCAATGTCGTCGGAAAATGCTTCTGCCGAAAGATAGCGTCGCTCCGGCTCCTTGCTGAGCGCCTTGAGCGCAATCGCATCGAGATCGCCGCGCAGAGCACGCCGCAGACCGGTCGACTCTTTATCGCGCGACACCGGCACGCCCTCAGGAGCGCAGGGAATCTCCTCGAGGCGCGTGGCCGCCACGCTGGGCCGTGCCGGCGCAGCTTCGCAGACCATCCGCTCGAGTTCGAGCAGTGAGCGCCCCGCCATACGGTACGGGTGCTGGCCGCACAAGAGCACGTAGAAAAGTACCCCCAAGGAGTAGATGTCGGTTGCTGCCGTCACCGGTTGGCCGCGGAGCTGCTCCGGGCTCGCATATTCCGGCGTCATCGCGTGCATGCCACTCAGCGTGGCGAGCGTACTCAGCGCGAACGCCTTGGGGTCGCGCAGTTTGGCAATGCCGAAGTCGAGCAGCCGTGGGACACCGTCGCTCGTGACGAGGATATTGCTCGGTTTGAGGTCGCGGTGAATCACGCCGCTGCGATGGGCGTACTCCAACGTGTCGCACACGGCGCGAAAAATAATTAACCGGTCCGTGAGAGACAACCCACGTTCGTCACAGTACCGATCGATCGGGACACCCTCGACGAAATCCATGACGAGATAGGGAAGGCCCTCCGCCGTCGAGCCACCGTCGAGGAGCGTGACGATGTTCGGATGGTCGAGTTTCGCCAAGGTCTGGCGCTCCAGGCGAAAGCGCTGCAGGATTTCGGCGCTGTCCTCGCCGGATCGCAGCATCTTGATCGCGACGCGCTTCTCGTATTGCTGGTCGGCGCGCTCCGCGAGATAAACGATCGAGGTGCCCCCACGCCCCGCTTCGCCGACGATTCGATAGTCCCCGACGCGGCTGCCGATCATATCGCGGGCGGGAGCGGCGTCCAAGAGCGCTGGGCCGGATTCTTCTAGAAAGCTGTCTGCGCGGTAGTGGCTCTCGAGCAATGAGTCGACTTCGGCGCGCAGCGCCTCATCGCCGTCGCAAGCTTCATGCAGATACGCCGATCGCGCCTCAGGTTCGCGCTCGAGCGCGAGGTTGAAAAGCTCCTTGGTGCGCGTCCAGCCGGCCGCCATTCATCGCTCTGCGACGCTCAGCTCCCGTCCGAGCCACGCCTTGGCGATGCGCCACTCGCGCTTGACGGTGGAGGGGGAGAGCCCAATGACATCCGCGGTCTCCTCGATGCTGAGCCCTGAGAAAAACCGCAGCTCGACGATTCGTGCCTGCTGCGGATCGCGTGTCGCAAGCGCGTCGAGTGCCTCGTCCAAGGCGATCACGTCGGCCGCGCGTTCGATGTCGGGCAGCACCGCCTGCTCGAACGAAATCGATTCGGCGCTGCCGCCGCGTTTGGCGGCGTGGCGACGGCGGCTGTGGTCGACGAGAATGCGCCGCATGATCGGCGCAACGACGCCGAAGAAGTGGTTTTTGTTGCGCCATTGAACGACTTGCTGCTGCTGGAGGCGCAGATACGCCTCATGCACCAAGGCCGTCGGCTGCAGCGTATGACCGTTTCGCTCGCGCCGCAGATAGGACGCCGCCATGCGTCGCAGCTCAGCGTAGACGGACGCGGCCGCTTCATCCGGAATGTCGGGCAACGATGTATTCGACATGTGGCTCAGCGGTTGCCACCGCGGTCATAAGTTTGGTTTGTGATCGACGCGCGAAACCCCACTTCGACCACATTAGCCTACGCGCCAAGTAGTGTCACGCCGGCGGGGATGCAATACGAATCCGCAACTCTTCATTGCGAGTTCGACCGGCGGAAGTGACACCTAAATTGACACCAAGCTGTCAACTGCGCTGACACCTGGAGACTAGCGTTACGGAAAAAACTAATAAAATCAATGGTCGGGGTGACAGGATTTGAACCTGCGACTCCTACGTCCCGAACGTTCAAAAGATCGAGACCCAAACAGCCGCTCATCGCAACGGAGCCTTTGTTCGATGTCAGCGACTTGCGGCAACCAGGTAGTTCACAGCATCCTGCACCAGACCGCGCGGGTAGACCGTGGCTGAACCTTTGCCAGGAAAGCAGTCGACACCAGCCTTGATACCGCCCACTTTGCCGTGAATACCGATTCCGGCGGTGCCTGAGAATCCCACTGCCGGTTCCTTGACACCTGTCATTGGATTGGTGTCCGACATCAGCGTCACACTGCCCTTGACCGTGATGGGGCCCTGCTCGGCCTGTGCACCCACGGTGGCGCCCACCACCACGTGGTCCTTTAAAATGGGACTCGCCGTCACGCCGACCTTTGCCTCATCCTCGGCATCCTCGGCGCTTTCGGAGCCCGCGACCTTTCCCTCCCATTGCCACTTAGCCTCGGTTGTGCGCGCGTCCGTCATGAGATCAAGCTTGACACTGATAGCGTCCCATTTTGCCGAAAGCTTGGCATTTTCTTCCTCGCTAAATTCGATCTTCGCGCTGTCGATGTTAATGATGCAATCGGCGTTGCTATCAAAATCCGATGAGAAGTGTGCCAGCACGTTTTGCCATTCGTCTTGGGTGAGCTGGTCGAAGTTCGGCGGGTTCAGAGCCTTTTCGCACACCGCGTTGATGTTCCGCTGCTCCTCCTCGAGGAGGTGGCGAAATGCCCGCTGCTCGCTTAGAAATTCGTCGCCTCTAGCGTGCACAAATGCCTTTAGTTTTTCGACGTTCGTGGCCTGCATGCGATCAAAGTTGTCGGCGGCAATCTTCGGCCAATTTTGCAAGGGTGACCTGAATTGTTTTGCCTCCATAGCGAAAAACTTTTCTGTATCGGCGAGCTCCGCTTCGACCGTCCGGACCCATTGCGTTGCGGCATCATCGATGCCGTGATTCGCCGCATCGTCGTAGCGCGCTTTCTCCGCGGTGGCGAGGCGGTCATGGATCGCCTGCCATGCCTTGCAATAGGTCGGCGTCACCATGCTATGAGCTTGCTTGCCCGCCGCGCGGAGATCGTCTTGATACATCTTGTAGTCCGATATGCTGTCGAGCGGGCCGGGCGCGAGGCGGCGCTCCAACGGCGTGTAGTTATGTGTGGTGTCATCGACATAGGCGTCGGGGCTCAAACCAACCACGGTGCTCCAGAAGAACACGTTCGTGTTTTCGCTGCTCGAGCTCACCTGCAGCAGGTCGTTGATGTCCATGGAAGTAAACGTAGCATATGCATTCATGCAATCACGAAGTGCGCCGTTGAATCTGAGCGCGTTCACAGCAGCGGTGAGGCCGGCGCCGGCGCTTGCCAGAGCGTTTCCCGTGCGTATCGCGGCTGTCATGGTCGCACGTAGGTGCACAAAGCCCGACGTGTAGAGATCGCGCTGGTTTGGCGTGTGCAGCAAGCTATCGAGCAAGGTATTTCGCGCTCGGACTGACGCGATAATTTTTGCCATGTGCTTATCGAGCCTGGACAGGCAGTTTTGCAATTCGTCCGTCTGCGACGCTGCGGGCGGTGGCGGTTTTCCCGTGTCGAGCAAGGACTTCTCGATGGCGATGAGAGGATCGTCGATTGTGTCGCTATCGATCTCGTCGATGGCCTGCCGCGCATCGGCGCGTTTGCCGAGTTTGTCATTTCCTTCGGCCAAGGCCTCGAGCAGGTAAGGCGAGCGGTCGCCGGACTCATAGCCGCAACGCAGGAATTGCACGCCTTCCGTGTTGCGGCCGAGACCCAAAAGGATGGTCCCGGCATCGGCGACGAAACGCTCCTGCCAGCCCTCGATGGCCGCCGTCAGAGCGGCCCACGTGGCGAGCGGCATGTTGCCTCGCAAATAAATCATCACCGCCTCGTCATGCCAGCTTTGCGCTGTCGGCGATCCACTCTCCCTGCCGGCAAGGCGACGCGCCGCCTCGAGCGATGCGGGCGATAGGCCTGCGCCTATCGCGCGCAGCAACTCCGGTGCCTGCTGGCGTAAGGCGCCGCAGCTACCAGTCGAACCGATTACGGGACCACGTGCCCTCGCAACGATTGCGCCAGAGGGGACCACGCCACCCTGCGGCACTCGCGTCGTCGATTCGGTGGGCGGCGAGCCTTGAGCAACGAGTCCGGGTTGACTGCCAAGAAAATGCATCAGGGTCGCGGCACAAGCCAGCTGGAGTTTCGACATATTCTGCCTCTTGCCGACGGTCGTCGAACAACGGGAGCCAATAGTGACCGACAGCGGACCTTCGACGCGCCTTTATGTCGGCCTTCGATCGGTCTGCTCCATAACGCGCAAGAGCGGGGTAAACCGGGTCAAACACTATCGGTTTTGCTCACATCGAGAAAACCCGGACAACGTGGGGGCGGTGAACGGCAGGGCCACCTAAGAAATGTGACCCTCTTTCACGAGTTAATTCGCGTTACCTGACGATGAAGAAACTTTGGTGGCTTTTTCAACCCGGAATGGTCTGGACCTCCGGCACGGCACTGCTGGTGATCGTTGCGGTACCAGCGATTGTGCACCCTGGCTCGCTGCACGCGTGGCTGTTCGATGTCGGCCAGAATATGGGATGGGGCGGGGCAGTAGGAGGGTTTTTCTCTGCAGCGGCGGCGGCCGCGGGCTGGCCCGGATTTTTCAAGGGTGAGCCCCCCGCCTACTTTGGTCCTCCGAGCGGTCCTCCTGCCCCTCCTCCGGATTTTAAGCATTGGAGCCCGGCAGACCAGAAGAAGTGGGTCAAAAACATGGTTCAAAACAGGCGTGACAACCCGCCCCCAAAAACCCTCATGCAGTGGTTCACAACGGGTGTGCAAAGCATTTCGGGGGGCGCATCGGACACCACCACCACAGCCAATGGTTGCACGAAGGGCTAAGCGATGAAGCCGATCCCAAGCCGCATCGTCTCGATAAGCCTTTGCTTGACGGCGCTGCTTCTTTTTCTGCAGCTGTCATTCTTCTTTTCGGCTGGAATTGTCAAAGCATCGAGCAACGTCATCTATCATGCTTACGTATTCGGCTGGATGTTGGCGCTGTTTTGGAAGCGGTTCACCATTTCCCTGCGCACCGCAATCAATTTTTTGCTGCTTGGTATTTATCCAGCGATATTCGTCTCGGTTCTGCTGTCGCTGCCTTTCTTAAACATTCGCTCATTTCTGCCCTTTGTCGCGGTGCCGTTCATAGAAGAGGCCTCCAAGCTTCTACCGGTGGCGGGGTACCTCAGCTATCTTCATCGAACAAATCGCTGGCAGCCGTCCGCGTCGGATGGGTTGTTGCTGGGGTGGATGGTCGGGGCCGGTTTCGCGTTTCACGAAGATGCGATGAGCAGGATCGTCTTCGGACAGGGCTGGTTTGCTTCGCGCTACAGCCCGCTGCTGCCAACAATCGGAGGCTTGGGTGCAGCTTTTCAACCGGGTCACGCAGTGTGGACGTCCTTTGCTGGAATGGCAGCTGCATTTTCACTCTTGTACTGGAAACATCGACTTGCCCGGGCAGTACCGATTTTCGTCTTCGCACTGGTGGTGCTCGACCACGTACGAGCCGATGCGCCCGCAAGCATTCCATTCCCTGTCCGATGGTTGCCCTGGATGCTCGGCGATGGTCATGTGACGATATTGCTGTTTCTCTTCGGGATTGCAGTGGTCTTTGTTGTCGAGGGGCATCTGTTAGGCAAGGTCGCGCAGAGAGACTGGTTGTTTTCCGAGGTCTCTCTCAAGCAGTCAATCCAGCCCGGCTCCTTGATCTCGACGATTCAACAAATACGCGACGTTCTCAATTACCAGCGCCTCCGTCGCGCTACCCACTACCGGCTGTGGCAATGGAGTGGAAATGCTGTCCTCGATCGGGCAATGGAGATGGGCGCGACCCTACTTGCACTGGCGGAAAAGATCGGACTGCCTCTAGAGAACAAATTCGAGGAGGTATTGACGATGAGCATACCCGCAGACCGAAAGATATACCCTGGCGGCGGCACGGATCGGGGCAGACCGCTTGTGGCCGGGTAACCAGGCGTCGGAGGAGATGGAAGAATGAGCGGTTCCCAAGCGACGTTGGAGCCACGGAGGTGGGTGTCATGCCTGTCCAATCGAAGGCTGGAGTTGATTGTGATGCCAACCGAACTGTGCAATTTTCGCTGCACCTATTGCTATGAGGACTTTCGTCTGGGACGAATGAGCTCAGATACGGTTGAAGGCTTGCGAGCGCTGATAAGCAACCGCATAGATAGGCTCGATCAGCTCTACCTATCATGGTTTGGTGGAGAACCCTTGGCAGCCGCTGACATCGTTCTCGAACTGTCATCGCATGCGGCCAGGTTGGCGGCCAAGCATCCGAGGGTGAGCTATCGTGCCGGCATTACCACAAATGGTTACCTCCTGAATCCAAACCTGCTCGATCAAATGGCAGCCAATCACATACTGGATTTGCAAATCACCCTGGATGGACCAAAGGAAATTCACAACCAGAGGCGATTACGGGCCAACGGATCCGGCACTTTTGACAAGATTTGGAATAACTTACTTCTGCTCAAGGCCAGCCTGCATCCCTTCAAAATCCTCATCCGGGTCCATTTTGATCGGGATACGGTTGACCGCCTGGATCCGCTTATCCAGGATCTCAAGCGCGAATTCATTATAGACCGACGTTTCGAAGTCTGCTTCAAACGTCTGCTCCGGATGGGCGGTTGTAATGATGATCGCCTGAACGTGTTCACGGAGAGCGAGGCGAATGAGAAAGGGCAGGCGTTAATGCGGAAACTGCATGGTGATCAAGTACCGCCGGAGGAGCCATTCATTTGTTACGCAGCGAAGCCGAATGCATTGGTGATTCGTGCAGACGGAACTTTGGCCAAGTGCACGGTAGCGTTAAATGATCCTCGAAATCGGGTTGGTGTGTTGAACCGGGACGGTACCCTTAACGTGGACATGAGCAGATATAGACCATGGCTTAACGGGTTCGAGACTCTGGATTTGGACGTGCTGGCGTGTCCGCTCCAGCAAATGCGCAACACGACTCGCACGATGGAGTCATTGCCAATACTTGTGGGAGCGCCAACAGCTGTCTGAGATACGGGGCAAAGGATATGAGAACCGAAACCGACCTATGTCCGATTGAGCTAAGCTGGGCCGCCTTTCAGCGGAAGGTGCCATCGGCGAAAAACAACGGCATAGTGCACAACATACCGCTGCGATCTCTGCGACTCAATCTGTTGGTTCCGCAACCAGCGCCCGATCCGATCATTGTATATATCTGCGACGTCGCGATAGCAGCGGTTTTTAAGCGGCCAAGGGGAGTGACTGGCGACCAGAAGGTACGCGTTGGTTTGCACACCACCAACTTTCCGATTTCCGAGCCGTCTCCGGTTGAATTTGACGTTGCTCTGGCTTCAAACGTTGAAACCGTCGGACATACCATTGAGGTCAGCCACGCCAAAGTTCCCGTGCCGTCAACCGTCGGCTCTCACGAATTTATTTCCGAAGTCGAGTTCATCGCTGGAGAGAGAGTTCTGGGAAAGGCGACGGTACAAGTCCAGGTGGTGGTAAGAGACGCACAGAACGATGCATTGACGATTGAGAGATGAGTCGGAAGGCGTAACAGAAAGGGGCAAAGGGGCTTTCAATGGACGGATGCATGGAATCATGTTGCTTAATACTTTGCGCTGCCTGCAGTTGGGCAGGCAACAATATGGGCTGGGCGGCACTCCTTGGCGGTTCCGTGGTCGCAAGCATCGGAGCCGGAGCGGGGGCAAAAGTCGACGGCAGTGCCTCTGGTGGTTCGGTCGGACTGGGTTATGCGAGCAGCAGGCACAGCGATCTCGTTTCCGAAAGCTACATTCCCATGCAATATTCCCAGCTATTTCCCGATCCGAGCGCGGCGCCGGCGTCCAATCCCATTGATCCCGTCTATCAGGCCCTAGTGAAACACCTCGAGGAAAGTAAGAGAAGTTTGTAGGAAGGGCAAAACAGACGGAATGAATGTCCACCCAGCGAGAGAGGCGGATCATGGCGGAAGTGACTCAAATTGCATCCACGGGCCGCGCGGTCACTGGGGCGCACAGAATTTCCGTAGGCGGGATCATCTTTCTGGCTGGAGTGACATTCTGGCTAGGCAACATGATTCTGCACACCGGCTGGTACGGGATAGCAGAGCTGCGGGCGTCTCTCTCGTTTATTGCCGAGTTGGTGCTCATCACCAGTATCACTCGAACCATTACCCTCGATCGGGTGGCTGTTTTTTATTGTTGGGGCGGGTCGGTAATGGGAGTGATGTGGCTGATCTCAGCGGTGTTCACCGGCTTCGTGCCGGAGCCAGACGCGGTCAGCCGGCAATTCTTTGTACCGCTCATGGAGGAATCGCTGAAAATCGCGCCAGTCGCATTCCTGCTTTGGCGAGGGCGCAGATCACGCTCCTGGACTATGGGAGCAAGCGACATCATGTTGATGGGAGCTGCGAGCGGCGGAGGTTTTGGACTGGTCGAAGAAGCCTTCTACCACTTTCACAATGGTGCGACTCGTGCCCTGGACTGGTTTCCACTTACCCGCATCAACGGAGCCACCCTTACGGTCGGGCACGCAACCTGGACCGGTCTTGCTGGTGCCACCTTGGGTCTCGCGATGCTCTGGCGGCCCCGCAAGCCACTGAACTATCTCATTGCGGGCAGTGGAATTTTCTGGTCCATCATCGATCACAGCCATCACAACTATGGGGTTGATCGAAGCGGAATCAGTGTCGACTTGTTCAATTTCGTTACTGGTCACGGTTGGTTATCGTTGTATTTTTTTCTCCTCGCACTCACTTGTGTCCTGGCAGCGGACTTGAGTGTTGTTCAGCGGGTCTTGCCGCCACTTCCGGCGTTCAAGACTCCGCTTGCGAGTCTCTCATCTTCCGCTAAGGGCTTCATGTCAATTTGGAACTTCCTTTTAGCGAAACGAGCGCTAGCGTTTGCGGCCTTTCACTATAAAAAAGAGCCGCCGCAAGTCAGGAGAGGTCAGCTGGATCCGATCCTCTTCATCCTCCTAAAGAAGCTCATGTTATTCCATGCACCCCAGGCGCCAGGGTCTTTGGCACAAACACCCGGCCGCGCCGGTCCGGAGTTCGACGTGATAAGCAAGTGATCGCGCTACGTCATGGTGGCCGCACTCTTCGAGGTCGAACGCGCTCGTCAGCTCCGATGTCTACTACCGCTGCCATTCATCCGGTGATCGCCGCATCAGCAAATCGCAGAGTGCGCGTTTTCGCCTTGTTACTCATCGTTGGGGGTCTCATCGGCGTAGGTTCCTCCGCGGTCCTCGCGTATCGCTTCGCCCCCCTACATTGGCTGATCGCTGTCGACAGCGCAGCCTTCGTCGCGGTCTTCGCCTGCTCGAGCGCGGTCGGGCTGCGCCTGTGGCGAGGAGACCCGGGTGGAGCCAAGTGGGCGATCGCGCTCTATGCGCTGCAAATTCCTGTCTTGGAGATTCATGGGTTTAAGTACGACTATTTCACCGGCGTCGCGATGTTGATGCTGCACAATCGAGATGGAAGTCCCGTGGCCCTCGATTTTGGTGCAGACATGGCGCTGATGTTCGACGGCGGCTCAGGGGGCTTCGTTGTGGGCGTGAATATCATCGCGATAGCCGCGTGCGCGGTGATTGCAACCTCGGAGCACCGCAAGTTGTGGACACATTCCTGACCAAGGTGGCGAATTTCAGCGCAATCGCCGTGTGGGTGGTCGGGGCCCTTTTTCTCGTTGAGTTCGTCGCTCTCTTCGTATGCGCCTCTCGCAGCGGGATTGCGGATGCAGAGGAGGGGCATGTCGTAACGAGGCGGCCCCGACCCCTTGGCCTCATTGCCGGGCGGCTCTGGTCGCAGAGCAAGGTGCTCATCAGCCGTAGCGGGTACATCAGCGAGATGACCCTGGTCGACGGAACGGCGACCCCAGGCCAGCGCCTGATTGCCCATGGTATGAAGCTCGCCTTCCTGCTCTTCTGGCTCGCCTTCGTCTTCGGAATCCTCACGCTGCTGCCCTCAGAGCCGGGTCTGGCGCTCGCGATGCTGTTCATCATGTGCTTCCTTTTGGGCTCTGCCGTCAATCTCATGCGCAGAAGCCGGGCCGATGCAGTGCGCAAATTGGCAGAACAGCAGGCGCGTCGGAAGTCGACCTAGTGCTTGAGGTTGGGGCCGTTCCGAAGCTTTCAGCATGCCTGACCCACTTCTCGGGCCCTTTGCGCGTTATGGAGCAGATTCTCGAACAACTGCCGACAGCCAATGAACCATGAGGTGTATGTCATGACCGTGCAGAGCCACCTTGGACGTGCTGTAGATCCCCGGAAGCTCAGCCCTCGCTTCGAAACTTGCGAGGGCCGACGGAGATTGTCCTCGTCGCTTCTCCTATGTGCAATCACGCTTTTCGGAACACCCGTCGTTGCATCTGCTGAGCCGCCGGGCGGCGCAGCAGCGACCCCGGGGCTCGGTTCCGCCGATGGAGAGCAATCCGGAACGCGAGCCGTGGTCATGGATCTTAAGCGCACAGGAGACACGGTCACCTTGAAATTCGTCATTTACAACGACTCGGGAACCGACCTATCCATCTATGGAAACTACACCGACGCCGAATACGCCGGCTACCTGAGCTTTTCGGGCGTGCACCTGCTCGATGGGCCTGGCAAGAAAAAATACTACGCGGTAAAGGACAGTGATCGAAACTGCGTCTGTAGCGACAACATCAAGGCCATCACGGCGAAAACCTCGATGACATTATGGGTCAAATATCCGGCGCCTCCAGACAGCACTCAGAAAGTGACGGTGCAGATTCCCCATTTCCTGCCGATCGAGGACATTCCGATCCACTGAGCGCGCGAGACTCACGTGAACCATCGCCGGCTATTCTTGAAGCCACTACCCATCCTCATCGCGACCCTATGGGCAGTCGCAGTGCCGGCGCACGCTGAAACGCCGGGCGCACCACCGCAGACCAGGATTGGAGATCTGATCTATCGGGTTGGCGACCTGACCTATCGAGTCGACGATGTGGGCGGGAAGGTGCAGAGTCTCGCCGTCAAGGAGACCACGACCGAGGTGCGCATCGATCTGTCCGCCGACGTGCTGTTCGCCTTCGACAAGGCCGACCTGTTGCCCGAGGCGCGACAAAGCCTGTCTCAAGCCGCCGCGATCATCCGCGACAAAGCGAAGGGTTCTGTTCGGATCGATGGTTACACCGACGCGAAAGGCTCAGAAGCGTACAACCAGCGTTTGTCGGAGCGGCGCGCGGCGGCCGTGGAGAACTGGTTCAAGAGCAGTGGGCATATCACGAATATTTCCTTCGTGGCCAAGGGATTTGGTGCCAAGAATCCGGTGGCGCCGAACACCAAGCCCGATGGCTCGGACGATCCCGATGGCCGCCAGAAGAATCGTCGAGTCGAGATCACGATCACAAAATCCTGACGGGTGGGCGCCGGGGCGCCGCTCGACCCTGCGGAGGACCGATGCTGATTCGGTGGCAGTACTACGGGTTTTTCGGCTCTAACAGGCTACCCTTATTCTTCGTCGGCGCGGTATGGATGCTCCTCAGTGCGCTCGTCGTTGCATTGGTCATGAACGATGTGTACCGCTTGCAGCGCCTTGCTACGGAAGGATTGCCGACTACCGGCACGGTCGTCAAAAAGACCCTGCGCCGCGCCGACGACCGAGGCACTGCCGCTACTTCGTACGAGGTGGAGTACATCTACGCGACCGCCGGCGGGCGCCGACTTGAGGGCACCGATACGGTCGATCCGACGACGTGGGATGCAATTGTCGAGGGTGCGCAGATCCCGGTCGAATACGCCGCGAGCCGTCCGACAATTCAGCGGATCGGCGATCGGGTCAAACCTCCGATCGGCGGCGAATTGGTCATCGCCGCGGCGTCGATTCTAGGGTCATGCGGCGCGGCGCTTGTCATCAAGGCGTTATGCATGCCGTGGGCGGCGGCGGCCCGCGCCGCGCAGACGGACTCCAATACCGTATCTTCACGGAAGTCCGGGGTCGGTGTTGATGGTGATCCTCAGTTTCCTGCTGCGCTGGGTCAGTCCAGTGACCGTTGGTGCTGTGGTCACGCTGTTCCTGGCAGGGATTTTTCTGCCGACGGGATTGGCCACCGTGCACCGGAATCGCTATTTCGTCGCGCGGGCGAAACCGTGAGCGGGACGGTGCTGACCAAGAACATCCGGCACCAGCAGCAAGGCCGTGTGAGTTCGACGCAATACGAACATCGGATATCGGTTCATTACGCACGACGGCATCTCGGTACAAGGCTCCGACGACGTCAACGGCGAGCTGTGGCGGTCAATTCATGAGCGTGAATCGATCCTGATCCTGTACCTGGCCGATCACCCGCAGCAGAACCGGCTCCTCGCGAATGATCCCGGAACGGTGCCGCGGGTCTTCAGTGTGCTTGGCGCGACGTTCCTGGGTATCGGTGCGCTGCTGACGGGATATTTCTTGTGGGGTTTGAGGCGAAGACGTCGCGAGCGGTAACGGCCAGGGCGATGCATCCTTATCGCAATCAGACGGAAACCGATGCGTGACGAAGCAGGAGGTTCAATGTCAAAGAGAGCAAATCGAAGTTTCACGTCCGGACCAAGGTTCGGCACGGCGGCGCTCGTCCTGATATTCGCCCAGATCTTTCTCGGCGCGCAGGCCGACGATACGCAACCGGCACGAGCACAGGTCGCGATCGCGTCGGCTGATTCCACTGACGCGGCGTATCGCCAGGGACACGACTCTTACGAGAAAAAGAACTACGCTGAGGCGATGCGCGGGTACCGCGTAGCTGCGGCCCAGGGCAACGCCCTCGCGCAGGTTGGGATCGGCAATCTTTACTGCATGGCGCTGGGTGTGCCCCAGGACTATGGCGAGGCGCTGCGCTGGTATCGATTAGCGGCCGCTCAGGGAAATGCTGAGGCACAGGATCAGATCGGTTTCTTCTATCTATCGGGGTGGGGGGTGCCGCAGGATTCCGCGCAAGCGTTGAACTGGTTCCGCAAAGCCGCGGATCAGGGGAACGAAGTGGCGCAGAGAAACATCGGCTTGATGTTCCTGCAAGGGAGGGGCGTGGCACCGGATCGCGCCGAGGCGATCCGCTGGTTTCGCCTGGCGGCAGCGAAGGGTGACGACGACGCGAAGGAGGCGTTGAAATACTTGGGCGCGCAGTAGAGCGTCGAGCCGCCGCTCAGGTACGCGAACTCGCTACCGGTGCTGGCCGCGCGGCGAGCGCCGCGGCCTTTCGCGCGATACGTTCGAAGCCTCGCGCGCGCGCCTCCGTCTCGAGCTCCGCGAGACGTGGCTGAGCGCTCGCGGCGTCGGGGCCCGCGATTTGAGCCTCCGCAATCGTCAGGGACGCTTCGAGTCGCTGCCGGACCAGTCCGTGGTCGGTGGCCTCGGTGAGCAACTGGCGCGCGCTGAGCTCCGCGTCCGCCGCCTTCCCTTCCGCGATGCGCACGCGTGCATCCGCAAGGCGCAACGTCAGCGAATCATCGAGGCTACCGCGTCCCGAGAGGGTTCGAGCAGCCTCGATCGCAGCGCGAGCCGCGCCGAGTTCTCCCTGCTGCTGCAGCGCCCGCGCGAGGATCGCTTGCCCCCGCATCTGATCGCCGTCTCTGTGTTCGAGCTGGAATTCCCGCAGCGCGATTCGCGCGAGTCGGGCCGCCTCTGGCCCTTGATTCGCCTCGCACGTCAATTCGGCGAGCGCAAGCTGGGTCTGTGCGAGATCGCCTTTCATTCCGAGCTGGGTCTGACTGGAGAGGGCCTGTTGATAAAGCGCGCGGGTGGCATGGGTGTCTCCTCGCTCAGCCCGAACGCGCCCGAGCGCCACCAGCACTTCGGCCTCGTAGTTCTTCTCGCCGAGTCGGCGATAGATGCTGAGTGCCTGATCATATTGGCGCACGGCGGCACCAAGATCGCCCTGATCGACGGACAGATCGCCCAGGTCTTGGAGATCGTTGCCTTCCAATTCTGTATTGCCGATTTCCCGGGCGAGCGTGATGGACTTCTGATATTGCGCCAGCGCCTCCGGCAGCCGCCCCTGTGCGCGAAAGATTTCGCCGAGTGAGCCTTCTTCCGAACCCATGCCGTTGCGGTTGCCGATATCCCGGAAGGCGATCAAGGAGTCTCGATGGAATTGCCCGGCTTTGTCGAACTGCCCGCGCTCCTCGAAGACGTTGCCGAGGTTACCCAACTCCCGTGCCATTCCTCTCCGATCGCCGATGCGACGCGTGATGGCCAATGCTTCCTCGAACAGGCTCTGAGCTCGGTCGAGGTCTCCCTGATCGAGCGGCATTTCCGCCATCGCATGCAGCATTCGAGCGGTGCCGGCGCCATCCCCGGTTGCCGCGTAGAGGCTGCGCGCCTCCTCGCAAGCGCGGTTCGACGCCACAGCGTCTCCCATGTTCGCCAACGCTCGGCACTGCATGACACGGGCGGCAGCGACCAGGAGACGAGCGCCGGTCAGTACACCTTTGCGTGCCGCCACATCCCCTGCCTTCGCCTGCAGAGCGTTGTCAGATAGCACCGAAGCCGCATTCGCCTCGGCCAGGTCGACCCGCGGGTCGAGCTCTGCTTCGCGGGGAAGCCGGCGCAGCTTCTGCAACGACGTTAAGGCTTCCTTGCCACGGCCGGCTGCGGTCTCGGCGTTGACGAGAGCGAGTCCGTAGTCAGGATTGTCCGGGAAAAAAATGAACAAGGTTCGGTATGCGTCGAGGGATTTCTCCCAGTTCTTGGCGGCTTCGTAATAACCCCCCTCGACGAGAAGCTGGTCCTCCCGCGAGAGGATTGTGGCGCGCTCGAGCGCCGCCTTCGCTTCCTCGCGAGCGTTGCCGTCATAGCCGAGCGCGATCCACGCCTTGGCCAGCGCCGCACGGGCTAGAGGAAATGCGGGATCGGCCTTCACGGATTGAGACAGTAGATCGCGGGCGGCCAACGCATCGAAGGTCCGCAATTTAGCCAGGCCCTCGGAGTACAGTCTCGAGGCTTCGGTATTCGACGGCATCGAGTCCTGGGCACGGGTCACGTCCGCCGCCAGCATGGCAGACAGTCCGAGCTCTTTGCGCAGCCGTTCACCAGTGTGCGAGACGAGCGCGAACAACTGCTGCTCAATGCCTTCCTCCGACAGGCTGGTGAGCGTCTCGCCGCTCGCGGCATTTTGTAAATGTAGATCCAGGCGGATGCGCCGCGCCGACGGCGCACCAAGGTCGAGGAATGCGCCCGAGATCACATAGTCGCTGCCCAGGTCGCGCTGCACCGCTTTCAGCGTCTCCGCGGACAGCGTGGCAACGTCAGGCAGCGATAATTCGATGCGCGCGCGCGCGATCGTCTCGCCGGGAATTAGGCGCACCTGTCCACCCGCGGCGAGCTCCGTGGTCAGCATTTCCGCAAGCGCGGTGCCCAGCCACGCCGTATCGTCGCGACCGGAGAGGTTCTTGAATCCGAGCACCGCGACCGTGGGCCGCGCGGACAGATGAGTGCCCCCCATCACGGGAGCAGGGCGGACCACGTGAGACCGCGGCACAACCCAACCGGCAACGAGACCCAGTGCCGCGACGGCGATCAGCAGCACTACCATCGATTCCCGGTGACGCATGACGAACTTGGTCGTCCGGTAAAGAAAGGTCGTGCGCCGCGCAGTCACCGACATACCGCTGAGGTAGCGGCCAATGTCGTCGGAAAATGCTCCTGCCGAAAGATAGCGACGCTCCGGCTCCTTGCTGAGCGCCTTGAGTGCAATCGCATCGAGATCGCCGCGCAGAGCGCGCCGCAGACCGGTCGACTGCTGATCGCGCGACGCCGGCACGCGCTCTGGAGCGCTGGGAACCTCCTCGGGGCGCGTCGCCGCCACACTGGGCCGTGCCGGCACAGCTTCGCAGACCATCCGCTCGAGTTCGAGCAGTGAGCGCCCCGCCGTACGGTACGGGTGCTGGCCGCACAAGAGCACGTAGAGGAGCACCCCCAAGGAGTAGATGTCCGTGGCTGCCGTCACCGGTTGGCCGCGGAGCTGCTCCGGGCTCGCATATTCCGGCGTCATCGCGTGCGTGCCGCTCAGTGTAGCGGGCGTGCTCAGCGAAGACTGCTTGGGGTCGCGCAGTTTGGCAATGCCGAAGTCGAGCAGCCGGGGGACACCCTCGCTGGTGACGAGGATATTGCTCGGTTTGAGGTCGCGATGGATCACGCCGCTGCGATGCGCGTACTCCACCGTGTCGCACACGGCGCGAAAGATCTTCAATCGGTCAGTGAGAGACAACCCAAGTTCGTCGCAGTACTGATCGACCGGGACACCCTCGACGAAATCCATGACGAGATATGGAAGGCCCTCCGCCGTCGCTCCACCGTCGAGCAGGGTGACGATGTTCGGATGGTCGAGTTTCGCGAGCGTCTGGCGCTCCAGGCGGAAGCGCTGCAGGATCTCGGCGCTGTCTTCGCCGGATCGAAGCATCTTGATCGCGACACGCTTCTCGTATTGCTGGTCGGCGCGCTCCGCGAGATAAACGATCGAGGTGCCGCCACGCCCCGCTTCGCCGACGATTCGATAGTCCCCGACGCGCCGGCCGATCATGTCGCGGGCGGGAGCGGCGTCCAAGAGCGCTGGACCGGATCCTTCTAGAAAGCTGTCTGCGCGGTAGTGGCTCTGGAGCAATGAGTCGACTTCGGCGCGCAGCGCCTCATCGCCGTCGCAAGCCTCATGCAGATACGCCGATCGCGCCTCAGGTTCGCGCTCGAGCGCGAGATTGAAGAGCTCCTTGGTGCGCGTCCAGCCAGCGGCCATTCATCGCTCTGTTACGCTCAACTCCCGCCCGAGCCATGCTTTGGCGATGCGCCATTCGCGCTTGACCGTGGAGGGAGAGAGGCCGATGACATCCGCGGTCTCCTCGATACTGAGGCCTGAGAAAAATCGCAGCTCGACGATGCGTGCCTGCTGCGGATCGCGTGCCGCAAGCGTGTCGAGCGCTTCATCCAGGGCGATCACGTCGACTGCGCGCTCGATATCGGGGAGCACTGCCTGCTCGAACGAAATCGATTCGACGCTGCCGCCGCGTTTGGCAGCGTGGCGACGGCGGCTGTGGTCGACGAGGATGCGCCGCATGATCGGCGCGACGACGCCGAAGAAATGGTTCTTGTTGCGCCATTGAACGACTTGTTGCTGCTGGAGGCGCAGATACGCCTCGTGCACCAAGGCCGTCGGCTGCAGAGTATGGCCGCCTCGCTCGCGCCGCAGATAGGACGCTGCCATACGTCGCAGCTCAGCGTAGAGGGACGCGGCCGCTTCATCCGGAATGACGGGCAACGAGGTATTCGACATGCGGCTCAGCGGTTGCCACCGCGGTCTTAAGTTGGTTGTGATCGATGGTCGAGAATCTCACCACGACCACATTAGCCTACAGGCCAAGCACTGTCACGCAGACGGGAAATGCACGCAAACGAATCAACTCTGCAACACAAGTTCGACCGGCGGGAGTGACACCTAAATTGACATCAAACTGTCAATTGCTCTGACACCTGGAGATTATCGTCAGGCAAAAAAGCTAAGAGTGTGCTTTCGGGCACATGCTGGACACTCCATTCCGGGCACATCGCTGACACTTTTGGGCTTTTGCAGGAGACGCAAATGCCCTGGCAGGAGTGTCGCAAGATGGACGAACGGCTGCGCTTTATCGCCCGGTTACTCGATGGGGAGAGGATGGCGGGGCTGTGCCGGGAGTTTGATATCTCCCGACCAGACTGGCTACAAGATCTTCTCCAGGTACAAGGATTGTGGCCTGGACGGGCTCACGGATCGATCCCGACGTCCGTATCGGCAAGCCAACCGTTTGCCCTTCCAGATCGAGTCCCTGATCGTACAGTTGCGCAAGGAGCATCCGAGCTGGGGAGCGCCGAAGATCCGCGAGAAGATCAAGCGCCGGCGCTTAGGAATAGCGCTGCCGGCCATCAGCACCGTGCATGCCGTATTGGATCGCCATGGCCTGGTAACCCGCGGCCGCCAGCGTAATCACTACAAGGCCGAAGGCACGGGCTTTCCCGCCCCGATCATCCCAACGATCTGTGGTGCGCCGATTACAAGGGCGAGTTCATGCTCGCCGATCGACGCTATTGCTATCCCTTGACCATCACCGACTTCGCTAGCCGCTACCTGCTGTGCTGCGAGGCACTCGCGACGACCAAGGAGATCTATGCTTTTACCGTCTTTGAAAGGGCCTTCAAGGACTTCGGGCTGCCGCGGGCGATCCGCAGCGACAACGGTGTGCCCTTCGCCAGCAACAGCGCCTTCTTTGGCCTCTGCAAGCTCTCGGTCTGGTGGCTGCGCCTAGGAATCGGCATCGAGCGCATCAAGCCGGGTCATCCACAGCAGAACGGTCGGCACGAACGCATGCACCTGACCTTGAAGAATGAAGCCACCAAACCGCCGGGCAAGAACTTCCTGCAGCAGCAGGCCAAGTTCGATCACTTCAGCGAAGTCTTCAACCACGATCGACCGCATCAGGCACTGAACATGCAGTACCCCGCGGAGCTCTACACGCCCTCACCGCGCCCTTATACAGGGCCTACGCGGAGCTGCATTACCCGTTCCACGATTGACCATCACCGTCACCCAATGCGGCCGCATGTGCTTCGGCAGGCGCAAGATCAATCTCAGTGGCGTGTTCGCCGGTCAGAACGTCGGCGTCCGCGAAGTCGCCGAGAAGTCTGGTTGATCAGCTTTATGCACTACGATCTAGGCTTCTTCGACGACGAGACCGGTCGCGTCGAAGTGCGCCCAAACCCCTTCAGTGCTAAAGTGTCAACCATGTGTCCGGTATAAAACGTCAACGATCTGACCGGAATAGACCAGAGAATCAATGGTCGGGGTGACAGGATTTGAACCTGCGACTCCTACGTCCCGAACGTAGTGAGTGAAAAACTACCATCACCGAAAGTATGAGTAAAAAACTACAACAAAAACAGCTAGTTATGGCTTCCTGGGCCGTACGAAATGCTACCTATTGAAGCTTGGCAATCGAATTAATGTGGCATATACTAATGTATATGCCAATTCTGTGGAGGTAGCCCATGCAACGGAAAGCCAAGGTTTTCATGAATAACCGGAGCCAGGCCGTTCGGCTTCCGAAGGAATTTCAGTTCAATACCTCTGAGGTGTTTATTCGTAGGCAAGGCAGTGATGTGATTCTTTCCGCTCGTCCGACGGACTGGTCTGCCTATCTCGCCTCAGGACCTGTCGCTTCGAGGGAATTCATGGAGGGCGTCGAGGATCTGCCGGTGCAGGATCGTGAACTCTGATGGCAGAGTACATGTTGGATACGGACATATCGTCCTACATCATGAAGCGTTCCGATGACGCTGTTCTAAGAAGACTGCAGACGGTGCCAATCGACGCTGTCTGCATCTCCGTCATCACCAAGTCGGAGCTGTTGTTCGGAGTCGAAGTATCTCCTCGGCGGCAGCAGGATCATGCGGCCCTCGATGAGTATCTGCGGCACGTTGAAGTATTGGACTTTCCGGACGAAGCAGCCCTTCACTATGCGCAGATCCGTGCTGCGCTCAAAGTGCGTGGAGCGATGATAGGCGCAAACGATCTCTTCATCGCGGCGCACGCGCGTTCTCTCGAGCTCACGCTCGTAACCAACAACACCGATGAGTTCAGTCGCGTACAAAACCTCAAGATTGAAAACTGGACTGAGTAGTTCGGTGAGTGATCCTCATTTGTGATTCCTAGTCGCTTGGTTGAGGTCTGCGAAAATGAAGCGCGCTGAAAGCACGAATTCGCATACGTCACCGACGCGCAACCGCTGGATAGAGCCGGTTGCAGACTCGAAGCTCGGTCTCGGCAAAGGATTTGCACGTACGGAAATTACACACCTCCGCCTGCACCCTCCGAGGATCCAGGCCCCTGAATTCATCATCGGCGCGCTGTGGGAGCCACAAAGCATTAACGACAAATAGGAGGTCCATTTACGTTCTCTCGTGGATCACATTCGCGCCAATTCAAAGGTCCCACAGGGGATAACCGTCGAAACGTAGTCGAGCAGTTGGCTGTACCAGAGCATACCGGGGTTCGGCGACGGATGCGACGATGAACTTGCGTGGCTCCTGAAGCGGAGAAGGAACTGCATTCAAGCGACCGCCGCCCCCTCATCAATCGACGGACGGGCTGAAGTACTGTGGATTTGTGGCCGCGCCATGCGTCACACATTTTTACCGTGAATCCACCTGACTTCACACTTCATCCCTTTCACATTCGACATTTTCACAGGCTCTTTGCGATGCTGGTCACTAGGTCCCTTACATCCCACAAGACGGAGCACTTCATGGCTGCGCTATCAGGTAAACAAGTAAAGCAATATTTTGACTATCCTCAGATGCGTAGTGCCTTCATATGGCTGTTGATCATAGGCATTGCAACAGTCGCCATAAAGGGCTTCGGACTAATTCCCTTAGCCATCGCCGCGTTGATTGGCTGGTTCAAGCTCCGGGGTGTGCCGAGCGATCAGGATATCGAAGATACCTACAGCGAGTACGTCACCCGCAAGGAACCGGATGCGCTTAATGATTTAAATTTCAGCAAGGACGAGTTGGTACGCGAATCCCAATGGTTTTGGTTCGTCAGTAACGGATTAAAAGGCTACCCAAAGCGTTACCGAACCGGAAAAGACAAGATTTTACGCGCCAACACCCGCTCCTTCATGATGGTGTTCTATGGTCAAGACCAGATAATGTCATTCGAAATCGACTATAACATCGAAAGCCAGACACAGAGTCGCGCCGAAAATTCGGAATATTTTTATAGGGACGTCGCCGGTGTCGAGGTTACGGCTCGCGAACTGACGTTGCGTACAATGGGCGGCAACAAATCGTTCCCGCTATCCCGTGAGCGAGAGACCGCTGATGAAAATAAGGCTAAAGGCGTTATGAATAGCGTCCGCGCGATGCTGCGTGAGAAAAAACGCGATGCCGCTTGAGGGGTGGTCGACTAGCTAGGGGCGCCGGCACACATGTTGCAGTCGCTGAAGTGTCCGAATTGCGGGGCACCTACTGATGGCTTAGGCGGCCAGTGCGCGTTTTGCCATTCAGCTTTTATTCTCAAGCGCCTGACGGACTTCGAGGGAAAGAGCGCGCAACTATTAGCGAAGTATGAACAGCAATACAAGAGCGTAGAGCCGAGAGATCCACACTACATCGAATGCCAAGTTGCCCTGATACGCATTTACCTTGAACGAAAGCTTTTGTCTCCAGCGGATGGACTCTCTAAGAAGTGTCTGGAAGACAATCCTGACCACGGTGAACTGTATATTTGTCGAGCTGCCGTATTGATGGAGAAATCGCGAGTAAAACAGATGTCATTAGGCGCCGCTCGAGATGCCGCACAACTCCTAGCAACCGGCGCCCAATTAGGTGCAGACTCGGATGGAGTCATTTCGCTTGGCCGTCGTCTTGCGGACGAGTACTACCGGCAAAACGGCATCATGCTGCCCGAAACGCTACGCCAACTGTTAGACGTCACCATCTCTGCGAGAGCCGAATCCACCATGTCCTAATCCTGGCTCGTCCCTTTGGAGGGAATGTATATATGGCTGTCATTGATCTAGTTAAGTGGAACTCCGACCCCGAGGACGTGGTCTGGAAGTTTGACTCTGAAGAGTTGTCCACATGGACACAACTGATAGTCAATGAGTCACAAGAGGCGTTCCTCGTCAAAGGAGGTGTATTTGAAGGGCCCTTCGGTGCGGGGCGGCACACCCTATCGACGGAAAACCTCCCCGGCTTGAGAAGCTTACTACGCCTTCCGTTTGGGGGGGGATCGCCCTTTTCTGCTGAGGTTTGGTTTGTCAACAAGTCTGTGAATCTAGACGTGAAGTGGGGAACGCCCGATCCGATCCAGCTACAAGATCCGAAATTTGGCCTCATGGTGCCCGTGCGCGCATTCGGCCAATACGGCGTTCAGATCCTTGATAGCAAAAGGTTTCTCAATAAAATAGTAGGTACTTCGAGTTTCTGGTCTTCCGATGCTATTGCGCGGTATTTGAACGGCGAACTAATCAAGTTTATTAAGCAGGCGATCGCCCAAGCCATTATTGGTCGGCGGACGTCGGTGTTGGATGTCGCGACACAATTAGTCGACATCTCAAATGTGGCTTTGCGATCACTCCAAGGCGCGGTGTCTGATTACGGTATCGCTATCCCGCAATTCAACATTCATTCAATCAACATGCCCGAGGACGATCCGGCGGTGGCTAAGCTCCGAGACGTTTTGGCGATGCGGACGGAGATCGAGTTACTCGCCACAAACTATCAGCAGATGCGGAGCTTCGACGTGCTCGAGACTGCAGCGGGTAATTCGGGAGCTGCCGGCACCTTGATGGGTTCCGGCATGGGCGCGGGCCTCGGAATTGGTCTCGGCGCCGCATTCGCCCCCGCGATGAATTCCATAGCTGGAGGGTTGCTGCCAAGTCAGTACAAGGCTAACCCGGCGGCCCTTGGTCCAGAACAGCGCTTGAAAATGCTTAAAGACCTATTCGATCTGAAAAATACCGGCGCGCTTACCGAAGAGGAATTTGCACTCGAAAAGAGCAAGCTCTTAGGGAATGCATGAAACCGCAAGCGTTGGTATCTTCGATAAGTATTGTTGCTGCTGTAGCGATAGCTTTGCTCGCCTGGCTCCTAGTTCCGACTGTGCTATGGTCAGCGGCTCTATTCGCGTCAGTGGCCACACTTGTAGTGATTATTCTCTCGCCAAGATTTATTGGCGCAGCGACGATTCCGGTTTCCCGCAACGATGCCGCTCAGATTGGATCTATCGGTGCTTTCGTCGCTCTTTTTGGTGGTTCCATAATACTATCAGTCATCGCGATAAAGCTCGCCTTCGTATCTAGCACAGCATCTTTCGCACTGCTCGTTTTGACCTATGCCATCCTGATTGGCGGCTCGCTTGTGATTCGGTCGTCCGGGGCGTTTATCTTGGGCGTTTCCACGGCGTCCGATATTTCCCACGAGACGCAGTCTATTATAGCTTCGCTTCAATCGGCTCATGACGCCCAAGATAATGAGGTGGTCCGACAGCGAATTGAGAAATTAATTCTAGACGTTCGTTTTGGCCCGACTCCACACGCTGCCGGCACGGCCATGTTTCATGAAATCCAAGAAATGAGTTCTACTCTTGCGCGCGAGTGGGCGGGGACTTCCACTCTTCTGGACTCACTCGAGAAAAGGATCATCGCGCGGCAAAGCCTTCTTGTCCGGGCACGCTCCCGAGTCTAGCAAGGCTACTAGGGAAACTCTGCGCATGTGAGTACGCGAACCAAAAATGCGTGTGAGAAGAAGCAATTGGTCATGAGAAAGCGCCAAAATCGCATAATTCTGGGAGGTGAGACGGGAGGGTGTCCGCATACCGCTATTCGTGAGGACGCGTCGATCAATCTGGAGGCGGTCTCACGACTTAGTCGACGATTTCCTCATCACAAAAATACCGCCAGCGACTCGGCGGAATGCTGAGCTACTACTATCGCGCAGCAGTTTTGAATCGGTCCTCAGCAGTTCGTGCATGATTCGCCGAAACTTACACCAAATCTGCACCAAGGCGATTTTGAAACTTACACCAAGCTGGCGATATGAGGTAAAATAGCTATGAAAATCAATGGTCGGGGTGACAGGATTTGAACCTGCGACTCCTACGTCCCGAACGTAGTGCTCTACCAGGCTGAGCTACACCCCGAATTCAGCGCAGACTCAGTTCTTGCGCGCCACTGCGAACTTGGCCAGTTCGCTCAAACCTTCTTTGAAAACTGTTTCGGGAAGGGGGGCCAGCGCAGCAAGCGCCTGATCTACCTCGCTTTGAGCGAGGCGCGCAGTGTACGCAAGGCCCCCGAGGCTTGCAACGGCGCGAGTGATTTCCGCCAATTGGACCAGTCCGCCCTTTTCGATGGCCTGGCGAATCATCTCGCGTTGGCCGGCATCACCGTGCTGCATTGCGTAGATCAGCGGGAGAGTGGGTTTCCCTTCCGCCAGGTCATCCCCGAGGTGTTTGCCGAGGCTTGCCTCATCGGCCTGGTAGTCGAGTGCGTCGTCGACCAGCTGAAAGGCGGTGCCGATGTGTTTGCCGTATCGAGCCAGGGAATCCTCGATGAGGGGGGAGGCATCGCCGAGCACGGCGCCGATCTGTGCGCCGGCCTGGAACAATCGTGCGGTTTTGCGGCGAATCACATCGATGTAGCGCTCCTCGCTGGTGTTCGCGTCATGCGCATTCATGAGCTGCAGCACTTCGCCCTCCGCGATCGCATTCGTGGCATCGGCAACGATATTCATGATCGACATGCGATCGAGGGCCACCATCATTTGAAAGGCGCGCGAGTAGAGGAAGTCGCCGACGAGGACGCTCGTTGCGTTGCCAAAGACCTCATTCGCCGTCTCGCGACCGCGACGCAGCGATGAGGCGTCCACCACGTCATCGTGCAGCAAGGTCGCGGTATGAATGAACTCGATGATCGCGGCGGCATCAATATGCTGCTCGCCCCGGTGTCCGCAAGCGCGAGCAGCGAGCAGTACCAGCAGCGGGCGCAACCGCTTGCCGCCCGCATAGATGATGTAGGTTGCCACCTGATCGACGAGGGCGACTTGGCTGTGCAAACGATGCTTGACGACCCGATCAACGGCCTGGAAATCGGCGGTCACCAACGCGCGAATCTGTTCTAGTGTCATGGAGGGCTCAAGCGAATGTGCCATGGTACCTAAGAAATTGCCCGGCCGGGGCGAACACACCAGGCCTTGGCTCGGCGGCTGGTGCGGGTCAATTTGACCTTAAAGGCTCCCCGCCGTACAATTCGCGGCTCTTTTGCGGTCCCCAAAGGCCCGCCCAGCTGGAGTTCAAACATGTATGCCGTGATCGCCACGGGCGGAAAACAGTACCGCGTCCAAGAAGGTGCCGTGGTGCGTATCGAGAAGCTCGACGCAGACCGGGGCGCCAGCGTCGAATTCAAGCAGGTGCTGCTCGTGGGCGCCGGTTCCTCGGTGACGATCGGCGCACCCTATGTGGGCACGGCGAAAGTGGTCGCAACGGTGGAGAGCCACGGCAAGGGCGACAAGGTGCGCATTGTCAAATTTCGCCGACGTAAGCACTACAAGCGCGAGAAGACGCATCGGCAACCGTATACCGATGTGAAGATCACGCAGATCGTTGCCTAGGATTTCGCAGGAGATTTTGAAATGGCCCACAAAAAAGCTGGCGGCAGTACTCGAAACGGCCGCGATTCGCACTCCAAGCGTCTCGGCGTCAAGAAATTCGGCGGCGAAGGTGTGCTCGCCGGCAACATCCTTATTCGCCAGCGCGGGACGGTCTACCGCCCGGGCGTGAATGTCGGTATCGGCACCGATCACACCTTGTTTGCCACCGCTCACGGTGTCGTCGAGTTCCGCGTCAAGGGACCGGACAAGCACACCTACGTGAACGTCATCGCCAAATAGGCGCACCGCACACGCGAGCCAGAGGCTCGCCGGTCGATGACAAAGGGGGGCAGGGGCGATACCTGTTCCCCTTTTTAATTTTTCGGGATCTCTTTCGTGAAATTCATCGACGAAGCCAAACTGAAGGTGCAGGCCGGTAACGGCGGGCGCGGCTGCGTCAGCTTTCGGCGCGAGAAATTCGTTCCCTTCGGGGGTCCCGATGGCGGCGACGGGGGTCTGGGCGGCAGCGTCTTTCTCAAAGCCGTTGAGGGCATGAATACGCTGGCGGACTTTCGTATTTCGCGCACCTATAAAGGGCGGAACGGCGAGGGCGGCAGCGGTAACGATTGCACCGGTCATGGTGGCGAGGACATTTACGTCCCCGTACCGGTCGGTACCGTCGTCTCGGACGTGGATACCGGAGAACAATTGGGCGACCTGACCGTGGAAGGCCAAATCCTGCTGGTGGCCAAGGGCGGCAAAGGCGGCTGGGGCAACACTCGCTTCAAGTCGAGCACCAACCGCACTCCCCGCAAGGCCGGCTTGGGTTTGCCGGGCGAGAAGCGTGATCTCGCACTGGAACTGAAGCTCATTGCGGATGTGGGGCTGCTCGGTCTGCCGAATGCCGGGAAATCGACGCTGATCCGCGCCGTATCGGCCGCGCGGCCGAAGGTCGCCGACTACCCGTTCACCACCCTGCACCCGAACCTCGGCGTGGTGACCGCGGGAGCCGGCCGAAGCTTCGTCATGGCGGATATCCCGGGTCTCATCGAGGGTGCCGCCGACGGTGCCGGTCTCGGCATTCGCTTTTTGAAGCATTTGCAGCGTACGCGCCTGCTCCTGCATCTCATCGACATCGCCCCGCCGGATCCGGACGCCGACCCCGTCAAGGGGGCGCGCACCATCGTCGGTGAACTCAAGAAATTTGCCGCCGATCTCGCCGCCAAGGAGCGCTGGCTGGTGATCAACAAGATCGATCTGCTCGAACCCAAGGAGGCTGCGCGGCGCGGCAAAGAAATCGTGCGGCGACTGCGATGGAAGGGTCCGGTGTTGCTGATCTCCGGAGCGACGGGAGAGGGCACCGACGAACTCAAACAAGCAGTGATGCGCTATCTCGAGGCGAACCCCCGGCCAACGGCACCCCGAGACGCTCGGGTCGAGGCCTAGCCGGAGCGCGATGAGCTACTTCGTGAGCGCCCGTACCTGCTTGGTGAGACGACTCTTGTGCCGTGCAGCCTTGTTGCGGTGAATGATGCCCTTGTTGACCATGCTGTCGATGATGGGCGTCGCACTGGCGAGGGCGGTGGCCGCATCGTCCTGCTTGCCGGCCTTGAGAGCCAAGGTGGCCTTGCGGATCGCGCTCCGCAGCTGCGAGGTCAGGGCGTCGTTGCGGGCGCGATGCGCCGTCGACTGTCGGGCTGCTTTTTCCGCAGATTTCGTATTCGCCAAGCGAGAGACTCCTAGAGGGGCAGGGAACCCAAACAGGTCCCCAAAAGAGCCGCACATTCTCCGGTCCGGCTCCGCGCTTGTCAATGCGGCCGTCTGGGCCGGGCGAGTTGAGTATAATCGTATGCTTTCGCCATGGAATTAGTCCGCGGTCTGCAGAACATCCCCAACGCCGCTCGTGGCTGCGTACTGACCGTGGGCAATTATGACGGCGTCCATTTGGGCCATCAGCAGATGATCGGCGCCGTGAAGCGGCGCGCGGCCGAATTAGGCACCGCAGCGACGGTGCTGGTATTCGAACCGAGTTCCAAGGAGTTCATCGATCCGGATGGTGCGCCGCCGCGCCTTACCCGCTGGCGCGAGAAGTTCGCCGCGCTCCAGGCTCTCGGCGTCGACCGCTTGGTGACGCTGCGATTCGATGAGCACATACGCGCGATGACCCCGGAATCCTTCGTCGATGAGCTGATCGTCGGGAGCCTCGGGGCGAGGCATGTCGTGGTGGGCGATGATTTTCGTTACGGCAGCCAGGCCTGCGGAACCATCGAAAGCCTGCGCATCGCCGGCCGCGAGCACGGCTTTGGAGTCGAACAGATGGATCCCTTCGTTCTCGACGGTGTGCGCGTCAGCAGTACTGCCGTGCGCGAGCGCCTGGAACGGGCGGATTATGCGGGGGCGGCCCGCCTCCTTGGACGCCCCTATCGCATGACGGGACGCGTCGCTCGAGGCGCGGAGCTCGGGCGAACATTGGGCTTTCCCACGGCGAACTTGCGCCTCATGCGGCGCAAGTCACCCACGTGGGGGGTGTTGGCGGTGCGGGTGCACGGCATCGAGGACCGCCCGCTCGATGGCGTCGCAAGCCTCGGCACGAGGCCGACCGTGAACGGTACCGAGCCGCTCCTCGAGGTGAATGTATTCGATTTTTCGGGCGATCTGTATGGGCGCCTGATCGAAGTTGAATTCGTCGCGAAGTTGCGCGATGAGGTCAAGTTCGAGTCGCTGGATGCAATGGTGGTGCAAATGAAAGTCGATGCGGCCCAAGCGCGCGACGTCTTGGCGAAGGTGGATCGTGGCTGACTACAAAAATACGCTGAACCTGCCGAACACCGGCTTTCCCATGAAGGCGGACCTGGCGAACCGCGAGCCGAAGATGCTGGCCGACTGGGAGCGTATCGGCCTCTACGAGAAGATTCGTGCAACCGCCAAGGGTCGCCCGGCCTTCATTTTGACGGATGGGCCGCCCTACGCCAACGGTGCGATTCATTTGGGGCACGCGGTCAACAAGATCTTGAAGGACATCATCGTCAAGGCACGCACGCTCGATGGGTACGATGCCCCGTATGTTCCGGGCTGGGATTGCCACGGCCTGCCGATCGAGATGCAGGTGGAAAAAACGCATGGACGCGTCGGTCAGAAGATCGATGCCAAGGCGTTTCGCGCCGCGTGCCGCGAGTACGCTCACAAGCAAGTCGATGCGCAGCGCAAGGACTTCAAACGCCTCGGCGTCCTGGGCGATTGGCAGCATCCGTATCTGACGATGATGCCGCGCTACGAAGCCGAGCAGCTGCGCGCCTTCGCCACCATCATCAAGAACGGGCATGTGTACAAGGGCTACAAGCCGGTGCATTGGTGCCTGAATTGCCGTTCGGCGCTCGCCGAAGCGGAAGTCGAGTACGAGGACAGGACTTCGCCGAGCGTCTATGTGCGCTTCGAGGTGGTCGATCGCGCGGATCTTGCCCAGCGATTCGTGCTCGCGATCACCGACCAGAATGCCCTCACCGAGGACGTGCCGACGTCGGTGGCCATCTGGACGACGACCCCCTGGACGCTGCCCGCGAACCGTGCGGTTGCGGTTCACCCGCAGTTCGATTACGCGCTCGTGGAATTCGACCTCGGAGACGGGCGCGAGCGGCTGCTGCTCGCGAATGAGCTCATCAAGTCGATCATGCACACGCTTGGAGTGTCCGACTGGACCGTCATCGCTGAGGCCAAGGGTGCGGCGCTCGAACATCTGCAATTGCAGCATCCGCTCTACGACCGCCGCGTGCCCGTCGTCTTGGGCGAGCATGTAACCCTCGATGCGGGCACGGGCGCCGTGCACACGGCCCCGGGGCATGGCCTGGACGATTATGTGATCGGACGTCGCTACAACCTGGAGATCGAAAATCCGGTGGGCGGCGATGGACGCTTTCTGCCGTCGACGCCGCTATTCGCCGGCGAGCAAGTGTTCGATGCGAATGCGCACGTGATCGAGGTCCTCGGCTCACATGGCCGCCTGCTCAAGGGCGAGCCCTATCATCATTCGTACCCGCATTGCTGGCGGCACAAGACGCCGGTGATTTTTCGCGCGACGCCGCAATGGTTCATCAGCATGGATCAGGCCGGATTGCGCAAAGGTGCGCTTGAGGCAATTTCGCATGTCGACTGGATGCCCGCCTGGGGCGAGCAGCGCATCACCAGCATGATCGCGGTGCGGCCGGATTGGTGCGTCTCCCGGCAGCGTACCTGGGGCGTTCCGATTCCGTTGTTCGTCGATAAGGAGTCGGGCGAATTGCACCCGAATACGGCGGCTCTCATCGAAGAGGTCGCCCAGCGGGTGGAGCGCGACGGGATCGACGCCTGGTTCGATTTGGACGCGGCGGAGTTATTGGGTCCCGAAGCGGCGCAATACGACAAGACCACCGATGTCATGGACGTGTGGTTCGATTCCGGGGTGGTGCATCACTGCCTGTCGCGCTTGAGGCCGGAGATTACCGCGCCCGCTGATTTGTACCTCGAGGGGTCCGACCAGCATCGGGGCTGGTTCCACAGCTCGCTGCTCACCTCGGTCGCCATGCACGGCCGCGCTCCGTATCGCGCCGTGCTGACGCATGGTTTTACCGTGGACGAGAAGGGCCGCAAGATGTCCAAGTCGGTCGGCAACACACTCGTACCGCAGAAGCTCACGAGCACCTTGGGTGCCGATGTGGTGCGTCTGTGGATTGCCGCGACCGACTATGCCAACGAAATGAGCGTGTCGGACGAAATATTGCGGCGAATGGCGGATTCCTACCGCCGCATGCGCAACACGCTGCGCTTTTTGCTCAGCAACATGCATGGATTTGACCCGCTGACGCACGCCGTTCCCTGGTCGGAACTCGTGGCGATCGATCAATGGGCCATCCGCAAGGCATTTACGCTGCAAAATGATGTGGTGACGGCCTTTCGCAACTACGAGTTTCACGACATCTACCAGAAGGTCCATAATTTCTGCGTGGTCGAATTAGGCGCCTTTTATCTGGACATCCTCAAGGATCGCTTGTACACGACCGGTGGCGACAGCCTGCCGCGGCGCTCCGCGCAAACCGGGATGTACCACGTCGCCGATGCCATGGTGCGCTGGCTCGCTCCGATCTTGAGTTTCACTGCAGAGGAGGCGTGGAGTTTTCTGCCCGGTGAACGCAATGAATCCGTGCTGTTGAACACCTGGCACGAGTTTCCTGCCGGCGCGGAGCGAGCCTCCACCATCGATTGGCCGGCGTTCATCGCGCTCAAGGCCGATGTGGCCCGCGAACTGGAACGACTGCGATCGTCGGGCGCAATCGGTGCGCCGCTCGAGGCGGAAGTGTCGGTGTTCGTCACCGCTTCCCAGGCTTCACGCTTCGGGTCACTGCACGACGAATTGCGCTTTTTGCTGATCACCAGCCAAGCGCGGGTCATCGAAGTCGAGACGCCGCCCCCGTCCGCCGTGCCAACCCACGCCGAAGGCGTCTGGATCGAGGTCAAACCGAGTTCGCAGCCGAAATGCGTACGCTGCTGGAATTTGCGCAGCGACGTTGGCAGCGATCCGCGTCACCCGGAACTTTGCGCGCGCTGCGTCGTCAACATCGAAGGGCCCGGCGAGGAGCGTAAGTTCGCATGAGCGGTGTGGAAAATCGGGGCCGGGCTGCTTCTTGGCTTTTGCTGTCGGCGGCCATCGTACTCGCGGATCAGCTCACCAAGAGCTACATCACGCAGCACTTCGGCGAGTTCGAGTTCACCAGAGTGCTGCCGGTGCTCGACATTACCCGCATGCACAATGTGGGAGCGGCCTTCAGCTTCCTGGCGTCGGCATCGGGCTGGCAGCGGTGGTTTTTCATCGCACTGGCAGTGGCCGTGAGCATTGCGATCACGGCATGGCTGTGTCGACTGCCGCGCGGCACCCATGGGTTGCTCGCGGCCGGACTGGCATTGGTATTGGGCGGGGCTCTCGGCAACGTGATCGATCGTATTCGACTCGGGCATGTGATCGATTTCATACACTTTCATTGGGATCGCGCGTATTTTCCCGCATTCAACGTGGCGGATTCGGCGATCACCGTCGGTGCGGCGCTTCTGTTGCTGGATGCGCTGCTCGAACCCAAACGTAGCACCACGAAGGCATAGCAGCGATGCAGATCTTGTTGGCCAATCCCCGCGGTTTCTGTGCCGGCGTCGATCGGGCCATCGACATCGTCGAGCGCGCGATCGATTTGTTCGGCTCGCCGATCTATGTGCGCCACGAGGTGGTCCACAACAAATATGTGGTGGATCGCCTGCGAACCATTGGCGCGGTATTCGTCGAGGAGTTGAACGAAGTGCCCGACGGTGCGACCGTGATCTTCAGCGCCCACGGCGTCTCGCGCGCGATCCAGATGGAAGCGACGCACCGCTCGCTGCAGGTGTTCGATGCCACCTGTCCGCTGGTGACCAAGGTCCATATGGAGGTGACGCGCTATGCGCGCGAGGCGCGGGAGGTTTTTCTCATCGGCCACGAGGGACATCCGGAGGTCGAGGGCACGATCGGACAGTTCGATACCTCGCTTGGCGGCAGCATTTACCTGATCGAGACGGTCGAGGACGTGGCGCGCGTCGAGGTGCGCAATGCCGATCACTTGGCGTTCGTCACGCAAACGACGCTGTCGGTGGACGACACGGCCTCCATCGTCGAGGCGCTGCGCAGCCGGTTCCCCGGGCTCAAGGCACCGGTCAAGGAGGACATCTGCTATGCCACCCAGAATCGCCAGGATGCGGTCAAGGATCTGATCGGGCGCTGCGATCGGTTGGTGGTGGTCGGCTCCCAGTCGAGCTCGAATTCCAATCGGTTGCGCGAGATGGCCGATAAAGCCGGCATTCCCGGTTATCTGGTCGATGGCCCGCAGCACCTGCGCCGCGAGTGGTTCGACGGAGCGAAGACCATCGGCGTGACGGCCGGCGCCTCCGCCCCCGAGATCCTGGTCCAAGGTGTCATTGCCAGGCTCCGCGAATGGGGCGGCGAGGTGGCCGAGGAGCTCAAGGGGCGCGAAGAACACGTCATCTTTGCGCTGCCAAGGACGCTGCGCGAAGTGGCGAAACGCGTCGGCAGCCTTTCGTCCGACAGCTCAGCGGGTTAGAATGCCCGCCCGTTTTGATTGCATGCCGCAATAGCTCAGTTGGTAGAGCAACGCATTCGTAATGCGTGGGTCCCCAGTTCGAATCCGGGTTGCGGCACCAAAAAACTTTATCTAAATCAGATACATATGCGCCGCCAGGTTCTGGCACGAATGGTTTCGCTGTAGCCACTTTTGTGCCCGCACAATGCGTGGTTCGGGACTGCGAATCCTCTTCACAGATCACGGTGCAGTTGCTCGACCTGCTGCCGTTCACAAGGATTGCGGCTGCATTCCTAGCCACGGTACCAATTGTTTCCACGAAGCGGACGATGGCACTCGCCAGGGTGCCGCTGTTCACTGTCGACCCGCAACTCCGAGCAGCCGATCCGGGTCGAACACCCAGCCCCCCCTAACGACGCGCCAAATGCTGCGTGTATTTCGGATGTCTGCGAGAGGATCACGGTCGAGCAGCACAAGGTCGGCAGCCTTGCCTGCTTCTAGACTGCCGAGGTCCTCGCGACCGAGCGCAATCGCCGCGTCCAGCGATGCGATGCGTAGAACCTCGAGCGGTGTAAGTCCCGATTCGACAAGGCGCTCGAGTTCCCAATGCAGTGACGAGCCGAAGAAGCAATTCGGGTTCGGCGCGTCAGTGCCGGCGTGCAGCTTGACACCGAGGCGGGCGGCGTGCTCGATCGAGTCGAGTTCACCAGCGACGACGCCGCGCAGTGTCGATGTTGCCACACCGCTGTAGGCGTCGGCCGTCGCGAACTCGAGGTACGACGGCGGCGTTAGGCCGACAAAGCGCGGGCTCGTGAGCTCTTCCGGCCGATTGCGCAGCAGTAGGGTGTCAGCGCCCATGCACGCGAGCGTCGGGTCCCAGTGCGTGCCAGTTGCGGCAAGCATCGCGAGCACGTCGTCGTAGATCGGTCCCGTCAGATTGGTGTGCTCGAGGGTGTAAAGACCGAGGGTCACGCTCCTAGTGATTTCCTCGACGCTGGTGCCATGACCGACGACCGGAAGACCCTGGCGCAGCGCCTCGTCGCTGACTATGCGGTGCAGCTGCCAGGTCAGGGATGGGTAGACTTTGATGAAATTCACACCGAGCGCCTTGAAGCGTCGAACGTAGTCGCGAGCGTCGCGCTCGTTCGTGATCAGCAGGGAACCGCGATCGCCCCAATATGGCCGCTCCCCCTCGAATAGCTCTCCGGCGTAGAAATAACGCGGCAGCGCCGCACCGGTGTGCTCGCTGCGATCCTGAAGAGCGGTCAGTTGATCAAGGTTATTGCCGGTGTCCCGGACCGACGTGATTCCGTAGCCGATAAATGACTTCGGATTGGCATCGGCAGTGTGCGCATGAAAATCGAACAAGCCCGGAATGGCGTAGCGGCCGCCCGCGTCGATCACCTGCGCATCGGACGGCGCACCGCGGGCAGCATCGTCGCCGATACGCAGGATGCGGCCCTCCTTGAGCAACAGCGAAGTCTCGCGGCCGAAGCCTCCCGCCTTGAAGTCGAGCAGACGCGCGTGCAGTATCAGCGTGGATGGCGGCACCGCCGATGGCAGCATTAGGTGCACCGTCAATTCGCGCCTCGCCTTTCCGGTGAGCGACTGGACCCACACCCGTGGTCCGACTGCGTAAATGACCTCCGCGCCGTCCGGTGTCAGGGCGAAGGCGTCCCCTCCCTCCGGGCTCACCTCACGTACGTCTCGCTCGTTGGCACCCGCGGCTGTCAGTGGCACGGCGAAGATCGAGCGGTTGCGGCGAAACACGAGTGTTCGGCCGTCCGGCGCGAGCTGCGCGTCGCTTACGAAGTTAGCGAACTGGGAAATAGGTTCCGATGCCGCGCCTTTGCTGAGAGCTACTCGATAGACGTTCCCGACTCCTGAGCTATCGCTGGTGTAGTAAACCGAGCGGCCATCGGCCGCGAATGACGGGCGCGGTGACCAAAGGCTTACCGGGAAGAGCGTCTTAGTCGCAGTGTTTGCTATGTCGATCGCGATCACAGACTCGTCGAGGAAGTTACGATTGATAGCTGCGAGCAGGCGCTTGCCGTCGTGGCTGAAACTCAGCGAACCGATGCCGGCCCCTGTATGCAACGTCCGAGCTTGGTCGTGGCCAAGATCGAGAAGCATGATCGAATCTGCGCCGTGGGCGCTCGCAACGTAGGCGAGCGCGCGCCCGTCGGGGGAAAACGCGGGACTCGATTCGAGAGCATCACCTTGGGTCAGGCGGACCGCTGGGCCGCCTTCGAGCGCCTGTCGCCAGAGGAATCCGGCGGCGCCGAAGACCAATGTGCGACCGTCGGGTGAAAGCCGCGGCGTCTGTACCGCCCGAACCTCGCCAACTGTCGGTGCGGTGACACTTGCGGGTGCGGCGCGTTCGCCCACCACCAGCTTTACGCTGGCGTGGAAGTCTACCGGGGTTGCCGTACCGGCCGGCAGCGCCACCTCATAGAGGCGGCCGCGGTCGCCCAGGAAGAGGCTCTTGCCGTCGGCAGAGATTGCGAACCGACCCAGGCCGCTCACCGGCACCACCGCTTTTGATCCGCTGCCATTGAGCGGCACAGCGATCACGTCCTCGGTGGCGGGAGGGATCCACTCTTCGTAGGCACTTCCCGTCACGCGATGAGCGTAAACCGTCTCGCCGTGGGTAGGCGTGATCACCCAATCGACGAGGCCGCTCACGCTGAGGAGGGTGCCGATAACTCCCTGCGCACTCCGAGCTTCGATGTGAGTCACGTATTCGCTGCTGGCGCCATCGAGATCAGCACTCGTCCAGGCGAGCCGTCCATCCGGAAGGAAGAAAATTGAGCCGAGGTGTCGCGGAGGAGCGGTAATGGTTTCGACCGGTCCACCCGCAAGCACGACGCGACAGATCACCCGCTCGGCATCTCGGGTCGGAAAGGCGCCGCGCGTCGCCGGCACGTGGCGTCCGTAGAAGATCGCCCGTCCGTCGGGGCTGAAGGCCGGTATGTCAGCCCACGTCTCGTGCGTGAGCTGCGTCAGCGTCCCGGAGCGCAGCGAAAGTACAAATATGTTCGACTCATCGCTGTCGCGGTCGGACACGAACGCGAGGGTAGCTCCGTCTGGCGAGTAGACCGGCTCCTTGTCATACGTAGGCCCAAAGGTCAGCTGCTCGGCTGTGCCGCCTGCGACCGGTACACGGAACAGGTGCCCGAGCATTGAGAAGACCATGCTCGCGCCATCCGGGCTGACAGTAACGTCAGCCGACGTGACCCGGCTCGAAGAAAGTTCAATTTCTCGAGCTCCGACTGTGGTCGCTGTGAACAACGCGACAAATACCAGAATCGCGTGTCGCGCACGCGAGCCCATTGTTGACCTCACTTTTTCGAGCGTACCTCTACCCTCCGGGCGGCGCGCACATTTCAAATGCTGCTTATAACGCTCTGCCGAATACAAACGTTTTGCAAATAGCCCTGATGTTGCTACCGATGTTATTGTGATCACACTATGTGATCTATGTCAAACGTGGTGCGGGTGATCGTTGATCCCTCAGCGGGCCTGCACTCTGTCTGTGTCACCAGCTGGCGCTCGTCCAGAATCCCGCGCGCACGTTGAAGCCTGTCACGAAGTCATTCCCTACCTGGTCTTGCCCATGAACGAGCCACAGAGGCATCTGTGCGTAGTTGAACAGCGGATGGCGGTCCGTCAGTTTCCGATGGACAGGTGCTGCAGGGTCTCGGTTGTACCGGGACGATGCCGGAAAATAACGAATAGCGTACACGGCCGGGAAGCTACCCTTGGATTCCACACGGACGCGGTACGGGACTCGGCAGTCTACGAAGAGTACGGTTCCGCGCTTTACTTCAAGCGAGGCATAGACATGCGAATCGGCGGTGCTCTGATCCGGCGGTTGATAGTCAACGCTCACCGTACCCGGTCGAGTATCGGCGAAGACGATGAGGGCCGTCAGGCCACGTCGCGGATCTACTGGGAATCGCTCGGTATCACTTTCCAATGAAGGTTCGGCGTCAAGCGATAGCGAGCGGTCTGGAAGCCACTGGCTGTCAAAGAGAATGATATCCGTTCCAATCAACGTGGCAATAGTCTCTACGAGCGCCGGTGACTGGCAAATGTCCAGGAATCCCCAGCTGTCGTACACGGCCGCGGCACGAGACCAAGGATTGTGCAACTCTGCGTAGTGCCACGGCCGCGGGACATCGATTTGCCCATACAACCGGGCGCTTTCGGCTTGTAGGAATAAAAGCAAGTTCTCGGGGAAGGGAACTGCGGCTCGCCACAGCCCGGCTTGTTCAAACAATTCATGGGGATCGGGGGATTTCAGCACGTTGCCCGTCGAGCTTACGCGACGGTTAGACGATAGGGAAAAAACTGGCGAAAGCTTCGCAGAGCCGCCTCACGCGAGAAATCCTGCGTTACGAAAACAATCTCACTTCGGGGTGTCTCATGCGGCCAGCGTGCGATCTCTTTTGGGGGGTATAAAGCGTGCTGCACACACTGAACAACAACTGGTTGTGCGCGGCCGGCAACCTGAAGGAGCCCTTTCATACGCAAGATACTGTCGCCCCGAGCTATCAGCAGTCCTTCAAGCCACGCTTTGAAATCTTCCCAATCAGTAGGCTCCTCCCAGCGGAACCAAAAGGTGCCGTAACGATTCGCATGGTCAGGGACGGTACCTTGACAAATGGACCGATGCGCCGGCGGCGGAATCGCGCTGAAAGTAACGCTGGCATCGGCATTCGAGTCGCCGAATAGGCAATGGAGGGCGGCGGCGGGCTCGTCCCGCCCCGCGAGGAGGATCGGCGCTGTAGGGTTAATCGAGCGCAGACAAGCCAACAGCGAGTCCACGTTACCTCGAGGGACGAGATCAAGTTTCGAAATGACCAGCCGGTTTGCTACCGCGACCTGGCTTGAGCATTCCGGATGGCGGCCTAGCGCTGCCTTGCCGAATACGGCGTCGACGACTGTGACGACAGCTTGGATTCGAATTTGAGCAGCGAGATCTCCGTCGAATAGAAGTCGCCGCAGAACGGAGCTCGGGTCAGCAATTCCGGTGGTTTCAAGCACGATCCTTTGGAATGGCGGCAGTGCGCCGCCATTGCGTCTCCTCAACATCGACGCGAGCGTGGCGCCGAGGTCGTCGCCGGCGTTACAGCAGACGCACCCGGATGCGAGCAGAACAACGTCATCTATCACCGACGCAATTAAAAGATGGTCCACGCCAATCTCTCCGAATTCGTTGACGACGACGGCCGTATCGCTCATCGACGGGTCGGAAAGGAGTCGGTTTAGGAGCGTCGTTTTGCCGCTGCCTAGAAAGCCGCTTAGGAGGACGAGCGGCATGGATCGAAATTGTTGCGGGGCGGCATTCATGGACGGGAGCCAAGTCGGTAGTGGTGAAACAGTTGACCTAACAGTACACGATCACATATTGTGATCACAACATTACTTGACCTTGATCGATTGAGGGGAGTGTGGCGATGAAGATCATTGGCTTCGAACTGTTCGTTATCGCGCTGCCGACTCGGCGACAACATACATGGGCCAGCAAGATGACGGCACCGATCGGTCATCACACCATTATCCGCGTCGATACGGACGAAGGCATTAATGGTTGGGGTGAGGCACCCGCGGGCATCACTTGGGGCGGACCGCACATGCGATACTTTGGCGAATCGCCCGAGACGGTGTGCGTGGTCATTCAGCGCTATCTCAGCAGCGTCATCGTAGGGCAGGACCCACGCGATTTGGCAGTCCTTCACGCCGCGATGGACAAAGCCGTTAAGGGACACCCCTATGCAAAGGCCGCCATCGACATCGCGTGCCACGACATCGCCGGTAAAGCAGCCAACGTCCCCGTTTATCGACTCCTCGGCGGCAAGTTCCGAGACCGCATTGAAGTGGCGCATTCGCTTGGCATCATGCCAGTCGAGAAGTGCGTCGAGGAGGCGGTAGCTGCGGTCGAGGAGGGGGCGCGAACCATCAAGTGCAAAACGGGACTCGATCCTGAACGGGACGTCGAAGTCGTCCGCTCGCTTCGGAAGCGCCTCGGCAGCGATATCAAGATTCGAGTGGATGGCAACGAGGGCTATCAGGACGTATGGCAGGCCATTCGGGTCACCCGACGCCAGGAAGAATACGATCTGATGTTGTGCGAGCAACCCGTGATGGGCGCGCGCGAGTTGGGGCTGGTTGCGGAACGCATCAGCACTCCCGTAATGGCCGACGAGTCCGCCTGGAACAGTCACGACATACTTGAACTCATTCAGTACAAGGCCGCCGCTTGCATCTCCTGCTATGTGACTAAGCCTGGCGGGCTGTACAGAGCGAAACAGCAGGCGGATCTGGCCGAGGCACTCAGCTTGTACTGCGACATCGGCGGCTCCATCGAATCCGGGATTGGCAATGCTGCAAATCTGCACCTAGGGGCGGCAACCCGGATCGCCACGCTGCCAAGCGTCTGCCCAACGTCGAAGCCGGCAGGGACAAAAGGCCCCGCCATCGCAGGTTGCTACTATCTGGATGATCTCATTACCAAACCCTTCCGCTATGAGAATGGCGCGGTCCTGATTCCGGACGGCCCTGGCCTTGGAGTCGAGGTGGATCTCGAAAAGCTGGCCAAGTTCGCCGTCAAATGAGAGTCGCGATCCTGGGTGCCGGCGCCGGCGGAGCCTCAGCTGCCGTAGAACTCACGCGGGACGGTCATGAGGTCCGTTTGTGGAATCGCTCGCCGGCCACCATCGAGAACTTCGCCAGCGCCCACGGCATACACCATGCGGGTGTGCTGGGAAACGGCTTTACGCGCCTCGATATCATCACGACACAGCTGACGCTCGCGGCGGACGGCGCCGACGTCCTCCTGGTCTGCCTACCGACACTCGCGCACGCGGCTCTGGCGCGAAGTCTGGTTGACGCCAATATCGTACACACCCCGACGATCCTGAATCCGGGTCATACGGGAGGAGCACTCGAGTTCAGTCATGTGTTTCGTCGGAACGGGCTTGCGCCACCACCTCTCGTAGAGTTCTCGACCCTGACTTACGTCGCACGGGTGCGCAGTCCGGAGGGACTCATCGTCACGGGACGCGCCAAGTCTGTACGCGTAGCGTCAATGCCCGGTGGCGAGCGCGCGCTCACGTTGGCGCTTTCGCTCTATGATTGCGCTCGACCGGTCGCGAACGTTTTGGTCACGAGCCTCTCCAATGTCAACATGGTACTTCATCCACCCGGGGCAATCCTGGCGGCGGCGTGGGTCGAGGCGACAGCGGGTAACTTTACATTCTACGTTGAAGGTCTCACGGAGGGCGTAGCACGCGTGATGGAGTGCCTCGATGCGGAACGTCGCCAAGTTGCACGTGGCTTCGGCATCGATCTGCCGGCCTTGTTCGATGAAATGCAAGCGGTTGGAACGATAGAATGTGACCTCGACTCCCGGGTCGGCCTCGCCGCAGCCATCCGTGGTGGCCAGGCCAATCGGACGATCAAAGCGCCCGGAGGCTTCACCCATCGCTACTATCAGGAAGACCTCTGGTACGGGCTCGAACCCTTTCTCGCGCTTGCTACAATTGCCGGGGTGGAAACGCCGTGCGCACGCTCCCTGATGCAGCTCGGCGAGTTGGCGGCAGGACCCTATGCGCCCCGCGGTCAGCGGACGGCAATTGAAATGGGTATCGCTGGCCTCGACAAAGATGCTCTACTCGGATTTGTCACTCAACGCTCCGATCCATGACGGCCGCCAAGCACACGTACTCCCCACTCTGGCAGCGACTGACAATCGCCGTCGTCGGCGGCGATGAGCGCGAGCAGGAGATTTGCCGGCTCGCGGCCGAGTCCGGAGCCAAGGTGAAGGCGTTTGGGTTTCCGTGGCCCGATGGAGGAATTATCGGTGTCGTCCTCGCTCCAGACGCTGCACGGGCGTTGGCCGGCGCCAATATCGCCCTGATGCCCATCCCCGGCATTGCCATGGACGGCAGCGTCTTTGCCACGACCCAGATCATCCCGCGGGAGCTGCTCCTCCGCGAAATGGCGGCCGGTGCACACATCATCCTTGGACGAGCGGACGACGGGCTCAAGAAAGCAGCCGCCGGGCTCGGAGTCCGCATTCACGAATACGAGGGCGACCAAGAGTTTATGCTGCTTCGGGCACCTGCGATCGTGGAGGGCGTTATCAAGATAGTGATCGAAAACACACCGATCACGATTCATGACTCGCGCATCTGTGTGGTGGGACAGGGCAATATCGGTACGGTTCTGACGCGAACGCTGATCGCGCTCGGCGCACACGTCACAGTCGCCGCGCGCAACCCCGTTCAACGGGCATCAGCCTACACCATGGGGGCGGTGGCGTTGACCCTTGGCGACTTGCCACAAACTTCGGGATCGTTCGACGTACTCATATCGACAGTCTCGGCGCCAATCATCACTTCGACGCTCATCGATCGTTTGCCGCCGAATGCGCTGGTTGTCGACATGGCGGCGCCCCCCGGAAGCTGCGACTTGAACCACGCGAAGAATACCGGACGCACGGCAATCTGGGCGCGCGCACTCGGACGACGGGCACCGGTAACCGTAGGTCGCAGTCAATGGTCGGGTATCGCACGGATTATCGATGGGATCCTTGGAGAGGATGTGCAAGATGCGAACTGATCTCGTCATCAAGAACGCCCGGGTCGTCGATTTCCGCGGCGAGTTCATGGGGGGCGTTGCGGTGCTTGCGGGTAAGATCGTGGCGAGTGGTCCCTCGGCTTCGCTACCATCGGCGCGGCGAACGATCGACGCGGAAGGCCGTTGTCTGTTACCGGGATTGGTCGATACCCACTGTCACTTGGGTGTCGCCTACCCTTATGCGGATGACATGCGTACGGAATCTGCGCAAGCCGCCCGCGGCGGCTTGACTACTTTCGTACTCTACATTCGTAATAAGCAGCCCTCTTATATCCCTTTCTATCACGAACGTCGCGCTGCTGGTGAGGCTAACGCCTGCGTCGATTTTGGCTTCCATTTTGGCATCCAGCGCGAGGAGCACATCCACGAGATTCCGGCGATCTCTTTAGAGACGGGCGTCCAATCGTTCAAACTGTATTTTGGTTACGAGCCGGATAACCCTATCGGAATCGTGCCGGCGACCGATGGGTGGGTCTATGCGACCATGCTCAAGGTCGCGAAACTGCCTCGCGGTGTCGTGTCCGTCCATTGCGAGAATACCGCCATCGCCGGCTGGATCAAACGGGAAATCGTCGCGACCGGCCGCCAGGATCTTGGCGCCTACACTGAGTCTAGACCTGTTGTCTGCGAAGTAGAGACCATACGTCGGATGATCTTTCTCGCGGAACGTACTCGCTGTCCGCTGCAGATTGTGCACACCTCGGTGGGTGAAGGGCCAGATCTCGCCGCCGAAGCGCGTGCTCGCGGTGTCGACGTCACCGTGGAGACCTGTTATCACTACTTGACGCGCACGGCCTACGATGCGGATCTGGACATGCGCGCCAAGATTTCGCCGCCGCTGCGCGACGAGGAGCAAAAGGAGTGGCTGTGGCGTGGTCTCCTCGCAGGAAAGGTCAATTCGATTGGCAGCGATCATGTGCCATTCCTACCCAAGAAGGGCGAGGATTTGTGGACCGAGTTCCCAGGCGTCGTTTGCTTCCCGTGGGAGTTGCCGTTGCTGGTGACGCACGGCGTGCTGCGTCGTGGATTGACGTTGCAGCAGCTGACGATGCTCAACTCGTATGCGCCCTCACGCCGGTTCGGTCTCTATCCCCGTAAAGGATCACTCGAGGTTGGTACCGACGCGGACTTGGTACTCGTTGACCTCGACGAGGAACGTAGTGTCCGGCACGACGGACACGGGACCTGTATCTATGAGGGTTGGCAGCTCCGTGGCTGGCCTGTCCTCACCGTATCGAATGGTCGGGTCGTCTTCGAGGTCGGCGAGGTCGATGAAAAGGCATTCGGTACCGGCCACTGCTTGACTCGGCCTACTTAGCTGACTCGATGACCGAAGTATCGACGGCGGGTATCGCCTGCCGACCGAGCGAGCCGTGTGAGTCGATGTGACGGCGGACTCGCATAGGACGCAGTTAGGTTTCTTGCGATATCCGTGATCACACGATATGATCACGGATACGGTGCCGCCACTGAACAAGCGGCGCGGAGACACGGCATGCGGCGCGAGATCGTAACGCGGTTGGTTAAAGCCATGACGGCATCAGGGCTCGACGCCGTAGTCGTCGTCTCGCCCGAGAACTTCGCTTATGTGTCGGGATTCGTCGTTCCATCGCAGTCGCTCATGCGCTGGCGGCACGCGGTCTACGTGGTAACCGCGAGTGGGCGGTGTGCGATTCTGGTCGTCGACATGGAAGAGACGACGACTCGCGCGAAAGCCGATGGAGTCGACGTCCGAGCGTGGGGTGAGTTTACTGACCGGCCGATGGCCGTTCTGGCGAGTTTGCTGTCGGACCTAGGCCTCGCGGGCGCGCGGATCGGAATCGAGCTCGACTATCTGCCTGCGAGTGCGTTTCGCGAATTAACTGCGAGTCTGACTAAGGCCACTTTTGACCCCGTCGATGAAATGTTAGCCCGGCTGCGGCAGATCAAGACGCCGACGGAGGTCGAGCATATGCGACGTTTGTCTCGCATTGCCGATCGCGCAATTCGCGACGCGTTGCTGCAGGCCACCGTCGGGTCGACTGAAATGGATATTGCCGCCAGTCTAACCCGGAGCATTTTCGAGCAGGGCGCCGAGAACTTTAAACTCTTGATCGTCGCAACCGGTGAGCGCAGTGTATTTCCGAATGTGGGTCCCACGCAGCGCCGATTGCGGCTAGGGGATATTTGCCGTGTGGAAATTTTTTCGGTGATCAATGGCTATCATGCGGGCGTATGCCGAACCGCCCGCGTCGGTCCTGCGCCGGCTCATGCGGAGGCCATTTGGCAAAATCTGGTCGAATGCAAATACCTTACGCTTGATATGTTGAAGCCAGGCGCCAGTTCACGCGCAATTTACGAGGCGTTCATACGTCACCTCAGCAAGCTGAGCCTCCCGCCGATCAGTTTCCTTGGTCATGGTATCGGCCTGCATCTGCACGAGAAGCCTTACCTTGGTCCCTACTCCGATGTGCCGCTCGAAGCCGGCATGGTCCTTGGCTTCGAGCCGCTGGTCTACAATACGGGCTATGGTTTCGGAATGCAGAACAAGGATGTGGTGGCCGTTACGGAGGGTGGCTGTAGCCTTCTCTCAGACGTCACGAATACGGACAAGCTGATTGAGATTCAGTAACGGATTTGCGCTTCGGCCAGTGGCCGATTGTTAACCTGGGGACTGGTTACCACCATGAGGATTCTTATCGAGCACCTCGAATTCGCGCTGACAGTCGATGCCAGTGACACGGTCATTCGCGACGCCGCGATCGTGATCGATGACGATCGTATCGCCGATATTGGTCCTACGGCGGAAGTACTCGCGAGGAATGGCCGCAACCAATTCGAACAGATCATTGACGGCAGTCGCCGCGGGATCACGCCTGGCTTCATCGATTCGCATGTCCATCTGTCGGAGACGCTTTCGCGAGCCGTGTTTCCCGACGACCTCGACACTCGCACCTGGGTCTTTCTATGGGCGAAGCCGTTCTACGCGCATGTGAACGCCGAAGACGAGCACATCAGTGCCCTGCTTGCCTGCGCGGAGATGTTGCGCTGCGGGACGACGTGCCTGCTTGACATGGGTGCTCAGAACGATCCCGCTGGGACAGTGCGCGCGATAGAACAATCCGGAATTCGCGGGATCACCGGCAGGCACGCCGCAGATAATCGGCCGGCCTCGCCACCGCCCGGTTGGTCCGAAGAAATGATGCGACACCATTTCTTCCCGGGGCCTGAGGCGGCGCTTGCGGCGCTCGAGGAGACGTTCGAGCGCTGGCACAACTCCGCGGGTGGCCGTATCCGCTGCTGGATGAACATCGAGGGTAAAGAGCCCTGTACGCTTGCTCTGCATGTGGGTGCCCGCGCACTCGCCGAAAAGCATGGCGTGGGCACGACTTATCACTTGGCGACCAGCATTGAGGAAGCGCGGATCTCGCAAGCTAAACACGGAAAATGGCCTATCCAGCGTCTCGCCGATGCGGGCGGCCTCGGCTCCAATCTTGTCATCGCGCATGGCGTCGCCATTGATCCTGAAGAGCAGCAGCTCCTGCGTACTCACGACACCAAGATTGCCTTCTGTCCGGGAACGTCGCTGAAACTTGCCAAAGGCGCAACGGCATTCGGCCGCTATCCGGAGCTGCTCGAGGCAGGCGTCACCGTCAGTCTTGGGACCGACGGCGTATCAGCATCGGGAAACCTCAATCTCATGCGACAGATGTACGTCGTTGCTGGACTGTTCAAGGACGCGAGAAATGATCCTACGAAAGTGGGTGCTCGCAAAGCACTTCGAATGGCCACCATTGATGGTGCGCGGGCGCTGTTGTGGGATGATGCGCTCGGTTCCTTGGAGGTCGGAAAGAAAGCGGACTTTGTCCTTTTCGATCTCGATCACATCGAGTGGACTCCCTACGCGGATCCCGTTCAAGCACTTGTGTGGTCGGCGTCCCCGGCGTCAATCGCCGAAACCTGGGTAGATGGCAAGGCGCTCTATAGTCGCGGAAAGGTTCAGCGAATCGACGAGTCCGCTCTATTCCAAGAGGCACGTCGTCGAGCATTGGAGATTACTCAACGGGCCGGGCTTACCGCGACTTCGATCCCGACCTCGACCTCTCTGTACGAGTAGGTTGGCGTCGGTTGTTATTTCGCAGTCTTAAGGAGTAGTGAGTCATGCCAGTCGTACAAGTACACATGTGGCCGGGCCGCACGGTGGAACAGAAGCGTCGCCTTTGCAAGGCAATCACAGACGCAATGGTCGAGCACGGCGGAGCTCAGCGTGATGGCCTGCATGTGATCATTAACGAGGTTCCGCGGGATTGCTGGGCTCGTGCTGGAGTCTTGGGCATTGATCGCAAGGACGTGCCGAATGAATCTTGACCTCCTCGACATCCGCAAAACCGCACTCGTCGTTGTCGACATGCAGAACGCCTTTTGTCACAAAGAGGGCACGCTGGGAATTTCCGGAGTGGACACCGATCACCTGAGTTCCATCGTGGGGCCGCTCCGGGACTTGGTGAAGCGTTGTCAGGCCGTCGACATGCCGGTGCTGTGGACTCTTCAGGAACACTTTCCAATCGATCATCGCCGCGGGCGCAAGCGGTTGCCGTCGCATACGTCAAGGCGCAAGCGCGTGTCGGCGCTTGTCGGGACGTGGGACGCCGAGATCATCGACGAGCTCAAGGAGTTTGCCAATAACCCGACGTTCGTCATCCGCAAGCATCGATATGGTGCCTTCCATGAGACGCGCATGCATATAGTTCTGGAAATGCTCGGTGTAGACGCATTGCTCGTCGCCGGCCTAACGACGAACGCCTGCGTCGAGACTACGATCCGCGAGGCGTATCTACGCGATTACGATGTCGTCGGGGTGACGGATTGCATCTCGGGTGTCAACCCTAAGTGGGAGTCGGCTGCGCTAGAGGTATGGCATCAGTATTTTGCCGAGACGTGCTTAGCAGCCGACGTGTATACCTGGATCGACCGGCAACTCGCGCCCAAAACGCTTGCGTTGCATCACGTGCTGCTGAAGGTGCGCGACTTCGAACGGTCGAAGCGTTTCTATTTCGATCTCCTAGGTTTCTCGGAGCGGCCTGGCGCGAAGCCGCTAGAAGACGGTCGCCTGTTCGTATCGACCCGCCAGGGCCTGGGAATTACAGTGCGCGGCTCGGGTGACCAAGGGCAAGTGGACCATTTCGCTTTTGCGGTCCGCAACGTGGAGGCTCTAAGTCGACAGCTCAAGGAAGCAGGCGTGGTGTTCGATCGCGAGCTGGGCGATGGGCCTTATGGCCGGGCGATCTATATCCGGGATCCGGACGGAAATATTCTGGAGCTGTTCGAGCCAGTGACGAGTGGTACATAGCGGGGAAAATACGGTGGTGGATTGGCGGGACAGGCTCTGCGCGCACGCGGCCATCGGCAGTGTTAGTCTATCCACCTAAATCTGGAGTTGTCTGAACGTGGGCGGTATTGCGGGGGGGGGGTACTCGGTGTGAGCAGTAAGAATCATAAGGTTTCGGCGGCGTCCGGCCGCCCAAAGGCCGCCCGCCCGACGAAGACGAAGGCGACGATGCAGACCCTCATCTACCAGGAACTGCGCCGTTCCTTGATGGCTGGCACTTTCATGCCCAGTGCTAAAGTGACGTTGCGCAGTGTCTCGGCACAAATGGGCACGAGCGTTATGCCCGTCCGGGAGGCAATCAACCGCCTCATAGCGGAGCGTGCACTTGAGGTCATCGGCGATCGTCAAGTCATCGTCCCGGTCATGACAGCTGAGAAGTTCTCGGAAATTGTGCATTGGCGTGTCCAACTCGAGAGTGCGGCGACGCGAGCGGCTTGCCGATACGTGACGCCCGAGATCATCGCGGATCTCGAGTCGGTCAACGCCCGAATGCTCGAGGCAGTGGAGCACGATCGACGTGAGGCATTACTGCGCTTGAACCACGAATTTCACTTTCGAATCTACAACGCGGCCCGATCGGCAATTCTGATGCCGATGATCGAAAGCCTCTGGCTGCAAGCCGGCCCGTTTACGTATTTTTCCACTCCATCGCCGAAAGCGCTCTGGAATGCCAAGCACCACAAAGACATCATCAAAGCATTGAAGAGCGGTGACGAGGTTACGGCAGCTGAGGCCATCAGTGCGGACATCCTCAACAGCGCAAAATTTCTAATGGCTTCCGGGCATTTTGTGAGGCCACCGGTTCGCAATATCACTGATCTGGCTCAAGAAGAGGCGGCTGAAATGCGCGGCCTCAACGAGGCAGCGAAATCCGTGGCAACATCCGCGCTAGGTTCCGGATTGGCCGCGGGGTATCAGCCTCCGAGACCGAAAAGGTCACGCAAGCTCGTGAAGGAGCGCGGTTCGAGCGCAAACGTTACGACTTAGCGGCACGCCGGCCGCGGAAAGCGTCTGTAGCGCAGCTGCGAGCTCTCATTTTGAGAGGCACCAGCGGTTCAAGGAAGTTTTGCACGGCTCATTGTGCGCTGCGTCCGCAGGTACCGTTCTTTAGATTGTGCGCGCGCTCACTCGCTGTGGTAGCGAGAAGCTAGCCGGCGACCTGCCGTTGGCGCACCCGTGCCGTGCCTCGACATCGTGCAGGTTCGTGATTTGCCCGCCCCCTTCGGTGCGCGACTTAATGCGCGCTGCCATTCGAGGAAACGGTAGGTTTTTACTCATTGCATTTAGTGTGATCACAAGGTACGATCACATACGGTGATGTCTTGAGAGCCTATGGAACGTGCTCGAGGCAACAGCGTTCGATCAGGAGGCAGATCAATTGACCAGAACGGCCCGATGTCGATCTCTCATGAGGCCAAGCGTCAGTTCTTGGCCGGCAGCGACGCAACACTCAGAGCCTGAATTGATGGCTCACCGACCTACGGCGCCCACGCGCTCTTTCACTTGAATCATGCTTCACGTTGACAGCCGTATCTCGGTGGGCAAATCAGTGAAGGCACATAGGAGAGAAGCTATGTATTCGCTTCGAGCATGCCATTGGGTCATGATGCTGGGGTGCGCATTTGCTGTGATTATTGCAGCGAGCATGTCCACCGAAGCGTCGGCAGCGGAGAGTCCGGACGCCAGTGGCGGCGGCCTGCAGGAGATTGTCGTCACTGCGGAGAGGCGCTCGGAGCGGTTACAGGATGTTCCGGTAAGCGTCGAGGTGTTCACTCAGGAAAAGCTCGAGGCGCAGGCGGTACGGGGAATCGATGATCTCGCTCGCCTGTCGCCCGGTGTCACATTTCTACGCAACGGTGCCTATACAACCTCCAGTGGAGCTGCGTCGGACATCGCTATCCGAGGCATTGATTCTATCGCTGGTGCTGCTACGACCGGCCTCTACATTGATGACACACCCATACAAACCCGACATATCAACGTCACCTCGCAGAATCCTTATCCAGCGTTGTTTGATCTCGAGCGCGTGGAGGTTCTGCGCGGGCCGCAAGGGACCCTGTTCGGTGCCGGTGCTGAGGGTGGTGCTGTCCGCTTCATTTCGCCCGAGCCGGGATTAACCAACTCTTCGGGCTACTACTTGTCGGAGCTTTCTACGACCGCTTACGGCGACCCAAGCTACGCGGTTGGCGCCGCTGCGGGTGGGCCGATCATCGACGACAAGTTGGGGTTTCGGGTGAGCGCCTCGTATCGGCACGATGGGGGCTGGGTGAATCGTGTGGACTTCGCAACTGGCGACACCGTACAGCCCCGCTCGAATTATCAACAAATAAGCACGCTGCGGGGCGCCCTCACGTACGCAGTGACCGATACCCTATCGATCACAGCGTCCCTGTATTACCAAGAACAAGATCTCAATGACACAGAGTACTACTGGCTGGAATTGTCCAATCCTGCCGCTCACCAGTTCAGTAATGGTAACGTCATTCCAAGTCCCGACACGGACAAGCTTTACCTGCCGGCCATCAAACTCTTGTGGAACTTCGGGGCGATCAAACTCATATCGAATACCTCCTATTACTCCAGGGATCAATATTCAACGACCGACGCTACGATGCTGGATCGGGCCATCTATCTTTTCAATGGGACTTACCCCAACTTTCCCTACCCGCCGCCGGGTGTCACCGCCCCACAACATAATTCGGACCGACAGAACAGCTTTGTGCAGGAAATCCGGCTAGAGTCGACCGCAGCCGATGCCCGACTGAATTGGGTCGCAGGGGTCTTTTACACGCACGCCCGCGAGAACACTTCGGTGTCAGTCACCGACCCGTCCCTGCCGGGTGAGTTTCAATCCCTATACGGCGTCTCTTGGAACAGTACCATCGGTCCCTTGTTGCCGGGCGGCTATCTGCTGCTAACTCCCTATGCGTGGGCCCTCGACAAGCAGCTTGCCGGATTTGGCCAACTCGACTGGAAGCTTTTCGATTCGCTCAAGCTAACTGCCGGCGTGCGCGTGTCAAAGGCAGAGAGCAGCGGTTCGCAATATTCTACTGGTCCAGAGATAGGACCAACGCCCGCATCGAACTCGGGTTCGACGACCGAACACCCTGTCACCCCGAAGTTCGGGATATCCTATCAACCAACTCGTGACCAGCTCTACTACGCGAGCGCGGCAAAGGGATACCGCATCGGAGGCGTTAACTCGCCGCTGAGCACCCTGTGTGCTGGGGCTCTCGCGCAGCTCTCTTTATCAAGTGGCCCGACAACCTACAATTCGGACAGTCTGTGGAGCTACGAAGTTGGTGCTAAGAACTCCCTGCTGGATCGGCGGCTGCAGATCAACGCCAGCGCCTTTTACATCAATTGGTCCAATATTCAAAACAACGTCTATCTCCCGAGCTGCGGCTTTAGCTTTACAGCCAATCTTGGAAAGGTGACGAGTAAAGGTGGCGATATCGATATCCTCGCGCGTCCGATCGACGACTTGAATCTCGAGTTGACTGGGAGCTATACCGACGCGCGGTATAATGATTCGGTATACGCTGCACCGGGTGCCTCGGCGGCGCTAGCCGGCAAAGGCGACTACCTGCCGGTCGCGCCATGGACCGTTGTCGCATCGAGTGAATACAAGATTCCGATTCCATCGCTGAGGTCGCATGGTCCTTATGTGCGAGTCGACTACTCGGTCTCGGCCAAGTACAAGAGCCCGCTGGAATTCCAGGATCCGACGACCATCTCCTACGATCCCGCCCCTTTCTATCAGACGCAAGCGACGTCCTTGTCAGCTCGGGCCGGCCTTCGCTGGAGCGGCTTCGATGTGTCTTTGTTCGGCACGAATCTCACCAATACCCATCCCGTGCTGTTTGATTCGCGCTATTACCCGCCGTTACCGCTATTCTTCGACGCTACCTGGCGTCCGCGAACAATAGGACTGACGGCCACATATCGGTACTAGGTCAAATATCGGTATCTAGCACGGTGATTCGACGCGCGTGAACCTGTCGCGGATCGGTGTTTTGGTTCGCCGGATGGGAAAGATGGAAACAACTCAAGCTTCAATGTCGACAGCCACTGAGGTTACGCAGACCTTTCGGCCACGCTACTCGTGGTACGTCGCGGCTGTTTTCGCGCTATTTTTTGCTCTCTCCTTTACTGACCGGCAGATCATCGGCGTGCTCGTAGAGCCCATGAAGGCTGCGCTGATGCTCACGGACGTACAGATCGGTCTTATTGGCGGCCTGAGCTTCGTTATCTTTTTCGTGTGCTTCGGCTTGCCGATCGGGCGGCTTTCGGACAGGTATAACCGGAAATGGATGATTCTAGCCGGGGTCATTATTTGGAGCGCGTCGACGGTCCTTTGCAGCTTCGCGACCGGGTTCTGGGAACTCCTCGTGCTGCGTATGGGCGTGGGTCTCGGCGAGGCCACTCTTGCTCCGTGCGCTTATTCGATTCTCGCGGACATCTTTCCTCGCAATCGTCTTGGTATGGCTCTGAGCATCTGCACAATGGCAGGTGCCTTGGGTATGGGTCTGGCCTATTCGGGCGGAGCAACGCTACTGCATTGGGGGACCCTCGCTGCCAACGTCAATGGCACGGTCTCCTTGCCGATACTTGGTGATCTCGCTCCGTGGCGCATCGTATTCCTGGGTGTGGGCCTTCCCGGGATCGCCTTGAGTGTGCTGCTCTTCACAATTCAAGAACCGCCGCGGCCAGCATCGGACTCCAGGGCTGCGATCCCTCTGCCAGAGGTGATCTCCTACGTCCGATCAAACTGGAAGACGTTCGTATTTCACAACGTGGGCATGGGATTCATTTCGATCACAGGCTATACGGCTTCGTTTTGGGACATTGCCTTCTTTGCGCGAACCTATCAGTGGCCTGCGGCACAGAGCGGTCGTCTTTACGGACTTATGGCAATGGCCGGATCGATCCTGGGTGCGCTGGCAGGGGGATGGCTATCTGATTGGCTAACCAGGACGCGAGGCCGGGATGCCAAGCTCGTAGTCCTCGCTGTCACTGCAGCTGTGTGTGTTCCCATCCGGCTCATGTATCCGCTCATGCCGTCCCGAGAACTTGCGATCGGTCTGGCGTTTGTCGCCGTTACGCTCGTCGCGGTGCCGTACGGTGTTGCCGCGGCAGCCTTGCAGATCATGGTGCCGTCCCGCATGCGTGGGCAGCTTACGGCTGTGTATTTCTTCGTGCAGAGTTTGATTGGACTAGGCGTTGGCCCAACGATGGTTGGCGTACTGACGGACCATCTCTTCCACAACCCACAGATGCTGCGTTACTCGCTGACCATCGTCGGTGGCACCGCGCAGATTCTGGCCGCCGGCTTGTTTCTTTTGGCGTTGCGGGTGTATCAAACCACGATAATTAATGCATCGGTCGAAGACGACCGGTATCGAGAGTTGCTTGCGCGGTGAAAAGCCCCACCACGACTTTTTACTTGCGCCAGGACCTGACGAGTGTCGGCGCTATGTGGAAGATTCCGACAGTGCACTCACTGGCTAATGGCCTGGCGCAAGGGCTTAGATCTACCGCCGGTACGGTGCCGCGCCGTAGGTCAAAACGCAAGGTGACCGAATGCCCTTTCTAAGGAATACCTGGTACGCGGCTGCGTGGAGCCGAGAGCTTCACGAGCGTATGCTGTCGCGTACGATCTTGAACGAGCCCATCGTACTCTTCCGTAAGCAAGACAGAACGGTCGTCGCGCTCCAGGACCGCTGCGCGCACAGATTTGTCCCGCTGCACCTGGGTCGGTTAGAAAACAATATTATTGAGTGCAAGTATCACGGTCTAAAGTTCGACGAGACCGGCAGCTGCATTTTCAACCCGCATGGTGACGGAAGTATTCCCTCAGGCGTTCGAGTGAAGCGCTACATCGTTGTAGAGCGCTTCGGCGTAACTTGGATCTGGATGGGCGACCCCACACGTGCGGATCCATCGCAAATCCGCTGTTTTAGTGAGTTCGATGATGCACGATATACTTCGGTGACGGGCTACACCTATGTGGCGGCCAACTACCAACTCATATCCGACAATTTGCTCGATCTCACCCACGGTCAGTACGTTCACCCGCTGTTTACGAACTCCGCAGGTCCAGCAACGATGGAGGCTGATACCTCGAACGAGCCGGGGACCGTTTGGGCGAAGTTCATCCGCAAGAATCAGTACCCGAATCAATATTTTCAGATGCTTGGCTACCCGAAAGATCAGCGCGGTGATCACCGCAACTACATGCGCTGGAACGCGCCGGGAGTCCTCCTTCTCGATGTCGGAATGACGAGCGCGGGCGGACTGCCCAGCGAGGGCATCTCGATACCGACGGCGCATCTGCTCACCCCGGAAACGTTGACCAGCACGCATTACTTCTGGGGAATGGCGCGCAATTTTAGGCTGGACGACGAATCATTCAGCGAGCAGCTGCTCGAAACCGGCATGAAGGTGTTCGAGAACGAGGACAAGCCAATCATCGAGGCACAACAACGCGCGATGGGCGCAAGTGACGATCTATTCGCCATGAAGCCGGCTCTTTTACGGACGGATCGCGCTGCCGTCCGCGCGCGTCGGTTGCTGGATCGAATGATCAAGCAGGAGCGCGGAGTGGGAATTGAACCACCGGCAATCGTGTATTCCGAGCAGGGACTTGACAGTCAAAGTGTGCCCTAGTGCCATGTAGCGTGTCACGCGGATTTTCACCACAAGCCAATCACCTCATGGAACAGCAATCTACGTGCGGGATCCGGACGGCAATATTCTCGAATTGTTCGAACCTTCGACCGGTGCGTCATGAAGCGTCAGCGCGGCAACATGATATCCTCATAAAACGCACCAAAGGGCCTGGTCTTATGACGTATGTGTATTTCCAAGATCCATAAAAGGGGGCTGGGAACAACATCGACCGTGCTGAGCATCATTCCGTCGATGCGATGTTTATGTGGAAAGTCGCCGATACGGTGCCCGGACATGCGCTTGAGATTGAGTTCCCACCCCATGGAAGCAGCTTCCATGATTGCGAATTCATAAAGTTTGCGGCCCGTTATTTGATCTTCACGCCATTTGTCATGAGTGCGATGCCAGAGCGTCACCGCGTCGCGCGCTGCTTGATGCATATCGGGATCTGAGCCCACTACAAAGGTAGCTCCGCCATCGCCTTCACAGTTCTGCCAAACAGGACCGATATCTACGAAGAAGATATCGTTCTCTCCAAGCAAAACACCCGCGCGCGAAGGAATCCCGTACTCGAGCACCGTATTGATACCATACCGTACGCAGACTTGATGCCAGCCACGAAGTAAGCCCAGTCCCCTAAGGGTCTGTTTGGCGATCTCTACTCCCCGCTCCTCTGTCATTCCAGGACTCATGCGTTGCGCAATGGAGTCAATGGCATGTCGGGTCCTTTTCCTGACTTCGAGCATACCATCCACGGAAAAAAATGCGCCGACTGCTTCAATGCTTTTTGGGTCGTTCATGGATCTATTGCCGTACTATCGCGTTGAGCACCGCTTTGACGCAAATTGCCGAGCTGCTCGCGCTTTGGCAGAAAAAGCTCTTTGCTGGGATTCACCGTACGTTGCTCATGCAAGGCACGCATCTGGCGCACGACGATCGGTGCTACAGGACGTTCACTCGCTGGCACGATCCGAGGTCCCTGTGGACCGAACACCGCCCGTGGATCGGGGATCCCCCATAAGAGCATCGGATACAGGAGCGCGGGCAGGAGCAGCGCCGCGAGTAACGAAACATCCACGTCGCCCGCAACACCGGCAAACCAACCGACGAAATGTCCCGGCATATTGACCATCGATAACGCAAGTGCCGCCGATGCGAGCCACGCGGCAGTGCCAGGAATGTTGTAACCGTGGTAGAACCAATAAGCACCACCCTCTTGACCACGATTGAAGACTTGCATGGCCTCGGGTAGATAGTAGCCACGCCTAAGGTAGTAGCCCAGTATCATCACGACCATCCAAGGTGTTGTCGTAACGACGATTAGGGACACAAACGTAGTGATGGCATCCACCAGATTGAAGCCAAACCGTCCGACGAAGATCAGCACGCAGGCGACGCTACCAATAAGGAGAGTCGCTTGAGGGCGCGTCAAACGAGGGAAGACACTTGAGAAGTCGAGGCCCGTTCCGTAGAGCGCACCGGTTCCGGTGGACATGCCACTTAAAACAGAGAGCAGCATCAACGGAAGGCAGAAGACTCTAGGTGCTATCGCGATCAATCCACCCGCGTAGTCGACCTGTACCAGAAAGTGCGGCGCGACACGAGCTATGATCGATGTTGTCATTAGACCGAACAAGAACGGCGGTAGGCTCAGCAGTTGGCCCAGCACCGCCGCAGCCATCAGCCTCGGCCGATGCGTATTTCTCGGCAAGTAACGAGTCCAGTCGCCGAGGAATGCTCCGAACGATATTGGATTGGCCAATACCACAAGCGCGGCACCAATGAATGCGCGCCAGAAGCGAGGTTCGCCCCATGCTAGTCCGGAACCCGCAAAACTTGCCTCGAAAAAAGGGTAGAAGACACAAAAGCCGACGACAAAAAGTGCCGATGCGGCAATCACGGATATCTTGTTTACGAAGAGCAACAGTCGGAATCCATAAATCGAGACGACTAGCACGGCAAGCGCGAAAGCTCCGTACGCCAGCCCAAATGCGAAATTTGTAGGCTGCAGGCCAAAAAAGCGCTGCATCGCACCTATGACGGCATCGCCGCTCGACCATACGCTGATAGAGAAAAATGCCACCGCGGTCAGCAAGCTTAGGAAGGAGCCTATTATTCGACCGACCACACCAAAGTGAGCACTCGAGGACACTGCATTGTTAGTACCCGTCAGCGGACCGAATATTGCCATCGGTGCGAGAACGAGCGCGCCTAATGCGACGCCGAGGATAGTTGCGGCAAGCCCCTGCCAGAAGGACAGTCCAAAGATGATAGGAAATGCGCCAAGCATCGCCGTTGCCAGGGAATTGGAGCAGCCCCATTCAATGCGCACGAAGTCAAAGATCGTCGCCGTCCGTTCCACGCTTGGGATCGGCTCGATGCCGTGCTGTTCCAGACTCATTCCTCCAAGCGATGATCGCGCGTTATCCTGCTGGGGTGGTGCCCCACTTTTTGATACTCCGATAGCTCGTTACAAATTTCATCACCGGCAGAAATCCTCACCCAGAAAAGTTTCTAGGCCTTCCTATTGAATTGACAATATCACGACGTGTGATCACAATCAACGACGATCGGACAAGATGTGACTACCTCTGGGAAAGCAATGCTTTTCGCAGATGAAACAGGAGGGGCGGGTGAAACTATCAAGACTGAAGCTCCAGAAATGGCACCTTTATTTGATTGGCATCCTGGCTGCGAGCGCGACGTCCGCTGGCGTAGAGGGCTCGCTAATGGACACAGAAAACTATATCAAAGCGAGCGAAGCGGCATGGGCGCAAAGTTCGGTACGTGGCGATCCGGTACTTGTAAAACGAATATTGGCCGATGATTTCGTCGGACTTGACGACGGGGCACTATTCGATAAGACAAGTGCGGTAGCGGACGCGAGCAAGGGCGCGAGCGAATACGTATCCAATCATCTTGACTATGCGCATGTGCGCTTTTTCGGAGAGACGGCAGTGGTTCAAGGCGGCGAAACCTGGACGCGTAAGGGCGGTGTGCACGGCCGCCATGTCTGGATGGACACGTGGGTCCATCGAAACGGCCAATGGCAGGTGGTAGCCGCTGACGACACTACAGTGGCTAAGGACTAGTTCGGTGAGATGCGAGCCGCGCTGGCCATCCAGCAGGACCTAGCTCGAAGTTCACAGAGGAGACTTAAATGGATCAAGCGAAACTCCAAGCGCTTCGAGCGCGTTATCGGGACGCAAGCATATTTGAGGCGGAAGACCCGATCGGAAAGGAGGCCATCCGGGGGATGTCAACGGCGCGTGGTCGGCGTGTCCTGCCATATTCAGGCATCCCGACGTTTCTTGCGCTTCCATACGCCAACGATTTGTCCGGACTGGACATAGCGGCAATTGGTATACCTATGGATTTGGGCGTATCAAATCGCAGCGGAGCGCGCTTTGGACCGAGGGCCGTGCGAACCATCGAGAGAATTGGCCCGTACCACGGTACATTTCGTGGAGTGCCGAGGAGTCGGGCCCGGGCGGCAGACGTTGGCGATGTGCCATTCCGCAGTCGGTTTAGCCTTGAGCAATCACTAGAAGACATCGAGAGCTATTACTTGGAGGTCCTCAGCAATGGCGTGCGGCCGCTATCCGTGGGCGGCGATCATTCAGTCACGTACCCCATTCTTAAGGCGCTGGGGCGAGATCGACCTGTGGGGCTCGTGCATATCGATGCGCATTGCGACACGATGGGAGCGTATGATGGAGCTAAGTTCCATCACGGCGGCCCGTTTCGCCATGCTGTCCTGGCCGGCGTTCTTGATCCAGAACGCACGATCCAGATCGGCATCCGGGGTGCGTCAAACGTTTATTGGGAGTTTTCGCACACCTCGGGAATGACCGTCGTATATATGGAGGAATTTATGGAAGCTGGGGTGGCTGCAGTGGCCGCCAAAGCCCGATCGGTCGTCGGTGACGGTCCTGTTTACATCTCGATCGACGTCGATGGCTTCGATGCGGTCTACGCTCCGGGAACCGGAACACCAGAAGTCGGTGGAATCACTCCACGAGAAGGCCTCGCGCTCCTTCGTGCACTCGGCGGGCTCGACATCGTTGGAGCGGACGTGGTTGAAGTTGCGCCGCAATATGACCCGTCGACCAACACAGCTCAGCTCGCCGCACAACTCCTGTTCGAAGAATTTGCGTTAATGACCCTCGGCCGTCCTTCGAGGTAAGTACCAGTTCTGCCTATGCTGGCTGAACCAATGCCTAGGGTGACAAGCCCGTGAATGAACCGATCTAGCAAGGAGGTCCAACTGCCTTGTAAGGGAGATTGGGTTACGGCCTGCACATGAAGCCAAGCATTTTCTTTCATAGCGAAATCGATTCTGCCGAGGGTTGGCGGGCCGCGCTGGCAACGCAGTTCGAGGAATTTTTGTTCTCGACGCTTGATAGCGTTGAACACCCAGAAGCGGTAGATATAGCTCTTATTTGGACGATCCCTGATGGCGGACTCAGGCGGTTTCGTAACCTTCGAGCGATACTTTCGCTCGGCGCCGGAATTAATCAGCTCGATTTGAAAGAGATTCCAACACGGATACCTTTGGCCCGCCTCGTTGATGCGTCACTTGCTCGCACTATGGCGGACTATGCGAAGGCGGCCGTTTACCGGTATCACCGGCGATTCGATGTGTTCGAGCGACATTCGCGTGATGCGAAGTGGCAGTTCATACCCGCAACACTCACGCGAGATACCGTAGTAGGCGTTCTCGGGCTCGGTGAAATTGGGCGTGAGATCGCCCTCTCGTTACATCAGGAGGGATTTCATATGCTTGGATGGAGTCGTACTCCGAAACACCTCGACGGCGTGCAATCCTACGTGGGCCGAGACGAACTCCATAAGATGGTGGGGGAGTGTCATATCTTGATCAATGTGCTTCCCCTGACAAATGAGACTCGCCACATTTTGTCCAGAGAAATATTTTCCCGTTGCCGCGCCGGTATGCAACTGATTAATATGGGCCGAGGCCTGCACCTTGTTGAATCCGATCTTCTTGAGGCACTGCAATCCAGCCAAATCGCCGGTGCCACCTTGGACGTCGCTACGGTTGAGCCGCTTCCGCGAGCACATCCATTTTGGAGTCATCCGGGGATTTTAATTACGCCTCATGTCGCAGGCACCTCTATCCCAATGCTGGCGGTCAGGAATATAGCGGCGAACATTCGGAGGGCCATAAGAGGTGATGCTCTGTTGAATGAAGTTGACGTGCTTCGCGGATATTGAAATTAAGGCGCGGCAATTGTCTTTTCTGGTCTGCGCAGCGTATGCCCTTTGGTGGCTCAGCGGTTTGGTTTGCGTCGGGCTCGGTTTGCTTCCCGTTTCGCAGCGATGCTTTACCAGCTACGGTTTGCCACCAAGAGATCGCTCCAGAGAGCTAGAGACATGGAAATGAAATCGTTCCGTATCGCCGTGATACCGGGTGATGGCGTGGGTGTCGAGGTGATTGAAGCTGCATGGATTGTTCTCGTAGCCGTTGCCGCGCGACATCGATTCGAGCTCACTCAAGATCGATATCCGTGGTCCTGCGACTATTATCTTCAGCACGGCCGGATGATGCCGGAGGACGGAATCGAGCGCTTACGCTCTGTCGATGCAATTCTCCTGGGCGCCGTGGGTTGGCCGGAGAAGGTTCCCGACGCCATCTCGCTCCACGGCTTGCTGCTGCCGATCCGAAAGGCCTTCGATCTGTATGTGAATGCTCGACCGCATCGGCTGTTGCGCGGTATCGACGGGCCGCTACGCGCCGCGAGTTTCGATATCTTATGTATACGGGAGAATACTGAAGGCGAGTACAGCGGAGCGGGCGGCCGAATTCACCGGGGGACTGCCGATGAGGTAGCCGTGGAGACTGCCGTGTTCACCCGAAAAGGCACTGAGCGAATCCTTCGCTATGCGTTTGCTCAAGCGATGAGACGTCGCCGGCGCCTGTGCTCCGTCACCAAGTCGAATGCACAAAAGCACTCCATGGTGTTCTGGGACGAGGTTACCGATGCTGTTGCAGCGGATTATCCTCAGGTCGAGCTGCAAAAAGCTCACGTGGATGCCGTCGCGGCTCGATTCGTTCTCCATCCGGAGACGCTAGACGTCGTGGTTGCCTCCAATCTCTTCGGAGACATCCTGAGCGATATCGGTGCCGCTATCCAAGGCGGATTGGGGTTTGCCGCCTCTGCTAACATTGATCCCTCGAGACGATCGCCTTCGATGTTTGAGCCGGTGCACGGTTCGGCGCCCGACATATCAGGGCGTGGCAGGGCTAATCCTATGGCGGCCATCTGGTCGGCAGCCTTGATGCTGGACCATCTCGGCGAAGCGACGGCGGCGGCGGACGTGATGTGTGCGATGGAGTCGGTCAGCGCCGATGGCGCGTTAAGGACGCCGGACCAAGGAGGTGCCTGCTCCACCATGGATCTCGCCCGAGGAGTGGCGGATCGGCTCTGCTCCTAGTTGGATCACGTGGTAAAATCTTGATATCGCGGCACAGTTCAAGTGCGGCCACGAGGGGCGTTAGATCTTCGCCAACCTCTCGACCGTATCGGGATATTGTTCGACCATCCGGATCAATAGCGCTGCCTGTGCATTGGGCCTCGCTCGCCCTTGCTCCCAGTTTTCGAGAGTCCGTACGTTGGTCCGGAGATATCTTGCAAACAAGGCCCGAGATAGGTTCATGCGAACACGCAGCGCCGATAGCTCCTTTGCAGACATTTTCGGTGCGGCCTTGGTTTGAACGACATGCGTACGCAATGTCCGCTTGCCAGTGCGCTGATCTGCCAGCGCAACAAAGCCCTCTGTCAACTCGGCCATCAAATTGCGCTTTTTTTTCATACGGACTTCCTCATCTTCAATTCGGTCTTTAAGAGACCTTCCAGAGTAGCTCGATCCCTTTTCGACAAATCGCTGAGTTCATTCTTGTCGAACAGCGTGAAGAGCCAAAACTCCAATCCGCGCACCCAGTAGAAATATATAACCCGCAAGCCGCCACGCTTGCCCTTACCGCGCCGCTTGTCTGTCCAGCGAAGCTTTCGGAGGCCCCCTGTCCCTTGAATCACATCTCCTGCTGACGGATCATCCATTAAGGCGTTCTGCATCGCGCGGAAGCTCTCATCATCGAGATATTCATTGCGCAATCGCTCGAAAGCCGGAAGTTCGACAAACGACGCACGCATATTACTATTATACGCAGATTGCGTATAATAGTAAAGCGGCGGGGTAGTGACGGACGGATGCAATCTGTCACCATGACATTCGATAGACTTAGCACCTCCGCAGACCCATATTCCATGGTGCGTAATGACTCAGATCAATCTGATCAAGTCGAGGAGACCGGGCTAACCGACCGCGATGAATAGGGAGCGTGATATTGCTTCGATATGCGCGCGCCTTGCGGAGCTTGATGCAGAGCGCGTCGCACTGAACGAACAACTGGAACGGGTTCAGTCGCAACGAGCGCCGGAAACGGGTCCGGTCGCTGGCAGATCGTCAATAACGGCCGAGTCAACAGCTGCGGATAACATCAAGCTGTTCTGTCGACTTTTTGCCGGTCGGCCTGATGTTTTTCCGATGCGATGGGACAATCGCAATACGGGGAAATCAGGCTACCGCTCGCATCATGATCTTGGCTGAATAGGCGATTAGCCCCATGGACGAACCAATGTTCGCCGCTGCAGTAGACAAGTCGCGACTCGAATGTACGTCCAAATTCTGTGCACTTATAAGTGCAAACGTAATAAAAGTAGGTCGTAGTCGATCGTACTGAATCGTGCTCAATAGTTAGTTAAAATTTGAATAAAAACATAGCCATACGAAGAAATCGCCTGCAAGTGATTGTTGCGACGGAAGTAATTCAGAAAGACCGAATCACCTTCGTAATGCGTGGGTCAGGGGTTCGAATCCTCTTTGCGGCACCATAATTTACAGGGTTTCAGCAATACCACCGCTGGCAGCCAGTCGACTATAAGTGCTACGTAAGTGCGAGTATAGCGAGACGGTAGGGATAGACGTGGCAACCGTAGCAAGGAGCGATGCGCCAGGGCGGCGAGGCCCCATTGAGCTTCGCCTGCTCATCCCCGGTTCCGCTTGGCGCCAAGACGCAACCGGCAAGTCCCGTCGCTAGACCCAAGGTGAGTATCAGAACGCGGCTAGCGCAGGAAGAAGAAGTACAGTTCCCGCTTCGGGATCGACGGAGATCGGATTGGTTCCGAGCGCCGCGCATGCCTAGATCCGTGCAGCTCGAAGACGAAGCGCATTGCCGATCACCGACACGGAGCTCAAGCTCATGGCCGCCGCTGCGATAATGGGACTCAAGAGAAGTCCAAAAGCAGGATACAACACACCGGCTGCCACCGGTATTCCGATGACATTGTAGACGAACGCCAGCACGAGATTCTCGCGGATGTTGCGCATGGTCGCGCGACTTAACACTCGGCCGCGCACGATCCCGTCGAGATCTCCTTTGACGAGTGTGAGGCCAGCACTTTGCATGGCGACATCCGTGCCCGTTCCCATCGCGATGCCGACATCCGCCTCGGCGAGCGCCGGAGCGTCATTGACGCCATCCCCAGCCATCGCGACTACACGGCCCTCGTTCTTGAGGCGCCGCACGATGGCGTTCTTTTGATCGGGCAGTACGTCGGCTTCCACTTCGGTGATGCCGAGCTTGCCGGCGACTGCTTGTGCCGTGGTGCGATTGTCGCCGGTCAACATGACGATCCGGATGTGCTCACTTCGTAAGGCATCGAGCGCCGCCATCGTCGTCGCCTTGATCGGATCGGCCACGGCGATGATGCCTGCCACCTTATCATCGACTGCCACGAAGAGGGCCGTGGCACCTTCTTTTCGTTCCGCGTCGGCACGGGCTTCGAGATCGGCGCTGGCAATACCACGGTCCTTCAGCAGCACGGCGTTACCAACTGCTATGCGTCGTCCCCCGATGGTCCCGGTTACGCCTTTGCCCGTGACCGAGGCGAAATTCGTGACCTCTTGCAGCGCTAACTTGCGTTCAGCTGCCGCGGCCAGGATGGCGGCGGCGAGCGGATGTTCGCTCGATTTCTCCAGGCTTGCACCGAACGACAGCACGGCGGATTCGTCGAAGCCGGCCGCGGGCACCAGCGCCGTCACACGCGGTTTACCCTCCGTTAGCGTGCCGGTTTTGTCGACCACCAAAGTATCCACTTTCTCGAATCGCTCGAGAGCCTCGGCATTTTTGACCAGGACCCCGGCGCTCGCTCCTTTGCCGACGCCGACCATGATCGACATCGGGGTTGCAAGTCCCAGCGCGCACGGGCACGCAATGATGAGTACCGACACGGCGGCAACCACCGCAAGTCCCAGCGCTGGAGCCGGCGCCCAGATCATCCAGGCCGCAAACGCTAGGATCGAAGAGGCAATCACGGCCGGAACGAACCATGCGGTAACGACGTCGACGAGACGTTGGATGGGTGCGCGGCTGCGCTGCGCCTCGGCGACCATTTGCACGATCCGAGATAACATAGTATCGGCGCCGATCTTCTCCGCGATGGTTATCAGCGCGCCGGTGCCGTTGATCGTGCCACCGATCACCTTGTCACCCACCGCCTTTTCGACCGGCATCGACTCTCCAGTCACCATCGATTCATCGACCGAACTGCTTCCCTCTGTCACGGCGCCATCAACGGGCACCACTTCGCCGGGTCGCACCCGCAGCCGATCGTCCACATGGACTTGATCGAGTGGCACTTCCTCGTCCGTGCCATCGGCGCGCAGGCGCCGCGCTGTCTTGGGCGCCATTTTGAGAAGCGCCCGAATGGCACCGCCGGTCTTCTCCCTCGCGCGCAACTCAAGCACCTGACCCAGCAAGACGAGAACCGTAACCACCGCCGCGGCTTCATAGTAGACCGGGACGAGACCGCCATGCTGCCGAAGGCCCGCGGGGAAAAGGCCCGGGGCAAAAGTCGCTGCCAAGCTGTACAGATAGGACGCGCCGACACCCAAGGCAATCAAAGTGAACATATTGGGCGAGCGGTTCAGGATCGACGTCCAGGCCCGTTGGAAGAAGGGCCACGCGCACCACAGCACGATGGGCGTTGCGAGCGCGAACTGAATCCAAAGCGAGGCCGCCATGGACACGTAGTGATCCATATGCAGGAGCCGCAGGTGGCCGCCCATTTCCATAACAAAGATCGGTGTCGCGAGGACAGCGCCGATCAGAAAGCGCCGGCTCATATCCTTGAGCTCAGGACTCGCGCCTTCCGCGTCAGGGATGCCTTCAGGCTCGAGCGTCATTCCGCAGATCGGACAATTGCCGGGGGCGTTCCGCCGAATTTGCGAATGCATCGGACAGGTGTAGATGGTGCCCTGAACGCTGAGAGCACTTGTCACGCTGGGTGCTGGTTCGGCACTCGGATTTAGATACTTAGTGGGGTCCGCCAGAAACTTACCTTTGCAGCCGCTACAACAGAAGCAGTAGCTTTGAGCATCGTACTCCGTGCGGTTCTTAGCGGTAATCGGATCGACAAGCATGCCGCACACGGGATCATGAGTTTGGCCCTGTACCTTCGACGGCGTTTCACCCTTCATCACATCAGGGTTGTTGGCAGCCGCTCCGCAGCAAAAGACCTTTCGAGTGGCAGAGTCCATGGGGTGTCCTCGGTTGCCGTACTTGATCCATACGGTAGTCTAGGGTCCGTACCTAGGTACGGAGTCAAGTCATGTCCAAAACGGCCGCCAACCGCGCCTCAGCTACTCTCCGGTCACGTGCCGACGATGCCGTAGTTACCATAGGGAGGCTCGCTCGGGCGGCCGAGGTGGGGGTCGAGACTGTACCGTATTACCAGTGCCGGCATCTGCTCGCTGTGCCACATAGCGCTCGCGGAGTACGGCGATATCCGGCCGCCATGATCGACCGGATTCGATTCATCAAGCGTTCGCAGAATCTCGGTTTTACTCTCGATGAATGTCAGCATACTGCGATAGCGCCCCGTGTCCCATCATCGCTGCGTTTAACACAGACCAACGCGCCGCCGCGGATACCGAGAGCACGATGGCGATCATCGGCATGAATAGATCGTGCCGGTGAGCAGCATCACGATCGAACCTGCAACCGCAATCGTCCATCTGTATGACGCCGTTCGACGATTTTTCGTTGCGACGATAAATCTCATGTCTGTCCGTGGATGGTGCCGCTAATGAGAACATCGTATTAGCCCGGAAAAACCTGACATGCGACGATCGGCAGACTATGGGATCAGGGACAGCGGCCGACCGTGTCTCCCGCCGCTAACCGCTCGTCGAATTCATTCGGAAACTCCACACTCGCGGTCACGTCGGCGCGCATTGTGCCGCCCTTCGAAATCGGGTGATGGCATACGAAGGCAGTGTCGATCTGCAGCACCCATCCCGCGGCGGCGAGGAAGCCGATCCCCCAGCCGCCGATGGTACGACCGTCGTCGGACACCGCACTCGGCTCCCACAGGCTCACCCATTGCTCCATCGCCGTGCCCTGCCCGCGTACGAACTCGTCGAGGTTCATGGTGCCCATGTTCCGCGTCCAGATGAAGGGTCCGGGGTTGAAACTCAGGAAGGGATTGCCGCTGAACCCGACCATGACAGTCCCGTCACGGGACATCGCAAAGGGTTGCGCAGGTGCGGCGTCGCCGGGTAGCGGCTGCACGAACTCCATCGCACCACCGCGGGCATGGCGGCGATAGCCATCGCCCAGCGGAAGCTGTCCATCAAATAAGTCGCCGCCGATGAGTGACCCATTGCCGCTGACTGCCGTCACCTCATCGACCGGCTCTCCGGCGGAGGTGAGCACGAGACTGGGAACACCTTCGTTCCATACCACCCCGTACCAAATGCCCTGAAGCGGATCCTCCATCCAGCCCACCAACGTCTCGCCGTTCTGCGAGACCTGGTTGATGCGCGTATTGACCGGCGTTCCGTCGAGTTTATTCGCAGGCGAAGCCAACTGTACTCTTCCCTTACGCGGATTCCACTTCCAGGCGTGATAGTCCGTGCAGCTGTTGTAGGTGAGTCCATACACGGAGCCCTGATTGTCGACGCCGAAGTTGACGGTCGACTCGCTGTCGCAGGATCCGGTCGGTGCTGTGGGAAGCCATCCGTGGGCAGTGTCCCAGCGATGAGCGCCAAGCGAAGTGTCCTGGTTGACATCGAGCAGGTCGGTTGAAATATAGACACCGTTGCGTGATATCGAAGTGGTCTCGCCTGTGCTCGGCTGGTTCAGCGACACGAGCCCGGTGGCCGCCGTCCAGCGAAACGCCGGCCCGCCGCGTCCCAAGTTGCCGACGGCGCGTTGCTTGCACCTGCGAGTGAAACCGTGAACTTCCCATGGCTTAAGCCCACGGTCGTCTGCAATCCGGTGTATCGGGCGTGCCTGTTGAGGAACAGGATGGTTTCTTCGCCCTGTGTGTAAGTGGTCCAGCCAGCGGGGGTCACCATGAGATTGACCATGCCGTTGCCCATGCTGCGCGGCTTCAGGAGCCCAAACTGGCGGAAAGTGTACTCGGTGCCGACGTCCCCGCGAATGGCCTCGGCCACGTGCAGAGTGACTTCGGTGTAGGGGAGGCCTTGAGCGTCGATACCGTCCGTCACAGTCTTGACGGTACCGCGCAAAATGGATTCGGACTTGCTGAGCAGTTCGATGAGATTGGATTGGCGCTGTTGAGCGGTGGCGAATGTGGTTGCGCTCGCGAGCAGCAAACACAGACCAACCGCCCCAATCTGGATTGGGCGTCGAATCATTTTTAGGTATTTCCCCGTCGTTTCTGTTGCTTTTCTATGAACTGCCTGTTGTCCGGCTTCGTTCAATCGGTGAAGCATAGCAGGGATCACGTTGCGGTCATCGGGTCCCCGGGGCCGGCACTGATACGATCAGCCGGCGACGCCCCGAAGTTTCAACTGTAACGACCCTGTTTCGCCGTGACATTACAACGTGAGGCGCCGGGTGCAGTGTGACCCCTGCACGGCGGACGCTTTTGCCATCCGCCGTTCAGGACAACTGCCGGATCAGATCAGAGTGAACATCGTGATATACGAGGAGGACCACCTCACGCGCGCCTTGCTGCATGAATGGCTGGGCGAGGCGGGTTATCGCGTGCGCACCGGTAGGGACGATCCGAACCTGGATCGTCCCGCGGATCTCGTCATCGTCAACGTCTACATGCCCAAACAGGCGGGTGCCCGACGGGTGCGAGATATTCAAGCAGCTCATCCGAATACACCAATTATCGCGATCTCAGGCCAGTTTCGTTCCGGACTGTGCGCCGCCGGCGCAGCTGCGCAGACTCTCGGAGCGCAGCAGGTCATCGCGAAGCCGCTCATCCGCACCGATCTTCTGAATGCCGTACGCGGTATGATAGGCGCACCGGTTTAGTGCATGTGGCGCAGCTCAATGTCCTCAATGACCGGCTTAGTCTTACGCGATACGGGATCGATCCGATTCAAGCGCCTGCGATTCGGCGTGATGGTGCTCGGCGTTCTCGTCATTCTGGCATTCGTCGGGTCATCCGCGTATGACGCATGGGGCTCGTATCGTCATTCCGTCACGGCGAACAATCGCGAAATCACCAATCTCGCGAATGCGCTGGCGGAGCAAACCGCATGGACGTTGCAAGCCGTCGACCTTCTGCTGCGGGATACCGCGCGATGGTATGGGAACGATAGCCGGGAGGTTCCCCCGGAGCGTCTTGGCGCCGTCCTCGCAAACCGTACGGCGGGTGTGCGCCAGGTGCGTCAAGTCATGATTGTCGATGCGCAGGGCAACCAGCGCTATGGCTCGCTTGGATCGGTACCCCCGGGTCACAACGTGTCCGACCGTTCGTATTTCACCGCTCAGCGGGACGGCACCGCCGGGGGGCTATTCATGAGCGAGCCGCTCGTCACCCGTTCCGAAGGCGTTGCCGCCGTCGTGCTGTCGCGACGCCTCGACGATGAGAACGGGAAATTCGCGGGCGTCGTTACTGCGGTCCTCAATCTCGATGACCTCAAGGAGTACTATCGCGCGGTCAACCTCGGCGCGGCCAGTGCGATTCAGCTGCTGCGTGACGATGGAACGCTGCTCGCGCGCAATCCCTCCAGCCCGGAATCCGTCGGGCAAAAGTTCCCCCCGCTTGTCACCACACCGACGCTATCCGCGGCACGGCTCGTGAACCCGATCGACGGCAAGTCTGATTTCATTGCGGTTGCCCCCGTAAGGGATGCTCCGTTGAAGATCGCGGTGACGCGCGAGGAAGCGGTGGCACTGCGGCCGTGGCGTGAGGAGACGATCCGGGTGGCCGTCCGCACGCTGATCCTGACGCTTCTCGGGGTGGGTATCATGGCGGCTTTGCTGCGTCAGCTACGGCGAGTTGCAGTCGGCGAGCGGGCGCTGCGTGAGAGCGAGGAGCGATATGCCCTCGCCATGGAAGGAGCGAATGAGGGACATTGGGACTGGGACATCACGACCGAACGGCTGTTCCTGTCGCCCAAGATGCGAGCGCTATATGGGCAAAGCGACGATGCGGCAATCAAGACGCGCAGCGACTGGCTGGCGCAGATCATCATTCACCCCGACGACACGCCGCGCTTCGAGGCCGCGCTCAAAGACCACTTCGAGGGGCGCACCCTACGTTATGAATGTGAGTATCGCGTCCGACAACTCGACGGCGGGTGGCGCTGGGTGCACGCTCGCGGCCGCTGCTTGCGCGATTCGGCGGGCAAGCCGGTCAGGTTCGTGGGCTCGTCCAGCGATGTGACCGGGCAGAGGCAGGCACAGATCGAGAAAGAGCAACTTGAAGCGCAGCTGAGACAGTCACAAAAGATGGAAGCCATCGGCACGCTCGCGGGCGGCATCGCCCATGATTTCAATAACATACTCGGAGCGATACTAGGGTACGGCGAGATGGCGCAGCAGAATTCCGAGGAAGGCAGCCCCTTGCGGCGCTACCTCGACAATGTCATGCACGCGGCCGAGAGGGCCCAAATGCTGGTCGAACGCATTCTCGGATTCAGTCGAAGCGGGCTCGGTGACCGCGCGCCGGTGAATGTGCAGTCTGTCGTTGAAGAGACCCTGGAACTGCTCGAGGCGTCGCTCCCTCCGGGAATACGTCTGGAGAGCAGGATCGAGGCAGGCAATTCGGCCGTGATCGGGGATGCGACCTATCTGCATCAGGTCGCGATGAACCTCTGCACCAACGGCATTCAGGCCATGGAACGCGGCGGCATGCTCCGCGTGATGCTGGAACGCTGCGAAGTAAGTCAGAGCCGGGCGTTGTCGCGCGGTTCTCTCTCACCGGGACGCTACGTGCGGCTCACGGTCAGCGACACCGGTGTCGGCATCCCGCCCGCGGTGCTCGAGCGGATCTTCGATCCATTTTTTACCACCAAGGGTGTCGGCCGGGGCACGGGCCTGGGATTATCGCTGGTTGACGGCATCATCAGCGATCTCGGGGGCGCAATTGACGTCACGAGCCAGGCAGGGGAAGGTACGACGTTCGAGATCTGGTTGCCGGTTACCGGTGAAACCGCCGTGCCAGATGTCGGAGCTGCCCGAGAGTTGCCTCGCGGAAACGGGGAGAGCGTAATGATCGTCGATGACGAGCGGCCGCTGGTCGCCCTCGCGGAGGAAATAACCGCGCAGCTCGGTTACGAGCCGGTAGGCTTCGACTCGAGCAGCGCCGCGCTGGAGGCATTTCGGGCCAAACCCCACCGGTTCGATGCGGTGCTCACCGACGAAGCGATGCCGGATCTCGTCGGCACCGAGCTTGCGCACGAGATCAGACGCCTGCGGCCCGCAATTCCGATCATCCTGATGAGCGGCTACGGTGGTACCCAACTCACCAGTCGCGCGGCCGACATCGGCGTGAACGAAGTGCTACGCAAGCCGCTGCATCGCCGCGATCTTGCCGAATCGCTCGCGCGGGTACTTGGTACCGCGCGCTGAAGTTGGAGGTGCCATCATGCCGGAGACCATGCAGCCGCACATATTGGTCATAGACGACGACCCGCAGATCCGTGCGCTATTGCGGGAATATCTCGCGGAGAACGGACTGCGCGTGAGCGTCGCTTCGACCGGCGATGAGATGTCGCGGATTCTCAACGACGAGGCGGTCGATCTGGTTATTCTTGACCTGCGCCTCGCCGGCGAAGATGGGATGGCGATCGCCCGCTCGCTGCGCGATCAATCCGCCATCCCGATCGTCATGCTCACCGGCGTACGGGACGAGGCGGACCGGGTCATGGGGCTGGAACTCGGTGCCGATGACTATTTGACCAAGCCGTTCAGTCCCCGGGAACTGTTGGCGCGCATCAGAACCGTGCTTCGGCGAACCAAAAGCGCGTCGCCGGGGCCGGCTGGAAAGCGGGAGATCCGCGCGTACCGATTCGGCGAGTTCGAGCTCAACCTGCGCACGCGGCGGCTCAAGCGAAGCAACGGCAGCAACATTGCCCTGACGAATGGTGAATTCAATCTGCTCGCGGCGATGCTCGCCGCTCCGGCGCGAATCCTGACGCGCGATCAGCTTCTGGAAGCGAGCCGGGTCTACGATAACGAAGTCTACGATCGCGCGATCGACATCCAGGTGCTGCGGTTGCGGCGGAAAATAGAACAAGACCCCTCTCAGCCCCAGTTCATCGTCACGGAGCGAGGCGCGGGCTACATCTTCAGTTCTCCCGTCGAAATCTTGTACTGAAACGCCGCGACCGCGGCGTCGGTCCTCTGCCGGCCCCGGCAAGACACCGGCCGCGTGAGCCCCGGCGCTCGGGTGCAGCGGCCATTGCGGGCACCCAGCGCGCTGTTTCACCCGTAACCGACGCTGCGAATTCTGCAATACGCAAAACATACCCCTCGCCCAACCTCTGTCCTCAGATCCAACAAGTCGTAGTCGTTTTGCCCAATGAGGAGGACTTTCATGACGCCATCAACGCAGATTCGCATTCCGGTCCTTGAGACCGAATTCGTGGAGATTCCCGGGGTCGGGCTGAACGTCTCGCGGGTGGCGCTCGGCACGTGGGCCATGGGCGGCTGGATGTGGGGAGGCACCGATCAGCGCGAGTCGGTCGCCACCATTCACGCTGCTCTGAATCAGGGCATCAATCTCATCGATACCGCGCCGGTGTATGGCTTCGGCGTGTCCGAGGAGATCGTCGGCACCGCTCTCGAGGGTATGCGCAATCACGCAGTCATCGCCACCAAGGCGGGGCTTGAATGGCGCGACGGCCAGGTCTATCGGAACGCGACGCGTGCCCGAATCATGCAGGAAATCGAGGAGTCGCTGCGCCGCCTGCGCACCGATTACATCGATATCTATCAGATTCACTGGCCCGATCCGCTGGTGCCGGTGGAGGAAACCGCCGACGCCATGCGTCTGCTTTACGAGCAGGGGAAGATCCGTGCCATCGGCGTGAGCAACTTCTCGGTTGCCGAGATGCAGCGCTTCCGCGAGGTGGCGCCGCTCCACGTACTGCAGAGCCCCTACAATCTCTTCGAGCGCGCCATCGAGACGGAAATACTGCCCTATTGCCTGGCGAATGACATCGTGACGCTCGGCTATGGTGCGCTCTGCCGCGGCTTGTTGAGCGGGCGCATGCGCCCGGACTCGAGGTTCGAGGGCGACGATTTGCGGCGCATCGACCCCAAGTTCCAGCCGCCTCGCTTTGCCGGGTATCTGGAGGCCGTCGGGCAGCTCGATGAGTTCGCACGGCGTCGATTCGACCGGCGCGTGATCCAGCTCGCGGTACGCTGGATGCTCGACCAGGGCATCGGTGTCGCGCTCTGGGGCGGCCGCCACCCGAATCAAGTGGACGCTGCGCTCGGAGTTGCGGGCTGGTCGCTCAATGCGCAAGACCGCCAGCGTATCGAGCGCATCGTGAACGTAGCGATCAGCGATCCCGTCGGCCCCGAGTTCATGGCGCCTCTGCGGCGCGATGTCGGCGAACTCAACCGCGGTCCGGAAAAAGCCGGCTCGCCGCCAGCCCGATAGTCTCCTCGGACACGAATCACCATGCTCGCAATCGTCCGCATCGCCTTAAGCCGCCCTTATACGTTCATCGTGGCGGCTTTGCTCATTCTCCTCATGGGCACGCTCGCCGCACTGCGCATGCCGGTCGATATTTTTCCGAGCATCAACATCCCGATCATCGGCGTCGCCTTTCAATACCAAGGCCTGCCGCCCGATCAGATGGCGGGGCGAATCATCACCCCGTTCGAGCGCGCACTGACCACGACGGTGAACGATATCGAGCACTTCGAGGCGAGTTCCTACAACACCTTTGGGATCGTGAAGATCTTCTTTCACCCGACGGCCAATATCGCGACCGCGAATGCACAGGTCACCGCTATTTCCCAAAGCCTGCTCAAGCAGATGCCCGTGGGCACGACTCCGCCGCTCATCATCAACTACAGTGCCTCGACGGTGCCGATCATCCAGCTGGCGCTGTCGGGCAAGGGATTGACCGAGCAGAATCTCGCCGATCTCGGACTCAACTTCGTGCGGCCGCGGCTGGTCACCGTGCAGGGTGCGGGTATCCCCTATCCGTTCGGCGGCAAGACACCGCAGGTGATGTTCGACCTCGACACCGCGGCGCTCGAGTCGCGCGGTTTGACCGGCCTTGACGTCGCCAATGCGCTCGCCGCACAGAACCTCATCACCCCGGTGGGCTCGGAAAAGATCGGCGATTACGAATACACCGTCAACTTGAACAGCGCGCCGTCGAAAATTCCGGAGCTCGGCGATCTGCCCATCAAGAGCGTGGGCGGCGCGATGGTGTACATGCACGACGTCGCCCAGGTGCACAACGGCAGCGCGGTGCAGACCAATATCGTGCACGTTGATGGCAACCGCTCGGTGCTCCTGAGCGTGTTCAAGAACGGTGCCACCTCGACACTCGATATCGTCAGCGGCATCAAGAAGATGCTTCAGGTCATCAAGCCCTCGCTTCCCGATGCGCTCGATATCAAACCGATCGGCGATCAGTCGATCTTCGTGCGCGCTTCGATCCAGGGGGTGATCCGCGAGGGGGTGATTGCGGCGGCGCTGACGAGTCTGATGATCCTGCTGTTCCTCGGCAGCGCGCGCTCGACCTTGATCGTCACCACCTCGATACCGCTGTCGATCCTGGGCGCCATCGGTGCGCTTTGGGCGATCGGCGAGACGCTCAACATCATGACCTTGGGGGGTCTCGCGCTCGCCGTCGGGATACTGGTCGACGAGGCGACGGTGACGATCGAGAGCATCAACTACCATCTCGAGCAGGGCAAGGAGGTGGAAGCGGCGATCATTGCCGGCGCCTCACAGATCGTGGTTCCGGCCTTCGTCTCCTTGCTCTGTATCTGCATCGTGTTCATTCCGATGTTCTTCCTGAGCGGCGTGGCGCGCTTCCTGTTCGTGCCGATGGCGGAGAGCGTGATGTTCGCCATGGTCTTCTCGTTCCTGCTGTCGCGCACGCTGGTACCCACGCTGGCGAAATATCTGCTTCGCATGCACGTCGCCCCCGTCGACGGGCAACGTGGCGCCACCGAGCCACCTGCGTCAGGGAATCCGCTGGTGCGCTTTCAACACGCCTTCGAGGGGCAATTCGCGCGGCTGCGCGCCGGATATCATGGCCTCTTGGCGCTCGCCATCGAGCATCGCAGGGCATTCATCGGGGGGTTTCTCGGCTTCATTGCCATCTCGTTCCTGCTGGTGCCATTTCTCGGCCGCAATTTTTTTCCGCAGGTCGATGGTGGCCAGATGCTGTTGCACGTGCGGGCGCCTGTCGGCATGCGTATCGAGGAAACCGCGGCGCGCTTTGCCGATGTGGAGACTGCGATCCGCGAGGTGATCCCACCGACCGAGGTGACCGCCGTCGTCGACAACATCGGGACCTATCTTTCGTCAATCAATACGATCTACAACAATACGGGAACGATCGGTGAGTCGGACGGGGATATCCAGATATCGCTCAAAGAGGGGCACGCGCCGACCGCGAATTACGTCAATCGCTTGCGCGCTGAGCTGCCGCGCCGTTTTCCGGGCATGACCTTTTCCTTTCTGCCAGCCGATATCGTGAGCCAGATCCTCAATTTCGGCGCACCGGCACCGATCGATCTTCAAATCCGCGGCAACGATCTGACCGCGGACTTCGGCTACGCGAACAAGCTCCTGGCGCAGATCCGTCACGTCCCGGGAGTGGCAGATGCGCGCATCCATCAGTCGGCCGCGCTCCCGACGATCGAGGTCAATATGGATCGCACGCGGGCCCGATATGCCGGCGTGACCGCGGCCGACGTGACCGACAGCCTGGTCGTCAACCTCGCGAGCTCGAGTCAGGTTGCACCCACCTACTGGCTCAACGAGAAGAACGGCGTCACCTATCCGATCGCGCTGCAGACGCCGCAATACCAGATCGACACGCTCCCGGCTCTCCAGAATCTGCCGATCAACGCCACCGGCGCGCCCACCACGGTGCTCGGCGGCATTGCCGATATTCGCCGTACCCACAGCGACGCCGTCGTCTCGCAGTACGACATCTCCCCGATGGTCGAGATCTATGCGACGACCCAGGGGCGGGATCTCGGCGCGGTCTCGAGCGACATCGAGAAAATCATCGCCAGGAACGACAAGGACAAGCCAAAGGGCTCGATCGTCGCCCTCGTCGGTCAGACAGCGACCATGAACAGCGCCTACTCGGGCCTGCTGTTCGGCCTGTTGGGCGCAATCGTGCTCATTTATTTCCTGATCGTAATCAACTTCCAGTCCTGGAGCGACCCCTTCGTCATCATCACCGCGCTCCCCGCGGCGCTCGCCGGCATCATCTGGATGCTCTTCGCGACGCATACGACGCTCTCGGTGCCGGCGCTCACGGGCGCGATCATGTGCATGGGTGTCGCGACCGCCAACAGCGTGCTGGTGATCAGTTTCGCGCGCGAGAAGCTCAACGAGATCGGTGATGCGACGCAAGCCGCGCTCGAAGCAGGTTTCGTGCGCCTGCGACCCGTGATGATGACGGCACTCGCGATGGTGATCGGCATGCTGCCGATGGCGCTCGGCCTCGGCGAGGGAGGCGAGCAGAATGCGCCGCTGGGTCGTGCGGTGATCGGAGGCCTCGCTTTCGCCACCATTTCGACACTGTTCTTCGTCCCCGTCATGTTCAGCATCATTCATCGGCACCATGGTCCAAAGTCGGCACCGGAAGCCAATCGAAGGGAAGTCAATGCTCCAGCCTGATCGAAAACCCGCCCTCCCTGTTCCGCACCGCTTGCGCCGCATCGGCGGTGCATTCGTGCTCCTCGCCATCGCCGTCGTTGCCTACGGCCTGGGCTCCCGCACGGCGCAAGACTCGCGCCTGCACGACTTGACCGAGGCACAAGCCGCGCCGGTCGTGGCGATCGTCACACCGGCCAACGTGGACAATCATGCCGGCCTCGATTTGCCGGGTCGTCTGGAGGCCTACATCCGTGCGCCCATCTACGCGCGCGTTCCCGGGTACCTCAAGAGCTGGAGTCATGACATCGGTAGCAAGGTGAAGGCCGGCGAGGTGCTCGCCGAGATCGATACGCCCGATCTCGATCAGCAGCTGATGCAGGCGCGTGCGGACCTCAGCGTCTCCCAGGCTAACGCCAAGCTCGCGCAGATCAGCGCCGAGCGCTGGCAGTCGCTCGCCGGCACCGACGCCGTTGCAAGGCAAGACGTCGATCAGCGCACGTTCACCTGGAACGCGAGCATTGCACAGGTCAAGGCGGCACAGGCGAACGTCGACCGCCTGGTTGCCGAGGAGAGCTTCAAGCGTCTGAGTGCGCCATTCGACGGAATCGTCACCGCGCGCGAGACCGACATCGGGGCGCTCATCAATGTGGGGGCGGCCGGTGGAGCGGAGCTCTTCGTGGTTTCGGACACGAGGCAGCTGCGCGTTTATGTCAACGTGCCGCAGAACTACGTGCCTAGCGTGCCGCCGGGCACCCTGGCCACGATCCGCGTGCCCGAACATCCCGATAGAACCTTCAGCGGCGCGGTGGAGGCTTCGGCTCAGGCGGTCAATCCGAGTTCCGGGACCACCTTGATGCAGATCATCGTCGACAACAGCGCCGGAGAGCTCATGGCGGGCGACTACGCCAGCATCCATTTGCAGATCCCCGCCGTTGCGCATGTGCTCAGCGTGCCCTCGAGCGCGGTCATTTTCGATGCCAGGGGACTTTCCGTCGCGACCGTGGACTCAGCCAACCGCGTCCGGCTCAAACCCGTATCGATCGAACGCGACCTCGGTACGGTCGTCGAACTCGCCTCGGGCGTCTCGCCGAACGACCGCGTGATCGAAAACCCGCCTGATGGAGTCGGTAATGGCGCATTGGTGCGCCTCGCGCGACCGGCGCCGGTCGGAGCGGTTGGTCAGGCGAAGCACCCAAATGAAAAAGGTTAGGGTCGCGCCCTGGTCCGGGGCCGTGCTCGCGCTGCTGCTCGGCGCCTGCTCGCTCGCTCCGCCCCTCAAAACCCCGGACATTCCCACGGCGGCCGCCTACAAGGAGATGGGGCCCTGGACCCAGGCGCAGCCCGCCGACCGCCTGCCGCGCGACAGCTGGTGGGCGCTCTACGATAGCGCGGAACTCGACGGACTCGAGAAAAGGCTGATTGCGGGGAACCCGACCCTCGCCGCCTCGCTGGCCAATTACGCGCAAGCGAGGGCGCTCGCCGATCAGGCGCGCGCAGGCCTTTATCCCTCATTGGGTCTGAGCGCCGGCGCCGGACGTGCTCGCGAATCGGTCAATTCACCGCTGAGAGGTCCCACCACGCCGACCTACTACAATGACAACACGCTCGGCGGCACCGTCAGTTACGAGCTCGATCTCTGGGGCCAGATCCGCAATGAGGTCGTTGCGGGCGAGGCAAACGCCGCGGCGTCCGCCGCGGACCTGGAGAACGCGCGGCTATCGCTGATTGCGCAGCTCGTCGACGATTACGTTCAGCTGCGCAGTCTCGACCGCGACAGTGCGATCCTCGATGAGACGGTGCAAGCGTATGCGCGCGCCCTCGGCCTCACGGAGCAGCGCCACGATGCCGGTATCGCACCCGGCCTCGATGTCGCGCAAGCACAGACGCAGCTCGATGCCGCACGCTCCCAGGCGGCACAGACTCTCGCTCAGCGCGCGTTGATGGAACACGCCATTGCCGCGCTCCTCGGCGTGTCCGCCTCCACCTTCTCGATCAAGTCCGAGCTCGTAGCCATCAAGCTTCCGCAGATTCCCGCCGGCGTTCCCTCCACCCTGATCGAACGCCGCCCGGATATCGCGAGCGCGCAGCGCCGTATGATTGCGGCCAATGCCAACATCGGGGTCGCGCGCGCGGCCTATTTCCCGACGCTCACGCTCGGCGCGCAGGGTGGTTTTGAGAGCAGATCATTCTCGAACTGGCTGAGCGCACCGAGCTCGTTCTGGGCGATTGGACCTAATGCCCTGCTGAGCGTTTTCGACGCAGGCCTGCGCCGGGCGCAAGTCGCCCAGGCGCGCGCCGAGTTCGACACCTCGGCTGCGAATTATCGAAGCGCGGTCGTTGGCGCGTTTCAGCAGGTCGAAGACAGTCTCGCCACGCTCAACCACTACCATGACGCCGCTGTGCAAGAGAAGGCTGCGCTCGACGCCGCCCAGCGTACGCTGGACCTGTCCCTGGTGCTCTACAAGCAGGGTGCAACCGACTATCTCACCGTCGTCACCTCGCAGACCGCCCTCCTGCAGACCCAGCTCGAGGCGCTCAATCTCGACACGCTGCAGCTGCGCGCGAGCGTCGACCTGATCCGGGCGCTCGGGGGCGGTTGGGAGGATTCCGGGTCCCCGCAGTACCGCAGCGCCCGGCGCGTGAGTTCTCCCTCGATGTCACAGTGAATTGAGGAACGCGACCAGATCCTCTTTTTGCTCCTCTGTCAGATTCATCTGAAAGCGCTGATTGTAGAAATTCACGAGCTCGTCCAGGTTGGCGGCGGCGCCGTTGTGAAAGTACGGAGCTCGAGCCGCAAGGCCACGGAGAACCGGGCCTTTGCCCCGGTTGAAGTCGCTGCATAGTCCGGAAATGAGCGCCTTGCCCGGATCGCTCGTGTAGAACGACTCCGGCTGTCCTGGATTGAAGGGATTCGGACAACCGCTGATGAGATACACGGGGAGGTCAGGCATGGAGAGCTCTGCAAGACCGGCGGCAATGCTCGGATCCGGCTCGACGCTTGGCAGCACGGAGTGTGAGGTACCGATATCGAGGGGAAGGGGAAACGAGTGGTCTCCAACGTTCGGAGTGTCGTGGCACGTGGTGCAGTTGCCCGTAAAGGTACTGGGCTTGCCGAGCGCGGCATTGTCGTTCAGGCCTCGAACATTGGAGATTTGCACGGGTAGGGTGTTGAAAAGCACCGCGCCCGCCGCGATCTTGCGTCGCGCCGCGTTGCGCTGCGCCTCGATGAAGTTGCCGTTGTCGTCCCCGATACTCGACCACGCGGCGAATAGCGTCATGGAGGTCGGGTTGAAGACCGCCCCGTCGGGATCGGCGCCCAAGGAATCGTTGATTCCCGGGTAATACCGCTGGCCGGCAAGATTGAAGGGTCCTCCAACTGCGCCGTACGTGCTCAGCGAGCCCGCGCGAGCGTCATAGACCTGCGCGCTGAACAAGCCGAGCTCGGATCGTACGATGTCGGCGAGTTGGCTCGCCGTCGGAGGCTGGGCGGCCTGCGCGTGTATGGTGATCGCATCGAGTGCCTGCTGCGTAAGGTCCGTGTTCAGGTTTGCGAGGAAAGTCTGCCCGTTGTTGAGCAGCGCGTGCGTCTCGCGTCCGTCGAACATGATCGTGCTCAAGAAATTGAGATTGGTCGTCGGCAGTGGGCGACGGTACACGGAAATGACGGGCGGGTTGCCATTCGTCGCCGGTACCATCGCGCATCCATAGGGGTCGTGCACGACCGATACGCTGAATTGCGCGTTCGCGGGCAGCGGGAGGAAGATGCGGATGAGGCCATGGCTCAAGAGCAAACTATGGGCCGCGGCGTCACCCGTGCGGGCGTTCGGACAGTTCGCCCCGTCGACCGCGGCAAACAAGGGGTCTCGTCCCCTGGTCTGCGCAAATCGAAGCTGGATTCCCGTCGCGCTCAGACTCATGGCCTGGCTTGCGACATGGCAGGTCGCGCACGTGCGCCCGTTCGTTCCGAGGCTTTGAAAGAAGGCGCCCTGCTCGTTGACCGGCCCGTTGACGTCCAGGGTTCCAATGATGCCGGTGCGATCGAAGGAGAGCTGAAGGCCCTGTGTCTCTGCGTCGGGCAGGCCCGCGTGCGCAGCGCCGCCAAGGGCAGCTCCCGCGATTGCGAGCGCGGTGAGTGCTGCGCGTGCGCCTGGGGAGGCCGGTCGGATTGGCGCTTTCGGGTGGCAAATGCCTCGGTTGATCATGAGATTAATCTCTTGTATGGATGGCGGCGGGGGTCCCTATGCAGAAGATCGGAATCGGCGCACCAAACGTGACACGGGGTGTTGCGGTGCTGCGGCGCACCGGGCACGACATATTGCGGGCGACGTGTGGGGGCTGCGAGTTGCGGCGTCGTTCTCGATTCGGCATGCTGGGTCCCCTGCCTGGAGTTCGTGCATGGAGATTGAGCCACCGGTAATCGCGGATCAGGGACCCAACGCGACCGACGTCAGCAAGAATCGGCAGCTGTTCGCCTCGCTCTACAGTGATCTCAGGCGACTCGCCGAGCATCAATTACGCCGCAGCGATGCTGCTTTTGTCAGCCCGACGACGCTGCTCCACGAAGCGTATATCGGAATGGCTGATCGCGCGGCGCATTTCCCCGATCGGGAGAGATTCATGGGGTATGCGGCGCGAGTCATGCGCGGCCTCATCATCGATCTCGTGCGCGAGCGGCGCGCGCTCAAACGCGGCGGGGCATATCACATCACCCAGTTGCGCACGGAGGTCGAGGAACTGGGAGAGAATGCAATCGATCTGGCGCGCTTGTCGGACGCACTCGATGAGCTCGCGATTCGTGATCCGCGCCTTGCCGCAGTAGTGGATCTCAAGTACTTCTGCGGCTTCACGTTCGAAGATATCGCCGCGCAGCGGGGGGCCTCGCTGCGCACCGTGATGCGCGACTGGGAGAAGGCTCGGCTGATACTCTTTCGGGGATTGAACGAGGGTTAGCGCCGTCACGCCGCGAGGAGCCCGATGCAGGATTTATCGGAGGAACAGTGGCGTTCGTTCAGCGATAGCCTCGACCACGCCCTGGATTTGCCGGAGTCGGAACGTGCGCCGTGGCTGGCCGTGCTCGCATCCACGCACCCCGACCTCGCCGCGGAGATTGAGCGCTCCCTCGCAGGGCGCGACCGCAAGGGATATGCGGAGTTCCTGTCCGACTCTCCCTTCCCGGGCGCGCCGATCGCCGAAGCGACCCTCGTCGGACGCCGCGTCGGCCCCTATGTCATCGAAGCGGAGATCGGTCGGGGCGGCATGGGCAGCGTCTGGCGAGCCCGTCGGGCAGACGGACGGTTCGAGGGTATGGTCGCGATCAAGTTCGTCCACGCCTACTGGCTCGGCCGAGCCGGGGGCGAGCGATTCCAGAGCGAGGGACGAATGCTCGGCCGGCTCGATCATCCCAACATCGCGCGCCTCATCGATGCCGGGGTCATCGACAATTCGCAGCCCTACCTCGTGCTCGAGTATGTCGAGGGTGAGCCGATCGACGCGTACTGCGATCGTCTCGAACTCGGCCTCGAGGCACGGGTCGCGCTGTTCCAAGGTGTGCTTGCCGCCGTTGGGCACGCGCACAGCCATCTCATCATTCACCGTGATTTGAAGCCGGCGAACGTTTTCGTCACCCGCGAAGGCAGCGTCAAACTGCTCGATTTTGGCATTGCGAAGCTTCTCACCCAGGACGGCGGCGCGGTGCCCCCACAAACGAGCGTACAGGTATTGACTCCACACTATGCGGCGCCGGAGCAGCTTCTGGGTCGGCCTGTCACCACGGCAACCGACGTCTATGCGCTCGGCCTCGTGCTCTACGTGCTCCTGACTGGTGCGCACCCGGTGGGCGTCGGCGCACGCTCCACACCCGAGCTGATCAACGCCGTCGTCAAGGAGGAGGTACCCCGTGCCTCGACGGTCGCGAGCGCGCCGATCTGGAAGCGCCGCGCGCTCGAAGGCGACCTCGACACCATCCTCGGCAAGGCGCTCAAGAAAGACCCAGGGGAGCGTTACGCTTCCGTCGGGGCATTCGCGGAGGATCTGCGGCGATTCATCTCGCATGAGCCGATCAGCGCCCGGCCCGATACGGTGCCCTATCGGGTCGCGAAATTCGTGCGCCGCAACCGGGGCAGCGTGGTTTCAGGCCTGCTCGTCGCGGTCGGTCTCATTGCCACGAGCGCATTCGCCCTCAGCCAGATGCAGGCGGCGCGCGCGCAGCGCGACCGCGCCCTCGAAGAGGCGAAGCGGGCCAGTGCACAGGCCGACCTCACGCAATACATCCTGCACGACAAGTTGAGCAGGCTGACCCCCGTCGCGGAGGGTCAGCGGCTCGATCGGGCGCGCCAGTTTCTGGCAGCTCGATTTCGCAACGACCCGCTGCTGGCGGCACGCCTCTTGATCGACGTGTCGGGAAGCTACATCGACATCGGCGATTTTCGGACCGCGGATGACGTTGCCGTGGAGGTGGAGACGATCGGGCATCGCTTCGATGATGCCAGTATTCTCGGGCAGCTCGCATGCATTCGCACGGAGGATCTCGCCATCGCCCGCGACTTCTCGGCGGCCCGCATCCAGCTTGCGCGGGGTCTCGGGCAAATGCGCCGGCTCAATCCGGTGCCCCTGGACTTTGAGGCGGAGTGCGCCACCGCTGAAGCCTTCGTCGTGCAGGCGGACGGCGACTTCGCCCGCGCCATCGACCACCTGCGGACGACCGTTGCGGATCTCGATCGAGCGGGAATGCATGGAGCTGCCCGCTACCTCGCTGCGTCAAATGACCTTGCGCGTGCCCTTGCGATTGGCGGTCAGTACCGTGAGGCGTGGGAAGTCGGCAGCCGCAACGTGGCGCTGGTGAGCGAGATGGGTCGCGCGGACACCAATGCTTATCTCGCCTATGTCAACGGCGTGTGCGCAGCGTTGCGCAATGGCGGTCAGCCGAACCAGGCGGTTGCGTACATCGACGCAAGCACCGCCAAGGTGCGCAACGACGCAGCGTACGCCGATATGGGCGCCGGCAGCGAGAGCTGCTGGGCACTGTCTCGTCTCGACCGAGGGGAACCCCGGGAAGCGGAGCCCGCCATCCTCGAGGCAGCGGGTAAAGCGGAGCAGGGTGGCATTACCTATCAGGCCGCGCTGCTGCGCGCCTCGGCCGTGATCGCGGCGCTTGCGCGTGCCGACCTCGCCACGGCAGAGGCCCGCTGGGCGGCGCTTTTGCCGGATGAAGAGCAGCGGCTGGCCGCGAACGAGAGGGGGGTCGAGGTGGTCCGCCTGCTGCTGCTGAGCGCACGGCTCGACATTGCCCGCGACCGCCCCGATGAGGCGTTGAGATCGCTCGAACGCGCGGGTGCACTGATCGCATCGCGCCGGCAGAGAACCAACCCCGATGCGCGTGAGTTGGAGGTGCTGCGAAGTTCGGCCCTGTTGGCAAAGCAGCGTTATGTCGAAGCCGAGCAGCACGCGCAAACGGCTCTCGAGCTGGCGCAGATCGGCGCAGTCGACCCCAAATCGTCGTCATGGATCGGCGAGGCACTGGTGCTCCGTGCACGCGCTGAGGCGGCAGCCGGGCACAAGGAGGCGTCGGCAACCGCCCAGCGGGCATTGCCGCACCTCGTGGCGAATCTCGATCCCGCGCATCCCCTCATTGCGCAAGCGCGAGAGATCGCATCCAATCCGACGCCTAAAAGCGCGCGAGACACCCAAATCGTTCAGTAATAGAATCCAGCCGATGACACCGCGAGAAGCGATCGAAAACTTACGCCCTGTCCCGCAGGCGGTCGCTGCAACCCTCACCAGCGCTGCAATCTTCCTGGTGGTGACCGTCAAGCCGGGCGCCGACAACGGCGATTCCATGCGGGCTCTTTGCAGCGATTTGGCCGTGCTGGTGCGTGCGGTTGGGTTTCGCGACATCGAAGCGGAGCTGTCGTGCGTCATGGGATTCGGCTCCGAGGCGTGGGACCGGTTCTTTGGTCGGCCGCGACCGGCGGATCTGCATCCTTTTCGCGAAATTCGCGGCGGAGCGCGCCACGCGGTATCGACGCCGGGCGACGTGCTGTTCCACATCCGCGCGCGGCGTATGGATCTTTGCTTCGAGCTTGCGATGCAAATCATGGAGCGGCTTGCGGGCATGGCTTTACCAGTGGATGAGGTGCACGGCTTCCGCTACTTTGATGACCGGGATCTCATGGGCTTCGTCGACGGGACGGAAAATCCCAGCGGCCAAGCGGCGATCGACGCGGTGTTGGTCGGTGAGGAGGATCCCGCCTTCGCCGGCGGCAGCTACATCGTGGTGCAGAAGTACCTCCATGATCTCGCCGGCTGGAATTCGCTGACCACGGAGGCGCAAGAACTCATCATCGGGCGCAAGAAATTATCCGACATCGAATTGGACGATGCGACCAAGCCGACTTCCGCGCATAGCGCGCTCACCACGATCGTGGAGAACGGAAAGGAAATCAAAATTTTGCGCGACAACATGCCCTTCGGCAGGGTCTCCGAGGGTGAATTTGGCACGTATTTCATCGGCTACAGCCGTTCGCCGTCAACGATCGAGCAGATGCTCGAGAACATGTTCGTGGGCCGGCCGCCCGGCAACTACGACCGGCTGCTGGATTTCAGCCGAGCCGTCACCGGAAACCTCTTCTTCGCACCTTCCGCGACGTTTCTGGAGAGCGCGGCAGACGGCCCTGCAGCCGCTCCGACCGCCCCCTCGAACGAGATTGCAGAATCCGCCACGTCGATGAGCGACGGCACCCTGGGCATCGGCTCGCTAAAAGGAGACTTCCGGCATGAATAATCTGCATCGTGAACTCGCGCCCATTTCTGATGCAGCATGGGCCGAGATCGAGGAGGAGGCGACGCGCACACTCAAGCGCTACCTGGCCGGCCGGCGTGTGGTCGATATGCCCGCCGCCGGGGGTGTCGGACTCTCAGCCGTCGGAACCGGTCACCTGAAAAACATTGCCGCACCGGCGGACGGCATCGTCGCGAGGCTCCGCGAGTCGAAACCGATTGTCGAGTTACGCGTCCCGTTCGAGCTCGCCCGCAGCGCCATCGACGACGTCGAGCGGGGGGCGAACGACTCCGACTGGCAACCGACCAAGGATGCCGCGAAGAAAATCGCGTTTGCGGAAGACGGCGCCATCTTTGAGGGCTATGCCGCCGGGGGAATCGGCGGCATCCGTCAGGGCACGAGCAATCCGATCATGACGCTTCCGTCGGATGTACGCGACTACCCGGATGCGGTGGCGCAGGCGTTGAGTCAATTGCGGCTCGTCGGCGTCAACGGCCCGTACAAGGTTCTGCTTGGCGCCGAGGCATACACTGCGCTCGCCGAAACCAGAGATCACGGACACCCGGTTCTCGAGCACGTCAAGCGGCTCGTCAATGACGAGATAATCTGGGCTCCCGCCATCACCGGCGCCTTCGTGCTGACCACGCGCGGCGGCGATTTTGAACTCGACCTCGGTCAGGACACCTCTATCGGCTACTCGAGCCACTCGGACACCGTAGTCCACCTTTACCTGCAGGAAACGTTCACTTTCCGCCTTCTCACGACCGAGGCAGCGGTCGCGCTGGCGCCTCACAAGGATGCAAAAAGAAGTTGACGCCCGAATTCATGCGGCGGCGCTTTTTACTCGCGATATTCGTAGTCTCCGGGTTCACGGGACTGATTTACGAGTCCATCTGGTCCCACTACCTCAAGCTCTTCCTCGGTCATGCCGCCTACGCGCAGACACTCGTGCTCGCCATCTTCATGGGAGGGATGGCGCTTGGATCCTGGGCGGTTGCGCACAACTCCTTGCGCATTCGACAGCTCCTCTGGGCGTATGTACTCGTGGAGGGGCTGATCGGGATATTGGGACTTTTTTTTCATGAAACGTTTGTTGCCGCCGTCAATTTCTCATTTGCTTCGGTGATACCCGCGCTCTCCGGCGCGTTCTCGATTCAAGTCTACAAGTGGTCTCTGGCTGCCCTTCTCATCCTTCCGCAGTCGGTGCTCCTCGGCATGACTTTTCCGTTGATCAGTGGCGGATTGATCCGCCGCTGGCCCGATCAGCCGGGAAAGACGCTGGCCACCCTTTATTTCACCAACAGCCTGGGCGCCGCGATCGGCGTTCTGGTGAGCGGATTTCTCCTGATCGGCGCGATCGGCCTGCCGGGAACGATCCGGACCGCCGCCATACTGAACATCGTACTGGCGGTGGCGATCTGGTCGATCGTCCGCGGGGGGACAGAGCCCCTGGCCGCACCTTTATCCGCGTCCGCGCCGTCCGCGGGGCAAGACCGGTTGACGAGCTGGTTCCCGGTCGCGGCATTGCTGACCGGTACCGCGTCATTCATGTACGAACTGGGCTGGATCCGAATGCTGAGTCTGGTCCTCGGCAGCTCGACCCATTCGTTCGAGCTGATGCTGAGCGCGTTCATCTTCGGTCTTGCATTTGGCGGACTCCATGTACGGCGGCGCATCGAGCGAATCCGCGATCCGGCGACCTTTGTGGCCCAGGTCATGGTTCTCACCGGAGCCTTGGCGGCGCTGACTCTGCCGGCATACAACCTGACATTTGATTTCATGGCGTGGTTTCTCGGCGTCTCTCCGCGCACCGCCGCCGGCTATGCCGCGTTCAATTTGACAAGCCAGCTGATTGCCGCGCTGATCATGATTCCGGCGACCTTTTGCGCCGGAATGACGCTGCCCTTGCTGACGCTCGAACTCATGCGCCGCGGCAGCGGCGAGCGGGCCATCGGCACGATCTATTCGGCCAACACGCTCGGCGCCATTGTCGGCGTGCTGATCTCAATCCACGTGCTCATGCCGCTCGTCGGGGTCAAGGGGGTCATTCTCGCGGGTGCGGGAATTCATCTGGCGTTGGGCCTGTCGCGCCTCCCAGCCAGCCGTCGTTACCCGTCGCGAACCTCGGCCATCGCGATGGCGGCGGGTGTGGCTGTCTACGGACTGGTGGTGTTCGTCGTGAATTTGGATCCCGTGAAGATGGCATCCGGCGTGTACCGCACCGGATCCGCAGCGCTGCCGGAGGGCGCGACCGTCGCTTATCTGCGCGATGGCAAGACCGCCACGATCAGTCTGGTGGAGTTGGCAGGGACGGTGACGATTGCCACCAACGGGAAGCCGGATGCGAGCGTGCAAATGGGGCGGGGGGAGGCGACGATTGACGAAAGCACCATGGTGCTCGCCGCGGCGATTCCGCTCAGCATGCACCCGCACCCGGCGCGCGTCGCGAACATTGGATTCGGATCGGGGCTCACGACGCACATGCTTCTTGGCAGCCCACTCGTGAAGCGGCTTGACTCGATCGAGATCGAGCCGCTCATGGTGGAGGCGGCGCGCAAGGGCTTCGGTGCCCGTATCGGCGACGTCTTCGAGGATCCGCGCAGCCACATCGTCTACGAGGACGCGAAGACCTTTTTTGCAAGCAGCCGCGAGCCGTACGACCTGATCATCTCCGAACCTTCCAACCCATGGGTGAGTGGAGTCGCAAGCCTGTTCTCGGACGAGTTTTACGAGCGAATCGCCCGGTATCTCTCGGCCGATGGATACTTCGTGCAGTGGATGCAGGTCTACGAGACGAACGTGGAAGTCGTCGCCTCGGTCATGAAGGCGCTGGCGCCGCACTTCGGTGCGTATGCGCTCTATAATACGGACGATGTCGACATTCTGATCATCGCCACCCGCGGCCCGGTGCTGCCGACTCCGGACGACAGGCTGCTCGAATCGCCACAACTGCGCGCCGAACTCGCGCGCGTCGGCGTACAATCGGTCGCCGACATCCGGCGGCGGAAAATCGGCGATAACCAGACGATTGGCCCGCTGCTTCAGACGATGATGGCTCCCCCAAATTCGGACTTCTATCCCTATGTGGATCTCAATGCGCCGCGCCTGCGCTACATGCGTGAGACCGCGATCGGACTTCCGGCACTGACCTTACTGCCGATGCCCTTCTTGGAATTGCTCGACGGCGACGCGCCGCGCTCCTCCACCGCCGAACCGGCCGTAAACAGCGCGTTATTCAGGGACCGCCTGGTGCGACGGGCGCTCGACATTCGGCACGCCGTCTCAAGTGAAAGCCTCGACAATTTGGATCCGCTCAGCGCGACCTACCTGTGGAGAATCGACGCGAGTCGAAATGGATGCGCCGCTGACTCGGCTCAGAATACCTGGAAGAATGCGGTTCGAAATATCAGCGATGAAACGGCGGCGTATCTGACCGCGGCCGAGCTTGACGGAATCTGGAACAAGGTCATGTCCAGCGCGTGTTATCGCGATGCGCGGGGTGCGCGCAAAACGTGGGCGGATTTTCTCGCGGCCGTCTCGCAGCGCGACGCCCCGCAGATCGTGAAGTTCGGTACCGAGCTGCTCGGATCGCATCCATCCAACGCGGACGATGATCTCGCCTATCTAACGACCGTGACCGCGGCAGCCCAGGTACGGATAGGGGAGATTGCACAAGCAAGCAGCCTCCTGCGAGCGCAGTGGCCGCGAATCAATCACCCGGGCCAATTCGATTTGGCACTGCGTGCCTTGGCGGCACTCACGCAATCGGTGCCGACATCGAAACGGGTACACTAGAACAACGATCCGAAGAGGCATGTATCATGCTGGCAGACGACCTACCTTTTCCGTCAAGCCGCCCGCAAGGCTATGAGCCGTTGCGCGACGAGCCGGTATTCGATCCGAAGCGGCATCTCGCCCTCGAGCCACCTGCGCAATCGTGGACCTTGAACGATTTTGGCTACAGCAAAGCGGAGGCGGACGAATGTGCGAGCCACGTCGCAATTGCCGGTCCCATTCGTCTGCTGAGCGGCGAGGGCGCGGAAGCTGCGCGGGCAGTGGCGGCAGCGCTGCGCGGGAGCAGGCAGACCAGCGATCGAACTGCCAACTATCTGGCGGGAGGCGTGTACCGATCGCGCTTTATGCACGATCTTTGCAATTGTCCGGAGGTCACTGCTTTCTTTTCGAAAGTCGCCGGATGCGAACTCCTGCCGCATAGCATGCCCTCGCAACAGCTCTACATCAACTATGCACCCGATGATCTCGGCAAGGCTGTTGACACCTGGCATACGGACTCGATTGCATTCGACTGCGTGGTGCTCGCCACGGATCCGGCAACCTTCAGCGGAGGGCAGTTCCAGTTCTTTCGCGGCACCCGGCAGGAAGCGGCCTCGCTGCTCGAGACGCGCCCCGAGGACCTGACCGCACCCATCGTCAAAGACCTTCCCAAGGATCGGGTGGTCGGCTTCCAGTTTCCCGCCGCAGGCTACGCCGTGTTTCAGCAGGGCACGATGGTCGTACATCGGGCGACGCGGCTCGAGCGTCGTGCGGAGCGCAACACGATGGTCATAGGATATGTGTCGCGCGACGTCACCCTTCGCGACCCGACCCGGGATTCGATCGTCGGTTGGTGCGAGCCGGGACTCGTCGCCGAATTTGCCCGCCACAAGGCCTGGCTTTCCCGTGCAAAACTCGACTTTCTCATCCGCCAGCTGGATATCAGCGCCTCCGCGTCCGACATTCGCCAGATGCTGGAGGAGTCCATAGCCGATACTCAGCGGGCGATAGAAATCATCAAAAACTCGCAAGGACCGCAATAATGAAGGCCAATCGTGCGTAGACCAGCCATCCGGGTGGGCTCCGAGGCTCATCGCGAACTGTTCTGTCGGCAATTCATCGACAGCTACACGGACTACGATCCGGCGACCCTGCCCTGGCCGGCGTTGTCCGACGCGGATCTTGCGAAACTTCGCAGCGTGCCCTTTTGGCAGGAGGTCCTGCATACCGAGCGCCGCGCCGGGTTGATCGTCGCGGCTTTCGCGGAAACGATCGACGAGCCGCTGGTACGCAAGGCCGTCGACCTGCAGGGGCGCGAGGAGACGCGTCACGCGGACCTGTTGCGCGAAATGGTGCGGCGTTACCGGATCGTCGTCACCGAGCTGCCACTCGAGCCGATTGCCGGGAGACGTTGAACTGGCATTCAAGGATTTCGGATTCGGCGAGTGTCTCGATTCATTCCTTGGATTCGGGGCGTTCAAGCTCGCGCGGCAGTCGGCATTTCTTCCGGAGAGCTTGCTTTCGATTTTCGAGACGCTGATGTATGAAGAGACCCGTCATATCGTCTTCTTCGTCAATTGGATGGCCTGGCATGCGGCTCGACAGGGTCGGGGGACGGCTTTGCACCGCGCGCTGACATCGCTGCGCTTCTACTATCGGGCACTGCGGCGCATGCTCGGCGTGGTTCGCCGGGGGCAGGAACTCAACGATGGCCGCGATTTTTCGGCGACACAAGCCAACCTGTTTCTTCAGGATTTCACATTTCGGAAGTTTCTCGCGGACTGCTATGCGGAGAATAACCGACGCATGGGACACTTCGATGCCGATCTGCTCAAGCCGAGTTTCATGCCGGCTCTCGCAGGCGTTGCGCTTTCGAGCCTTCGCGTGCTGAGTCTTGGCCGTGCTTCCTGAAGTCGACGCGACTCTCCTCGAGGCGGGCAGGACATCATCCCGCGGCAGCCTGCTGCGTGTGTTGGGCACGGCGTTTGCACTGGCAGTCGCCATTGGTACGACCATGGGCGGCGGCATCCTCTATGCGCCGGGCAAGATCGCCGCCCTATTGCCCAATCCTTGGCTGTACATGGCGGTGTGGGTATTTGGCGGCGTCAACGCGCTGCTCGGTGCCACCGCATTCGCGGAACTCGGTGCGATGATCCCGCTCAGCGGCGGCCCCTATCCATTCGCTCGGCGGGCGCTCGGCGACTATGCCGGCTTTTTTGTCGGCTATACGCAGTGGGCACTCGACTGTGCCGCCGACGCGGCTCTGCTTCTTCTGGTGGGTGAATACGCCTATGTGCTTCTACCGGCGCTCGCCGGCCACGCGATTGCGGTCGCTTTCGCGACGCTGCTCGTGTTGACCGCGCTCAATTGGCGCAGCGTGCGCCAGGGCGGCCGGATACAAATCGTCATGACCGTGGCAAAAACGCTTGCGCTCGGCGCGGTGATCGTGGCTGCGTTCGCGATACCGCATACGCCGTCCGCTTCAGTCTCCCCGGCCGTCAGCACGCCTCATGGCGTCGCATTGATCTCAGCCCTGATCCTCGCGATGCAAGGCGTCATTTTCGCCTACGACAGTTATTACGTGCCGATTTTCTTCGGCGAAGAGGTGCATGATCCCGGGCGCGAAATCCCGCGCGCGATCTTTCGCGGCCTCGTCGTGATCATCATCATGTACCTGCTGCTGAACGCGGCGTTTCTCTGGGTGGTGCCGATGGCTCGGATGGCGGATGAGCCGTTCGTCGGCGGGGTTGCCGCGCAGGTGCTTTTCGGCGCTCACGGCGATCAGATCATCCGCATCATCGTGATTGTCTCGGTGCTGGGAACCATCAACGCGGGAGTACTCATGACCGCGAGGGTCCTGCTCGCGATGGCGCGCGATGGCCTGTTCGCGCGTCAAGCTACCAGGGTCAATGAGGGCGGCACGCCAACCGTGGCACTGCTGCTGAGTACCGTCGCCACGGCCGTATTCCTGCTGTCCGGTACGTTCGGCGCAGTGCTCGGAGTGATTGCCTTCTTGTTGGCCGTGAATTACCTGGTAATGTTCATCTCACTCATCGTGCTGCGAATCCGGGAACCGGCGACGCCGCGTCCGTATCGTGCCTGGGGATACCCCTGGACCACGGGCATCGCCATTCTGATCGGGCTCGCGTTTATCGTCGGCGTCGGCCTCAGTGATCCGCGCAACACTGCGATCGCGCTCGCGATCCTGATCGCGAGCTATCCGCTCTACCGGCGCACCAGGCGGCTATTCCAGCGCAAGCGCGAGGCGTGAATGGTTGTGGCGATTTGTGCTAACTTGTGCCGGAAATTCCTGCCGAGAACTCCCTATGACCACGATAAAAGTCACGCAGAACGGGCCGCTCCAGGTGGACGGGGCCGATGTTTCACTCGTTGATTGGAACGGGGCCGCCTATACCATTGCCAAACGGCCCTTCTATTTATGCCGATGCGGTGCCTCGACGAAAAAGCCCTTCTGCGACGGCACTCATTCGAAGACCGGATTCAAAGCTGCCGAGGCGGCCGTCCCCGGGAGCGCCGACAAGCCCGCGCCGTAGCGCGGTGAGGTGCGCGATGAGCGCGCCATGAGCGCCGCGGCATCGCTTCAGGGCGAGCCCGGCGACGGCGGATATTGCGCAAATGCGGCTGCGGCATTGGCCTCGGCACGCTTGGCCGTCGTTTGCGGATTTTTGTCGAGCGTTTGCACCAGGTAGGCACGCCACGCCAGCTGTTTGTTGCTCGTATCGATGAGGTCGACGATCAGTGTGCCTTCCTTGTAGTTGCGCACCTCGACCTCGTCATAGGTACGCGCCCACCGCCCATTCCAATAGGGATCGTATCGACTCCAGACCACCCGTTGTGGCATGCCCGATGAGGGCACCGTCTGCACCGCGACCTTGTCCTTGGTGCCGACCCAGTACAGCACGACGAGATCGGGCTTCGCGTCCTCCGATACCTCGCTGAGTCCTTTGGCCGCGAGCTGCGCGCCGATGATGGCCTTGATGCGTTTGTCCACCAGCGAATTCTCCAGACTTCCCTGGCCCGTGATATCCCTGCCGCCGGCCCAATAGTACGTGTGGTATCGGGCGAAGTTGGCCGCGGGGTCGAAATCCGTGCGGACGTTGGTATGCGTGCACCCGGCGGCGACCGCGCCAGCGATCAGCAGTGAGAATAACCGTACATCCATTCGCCGCATGATCAACCTCCCCTCAGATGCGCAATCAGCTCGGTGCGCCGTGCATCGCGGATACTACCCTAGCATGAGACCAATGGCCCATGGTCCGCCGCGCTGGAGGTGGCTGGTCTGCCCCGACGGTGCCGGGTTGTAGCTTCAGGCCATCGAGGTGACGTGTTCGGGTGCGATGCGGTAGATGACCCGTACTTCGTTCGGTTGCCGGAAGGGGTACTTGTCCTTTCCCAGGTATTTCTTCGCCATGGCGTCAATGTGTTGATCCGCGCCATTGTGGGTGCGCTCGACGACCTCACCCCGCACCTCCAGATACTTATACGGATTGTCGGGATCCAGAATCGAGAGTGCGACGCGCTTGTCGCGTTGCAGATTCTTGTCCTTCTGCCGGCCCTCGGCAGTATTGAACAGCACGTGGCGGCCGTCGTAGTCGACCCATACGGGGGTGACCTGAGGCTGGCCATCCGGCATCAGCGTCACCAGGTGAGCGAATGCCTTTTTCTTGAAAAGATCGGCATGGGATTCGGGGATGACGGGTGCGGGCATGGCGGACTCCTCAGCATCAAAAAGGGGGTAGGGGAGGATACAACCAAGCCGGCGGGACCAACAAGTTGACGGCGGGCGCAGGAGCGGACATCGTGCCGTTTTGCGCCCCCCAAGGAGAATAAGGATGCGTGTGCACGTTCTGCCCCTGGTACTCGCGGCGACCGGGTTGTGCGCCGGTGCTGCGGCTGAGGACCTAGCTCAAACTCCGCAACCCGCCAATCCGCTCGATGCCGTCCCCGACAGCATGCCCTTCGACGTCCCCTACGGGGCGCCGATTTCGCTCGAGCGAGCCGAGGGCGCGATCGCCGCGGCACTCGCCGAAGCCAGGAAGCACAACTGGAAACTCAATGTCGCGGTGGTCGATGCGGGTGGCAACCTGGTCGCGTTCGAGCGCATGGATGGAGCGCAACTCGCCTCAATCGAGATTTCGCAGCACAAGGCGCGCGCTGCCGCGCGCTTCCGCCGCGAAACGCGAGTCTTCGAGGACAACGTCCAGCTGAAGCAGAACTACTACACTCTCTCGCTCGACGGCGTGATCGCCTCGCGAGGCGGAATTCCGCTGATCGTCGGCGGAAAGCTGATCGGCGCCATCGGCTGCTCGGGAGGCACCGGATCCCAGGACGAGGTGGTGTGCAAGGCAGGTGCAGCCAGCGTCAAATGAAGCTCACGGACAAGGAGATTCGGCCGCACCGCCCGCCATTGGCAATAGCCGCTGCCTTGAGTCTATGATACCTGTGGGGCACAGGTACCGGGGGGGTCTATGCAGCAAGCAGTCCGTAAGTATCTCAAGGCTCTGGAAGCGGGCGACGTCGACAAGGCAGCGGCCTTGTTCACTGCCGATGGTTGGGTGAAGTCACCGTTCCTGGGGAAGATTCCGGTCCGCGACTACGTGAGCAAGGTGGCCTCCGCCTCGAGTGCCAGCGAACTCACCGTGTACGATGTGCTCGTGAGCGCGGAAGGACACATGCGGGCCGTCGCCTACTACCTCTACGATTGGCGGCTCAAGGATGGCTCCAAGGTCGCGTTCGAATGCGCGGACGTGTTCAATTTCGACCCGCAGACCGGCCACATCGCCTCGATCGTGCTGGTCTACGACACGCATCTCGTGCGCGACGTCGTCGACAAGAAATACCCGTGATGCCCGTGCCGCGGTGATGCCCGTGCCGCGCGGATACCTCGGGGCGGGATCTCCCTTAAGTCGCGGTATAGGGGACCGATACGGTGCCGGTCTTCACGATTCCCGAATTGTTCGTATAGCTGTAGCCCAGTGTCAGGGTTCCGGTGCCGGCGGCCATCGGCGCGTAGGTGAGTGAAAGCTGACAACCGCCGCCGACGCTGACGCTCGCGCAGCTGAACGTCGTCGAGGGGCTGCTCCAGTCCGTGGGGAGGGTGTTCAGCCCGGAGGTCATCGAGAGGCCGCTCGCGAGATTGCCGTCGTCCGTTGTGAACGTCACCGTGATGACGGTGCTCGTGCCGCTCATCACGAGGAGCGGGTTCTGACTGGCGGTGCCGACGACGTTGTCATTGGTCGTCGCGCGGTAGGGAATGTTGATTGAACCGGTCTTGGACTCACCCGCGTTATTCTTGTACGCGTAGCCCAACGTCAGCGTACCGGTCGCCGCCGCCGCAGGAGCATACGTCAACACGAGCTGGCAGCCGCTGCCGGAGGCGAGGCCGGCGCACGCAAAGGCGCTGCCGGTGCTGCTCCAACCGGCAGGCAGGCTCGCGAGGCTGCTGGTCAGCTGTAAGGCAGTGGCCGGTCGGCCATCGTCGGTCGTGAACGTGACGGACACTGTCTGGCTGCCCATGCCGACCACCGCATTGATCTGGCCGGTGGGTGCCGGCGTCGCGACGACATTGTCGTTCGTCGTCGCAGCGTAGGGGAGATTCAGCAACCCGGTTTGAGTGGCTCCGGCGGAGTCGGTGTAGGCGTAGCGCAGCGTGAGCGTGCCGCTGGTCAGCGCCATCGGCGCATAGGTCAGGGGCAGCAGGCATCCGTTGCCGGTGCTGACGCTGCCGCAGGAGAAACTGGTCGCCGTGCTGCCCCAGCCCGCCGGCAGCGCCGACAAATCGGACAGCAACGCGAACCCGGACGCCGCCTTGCCGTCGTCGGTGGTGAAGGTCACCGCCACCGCCTGTGCACCGGCTTTCTCGATGGCGTTGATCTGACCCGTCGGCGAGGCGCTGGCGACGATGGTGTTGGCCGAAGTCGCGGCGTAGCTGATGTTGATCGCCCCGCTCTTGGTGGCGCCCGAATCATCGGTATAGCTGTAGTTCAATGTGAGCGTGCCCCGCCCCGGGGCGGTCGGCGCATAACTCAGGGGCAGTTGACAGCCGTTGCCGGTGCTGACGATGGCGCACGACAGGCTCGTGGCCGTGCTGCTCCAGCCCGCGGGCAACGCGGCGAGGTTGGTGGTGAGCGATAGAGCGGTGGCGGCATTCTCGTCATCGGTCGTGAAATTGACGCTGATCGATTGTGAACCCGCACCGACGCTGGCGTTGATTTGTCCCGCCGGCGAGGTCGAGGCGATGACGTTGTTGTTCGGAGTCGCCGCGTAGGCGACTGTCACAGAGCCGCCGGGGGCGCGCGGGATGTTGGCGTTATCGACGAATATGTAGTTCAGCGTGAGTGTGCCGCTGTCGATCGCCGTCGGAGCGTAAGTGAGGTTGAGGACGCAGCTGCTTCCGGAACTTACCACGGCACACGTGAAATTTCCCGGCCCGCTCCAGCCCGCCGGGAGAGCGGCCAGGCTGCCGGAGATGCCGAAACCGGTGATCGCGAGCCCGTCGCTCGACGTGAATGTGATGCCGACGGTCTGGCTCGCGCCGGTCACGACCGACACGGCGGCTACGGAGGGTGTCGCGACCACCGAATCTTGCGCACCGGTGATGCTCCCTTCGCCGCCGACGCCACCTTTGCTCGTGCCGCCCCCGCCACCGCTGCCGCCGGTGCCGGAGGCGACGGGATTCGTGCCGTAATCCGAGCCGACGCCGCTGCTGCCCCACGGTGAATCCATTTTGCACGCGGATAGCAGCAACAGGGAGCAAGCACCGAGGAGGAGTGAACGATGGAGCAGCGGCATATCCCTAACCTCAGGCGCCCGTCTCGACGGGAATTCGAGAGATCAAAAGTTATGCTGCGCGGAGCGCCGGCGTCGTTAATTGCATCACACTATCGGCGGGCGGCGCAGTGCGGTCCGCGCGAGATGAGCGCAGCCGTGGTTTTTGGCACACAAACCCCCGCACATTGTTAAGTATGCGCTGCAGCGGCTCCCTCGAGCGCGCGGCTGGAGCGTCGCCGAGCGCGGCTAGCGGTATTTCGCTTTCGCGTCGAGCAGACGCGAGTCCACAAATGCGGGCTTGGCGCCGCCGATGCCGAGCAACGCAGCCAATTGCGGCGCGAGCACCGGGCGGGCGAAATAGAATCCCTGTCCTTCGGGACATTGATGGGCTTGCAGAAAGGCGAGCTGCTCGCGCGTCTGGATTCCTTCCGCGACGACGCTCATGTTGAGGCTGCGCCCCATATTGATGACGGCGCTGACGATGCTTGCATCATCGGAGTCGGCCGTCATATCGCGTACGAAGGACTGATCGATCTTCAGCGTATCGATCGGAAACAGTCTCATGAAGCTCAAACTCGAGTAGCCGGTGCCGAAGTCATCGAGCGCGATTTTCACGCCGATGGTTTTCAGCGCGCGCAGAACCTCGGCGGTGGACTTCCAGTCCTGCAGCATGAAGGTCTCGGTCAATTCTATCTCGAGAAACCGCGGCTCCAGACGCGATCTCAGCAGGATTTCCCGCACGCCATCAAGGAAATCCTTGGCCCGCAACTCCACCGCGGAGATGTTGATCGCGACGACCACCGGCGCGAGCCCGGCATCCATCCACGCGCGCGCCTGGCGGCATGCCTCCTCCAGCACCCACCGTCCGATACGCAAAATGAGCCCCGACTCCTCGGCAATCGGAATGAATTGCGCAGGTTGCATCAGACCGCGCTGCGGGCGTTGCCAGCGAATCAGCGCTTCAACCCCCGATATCTGCCCGGTCGCGAGATTGATCTTGGGCTGGTAATTGAGTACAAACTCCTGCCGATCGATCGCATGACGCAAATCCGTTTCGATCGCCTGGCGCTCGATTGCGTTCACGTTCATTTCCGGCTTGAAGAATTGATAGTTATTGCGACCGCTGTATTTCGCCTGATACATGGCGTAATCCGCATTCTTCAGCAACGTGTCCGCATCCGCCGCGTCATCGGGATAGGTCGCGATGCCGATGCTCGCCGTGAGGCGCAAGTCGTGCTCGCCGATTCGATGCGGCGCGTCCAGGGCCTGGACGATCTTGTCCGCGCAGACGGCGGCATCGTGCGCATGCACCACATCGGCGAGCAGGATCAAGAACTCATCGCCGCCCTGGCGGCTCACCGTGTCGGAACTGCGCACGCAGCCGAGGAGTCTGCGCGCAACCGAGCGCAGCAACTCGTCGCCGATCGCATGGCCGAGGGAGTCATTGATGTGCTTGAAGCGATCCAAGTCGATGAACAGCAGCGCGACGGAGTTGCCGCTGCGCTGAGCGCGCATGATCGCCTGCTCGAGCCGATCGCTCAACAAGGTGCGATTGGGCACGTCGGTGAGGCTGTCGTGCAATGCAAGCCGGGCCAGCTTGCGCGACAGCTCCCGCGCGGCCGTGACGTCGTGCGCCACCATCACCGCTCCGATGACGCCGCCCTGGCGGTCATGGATCGGTGCCGCGGAGGCTTCCACCGCGAGTTCCACGCCGTCGCGCCGGAGCAGCACGCAGTCGCTCTCCAGACCGAGGGTCTTATCTTCGATGATGGCTCGCGTCGACGGACTTGGGATCTTCTCGCGGGCCGTCACGTCGATGAGCTGAAACACATCGTCCAGCGCGCGCCCTGCGGCCTGCGCCTGGGTCCAGCCGGTCATTTTCTCGGCCACCACGTTCAAATACGTGACGTCGCCACGAAAGTTGCTGGTGATGACGGCATCACCGATCGAGTTGAGCGTGACTTGAGCGCGCTCCTTCTCCTCGAACAACGCCGCCGCGTTCTCCGCGCGCGACTCCTCGCTGGTTTGCAGCGCGCGCTCGACGGCGCGCCGGCTGCTCATGTCCCGGAACACGACGACCGCCCCGGTGAAGCGCTCGCGGCTGTCGCGCAGCGGGACCGCACTGTATTCGATGGCCACCCGGCCGGAACGCGCGTTCAGTACGGCCGCGTGATTCGTCGGATGGGATTTCTTGGGGGGGCGGCGCAGAGATTCGATGACATTTTCGATCGGTGTCCCGGCATCATCGTCGCGAATGATCGAGAAGACGCGTTTCAGCGGGCGGCCCGCCGCATCGCTCATCGTCCAACCGGAGAGCGATTCGGCGATGCGGTTCAGGTAGGTGATCCGGCCGCGCGCATCGGTGGTGATCACGGCGTCGACGATGTTCGCGAGCGCCACCTCGAAGTGCGCTCGCTGAGCTTCGAGGTCGGCTCCTCCCGCAGCGGAAGCCACCGCCGGTCAGCCGCTTGGAGCTTGTGATGCTGTGTACACGCACGAATCCCTTGCCCGTTGCCACCGACTCTAGCCTACACAGAAAAACCGCCGGCATTAATCGCCACACGCCTGATCGGCCGTAGGATGCGACTGACATCGTGTGAGGGCAATGTCGTAAACTGCTCCCCCATGGTCCAATTCCTATCGCGGCTGCCGATGCGGGCGCTGTACGCCTTCTCGAGTTTTCTCTACTTTCTGGCCTATTACGTCGTGCGTCATCGGCATCACGTGATCCGCGAGCAGCTGCTCAGGGTGTTTCCGACCATGGCCGAGGCGGAACGCGCGGCCATCCACAGACGCTTCTTGAGGAATTTCTGCGACGTCCTGGTGGAGGTGCTGAAATCTGCATCGCTGACCCCCGAGGCGATGAGCGCGAGAGTCAGCATTCTCAACCTGCCGCTCGCGCGCGGCTACTTGGACGCGGGTCAATCGGTCATGTTCGTGACCTCGCACCTGTGCAACTGGGAATGGCTTCTGCAAGGCGTCGTGCTGCAGCTCGGTTATCCTCTCGACGCGGCGTACAAGCCCCTGCACGATGCCTGGGCGGAGCGCTTGATGCTCAAGGTCCGCTCGCGCTTCGGCGCCCGGTTGGTGCCGGCAAAGGAGCTGCTGGCGGATTTCCTGCGCCGCCGCGCCGTCGTGCGCGCAGTGGCGATGAACGCGGACCAGGCCCCCGTGTCGACCGACAAGCGTCACTGGACGACCTTCCTGGGTCAGGACACCGCCTTTTACGTCGGCGCCGAGCAGATCGCGCGAGGTACCCGATTGCCGATCATGTATCTGGTCATGCGGCGGCTGCGTCGCGGCCATTACCAGGTCGAGCTCCAGCAGTTATGGGACGGACGCGAAACACTGCCTCCGAACGCAATCACCGAGCGCTACGCCCGGGCCTGCGAACTCGACGTGCTCAAGTCCCCCGCCGATTGGCTGTGGTCGTACCGCCGCTGGCGGCTGAAGAAGCCCCTGTACGGTGCTGACTGAGCACCGGTCTAAGGCGGCTTGGTACCCGGCGGTTTGACCGCCGATTGCTTCATCTTGGCTTCCAGGTGCTTCGCCAGGTCGGCGATGGTCGGGTGATCGAAAAGCTCCGTCAGATCTATCAGTGCCGGGAACTCGCGATCGATGTTCTCGTGGATCTCGATCAGCTTGAGCGAGCTTGCGCCGATCTCGAATAGATTGTCGTTTACCTCGATCCGCTTTCCCGGCAACGCGTCTTCGCAGATCGACTGCAGTCGTGCCTCGAGTTCCGAACCGGTGACATGAGCTCCGGCGTGCGACTCGCGCAGCTTCTGCAGCGCCGCCAATTCGGCATCGAACTCGCCTTCGATGTGCGCGACTCTCCAACAGATGCCTCTGGACCTTGCCGCTCGTGGTCTTCGGTATCCGTTTCACCGGGATGACCTGCGCCACCTCGAGTCCGGTGTGTTCATTGATGAGGCGGCTGACGGCGGCGGCCGTGGGCAGAAATTCCTCGACGCTGCCGCGATGCAGGACGAACACCACCAATTCCTCGCCCACGGCGCCCGGTTTTGCGACGCCGGCGGCCACGACCTTGTTGAGATCCAAGTCCCGGCGCACGCTGGGCGATGTTCTCCAGGTCGTAGGGATAGTAATTCTGGCCGTTGATGAAGATGATTTCCTTGCTGCGGCCGGTGATGTAGAGCTCCCCCTCGTGCAAGAACACCGACATCGCCGGTGTCGACCCAGCCCTCGGCGTCGATGGCGAGCGCGGTCGCCTCCGGGTCGCCGAAATAGCCGCGGGTGACGCTCGGGCCGCGGATCAAGATATGTCCCACCTGCCCGTCCGGCACCGCGGGCGCGCTGTTCATCCGCGATGCGCAATTCCGTGTTCGGAACGACTCGTCCGACGCACATCAATTCGATGGCGTCGCGGGGATCGACGGGGTTCACCTCGATGGTGGCTCCGATGCCGAGCTTGTGCCGGTTGGCGCGAATCCACCGATAGTCGGCGCCGAGTTCGGGGAACGTCACGGCGAGACAGGCTTCCGCGAGTCCATATACCGGATACATCGCGCGATGCTTGAGTCCGGTGTAGGCGAGGGCCTGCATGAATTCATTGCACAGCTGCACCGAGATCGGCTCGGCACCGTTGTAAATCGAGCGGATGGACGACAGGTCGACGTTGTCCGAGGCGGCGATCGCCCAGCACCTTGAGGAAATGACGATAGCCGAAATTCGGCGAGCAGGTGAGAGTCACGCGCTTGTTCGATGCCAGCTGCAGCCATAGCAGCGGACGGCGCACGAACAGGTCCGTCGGCATCAGATTGATTTGCGCCCGATTGGCGAATTGCACCAGATAGAAGCCGATCAGACCCATGTCGTGGGTGAGCGGCATCCAGCTCAAAGTCACGTCCCGATCGTCGTATTTGCCGACGGCCGTCGCGCCCGTGATATTCGCGAGCAGATTGCCGTGCGTCAGCATGACGCCCTTCGGCTCGCTGGTGGAGCCGGAGGAGAATTGGATGAAGGCGAGGTCCTCCGCGCTCGGGCGGTGCAGCTTTCCCGGCCGGGAGATGTCGGTGATCGATCCGACCAGGAAGGAGCGCGCCTTGAGCTCGGCGAACAGCGCCGTCTCCCCGACCTGTTCCGCCAGGGCCTGCAGGCGCTCCAAGCTCTTTGCATCCGTGTACAACAGCGGCTTGCCGAGCTTGCGCGCGACCCGCAGCAGCTTGTGACGATGTTCATCGCTGATCCCCACGGCCAGCGGCACCGGCACGATGCCCCCGCACACCGCGGCCCAGAAGCCGTCGAGAAACTGCTCGTTGTTGCTGAGGAAAATGATCAGTTTGTCACCGCGCTGCGCACCCATGGCTTGCAGGTGGTGCAGGATCCCGACGGCTCGCGAAAATACGTCGCCGTACTTCACACGCCGCTCGGCGTTCTCCCCTTCGATGTAGGTCACGGCGCGATCCACGTCGCGGTTGTGCTCGAGGATGTCGAGCAGTGTTGTTTGCGTCATCTTTCGGTCACCTCATCATGAGATTGGAGCGGGGTCGCAGGTTGATTTGCGCCTCGAGTTCGATCGGTTCGTTGCCGAGGCGGGTCAAGCGAAAACGGCGCGTCATGTGATTGACGTGCACCAGCATTTCGAACATGGCCATGTTCTCCCCGATGCAGTGGCGCGGGCCGACCGAAAAGGGAATATAGGCGAAGCGATGCCGCTCCTTGGCGTCCACCCCGGCAAAGCGCTCGGGCCGGAATTCCTCCGGCTCGCTCCAGAATGAGGGGTGCCGGTGCAGAATGTAGGGGCTGATGAACACATCGGTGCGCGCCGGTATGGTAAATCCGCCGAGTTCATCGGCCTCCACGGTGCGGCGGGTGAACAGCCAGCCGGGCGGATAGAGGCGCAGCGCCTCCTGCAGCACCTGGTGGGTGAATGCGAGCGATTCTGCGGCGTCGAGCCCGAGGATGTCCTGCGTCGTCCGGTCCGCTTCGGCCTCGAGCTGCGCGGCCGTTTCGCGGTGCTGGCCGATGAGATACCAGGACCATGTGAGCGCCGCGGCGGTGGTCTCGTGACCGGCGACGATCAAGGTCAGGACCTCGTCGATCATCTCCTTGTCGCTCATCGCCGTGGTGTTCTCCCGGTCGCGCGCCGCCATCAGCATGCTCAGAAAATCGAACTGCTCCCCGGGTTCGCGGCGGCGACGTTCGATCAGCTCCGCCACGAGTTTCGTGAGCGAGCGAAAGCGAAACGCGAACTTCAGATCCCGATTCTGTTCCTTGGCGACGACTTCGAACGGATTTGCACCCAATTGCCGTTCGAGACGCTCGAGATCATCGCCGAATATCGAGCGCAGCACGATCTGCAGCGTCAGTTCGCTGACATCGTCCGTGATGTTCACCGCCTCGCCGCGTGAGGACTGCGCTGCCCAGCGCTCGGCGAACCGCTCGTTCACCTCGTGGATCAAGCGGCTGAAGCGATCGATGACGCGTCGATGAAAACAGGGCTGCATCATGCGGCGCTGCCGCCGCCAGAAGTCGCCCTCGCTGGTCATGATCCCATTGCCCAACAGTATCTTGACCCGATCCATGCCTTCGCCCTTGGTGTAATTGCGATGATTCGACAGCAGCACCTGCTTGATGTCGTCGGGATGGTTGATGACGTAATTGAACACGCCGCGGTTCGGAGCAAAAACGCGGTAGACGTCGCCGAAGCGCGAGAAATACTCGCGCAGCCGAGCCAATGATTCTTCGCTCCCGCCGAGGTCGAAGCCTTCGGCAGGGCCTGGAGGAAGGGCCGCTGTCTGCATCGGAGCATTGTAGCGTAGCTGGACCGGCATGCAGGGCGCTTGCGCCATGCGCGAGCGCCCCGCGTCGCCGCTGCGCGCGCCCGCTTTGCGTAGGCTTGCGCGGCGCGCGACAATGAGTCCCGTGCAAAAAAAACCCGACGGCGGCCTTCACAATACCCTTTACGAACAACAAACGCGCTCCGGCCGGCGCCTGACTCGCAGCCGTCTTTTCCTCTACAAGATGTTGGTTCCCGTCGGTCTTGGGTTGCTGCGCCTGGTGTGGAGGTGGTGCCGGGTGGTGCGGGTGGTGGGTGCTGAGCACATTTCGGCGGCGCTCGCCCGGGCGCCTTCTTTCATTCCGGTCTACTGGCATCAACATCAAGTCTTTTGCGTGCGACAGCTGCTCAACATGCGCGACGCCGGCGTCAAGCTGGGATTCTTGATCAGCCCATCGGTGGACGGGGAACTCGGCGCCATGCTCGTTCGCCGGGCCGGTGGGGAGGTGATCCGGGGCTCATCGTCTTATACCGGTGCGCGGGCCTTGCGCGATTACTACCAGGCGCTCGCGCATGAGGGCATCTCACCGGCGATCACGCCGGACGGCCCGCGTGGGCCGCCGTGGAAGTTCAAACCGGGGGCCATTCTGCTGTCGCAGCTGTCGCAGCGGCCAATCATTCCCATGGCGTACGCTGCCTCGCACGCATGGAAAATCAAATGGGACCGTTTCGTCATTCCCATGCCAGGGGCTCGCATCGTGATCGTGGTCGGCGAGCCGGTGTATGTGGCGAAAGGCCTCGATGCCGCGGGACTCGGCCGGCTGCAGGAGGAAATGGAGCGGAATTTGCTGGGCTTGTACGCCCAAGCCAGCGCTTCTTTGGAGCTGTAGGGCCAAGCCCAAGAATACAACCGCTTAGCTTGTATTCCTTACAACATGTGCGAGAATCCGGATGTATGTTCCCCAGCAGGCGACCTTAAGAACTGTGTGACGCATTCGCATTCCGGCTCCAATCGAGTGGCAAACTGTTGATGGACAACGGCATTCATAATCCGGGGACCCTCGAAGGCGCATGGCGATAGCTCCCAACGATCCCCGACACCCCGACCTCACCGCATCGGATGTCCTCTCTCCGCAAACCTGGCCCCGGCGTGGGATCCGCCCCACGGTGGGGCTCGATGTCATTTGCACCAAAATCGCGGTGGACTTTCAAACGATGACGGCGGCCACCGCCGCGGACTGCATCGTCGCGAACCTCGAGCTGCTGCGCGATGCGACGCGTACCGACACGGCCTTTCACATCAGTCTCGACACGGAGACACCGACGTTCGCCGATGTCCAGGTGGCGCGCGGGCTGTTGGCGACGGGAAATCCCGAACAACTGCGCGGCCAAAACGTCGAGGTCCTGCCCTGGCTGCGCTCGCGGCTCGCGCCGCTGCGCGTATCGGAGTTTCGAGATACGGCCAATCCCCGGCCCGATCAGGCCGAGGATGCGGTGGTGTGGGCCAACCTCGGAATCGGATCGATACTGACGATCGGCTACGTCATCGAGGGCCGTCCGGCGGGGATTCTCGGCATCGCCGGTGCGCGCCCACGCGACAACTGGGACGTCCAGCTGCACCTGCTCATGAAACTGATCGGCAGCAGCCTCGCGACCGGACTCGAACGCATCGAAATTCAAGCGCATTTGCGCGATCTCGAGGAGCGCAACGAGCTGGCGCTGTACAGCGCGAACGACGGCTTGTGGGATTTCGACACGCTCAACAATCGCGTCTATCTGTCGCCGCGCTGGAAAGCGATGCTGGGTTACGACGAAGATCACGTGGAGCAGGCGCCGGACTGGCGGACGCTCGTGCATTCGGACGACATGTCCCGTGTTCAGGCCGCCATTCGCGATCATGTGGCGGGCAAGACGCCGATCTTCGAGAGCCTGCACCGCATGCGCCACGCGACAGGCGAGTGGCGCTGGGTGATCAGCCGGGCGAAGGCGCGGGTGGACGAGAAAGGCCGCTTGCTGCGCCTGGTGGGCGTCGAGCTCGACATCACCGAGCGCAAGCTCTACGAGGAGGCGCTGTTCCGCGAAAAGGAGAGCGCGCAGATCACGTTGCAAAGCATCGGCGACGGGGTGATCACCACCGATGCGAAGGGCGTGATCGACTATTTGAATCCGGTGGCTGAATCCCTGACGGGGTGGCGCCTCGAGGACAGCCAGGGGCGTGCCATCGAGGAGATCTTTCGAGCGTTTCACGAGGAGACCTGCGAGCCGCTCGAAAACCCGCTTGCGGTGGCGATTCGTCGCACCCGCTCGATCAAGTCCGTGCGCCCCATGCTGCTCATCCGGCGCGACGGCAATGAAATCTATGTCGAAAGCACCGCCTCGCCCATTCGCGACGGCAGCGGCGCGGTCTCGGGCGGCGTGCTCGTATTCCACGATGTCAGCGAAGCGCGCGAACTCAATCGCCGTCTCAGCTACCACGCCAGCCACGATGTGCTCACCGGCCTCGTAAACCGGCGCGAGTTCGAAAATCGCATGGAACGGGCGCTCAAGAGCGCCAAGGCGCGCGAGACATCCTATGCGCTGTGTTGCCTGGACCTCGACCAGTTCAAGATCGTCAACGACACCTGCGGACACAGCGCCGGCGACGCCCTGCTCGGGCAGGTGGGCGCGCTGTTGAAATCGAAGGTCCGGTGGCGCGATACCCTGGCGCGGCTCGGCGGCGATGAGTTCGGGATCCTGCTCGAGAGCTGCTCGCTCGATGAAGCGATGCGCACCGCGGAGGCGCTGCGCGAAGCGGTGCGCAATTTCAAGTTCACATGGGAAGAGCGTACGTTTCGCCTCGGCGCGAGCATCGGCGTGGTACCGATTTCCGCCGACAATGCGGATGTCGCCTCGGTGCTGAGCGCCGCCGACAGCGCCTGTCAGGCGGCCAAGGAAGCCGGACGCAACCGCGTGCACAGCTTCGAGGAAAACGACATCGATCTCATGCGCCGGCGCCGGGAAATGCAGTGGGCCGCGCGCATCAACAACGCGCTCGAGGAGGGACGGTTCGAGCTGTTCCGACAGACCATCCTGCCGCTCCAGCAGGTGGAGAACGGCGCGCATTACGAGCTGCTGCTGCGCATGCGCGATGAGACCGGAAAGATCGTCGCGCCCGACAATTTCATCACCGCGGCCGAGCGCTACGGCATTACGCCGAGCATCGATCGCTGGGTCATCGAGAACGCCTTTCGCTGGCTGGTCTCCGAGGCGGACGAGCGCGAGAAACTCGCCATGTGCTCGATCAATCTGTCCGGCCAGAGTCTCGGCGATGACAAGTTCCTGCCATACGTGATCGATCAGTTCCACCGCAGCGGCCTGGACGCGACCAAAATCTGCTTCGAGATCACCGAGACCGCGGCGATCGCGAGCTTCTCGCAGGCCAACCGCTTCATCCAGGCATTGAAGGAATTGGGCTGCAAGTTTGCGCTGGACGACTTCGGCACCGGGCTCTCCTCCTTCGGCTACCTGAAGCACTTTCCGGTCGATTACCTGAAAATCGATGGCAGCTTCGTCAAGGAGATCCTGCACGATCCGATCGACCGCGAGATGGTGCGCTCGATCAACGAGATCGGGCATCTGACCGGCAAGCAGACGATCGCCGAGTTTGCCGAGAACCTCGAGATCATCAACATGCTGCGCAGCCTCGGCGTCGATTACGCCCAAGGCTACGGCGTCTCCCAGCCGCAGCGCGTTCTCAAGGCTGCAAATAGCGCCTGAACGCCCAGCCGGCCGCCAGGCGGTCGGATGTCGGTGTTTCTCCTACGCCGAAAATCTGCGGATTTTGACGCGAACCCCGTTGCCCGGTGAACTCATCGGGTGCCATTATGTCGAAAGGACTTTGTGGCCGCGCGGCGGAGGGATCTATGGCCCGAGTAACCGAGAAGGTAAGCATTCCGATGGACCCGGACTTGCTGTGGGAAAACATCGGCGGATTCGGCGCGGTCGGGATCTGGCACCCGATGCTCGAAAAGGTCGACGTCCAGCGCGAAGAACTCGGCGCGGTGCGCACGGCGCACGGCCGCGACGGCAGCACGCATGTCGAACGCCTGGTGGACGTGGAACCCGAACAACATCGTTACCGCTATAAAATGGAATCGACGCCGCTCCCGGTGGGAAATTACGTCGGAGAATTCAGGATCGAGAGCGATGCCGAGCATGAGAGTTCGGTGGTTTGGGCGGCCGACTTCGAGGTGACCAAGGGCGACGAGGCGAAGACCGTCGGCGCGGTCCGCCAATTCTTGAGATCGGGCCTCGAGCAGTTGCGCGCGGCGTACGGCGGCTCGAACTGCAACCGCGTGATGGTCAGCATTCCCTGAGAAGATCGCCAGCCCCGCGGGCGCGCGGCCCGGCGAGGCGCGCGCCATACCGGTCGAGTGAAATAAACTATCCGCTGTCCACGATTAGTTCGCTTGTCGGGTTCCCCGCTCCGGAGGACCATCGGCCGGTGAGCACCTATCGAAAGCTGTTTTCCCACGAAGCCGCCGCGCTCGGCGGTCATCTGGCCCGTCTGAGTGGCGAAGAGCGGTCGCTGCGCTTCATGGGCGCGATGAGCGATGCGGCCGTGCGGGACCACTGCGAGCACCTCGACTGGGATCGCATCGTCGTGATCGGATTCTTCGAGGCAGGCGCGCTGCGCGGTTGCGCCGAGATGAACATCCCGGATACTCGCGATCCGATCCTGTGCGAGGTGGCGATTACGATCGAAACGGCATGGCAGCACCACGGTATCGCGACCGAGTTGCTCCGCCGTGTGCTCGTGGTGGCTCAGAATCGATGCGTTCGCGGCCTGCATATCACCTGCTTTGGGCACAATCACCGCATACAGCACCTCGCCGAGAAATTTGGCGCGCGCTTTCGCAGCCGGGACGGGGAATCGGAGGCCGACATTCCAACGGCCGCTCCGACCTACACCTCGTTCTGTAGAGAGGCGATAGACGATGGTTTCGGGTGCATGAACATCTGGCTCGACTACCTTGCCCGGGGCCTATGCACGCTGCACGGTGCACGACAACCGGGCTTGGTGTTGTAGCTGCATGCGTCAGCGTTTGGGGTAGGGCGTCCCGTCCTTTTTTGCATACCCCGCATCCGCCTTGAGGAAGCGCATATCAATGTCCGGATAATCTCCCTCATCATCGGCGGCCTTGCGTGATCCCACTTCCAGCAGCACGGCATCCCGGTGTGAGCGGTTCTGTAAATGATGTCCATCGCGGACGCCCGCCTTGAAGCCCGAGCACTCGCCCGCGCGCAGTACTTCCTCGCCGCCGTCCGTGACCAGCACCACCTCTCCTTCGAGAACGTACACGAACTCATCCTCCGCTGAATGCCAGTGCCGTTGACTGGACCAACTGCCCGGCGGCAAGCGAAGCAGATTGACGCCAAAATCCGTGAGGTCGGCGGCATCGCCCAAGCGCTGGCGCGCGCGCGCTGCGCATGGCACGTCGAACGGCGATGGATACCCGGAGCCCGTGACGACCGGGACTTTCTTGACGTCGATGCGTTTCGGCATGGTTCAACTCCTGATCAGTGTCATTTTACTCGACCGGGACCGCGGGACTCGTGGAAGCCTTGCGGCATTGTTCCGCCACATGCTCGCGGATGATCTCGGCCAAACGCAATGCTCCGGGGCCTGCGTAGTCGCGGTCGGCGAACACCAAATAGAGCTCACCCCAGCGTTCACCCCCTTCGCGCAGCGGCAGTGGCTTGAGCAGGCCACCCGCAATTTCGCCTCGAATCGTCTCTTCGGCATACCAGGCGAAGCCCAATCCCATCACGGCAGCATGGATTGATGTGGCCTTGTGGCTCACGGTCCAACTCTGTTCCGCGCCGAGCCAGCTGCCGCTGCGGCGCTGACTGCCGGTATCGCGTATGACCAGATGGCGGTGCTCCCGCAAATCCTGCAAAGTGAGTTCGCGTCCGAGTTGGTGCAGCGCATGCTGTGGATGAGCGGCCGCGATGAATCGCAACCGCATCAACGGATCGCCGGCAAATCCCGGAGGAATCTGCGAGCAGATGGCGAGATCTGCTTTCCGCTGCAGCAGCGTCTCTTCGGTACCGCTGAGCACGGTCTCATACAGCTCGATGCGTGTCTGGGGTCGCTCGTCGGCAAAGCGCGCAAAGCATTGCAGCAGCAGCCACGTGGGAAAGATGATCTCGACCGCCAGTCGCAGCTCCGGTTCCCAGCCCGCCGCGAGGCTGCCGGCAGCGCTCTCGAGTGCGCCCGCTTCCTCGAGCAGCGCCTTGGCGCGCCGATACAGAACTTCGCCGGTCGGCGTGAGATGGGCCTTTCGTCCCACCACCTCGAATACCTTCACCCCGAGCAGCGATTCGATCTTTTGCACGGCATAGGTAACCGCCGACTGACTCTTGTGCATCATGTCGGCGGCCTGGGCATAGCCCCCCGCATCGACCACGGCCTGGAGGGCGCGCCATAACTCCAATGAGACCCGGGGGCTTGCCATGAGCGCTTTATATTCAAGAAATAGATAGGTATACCCTATATTTTGAACTTTTTTATCTATCTGATCAATAGTTCAATGGCACTCACCGATCCACCCACTGATTCCAAGGAGACGTGCCATGACCACCTTGCTGCAACTCAATGCCAGCATCAACAACAGCAACGGCCAATCGAGCCAGTTGGCCAATCAGTTCGTTGCCGCATTTCATGAAAGGAACCCACTAGCCCAGATCATCGTGCGCGACCTCGCCGCCGCGGAGGCGGTGCCGCACCTGGATGCCGAGCGTTTTGGAGCCTTCATCACCGCGCGGGAAAAGCGCAGTAACGCTCAGCACGCAGTCGTTGCCTATTCCGACGCGCTCATCGCCGAGCTGCAGCGGGCCGACGTGATCGTCCTGGGTCTGCCGATGTACAACTTTGGGATACCCTCACAGCTCAAGGCCTACTTTGATCACATCGCCCGCGCCGGCGTCACCTTCAAGTACACCGACAAAGGTCCCGAGGGGTTGCTCAGCGGCAAGAAAGTGTATGTGTTCGCCGCGCGCGGCGGCCTCTATGCCGGCACGCCGTTGGATACGCAAACCAGCTATGTGCGCGACTTTCTGCGATTTCTCGGCATGAGCGATGTCGAATTCGTCTACGCTGAAGGTCTCGCCATCAGTCCGCAAAGCAAGGAGGCGGGTCTCGCGCGGGCAGTCGCCGAGATCGCCCGTCTCGCCGCCTGAGCCAACCATAGGAGAACGCTTCAATGACCACCCGAACCTTAGCTCATGTCATTCAATCGATGCCGACCTCCGACGGCGCCGGCGTCAAGTTGCGCCGCAGCCTCGGCGGTCAGCGTGGGCTGCATGTGGATCCCTTCCTCATGCTCGATGAGTTCTATTCCGACAATCCGGACGATTACATCGCGGGCTTTCCGTCGCATCCGCATCGAGGCTTCGAAACGGTCACCTATATGCTCGACGGCCACATGCGCCACGAGGATCACCTCGGAAATCGCGGCGATCTCGGCCCGGGGAGCGTGCAATGGATGACGGCCGCGCGCGGCATCATTCACTCTGAGATGCCCCAGCAGAGCGAAGGCCGGCTGCGCGGCTTCCAGCTGTGGCTGAACTTGCCGTCGCAAGAGAAGATGCGGCCGGCGAGCTATCGCGATATTCCAGCGCGGGAGATCCCGCTCGTGAAGCTGCCACAGGGCGGCGAGGCGAAAATCATTGCGGGTACGCTCACGCTGAACGGAGATTCCTACAGTGGCCCGATCAATGGCGGAGGCACGAAGCTGACTACCGACCCGCTGTACCTCGACGTTCGCTTGCCGGCGGGCGTCGAGTTCAGCGCACCGATCCTCGTTGGCCACAGTGCCTTTCTGTATGCCTACGAAGGCAGCGCACAAATCGGATCCGCCGGTGCCGTCAAGCCGCTGCCGCATCGTGCCGCGGGCGTGCTGTCCGATGGCGACCGCGTGCAAGTGCAGGCGGGCGCGGATGGCGTGCGCTTTCTGCTCCTCGCGGCCAAACCGATACGCGAGCCGGTGGTGCAGTACGGCCCGTTCGTGATGAACACGCGCGAGGAAATCGAGCAGGCGCTCGCCGACTACCGCGACGGGCGGTTGGCTGCGGCTTAAGAGCGGCCCCCGCGGGCGTGGCGTGGCGCGGAGGGAGGGAATTACCGCGCCCGGATCGATATGGCAATAAAAAAGATGACGTTTTAGCGCTGCGGGTGGCGTCAAAACGTCGAGGAAACGTCAAAACGTCGAAGAACTATTATCTGGTGGCATCGGAGTGCCCGTCGGACTCGGACTCGACCGCGCCTCAATGCGCGCCAGTGATCGACTCGGTGGGAGCGGCGACTGCGCGGGTCGGCCGCGCGAGCCAGATCACGCCGATCAGCGCCAGAAACAACACCGCCGATGCGAAGAAGATGTCGTTGGCGGAAAGCATGAATGCCTGGTTGTCGACCAGCCGATTCAGCAGCGGAACTCCCTGCTCGGAACCCAGTCCGCCGGCCTGCATATTGGTCAGGCTCTGGGCGGTAGCGGGATCGCCCGGCGTCAGGTGCTCGATCAACCGGGCGTGATGCAGCGTCGCGCGCCGATCCCAGAGTGTGGTCACGATGGAAGTGCCGAACGAGCCTGCGGTGATGCGTGCGAAATTGAAAAGTCCCGAGGCGGCCGGAATCCGCTCGGCGGCGAGTCCCGAGAGAGAGAGCGTGACGAGCGGCACGAAGAAGCAAGCCATGGCCACACCCTGAATGAGCGTGGGCACCAGCAGCGCACCAAACGGTGTATCGGTGTTGAAGTGCGCGCGCATGCCAAGGATGAGCGCGAACACGAGGAATGCCACCGTCGAAATCAGACGCGGGTCGGTACGCCGCATCGCTTGTCCGACTGCGGGCGTCAGCAGAATCGCGAGCAGGCCGACGGGTGCGAGCACCATGCCTGCAAGGGTGGCGGTGTAACCCATGTACTGCTGCAGCCACAAGGGCAGCAGCACGGCGTTGCCGAAGAACGTTCCGTAGGCAAGCGCCATGGCGAGAGTGGCGGTCCAGAAATTACGGTTGCGAAACAAACTGAGATCGACGATCGGATGCCGCTCGGTAAGTTCCCAAACCAGGAAGATAAACAGTCCGATGGCCGCCACGATGGCGAGCGTCACGATCTGCGCGGACTCGAACCAGTCGAGATCCTTGCCCTGGTCGAGCAGGACCTGCAGCGCCCCGACCCAGATGACGAGAAGCGCCAACCCCACCTTGTCGATCGGCACCTTCACGGTGGGCGTCTCGCGCTTGCGATAAATGATCCAGGTCGCGAGCCCCGCGCCCAGACCTACCGGCACATTGATGTAGAAGATCCAAGGCCAGGAGATGTTATCGGTGATCCAACCGCCGAGAAGAGGTCCGACCACGGGCGCCACCATCGTGGTGATGGCCCAAACCGATAGGGCGGTGCCGGATTTCGCCTTCGGGTAGCTCGAGATCAGGAGCGACTGCGACAGAGGGATCATCGGTCCAGCCACGGCGCCCTGCAGCACGCGAAAACAGATGAGCAGGCCGATCGTGGGCGCGAGCGCACACAGGAAGGAGGCCGCGACGAACAGAGCGATCGACCAGGTGAACAGACGCACCTGTCCGAAACGGCGCGTCAACCAGCCGGTCAGCGGCAGCGAAATCGCGTTGGCCACGCCGAAGGAGGTGATCACCCAGGTGCCCTGATCCGGCGAGACGCCAAGGTCGCCGGCGATCGCGGGAATCGACACGTTGGCGATCGAGGTGTCGAGGACGTTCATGAAGGTCGCGAGCGACAGAGCGATCGCACCCACCGCCAGCGGTACACCGCGCAGCGGTGAAGGCTCGACCGGGACACCCTTGCCCGGGTCGGCGACACTCATATCAGCGGAGCTCATGGGAGCTACCTGGCTCATGGGAGCTACCTGGATGGGCTGCGCATGCCGCGCGGGTACGCGGCGTTGGCGGCTGTGGGAGGCGCGTTGGTACGAGCCGCGCGCGGCGAGGCCGGCGCAGCCGCCGATTCGTTGGCGAGAATGATCGAGTGCACGCGCTCCTCGGCAAGCAGCTCGTTGGAGTCAAAAACCTCAGTCGCGTAACCGGCGTCGCTGCGGGCGAGGCGCGGCAGACGCGGGCCGCCGCGATCGTGCGTATCGACCTCGGCACGCATCGACAAGCCGATCTGCAGCGGATTGGCCGCCAACTCCCGGGCGTCGAGCGCGATGCGCACCGGCACGCGTTGGATGATCTTGATCCAGTTGCCCGTGGCGTTCTGCGCCGGCAGCAGGGAAAACACCGAGCCCGTGCCGGCGCCGAAACCGGCCACCGTGCCGTGATAGATCACGCTGCGTGCCGTACAAATCGGCGGACAGCTTCACCGGTTGGCCGACACGCATTGCCGCGAGCTGCGGCTCCTTGAAGTTGGCATCGACCCACACCTCATCGAGCGGCACGATGGCCATCAGCGCGAGGCCCGGGCTCACGCGCTGACCGAGCTGCACGTTGCGCTTGGCGACGAATCCGGCGAGCGGTGCCGGCAGGATCGTGCGCGAGTAGGTCAGATAGGCGCTGCGCACTTGTGCGGCGGCGTTGCGTACGTCGGGATGATCCTCGATGTCCGTGCCTTCGGTGCGCGCGCGACCGGCGCGCAGCTGCTGCTCGGCGGAAAGCAATGCGGCGGCGCCGCTGCGAGCGATGCATCGCGGGCGTGCTGCAATTCCTCGCCTGAAATCGCGCCGGAGCTGCCGAGCCGCTCGCGGCGCGCGAGATCCTGCTCGGCCATCGCCAGATCCGAGCGGCGCAGGTCCACCATCGCTTGCAGCTGCGACGATGTTGCATACAAGGTGCGCACTTCACGCACCGTCTTGGCGAGCCCCGCTTCCGCCTCATCGAGCGCCACCTTGGCGTCGGCCTGATCGAGAACGACCAGCGGTGCTCCGGCCGGCACGTACTGAGTGTCGTCGACCCCGATGCCGACCACGGTGCCCGAGATCTGCGGCGTGATCTGCACGACATTGCCGCTCACGTAGGCATCGTCCGTCGATTGGCGGTACCGCAGCGTGTGAGCCCAGTAGGCGCCGAAGGCCGACAGCAAAAAGCGCAACACTGCCGAGTCCGAGTGTGAGCCAGCGGCGGCGCGTGCGGCCGGCGGCAGTCGTGTCGGAGGTTGTGGAAGCGTTCATGGAAGAAACTCCAAGAAATTACCGTGTAAATTACTGTGAATGGGCCAGGGTGCCGGCCGGAGCTTCGAAGCCACCGCCGAGCGCACCGGCCAGAGCGACCGACAGATCGAGGCTGCGGGCCCGCAGATCCGCATCGAGACGCTGCTGAGTGAGCAGCTGCGTCTTCCGTGGAGAGCACCTGCAGGTAGTTGCCAACGCCTTCGCGGTAGCGCAGCACGGCGAGGTCATAGGCATCTTGCGCCGTGGCGAGCGCCTGCTCCTGCTCGGCGCGCTGCGCGGCGACGCTGCGCAAGGAACTCAGCTGATCTGACCACATCGCGCAACGCGTCCGCGAGCGTCTGGTTGTACTGCTCGACCGCCTCGTCATAGGCAGCATCGGCGCCCGCGAGCTGCGCGCGGCGCCTGCCGGCATCGAAGAGCGGCAGGCTCAACGCGGGCCCCGCCCCGAATTGGCGTTCCCCGGCGCTGACCAAAGCGCCCGGCCCCAGCCGCTGGAAACCGGCGAATGCCACCAGATCCACGTTCGGATAGAAGTCCGCCTGACGCACCTTGATGGCGTCCGCTGCCGCGTCGACGCGCGCAGGCGCTGCGCGATCACGTCGGGCCGGCGGCCGAGCAGGTCCGAGGGCAGGCGGCTCGGCAGCGAGGGATCCGTCAACGCAGCGGCAGCCGGCCGTGCGATCGCAGCGCCGCGATCGGGTCCCGCACCGAGCAGCGCAGCGAGTTGATGACGCGTGAGCTCAATGATCTCCGTGAGCTGAATGATCTGCTCGCGCGTAGCCGGCAACGCCTCCTCGGTCTGTTTGACTTCGAGACGTGAATCCAAGCCGGCCGCGTTCCGATCGCGCGTGAGCGAGGTGATCCGCTCGCGCTGTTCGAGCGTGGACTCGGCGACATCGAGCAACAGGTACGCGTGCTGCAGCTCGATGTAGGCATGCGCGATGCTGGTGGAGAGGGCGAGACGCGCGGCCTCGGCATCCACCGCGCTTGCGCGCGCAAGTCCGAGAGCGCTTTGATAGGTGGCGCGCTGCTTGCCCCAGAAATCCAATTCCCAACTGAGCGAGGCTTGCAGGTTGCTGATCGTGGTGGTGGTGCCGGCGAAGGGTGGCGGGAAGAAGCCATTGTCCGAGAGACGCGCGCGCGTAGCCTCCACGGACAAGCTCGCCTGGGGAGCGCGGGCGGCCTCGCTCACTCCGGCGTCGGCGAGCGCCGCCCGGGTGCGGGCCGCTGCGACTTTGAGCGTCGGACTATCGCGCAAACCCTCGCGAATGAGTTGATCGAGCTGCGGGTCGCCAAGCGCCGTCCACCAGTCACGGCGCGGCCAGTCACCCTCGCGCAGCGGCGCCGCGGCGAGCGTCCGCTCGGCAGCCAGGCCGTCGGCGCCCTGCAGCGTCGCGGCGGGTTTGAGGCCGTGCGTGCTCGCGCAGCCGGTCGCCAAGAGGGCAAGCGACCAGCCGGCGAACCGTCGGCCCAAGTCGAATTGGCCGCCGAGGTTCATGTGCGTAGCGTGGCGAGCGACCGATGACGGAAGAGCCAGACGGCCAGGGCAATGACGCTGCCGCCAGGCAGCAGGGCAAGTGCCAGATAGGGCCCGAACTCCTGCATCGCCAGTCGGGCGCGCCGGATCAGCGTGTGGGCGGTGTTCATACATTTTCCTCGTAAATCACTGCTCTAGCTACCAATGCCTAGGCAGCTAAATGGTCAAAAAAAAGCTCAGGCGTTTTGCAGCATGCGGGTCAGAAAACCCTCGAGCTGGCGCGCCTCGGTTTGAGTGAAGCCGCGCATGAAGTGGTTCAATACGCGCACCGAGCACTCCCGCAGTTTCGGAATCGCCGCGAGCCCCGCTTCGGTCAATTCGAGCTTCACCAGGCGGCGGTCGTCTGGGCAGCGACGCCGGCTGATGAGGCCCTTGGCCTCAAGCCGATCGACCATCCGCGTCATCGCGCCACCGTCGTAGGAGATGTCCTTGCACAGCTGCGCCGCAGAATCGACGCCTCGCTGGGCGAGTACGTTCAAGATCACGTACTGGGCGGCGCTCACCTCGAGCGTCACCAAGTCCGGCTCCAGGGCGAGCGCCTGGTCGAGGGCATTCATGTAAGCCGACCGCACTCGATACATCAGCTGCCCAGCGCACTTGCCGGGCTGGTAGGTCTTGGCGTCGTAGATCGCGTTATCTGGACTCATGGTGTACCTTGGACGGTATTATATTGCCTAGGCAGTGATTGTCAAGGCTGTTGTTGTCTATAGCGATTATCCGTCCGTCGCCGGCCATTCGAAGCGCATCGAGAGGTCAACGGCGCGCACATGCTTGGTAATGCTCCCCACAGACACAAAGTCGACGCCTGTCTCGGCAATGGGGCGAATGGTCTCGAGCGTCACGCCACCCGAGGCCTCGAGCTTGAGGGGACGCGGCGCCCGGCGGTTGAGGAGCACCGCATCGGACATGGCCGAAAGAGAGAAATCATCGAGCAGCGCGATGTCGGCGCCTGCCGCAATGGCTTGCTGCAATTCATCCAGGTTCTCCACTTCGACCTCGATTGGGACCCCCCTCGCGTTCGCTTTGGCAGCAGCGACCGCCGCGGCGATCGAGCCGGCAGCCATGATGTGATTTTCCTTGATGAGGATGCCATCGAACAGGCCGATGCGATGATTCTGTCCTCCGCCGACACGCACCGCGTATTTTTGTGCCGAGCGCAGCCCGGGAATGGTCTTGCGGGTGTCGAGTACACGGCAGCGCGTGCCCTCAAGCCGCTGCACATAGGCGTGTGCCGCGCTGGCAGTGCCTGAGAGCAGCTGCAGAAAATTGAGCGCCGTCCGTTCCCCGGTCAAGAGCGCGCGAGCCGGGCCGGCGATCTTGAACAGAATCTGGTTCGGGGCGACGGCAGTGCCCTCGTGAGCCTGCCAGTCGATGCGCACGCCGGGTTCGAGACGCGCGAACACCGCATCGACGTAGGGGCAGCCGCACAGAATGGCGCTTTCGCGCGTGATGACCGATGCCCGTGCCGTGGCACGCGATGGAATGAGCGCCGCCGTCAAATCGCCGCGGCCAATATCCTCCTCCAGTGCCCGATCGACCTGCTGCGCTAAGTCGTCGGGCACCGGTACCGGGGAGTTCATGGGATTTTCCAGGGATTCCAGGCGCTTAGCTCATGATGACAGCGAGGGGCCGCGGCGCGGATCCTGTGGGGGACAGGCTGGAAGAATAGGCAATGAGCCCCAATACTGCAACGATGCCCGACATGCCGCCCGAGTCGCCCTGTGTCAATATCTGCGCCCTGGATGCATACGGATACTGCATCGGCTGTTATCGTACCATTGAGGAAATCGCCGGCTGGCGGAGTATGAGCAGCGCCGAACAGTGGGCCGTGCTACGGCTGTTAGGGGAACGCGCTGCGAGGCGCGCCGCCAAACCCAAGTGAAGTAATTGGAGATGATCGACCATGAATGCAATTGAACGGATCAAGAGTCAGCTCTCCGCCGCCCCGGTGGTGTTATACATGAAGGGCACGCCGGATTTCCCGCAGTGCGGATTCTCGGCTCAAACCGTGGGGGCCTTGCGCGCCTGCAAGGCCAAGTTTGCGCACGTGAATATTTTTGAAGATCCGGAAGTGCGCGATGCGCTCAAGTCGTATTCGAACTGGCCCACCTTCCCACAGCTCTATGTCAATGGTGAGTTGGTCGGCGGTTGCGATATCACGATCGAGATGTACAAGAGCGGCGAGCTGAAGCAGCTGCTGGCCGAAGCCGGCGCCGTGACGGCCTAAAGGACGGCTGCGCCGAGGAACCCGGCGCTCGGGCCCAGGAACCCGGCGCTCGGGCCTAGGAACCCGGCGCTTGAGGCTCGGGCGTCTCGGGTTCCGGCGCTTCGGATTCCACTTCGAGCGGGCCCATCGCGGCCAGCCGCCGGCGGCTCGCCTCGAACACCCCCTGGAACTGATTGCAGATCGTGCAGAACAGGTCGGCCGTTCGCTCGGCATCATAGGCGGCCGAATGCGCCGATCCCGTATCCCATTCGAGCCCCGCGGCGAGCGTCGCGCGCATCAGCACCGTCTGGCCGAAGGCGACGCCCCCGAGCGTGGCCGTGTCGAAACTCGAGAACGGGTGGAACGGGTTGCGCTTGATCTGGGTGCGCGCGACGGCGGCATTCAAGAAATTCAAGTCGAAGAAGGCGTTGTGGCCGACGAGAACCGCGCGGGTGCAATCAGCTGCGCGCACGGCATTGCGCACCTCGCGAAAGATTCGCTGCAGTGCATCCTCTTCGGCGATCGCGGGCCGCAGCGGATGGTGGGGATCGATCCCGGTCACGGCCAGCGAAGCGGGCTCCATGTTGGAGCCTGGAAACGGTGTCACGTGATAACGATGCGTTTCGCCGCGTGTCAAGGAGCCGTCGCTTCGCATCTCGATGAGCACGGCCGCAATTTCCAGCAAGGCGTCCGTCTGCGAATTGAAGCCACCGGTTTCGACGTCGATCACGACGGGCAGAAAACCGCGAAAGCGCGTTGCGAACGTGATGGGTGGGAGCGTCATTCGTCCACCAACGGGTCGAGCCGCCAGGCGATCGTCTCACCGCCGCGATAGGGTACCAGCGCGCCGCCGGCAAAAGGATAGGACTGCGGGGGCACCCAAGGCTCCTTGATGATGGTGAGAAGGTCATCGTGGCGCGGCAATTCGTAGAAATCCGCGCCAAAGTGGCTGGCGAACGACTGCAGGCGATTCAAGTGGCCGGCTCGCTCGAACGCCTCGGCGTACAACTCGAGCGCTGCATGTGCGGTGAACATGCCGGCGCAGCCGCACGCGCTTTCCTTCGTCGACCGCTCGTGTGGGGCACTATCGGTGCCGAGAAAGAAGCGCGGATTGCCGCTCGTTGCGGCCGCCACGAGCGCACGCCGATCTTGCTCGCGCTTGAGTATCGGCAGGCAATAGTAATGCGGCTTGATGCCGCCGGAAAAAATGGCGTTGCGATTGTGCAGCAGATGCTGGGGCGTGATCGTCGCCGCAACGCCCTCGCGTGCACCGGCGACGAACTCGGCGGCGCGTGCCGTCGTGATGTGCTCAAAAACCACCTTCAGCTTGACGAAGCGCGCCAGCAGCGGCGCAAGCACCGTGTCGATGAAGACCTCTTCGCGGTCGAAGATGTCGACGTCCGGGCGCGTGCTCTCGCCGTGCACCAAGAGCGGCATGCCGAGCTCTTCCATGCGCGTCAATACGGGGAAAGTCTTGCGGATATCCGCAACCCCCGCGTCCGAATGCGTGGTCGACCCGGCGGGGTAGAGCTTGACCCCGTGCACGAAACCGCTGGCGCGAGCCCGATCGATCTCCTGCGGCGCGGTGGAGTCGGTCAGATACAAGGTCATCAACGGGGTAAAGCGCGCACCGGACGGCAGCGCGGCGAGGATGCGCTCCCGATAGGCCGCGGCGAGCGCCACGGTCGTGACGGGCGGCGTGAGATTCGGCATGACGATGGCGCGCCGGAATCGGGCCGCCGTGAATTTCACCACGGCCGCGAGTGCCTCGCCGTCGCGCAGATGCACGTGCCAGTCGTCGGGCCGCTGGATCGTCAAGCGTGGCGCCAATGCATCTTTCATCGAGCCGCCGCCGCAGCGGGCCAACCACGGCGCAACAAATCGAGCGTGAAGCGCACCCCGAACCCGGTGATCTCGGTCGGAATGTGGGCGAGGCCGCCGTGGCGCGAGCCCGCGGCAAGGTCCAGATGCAGCCACGGGATCGTCTCGGGCACGAAGCGGTTGAGAAAGCGCGCCGCAAGAATGTGATCGCCTTTGGACTCGGGCGAACACTGCAGCACGTCGGCCACGCTGCTTTCCAGGTCCGTGTCAAAGTCCGCATCCATCGGAAAACACCATACGCGTTCGCCGCTCGCGACGCCCGCCGCCTCGATGAGTTCGCGCGACGCCGGCCGGTTCGTGAACGCGCCGCTGTAGCGCTCGGTGAGCGCGTGCACGCAGGCGCCCGTGAGCGTGGCGTAATCGATGATCGCGCGCGGCTTGCCGCGCGCGGCGAGGCTCAGTGCATCCGCCAATATCATGCGCCCTTCTGCATCGGTGTGTATCACCTGGATCGTCGTTCCATTGGCGGCACGCACCACGTCCTGGGGCTTATAGGCAAATGCTCCAGTGAGATTTTCGGTGATGGCCAACCAGCAGTCCACCGCCAAAGGCGAACGCAGGGAATGCAGGGCGTAGAGGCTGCCGAGGGCCACGGCGCTGCCTTCCATGTCGGTGTGCATGTCGAGCATGCTCTTGTGGGCCTTGAGGTTCGTGCCCCCCGTGTCGAAACACACGCCCTTGCCGACGAGACTCACCGCCGGTGCGGCGGCGCGGCGCGGCCGGAACGACAAATGCACGATGCCCGCATCGTGCGCGGGATTGGCGCGCGCGACGGCAAGGAAAGCGCCCGCCCCCAGGCGCCGCAATTCCCTCTCTCCGTAGAATCGGTGCTTCAAGCCAAGTGTGCGCGCGAAGTCCTTGGTCAGGCGCCGGTAGGCGGCTGCGTCCAACGCGTTCGGTGGCAGCGCGGTGAGCCAGCGGGCGATATTGTTACCGGCGGCGGACGCGAGCGTGAGATCGAGGTCCCGCAGCTTGCCGGATACGGCGATATCGATGTGTGCGAGGCGCCGGCGAGGCTTCGGTTTGCTCTTGAAGGTCGCGAAGCGAAACGCCGCCGCCTCGAGTGCGGCGACGGCGGCAATCAACCCTGCCGCGGCCGCCGCAGGTTCGCACCCTTGCTGCCATAGCAGCAGCGATTGCGGCTCGCACTCGATCAGGCTGCGCGCGAGCTTGCCGGCTGCTTGCAGCCGCTCGAAGGTGCTCGCCTGCGCGGGCAGGCAGGCAACGAGCAGCGCGGTCTCGGCGTGCGCTCCCACCCTGAGAAGAAAACTATCGCCGGCTTTGCGCACACGGCGCGCGTAGAGCGCCCGCAGCATATCGCCGTGCGGCAGTGCCGCCCAATCGGCGGCGGCCGGCTTCAGCGGCAAAAACACGAGGGCAGCGGAATAGCGAGCGAGCTTGGATGCCGAAAGCCTCGCGCCGATTTGACGCACGGGTACTAACAGCGAGCTGAAGGGCAAACGAATCGGCATATTATTGATCTGCTGGCTTTTCGCCGGCGCTCTGCTTGACCGAGAAAAACCAAACCCCGAAGATAGTGCCGCTAAGCTCCGTAGTGGCAGTTCGCGCAAGGGCGCTGTAACGTGCCTGACATCTTAACAGGACACGTCGGCGTGTGCATGTGCACGTGCCTGTAGACCAAGGTTCCTTATGACGCAACGATCCCCGTACGAAGACATCGACCCCACGGAAACTCAGGAGTGGCTCGAATCCATCGATTCGGTCATGCGTGCACAGGGCCCCGAGCGCGCGCATTTCCTGCTTGAAAAGTTGGTGGACTTTACGCGCCGTTCCGGCGCGTATTTGCCCTTCAAACCGAACACCGCCTACCTCAACACCATTTCGAAGGCGCAGGAACCGGACTATCCGGGCGACCGTTCGCTGGAGCGACGCAACGAGGCGTACATGCGCTGGAATGCGCTCGCCATGGTCGTGCAGGCCAACCGGGCCAGCTCCGAATACGGCGGGCACATCGCAACCTACGCATCCGCCGCGACGCTCTACGAGGTCGGATTCAATCACTTCTGGCGGGCCCGCAGCGCCGCCCATCCGGGGGACATGATATTCATCCAGGGGCATTCGAGCCCCGGCATCTACGCGCGGGCGTACCTCGAGGGGCGCCTGAACGAAGGTCAGCTGATGCGCTTTCGGCAGGAAGTGCGCGGCGATGGTTTGTCATCCTATCCGCATCCGTGGCTCATGCCGGATTTCTGGCAATTTCCCACGGTGTCGATGGGCCTGGGTCCGATGATGGCGATATTCCAAGCGCGATTCGTGCGCTATCTCGAGCATCGCGGCATCGTCCCGCCCTCCGACCGCAAGGTCTGGGCCTTCCTCGGCGACGGCGAGATGGATGAGCCGGAGTCGATGGGCGCGTTGACCATGCCCGTGCGCGAGAAGCTCGACAACCTGATCTTCGTGATCAATTGCAACCTGCAGCGCCTGGACGGTCCGGTGCGCGGCAACGGCAAGATCATCCAGGAACTCGAGGCGGCGTTTCTCGGCGCCGGTTGGAACGTGATCAAGGTTCTATGGGGCTCGCGCTGGGACCCGCTGCTCGAGCGCGATCAAAAAGGGCTGCTCAAGCGCCTGATGGAAGAGTGCGTGGACGGCGAGTATCAGAATTTCAAATCGAAGGGCGGTGCCTATACGCGCGAGCATTTCTTCGGCAAGTATCCGGAGCTGAAGGAGATGGTCGCCAATATGTCCGATGAGGAAATTTGGCGGCTCAACCGCGGCGGACACGATCCGCAAAAAGTATTTGCCGCCTATAGCTCCGCGGTTGCGAACAAAGGCTCACCAACCGTGATACTCGCAAAGACGGTCAAAGGCTTCGGCCTCGGCAAGGCGGCCGAGGGCCTCAACGTCGCCCATCAACAGAAAAAGCTCGGCGACGAGGCGCTCAGGGCGGTTCGGGACCGCTTCAACATCCAGATTTCCGACGAGGAAATTGCCGGACTGACTTTCCGCAAGCCGGCACCCGAAAGTGAAGAGATGAAATATCTGCAGCAGCGCCGGGCCGATCTCGGCGGCTATCTGCCCGCGCGCAACTCCCTGGCCCCACCGCTGATCGTGCCGCCGCTCGAAGCATTCAGTGCTCTTTTGGAGGGCACGAACGATCGCGAGATTTCCACCACCATGGCACTGGTGCGCATCCTCACCACCTTGGTCAAGGACAAGAACGTCGGCAAGCACATCGTGCCGATCGTACCGGACGAGGCGCGCACCTTCGGCATGGAGGGCATGTTTCGGCAAGTCGGTATTTATTCCTCGGTGGGTCAGCTGTACACACCGCAAGATGCCGACCAGCTCATGTTCTACCGCGAGGATAAACAGGGTCAGATTCTCGAGGAAGGAATCAACGAGGCGGGGAGCCTGTGCTCGTGGCTCGCCGCCGCGACGGCCTACTCGAATCACGGCGTGAGCATGGTGCCGTTCTATATTTACTATTCGATGTTCGGCTTTCAGCGCGTCGGGGACTTCATTTGGGCGGCGGGCGACAGCCAGGCCCGCGGCTTCCTGATCGGCGGCACCGCCGGCCGTACGACGCTCGCGGGCGAGGGATTGCAGCATCAAGACGGTCACAGCCAGTTGGTCGCCACCACGGTGCCGAATTGCGTCGCCTACGATCCTGCCTACGCTTATGAGCTCGCGGTGATCGTACAAGACGGCATGCGCCGCATGTACCAGGAGCAGGAAGGCATCTTCTATTACATCACGTGCATGAACGAAAATTACGTGCATCCCTCGATGCCCTCGGGAGTCGCGCAAGGAATATTGAGCGGCATGTATCTGTTGCAGATCGGCGGCCGCGGCAAAGTGCGGGTGACGCTGTTCGGATCGGGGACGATATTGCGCGAGGTGCTCGCCGCGGCGCAACTGCTCGAGCATGACTATGGCGTGCCGGCCGACGTCTATTCCGTGACGAGCTTCAGCGAATTGCGCAAGAACGCACTGGACATCGAGCGCTGGAATCTCCTGCATCCGACCGAGCCTCCGAAGCAATCCTACGTGCAACAGGCGCTCGGCGAACGGGACGGTCCGTTCGTCGCGGCCACCGATTACATGAAAACCGTGCCGGACCAGATACGGCAGTGGATTCCGGGCCGGTATTCCGTGCTCGGTACGGACGGTTTCGGGCGCAGCGACTCGCGCGCCGAGCTGCGCCGCTTCTTCGAAGTGGATCGCCATTACGTGGTCATCGCGGCGCTCAAGGCGCTGGCGGATGACGGCAAGCTCGACATGCATACGGTGACTCGGGCGATGGAAGCCTTCGGCATCGATCCCGAAAAACCCAATCCGCTCTCCGTCTAGGCGCGCATCGTGGCAGCTCCTCTCAACGTATTGGTTCCCGACATCGGCGGGTTCAAGGACGTGAACGTCGTCGATGTGCTGGTCAAGGCCGGCCAACAGATCGAGAAGGAAACGCCCTTGATCACGATCGAGACCGAGAAGGCGGCGATGGACGTGCCCGCACCGGCCGCGGGACGCATCGCCGAGGTCTCGGTGAAGGCGGGCGACAAGGTTTCCGAGGGTTCGCTGATATTGCTGCTCGAGGCAGCGGCCGAGCCCGAAGTGAACGCCGCTCCCGCTGCTGCGCAGTCTGCTGCTGCACCTGCGGCTGCTGCACCAGCGGCCGCCGCGCCACCGGCCACGGAGCGTGCACCCACGCCGGCTCCGCCACCGGCTACGGAGCGTGCGCCCGCGCCGGCTCCGCCACCAGCACCGGCGTCTGCCCCCGCGCGAGTTCCTTCAACACCGGGGTCGACCTCGCCGCCAAACGTGCCGCCCGTGTCCGCGAAGGTCGACGAAGCGGCGTTTGCCAATGCGTACGCCAGCCCGTCGGTGCGCAAGTTCGCCCGCGAGCTCGGTGCGGATCTGGGCAAAATCAAGGGCACTGGTCCGAAGGGGCGCATCACTCAGGAGGATGTGAAAGCGCACGTGAAAGCCATCCTCACGGCGCCGGTACGCGCGCCGGCGGCGCCCGTATCCGCGCTGCCCAAAGTGCCGGAAGTCGATTTCGCGAAATTCGGAGCGATCGAGCTCAAACCCCTGTCGCGCATCCAGAAGATCTCGGGAGCGCGCCTGCAGGCAAGTTGGCTCAACATACCGCACGTCACGCAGCACGAAGACGCCGACATCACCGATTTGGAAATCGCGCGGGTGGCATTGAAGGGCAAGGCAACGCAGGAGGGGGTGAGATTGACCCCCCTCGCGTTCATCATTCGCGCCTGCATCGTCGCGTTAAAGGAGTTTCCGCGCTTCAACGCATCGCTCGATGCGTCGGGCGGCAATTTGATATTCAAGAAGTATTTTCACATCGGCTTCGCCGCCGATACGCCGAACGGGCTCATGGTGCCGGTCATTCACGATGCCGACCGCAGCAATCTGTTCGAACTCGCCCGCTCGCTCGCGGCGCTGTCGGACAAGGCGCGCGCCGGCAAGCTCACGGCGCCGGAGATGCAGGGCGGCTCGTTCACGGTCTCGAGCTTGGGCGGTATCGGCGGCACCGCGTTCACGCCCATCATCAATGCGCCGGAGGTCGCAATTCTCGGCATCTCGCGATCGAGCCAGAAGCCGGTCTTCATCAAGGGCGAGTTCGTGCCGCGCCTCATGCTGCCACTGTCCCTGTCCTACGATCATCGGGTCATCGACGGTGCCGAAGCTGCACGCTTCATCGTGTTCCTGAGCAAGACTCTGAGCGACGTAAAGGCGTTATTTTGAGCACCCTTGAAGTACGGGTCCCGGACCTCGGCGATGCCAAGGGCGTGACGGTAGTCGATGTGCTGGTCGCGGTGGGCGCAACGATCCGCGTCGATGATGTGCTGATCACGCTCGAGACGGAGAAGGCATCGATGGACGTACCCTCGCCGCTCGGCGGCGTGGTTGCCTCGATCGAGGTCCGCAAAGGTCAAGAGGTCGCCGCGGGTACGTTGATCGCGACGATCGCCGCTTCCGACGAGGCCGCAACATCGCCTGCCATAAATCCGCCGCCCGCGACCGCGCCGCCGCCCGCGACCGCGCCGCCGCCCACGACCGCGCCGCCGCCCACGACCGCGCCGGCCGGTGCCGCGCCGCCGCCCGGAGCGCTCGAGTTGGTCGTGCTTGGCGCGGGCCCGGGAGGCTACACGGCGGCGTTTCGCGCCGCGGATCTCGGCCTCAAAGTGACGCTGATCGAACGCTGGCCGGTACTCGGGGGAGTGTGCTTGAACGTCGGCTGCATCCCGTCCAAGGCGCTGCTGCACGCGGCCAAGGTAATCGAGGATGCCGCCGACATGAAGGCCTGCGGCATCGTGTTCGCGCCGCCGCAAATCGACCGCGGCGGGTTGCGCGAGTGGAAGAACCGGGTCGTCGCCAAATTGACCAACGGACTCACCTCGCTCGCGAAGCAGCGCAAGGTCGACGTAGTGCGCGGCGATGCCAAATTCGTCGGACCATATGCGCTGCAAGTAGCGACGCCAGAGGGTGCGCGGCGCGTGGACTTCAAGCAGTGCATCATCGCGGCAGGATCCGAATCGGTGCGCTTGCCGGGATTTCCTGACGATCCGCGTGTCATCGATTCGACCGGTGCGCTCGAATTGCCGCCCGACTGCAAGCGTCTGCTGGTCATCGGCGGCGGTATCATCGGCCTGGAGATGGCGTGTGTGTACGAAGCACTTGGGGCGACCGTGACCGTGGTCGAGTTGAGTGATGGCTTGATGCCGGGTACCGATCGCGACTTGGTCCGGCCGCTGCAAAAACGAATCGAAAAACGCTATCAACGGATTTTGCTCAAGACGCGCGTATCGAAGCTCGAGGCGGGCGCGGACGCGTTGCGCGCCACCTTCGAGGGACCGAACGCGCCGGAACCCCAGGCGTTCGATCGAGTACTCGTCGCCGTCGGACGAAGCGCCAACGGTAACGCCATCGATGCGGCCGCGGCAGGCGTCGCCGTCGATGCGCGCGGCATCATCGCGGTCGACAAGCAGATGCGTACCAATGTCCCGCATATATTCGCCATTGGCGACATCGCCGGGGCTCCGATGCTCGCGCACAAGGCGACTCATGAAGCCAAGGTGGCGGCGGAAGTTGCCGCGGGCCACAAGGCGGCATTCGACGCGCGCTGCATTCCCTCCGTGGCCTATACCGATCCCGAAATAGCCTGGGTCGGAGTGACCGAAACCGAGGCCAAGGCGCGCGGCATCGAGTTCGGCAAGGGGACGTTTCCGTGGGCGGCCAGCGGCCGCTCGCTCGCGATCAATCGGGACGAGGGTTTCACGAAGCTACTGTTCGACCCGAAAACGCATCGCGTCATCGGCGGCGGAATCGTCGGCACGAACGCGGGCGACTTGATCGCGGAGGTAGGTCTCGCCATCGAGATGGGGGCGGATGCAGCCGATATCGGCCTGACGATTCATGCCCACCCGACGCTATCGGAGACCGTGGCGTTCGCCGCGGAGGCCTTCGAAGGCACGCTTACCGATCTTTACGTGCCGAAGCGATAGTCGGAAGAAGCGGTGCCGGAGCCGCCGGCGGCGCGCCGTTCAGGGCGCAGCCACGCACTCCTTGATGAACGCGGTCTTTTGCGCCCCCACGAGTTTTTTCGCTTTTGCGCTTTTGATGCATGCGGTTCGCTTGACGTGCTTGGCGGCCGCGTCCCCTTCGGCAGCGGGTACTGAGGCGGGCGAGGCGGGCGAGGCGGGCGAGGAGCGGAAATGTTCGCCGGCGGGCTCGGCTGAGGGCCGCTCGATCCAGTCACCGAATTCGCGGCAATCGACAAAAGGACCAGGAGGACGGCGATTGCCAGAAGCACGGAGCGCATGGAAAACCCTCGACAGTTACCTGCGAGAATAGCGCCCGCCACGCGCGCCGCCGATGACGCGCGCATGAAAGTTCCTTAACCTTGGAACCTCACCGGGAGCGGGCTGCCCCCAGGCGCCGGCGCGACAGCTCCAAGTAGTGGGCCTCATCCGGTGCTTTACCGCTGCGCTGCGCCTCCCAGAGAGTTTCGGCCAGCGCCTCCATGAGCGCATGCTCGGCGCCGTGCAGGTCGCCGAGACGCGCTTCGAGAGAGCGCCGCAACTCGCGGATGCCGGGCGGCCGATCGATCGCGATTTGTTCGCGGACGGCGAGGTGCAGCCCCATATGTAAAAACGGATTCTCTTCCGGGCCTGTCGCGGCGGACTCGACGGCGAGGGCCTGCTGCGGATCAGCGATGAGAGTTTGGTACTCCGGATGCCGTTCGATCACCTCGACGATCATCGCCTCGAGCGGCGTGAGCGGGGCGAGCGCGCGATGCTTTCGCCAGGCGTCGGAGTAGCTGCGGCGCAATTCCTCGCGGGTATAACCGCCGATGGCAGTCGAAGGGCCGGCACTCGTCATGGCGGCGGGGCTTTCGTCTTGTGAGGATACTCGCACAGATCCGCGATCATGCAGCGCGGGCAGGCCGGACGGCGCGCCGTGCATACATAGCGGCCGTGCAGAATCAACCAATGATGGGCATTGCTCAGATATTCGGGTGGCACGAGCTTCAACAGCTTATCCTCCACGGCGCGCACGGTGGTGCCGCGCGCGAGACCCGTGCGGTTGGCGACGCGGAAAATGTGCGTATCGACCGGCATGGTGGCCGCGCCGAAGGCGACGTTCATGACGACGTTCGCGGTCTTGCGCCCCACCCCCGGAAGGCGCTCGAGGGCCTCACGGCTGTTCGGGACCTGACCGCCGTGCTCGGCGAGCAATATCCGGCAGGCGGCGATGATGTTCTTCGCCTTGCTGTTGAAAAGACCGATGGATTTGACGAACGGCGTGAGGCCCGACACTCCGAGCGCCGCGATGGCCGCCGGTGTGTTGGCTACCCGAAAAAGTTGCGCGGTGGCCTTGTTCACGCTCTTATCGGTGGCTTGAGCGGAGAGAATCACCGCGACCAACAACTCGAAGGGGGAGCGGTACACCAATTCGGTTTTCGGCGCGGGATTTTCCTTTCGGAATCGTTCAAAGATGGCCCGGCGCTTCGCGGCGTTCATGTTTTGCGGCTCACGAGGCGATCGGCGCGCGGTTCAACGCCACGGCCTTCTTGGCATCGAGCTCGCGCTGCCGGTCCTGCACCCGCTGCTCGAGGCGCAGCACGTGCGCGTCGTGGCGTTCGCGGTTGAGCTCCGGCTGATGCGCCGCGGGCACCGGCCCGGGTCGCATTTCGATGCAATCGACGGGGCAGGGGGCGAGGCACAGCTCACACCCGGTGCAGCGGTCCGCGAGCACCGTGTGCAGATATTTCGCAGCCCCGACGATCGCGTCCACCGGACAGGGCGGTAGACACCGCGCGCAGCCGATGCAGCGTGATTCATCGACCCACGCGATGCGCGGCGGCGCCTCGACACCGTTCGCGGGATTCAACGGCAGGAACTCCCGCCCCAGCAATGCCGCGAGCGCGTGAATCGTGGCGCTGCCGCCCGGCGGGCATTGATTGATCTGCGCGTCACCGCCGGCAATCGCGGCAGCATAGGGACGGCATCCCGGATAGCCGCAACGGGTGCACTGCGTCTGCGGCAGCAACGCGTCGATGCGTGCAACGTCGCTGGATGAGGCGGGCGATTGCATCGCGATCACTTGACACGCATGCCGGGAACGGCACCGGAGTCCGGCGATAGGATGAAAATCTCCGTGCCGCCGGGACCTGCCGCCAACATCATCCCCGCGGATGTCCCAAAGCGCATTTTACGCGGCTCAAGATTCGCGACGATGACGATCAGCCGGCCGGGCAGTGAGGCCGGGTCGTAGGCGGCGCGAATGCCGGCAAAGATCTGCCGCTCGCCGAGATCGCCCACATCGAGGCGCAATCGGAGGAGCTTGTCCGCGCCCGCGATGAAATCCGCCTCGAGCACCTTCGCGACGCGCAAATCAACGCGCAGGAACTCGTCGATGGAGATTGGGCTGCCTTCGACCGGGTGCGCGGCCGCCGCCGCGGCCGTATCGGAGGGGTGCGGCGCCGATGCCGGCGACGCCGGCGCCGTTTTGCCTGCTTTGGCGCTTCCGGTGGGAGCCTTCGTGGGCGCGGTCTCCCGGTCCGTCTCGAACAGCGCATCGAGCTGTTTGGGCTCGACTCGAGTCATCAAGTGTTGGTAAGCGTTGGCCCGAGCGGGCGGAATGCCCGCATCGCTCCATGCGAAGGGCCGATCGAGCCCGAAGAGCTCGCGTGCAACGCGCGCGGCGAGCTCGGGCAGCACGGGCGCAATGAGGACGCTCAACAACTTGAAACCCGCCAAAGCCCGCGAGCACACGGCTTGAAGCTCGGCGCGCCTCTGCGCATCCTTCGCGAGAACCCATGGCTGATGCGCATCGAAGTCCTTATTCAGGCGGTCCGCATGGGCCATGATCTCGCGCATCGCCTTGCCGAGCTCGCGTGTTTCGTAGTACTCCGCGACCACCGAGGCGAGCTCGCGGGCCTGGTCCGCGAGCAGCGCGCCATCGTCGCCGTAGTCGAGCTCGCCGCCAAAATGCCTGCTGATGAAGCTTGCCGCCCTGCTCGCGATGTTGACGTATTTGCCGATGAGATCGCTGTTCACCCGCGCAATGAAGTCGTCGCGGTTGAAGTCCAGATCCTCGATGTTCGCATTGAGCTTGGCGCCGATGTAATAGCGCAGCCACTCCGGGTTCATGCCGATCTCGAGATAGCGCAATGGGCTGATGCCGGTCCCGCGCGACTTGGACATCTTCTCGCCGGACACGGTGATGAAACCGTGGGCGTAGACGTGATCGGGTACCTTGTATGGAGGGCCGGCGAACTTCAGCATCGCAGGCCAGAACAGGGTGTGGAAGTAGATGATGTCCTTGCCGATGAAATGCAGCTGCTCGGTGTCGCTGCCTTCGAGAAATTGCTCGAACGTGCGCGACTCGCCGCGGGCGGCGGCCTTGCCGGTGTCGAAGTAGTTCTTGAGCGCCGCGAGATAACCGACCGGGGCGTCGAGCCACACGTAGAAGAACTTGCCGGGCGCGTCCGGGATCGGAATCCCAAAGTAGGGTGCATCGCGCGAAATATCCCAGTCGCCGAGCGCCTCTTCTGCCGATCCGGAGAGCCATTCGCGAGCCTTGTTGACCACCTGCGGTTGGAGCCGTCCGGGTGCATCGAGCCATGCAATGAGAAATTCGACACACCTCGGATCCGACAGCCTGAAGAAATAATGGTCCGACGTTTTCACCAGCGGCTTGGCGCCCGACAGCGTCGAGTACGGATCGATCAGCGCGGTGGGCGAGTTGACGATGCTGCACACCTCGCATGCGTCGGCGTACTGGTCTTTCGCGTGGCAGTTGGGGCACTCGCCCTTGATGTAGCGGTCCGCCAGGAACATGCCCTTCACGGGATCGTAGAATTGCTCGACCGCCTTCACATAGATGAGCCCGGCCGCTTTCAGCCGGCGGTAGATGTCCTGCGAAAGCGCCGTATTCTCCGGGGAGTCCGTCGAATACCAATGATCGAAGCCGATATGAAAGCCCTCGAGGTATCTCGGCCGGTCCGCGACGATGCGCGCAACCAGTTCCTGGGGCGAAATGTGCTCGGCTTCCGCCTTGAGCATGATCGGCGCGCCGTGCGCGTCGTCCGCGCAGACGAAATGCACGGTGTTGCCGAGCATCCGCTGGAAACGGACCCAGATGTCGGCCTGGATGTACTCCATGATGTGCCCGATGTGGAACGGGCCGTTGGCATAGGGCAGGGCCGTGGTGACGAAGAGGTTGCGCGCCATCGCGTGAGTTTACCGCGACGGCGGCGGCTTTTGCTGGACCTGTCGGAGGATTCCGCGTGGCTCGGGCGCGGCACTCAGACGGGTTCCTAGGAGGCGTCGCGAAACTGCTCGAATCTGGCCTTGTTGATCGATTTCTTGAAGGCTTCCTTGCCGCTGATCACCCGCTCATCCAATAGCGATTGGATCGCCGCATCCATCAGGCGCATCCCCGCCGCAGTGCCGGTTTGCATGCCGTTTTCCAATTGATCCATCTTGCCCTGACGAATCAGATTCGAGATCGCCGGCGTGTTGATCAGAATCTCGAGTGCGGCGACCCGCCCCTTCTTATCGGCTTTGGGAATCAGCTGCTGGGACACCACCCCGCGAAGACTGGTCGAGAGCATGGTGCGCACATGGGGCTGTTTGTCGGCGGGGAAGGCATTGACCAGGCGATCGACCGTGGCTGCGGCCCCGTTGGTGTGCAGGGTGCCCATGACGAGAATTCCCATCTCTGCCGCGGTCACCGCGATGCTCATGGTCTCCAGGTCACGAAGCTCGCCCACCAGTATGACATCCGGATCCTCGCGCAACGCGGAGAGCAGGGCCGATGAGAAGGAGGCGGCGTGCACTCCGATCTCGCGCTGGCTGATCAGGCAATTCTTGCGCAGATGCACGAACTCGATCGGATCCTCGATGGTGAGTATGTGGCCTTTTTCGCGTGTGTTGATCTCGTCGATCAGGGCCGCGAGCGTCGTCGACTTGCCGGATCCCGTCTTGCCCGTCACCAGGATCAGACCATTGTTGATCTTGCAGAGGTTACGCACCGCTTCGGGCAAATTGAGCTCGTCCGCCGTGCGGGCCTTGGAAGGGATGGCGCGAAACACGGCGCCCATACCATTCAGTTGCCGCATGACGTTGACGCGAAAGCGCGCAACGTTCGGAATGCTGTAGGCGAAGTCCGTACCGTCCTTGGCCTCGAAGCGTTCGACCGAGAGCTTCGGCATGATCTCGTACAGCATCGTCTTTACTTTGTCGGCGGCCAGAGGCTCGGGGCTCAGGGCCTTGAGCTCCCCATATTGGCGCACACGCGCCGGGTCGCCGGCGAGAAAGTGCAGGTCCGAGCCGTCACGTTCCAAGACCTGCTTCAAAAAGGTGTCGATCGCTGGCATGGATCAGATCACGTGGTGCTTGCGGGCTCGGCCGCGGGGGGTGCGACCGCCATGTCGGTCACGAACCGCTGGAACTGGCGCTTGTCGCTCGCGTACGAGTAGGCCTGATCGGGATCGACTTCCTTGGCATTGATGGCCGCGAGCAACGCCTGATCCATCAGCTGCATGCCGTATTCCTTGCCCATCTGTATCTGACTCGGGATCTGGTGCGACTGATCGGTCATGATCAGCTTGCCGATCGCCTTGGTAAGCACCATGACCTCGCAAACCGCCCGCCTTGCACGCAGGTCGGGTGTCTTGAGCAAGATCTGCGTGATGACGGCGATCAGGCTCGAGGCGAGAAAGGTCTTGGTTTGTTCGCGCTCCTCGGTCGGCAGCGCATCGATGATGCGGTCGATGGTCTTGGTGGCGCTGGTGGTATGCAGGGTGCCGAGCACCAGGTGACCGGTTTCCGCGGCGGTCATGGCCATGGAGATCGTTTCGGCATCGCGCAACTCGCCGACCAGGATCACATCCGGATCCTCGCGCATCGCCGCGCGCACACCTTCCGCGAATGACGGGACATGCGTCCCCAATTCGCGTTGGATGACCTGGCTCGATTTGCTGCGGTGGACGAATTCGATCGGGTCCTCCAAACTGATGATGTTGAGCGCGCGCGTCGAATTCAGGTAATCGATCATCGATGCGAGAGTGGTGGTCTTGCCGGTCCCGGTCGACCCGGTGACCAGAATCATTCCCTGATGGTAGTCGCAGAGCTTGCGCACGATGGGCGGCAGCGAGAGCTGTTCCATGCTCGGCATCTGCGTGGGAATGGAGCGAAACGCCGCGCCCATCCCCGTCTCCTTGCGATAGACGTTGACGCGGAATCGACCACCATCCACCGATACGTAGGAGAAATCGAGGTCATTTCCCGCGCGCAGGTGTTTCAGCTGTGACTGATTCAAGACCTCCGTGATGTAGCTCTCGAGTTCCGCCTCCCCCAGGTCGCGAAACTTGATGGGCATCAGATCGCCGTGCATGCGAAGCATCGGCGGAATGCCGACCGCAAGGTGAAGATCCGAACAGCCTTGCGCGACGCCGAGCTTGAGGAACGCATCGATTCTTGCCATAACGCGGAAGGCTACCCGTAAGCGCTTGGATTTTCGAGTTTTTGGGGTGACGGACGCTCATAAACGTGAGCTACGTCTAGGCCGGGACGTCCGACAGCCGGTCAGGGGGCCTTTGGCGGGGTTCGCGCAGACTTCAGAGGAACTTCTCGAGCGCCAAGCGCAGCTCGTCCATCGATTGCGCCCGCTTCGCCTTATCCAAGGACATGCACTTCATGACCAGGTTGCTCAACTCGACCGGCATCGCCTTGTTGATCTCGATGGGCGGGCGGGCTTTGCCTTGCACGTGCTGATACATGACGGACATGTGATCGCCGCGTGAGTAGGGCGGAATACCGCTGAACAACTCGTACAGAATGACGCCAAGGCTGTAGATGTCGGCGCGCTCGTCGACTTTCTTGCCGAGGATCTGCTCGGGGGCCATGTATTTCGGCGAGCCGATGACGTAACCGGTCTTGGTCAATTGCGTGTCGCCCTGGGTCTGTGCAGCCGCCACGCCGAAGTCGACGATCTTGAGCAGCCCTTCGTTGTCGATCAACACGTTCGCGGGCTTCAGATCGCGATGCACGATCCCGGCCTGGTGTGCCACCGCCATGCCCGTCGCGATGTCGATACCGAACTTGACCGCGCGCTTCAGGTCGACCGGCTTTTCGTTGATGATCTCGCCGCCCAGCGTGTGGGATGGAAAATACTCCATCGAGATCGCGTAGTTGCCCTTGATGTACAAGAAATCGTAGATGCGGATGACGTTCTTGTGCGTGATTTTGCGGCTGTAGCGCAATTCGTGCACGAACCGCTTCATCATCTCCTCATCGGAGGAAACGTTCGGGTTCAAGAATTTCAAAATCAGGCGCTCTTCGACGACGGTGTCCTCCATCAGCAGCACGGTGCCGAAGGCGCCCTTGCCGATCTTCTCGATGAATTTGTAGCGCCCCTCGATGACATCACCCGGCTTCAGGGTGTTGATGTCCAGTTTTGCCGCTTGCGCCTCGTTTTGCCGGATGACGCTCGCCAACTCCTGATTATCGATGAGCAGCGTCTTCGCCGGCTCCTGCATCTGCACGGCGCGCTGATTGGCGGCAAGTTGTTGCGTCGAGAACCGATCGTCCAGCTCTTGCATGGCCCGGGCGACCGCCTGGCTGATGGTCCCCTCGCCCCCGGCCGGTATCGCCTGCAGCCTGACCTTGATCGTCTCGGCGCGACGCTCGTCGGCGAGCCTCGCAAGTGCGGCAATGGCCTCGACCTTGATCTCGCTCTCGGACCGCTGCAGCATGGGCAGTAGGTACTCGATGCTCTTCTGGTCGCCGAGCTTGCCGATCCCGCGGATCACCGTCGGCAGGGACTTCACCTCGCCGCCCAGCATTTCGAGGAAGCGGGGCAGCGCCCTGGCACTGCCGATTTCCGCAAGCGCATCGACCGCACGCTCGCTCACCCACCAGTCCGAATCCTTGGTTGCCTCGATCAGCTGAGCGATGGCACGCTCGTCCTTCGTCTGGTTGAGAATCTCGATGGCGGCCCGGCGGATGTCTTGGTTCTCGTCCTTGACCAGCGCGAGAACCGCATCGACGACGCGTGGCCCCCCGATCTTGCCGAGCGCGTCGGCTGCCCGCGTCCGCACCCACCAATCGCTGTCTGCGATGACCTCCAGCAAGTACTTGACCGACTTGGAGGTTCCCACCACATTCAATACCTCGACCGCGGCACGGCGCGAGTACTCGTTCTCATCCTTGAGCACTTCGACCAGGTATTTGACCGTCTCCGGATGATTGGCATGTACCACGAGATCAACGGCTTTGTTTTGCACATCGATCTCCGGATCGCGCAGCATGCCGCAGATCAATGCCATGTCGAACGGGCCGTCCATGCGGGTCAGGGCCGAGACCGCCGCGGAGCGGATCAGTTTGTTGTTGTCCTTGAGCTGCTTTTGCACCGCTTCCTTGACCTTGGGCATGTTGAAGCGTGCGAGCACTTGGATGATATGCAGCCTCGCCAGAGGATCCTTCCCCTCGATTCTCGCGATCAAGTCATCGACCGAGGACTCCTCGGCGATTTCACCGATGATTTTGAAGAGTCCGGAGCGCTCTGCTGCATCCTGGGAATACGCCGCATTCAGCAGGTCGCGCACCGTGAAGCGGGTCTTCTGCGCGGTGATCACGTCGAGAATCGCCTGTTTGGGCATGCCCTCCTTACCGAGCGCGTCGAGAAGCGCGGCTGGCGGATAGTTGCGGCTCGAGGAGAGGGCCCAAGCGATGCCCGACAGGGCCCGACCATTGACCTCCGTCATGGTTTTGAGAAGATGCGGCAGCGTCTTTGAGTCGATCAGCCGCGACAGCGCCTCCACATAGACCAGGGTCTCGCGCTTCTCGGCAGTCGTCAGGGCATCGACGATGGGTTCAATGGCACTCGGTCCGAGGGCAACCAGTTTCTCAAGGGCCTTCTGCGCCAGAGGGCTGCCTGGATTGCCGCTCGATCGGACCTCGGCGATGAGCCGATCAGCGCGGTAGTTCGCAAAAAGACTCATTCGATGCTTCGGTGCCTTGCGTTGCGCAGCCTATGAGAGCGTCCATTCTCACTCCATTTGCGACGCTCACCGCGGGTTTGCTTCTCAATTCTGAATTATGCCATACCGTACGCGCTTATCGGCCTGCGGTAGAATAGGAGCTGATATGACTTCATCCGACGACACGGCCAATGCCGTCCGCGCGAAACTAAGTACTTATACGGACCCCTATCTGGCTCAAACCCTGCGCCAGGCGCAGGCGATCGAAGCGGTTTCGCTGCAGGACGGCGTGGCGAATATCGAGCTCAAGTTGGGCTTCCCGTGTGCCGATTATGCCGCCGAGCTGCAGCCGGCGTTGCAGAGCTATCTGGAGCCGGTTCTGGCCGGCGCCCGCGTCAATCTCACTCTCAAGTCGCATATTACCGCTCACGCAGTGCAGCGCACGCTCAAACCCCTCGCCAACGTCAAAAACGTCATCGCCGTGGCCTCCGGGAAGGGGGGGGTGGGCAAGTCGACCACGGCCGCGAACCTGGCGCTCGCCTGGGCGGCCCAGGGTGCGCGCGTGGGTTTATTGGATGCCGATATCTATGGGCCCAGCCAGCCACAAATGATGGGCCTCGCCGGCGTCAAGCCGCAAAGCGCCGACGGCAAGCACATCACACCCTTGCGGGTCCATGGCGTGGAGGTCATGTCGATCGGCTTCATGATCGATCCCGAACAGCCCATGGCCTGGCGGGGGCCCATGGTGACCCAGGCTCTGACCCAGCTTTTGGGAGATACCATCTGGGGTGAACTGGATTATTTGGTCGTCGATATGCCGCCCGGCACCGGCGACATTCAGCTGACCCTGGCTCAGCGCGTCCCGGTGAGCGGCGCCATCATCGTGACGACGCCCCAGGACATTGCCCTGCTCGATGCGCGTAAGGGCCTCAAGATGTTCGAGAAGGTGGAGGTGCGGGTGCTCGGCGTGGTCGAGAACATGAGCGTCCACGTGTGCAGCAACTGTGGGCACGTCGAACATGTCTTCGGCAGCGGTGGGGGGGCGCGCATGGCCCAACAATACGGCGTGCAGCTGTTGGGCGAGCTGCCGCTCGATATTCGCATTCGCGAAGATGCCGACGGCGGGTCGCCCACCGTGGTGTCCGAACCTGGCAGCGCGCGTGCGCGCGCCTACATGCAGATGGCACGGCGCGCCGCCGCACGCCTTTCGACATTGAACAAGGATTACACCCGAATGTTTCCCAAGATCACGGTTGAAAAGACTTGAGCATCAAGAGCGACCGGTGGATTCGGCGCATGGCCCTCCAGCACGGCATGATCGACCCGTTCTCGCCGCAGCAAGTCCGGGTCTCGGACGGCCACAAGATCGTGTCCTATGGCACTTCGAGCTACGGCTACGACGTGCGCTGCGCCGATGAGTTCAAGATCTTCACCAACATCAATTCCACCATCGTCGATCCGAAGAACTTCGATGAGAAATCCTTCGTCGACTTCAAAGGACCTGTGTGCATCATTCCACCCAACTCGTTCGCTTTGGCGAGTACGGTGGAGTTCTTCCGGATTCCGCGCACGGTGTTGACCGTGTGTCTGGGAAAATGCGTTACCGGTGATACTCGCGTCGCCGACGCCGATACCGGCGCCTATGTACCGATCACGCAGATGCAGTGGGGCAAGCGCACGATGGCCTGGGATGGCCGGCGCCTCAAGCCGGCGAAGGTATCGGCCTTCATCCCGCAGGGCAGGCGGGAGATCTTCGAACTGCGCACACGGACGGGGTTGCGCATTCGGGCGACGGCCAATCACCCGTTTCGAATGCTCGATCGGTGGGTGTCCTTGAGCGATTTGCGCCCCGGCGACCGCATCGCAGTTGCCCGCGAGATTCCCTTGTTCGGAAAGACACCCATCCCCGAATGGGAGGCGACCCTCCTGGGCTTGATGAGCTCCGAAGGGCAGTGCGATACGCCCGGTCACAGCCCCACCTACACCACAGCGGACCCGGCAATGGTCGCTCTGCTCGAGTCTGCGATGGCGGCCTCCGGCCTGCAAAAGCTTGAACTCAACGTCGGCGCGGGCGAGAAGTTCGTGCCACAGACCATCTTTACGGCGCCCGAGCCCTTGGTCCGTCTGTTCTTGCAGGCGCTCTTCAGTGGCGACGGCAGCATTTATCATTCCGATGCCGGCCTCTTCCTCGAGTACTACTCGAAGTCGCGGCGGCTCATCGAGGATGTGCACCATCTCCTGCTGCGATTCGGCATCTTCTCGCTGATCCGCGAAAAGACCACCACGATCGGCACTCTGGCATGCAAGATACAGATCACGGACAAGGATCAAATCCTGCGTTTTGCACAGAGGGTCGGCTTTTCACCCGGCTCGGTGAAACAGCGCCTGCTGGAGGCGACGGTGCTGCCGATGATCACCGCGCAACCCAGGTGCAAGAGCAACTTCGATACGCTGCCCAAGGAAGCATGGGTGCTCGCCGGCGCCGCAGTGCGGGTTGGCGGGCTGAGCTTGAACTCGCTCGACATCCATACCTCACCGAGCCAATCCATGCCGATGTCCGCTGCAGCGCAGGTCGCTCTCATGACGGGTGATCCCTACCTGAGCCCCCTCGTCGATGGACCGGCATGGGATGAGGTCGAACGGATCGAGCCAGCAGGGGTCGAGGAAGTCTTCGACATCACCGTGCCGACGCTGCACAATTTCGTGGCCAACGATTTCATCGTCCACAATTCGACGTATGCAAGGTGCGGGATAATTGTGAATGTAACGCCGCTCGAGCCCGAGTGGGAGGGGCACGTGACGCTCGAGTTTTCGAACACGACACCGCTGCCGGCGAAGATCTATGCCAACGAGGGCGTGGCGCAAATGCTGTTCTTCGAGTCCGACGAGGTCTGCGAGACCTCCTACCGGGATCGCGGCGGGAAATACCAGGGCCAGCGCGGCGTCACGTTGCCAAAAACTTGAACGGCCGCTAGCGCTTGATGCTCCGGATGCGCATGGCAAATTCGATTTTGCCGTCGCGTGAGCGTTCGGCCTGCACGGGTACGAAGCCGAGCGACGGCGCGAACCACATGCGCAAGATGCGGTCGTTGCCGGTGCGCCGGCTGGCGACGATCACGGTATCGAGCTGTCCGAGCGCGGTCCGAATCGTCGCCGTACCTTCGCGCGAGTAGACGAAGTCCTTCAATTGATCCTTGTCGACGATATGAAACAGCCCGGGTAAGTTGTCGTTCTTCAGATCGAGCATCACTTCGATTTGAATCGACATCAGATCTTGCGCTCCCTCCTTGAGCTGCAGATCGACGGGCTTGTTTTCCGAGGTACCCCGCGCATGACCCGCATCCCAGTCGAAGGCGAGGCTGACGCTCGATGCGCCCTCTTCGGCGAGGTACCGTTCGGGGCGCACGTGATCCGCGACCACGCTGAACCAGCTCTTCTGCGTCAGGTCGCTGGAATACACAATGCGAAAAATGCCCCGCGCGCTGATCGTCCATTTGTAAAGGTAGCGATCCGGGCCGTCTGGCTGCAGCTGCAGATCGCTGCTCCCCACGGTGATGCCCTTCCATTCCGCCACGTAATGCGCGGAGAACGGCGCGATGCCGGCATCTTGCGGCACCTCGGTCGCTTGGGCGGCCGTCAATCCGGTCGAACCGAGGGCCAAGCAGGCACACACCGTTCTTAGCTGCATGTTCGACCCCCGACAGTCCCGTTCTCGGCATACTGTACCGGGCTGGCGAGCACCTTACCGTCCAGCCACGCCTGCTCTTGCACGTAACGGAGTCGGCCTTCGCAATACCAGCGGACCGCCAGCGGGTAGATGCGGTGCTCTTGGGCCTGCACGCGCGCCGCCAAGCTCTCCTCGTCATCGTCCGGATCGACGTTGACCCGTGTCTGAATGATGGCGGGTCCGGCGTCGAGGTGTTCGGTCACGAAATGCACGGTCGCGCCGTGCTGCGGCTCGTGCGCTTCGAGCACGCGCCGGTGCGTGTGCAGGCCCGGGAACTTCGGCAGCAGCGAAGGGTGAATATTCAGGATTCGTCCCGCATAGTGTGCGACGAAGGGCGCGGATAAAATGCGCATGTACCCCGCAAGCACAATGAGCGAGGGTGCATAGACATCTATGGCGGCTGCCATCTCGCGATCGGCATCGGCGCGTGGGACGCCGACGGGCGGCACGATCGCCTGCGAGGGGATGCCGAGATCGCGTGCAACAGCTAAGCCGGGGGCGGTGGGTTGGTCGGACAGGACCGCGGCCACTTCGTACCCCATGGCTGCATCACGGCTGCTCTCGACGAGTGCACGCATGTTGCTGCCGCGCCCCGAGATGAGCACGACGATCCGTTTGCGGTGACGTTCGTTTTCAAGCAATGACGACCCCGCGCCGGCCACTGCGCACCTCGCCGATCCGCAGCGCGGGCTGCCCGGCATCGCGCAGCGCCGCGACTGCCCGGTCCGCATCGCATGCCGCGACCTGCACCGTCATGCCGATGCCGCAGTTGAACACCCGGTACATATGAGAATCGGGGATTCTGCCCTGCGACTGCAGCCACTCGAACACCGGATCGCGCGGCCACGAATCGCGCTGCAAAACGACTTCCAGACCCTCCGGTAGCACGCGCGGAATGTTGTCGAGAAGTCCACCGCCCGTGATGTGCGAAAGGCCATGCACGGTCACCTGGCTCAGCAACGCGAGCAGTGGTTTGACGTAGATGCGGGTCGGCGCCATCAGCCGGTCGATGAGCGCGGTGCCGTCCACCTTGCTCATGACGTCGACCGCGCTCACCTGGAGGATTTTCCGTATCAGGGAAAAGCCGTTGGAATGAGGTCCGGAGGAGGGCAGGCCGAGGACCACGTCGCCCGCGACGGTCCTCGAACCGTCGATGATGTGCTCCTTTTCCACGATGCCGACGCAAAATCCAGCCAGATCGTAATCCTCGCCATGGTACATGCCGGGCATTTCGGCCGTTTCTCCGCCCACCAGAGCGCAGCCCGCCTGCACGCAGCCCTCGACGATACCCGCGATGACCCGCTCACCGACGTCGACATCGAGTTTGCCGGTTGCAAAGTAATCAAGGAAATATAGCGGCTCCGCGCCCTGCACGATGACGTCGTTCACGCACATCGCAACGAGATCGATGCCCACCGTATCGTGCCGTCCGCTGTCGATCGCGAGGCGCAGCTTGGTGCCCACCCCGTCGGTCCCGGACACCAGGACGGGTTTGCGGTAACGGTCGAGCGGCACCTCGACGAGCGCGCCGAAGCCGCCGATGCCGCCCAATACCTCGGGACGCATCGAGCGCCTCACTCCCGGTTTGATTCGCTCGACCAGTTCGTCACCGGCGTCGATGTCGACTCCGGCTTCGCGATAGGTGACGGGTGCGCGCTCAGTCATTCGATTCCTTCATGTCAGATTCTGGGCGACACGGCCCGCCGGCCAGCTGTGGTATTTTACATCAGTGAACTGAAGGGCTTACGTGATTACACATGGCACAGAGTTACAGCGATATTTGCGTCCGATATTTGCGTCTTGGAGTGGTTTTGTGCTTGAGCGCCGCGTGCCTGTGCTGGGCCGACGCCAGCGGCGCGCTGACCCGCGCGGAACTCTACCAGGCCACGGCTCCCGTTGCCGACCGATCGGAGGCGGCGCAGTCGGCGGCTTTCCAAGAGGCAATGAAAATGGTTCTGGTGAAGGTCACGGGACGCCGCTCCGCTGATGAAGATCCGGCATTCGGGCCGCTGATCACCAATGCGCGCCGCTATGTGCAGCAGTACCGGAGCGCCCCCGACAATCAACTTTGGGTCGCGTTCGACGGCTCCGCCATCGAGCGCTGGCTCACGCAGAACGGCCAGCCGCTCTGGGGCCACGAGCGGCCGACCACATTCGTGTGGTTGACCGTGGCCTCGAGCGGCCAGTCCGGCACCGTGGTCACGGCCGAGGATGGCTCCGAGCTCAAGTCGGCCATCGACGCCGCCGCCGCCGCACGCGGTCTGCCGCTGCAGTGGCCAAGTGCCTCCGACCTGCAGCGAAACCACCTGGATTACTCCAGCCTGAGCGGCGCCTCCGCAGCCTCGCTCGTGGACCTCGCGCATCGTCTGGGGGCTGAAGGCGTCCTCATCGGGCGCGCCACCAATTCGAGCCAGGCAGCCGCGATTCGCTGGAGCTTCTTGTTTCAGGATCGAAGCGGAGAGTTTTCGGGCGCCGCCGCAGACGGGATCAATCGTGCCGCCGACAGTTATGCGGGTCTATTTGCCGTGAGCGGCAGCTCCGCCCCCGTCGACATCGAAGTCGCGGGTGTCAACGACCTGCGGGACTATGCGCGCCTGGAGGCTTATCTGGAGTCGCTGGCGTCCGTCAGTCACGTGGGGGTGGAGGGGTTCAGCGGCGACACCGTGCGGTTCCGGCTGGCGACGCGCGGTGGTGCGGAGGCTTTGCAGCATGTGCTGGCCCTGAACGGACGGCTGCAGCCGATCGCTGCGGGCGACGGCGGGGTCCCGCGCTTCCAATTGCGCCGGTAATGCGGCGTGGACCGCTGGCTACGCCAAGTTCCGAACGCCGTCAGTTTCATGAGGATCCTGCTGGCGATACCGATCGCGGTGACCCTCGTGCGCCATCGGTACGTGGCCACCCTCGTGCTGTTCGGCGCGGCGGCGGTATCCGACGCGGCCGACGGCTTTCTCGCCAAGCGCTTCGGTTGGCAGAGTCGTCTCGGTGGAGTGCTCGATCCGGCGGCGGACAAGCTGTTGCTGGCGACGGTGTTCGTCACGCTGGCGGTTCTGCGACTCGTGCCGCTCTGGTTGATGGCGGCGGCGGTTGCCCGCGATGTCATCATCGTCCTCGGTGCAATCGCGTATCGGGGGTACATCGGGCCTGTCGAGGCAAGCCCATCGACCATCAGTAAACTCAATACGGCCTGTCAGGCGGCATTCATCCTCGCCGTCATCGGCAGGGCGCAATTCGACTTTCCGGAGGCCTGGGTGGTTGTGGTGCTCGGCGCCTTGATGTTCGTGACGGTCGTGATCAGCGGCATCGATTACGTGCTGCGCTATGGGGGAGAGGCCGTTGCCGAGGCCAGGGCTCGGCGTGCAACGGTCCGCGGTCGTGGATCGAGGCTCACTTGAAGCAGCTTGCGCTCGGGGTCAGGCTACGGAGCGATGCGGTCTTCGCCAATTTCTCGGCGGGAACGAACCACGAGGTGTTGTCGGCTCTGCGCGGCGTGCGTCGCGACCCACTGTGGCTATGGGGAGGCAGCGGCAGCGGCAAGACTCATCTGCTGCAGGCTGTGTGTGCGGCGGCAGGCGACCTGCAACCGCCCGAAACGGCGGCGTACTTTCCGTTGGACCGCTCCTTGGCGCTGCCGGCGGCGGCGATGGCCGGGTTCGAACGCTGCCGCGTCCTGTGCGTGGACGATGTCGAGGCAGTTGCGGGGGATGTCGTATGGGAGCAGGCGCTCTTTCGCCTGTTCAACGAGACCGGCGAGCTGCAGTCGCGGGTGATTTTTGCCTCACGCTCCGCGCCGCGCCAGATCAGCTGGCGGCTGGAGGATTGGCGGTCGCGAGCCGCCGCATGCGTGGTCTACCAGGTGCGTGAACTCGATGAGCGCGGGCGTGCCGAGGCGCTGAAGCTGCGGGCCGCGCAACGCGGCCTGCAGTTGCCGGAGGAAACGGTCGAGTATCTAATGAAGCGCATGCCGCGCGATCTGCGCTCCCTTTTCGAGATTCTCGACCAGCTGGATGAGGCCTCCCTGGCCGCGCAGCGCCGGCTCACCATTCCCTTCATTCGCGCCGCGCTCGAGACGCACGCAGGAAAAAAACCATAGTGCAGAACCAGCCGAACACCAGGAGGAGGCTGCAGGCGGCCACCCAGCGTGCGGCCGGATTCACCAACAACTCGGTCAATGCAAACATGAGATACGGAATGGCGAACAGGGTGGCCCAGGCGTAGGTATAGCGCCGGCCGCGCCACAGTCCGTGCAGCGGAGCGAGAAGCGGCGCGACGGCCAGCACGCAAATTGGCCAGGGATAGCCCACTGCAATCCAGGACAACAAGCTCAAGGCGACCGCGGCCCACAGCCAAATCGTCAGTGCGCGCGCTTTGCTCTCGGCGCTCAAGGACACTTCAGGAGCCGGGATGCCAATGCGGCCACACGCGCGCCGAGAGCTCGCGCGAGGTCGCGCTCGATCTCGGACAAGTCACCGTGGCCGCTCAAGGTCGCGACGTGGCTCGCTCCGTAGGGGGTGCCGCCGCTGCGGGTGTCGGTGAGACCCGCCTCCGTGTATGGCAGGCCGACCAGAACCATGCCGTGATGTAGCAGGGGCAGCATCATGGAGAGCAAGGTCGATTCCTGCCCGCCGTGCAAGGTTTGAGTGGAGGTGAAGACTGCCGCGGGTTTACCCGCCAGCGCACCGCTGAGCCACAGCGCGCTGGTGCCGTCCAAAAAGAATTTCAATGGAGCCGCCATGTTGCCGAAGCGCGTCGGGCTGCCGAGAATCAAGCCGCTGCACGCCGCGAGTTCCTCGTGGGTTGCGTACGGTGGCCCATCATTCGGTACCGCGGGCTCGATGCGCTCGGTGCTGGTGGTGAGAGAGGGTACGGTGCGTAGTCTGGCATGCATGCCGGCGATTGATTCGACGCCGCGGCACACTTGGCGCGCCAGTGCAGCGGTGCTTCCTTGGCGGGAATAATACAAAACCAATATTTCATTCATCGGCATGTCCTGGGGAGAAACATCCTCCATAACCTTCGCGTGCTGCGCCGGCGCAACGGATTATCGACACCCAAACCACATATTGTATAACGGCAGTGGTTTGACGGCCTTGCCGGCTGTTGTTAGTGTCCCTGACCGTTATGTTGCGCCTGATTGCAGTATTTTTGGGAGTCGCTTGCCTCATGGGCTGCGGAACCGGCCCGCCCGTACAGGAGATGAGCGATGCGCGGCAGGCGATCGCGGCAGCCCGGGTGGCGGGTGCGACCGAGGCAACTTCACCCGATCTGTATGCCGCGCAGGCGGCGATCGTGCGCGCCGAGAGGCATCTCGAAGCGCAGGAGTACGTGCGTGCTCGCTTGGCGGCACAGCAGGCGAAGCGCCATGCCGCAGCGGCTCTGCAAGAGGCGCAACGTGCCGAGAACTCGCATGCCGATGCACCGGTGCCCAAGCCGGACTGAGCATTCCCGGGATGCGCGTGCCGACCGGGAACCACCGGGCGGCTGTTGTCCTCGAGGCGGGGAGCTCCGTTGAAACGAGTGAGCCGCCGCTTCCGAATCACCGGCAAGGTTCAAGGCGTGTACTTCCGGCACAGCACGCGCCTCGAAGCCGAGCGGCGTGCAATTCGCGGTTTCGCGCGAAATCTACCGGATGGATCCGTGGAAGTCGTGGCTCACGGCGTCGGTGCCGCGGTCGAGGAACTTCGAGAGTGGCTGCACCGCGGTCCGTCGATGGCCCGGGTCGAGAGCGTGCTCGAGCTCGAGCCCGAGGAGGACGGACAGGCTTCGAACCGATTCGAGATTCTGTAGCCGGCCCGGGACTCGGAGCCGGGTCAGAAGCGCCAGCCGCGCTGCCAGCGCTGCATCACGAGCGCAGGATAGGTGTTGCGGCCGACGCTGCCGTTGTAGCGGGCGAGCGCGCGCGACCAATTGCGGTGTTCTGCGCGCAGGTAGAAGCGCAGGATCTCGCAGCCCATGCGGATGTTGGGAGCGACGCGCACCAATTGGTTCTGCACCCCCAACTCGCGCGGCCAGAATGGCATGACCTGCATCAGGCCGACGGCACCGGCGGGCGAAACAGCCCACGGATCGAACCGACTCTCCACCTCGATCAGGGCGAGCACGAGATCGGGCGGCAGCTCCAAAGTCGGGTCGCGCTTGGCTTCGCAGTAGACGTGGTCGAGGATGTTGATGCGCTCCTCGTGCGAAGCGACGAATGCCTGGAGCCGCGGCTCCATGGTCTTGTACCAGACCTCGGATTCATATTTGTCCACGAAGCAGTCGCGATTGCCGATGATCCTCTGCAGCAAGTCCTTCAATTCCGGGTCGCGCTGCTGGTCTGCACGCGCAGCGCCCTGGAAGGCGCACAGCACGGCGAGCACACCGACGGCGAGGGTGAAGTGGTCGCGAAGCGAGCGCCGCACGCGGAACTCCTCAGAGGTTTGACTTATTGCGAATATAGGCTACGGCATCAGCCATGGGAATTTCTGTCGATTCGGTCTCGCGGCGGTGACGATATTCGAGATTCCCGGAGCTCAAGCCCCGATCGCCGATGACCAGACGGTGCGGAATGCCGATGAGCTCGGAATCCGCGAACTTGACTCCCGGGCGCGCATCCCGGTCATCGAGGAGCACATCGATGCCGGCGGCGATGAATTCCTCGTACACTCCATCGGCCGCCTGCTGTACGCGCTCGGACTTCTGATAGTTGATCGGCACCAGCACGACGCGAAACGGAGCGATGGGCTCAGGCCAGAGAATGCCATTGGCATCGTTGTTCTGTTCGATCGCTGCTGCGACCACGCGGGTGACTCCGATGCCGTAGCAGCCCATGTACATGGTGAGTTCCTTGCCCTGCTCGTCGAGCACCGTGGCATGCATCGCCTGGCTGTACAGCTGCCCCAGCTGGAAGATGTGGCCGACCTCGATGCCTCGCGCGATCTGCAGCGTGCCTTGGCCGCTCGGGCTCGGATCCCCTGCCTGCACCATGCGGATATCGCTGGAACGCGGCTCCGGAAGGTCGCGGCCCCAGTTCACGCCGGTGAAGTGCATGTCCTTTTCGTTGGCGCCGCAGATGAAATCGGAAAGATTCGCCGCGGCGTGATCGACGTAGGCCTTGCCGGCAAAGCCGATGGGGCCGATGGAGCCGAAATCCCAGCCGGTGGCCTGGCGGACCCGCTCCGCGCTCGCCATGCGCAGAGGATTGGCCACGCCGGGCATTTTCTGCGCTTTGATGGCATTGAGCTCGTGGTCACCGCGCAGGACGAATGCCACCACGTCACCGTCGCTACCGTCCACCAACAGAGTCTTCAGGCAGCGGGCGGCGGGTACTCCGAGAAAGCTCGCCAGTTCGGCGATGGTGCGGGCATTCGGCGTCGATAGCTTGGCCAGGGGCTGTGTCGCGGGTGCGCGCGGCGATGCGGGCGCAACGCTCGCCGCGGTCTCGACGTTCGCCGCGTAGTCATCGCCGTCCGAGAATGCGATGGCATCCTCGCCCGAGTCGGCGAGAACATGAAATTCCTGGGAGACGGTGCCGCCGATGCTGCCTCCGTCCGCCTGCACGGCGCGGAATTTGAGGCCCATACGGGTGAAAATGCGGGTATAGGCGTCGAACATGGCCCGGTAGCCCTGCGCGAGACTCGGCTCATCGACGTGAAACGAGTACGCGTCCTTCATGAGGAACTCACGGGCACGCATCACGCCGAAGCGCGGGCGAATCTCGTCGCGGAACTTCGACTGAATCTGGTAGAAATTGACCGGCAGTTGCTTGTAGCTGCGCAGCTCCCGACGCGCAATGTCCGTGATGACTTCCTCGTGTGTCGGTCCGTAGGCGAATTCGCGGTCGTGACGATCCTTGAAGCGCAGCAGCTCCGGTCCGTACTTGCTCCAGCGAGCCGATTCCATCCACAGCTCGGCAGGCTGCACCGTCGGCATCCACAATTCCAGCGCGCCGGCCCGGTCCATCTCCTCGCGGATGATGCGTTCGACCTTGTGCAGCGTGCGAAGACCCATCGGCAACCACGAGTAAAGGCCGGCGGCCAGGCGGCGAATCATGCCGGAGCGCAGCATGAGCTTGTGACTGATGACTTCCGCCTCGGCGGGTACTTCCTTGAGGGTCGCGATGGGGTATTGGGATAGGCGCATGGCCGCGTATCTTACATCAGGCCCCCTGGTATCATGGCGGCTCATGAGTGAAGTCGAAGAACCACAAGCGCGGCCGCGAGGCGTGTTTTGGCTGCCGAACCTGCTCACCACCGGAGCGCTGTTCGCCGGCTTTTATGCAGTGGTGGCAGCCATCGACTTGAAGTTCGAGCATGCGGGCGTGGCGGTGTTCGTCGCCATGATATTCGACGGCCTGGATGGCCGCGTCGCACGCTGGACTCACACTGAAAGCGCGTTTGGAAAGGAATACGACAGCCTCTCCGACATGGTGTCCTTCGGCGTCGCCCCGGCGATCGTTACCTACCAATGGGGCGTGGTACGGATCGCCGAATACGGCCCGCTGTGGCGCAGGCTCGGATGGCTGGTCTGCTTCTTCTATGCCGCGTCGGCGGCGCTGCGTCTCGCCCGCTTCAACTCGCGCGCCGCGACCCAGGACAAGCACTACTTCGAGGGTCTGCCGAGCCCGTCGGCGGCGGCGATCGTGGCCGCGTTGATCTGGCTCGCGAGCGATCGGGTCAACATCGGCTTGCCGGGACTCATCCTGGCATTCCTGGTCACCGCCGTCGCGGGGGCGCTGATGATCAGTCGTTTCGCCTTCAACAGCTTCAAGCAGGTGGACGCGGGAGCCCGTGTGCGCTTCACGCAAATCGTCTTCGTACCGCTCGCCTTCGTCTTTATTGCCCTATACCCTGCCATTACCTTGCTGCTGATTTTCGGAAGCTATGCCTTGTCGGCACCGACCGTATGGATTTACCGCAAAATACGCCGGCGCTCGCGCGCCGCCCCGCAACCGTGAACAGACCCGCGCGACAGGAATATCTCGCGGCGATGGGCCTGGAGTCGTGGGTGCTGCGCACCGCTCCGCCGGCCTCGGTGGCCACCCAGAGCTCAGCCACCGCGTCGAGTCAGCCCGCGACCGCCGATGACGCGGGCAGCGGGGGGCCAGCGGTCCTGCGCGAGGCGGCATTCGACTGGGAGCAATTGCGCGCGCGGGTCGCCGCCTGCACGCGTTGCGGGTTGAGCGCGACACGCACGCAGACCGTGTTCGGCGTCGGCAGCCTGCAGGCCGAATGGCTCATCGTCGGTGAAGCCCCCGGCATGGAGGAAGACCGGCAGGGCGAGCCGTTCGTGGGCCGCGCCGGACAGTTGCTCAATTCCATGCTGCGGGCCATCGGCCTGGCGCGTTCGGACGTCTATATTGCCAATGTGCTCAAGTGCCGGCCCCCGCACAATCGAGATCCGGCCGCGAACGAAACCGCTGAGTGTTTGCCCTATCTTGACCGGCAAATCGCCCTGCTGAAGCCGCGCGTCATGCTCGCCGTCGGCCGCATCGCTGCGCAAAACCTATTGCGCACTGATACGGCCTTGGGGCGCCTACGCGGGCAGGTGCATTCGTTTGGCGCCTCGCGCGTACCGCTGGTCGTGACATATCACCCGGCCTATCTGCTGCGAACGCCGGCGGACAAGCGCAAGGCGTGGGAAGACTTGAAATTCGCGCGCGAGGTGTGTGCACGTGTCCAGCGTTAAGCAGCCGCTCGATCTGCCGCAGGTCGATATTCGTCCGATGCACGAGCTCGATGTTCCCTTGATCGTGGCGATCGAACGTGCCGCCTATCAGTTTCCCTGGAGCGAAGGGATATTTCGCGACTGCCTGCGGGTCGGATACGTGTGCCGCGTCGTCGATGTGGGCGGGGAACTGGCGGGCTACGGCATCATGTCGGTGGGTGCCGGCGAGGCGCACATCCTCAACGTCTGCATTCGGGATGAATACCGCTGCCGCGGGCTCGCCCGCAAGATTCTCCTGTACCTCCTGGATCGGGCGCGCACGGCGGGTATGTACGAGGCATTCCTCGAGGTGCGGCCGTCGAATATCGCCGCGGCACGGCTCTATCATTCGCTCGGCTTCGAGCAAGTCGGCGTGCGGCGCGGCTATTACCAGGCCACTGCCGGCCGCGAGGATGCCGCGGTACTGCGTCGAATTTTGATCGCCGACGCCAAACAATGAATGCCGTCCATCCGGATCTCGCGCGCGAGATTGCGCGCCGCCGCACATTTGCCACCATTTCGCACCCCGCCAATCCCCTCGCCGACAAGCCACGGCAGCGCGCGACAAAAAATTAGAAAAACCCTATAATTTACGGCGAATGCTGAGGACCCCTGTGACAAGCCCAGTCATCGAATGACAGGCTGAGACGCGCAAAACATGTACAAAAACATGTACAAAGTTCTGTGTATTTTTGGTTTTGGGGGATTTCGGAAATTTTGTACATGTTGGAGTGCGGAGCGTGGCAATCACCGAGACGTGGCTGAAAGCCAATTTGAAGAAACCGCGCGCCAAACCGCTGGTCCGAGCGGACCGGGATGGGCTCGGAGCGCGGGTTTCGCCCAAGGGAAAGATCACTTTCCAGCTTCGTTACTAAAAAAGGGTCATCAGGACATCCTGCGCTCGTTCGAAATCTACGTATTTCCAACCTTTGGCGGGATACCCGTGCAGGACATCGCCTTGCAAATGTGGCTGAAGCTGCTCGAAGCGATCGCGGAAGATGTTCCTGGGATCGCTGATCGGATCCTCACCAATACCAAACAGTTCCTCAAATGGTGCAGAAAGCGTCAAGTCATTTCGGTCAATCCATTGGGGGAAATCACTGCACCCGAGGATTTGCAGATCGAGAAAGCGAGAGAGGTACGCACGCTCACGGACGATGAAATCAAGCGCGTGCTGCGTGCGATCGATCGGTCGCGAATGGCCCTAAAAAATAGGGTCTTTATGCTCCTGTGCCTGATCTATGGAAACCGATGCGGCGAATTGCGGTTAGCCCGGAAGTCTCATTTCGATTTCGCCGCAATGCGCTGGATCGTTCCGCCGGAAAATCACAAGATCGGAAAACTGACCCGAAAGCCCCTCATTCGACCGATCTTGCCGGTCACGGAAAGTCTGATTCGGCTTGCAATGAAACTCAGTGGTGACTCGCCGTACCTATTCCCTGCGGTGCCCGGCGCAAAGGAGGCCATCAAACATTCGTTCGCCGTGCCTTTCCCGTACAACATCATGCAATATCTTCGGCGTTATGAGGGGTATGAGATGCCTCACTGGCCTATGCACGACTTGCGTAAGACCGCGCGCACGAACCTCTCCCGATTTACTCAGTGGCATGTGGCTGAGATCGCTTTCGGCCACATTCTTCCCGGTGAGTCGCGTGTCTACGATAACCACGATTATTATGAGGAGCTGAAGCAAGCCTACAGCGGTTACTGGACACACCTAGCCAAATTGCTTGCGGAGAGTCGAATTGAACTCGCGCCAACGCGCCGGCGTTTCGATGTGCGGCAACACCTGGAACTCCCGGGAATCGATGTCCCCGCTCCCTCTCGAAGGAGCGACCTTCCGCACCCCGGAGCGGCCCCTGCGGACGTCAGTCTCCTGAGCTATGAACCTCCAGCAAAGGCCGCAGCGTGAACTTGAGGCGTGAAAGTGGCTCGTAGGTTTCGCGAGCGAGCAAAGGCGGCAGCCGGAGCTGGGAGGTTACGCGACAGGATTGCCGGACGTGCTTGTGAAAACCGATGGATTTGCCCGTGCTTCCGGGATGCAGCGTGTCAGGGCGCGCTCGCGCGCCTCCCATGCGGCGATCTCATCCGATCCCAGAGGTTGCAGGATCCAGAATGTCGAATGCAGGGGGGTGGGAGCGGATTCACGTCTCGCTTCATTCGTCGGAACAACGTCCGACTTGAGCAACGGAACCGCTCAGCACAAATCCCTGGTCGACTGGCAGTTCATGGGTGAGGTGACCGTTATGATTCAATCCTCGCCGATGCCGGCGTCCGCGGCGAACTGCGTGTCGGGCTCCGTTCCGACCCTTTCTGCACAGCGGCTCAGTGATGCGGTCTGCTTGATAGGACCGGAAGGCAGCGATCTCCAGGCCTCGAAGACTGAGTGCACCGAAATCTCATTGACGTGGCGAAAAGCTGGAGCTCCCCCCAAACCGATCACCGGGGATCCGCAGAAACTGCGGGGGAGCCAATGATTCGGCGAACTGTTTCCGAATAGCACCACGAGAGGGGAACCCACGGCGGCTGCAACATGGGCCGGTCCAGTATCCACCGATATCATGCTGTGTGCGACCTCACACAGTGGGAACAGCCGGCGCAGAGGTAAGTGCGGCGCAACGACATCGTGAAATCCCGACTCGCGGCGAATTCGCTGCAACAATGCCAACTCCCACCTAGATCCACAGAGCAGAATTTGCGCTTTGGGTAAGCATATACGGATGAGGCTAAGCAACTGGGCCCATTTCGAGAGCGACCATGCTCTGTCATCGATGCGCTCTGCTCGCCAGCGAGGGTGTCGCATACTTTGCCGGTTTCCAGGTTGTATGAGCACAATCGGCCGCCCGGCCCAGCCTCGCGACCTGATCCAGGCGGAGCATTCGAGCCGTTCTTCATCGAGCACGTGGATGCGTGGGGCCGGGCGGACATCCGGCGATGAGTACTCAGCGGCTTGCAGAGACGGAGGACTTCGCCTACCGAATCGCAAAAGACAGTCGACGCGGTGCTCATTGCCATTTGCCCAATTCTCATCTTGCAGGAACACACAGCGCTCTTGCTCGACACCGGCGAGGGCGAGGAGCCGTTTAATCCTCTCCAATTGACGGGTTGTTGGAGTCTCGCAGACATAAATCGGTGAGCGCCCGCTCCAGCGCAATGCCCGGAGGACTCGCCACCAGGTCGGGCCAAGCAAAAGTGGCGTATGCCGACCGGCGAACGACCATACCCTCGCAACATCGGGATGGTTGCGATAGAGCTGGAAGGACCAGGGACCAGCCCCGATCAGCCAGCAAGGCATGTGATATCGGCGATGCAGAAGGTTCAAAAGAGGGCTCAGTAATACCATATCACCGAGCCGACCCAAGCGAATCACAATCGGGTATACGGGAGCAGAAAATGCCGTAGAACTCGCGGTCGCGACTCCTCTGGCGGAAACCGGGTCAGCAAGGTCGTACAAGTGATATCAAGGCCGGTGTACGTAGGCACTTTGCAACACAAAGTAATAGCCAATAAAATGCAAGTCTTTGCTCATCTGATTGACATGCATTGAACAGGTGATCGACCGCCGCCCAAGTAGGTGCAATTATCAGGATACAGCATCGGATAATTGCGCGCCACCACTAGCTTTGCAATGCAAAGTATATAAAATCGACCCCAGCGTGACGGTCTACCGCGTCCTAATTTGTGTGTCGCTGCTCTTCGTGTTGAGAATGTCACCAGCGTATGCGGGCTTCGATCACGAGCTGCCCCTCGATCAAAGCGGGATCTGGGCGCGCCACTATCAGACCGGGCTCGAATACGGAGCAGTGGCCGCCGAGATCGCCGGAAGTCTGTGGTTCGGCAATGACAATCCGCTGGGCCACACCTTCTGGCAGACGGTCGATTCCTCGGTGATCTCCGGACTCGGAGCGCTTGGGCTGAAGTATGCTTTCAGCCGGGCGCGCCCGGATCAGGGCAACAATCCGAATCTATGGTTCCAGGGATCCGGTCATCAGAGTTTCCCGAGTGGCGAGGTGACGCTGCAGGCTAGCTTCGTGACTCCGTTCATCGTCGATTACTGGCGCGAGCATCCCTGGGTGTTCGCGCTGGAAGCGCTCCCGGTGTATGACGCCGTCGCGCGCTTGAAGAGCCAGGCGCACTGGCAGACGGACGTCATCGCCGGCTGGGCGCTGGGCACGGGAGTAGGGTATTGGAGTACCACTCGTGCAATACCCATTTCGGTTCAGATCCTGCCGGGAGGTCTTTCGGTTGGATTTTCCAAGCGGTTTTAGCGCGGCTGTACCACAGGAGCAGTTAGATATTGGTCACTAATTCTTTGGAATCCTCTTTTCCGCCGCAACCTGTGGCGCGGTACCGTTTCGTGGCGATCGCATTTCATTGGGTTATGTTTGTGCTCGTCGTCATTGTTGGTATTTTGGGTCTCCTGCACGATAGCTGGCCGAAGCAGACCCAGGCCGTTTGGATCAACGTCCACGCGCTCATCGGGATTTTGTTGTGGCTGGTGCTCCTTGCACGGTTTGGCTATCGCCTTCGCCATGTCCCTCCCACGCTGCCGAAGGATATAGATGCGTTCTCCCGCCGCTTTTCAAACCCTATGCACTTGACCCTCTATGCGTTGATGTTCGTCATCCCAATGGTCGGCTTCGTGACCTTCATTTACCATGGCCGCGTTCTTCATTTCGGTCTCTTTGACCTCAACTTTGGGATCAAAAAAAACCCGGCGATATTCGAACCCACCGAGGATATCCACGGGTATCTCGCGTATGGACTTTTCGCGCTCGCGGGCCTGCACACTCTCGCTGCCTTGTGGCACCAATTCGTGGTTCACGACGGGATACTGCGGCGCATGTGGCCGCGCTGATGGGGCCGCTTGTCACCCACTAAAGTTTCATCGCGCTGGGCCGTTACTTTGTAGTGCAAAGGCGCGATAGGCCGCGCGTTTAACAGTAGTTATCGACAGAGGAATGCGCATCATGACTATTTCCAGTGTTTCCCCTGCAGCCGCGAACTTGCAACCGGCCGCGACCGCAAACAAGGCCCCCGCGGCTCAGGCGCAACCGGTCGCCAAGCCGGCGCCAGCTGCGATCAAGCCTGCAGCCGATACCGACGGTGACCGCGATGGCAGCAGCGGAATCGACGTAAGAGCCTAGGAGCGCTCGCAAGACGTGACCTGTCGCTCACCGACGACATGTCTAGGAGCACGCTCGTATTGCAAACTGGCGCGCATACCCACGTCACTGTGCAAGCAGCGATGCTGCGGCTGATGGACGGTGTGAGCGCGCTGCTGCAATGTGCCGCGATGCCGGAACCGCGGCAGCAATGTGACGCTACGCCCACGTGCGAAGAACTAGCGGCCGATGCGATGCTGAAGCCTCAGCCTCTGAGTAAGTATTGAACCTGACACTTACGATCGCCGGCGCCCGCAAGCGGTACCTGGTCGCCCGCGGGCCTCCGTACCGCCCTAGATTTCCAAATACTTGCGTTCATGGCCTCGACCCGTGTACTTTGCAATGCAAAGTTCGCGAGCGGCATATTTGCAGCGGATGCTGTGATCGGAAATTCTTCTCTGAGGAGCTATATGCACTTCATTCAACCGTGGCTCAGCTCCTTTGGGTCTGCGCTTGCCGCCGCCGCTATGATCTATGCCCTCGTCGCGTGGCGAGCCGTAAGGGCCCAGGCGCGACTTTCGGAGCCTCTCCTGCGAGATGCACCAGCCGTGACGATCCTGAAGCCGTTGTGTGGGGCGGAGCCCGAAACGTACGAATCGCTGCGCTCGTTTTGCGACCAAGCCTACCCGGTATTTCAAGTGGTATTCGGCGTGTCGGATCGCCGTGATCCCGCGATTGCGATTGTAGAGAAGTTGCAGGGCGAATTTCCGCAAGCGGACTTGAGCATCGCGATCGATCGCCGGCTACACGGCAATAACCGTAAGGTGAGCAATCTCATCAATATGATGCCGCTCGCACGCCACGAGGTGCTGGTGCTTTCCGATAGTGATATTCGCGTGAATCGCGATTATCTGCACAACGTGGCCGGGCCTCTTGCTAACCTTGAAGTCGGCATCGTCACATGCCCGTATCGAGGGCGCCCGCGGCGAGGCTTTTGGTCGCTACTGGGGGCGTTATTCATCAATGACTGGTTTATCCCCTCGGTGCGTGTTGCCGCCATGACCGGCTCGCGTTCCTTTGCATTCGGTGCAACCATCGCGATTAGACGTGAAGTACTCGCGCGGATCGGCGGCTTTGCGGCGATTACAAATGAACTGGCCGACGATTATCGATTAGGCGAACTGACGCGTCGGTTGGGCTTGCGCACTGTGCTCTCGGAGGTTGTGGTCGAGACGAGCGTGACGGAGGTCAGCGCTTCGGCACTGATTCGTCGTGAACTCAGGTGGCTGCGCACAATTCGTGCGCTACGACCTTTAGGCTACGGATTTTCCTTTGTCACCTTCGGGATACCAGTGGCCGCAATCGGTGCGCTGATTGCCGGCGGCTCTCGCCCGACGTTGGTAATGTTGGCCATAACCGCCCTTGCCCGGGTCATGCTGCATTTAAGGACGCGCAGCCCCGCATCTCCCGTGACTCAGCTTTTGGTCTTGCCCGCCCGCGACTCTCTGAGCCTGGGGCTCTGGGCTTGGGGCTTCGTGACACGTCGCGTGCATTGGCGCGGGGACCAATACCTCATCTCTCATGGCGGCTCGGTGCGGCGCGTTATGACATGGGAAAGCGCACGGGCTATCGGGGAGTAGGCGTGAATTCTCGTGTCCGGTCCTCGACAGCCTCCGTTCAATGGCCTTTGTGGTCGTTTCGAGATTGCGTCGACTATGTCCGACTCCCGTAGGAAACCGTGAAAATTCGAGTGCTATCTGATCTTCACTTAGAAGCTTGCGACTGGACGCCGCCGGAGGCGGTGGCCGATGTGATTATTTTGGCAGGTGACATTCACAACGGCAGCTGCGGCCTTCAGTGGGCACGTCGCCATTTTGGGTCACTACCGGTGATTTACGTCCCGGGTAACCACGAGTTTTTTGGCGGCCAGTTGGACGAAGTGATCGACAAGCTTCGTGCCGAAGCCCGGCAAGCTAGCATTCATTTGCTGGACGCCGACGGAGTGGTATTGAGGGGCGTGCGCTTTCTGGGCGCGACTCTATGGACTGATTTTTCACTGTACGGTTTGGCGCCTTCTGAAATCCGCCGGGCAATGGCAGACGCGGAGTCGAATATGGTCGATTACCAGGAGATCCTGTACGCCGATGGCGAGCAACTACGGGCTGAGCAGTCGCGGAAGATTCATATCGGGCAAGTGATTTGGTTGGAACGCCAACTAAAAGATAACTTCCCGGGGCCTACGGTCGTCGTAACCCATTTCCTGCCGCATCGCGCTTCGATCCATCCAAAGTTTGAGTGCGATAAATCCAATCCGTTCTTCGCAAGTGACTTAGACCGTCTCGTCAGACCGCCAGTATCACTTTGGATTCACGGGCATACGCACCAGTCCATCGATGTGGTTGTGAACGGCACACGAATTGTGTGTAATCCTCGCGGGTGCTTGCCGCTTGCTCCCAACGGAGCATTTGATCCACGATTGATCGTGGAAGTGTAAATTGTTCGCGAAGTCACGACCCTGAATTGTCCAAACGATAAGACGACGCCCTTTGAGGCGTTGCGAGACTGCGGAATAAGGCACCCACATGGGAGGAAAAATGCATTGTCACGAGAGAGCCTTTTACGGATATGCTGAGCATGTCGTATGACAACATCCATCTTTGGAGGGAGCGAAAATGATTAAATTGAACTTCGTTGGCGCGGGTCTCTGCACATTGGGTCTGGTTGTATTGAGCGGGTGCGCGATGCAGGAAAAGAAAGAAGCGGCGGCAGCTCAGACGATGCCCATCAATTGCTCAACTGCCCCTGGCGACCTGCGCGCGCTGAACTCCGAGAAGGCTAGTACCGCATCCAAGATTGGTAATGGCATCTCGATGGTTGCGCCAATAGGCCTTGTCGAGGGGCTGGTCACAGGCACCGAGAAGACCAAGTACCAGGTGAGCACTGGGGAATACAACAAGGCTCTCGACGCCAAGATCGCCCAGATCCAGGCAGCTTGTCCGGGTGCTCACGCAGATTAGGGAGCCGATGATCGTACTGGGGTCGGTTGATTCAGACACCCACGGAGGGGAAATGCTCACATTCGAGAGCCGATTCGCGAGTGATGAGAAACTGGGATGGGTGCTTTGGGCCGACGGGCTATCCCAGCGCGTGCGATTCGCGATTGGGCATTAGATCCTGATTCGAGATTTTGGGCGGCCAAAATCCCATCGCACACGATCGAAACGTCGCACTGTGCGAACGCGAGCGAGCGCGGGTTGTAGCGGCTTGCCGACGGGCATCAGCGAGCGACCAAGCGACCGTATAGAGTTGCAGGCGCGCGATTTCAGTAATCCGGGCGGACAGGCCAATTGCACTTGAGGATGGGGTTTCATGTCGCGGATGCTGGTCGTTGATTGAGGCCCAAGATACCCTCGACTTCGTTCCGAAATTACTTACCGGCTAACGTGACCAATTTCCGCCTTTTGTCTTGCAATCAGGGAGAGCTATGAAGTCGCGGTGGCTGCTGGCCGTCCCGGCACTCTTGGTAGCTCACTTAGCGATTGCTGCCGAGGCGAGGAAAGTACTGGTCATCTACCCGAATAGTCGACTATTGCCGGCCAACATCGCCTTCGACTCCGGCCTGCACCAAGCGATCGACGCGAGTCCCGGGCAGCCCATTGAGGTCTTTTCCGAGTTTTTGGACGAGCCCCAGTTCGGCGGTGACCGATACGAGGTCACCGTCTCGACTTACCTTCATGAGAAGTATGTTGATCGCCCGCCGGATGCCATCCTTGTCGGGGGTGGTGATGGCCTTAGGTTCGTCCTGCGCTACCGCGACCGGCTATTTCCCACGGTGCCCGTTGTGCACGCAGCTGTGCCGCGATCGACATTGCAATCAATGCCTTCGCTTCCGCCCGATGTGGTCGGCGTGCCCATCGCGTATGACTATGCCGGCACTGTCAGGCAGGCACTTCACTCGCATCCTCGCGCAACGCATCTGATCGTAGTGGCCGGTGCAGCCAAGCTGGACGCTTGGGGGCCGGAGCTGCGTTCTGAAATCGCCAGCGTCCTGGGAAACGTGCAGGCTGAGTATCTGGTCGGACTTACGCTTCCGGCACTGCAGAAGCGCCTAAGCGGGCTTGGCAGTGACTCCGTCGTGCTCACCAGCGGCTTCTTCCAGGACGGCGACGGACATTCCTATGTGCCGCGCGATGCTGCCGCGATCATTGTGGCGGCGTCCTCAGCACCCGTGTACACGGTTGTCGACACATTCATGGGCCTCGGCGTGGTCGGGGGCCGGATGTTGAGCTACGAGCAGATCGGACGACAGTCCGGACGGATCCTGGGGCGCTTGTTCAGGGGGGAGCCTGATTGGCGTCATATGCCGGAGTCCCCGGCTTCCGTGCTCGAAGTGGATTGGCGCCAGGTCAAGCGATGGGGCATCGATCCCGAGAGGCTTCCGCGCGATGCTGTGTTCGCCTTCAAGGCCCCAACGCTTTGGCAAGCGTATCGCACCGCAGTTCTAAGCGCTGTGACAATCATTCTGCTGCTTAGCGCTCTGGTCATTTCCCTGTTGCTGGAGCGGCGGCGTCGACGCACGGCCGAGATCGCCGTGCAGAATCAGCATCTAGCCCTTGCACACGCATCACGTCTTGCCGTCGCCGGCGAACTTACTGCGGCAATCGCGCACGAGATTAATCAACCGCTCGGCGCCGTGCAAACCAACGCCGACACGGTAGAAGTGATCCTTCAGGCCGGAGGCGATCGGCGCCAAGACCTGCTGCGCCTCGTGGGCCGCATACGAAATGACATTTTGCGCATCAGCGAAGTCATCAAACGGTTGCGCGCTTTGCTTGCCCGGCACGAAGCCCGGCGGCAGCCGCTCGATCTGAATGTAGTGGTCAACGACGTGGAGGCGTTCCTCAGGCCGGAAGTGAAGAGGCGAGACATGGCGCTTGCGCTTAGATCGGCGGCAACGCCCGCGCGCATTCTCGGCGACGAAACACAGATCCAGCAGGTCTTGATCAATCTGATCATGAATGCGATGGACGCCTTGGCAGACACGCCACCGGACCGACGCATTATCGTGGTCCAAGTCGAGTGTGCCGCGGGAACTAACATGGTTTCGGTGAAGGACCAGGGTCCCGGGTTCGCGGACGGGGACTTGTCGAAGCTCTTCGACTCGTTCTTTAGTACCAAAAAAAATGGAATGGGGCTCGGCCTGTCCATTGCGCGCACGATTGTCGAGGCACATTACGGTACCATTCGAGCCGAGCGCGGTCCGAGCGGCGGCGCGATATTTGTTGTAGGACTGCCCGCTGATAGTGCGTCCGTGAACACGGCATGACCGTGCGGGGATTTAGAAGCGTCGCTTATCTATTCTGCCAGGAACCTCGACGGTAAATCAGTTGACACGACAAGAGATGCCGCGCGAGCGGTGTGGCTCACCGAGTGGGTGTAATCACGCATCGAATATTGACCAGCTTTTTGGCGAGCCTGACATCAAAAATCATATGGTTGTCTTCCCATGGGGCCTTCATCCCGCTTGGCTTCCTCACCATAGGAGCTTTACGCTCGGGGGTTCATGCCTGGCACAGAGGCGCGAGCGGGACTGGAGAAGCAGGTTTTCGGAATCGGTGTGATAATGGTGTCCCAATAGTCGTCTCCCCGGCATCTCGGGACTCGGGCCGACGGTGTCAGTTTGCGTTGGCTGAATACTTCCGGCTCTTGAGGCGTCGTCCCGGGGTTGTGGGCGACCCAAGTTGCCGGAGGAATGCATGCCCTTCGACGCGACGGACGCACGCAGTTCCAGCCGTGATGATGGTACCGAGAGGGGTCCGGGTAGGGCTAGCCGCCGCACCTGCCTAAGGCAGCTTATACGGAGCCTGAAGTCACCCAGTATCCGGCGTGCAGAAATAGGGCGGTGTGTGAAGTTCCTAACATGTACAAAAACATGTACAAATTCGATACAGGTACACTGATTTGAACGACGTAACCACAAGAGAAATAAGGAGAAGACGTACCTTTGCCATCATTTCGCACCCCGATGCCGGCAAGACCACGCTCACCGAGAAGCTGCTGCTGTTCGGCGGTGCGATCCAAATGGCAGGAACGGTGAAGGGCCGCAAGGCGACGCGCCACGCCACCTCCGATTGGATGCGACTGGAGCAGCAGCGCGGCATCTCGGTCACCTCCTCCGTGATGCAATTCCCCTTCGACGAGTGCATCGTCAATCTGCTCGACACCCCGGGGCACGAGGATTTCTCCGAGGATACCTACCGGACGCTGACGGCGGTCGACTCCGCTCTGATGGTCATCGATTGCGCGAAAGGCGTGGAAGAACGCACCATCAAGCTGATGGAGGTCTGCCGGCTGCGCGCCACGCCCATCATGACGTTCGTGAACAAGCTGGATCGCGACGGCCGGGCGCCGATCGAATTGCTCGACGAAATCGAGAGCGTGCTGAAGATTCAATGCGCGCCCGTGACCTGGCCGATCGGGATGGGACGCGATCTGCTCGGCGTCTACCACCTGCTCGAAGACAGGATCTATCTCTACGTGTCGGTCGAGAAGGGCAGGGTCGGCAGCCATGAGACCATCGACGGACTGGGCAGCGATGCCGCACGGGAGTGTCTGGGAGATCGGTATGCGCAATTCGTGGAGGAGGTGGAATTGGTGCGCGGTGCCAGCCCGGCCTTCGACCTGCACCGCTACCGGACCTCGCAGCAGACGCCGGTCTTTTTCGGCTCCGCCGTCAACAACTTCGGCGTCCGTGAACTGCTGAATGCGTTCGTGAAGAACGCGCCCGGGCCTCTGCCGCGGCCCGCGCTCGAGCGCACGGTGCAGCCCGATGAGCCCAAGTTCACCGGCTTCGTATTCAAAATCCAGGCGAACATGGACCCCGGACATCGCGATCGAATCGCCTTCGTGCGGCTGTGTTCGGGCCGCTACGTGCGCGGCATGCGCCTGCATCACTCGCGGCTCGGCAAGGAAATTCGCGTGGCGGATGCCTTGACGTTTCTGGCCGCGGACCGCAGCCAGGCCGAGGAGGCATATGCCGGCGACATCATCGGGCTGCACAACCACGGCACGATCAATATCGGCGATACCTTTACCGAGGGGGAGCCGCTCACCTTCACGGGCGTGCCGAACTTTGCGCCGGAAATATTCCGCCGCGCGGTGCTGAAGGATCCGCTGCGCATGAAGGCGCTGCAAAAGGGCCTCTCACAGCTTTGTGAAGAGGGTGCCACGCAGCTGTTCAAACCGCTGCGCAACAACGATCTGATTTTGGGCGCCATCGGCCAGCTGCAATTCGAGGTGGTCGCGTTTCGTCTGCAGGACGAGTACGGCGTGCAGTGCGTGTTCGAGCCCATCAACGTCGCCGTGGCACGCTGGGTGCGCGCCACCGATGAGAAAAGGCTCGCCGAGTTTCGCGACAAGGCGTACGACAATCTCGCGGTCGATCATGCCGGGGAACTGGTGTACCTCGCGCCGACGCGGGTGAACCTCGGTCTCACCGAGGAGCGCTGGCCCGACATGGAATTCATGAAGACGCGGGAAAACCTCGCGGCCTGAACTTGCGCACGGCGGATATGAACGAGGCCTGGGCGGCGTCCGCCCGGGCGCCTCCGTAGCGAAGCTGCGTGTAGCGCCGGCAGAGATCGGTAATGGCGGCGGCGAGGTCGGGGCGCAACGCCGCGATGCGCGCCCCGTAGGCTTCAGCCCCCTCGTGAGGCCGGCGCGCGAGCCCGACGGCGCCGAGTTTGCGACACAACCGGGCATAGGCACGGATCAACGGGTCTCTCACCGGTGGCCGCAAATCCCGGCGCACCTGCCAGGTAAGCCAGGCGAGTGCGAGCGTAAACGCGGCCGCAAGCACCATCACGAGCTTTTGCCCGTCCGGCTCGGGGATGCGCAACAGCACCAGCAGGTCGTTCTGCGAGTCATGGTCGTAGCGCAGGATTCGCTCGCGCCACAGCTGGTGCAGCGCATCGAGCCGCAAGCGCATGTCGGCGAGCCACGGAGTGCGGCGCTGCCAGCGGCTGACCAGGGGCTCATCCGCCGCGAACACATCGCCCGAGCCGCGCTCGACACGCCCGGGCGCAACCGCGGATGTCGGGTCGACGCGCAGCCAGCCGCGTCCCTCGATCCAGATTTCATCCCAGGCGTGGGCATCGCTCTGCCTGAGGATCCAGTAGTCCGCGAAGCGATTGAAAGTCCCGCCCTGATAGCCCGTGACCACCCGGGTCGGAATGCCGGCGGCGCGCATGAGTGTGGCGAACGCGGAAGCGTAATGGCCGCAAAAGCCCCGCTTGGTATCGAACAGGAATTCGTCGACGGAATCGCGTCCCAGCGGGGGCGGCGTCAATGTGTAGAAGAACTTCTCGCCATGAAAGAGTGCGAGCACCGCGCCGACCAAGTCCATGTCCCCGGGATGCTCGCGGCGCAATTGCTGCGCCAGCTGCCGGGTTCGCTCATTGCGGCCGGTCGGCAACTGCGTATCGCGACGGCGCACTTCGGCACTCAAGGGCCCGGTGGTTTCAATGCGGCTGTAGGATGTCGCGTGCACGTCGATCGGTTTCGACACCGGCCCTGCCTGTACCAGCATGAAGTCAGCCGTCATGCGGGCGTGCGGAAGATCCCACCGGGTGGGCCAATCGAGCGCAAATATCCAGCGGTGTTGGTGCGGCTCCAGGCTCAAGGTGTATTGATAGGCCGCGCCCACGGGCTTGAGCTCCGATCCCTGCGTCGCGCCCGTATCCATGCGGCGCCAGGTGTGACCGTCGAAATCATGCAGGACCGGGCCGCGCCAGTAGCGTTCAGCCGGCGAGGGGGTGGCCGAGAGGAAGTGCACGCGAAAAGCGACGTCATCCGACAGCGCGAGTTCCGTGATGTCGCCCGGGCTCATGCTGTCGCTCAATCCGGTCTCCGCGCCGCGCCGCTCATCCGGCATCGGCCACAGCGGCCCGTCGAATCGCGGAAAGAGCAGCCAGAGTATTGCCGCGATCGGCAGGGCCTGTGCGAGGAGCCGGCCGGAATCCTGCAAACTCGTCCGCCAACCGGGCAGGGCGGCCGTATTTCTCAGGCGCAGCAGGGTCGCCGTCGTCAACCAGCACACGCCGATGAGATAACTCAGCAGCCAGAAGGATTCGGCCCGCAGCAGCGCCGCCAGACTCAGGAAATAGACGATCAGGGTGATGACGCGCACATCGCGCAGCGTTTGGGTCTCGAGCAGCTTCAACGCGGCCATCAAGCTCAGCAGCGCGGTGCCGGCTGCGAGCCCGTTGAACGTGCGGAAGCGGACGAACAGCAGCGCGATCGATGCGGCGGCGATGAGGAGACGCAAGCCCTGTGGCGGCGCTCGGCGGCCGCGCGCCGCGAGGATCAACCGCAGCGCCGCGAGTGTGCAAACGACACCGAGGACCCAGAGCGGCAGGGCGCCAATCTGCGCCAGCAGCGCAAGGGCGAGACAGGCGCAGGTCCACTTGAGCTGCGCATAGGTGACGGGTGCCGACGCGTCGGGTGCCAGTCTCAAGGGGTCGGCTCCGCCGCGTAGGTCGCGAGCGCCCGCAGACAGCGGGCGCGATGCTGCATGCCGCGCGCCGGTGCTATCTCGACCCCCGGCAGCCGCAGTCCATACGGGCTCGGATATCCGGCCTCGCTGTCGAGCACCCAGCGGCAAAGCTGTGCCAGACGCGCCTCGGTCGCGACACCGGGAAGGGCCGACCAGTCGAGCCATTCGGGCTGCGATGCCGAGCCGCTGTAGCTGCGCACCGCGGCCTCGCCGCCGCGCGCCAACACCTTCCACGCCATATGCTTGAGCGGAACACCCGGCGAGTACGAGCGCAGGCCCGCGAACTCCTCGTCGCCGCGGGCCGCGGGCCGCGCGGCGCCCCCGGAGGCGGCTTCGCGAGAGGGCAGCGGCCGGTCACCGTCAGGGTAAGGCGCGACGTATGCGGTCAACGGCGCTTGCACATAGGTCCACGCGCGAAACCAACCGAACGGGTAGCGCGTGCGCAATTCGAACTGGTTCCATCGCACCACGCCGCGCCGCGCCACCGGGACCTCGAGCGTGAGTTGTTCGTAGCCGTTCGCGCTCACGTTCCCGATCGACTCGGCCTCCGGCGTGCAGCGAATTTCGATATCGCAGCGATCCCTGCTCGACGGGTTGCGCAGCATGAAATCGAAAGCGGCACCGCGGCCGGCGAAGGCCTCGGTCTCCTCGTTCACATCCACGCTGAGGCCGAGCAGGTTGCGGTGGCAGTGATGCATGGCCACCAAGCCGAGACTCGCCATCAGGAAAGAAAATGCCAGTCCGAGATTGCTGTTGTAGTTCAAGCCCGCAACGATCATTGCGACGAGCAACAAAGCCAGCATGATCCCGAAGCGCGTCGGCAGGATGTAAATGCGCCGCCGATGCACGCTCGCCGGCAGGGTATCGGTCCCGTGCCGGCGAGCGGCCCAGGCGCGGAATCGTGCGGTTGCCGCCTGACGCGCACCAATGCGACGCGCGCTCAAGGGACGGGAACGGCCTCGAGCAAGCGGTTGGCGGTGCCGGGCGCCGGGTCGCGCTGTCCGACGCGATGCTCGACCACCGCCGCAAAGACCGCCTGCACATGCTCCGGAATCACCGAGGAGCGTCCCGAGACCAGCGCCCAAGCCCGGGCGGCGCGCAGTAAGCCGATCGCGGCACGTGGCGACAGCCCGACGGTCAATCCGGCGGCGCTGCGCGTGTGGGCGACCAGTGCCTGCACGTAGTCGAGCAGAGCGGGCGCCACATGGACGTGAAGCACCTCCTGCTGCAGTTCGCGCAGCAGCTCGACGCTGACGATGGACTCGAGGGAATTGATGAGGTCGCGCCGGTCCATCCCGCTCAACAACTCCCGCTCGGCGGCCGCCGCCGGATATCCGAGGTGCACGCGCATCAAGAAGCGGTCGAGTTGCGATTCGGGCAGCGGGAACGTACCGACTTGCTCTTGCGGGTTTTGCGTGGCGATGACGAAGAACGGCTCCGGCAGGGGCATCGTTTGCCCGTCGAGCGTCACCTGCCGCTCTTCCATGGCCTCGAGAAGTGCGCTCTGCGCCTTGGGCGACGCCCGGTTGATCTCGTCGGCCAGAATCAACTGGGCAAAGATGGGACCGTGCTGAAACCGGAACTTCCCGGTCTCGCGGTCGTAGATGGATACGCCAAGTACGTCGGCGGGCAGCAGATCGCTCGTGAACTGCACCCGCTGGAACGACAACCCCAGCGTTTTGGCGAGAGCGTGCGCAAGGGTGGTCTTGCCGACGCCGGGAATGTCCTCGATCAACAAGTGTCCGCGCGCCAACAGGCAGGCGAAGCACAGGCGAATCTGCGCATCCTTTCCCAAAATGACCCGGCTGAGCTGCGCGAGGACGGCGCCGATTTCCGCTCGGGCGGTGCCGGCGCGCGGCGCGCTCATCGCGTGCGCAGCGCGTTGACGCGTGCGGTCTGCGCGGCCAATTGGTCGACTTCCGCGCGCAGTTCGCTCACTCGGGACCGATCCTTGGCGACCACCTCGGGAGGGGCGTTCCTGGCGAATTCCTGGTTCGCCGATTTAGCCTGCAGCTTTTGCAATTCGGCCTCCGCTTTGCGCTGTCGCTTGGCGAGACGTTCCAATTCCGCGGCGGGGTCGATCAGGCCTGCCATCGGCACCAGGATTTCGAGCTTGCCCAACAGCGCAACGGCGGCGATGGGCGCCGACTCACCGGGCGCAAGCAAGCGCGGCGGTTCGATGCCTGCGAGGCGCGTCAGATAAAAACCATTCCGGGCGAGGTGCTCGATGTCGGTGGGGTTCGCATTTTGCAGCAACACCTCGAGCTTGCGGCTCGGTGCAATATCCATTTCCCCGCGAATTTGCCGCACGCCGAGAATGAAATTCATCACCCAGCGCATTTGCGGCTCGGCCGCCAGGTCGGCCTCGACCGCATCGGCCGCCGGAAACGTGCTGAGCATGATGGTCTCGCCCGCGACCCCTGCGCTCTCGCGCACGCGCTGCCAGATCTCCTCGGTGATGAACGGGGCGATGGGATGCAGCGCGCGCAACAGCGCTTCGAGCGTGGTGATCAGGGTGTTGCGCGTACCGCGCTTGGCTGCCTCGCCCGCCGTGTCGGATTGCAGCACCGCTTTCGACAGCTCGAGGTACCAATCGCAAAATTCGCTCCAGGTGAATTCGTAGAGCGCACTCGCGACGACGTCGAGTCGATAGTCCCGGAAGCCTGATTCGATGCGCGCGAGCATCGCGGCGAAGCGTGAGCGGATCCACCGGTCAGCGAGGCTGAACTCGCCGCCCTCGGCGGACCGCTCCGCAGGGCGGGGCGGGGTCTGCCCATCGACGTTCAGGAGCACGTAGCGCGCCGCATTCCACAATTTGTTGCAGAAGTTCCGGTTGCCCTCCACTTTCGCCATGTCAAAACGCAGGTCCCGGCTCTGCGTCGCCAGCGACGCGAAAGTGAGGCGCAACGCATCCGTGCCGAAGGCGGGAATCCCCTTCGGAAACTGTCTGCGGGTCGCCTTCTCGATCGCCGGCCGCATTTGCGGCTGCATCAGACCGCTGGTGCGCTTGGCAAGGAGCTCCTCGAGCGATATGCCGTCGACGATGTCGAGCGGATCGATCACGTTGCCCTTGGACTTGGACATCTTCTGGCCGTCGTGGTCGCGGATCAGGCCGTGCACATACACTTCGCGAAATGGAACCTGCGAGGTGAACTTGAGACCCAACATGATCATGCGGGCGACCCAGAAGAAAATGATGTCGAAGCCGGTGACCAAGACCGACGTCGGATAATAAGTGCGCAGCTCGCGCGTTTCCTGCGGCCACCCCTGCGTGGAGAATGGCCACAGGCCCGAGGAGAACCACGTGTCGAGGACGTCCTCGTCCTGCCGCAGTGGCGTGGACGGGCCGATCCCATGCATCCGGCGCGCTTCCGCTTCGCTGTGCGCGACGTAGCACCGGCCTTCGTCGTCGTACCATGCAGGGATCCGATGTCCCCACCAAAGTTGCCGGCTGATGCACCAGTCCTTGATGTTGCGCATCCATTCGAAATAGACGGCCGACCAATTATCGGGAACGAAGCGGATGTGTCCTTCCTCGACGGCGCGGATCGCGGGCGCAGCGAGCGGCTTGATGTCGACGAACCATTGGTCCGTCAACAACGGTTCCAATACCTCATTGCTGCGATCCCCGCGCGGCACCGTCAGTTGATGCGGTTCGACCCGCTCGACGAGACCCTGCGCCTCGAGATCGGCGACGATGCGTCTGCGCGCCACACTACGGTCGAGCCCGCGATAGGTCGGGGGGACGTTGTCATTGAGCGCAGCCTCCGGCGTCATGATATTGATGAGCGGCAGGCCGTGCCTCTGGCCGATCTCGTAGTCGTTGAAGTCGTGCGCGGGAGTGATTTTCACGCAGCCGCTGCCGAACGCCGGGTCGACGTAGGCATCGCCGATGATGGGGATGTCGCGCTCCGCGAGCGGCAGGCGGACGCTGCGGCCGATCAAGTGCCGGTAGCGCTCATCATCCGGATGCACTGCGACCGCCGTATCTCCCAGCATGGTCTCCGGCCGTGTGGTTGCGACGACCAGATAGCCGGTCCCCTCGACGAGCGGATATCGCAGGTGCCAAAGGCTGCCAGACTCCTCGACGGCAACGACTTCCAAGTCGGATAAAGCCGTCTTGAGCACCGGATCCCAATTGACGAGCCGCTTGCCGCGGTAGATCGATCCTTCCCGGAAGAGGCGCACGAACGCCTCGGTCACCGCCGCCGACAGCTCGGGATCCATGGTGAACTTCTCGCGCCGCCAATCCACCGAGGCGCCCAGGCGCCGCAGCTGACGGGAGATCGCCCCGCCCGACTCGTTCTTCCATTCCCACACCCGCTCGACGAACGCTTCGCGGCCGAGATCGATGCGGCTTCGACCTTCGGCGTTCAGCTGCCTCTCGACGACCATTTGCGTGGCGATGCCGGCGTGATCCATGCCGGGCTGCCAGAGCGTATCGAAGCCGCACATGCGCTTGTACCGCACGAGCGCATCCATGATGGTGTCCTGAAATGCGTGTCCCATGTGCAGCGTGCCGGTGACGTTCGGCGGAGGAATGACGATCGAATAGGCCGGGCCGCGGCCGCTGGGTGCGAAGTATCCGCGCTCTTCCCAGAAGGCATAGATGCGCGATTCGATGTCGGCGGGCGAGAAGGCTTTGTCCATACGATTTAGATTATAGCGAGCCGGCGCGCGGGCGCATGTCGTCGCTAAACGTCCGCGCCATCATCCAAGTGATGGGTCTGCAGCGGCAATTCACGGTCGCGGTACGATTTGAAGCGCTCGCGGCCGAGCCGTCTGCGCTCGGGGTCCGCATCGACGATTTCGGCGATGCGCGCAAAGCGCTCCAGCCCTTCGGGCAGCCGCGCGCTCAAGTTGATCAGCAAGTCGGCTCTCTCCACGGCATCGAGCGCGACGGTCAGGTGCACCGGCGTGTCCGTTTCCCCCGGCTCTGCGTTGCGGCAATATTGATGCGGTACGAAGGATCGGTCGTTGAAAGTCCAGAGAAAATCGTCGAGCGTCTGGGCCTCGGCGGCGCTCCCGCTCAACAGGACCACTCGCATGTCGCGCAAATAGGCCTTCTCGGCGAGACGGCACGCAATCGCCCAACGCGGCTTCTCGGCGGCACTCTTCAAGACGTAGAAGTCAACCCTCTCGGTCATGTCGGCCGGGCGCGACCGCTCGAACGCGCTCGGACGGCCCCAGAGCGGGCCTTGCTCGATCGGGCGCGGCCGCTCGAGCGGGCGCGATGGATCAGGAAATCAACCAGTTGTGGTATGGGGCGGCCGGTGCTGCCTTTTTGCGAGCCGCCGAGCCATGCCGTCCCCGCCACATCGAGATGAGCCCACTCCAGATCCCTGGCGAACTTCGACAGAAAAGTACCCGCGGTGCATGCGCCGCCTTCGCGTCCGCCGATATTGGCGAAGTCCGCAAAATTGCTTTTGAGCTGATCCGCATATTCGTCGCCGATGGGCAATCGCCACGCACGATCATCGGCGCGAATACCGGCTGCGGCGAGTTCCTGGGCCAATCCCTCGTTGTTGCTCATCAACCCGCTGAAATGATTGCCGAGCGCGACGATGCAGGCGCCGGTCAATGTCGCCACATCGATCACCGCAGCGGGCTTGAAGCGCCGGCTGTAGGTGATGGCGTCGCACAGCACGAGCCGGCCTTCCGCGTCGGTGTTGAGAATTTCGACCGTTTGCCCCGACATGGTCGTGACGATGTCGGAGGGCTTCGCGGCACTGCCGCTCGGCATGTTTTCGCAGGCAGCGGCGATCACCACCAGGTTGATGGGCAGGGCTAGTTCGACGGCGGTACGCAGCGCGCCGAGCACGGTGGCCGCACCGCTCATGTCGAATTTCATTTCGTCCATGGAGGGCGGGTCCTTGAGGGAGATCCCGCCCGAATCGAAGGTGATGCCCTTGCCGACCAGGCAAATCGGCGCGCCATCCTTTCTGCCGCCGCGATACTCGCACACGATGAGCCGTGGCGGCTGGGTCGACCCTTGGGTGACCGCGAGGAACGCACCCATTTTCAGGGCCTTGATGCCGTTCTCGTCCAGCACCTTGGTCTTGATCTGCGGCCACTCCTTGGCCAGAGCCTCGGCGCGCTGCCCGATATAGGTGGGCGTGCAAATATTCGGCGGAAGGTTCGCCATATCCCGCGAGAATGCGAGTCCGCTGCCGATCGCGGCGCCGATTTTCAGACCGTCCGCGACCGCACCGGCCGCTCGCGCATTGGCCGCCGCCACGTTGACCACAGCGAGTTTCGACGGTTTTGGCTTCGCCCCGGACTTCAGATCGGGAATCCGGTAGGTTTGCGCGCAGAACACCTCGGCGACGATGCGGGCGCGGTACGGCAGCTCGAGCCCGGGAACTTCTTCCATTGCCAGGTACACCACCGCGTCGCTCGCGCCGGTTTTGGCAAGCGCTTGAACGCTCGACTGCAACGCTTTGCGGTACTGTTTTCGGCCGAAAGCCGAGCGCGCACCGAGACCCACCAGCAGAATCCGGGCGGATGCAGCGCCCTGCGGCTGCGGCAACAGCAGGGTGTCGCCGAGTTTCGCTGCAAAATCGCCGCGCGCGTGCAACTGGGCGATCAGCCCGCCGATTTGCGCGTCGATCGATCGCGCGCCGATGCCGAGGTCGCCGTTCTCGTAGACGCCAACCACGGCGCAGCCGGAAGGGTCGCGCGCCTTGGCATCGACGATAGCCTTGAATTCCATATACCGAACTCCGTGGTGACTAGGACTGTCTGCACATGGGGGGTGCAAATAGTTTACTAGATTAATGGGAAGGCTCTAAGCTCGATGCTCATGAAATGGACCGTTCAACGATATGTGCTGCGCGAGGTCGTGCAGACCTGGCTTGCCGTGACCGGTGTTTTGGTCGCCATTCTCATCTCGAACCAGCTCTCCAGGGTCCTCGGCCAGGCAGCGGGCAACGCCTACGGCCGGCACATGGTGTTCGATTTGATCGCGCTCGGTGCGATCATGAACCTGTCGGTGATCGTACCCGTGGGGTTGCTGCTCGCGATCGTGCTTGCGCTCGGCCGCCTCTATCACGACAGCGAAATGGCGGCACTGCAGGCCTGCGGCTTTGCGCCGGCGCGCCTTCTCGTGCCTTTGCTTTGCTTCTCCGTGGTCATTGCCGTGGGCTTGGCCTGGTTGTCGTTCTTCCAGGTCCCGCAAGCCGACCAGGAGGCTCAGCTGTTGCGGCAATCGGCGATCAAAGAGGCGAAATTCGGCCAGCTCGATGCCGGCCGCTTCCGCTCGTTCGTGAGCGGCGGTGGCGATGCGGTGTTCTACGCCGAACGCGTCGATGCACAAGGGCTGCTTCACAACGTGTTCGTTCGGCGCGAATCGGCGGGCCGGATCGAATTGGCGCTCGCCGACACGGCCAGCTACTCCAAAGCCGCCCCGAACGGCATGCGGTTCGTGACACTGTTCAACGGCCGGCGCTACGAGGGGGTGCCGGGACGGCGCGATTTCCGCGTCATCGAGTTTCGCGAACACGGCATTCCCATCGCCCCGCCCGGAGACAGCGTCGTCATCACGCAAGATCCGGACACGAAGCCGAGCCGTGAGCTCATCGGCTCTTCCGCCCCCTCCGACATCGCACAGCTGCAATTCAGGGCATCGAGCCCCATCATGGCGCTCGTTCTGACGCTCGTCGCCGTGCCCTTGAGCCGCCTGCGCCCGCGCCAGGGCCGCTACGCCCGCGTCGGGTTGGCGATCGTCGTGTACTTCGTCTATTCCAATTTGCTGTCCGCCTCCAAGGTGTGGGTGGAGAAGGGCAATATCCCGCCCTCCATCGGGGTCTGGTGGGTACATGTCGCGATCCTGGCGCTCGGGATGTATCTCGTGATGCGCGAAGCGAGGAGCGCGTGAATACGCTCGATCGGTACCTGTATCGAACCGTGCTCGTGTACACCGGGATGGCGATGGCGGTGCTCCTGACGCTGGGCGCGCTGTTCCTGTTCATCAGCCAGCAGAACGACATCGGCGTCGGCAGCTACACCGCGGCCGACGCATTTCTGTACACCTTCCTGAATCTGCCGCAGCAATCCTTCGAGACGATGCCGATCGGTGCCATGATCGGGGCGTTGATGGGTCTCGGCAATCTCGCGGCGGGAAGCGAATTGGTGGTGACGCGCGCATCGGGGGTTTCGGTGTGGCGTATTGCCTGGCCCGTGGGTCTCGCGGGCCTGACGCTCTCGCTTCTCATGTACGGTATCGGCGAATACATCGCCCCACCGCTCGCTCAGTTCGCCAAGCGCGAGAAGACCACCAGCAAGCTGGCCGACGTGAGTTTTGCCGGTTCGAGCGGCGCGTGGGTCAAGGAAGGCAATCTCATCATGCGGGTACAGACTGGCGAGGTCGATCAATCCTTCGGCGGCGTGTCGCTGTTCGAGCTCGACGGCTCGAACCGATTGGCGTCCGTTCAGCGAGCGGAGCGCATTTCGGTGGCGGACCCGGGGCATTGGCGCATGCAGAATGTCGCGACCACGATCTTCCGCCCCGATCACATCGACAGCAACGTCGTCAACGAACAGGATATGCGCTCAACCGTCAACCCGGACTTCCTGGGCCTTGCGGCAACGGACCCGCAGTTGTTGACTTTGCGTGGCCTCGCGTCCTACATCGATCATCTGCGGCGCAACAGTCTCGATACCGCCCTCTACGAAATCGGCTACTGGTCGCGCATTGCGCGTCTGTTTGCCGTCATCATCGTCACATTGCTCGCGCTGCCCTTCGTTTTCGGGCCGTTGCGAACCACGGGCGCCGGGACGCGCACGGTGATCGGCGTCATGCTCGGGATCGTCTTCTTTCTCATCACGCGCACGATCGAGAACGGCGGGCAGCTTTTCGGGTTGAATCCGGCGCTGGTGGGCTGGTTGCCGACCGCGGCGATCGGCCTGTGCACGGTGATCGCGATCTCACGGACCCGGTAGATGCACCCCGGGCTGGCCTTCTGCCTAACGCGAACCCGCTACGTGCAGCACCCGGGTTTTCGATAGCCGGTCGTGCACGGCAAGGTGTTCCGGGTCGAGATAGAGCCACAGCACGCCGAGTGCCGCCGGCGGCCATGCCAGCAACCCGCACAAAAAGCGCAGCAGCGCTGCCGCAAGTCTCACCGGCCTGCCGGAGTCCGCGACCATGCGCAGATGCCAGGCGCGCATTCCCAACGTCTGGCCGCTGCGCACCCAATTGAGTACGTAATATCCCCCGATCACCCCGAGAAGGCCGGCACGATATACGTACAGCCATGGGCCGGCGGTTTCCTCATCGACCGCGCGGCCCTTGGTGAAGATCAGCGCGACGGCCGTGTAGATCATGAGCAGGGCGGCGAGCAGCAGGCTGTCGTAGAGGAGTGCAGCCAGGCGCCGGCCAAAGCCCGCACTCGTCCCGCTGATCACGGCCGCGGCGGCTTATTCGCGGGGCCCGTGGGCTTTTTGCCGGCCGCCGGCGAATCCTTCGGCGCGAGCAGCTGCTCCAGGGGCCGAAAGATCGCATCGTACCGATAGCCGGCCAGCTCGAATGCCCGGCCCTGCGTTTTGGCCGTGAGCGCCTCGTCCTTGCTCGATTTCAATTGGATCCAACGCTTGTCGCCGACCGGCGCACCGGTGACGGTGATGACAGCGCCGTCCGATAAGGTCAGGATCGCCTGATTCGGCTTGGAAAAATCGATGTCGGCCGCGGCCGCCACGTCCTCCGCGGTAAGGTTGCCGAGTACGGTATTCGACGGCGCGAGCGCATGCGAATCCACCGCCTTGCGTCCCGCTGGGATCCCCTCGAGCGTGAATGCATCCTCGTTGGGTTTGACGCGGCGAATGACGTACCCGGGGCCGGTCGCGGGTTTGACTTCGATGCTTTGGATGGAGGCCACGGGAACGTCGATGAGGCGGGAGTCGATCCAATCGCGCGGCTGTGTTTCCGCGGCAATTGCGGGCTCGACGAGAAAACTCTTGTTCTCACCCACGCGGCGCGCGAAGTTCCCATCGGCGCCCGACTTGCCGACGATGACCGCATGCGCGCCGTCCCGGGCGGTGACGGTCACTTCGACCCCGGTTGCGCCGGGCTGGGTCGGATCCTCGACTCCGATGATCGAAAAGTTCGCGGGGTCCGATGTTTTTTCCTCGACGATCCTGGCATCACCGAGCGAGACCAGCAATTTGCGCAGTTTCGCCACGTCTGCCGGATAATCGCCGCGCTCGGCGACGGTCCACACATTGGCGGTCTTGTGCACGGTGACGGAGGGTGCCGCCGCACCCTTGCGCACGCCCAGCTGCGTCACGCTGTCGAGTTCGCCGGCCAGCGTGGGCAGCAGCAGGGAAACCCCGTTCGACTCCCGGGATACGTTGCGCCGGGTGTTCAGGTACAGCGCGACGGAGATGACGAGCAGCGCGGCGGCCAACAGCCACGCGAATCGTTGGCGACTCATGGGGTGCCCGGCGAGGTCGATTTGCGCCGCCGCCGCGAGGACAGAATGAGCAGGCCCGCAACGGCGACGGCGAGCGGCGCGATGGCGATATTGATCACCTTCAGCCAGGTTCCCAGGCGGTTGATGTCGACATCGAGGCCGCGCTGGGTCTCGCGCAGTTCCTTGCGCACGCGCGCCTTCTCCGCCGTGAAGCGCTTGAGCTCCTGCTCTTGCTCAGGAGTCAGCATCAAGGACGCCTGATCGTTTCTCTTGCTTTGCAGTTCGGTCAGTTTCGCCTCCGTCTGCTGCAGTTCGGACTGCAGTTCCAGCGCCTTGGCGCGCAAGCGGTCGTCGGCGCGCCGCTTGAGCGCTTCGACGCGCTCGAACGGGCGGGTGAAGGTCGCCCGGCCGCGGATGCTGATCAAGGCGCTGCTGCCGCTCAAGTTGTCGAGCACGTTGGCGACGAAATCCCCGTTGTTGGCGAAAGCCTGGGCGATACGCTGCCCCAGCAGTTCGCGCGTTTGCACCCACATGTAATCCATCAGCAGATCGGTGTCGGCGATCACGACGATGTTCGCAGGCACCGACGATTTCGTTGCGTGGGCGAGCGGCGGGCCCGCGGGGGGCTTCTCGTCGGCCGGAGCGCCCTGCGGATAGGCCGAGGATACCGGCCCGGTCACACGCGCGGCCAGGACGTAGCGAACGCCGGTCGGCTTGAACCCATCGCGCAGAGTCGACGGGTCGCTCAGTGCGTTGAATCGCTGTGCCGGGATCGGCCCCGCGTCCTTGGAACTTTGCAGCAGGGGCTCGAACGTGGTGGTGGCGCCGGGGCGCGCCGAGAGGAAACCCGCGGTAGCGACGTTGATGACATCGAGCGAGCCGGTGACGACGTCCTTCTGATTCATCTCCTCGCGCCGCAAGCCGAGAATGCCGATATGGCGCGCCGGCGGCGCCTGCATGCTGGCGCGCACTTCGAGTCCGAGGTCGAGGTCGCCGACGACTTTTCCCGGATCGTAGTTGATGCCCCATGCCGCGAGCAGCGGCTCGAGGTTCGAGGAGTGATTCGCCATCGCGGCGGCGAACGGGTTCGAAGGATCCTGACCGCTCGAATCGGCGCCGCTGTCCGGATCGACGAACAACAGGATCTTTCCACCGCGCATGACGAACTGGTCGATGGCGTACAGCGTTTTCTGGGGCAGCTGCTTCGGATGGACCAGCATCAGCACATCGACGTCCTTGTCGATCTGCGCGATGTCGCTCGTCAGCGTGCGCACCGTGAAGAGCTGCTCGATCTGGCTCAGCATCGGCCACGTTTCACCCATCTGGCCCGTCATCGGGTTGAACTGCCCCCGCATCGGCAGCGAACTCATGAGTCCGATCACCGGCTTTTTCGGCGTCGCCAATTCTTGGACGAGTTTCGCGACGTCGTATTCCAGAAATTCCTCGCGATCGGGCTGAAACGTCGGAATGACGGACCGGCCGTCCGTGGAGTTGGTGCCGGCCAAACCGAAGTACAGCGCATCGCCCGCCGCGCCCACCTGAAGCGACTGCAATCCGGCCTCGGCCGCGTGATCTTCGTCGTCGGAGAAGGGCTGCGGGTCGATGACTCTCAGATGAATCTTGCCGCCCGAGCGTGCCGCGATCTCCTCGAGAAACTCACGCACCCGCGCCGCGTAGGGCATGATCAGCGGCGACTGCTTCGACGCGACGTCGCGCGAGAAATAGAAGTTCAGATTGATCGGTTCCTTGATTGCAGCGAGGACTTCTTTCGTGCCCCCGCTCAAGGTGTAGAGACGATTTTGAGTCAAATCGATCCGCATGCCGCGCAATCCGAGATTCGACAGCATGATGATTCCGAGGAACAACACCGTGAGCGCCACCAGGCCGCCCACGCCGAAACCGGTCCGTTGCCAACGATTCGCGTTCACCTATTCCGCCTTCTTCATGTCGAGCACCAGCGCGGTCGCCGCCAGCCAAAAGCCGATCAAAGCTGCAAAGTACACCAAGTCCCGCAAATCGATGACTCCCTTGGAAATTGCCTCGAAATGCGTGAAGAAGCTCAAGGATGCAATCGCATCGACGATCCCTTGCGGCAGCACGCCGCGGACGAAATCGAGCACCAGCGGGAATCCCGCGAGCAGGAATATGAAGCCCACCAGCGCCGCGGTGATGAATGCGACCACTTGGTTGCGCGTCGCGGCGGACAGGCACATGCCGATCGAGAGAAATCCTCCGGCCATCAGAAAACTGCCGAAGTAGGCGGCCACGATCGCACCGTTATCCGGGTTGCCGAGGTAGTTGATCGTGATCCAGATCGGGAACGTGAGCAGCAAGGCGACGCCGGCGAAGCACCACGCGGCAAGGAATTTACCCGCGACGGCCTCCCACAGTGTGATCGGCAGCGTCATCAGCAGCTCGATGCTGCCGCTGTTGCGCTCCTCGGCCCATAGCCGCATCGAAATCGCGGGAATGAGCACCAAGTACAGCCACGGGTGCCAGCGGAAGAATGGCTGCAGATCCGCCTGACCACGCTCGAGCAATCCGCCCACTTGAAACGTGAACACCGCCGCCAAGACGAGGAAAATGACGATGAAAACGTATGCCAGCGGCGTCGCGAAGTAGCTGCGCAGCTCGCGCCGAAAGACCACGAACGTTTTGCTCACGACTGCGCTCCCTCCGCGATCGCGGCTGGCCTCGGCGCCGCGCGCAACTCCGTTTGCGTCAGGGTGCGGAACACCTCATCGAGCCTCCCCGACTCCAGGTGCAGCTCCGGGACGTCCCAATCGTGCTCGACGATGATTGCACTCACGGCGGGCAGGGCGTTCTTCCCGGCGCGCGGGATGGCGGTGAGGCGCAGCTCGCGCTCGTCCGTTTCGACCGCCGCCACTTCCGGCAAACCCGCGATCTCGCGGCGCCCGGCGGCGAGCTCATCGGGCTTTTCGAAACGCAAGCTCACGGCATGGTGATAGCGCGAACGCGCCTCGAGCGCGGCGGGAGTCTCGTCCGCCACGATGCGGCCGTCGGCGATGATGATGGCGCGAGTGCAGACCTCGTGCACCTCTTCCAGGATGTGGGTGGAGACGATGACCAGTTTGTCCTTGCTCAGTTCATTGATGAGCCGTCGCACCTCGTGTTTCTGGTTCGGATCGAGACCGTCGGTCGGCTCGTCTAGAATCAGCACCTGCGGGTCGTGGATGAGCGCCTGTGCCAGACCGACGCGGCGCCGGAACCCCTTGGAGAGCGTTTCGATCACCTGCGCGATGACCGGCGCCAAGGCGAGTCGCTCGATGACGACGCCGCGTCGTTCCTGCCGCTGCGCGCCCTTCAGACCGCGGATGTCGGCGACGAAATCGAGGAACTCGCTCACGGTCATTTCACCGTAGCTCGGCGCGCCTTCGGGCAGATACCCCATGCAGGACTTTGCGGCGACCGGCGCGCGCTCGATGTCGTGGCCGCACACCGTCACCTGGCCGGCGGAGGGTGCGATGAACCCGGCGATCATGCGCATGGTGGTCGATTTGCCGGCGCCGTTTGCGCCCAAGAAGCCGAGCACTTCGCCCGGAGCCACCGAAAAGCTGAGGTCATTGACGGCAAGCTTGTCGCCGTAGCGCTTGGAGAGATGATTCGTCGTGATCATGGCCGCGTTTGAGCTAAGTTATCCTCAGCAGGTTCCATTAATTTCCTTTAAACGTGGATCGGGTGGCGCTAGCTGCGCCGGGCCTTCTGCTCGATGGCCGTCTTATTGTCCTTCAGTATACGTCGCACTTCCGGCAGCGGCGGGCGCCCGGCCATGCGCGCAATGAGCTCGGCGAGTTCATACCACTTGCGGCCCCACTCCACCAGGCGCGCGGCGTCCGCAATGACCTGTTCGCGGGACGCCTCGCGAGCGCTCTCGCCCGGCGCCTCGCCACCGTCCGCTTTGACCCCCGCCGCAGGCTTCACCGGCGCGGCAATCTTACCAGCTGGTTTGGCCGCGGCTTTTGCCGGCGCTTTGGGACTGCCGGAGCCTTTGCGCTCGGTACGCGCGACGGTTGCGGTACCCACCGGTGCCGAGCGGCGCTGGGTCGCGACGAATTCGGGCATTTCACGGGTGCCGGAAGCGGCAACGGGCATTTCGCGGGTGCCGGTACCGGCATCGGGCGCCGCCTCCGGCGCCGCGGGCGTGGGTGCGCGCTCGGTCGCCGGGTCCGCCAGGGGAATGAATCGCTCGATGTGCTCCGATCCGAGCAGGTTCGCCAGAAAGGTCATCAACTCCAGCGAGTCCGAAAACCTGGCGTCGCCCATTTTGATGCGCTCTTCGACCTGGGCTCGCAGGGCCCGCGCCTTTTGCATCGCCAACTCGATGATCCAGCGGCTCGGCCGCTGATGTTCCGGCCAAGGCTGGACTTGCAGGTAGCTGTCGCCGTCGAGCGATGAGTACCGAAGATGCAGCTCAAGGCTCTTGAGCCATTTCTCCAGTAGTTCCAGCAGGCGTTGATCGGCGGGTGTTGCCATGGGTTAAAAGCTCCAGGCCGCACCCTAAACGAACGATCGGCCGCTGGCTAGGAGCCTGCCTGAATATTCAGACAGGTTCCCTGGGTACATGACCCCGGCGGGGCGCGTTAGACTGCCGGCCATGTGCGGAATCGCGGGGATCATCGGATCGCAGTCGAGCGTTGAGACGGTCAACGCCATGTCGCAGCTTTTACGGCACCGGGGGCCGGACGGCGAGGGGGTTTGGAGCGCGCCCGGGGTGGTGTTCGGTCACCGCCGGCTGGCGATCCTGGACCTCACGGAGGGAGGCCACCAGCCCATGGTGCTGGGAGCCAACGTACTGACATACAACGGAGAAATCTACAACCACGAACAGCTGCGTGCGACGCTACCCGGACCCTGGCATTCGAGCGGCGACACCGAAGTACTGCTGCACCTTCTGGCGCAGCACGGCAGCGCTTCTCTCGAGCGTGTGACCGGCATGTTCGCGTTCGCGCTTTGGGATTCGAACGCGCGGCGCCTGCTGCTGGCACGAGACCGCCTCGGCATCAAGCCGCTCTACTACCGGATCCTGCCGGACGGCATCGCTTTTGCCTCGGAACTGAAGGCGCTGCTGCTGCTCGGGAAACCGCCGATCGATCGCAGCGCCGTGCGCGATTTTCTTTTTCACGGCTATGTCCCCGCACCGAAGACGATTTATCTGGGCATCGCCAAGCTGCCCGCTGGCCACACGCTAACCTGGCAGGACGGGCGCGTGCGGAGCGAGCGATACTGGAGCCCATCGACCGCGATCCAAGAGCGAACCGCCGACGATACCCTGGAGCAGCTCGACGAGTTGCTGCGCGAGGTCGTACCGGCGCACACCCTGTCGGATGTTCCGGTGGGCGTTTTCTTGAGCGGCGGCGTGGATTCGGCGCTTACCACCTACTATCTGCAGGCACCGCGCACCTATAGTCTGGGATTCGATGCGCGAGACCGGTCGGAACTCGACGCCGCGCGCAGCGCCGCCCGGCATTTGAAGACGCTGCATACCGAAATGACGGCGCAGGCGACGGATTTCTCCCGGGCACTCGATGCGATACCGGCGCTTTTCGATGAGCCCTTCGGCGACAGCGCCGCCTGGTCCAATTATTTGATCGCGCAATTCGCACGCCGCGAGGTCACCGTCGCGTTGAGCGGCGAGGGCGGCGACGAGATATTTTGCGGCTATCCCCGCTACTGGTCGCGCATTGGCGCGCGCTCGAATGCCTTGAACCGATCGCTCGCGCGGATGCTGCCGCCGTTGTCGCGCTTCGCCTCCTCGATGCAGCGTCATGCGTACACCGGCCTGCCGGCATTCGCCGCAGCGCTCGGCGGCATGACGGCGATTCAAATCGACAGCCTGCTGGCGCCGCAGTGGCAGGAGCGCGACTACGATTATTTGTGGTTTTACCGCCAGTTCTGGCGCGAGGACTTGAAACCTCTGATCCAGCTGCGCTGGCTCGATTTGAATACGGATCTTGCGGAGGGCCTGTTGACCAAGGTGGACCGGACCAGCATGGCGCATTCGCTCGAAGTGCGGCCTCCACTGCTCGATCATCGATTGGTCGAATACATGCTCAGCGTGGACCCGGCATTGCTGGTCGACCCGCGACGGCGTCGCGGCAAGCTGCTGGTTCGCCAATTGATGGAGCCGCGGCTGCCGGCGGGTCACTTGGACCGCCCGAAATCGGGCTTTGGTCTGCCCGTGCATCGCTGGCTCAAGCGCCATCCGGGCTTCATTCAGGCGGCGGTGGGCCGCCTCAGGGCCCGCGGCGTGCTGGGACGCTCCGTGGACACCGAATTTCGCCGCGCCTGGTCGCTTCTGGTGCTCGATCGCTGGTTCACCGCCTTTGAGTGACGCGGCACCGCGGATTTTGTTCGTACCGGTATCCGGCCCCTACGGCATGGGAGAGTACGCGCGGTGCGCGGCGATCGCCGCCGCCGTACGGGGTCGCTGGCCGGCGGCGGCCGTGCACTTCCTCCTGAGCCGTGCGGCCCCGTATGCGGCGAGCGCACCGTTCCCGACGACGTTGCTGGCGACGTCGGCGACCTTTCAATCGGCCGCGGTCGCGGGCGTGCTCGAGTCCTGGCGCCCGCAGGTGGTTGTCTTCGATAACTCCGGGCGCACGGCGCAGCTGCGGGCGGCGCAGCGTGTGGGCGCACACGTCGTGTACGTCAGCGCACGGCGGCGCCAGCGCACCAAGGCGTTTCGGCTGCGCTGGATGCGCCTGATCGACGAACATTGGATCGCCTATCCGGAGTTCATCGCCGGCAAACTGAGCGCGCTCGAGCGCTTGAAACTGCGCTTGCTGCGCCGCCCGACGGTGCGTTACCTCGATGTCATATGCTCGCGGCCGACGCTGGAGCAGCGTGCGGCACTGATGTCAGGCGCCGCCTGCACTCCAGGCGCGTATGTGCTGGTCGTGCCCGGCGGCGGGACCGGACATCCCGGTGCGTACGATGCCGCCGGGCAATTTCTTGCGGCCGCGCGCCAGCTGGCGATGGCCGGCATCCAGACCGTATTCGTCGGACCGGCGACCGACACCGCGGCCGCTGTCAAGCTTCGCCTCATGGGCGCGCTGCCGCAATCGGACCTCGCAGGACTCATGAGCGGCGCGCGCCTGGTGATTACGAATGGCGGCTCGACCCTGCTGCAGGCCATTGCCGCGGGTTGCGCCAGCGTCGCAGTAGGGATCGCGCGCGATCAGGTCGGGCGGATCCGGCGCTGCGTGCGCGCCGGAGTCGCGATCGATGCGGCGCTCGATCCCGCGGGTATCGTCGAGAGAGCGCTTTCCCTGTGGAACAATGAGCCGGCCCGTGCCGCGCTCGCGCAGCGCGCGGCCGGCCTTGGGCTCGCCGACGGCATCGAAGTGGCCCTCGGTGCGCTCGGCAAGCTGCTCGAGTCCACGTAGCGAGGTCGGCGTTTCATGTCGAATGCACTATTGCTGGGCTACGATCTCGATCAGCCGTCGTTTCGGCACCGCATGCGCAGTCTCGTCGCGCCTCTGCAGGGGGCGGGTTGGCAGGTGCGCGCCGAGCGCTTTCCGGGTGGGCGCTACGGATTGCGAACTTGGGAGCGGCGCGCGATGCTCGGATGGGCGCATGTCGTCGTTTTGCATCAGATCAAGTTGAGCGCCATCGAAGCGCGACTGGTCGCGGCGCTCAGCCGGCGGCGCGTATTCGACGTGGACGATGCCATCTATGTGCGCAAGCCGCGCCGCCTCGGCGAGCCGGCGGATGATTCCATCTGGCGCCGGCGCAAATTTGCCGCCACCTGCCGCTTGGTGGACGTCGTTGCCGCCGGCAACGATGTGTTGGCACAGGTCGCGCGCGAGGCGGCGCGGGCCGTCGAGATATTGCCGACCTCGATCGATACCTCGTGTTACCGGGCGAACACCGCGGCACCCGACGCCCCTCCCGTCATCGTCTGGATCGGCAGTCCGGAGAACCTGGTGTATCTGGAAATGATTCGTCCCGCTCTGGCGCGCCTGAGTGCGCGTCATCGCACCCTCAAGGTCCGGGTGATCTGCTCCGCGTTTCCGGAATGGCCCGAGATCCAGGTGGAGCGGGTGCCCTGGAGCGCGGCCACGGAGGCCGACGCACTCGCCTCTGCCCATGTGGGCGTGATGCCCCTCTCCGATGACGAGTGGGCGCGCGGCAAATGCGCCTTCAAACTGCTGCAGTACATGGCAGCCTCGCTGCCCTGCGTGGCCTCACCGATCGGTGCCAACGCGGAAGCGGTGATCGATGGCTACAACGGCTTTCACGCCAGGACGCTCGATGAGTGGGAGCGCAATCTGGAGCGGCTGATCGAGTCCGCGGAGTTGCGCGCGATCCTCGGCGCGAACGGCCGCACGCATGTGGCGAACCGATATTCGATGCGCGCCTACCAGGAGCGTTATCTTTCGCTGCTATCGCGCCTCGCTGCCGCGTAAAGAAGTCGGTATGCTTCCCCGCATGCATTCCGTGCATGTCTACCAGATCTTGAACCATTACACGCCGCGCCGGGATTTGGACCCGGGCTTTGGGGTGTTGGACAACTCCGCGAACGAGCGTCCCGACTGGTTCGAGTACTGGCCGATCCGCAAATTCCTGCTCAGCGAGCCGCTGGACGAAGACGCGTTTTATGGTTTTCTCTCCCCAAAATTTCGCCTCAAGACCAATCTGACCGCGGCTCTCGTGAGCGAATTCATCGGCCGCATCGATGAGTCGATCGACGTATTCCTGTTCAGCCCGAGCATTCATAACAGCGCCTACTTTCTCAATGTGTTCGAGCATGGCGAGGCCGAGCATCCGGGCCTGTCGCTCACCGCGGCGAAGTTCTTCGAGCGCATCGACCCTGCCGTCAACTTCGACGCGCTGGTCTCGGATTCGCGCAACACGGTGCATTCGAATTATTTCATCGCCAAGCCGCGATTCTGGCGGGCGTGGCTCGAGATCAACGAGCGCATGTTCGCGATAGCGGAGACGCCGGACGATCCGCTCGGCAAGGAACTGCGCGCACCGACCTCGTACCGGGGCCAGAGAAACGTGCAGATGAAGATATTCATCATGGAGCGGGTGGCCACCTGGCTGCTCACCCGCGATCGCAACTTCGTCGCGCGCGCCCGGGACCCGTTTGCCGCGCACTCGCGAATCTACAAGTTGCCCGTGGCCATCGTCTGCGATGCGTTGAAGATCGCGTATGCCACGCAGGGTCGAGGCCAGTACAAGGATGTCTTTCTTTTGGTGCGCAATTTGCGAAAGCTGTTGAATTTCCAGGTCAGGCTCGGGGCCCGCCTGGGTCTGAAGCGCGTGCAGCCTTCGCTGCGCACGCTGAAATCGTACTGGCAGTCCGAGCGCTAGCGGAAATGCCGGCCGATCCCAGCGTGCCCGAGGAGTTTTGGCGCGGCCGGCGCGTGCTGCTTACCGGGCATACCGGATTCAAAGGCGCGTGGCTGAGCCTGTGGTTGCGCGGTTGGCGGGCCGAGGTCACGGGCTATGCGCTTGCGCCGTCGAGCACTCCGAACCTGTGGAGCATCGTCGAAGGCGGCACCACCTCGATCATCGGCGATGTTCGCGACTTCGCGCAGCTACGCGCGGCGGTGACACAAGCTGATCCTCAAATCGTCATTCACATGGCGGCGCAAGCGCTGGTCAAAGAGTCCTACCGCGATCCGCTGGGTACCTACGCCACCAATGTGCTCGGCACCGGCACGTTGCTGCTGGCATGCCGGGAACTCGAGAGCTTGCAGTGCGTCGTGGTCGTCACGAGCGATAAAGTGTACGAGAACGACGGCGCCGGACGCCCGTTCGAAGAAGGCGATCGGCTCGGTGGCCACGACCCGTACAGCAGCAGCAAGGCGTGCACGGAGCTGCTCACCGCCAGCTTCCGGGAGAGTTTCTTCGGCAGCCGAGCGCCCATCGCATCGGCTCGCGCCGGTAACGTCATCGGCGGCGGCGATTGGTCCGCGGACCGTCTGATTCCCGACTGCGTCAGGGCGCTGGCGACGGGCAGGCCGGTGACGCTGCGCCATCCGGATGCCGTCAGGCCGTGGCAGCACGTGCTCGAGCCGCTCTCGGGCTACCTCGAACTCGCGCAGCGACTGGTGCAGGCGCCCGACGGCGTCCCGCGCGCTGTCAATTTCGGACCGGATGCGGCATCCTTTTGCACGGTGCACGAGGTGGTCGATGCGTTCAGCGCGCGCTTCGCAGGAAAGCCGGGCTGGGAACGCGATGCCGCGGTTCATCCACCGGAGGCGCACGCCCTGACCCTGTCGTCGGTGCTTGCCGAACGATCGCTGGGCTGGCGCCCCGTCCTCGGCATCGAAGAAGCGCTGGCATGGACCGCGGACTGGTATCGATCGTACGCGCGGGGAGAGAATATGCTGAGGTTATCCGAGGCGCAAATCGCGAGCTACCAAGCTCGGCGCCGCGCATGAAGTGCGTCATTCTCGCGGGCGGCAAGGGCACTCGCATCGCCGAGGAATCAACCACGCGGCCGAAACCCATGCTGGAAATCGGCGGGCGCCCCATTCTTTGGCACATCATGAAATTGTACGCAGCATTCGGCGTCAATGAGTTCGTCATCTGTCTCGGCTACAAGGGCTACATGGTCAAGGAATATTTCGCGAACTATTTCCTGCACCAGGCGGACGTGACGTTCGATATGGCGGGGAATCGGGTCGAATACCACGATTGCCGCAGCGAGCCCTGGAAGGTCACTCTGGTCGACACCGGGGAGGAGAGCATGACCGGAGGGCGGCTGCTGGCCGTGGGTAAGTATCTGACCCCGGGCGAGGCCTTTTGCATGACATACGGCGACGGTTTGGCGAATATCGATATCGGTGCAGAAATCGCCTTCCATGCGCAGCGCGGTTGCAAGGCAACCGTCGCCTGCGTGCGGCCGCCGGCGCGCTTCGGGCGCGTGGTAACGGAGGGTACTCAGGCGATCTCCTTCGAGGAGAAGCCGCAGACCGAGGGCGGTTTGATCAACGGCGGGTTTTTCGTGCTCGAGCCGAGCGTGCTCGAGCTGATCGAGGGTGCGCACACGGTATGGGAAAACGAACCGCTCCAAAACCTCGCGGCTGACGGCCAACTCGCCGCCTGGATTCATCGCGGGTTCTGGCAGCCGATGGACACGCTGCGCGACAAGCAGCACCTGAACGCATTGTGGGAGAACGGCGCGGCCCCGTGGAAACTGTGGCAATGACGGCGCCCCGATGGTAGGTCTCGTCACGGGCTGCCGCGCGTGCGGCGGCCATCTCTCGGTGACGATGGCCGATCTGGGCATCCAGCCTCCCTCGAACGCATTTCTCGAGTCGATGGACGCGGCGCGCGAGGAGAGGCGCTATCCGCTGCGCGCGAAAGTGTGTGAGCGCTGCAAACTCGTGCAGCTGGACTATGACGTGGCGCCGCAGGAGTTGTTCCGCAACTACGTCTACTTCTCCTCCTACTCCGATGACTGGCTGGCGCATGCGGCGAGGTATTGCGACATGGCGCGCCGTCGTTTTGCACTCGATTCGCGCAGCCTGGTGGTGGAGATCGCGAGCAACGACGGCTACCTGCTGAAGAACTTCGTCGCGATGGGCATACCGGTTCTCGGCATCGACCCGTCCGATACGGTGGCGGCCGATGCGGAGAAAATCGGCGTGCCGACGTTGGTGGAATTCTTCGGCGCGACGTTGGCCGGGAAGCTCGCCGGCGAAGGCCGCCGGGCGGATCTGATCATCGGCAACAACGTGCTCGCGCACGTGCCGCTGCTGAATGACTTCGTCGCCGGCCTCGCGCTGCTCCTCAAACCCGAGGGCACCGTGACGATCGAATTTCCTCATCTGCTCCAATTGATCGAACGCGTCGAATTCGACACCATCTATCACGAGCACTACTCGTACATTTCACTGCATGCCATCGAGCAGGTATTTGCCCGGCATGGGCTGCGGATCCACGACGCAGAACGGCTGCCGACCCATGGCGGATCGTTGCGCATTTTCGCATCCCACGCCGCTCGTGAGCGGCTCGCGGACAGCGCGGCGTTGAGCGCGCTGCGGGAGCAGGAGGAGGCGGCGGGTTTGAACGACCTCGAAACGTACCGGCGCTTCGCCGAACGCGTCGAGACCTGCCGGCACTCGCTGCTCGATTTTCTGGCCCGAGCGAAGAGCGAAGGCAAGGTCGTGGCCGCCTATGGCGCCGCCGCAAAGGGCAACACGCTGCTCAATTTCTGTGGAGTGACGCCCAAGGATATTCCCATGGTCGCCGATCGTAACCCTCACAAGCAGTCGAAGCTGCTGCCGGGGACGCACATTCCGGTGGTGTCGCCGGCACAGCTGATGCGGGCGACCCCGGATTACGTGCTGGTGCTGCCGTGGAATCTGCAGGACGAGATAACGCGGCAGCTCGAGGGCATCCGTGCATGGGGTGGGCGGTTCGCCATACCGGTGCCCGTCGTGCATATTCTCCCATGATATTCAGCGAGACGACGCTGGCGGGCGCCCTGATCATCGATGTGACCCGCATGGAGGATGAGAGAGGATTCTTCGCCCGCTGTTTCGACGCCGATGAATTCGCAGCGCGAGGTTTGCCTGTCGCGATGCCTCAATGCAGCATATCGTTCAATGCGCGCAAGGGAACGTTGCGCGGCATGCATTTTCAGGCTGCTCCCCACGGCGAGGATAAACTGGTTCGATGTACGGCGGGATCGATCTTCGACGTCATCGTCGATCTTCGGCCAGAATCGCCGACGCGGCGGCGCTGGCTCGGGGTGGAACTGACCGCGGCCAATCGCCGCTCGCTGTTGGTTCCAAAGGGCTTTGCGCATGGGTTCGTGACGCTGCTCGATGACACCGAGGTCTTGTACATGATCTCGACGCCGTACGTGCCCGGCTGTGAGCGCGGTGTGCGCTGGAACGATCCGGCGTTCGCCATCGACTGGCCCATCGAACCGGTGGTGATCTCCGCGCGGGATGCAGCATATCCGCTGCTCGATGCGTCCACTGCCGATCGGCTGCCGTGAAGCGGGTGCTGGTGACCGGTGCGGGGGGCTTCATCGGCCGCTGCAGCCTCGAGCCGCTGTGCGCGGCAAACTTCGAGGTGCATGCGGTACTGTCGAAGAAAGCCCGGAGCGGCGAGGGAGTGCGGGTGCTCGATGCCCGGTTGCATCACGCCGATCTGCTCGACGCCGCCGAGGTCACGACGCTCATCGCCTCGGTTCGTCCGACGCATCTGCTGCACTTCGCCTGGATCGCAACGCCCGGACTGTACTGGAACAGCGTCGAGAATCATCGCTGGCTCGCGGCGAGCCGCCATTTGCTCGAGTGCTTCGGCGCCGGCGGCGGCGTTCGCGCCGTCATGGCGGGCAGCTGCGCGGAATACGACTGGTCGCGCGTACAGGTGTGCAACGAGCGCTCGAGCCCGCTCGCGAGCAGCTCCGGCAAGTCCCTGCCTGCCTACACCGAGTGCAAGCTTGCCTTGCAGCACACGCTCGCTGAGGCCGGGCGCAGGCAGGGCCTGTCGACGGCGTGGGGCCGTATTTTTTTTCAATTTGGCCCGCACGAGCACCCGGAGCGCTTGGTGGCTTCCGTGATCATCAGCTTGCTGTCCGGCCGCGAAGCGCTCTGCACGCAAGGGCGCCAGGTGCGCAGCTACCTGCACGTGGCGGACGTCGGGGCGGCGTTTGCCGCGCTCTTGCAGGGCGAGGTCACCGGGCCGGTGAACATCGGCTCGGGCGAGCCGATCCCGATTGCCGCTCTGCTGGAGCGCCTCGCTCGACAGATTGGGCGTACGGATCTTCTCAGGCTCGGCGCCCGTGCAGCCCCTGAGGGAGAGCCGCCCCTGCTCGTTCCCGATGTCGGCCGGCTGCGCGATGAGGTGGGCTTCATGCCGAGATGGGCGCTCGATGAGGGGCTCGCCGACGCGATCGGCTGGTGGCGCAGCGAACTCGCCCGCGGCGCACGCGCCATGCCACCGTCATGAACGTCGCCGTACAGTGGCATCCTATTGCGGTGCATTTCCCGCTCGCGCTCGTCGCGACGGCCGCGCTTGCATTGAGCCTCACTCGGCTAAGGGCCTTCGAGCGGCATGCCACGAGCCTCGCCATCGTCGGCACATGGGATCTTTGCCTGGGGGCGCTGGCCGCCCTCGTGGCACTCGCAACAGGCTTTGCGGCAGTCATTCATCTTCAGGTGGATGGCGCCGCTCGTCTTGCCATTTCCATGCATGTAAAGTGGGCCATCTTCAGCGCCATCGGCTTGTTGTTGCTCGCCGCATGGCGCGGCGCAGGCAGCGCCGAGGGTTCGCGCCCCTCGCGGCTGTTCCTCGTGCTTTTGTGGGCCGTGACAGCGGCGTTGGTCGTCACCGGCTACCGGGGCGGTCAAAACGTGTATCGATACGGTATCGGCGTGACGCACAATGAGGCGGCTGCGGAGCTGCACCACCAGGAGTAACCATCCATGGGAAAACTCAACGACGCTGAATTACAGCGCTTCGTCGATACCACGTGGGAGCATTCCATCGTTCCGGAGCTGTGCAATTATGTGCGGATCCCGAACAAGTCACCGCTGTTCGATCCGGCCTGGGAGCAGCATGGTCACATGGAAAAGGCTGTTCAGCTCCTGGCGAACTGGTGCCGCCGGCAGCACCTGGCGGGCATGACCGTGGAGATCGCGCGGCTCCCCGGCCGGACCCCCGTCATAGTCGTCGAGGTGCCGGGAACCGGGGATACGGTGCTGCTCTACGGCCACCTCGACAAGCAGCCGGAATTTACCGGCTGGCACGAGGGGTTGAGCCCCTGGGAGCCGGTCATTCGCGATGGGCGGCTCTACGGGCGCGGCGCCGCCGACGATGGATATGCGATTTTTGCCTCGCTTACCGCGATCGCGGCCCTCGAGGCGCAGCACATTCCGCATGCGCGCTGCGTCGTGCTGATCGAAGCATGCGAGGAGAGCGGCAGTCCGGACTTGCCTGCGCACGTGGAGGCGCTTGCCGCGCGCATCGGCACACCGAGTTTGGTCGTATGCCTCGACGCCGAGGCCGGCGATTACGAGCGCTTGTGGCTCACCACCTCGCTGCGCGGAAACGTCGTAGGCACCCTGGAAGTCCAGCTGCTCACCGAGGGTGTGCACTCGGGTGCCGGCAGCGGCATCGCCGCCTCGTGCTTCGATGTGCTGCGTGAGCTTCTTTCGCGCCTCAGCGATGAACGCACGGGCGAACTCAAGCTCCCTGCACTCAGGGTGGAGGTTCCCGAGGAGCGGCGTCGGCAAATCGCCGCAACGGCGGATGTGCTCGCAGACTCCGTGGCCGAGCGGATGCCATTCGCACCCGGCGTACAGGCGCTCTCCAAGGAGCCGTTCGAGCTGCTGCTCAACTCCACCTGGAAAGCGACCCTCACCGTGACCGGCATCGACGGCCTGCCCGCCGTGCGCAATGCCGGAAACGTGCTGGCGCCGCGGCTCGACGTCAAGTTGTCCTTCCGCCTGCCGCCGACCGCAAATGCCGCGGAGGCTGCCGAGGCCATTCGGCGAACTCTGGAACACGACCCACCGTACAAGGCGAAGGTGCACTTCAGCTCCGGTGCCGACAGCGCCGGCTGGAACGCACCGCCGCTCGAGTCCTGGTTGCAGAGAGCCGTGCAGGAAGCCTCCCGCAGCTGTTTCGGCCGCGAAGGCATGTCGATGGGTGTCGGCGGCACGATTCCCTTCATGGCCATGCTGGGGGAGAGGTTTCCCGCAACACAGTTTCTGGTCACCGGCGTCCTTGGTCCGCATTCCAATGCGCACGGCCCGAATGAATTCCTGCACATCGACTATGCGAAGCGGCTCACCGCGGCGGTGGCGCAGGTGATGGCGAGACATGCAAACCGAAACGAGGGGTAAGGGGCGCAGCCTTGCCTGCCGTGAAAGGAGGCCGCGCGATTTTCGAACCGCGCGGCCTCCGATGGGCATCGACTACGACGTCGGCAAGTCCCCGGTGAAGTACGCGAGCACGTAGGCTTTCAATGCACCCCCGGCCTGGGGAGTGCCGTACACCTTGACGGGGGTGCCCGCCATCAGCCCGGTGGTCAACTGCGTGAGTCCGGCGCTCGTCGTGATGTCGATCGGGTTCACGGTCACGATGCCGTTGGTGCTATCGATCTGATACACGAGCGTCGCGGATCCGGAGCTGCTGCCCACATCCACGGTGGCCGCCGTGGTGCCGCCCACCACGGTCATCGTGAACGCATCGTTCACCAAACCAGTGGCGACGTTGCCGAGCGGCAGAATCGAGGGGAGCAGGATGCTCGCCGCCGCCGCCCAGCCGCCGGCATTGGCGGGGTCGTTCCAGGTCGCGTAGCTGACGCCCCGCGAGGGCACGGCGCCCACGGTTCCGCCGAAGTCGACGCTGTCGTTCGTGGCGGAAATGAACTCACTGATCGCATCGGTGCCGCTCATCAGCAATGTCGGGTAGGCGAAGTTCCACCACTTGTAGCCGACGATGGCCGTGCCGGTGTCGTCGGTACCGTTCGCGCTCGCCGAGCCGATGTAATCGAGGGTGTAGACGTAGTCATCGCCCGGCGTACGGAAGGTGCGGGTATAGGTGAACCCCGACATCGTCGGTGCCGAGATCGTGCCGTCGTATGCGGCGGTCTCGATGTCGATGCTCTGCGCGACCAGCGGTGTCGCCAGCGGATCGACGACGCTCGCATGCACCTTGAACCCGCGCACCAGATTCTTGCCCGCGAGGAAGGCGGGCCCGGTGCCGATTGGTGCCGCGTCGAGAGCCGGGTGCTGCGGTTCGCGGAAGAAGAACTCCGTGTTGGCATCGACCGTCATGGCGACGGGGAGACCCGACTCGTCGGCGATCCAGATCACATCGTTGGAGGCATTGACGTGCAGCACGTGGCCTTCCGGGCTCAACCAGACGCTGTTGAACTGGCTGCTGGCCCAGATGCGCGTGGCGACGAGCGTGCCGTCCTCTTGATAGCGCGCCGCGATGCGCACGTACTTGCCCACCAAACCGCTCTCGTTGGAGAAGTTCATGATGACCGATTTGGTCTTGGCATCGACATCGTAGAACAGCGTGCCGTTGGCGGCGTCGGCGAGAATCTGCAGGGACTGCGTGCCGGCGACAGCGGTCTCCGGATTGGCATGAGGCTCGACCGGGAATTCCTTGGTGATCGTAATGGAACTGTTATCCGAGGAAATCGCGCTCACATTGCCGTACGTATGACGCAGCACGAGCCGGGCAAGGTCATGCAGCGGATGGTGATGCACCGGTCCGTTGAAATTGACCGCCCAAATGCTGCCGCCTCCGGCCGGCACATGGCCGACCAGGAAGGCGGGATGCGCGAGATCGAATTCGAGGTCGAGCGCATTGTTCTGGTTCGCGCTCACGACCAGTGGCGAATCGAACGTGACCTTGACCGGAACCGTTAGGTTGGAGCCGCTGCCCTGGGTGTGCTGCACCTGGATCTGATTCGCAGGAATGGTGGTACCCGGCGCCGCGGCAAAACCGACCTCCGGATCCGCCGATACAGTGAGCAGTATGTCGCCGGCATTGCCGCTGACGGTGAGCACCGCAGCGGTGTACGTGCCGACGGGGACGGGGGAATTACCGAGGAGTTCGGCGATCTGATCGAGCTGCACGAGATTTACGACCGGCGCCGGCGTCGGCGCGGTGTAGACCGTCACGTCGCTCCCGCCGCCCTGGGGCACGAGCGCAATCGAGAGCACCTTGACGCCGATGGTCGCCCAATCTTCCGACGATGCATCACTCAACAGCATCGCGACGTTGCCGCTTTGCGGTGCAGAGTTGATTGCGCCGCTCGAAGCACCACTGGAACCGCCGCCGCCGCATGCAGCGAGCAGTGCTGCGGCCACACTGACCGACAATAGTCGCGAGGATGTCGGGAACATAACGAAGAACTCCTGTAGTTAACGATAATCATCTGTTGTCTGCGCGCCGCACCGTGTGGCGCCTTCGATGATTCCCAAACGCTTCACCATCGAGCACGTTGACACGCGGCCCGTGCAGGCCCAGGGCACGGGGTGCGTTACGTCGCGATTTGCGGCGCGGGGTGCGACGCAACGCGGTCGTCGCGAAATGCAGACAAGCGGGCGGTGCGAGTGCATAATCGCCGCGCGATCGGCGAAGCGCCGCTTTGCATTCGCGCGGTCGGATCAGCGGAAAATCGAACAACATGAAAGCGAGGACCTACATGAACAAATTGCTGCGAACTTTGGTGATGGGAACGCTGGTCATCGTCGGCGTGAGTGCCGCAGCATCCGCGGCCGATGCACCTGACCCCATCATCGGCACGTGGACGCTCGATGTGGCGAAGTCCCGGTTCAGCCCGGGGCCGGCACCGAAGTCTCAAACACGAACCTATGCGCAGTCCGCGCAAGGCACGTCACTCACGTTCAGCGGCGTTGCCGCAGACGGATCCCAAGTCTCCGGACAGTCGACATTCAACTACGACGGCAAGGATTATCCGATCAGCGGCTCGCCTGACTTCGACACGCTATCGCTGAAGCGGGTGAACGGCAGCACCGTCAAGAGCACCCTGAAGCGCGGCGGCAAGAGGGTCGGTACCGCAACCCGCACGGTCTCGGCACACGGCAAGGTCATGACGCTGGCCACCAAGGCGAAAGATGTGAAAGGCTCGCCCTACGACAACGTGATGGTCTTCGACAAGCAGTAGTGCCATGCCTGACGATAAGCGCGCTCCACGCTCCGAGCGAAGCGGCGTGCATCCATGAGCGGAGAACGCTCGAGCCGCATGCGCAAGTCTTGCCTCAGCGCTGCGAGACGCCCCAGGTCGCCACCGAGTGCGACCACGGCATCGATGTACGCCTCGTCGGACTCGGCCGCGAGGTCGAGCAGATCGAGGTGATATAGCTGACTCAGGCCGCCGCGCCCGACGCAGGTGCGTCCCACGCGCGTGACGACGGGCACACCCATCCACAGCGAATCGAAGCTCGTGGTGTGCCCGTTGTATGGGAAAGTATCGAGAGCAATGTCCATGTCGTGATAGGTGCGCAGGTACTGCGCGCGAGGCTGAAACTCGACGAAGCGCACGCGGTTCGATGCGATCCGTTGTGCCGCGAGCCGCCGCCGCAGCCGCTCGCGATGGCGGCCCGGCGGAGCCAGGAGAAGCAGCCGCGCTTGCGGCATCGCGTTCATGACGCCGCCCCAGAGGCGCAGGGTGTGGTCGGTCAATTTGCACGGACTATTCAAGCATCCGAGCGTCAGATAGCCGCGCCCGGCCGCCGGCAGCGCACTGATCACGGGCTCGGCTGTGAGCGGGTCGTAGCACCAAAATGAATCCTCGAGGCGCAGCGTGCGCTCGCTGTAGTGATCCTCGAAGCCCTCGGGGTCCAATCGCGGATCGCTCAGGCGATGATCGATGGCGCGGATACCGGTCGTGCCCGGATAGGCGAGCCACGCGATTTGAACGGGCGCCGGTTTGCGGGCGAATACCAACGGTCTGCCGTTCGCCATGTGCATCGTCAAGTCGACGAGGACATCGATTTGATCCGCCCGAATGGTCTCGCAGAGCGCCGCGTCGTCGAGTGCATGCACGTCGCGCCAGACATCGGCATAGGCCGCCAGGCGCTGCGTGCGGTCATCGGGGCGCACCACGCTCGAGTAGCAGAACACCTCGAACGATGCATGGTCATGCTGCGACAGCAGCGGGGTGGTGAACAGGCTCTGACAATGCTCGCGGAAATCCGCGGATACATAACCGATCTTGAGCCTTCGATCCGGCGAGCGGTCGTGCACCGGTGCGACGATTCGGGGCAGGAGGGGTGCGGCGAATCGCTCGTTCCACCGCAGGCACTCATCGAGAATGGGTTGTGGTTCGAGCGATTGAAAGCTCAACGCATAGGCGAGGTTGCCATGGGTGCCCGCATTGCTGGAATCGAGGGCGAGAGCCTTACGGAAACAGAGGATCGCCGCGTCGAGCTCCCCGGCATCCTTGAGGACGCTGCCGAGGTTGTCGTACAGAGGCGCGTGCTGCGGGTCGATTTCGAGGCCGCGCCGCAAGGCATCCTCGGCAGCATCGCTTTGCCCGAGGGTACGCAGCAGGCACCCCATGTTGTTCAGGGCGAGCACGTAATCGGGCTGCGCTCGCAGAGCCGCCGCGAATGCGGACTGCGCCTCGGCGAGCTCACCGAGATCTTTGTGGACAGTTCCGAGATTGTTGAGAGCGTGCGCATGGTTCGGCCGCACGGCGGCGGCGTGCCGGAACTGGTGCGCGGCTTCGCGCAATCGGTGCAGGCCGCGAAGGGCGTTCCCAAGATTAAATGCCGCCTCGGCGTTGCCGGGCTCGGCGGCGAGCACCTCGCGCAAGATCATTTCCGCCGCGGAGAATTCCCGTCGCTGGCACAGGGCGATGCCGAGATTGATGGCATGGGAGGACGCCGTGGGTTCGCGCGCGACCGCGATGCGCAGTAGGTGGATCGCCTGATCGAGGTCGCCCAGTTCGCGCAATACGCTGCCGAGATTGCCCAACGAGGCGGCATCATCGGGTCGCAGTGCGAGCGCCTCGCCATACGCCGCCGCAGCTTCGGGAAGCCGCCGCTCTTGCTGCAGAACCGCGGCCAGCGCGAACCTGGCATCGAAGGAATCCGGCTCGGAATTCAGGACGCGGTGATACGCATCGGCCGCCTCGCGCCAGCGACCGAGCGCCTGCAGCACTTGTCCGAGCCCGAATCGATAGCGCGCATCCTCCGCCGCCTCCACACATGCCTGCGCAATCAAGGCGAGCGCCTCATCGAGGTGCCCTTCCTGCAGTTCCAGCAAGCCGCTACGGAATCGTGCAACGGTGAGCGTCGGGTCCTCGGTCAGCACTTGTGCGTACAAGCCACGCGCCGCGGCAAGATCGCCGGCGCGGTGCCGCTCGGTGGCGCTCAGCAGTAATCGGTCGGTGCTCAGTGAGCTCATCGACCTATACAATGACCCGAGATCCGGATACCTGGGGCAAACGCAATGACCACTCCCCTCGACAAAACGCTCAAACGCGAACTGAACGTCAACGGACGCGCCTTCATTGTGGCCTTGTCCCCCGACGGAGTGAAGCTCACGCTCAAAGGACGGAGGCACGGATTGGAGCTTCGATGGACAGATCTCGTGAACGGGGAGGCCGCACTCGCCGTCGCATTGAATGCATCGGTCGGCAGATTCGCGCAGACCCCCGCACGAACCCCGGCGCCGACACCGCCCCCGCCACCGAGCGCGATGCGGGACAGGGTCGAACGAGGCGCAAAGTTCCGAAAAGCCCCGAAGCGGCTGCGCTCGCGCGGCAGGGGACGTTGAATCCTGGCGCGGTTTTGAGGCTGCGATAGACCGCTGCTACAATCGCCGCCCGACAACCGGGCGCGCAGCGCGAGGGTGGCATGAATCTGGGAATTCGTGGCCGAAAGGCCATCGTTTGCGCATCGAGCCAGGGTCTCGGCAGGGGCTGTGCGCTGGGGCTCGCCGAAGCCGGCGTTTCGCTCGTGATCAACGGGCGTAATCGCGCAGTGCTCGAGCGCACGGCAGAGGAGATTCGTCAGGCGGCCCACGTGGAGGTGATACCCGTGGTTGCCGATGTTTCGACCCGGGAAGGCCAGGATGCGCTGCTCGCCGCTTGTCCGAATCCGGACATTTTGGTCAACAACAACGGCGGGCCGCCTTTTAGAGATTTTCGCGAACTGGATCGTCAGTCGATGCTCGCAGGCGTCACCATGAACATGGTCACGCCCATTGAACTCATCCAGCGGGTGATCGATGGCATGGCGGCGCGAGGTTTCGGCCGAATCGTCAATATCACCTCCGTGAGCGTCAAGATGCCGCTGTCGGGGCTCGACTTGTCGAGCGCAGCCAGGGCGGGGTTGACCGCGTTCGTAGCCGGCGTCGGCCGCAGTGTGGCGGACAAAAACGTCACCATCAACAATCTGCTGCCGGGAAGCTTCGATACCGCGCGCTTGCGGGGCGGCTTCACCGCGGCGGCGACGCGGAGTCAATTCTCAGAAGCCGAACTTGCGCGCCGGTCGGCAGAGGAGATTCCGGCGAAGCGCTTCGGGACACCCGCTGAATTCGGCCAGACTTGCGCCTTTCTGTGCAGCGTGCACGCGGGCTACATCACAGGCCAGAATATCCTGCTCGACGGCGGCGCCTTTCCGGGCGCGTTCTAACGCGCGCTCGCCGTTGGCGTCGTGCTCAAGGCGTTGCCGCCTGCTGGGCATGGTAGGCGTTCCAGGCCTGATTGATCAGGAAGGCGTGGATGGCCTCACCTTCTTCGGCGGTCATTGCCGTGAACTGCGGCATTCCTTTCGACGAACGGGAACCGCCGATCACGATCGCGAGGAACTCGGCATGCGTCGCGGCGCTTGCCCTGCGAAGATCCGGCACCGACATCGTCCAACGCTCGGCCCCGGGACCGTGACAGTAGTCGCATGCATTGGCCGTGTAGAGAGCCTTGCCTTTCTCCGCGATATCGGTGGGTTGTGGAGGCAGCGGCGGCCGGGGAATCACGATCGGCGGCACTGTCGTCGACATGGTATCGATGCCCCCAAGCTTGAATGCGAGCAATCGCGATGGTCCACGAGCGTTTTGTGTCGAGGTGTAGCGCGGGACACTGAGGCCGATCCCGCCGCCATCGCCGACCCCGACCAGCACGAGTTGTTCGCCATCGACCTGAACCGTGCTCGGTGCGGCTTGGATTGCGGAACCCGTGAAGAACGACCACAGCTTCTCGCCGCTGTCGGCGCGGTAGGCGACGAAGTCGCCGGTGCCGGTGCCCTCGAACACGAGGTTGCCGGCGGTCGACAGCACACCACCGTTGGTTCCGACCTCGAGCGTCACTCCCCACCGCTCCTTCTTGTTCTGCGGGTCCCACGCGATGAGCCGACCCATTCGATGCTGAAGCTGGGGATCCGACATGCCGGCGTAATAGTCGGTGAACGTGTCCCCGCCCAGTGCGGCACTCTGCTCCCACATCGCATACAGCACGGGAACGTCGGTGATCGGGATATACATCAGTCGAGTTGCATCACTGTAGCTCATGGCATGCCAGTTATGGATTCCGACCGGGCCGGGATTGACCATCGCGCGCTTTTCATTGGTCGCGTAATAGCGGGCCTGGGGATTCTCCACCGGCCTGCCCGTCTTCAAGTCGATACGTGAAGCCCAGGTTGGATGGCCGATCTTGTCGGCGGCCAGCAGCCGGCCGTTCTTCGCCTCGAGGATGTAGAAGAATCCATTCTTGGGTGCATGCATCAGCACACGCGTTCGCTTTCCCTCGATGGTCAGTTCCCCGATCACGATGGGGGAGCAGTCATTGAGATCCCAGGTGTCGTTCGGCAGGGTTTGGTAATGCCAAACGTACTCGCCGGTGTCGGCATTCACCGCCACCACCGACTCGGTGAACAAGTTATCCCCGCGCCGCTTGCTCGCGTTCCAGGGGGACGGGCCGTCGACGCCGAAATACAGCAGCTTGAGTACCGGATCGTAAGTGATCCCCTCCCAGGTGCTGCCCCCGCCCGCAGATTTCCACCACTTGTCGCCCTGCCAGGTCTTGGCGGCGATTTGGTTCGCCTTCGTCTGATTCTCCTTGAGGGACGGATCACCGGGGATCGTATAAAAGCGCCACAGGTGCTTGCCGGTTGCCGCATCGAAGGCATCCATGGAACCGCGGCCTATGCCCGTGTCGACGTCGGAGTTACCGATGAACACCTTTCCGCCGCCGACGCGGGGTGCGCCGTTGATCGCCCGCGTGCCATCCCTATCACAGGCCTGTACGTCCCAGCGGATTGCCCCGGTTTGTCGATCGAGCGCAATGAGGCGGCAGTCGCTGGTGCCAAAAATGACCTTATCCCGCCACAGCGCCACGCCGCGATTCAGGTGGTGTGACCACATGCTTGCGAACGCACTGGCGACCTTCACTTTCGGATCGAAGGACCACGTGATCCTGCCGCTTCTGACATCGATGGCCCAAACTCTTGAGTAAGCGCCGATTTGATAGACGAGGCCATCGGCGACCAAGGGATTTGCGAGCAGACCGTCGGCAGTTGGTATGTCCGCATGCCATGCCAACCCCAGCGAGCTCACATTGGCGTCGTTGATCGTCGTGAGCGGACTGAAATGATGCTGTTCCGGGGTTCTTCCGAGCATCTCCCACTCGCCGGCTTGCGGTGCCGCCGTACCCTCGCCACGGCTCACAGCGTGGCTGATGGAAAACAGGATGACACTGAGCGCGATTGCCACCGCGAGCCGAGACCTGCGCTCAGTGCTCATCACGAGGACGGTGATGCTCGTCATTTGAATGTTCTCCCTGCGTTTCGGAAGTGCCACTGCAGCGCGATGATGCGCGCCCGGACTCGACGGCGTCTTGCGTTTTCGTGCAAGCCTATTGAGATCTTGCCGATATTGTAGTGAAGAACGCCACGCTGCCCGCGCACGGCGCGATTCTTGATACGCAGTTGCGATAGGAGTAGCTTGCAAGGGATGCACCGGGCGAACACCGAAGGCACCAAGCCGCTTGTCCCGCGCGAGTGGATGCGGCTGATGCCGGCCCCGCCCGCCTTGTCGAGCGACGGTCTGGGTTGGCGCCATCTTTGCGCATACCGCGTGCAATATCCGCCGCAGTTCCAGATCCATCTTCCGGCGGTGCGCAGTCATTTTCTCTCCTGTCACCTGCGCAATCCGTGCCAGTTGTCGACCCGATGGAACGGGGTTTTACGGCGCAGCCGGTCGGTTCCGGGGGAATCCATCATCATGAGCGCCGGCCAGGAGAACTCTTGGGAGGGCAGTGGTGAGATCGACGAGCTGCAGTTATTCCTGGACCCCGAGTTGCTGCGCGACGCGGCCGCGGAAATCGGCAACCAGGATGTCGCCTTGGTGGAGGGCATCGGGATTCGCGACCCGATGCTGTCGGTGGTTGCGGCTCGTCTGGTGGAGGAGCTAACGTACCCCGGCAGCAGCTGTGGGCTGCTGGGCGATGCAATGGCGCATGCGCTTACGGTGCAGCTGTTGTCCCGCCACTCGAATTTCCGCTCCGCGGCCGTCATGCGTCGCATCGACATGCCGGCGCACAAGCTTCGGGCGGCGATCGACTATATCGAAGCTCACTTGAGCCAGGACCTCTCGATCGAGTCGATGGCGGCTGCCATCGGCATGAGCGCGTTCCGGTTCGCGCGAGGGTTCAAGGCCGGCACCGGCCGATCCCCGCACCAGTATCTGATCGAGCGCCGAGTCGAACTCGCCAAGGACTTGCTGCGATCGACCGATCACAAGCTGGTCGATATTGCGCAAACCGTCGGCTTCGCCAGCCAGAGTCACTTTGCCGCGGTGTTCCGGCAGCGCTGCCGGATGACGCCGCGAGGCTATCGTGAAATGACGCGCCAGGGCCGCTAGAGCGGCCTCGGCGCACGATGAGTGCAGCCCGTGATGAATGTAGCCGATGACGCGAAGATGCTGCTCGAGGCGCAACGGGATGCGTTTCGCGCCGAGGGCGTGGTCACGGCGCGGGTGCGCGTTGACCGCCTCGATCGCGCCCTGGATCTGCTCGTCACTCACGAAGCGGAATTCTGCGAAGCCGTTGCCGCGGATTTCGGCCAGCGCTCCGCCGTGTTGACGCGCTTCATGGACGTATTGCCCTCGGTACTGGCCCTCAAACATTCCCGCCGCCACCTGCGACGCTGGATGCGCCCGCAGCGTCGGCGCGTCGGTTTGCCAGCGGGAGCGCCCGGGGTGCGGGCCGAGATCGTGTCGCAGCCCCTTGGGGTTGTCGGCGTGGTCAGTCCCTGGAATTTCCCTCTGACGCTCACCTTTGGTCCGTTGGCGGGAATTCTTGCGGCCGGCAATCGATGTTTGATCAAGCCATCCGAACTCACTCCGCAAGTGAGTGCCCTGTTGCAGCGATTGGCCGCCCAGTACTTCGACCCGCGCGAAATGGCCGTCATCACGGGAGGCGCGGAGGTCGCGGAAGCTTTTTGCCGCCTGCCGTTCGACCATTTGCTGTTCACCGGGTCCACGTCGGTTGGACGGCGCGTGATGGCCGCGGCTGCCGCTAACCTGGTCCCCGTCACCTTGGAACTCGGGGGCAAGAGTCCTGCGGTGATCGGACGCTCGGCGGATCTGACCAGGGCCGTGGATCGCATCATGCTCGGAAAACTCGCCAATGCGGGTCAGGTGTGTCTAGCGCCCGATTACGTGTGCGTGCCGCGCGACCGGGTCGATGATTTCGTGCGGCAAGCACTCAGCTGGGTGGCGCGCGCATTTCCAGGAATGCCCGGCAATGCCGACTATACGAGCGTGGTGAATGACCGCCACGCCGAGCGCATGCGGGCGCTGCTTGCCGATGCGATCGGCAAGGGAGCACGCGTGGTGAGCCTCGCGCCGCAAACCGATTCCCAAACCCCGCATACGCGGCTGGTCGCTCCTGCCCTCATCCTCGACGCCACCGATGAGATGACCGTCATGCAGGAGGAGATCTTCGGGCCGCTCCTGCCGGTACGCGCCTACGATCGACTCGAAACGGCGATCACCGACATCAACTCGCGGCCGAGACCTTTGGCCCTCTACTATTTCGGTTCGGATCGAACCGAGATGCAGTGGGTTCTCGCAAATACCACCTCGGGGGGCGTCACGGTCAACGACATCGCCATGCATTTCCTGGCGGAGGAACTGCCCTTCGGTGGTGTCGGAGCGAGCGGAATGGGTGCGTATCACGGCGAACACGGTTTCAGGCGCTTCAGCCATGCGCGAGCCGTGTTCCGTCAGACCCGTCTCGATGTGGCCGGGCTCGTGGGCTTACGGCCGCCCTATGGCCCACGGGCGCAGCGGGTGCTGAAGCTGCTCATTCGACGCTGACCTCACCGGCGAGTGGTGCTAGGGGGTGTCTTCTTGTCCGATCAAATCGGCCACCTCGTTGCCGAGCTGAGTCGCCTGTTCGCGAAGCACCCGGCTTTCCGTATCCAGAAAATAGTACCGCTCCCGCTCGGCTTCCACATAGGGGTCCAGTTCGTCGCGCTCGATCTCCAGCATCTGCGCCTGCTGTTCCAACTCCCGCTTGCGCGCCGAAAGTTCAGCGATTCGAGCCTGATTGGCGTCCACTTGAACACTCCGTATCGAAAAACCGCATCTTGGATCTTTGGTTTCGCTCTGCTTCGCTAATCCGCACGATCGGCACCCGGCTGCTCTTTCGCTTCAGGTCTGCAGGAATAATTGCTCTCGGTGAGCCTCGTAACCAGCGACAGGGCCTTTTCCACACAGTAGGGATAATCGTTCCTGGCTGACCACAGGGTGTTGGTTTTCCCATCCTTGGTGTAGTCGACGCGGCAGGCACCTGGCTGCCCTTCGGATACGCTGAGATTGAAAATGCTGATCAGTCGTGTCACAGCGCCGGAGGTGCAGGTGAATTCTTCGTGCGGTCCCGGCTGAGCTTGCGCGCGCACCGCGGCAACGCAGAATATTGCAAGGCAGAGAGCCCCTGTGAGCCGAAGCCGATTCGCAAACTGCATGAAGTCCTCGGAGGAGCGCGCATGGAAGAGAAAGCCCAGCAGGTGTAGGTTGGCCAGCGGGCTCCGCGGTTGATGCCGGACGATACGCGCGGGGGACTGTAGGAGAAATCCTATAGCGGTGACGTTTTCAGCGCTTCCAATAGAAGCCGGGCGAATTCAGGGCCCTTGCCCGCCTCCTCATGTTTGAAATAAACGAACGCGTCGGTGCAGGCCGAAGTCTTGTCGTGAATCGTTTGTGCCCATCGCGCGATGTCGCGGGGTGTGTAGCCCTCATCCCGCAGTCTGAAATACGCATAGTCCGCGGTGATTTCGACGGGCGTTGAGAGCTTCTCGCTTTCAGCCACGCATAACGCGAGATTCCTGGCTCGCAGGCGCGCGTACACCTCGTCGTTCAACCAGGATTGATGGCGGAACTCGAACGCCGCCTTCACATCGGCCGGGAACGCATCGAGAAAAGCATCAAGAAGCGCCAGATCTTTCTTGAAGTAGGGCGGGAGTTGGAAAAACAGAACGCCAAGCTTCGGCCCGAGGGTCGCGGCTGTCGTCACGAAATATTGCAATAGCTCGGCGCAATCCTTGAGTCGCGCCACATGCGTGATGCGCTTTGGCGCTTTTAGGGTGAATTTGAACCGCTGCGGTGTGACCTCGCTCCATCCGGACAGGATCTTTGCGTTCGGCGTGCGGTAATAGGTGTAATTGATCTCGACGGTCGAGAAACGCTCCGAGTAATAAGGCAGCATTTTCGTCGTGGGAAACTTCTCGGGATAGAAGCTTCCCCTCCATTCGGGATAGTTGTAGCCGGAGGTACCCACCCAGATCGCCATACCGAGAAGTTAGGCCAAATCGACGCGTCATTGCAATTCGCAGAGCCATTGCAATTCGGTTCGTGAGGGGCGCCTCGCGGTGCGCCTTGCGCGGCGGGCGGCAGCCATGCCCTAATATGCGGCTTTGTGAGTTAAGGACATGCCGGCTCAGCAAGCCTCGACGCCAGCTGGCACCATGGAGTCCGCAGCCCCGACCTCGAAGGGCCGCGTAGCGCTCGTTAGTCTATCCGCCAGTGGTCGTGCCCTCTGCGGCGAGCTTGTCCTGCGTTTTTGTTTCAAAATCGCCGGCCTCGTGGCGTTCATGCAGCTGATCCGATAGCTCGCCGAAGGTGCGATTGACCTTGCGCCCGCGCTGCACGGCGGGGCGCTCGGCGATCGCATCGGTCCAGCGCTGAACGTTCGCGTACGTTTCCACCTGCAGGAATTCTCCGGCCCCATAGAGCAAGCCCTTTGCGAGGGCGCCATACCAGGGCCAGACTGCCATGTCGGCGATCGTGTATTCCGAGCCGGCCAGATATTCAGAGTGCGACAGGTGCCGATCGAGGACATCGAGCTGACGTTTCACCTCCATTGCAAATCGATCGATGGCGTACTCGATCTTCATCGGCGCGTACGCGTAAAAATGGCCGAACCCGCCGCCCAGGAAGGGCGCGCTTCCCATTTGCCAGAACAACCAGGAGAGGCATTCAGCGCGGGCCGCCGCGCCGGTCGGCAGAAACGATCCGAATTTCTCGGCGAGGTAGAGCAAAATCGACGCCCGACTCGAACACCCGGATGGGCATCGCTCCGCTCCGGTCCATGAGCGCAGGTATTTTGGAGTTTGGGTTGACGGCCACGAACCCGCTGCCGAATTGATCGCCGTCCATGATGCGGATCAGCCAGGCGTCGTACTCAGCGTCGCGATGGCCGCGCGCCAGCAGTTCCTCCAGCATGATCGTGACTTTCACGCCGTTCGGCGTGGCGAGCGAATAGAGTTGCAGCGGGTGGCGGCCGACCGGCAATTCCTTGTCGTGCGTCGGCCCCGCATTCGGGCGATTGATGTTCGCAAAGCGGCCACCGTTCCCGGTGTTCCACTGCCAAACCGTGGGCGGCGTGTACGTAGCCGAGTCGTTCATTGCTTGGGTTTCATGTCGAGGGTCATTTCACTGGTCCTTCTAAGCGTACGGTTTCGAGCTTGTCGTTCTCAATCCAGACTTTCACGCTGGCCTCCGAGCCGCGGCGGATCACCCATTTGCCACCAGGTTCCTCGGTGACGCTGGTTGCATCAATCGACTCCGCATTGATGAGATTATCGAGTGCGAGCCGCGCCTCAGCCAGGCTCGGGTAGCCCTTGAAATCTTTCGTGGTCGACATTCGAAGGTAATACGCAAACTCCATGATGCTCCCCCGTTGGTGAGTCGTGCAGGAGATTTTACTATCCCCCGGTGGCGGATCGCGAGTGGGGCGCGAACACCCTCCATCCAAGGGGCGGCGGAATCTTCCGGGCAAGGGGCCGGGTAAGTATTTGATTTACGCTGAGTTCATCTCCGATAGGAATTACAGGAATTAGCAGCGAACGACCAGGCATGGGGTAAAATTGGCCGGCCAAGGAATAGGATTGCTGCCGTGCTCTCGCAAAAAACCCGTTACGCGCTCAAGGCCTTGCTGGAACTTGCCGCACTACCCGCCGGTGCCACGTTGTCGTCCGCGGCAATCTCTGCGCGGCGCACCATTCCGGTGAAGTTTCTCGAGGCCATCCTGGTCGAATTGAAACGCGACGGCTTGGTGCGTGGCCAGCGCGGGCGAAATGGTGGATACCAGCTTGCGCAAAGCGCGGAGGAAATCTCCTTTGGTGCCGTGGTTCGGCTGATGCAAGGCCCGCTGGCTTTGCTTCCCTGCGTCAGCGTGACGCAATACCGCCGCTGCGCAGACTGCGGGGATATCCGGGCCTGTGAATTGAATAAGGCGTTTCGCGCTGTCCGCGACAGCACGGCAGAGATTCTCGATGGCTGGTCGCTGGCTGATGCGCGCGGCAGAGGCCAATTCCCGAAAGACCGGCATCCGCGTAAGGCGGTGCGTGTGCGGATGACCAATTAGATTCCACCGCCCCAGCGGTACTGCCAGGCGATGCCGTACAACTTGTAGCTGTTGCCGGTGCGGGCCGAGACTCCGTCGCTGGCGTAGAGCTTGATCGAATTGCGTTTATTGACTGGGAGCGCAAGCGTAGTGCCGACGCGCCAGTTCTGCTGCAGATCGTTGTTCTCTGTCCCGTTGATCGTCGATCTGCCGCCCGCGAAATACGTGGCGTCCGCTGAGGCCCAAATCCCGTAGCGAAAACTGCGGATGACGTGCCCTTGAATCGAATAAATCGGGGCCTGCGATCGCGTAGTGCCGCCGTAGAAATCGGGGTTGTCCGTGAAGAACGTGGCGGCCGCTGTCGACTCGAATATCCATGGGCCGACGGCCTTCGAAGCACCGAGGCTCGGCCTGAAGAACCAGCGATGCGTCGCGATGTTAACGAGGCGCGTGTCGTCGTATTGCCCGGACGGCGCCGACACCTTGAGCGCCAGCCCGACGATCCAGTCCTGCTTGTAGGAGGCGAAATCCTTCATCCCGACTGCAGGCGCGCCGTATAGATTGACGGACAACTCGAACTCCGGATTGCCGAATCCGTTGACAGTGCGCTGCACCGGCTGTCCCAGGTAGTCTGCAGAGCCCGACAGCCAGGTGTACGGCACCGAGGCGCTGAATTTTCCCGAGAAACCCCCCAGGTCGAGCGATCGTGCGAAGCCGAGCCCGCCGGAATTCGTCTCGACATGAGGATTATTGATCGGCAGCGAGGGGTCGAACGCGATGCCACCCTGCGTATAGGCATAACCAAGGATCAGGAAATTCACGCCCACCGGCGTGTCCGACCACTTACGCGGCTCGATGTCCTGCGCCCGTGCCCCGGAGGCGACGAGGAACGTAAGTGCGATGAGCGCGGCGTACGAGAGCCACCAAGTGCGGCGAGCGAGCGCGTATTGACTGATCATCTGCCCAGCCCCCTATGAAATTGTCCGCTTACGTCGGTGCTTCGACGACGGCTTTGAGCTTTCCGCGCTTGATCGCGCGCTTGATTGCCGCGTAGTCCTCCTCATTCTGGTCGGCGTAGGCGACTGAGAACGCCTCGATCGCCTTGTCGAATGCGTCTCCCTTGCCGAGGTAGCCGCTGATCAGAGCCGGATCGCCAGAGCGCGCGTGGGAGAGCGCCAGCGTGCGACCACACCACCCGGCGTCCAAGAGCATCTCGGCCTTGCCGAACGTCTCTACGGCCAACTTGACCTTGATGTCGCGTAGCTGGCGAACGTAGAAGTGACGCCCGATCCTGCTCTTAGTCCAGCCGAGAAAAATGTCGCTGGACGGCTGCATGAGCCGCTGGCCGTTCACGACGCGCTGTCCGTGGTTGGGGAAGATACTTTTGCCGGCATAGGCTTCCAGCACCGAGGCGCGTGCCTCCTTGACCTGGAGAACGAGAGGACTGCCATCGCCGTCCGTGAGCAAAACCACCGCACACGCGGTGCCGACGCTGCCGACGCCGACGACTTTGACCGCGGCATCCCGGAGTTCGTAGCGGTCGAGCAGGGCTCGAGTGGATGCCGCCAGGCTATCGCGATAGCGGGCAAAGCCATCTGCGGTGTCCGGGTGGATCTCCCCAGGTTTATGCCCCTCCACGTGAAAGATTGTTGGAAGCTGGTCTTCGATGACCGGAGCCTTGCCGGAAGCGCCCTTGAACGTGGGAAAGAGATCCTCCTCGACGCGGCGCGTCCGCTCTCTCGCGATGCGCTTGACCGCGCGATCGCGGAACTTGGGGTCATCAAGGGTCGCAATCATTTTCTCTGTATCGACGGCCGAATACCATAGGTCCAATGGGTTCATTTCACTGGACGTGCGCATGTGCTCGCGATATGAGCGGACACAGTTAAGGACCGCATCCCTGGCGGTGGATTCGCTTAAGTTATTGTTTCGGGAGGCGACGACGAAGCTCGCTGCGAGACGCTTGAGGTCCCATTCCCAAGGGGCTGGCAGGGTTTCATCGAGATCGTTGATGGCGAAGATGACGCGCCGCTCCGGGGTACCCAGGCCGCGGAAGTTGCCCAAGTGGGCGTCTCCGCAGCATTGCACGCGGATGCCCGTGGCGGGCGTGGTCGCGAGATCCACCGCCATGTTGAGTGCCGATCCCCTGTAGAAAGTGAAGGGCGATAGAGCCATGCGCCCGTGGCGAAGGGGGAGCAACTCAGGGATGCGTCCCTTGTCAGCTTCCAAGACCAGACTGACCGGGTCCGGTCGACCGGCGGGTGCCTTCCAGACCGCATGTGACTCGCGCGCGCAAGCGTCCCTCAATTTCTTGCCCCTTGCGTAACGCTCGGCCCGCGAATGACGATGGATAAACAGCCGGTCGGGTTTGGATTTTGTTTGCGCCGACCCTGCGGTCGATTTCGTTTCCGGTTTTTTCTTTTCCATGTCGTCTCTCCTCGCGTGAGAAGATTAATTCACCATCTCGATGTCGTTGAGCTGCCACGTGCCATCGAAGGCGGGCGCTTGCGGACCGTAGATTCGAAAGCCGGACCACCACCCCTTACAGTTTTCCCCTTCGCTCAGTCCCTTACATCGGTTTCGATGTTGAAATGTGGTTGCGCCTCAAAAGCGTCGACTTTCACTTACTTTTTGCAGTTTTGATTGTTCGGACCCTTGACACAGGTCGTGCCATTGGGGCCAGTGGCAACGCCCATTCCATTCTTGGTCTTCGCTTGTCCACCCCGGCTCGTTTGGGTGGTTTTCACTCCGTTCTGATTCGTCTGCGAGACAGCGGAATTACCCGTGCGTGGGTTATAAGCCGCTTTTGTGCCGTTGCTGTTCTGCACGGTTGTCACTCCGCTTGGCGCCTTTTGCGCCGTAGTCACCGTGCCCCGATTAGGGTTGACGGCGACGGCACTCTGCCCGTTGCTGCAGACTGTCTTACCAAGCGCGTTCGTGACGCAATTGGCTGCAAAGGCGTCCGAAGTGGCCAATATCAACGCGATCAGCAATAGAAGCTTCATTTGCATCCCCTCACTCGGATTGCGGCGGGACTTCGGACAAAGACAAACGAATTTTCGCGCATGCCTGGCCGCAGAGATATAAGTACAAAGCACAATGAGGGTGCCCCGCGGGGGTTTGTCTTCGGTGCCGTGCTGTTGCGTTCTTCGAGCCAGCCCCGATCCCCGATCATCGTCCAGGGGGTCAAGGTTGATTTGCGTTGCTTAATTCGATATCTTTCGAAATATGAAATCTAAAGACGCCGTGGAGAGTCTTGCCGCGCTGGCTCAGGAGAGTCGTCTGGCGATCTTTAGAATGCTGGTGAAGCGAGGTCCCGAGGGGTACACGCCCACCCAGCTCGGCGAGAAACTCAATGTGTCGTCGCCGACGCTGTCGTTTCATCTAAAAGAGTTGCAGCAAGCAGGGCTGGTCGATGTACGCCGAGCGGGGAGGTTCCTCTATTACCGTCCGAATTTCGCCCACATGAATCAACTGCTCGGATTTCTAACCGAAAATTGCTGTGTTCTCGCCGACCAGGCGTGCGGTCCGGCATGCGGGCCCGCAACGGCTGAGGTTTCAGTCACCAAGAGGCAACGCGCATGAAACGATTCCATATTCATGTTTCTGTGAGCGATCTTGCAAAGAGCATCCGCTTTTATTCGACTCTGTTTGGAGCTGAGCCTGCAAAAATCGAGCCAGATTATGCGAAGTGGATGCTCGATGATCCGCGCATAAATTTCGCCATTTCTACGCGCCGCCAACCCGTGGGTGTCAATCACCTGGGCTTTCAGGTCGACAGCGCCGATGAGCTGCGTGGAATGCATGTGCAACTGTCAGCAGCCGACGCTCGCTTGATCCAGGAGGAGGAACAGGCGTGCTGCTATTCGCGCTCCGACAAGTACTGGGTGACCGACCCGACGGGGATTGCCTGGGAGACATTCCACACTCTCGGCGACATTCCCGTCTACGGCCATGACACCCCTGTGTTCGGCCATGGGACTTCCATCGTTCCCGTCGAGCCTGTGGAGGTCCCGAGCAAATCCGTGTGCTGCGTACCGGCCGCGAAAAGCGAACCCGAAGCGACACATGGTTGATCACGTCTACAACGTCCTTTTCCTGTGCACTGGAAACTCCGCACGCAGCATCCTCGCCGAGGCCATTCTGAACAACCGAGGCAAAGGCCGGTTCAAGGCCTTCAGCGCGGGGAGTCATCCAAAGGGGGCGGTCCATCCATTGGCACTGGCTTTGTTGGAGCGTAAGGGCTTTCCGACCGAAGGCCTTCGAAGCAAGGCGTGGGATGAGTTTGCCCAGCCAGGTGCGCCGGCGCTCGATTTTGTGTTCACCGTCTGTGATAACGCGGCCGGGGAAACGTGCCCCCTATGGCCCGGCCAGCCAACGACTGCGCACTGGGGGCAGCCGGACCCGGCAGCTGTCGAGGGAGCCGAACTCGATAGGACGAATGCGTTCCGGGACGCGTTCAGAATGCTTGAACGGCGTATCGACATGCTAACGTCCCTGCCCATAGCGAGTCTTGACCAACTCTCACTCCGTATAAAGGTCCGTGAGATCGGCAAGTCGCAATGAACACCGACGCACGACCGCTGTCGCGCCGATCGGGGGCGGAGGGCCTCGGGTCGCTGCTGCTCGCTGCGACGGTTGTCGGTTCAGGAATCATGGCTGAAAGGCTCAGCGGCGGTAACGTAGCGGTTGCGCTGCTGGCGAACACTGCTGCAACTGTAGCCGTGCTCGCAACCTTGATCGCATTGTTCGGCCCGGTGAGCGGTGCTCACTTCAACCCCGCCGTGTCCATCATCGAAGCTTTGCGGGGGCATCTCACGTGGCGAGATGCAGCCACCTACACGGCCATCCAGATAGCAGGCTGCTGCGCCGGTGCGTGGATTGCCCATGCCATGTTTGAGTTACCCGTCTGGCAGCTCTCCACACACGTGCGTGCCGGACCCGCGCAATGGCTTGCGGAGGCCGTGGCAACCTTCGGTCTGCTGCTCGTTGTGATCGGCCACGATCGCTCCGAAGACGCGCCGTGGATGGTCGCCGCCTGGATCGGAGCGGCATATTGGTTTACGGCATCCACTTCCTTCGCCAATCCAGCAATCACGATCGCCCGCTCGCTGACCAATACATTCTCCGGTATTCGTCCCACTGACGTGCCACCATTCATCGGCGCGCAGTTCATCGGTGCGCTCGTTGCTCTCGCGGCCGCGAGAGCCCTATTCCCACTCAAGAAAGCAAAAGCACTAAATGTCTGAATTCGCCGATGCCCATGCTACCCGGTGACCAGAGGCGGCAAACGACTGCCTGATTGGAGTCCGCGGTCGAATGCCGATGCTCTCAATCGGCATCGGCCGAAGTGATTGCATCGAAGCGGCCGTTCGCAACCTCCGGTAAGCTGCCTGTACAAAGCGCCAGGAAGCACCTCATCATATGCGCAACGTGATCGCCTTTGTCGTTGCCGTCCGATCTCGGCGTTGTACCGTCGCTCTCCTGTCGGCGGTAGTCATGTTGTGTACACCACTCGGCGCGATGGCGGTGAAGCCGAAGCAGGTGCTGCTTTTCTGCATCATCACCTGGGGATCTGAGGTCGCGCATATTTTTTTTGACTGGCCGTTTGCTGGTCGTTACCCGCGTGGGATGCATTGGAATAATCGCCGGAGCCGGTGCGATTGACATTGTGGCCTCATGAGGCTACATTATCTCTCATGAAGACAGTGGGCATCCGCGAGCTGAAAAACCGATTGAGCGAATATCTTCGCCAAGTGCGCTCTGGCGAGAGTGTGCTCGTCACGGATCGCGGCGAGGTGATTGCCGAATTCTCACCTCCGGGGCGCGGGCTGACTGATGACTCGGTACCGGCCGGACTGTTGGGGCTCGCGAGACGCGGGCTCCTGACTCTCGGTTCTCCCGGCAATCCCAGTTTGTACGTCGCGCTGCCGCGCGCACGCCGCGGCCAGCGCAGCGCCGCCGAGCTACTCGACGAAGAGCGCGGCTCGCGGTGAACCTGTATGCGGAGTCAAGCGCAGTGCTTGCCTGGCTCTTGGATGAAAACTCGGCGGCCGATGTGCGTCGATCGCTTGCCGACGCGGAACTCATCATTGCATCGGATTTAACCCTCATCGAGTGCGATCGCGTCCTACTTCGCGCGGCGGCACTCGGTGAACTGACGGAGGCAGAGGGGGCGGATCGACGTGCGCACCTGACGGCGGCGGCCTCTCACTGGCAGATCCTACGGGTCGCACCGGAGATTGTGGAGCGCGCGCGACAACCGTTTCCCGGCGAACCGATTCGGACGCTCGACGCGATCCATCTCGCGTCGGCGCTGACTGCCCGGACAGCAGTCGCGGGATTGAAGCTCCTCAGCCTCGATGATCGCGTTCGCAAGGCGGGAAAGAAACTCGGGCTGGACATTCTTCCGATATAGAGTGGGCTCGTGCGCCCCCGTGAGTCACGGCGCGCACTGAACTTGAGGCTTCGCGCCTGACATCGAATGCTCCCACTAGGTGCTGTCTCGGCTTCGTGGATGCATCAACGCGGCGGTCAATCGCTCGGAGGCACGCCACCGAGATCGGCGACGGACGAGATTTGATATGGCCTTAAGGCTGGGATTTTTCTAGGACAGGGGGCTGGGTGCGGTAACCAGCGCTCTGAGCGGCTGTGATGAGAAAAACGAGCGAGCTCGATCTCGAGGGTCAAGACGCTCGAGGAACTATCAGCACGACCGACTGCACGACCAGCACGAGAAGCAGCACACCAGCAGCACTGATGTGGCGGTCCACGGCGCTCGCCCGCTACGCGACGGCGTGTTGCTCTCTCTCCCAGCCTTTGCAGGCCAGCAATATGTAGCGCGGTACCTCGTGCTCGCCGCTCGCGTAGTAGGCCACCTGCCGGCGCGAGATCCCGAGCGCTTCGGCTGCAGCGGTCGGGCTCAGTCCGTGCTTCCAGCGCCAGCGGATGAATTCGGCCGTATCAGCGCGCCCGTTCTGCTCGAGCGTCATCTCCCAGAGCCGATCAGCGGCACCAGCGGGCGGAACATTGCGCGGCGGTCGTCCCAAAGTAAGGGTGGATGCTTAGCTTGACGCCACGATACGCGGATCACGGTGGCCATGATGGATTGGATCGACGATCTACCAACGCCTTTGCCGATCAAGCTCTTATGTAGCCCCGAAACCCTGGTCTCCTTTACGTCTCCTCAAGGAACGGATTCTGAATTACCACGCCGCCGAATTTCCTCCCATGCTGCAGATCTTCAGTGAGCAGCACGCGGCAACCCGCATCGGCGGCGGCCGCGATTACGAGCGCATCGTAGAACGACAGCGTGCTGCCGCGAGCTAGTTTCACTGCGTGAGTATGGATGTCGGCGGTGAGGGGACGTGCAGGCTCCATCAGTTCAGCGATAACTTCGAGTGCTGCATCGACCTGAGGCCAATCCCAGCTCAGCTTGCGGCGAACGACGCTGGTGAATTCGTTGAGCACCTGCACACCAATCACGCCCCCTTCGGCCATTAGCGCTTCTGCCCGGGCGCTGCGGCGTTCGCCAGCTGCGAAGGCGTAGATCAGGATGTTGGTGTCGAAGAACCGATCACCGGGCATTGGCCTCAACCCGGTCGAAACGGAAACCCTTGGGTAGCGTCTTTTTCAGCGTTCGTAGTCGCTCTAAAGCCTGCTCCCGGCTGCGATCGCGCCCGACCTCAAACCGCCGCGTCCCGGCCACCACGATTTCGATCTCGTCGCCGGTCCTTAGCTTCAACGCCCTCACGACCGCGTCGGGTATGCGGACGGCCAGGCTGTTTCCCCACTTTGCTACACGCATAACACTCCATGCAATATACATCTAATTTGTATATCTTACGCACTAAAGAGGCCATCCACAAGAGTGGACTGGATGTATATAAAATGCGGACGTGGGCCACGGCATTTCGCACGGGAAATGCTCAGGAATTGTCAACCGGCGCGCAAGGCTGACCAGCTGGTCAGAATTGCACGCCGGTTCACAAGTACGCAGGTTGAAGCCACCTCAAGCATGCAAAGCACATCCGAGTAGCCCTATCGGGTTCGCCCATGGTGCGGCGCGAAACGCTACGGGAGGTACCATACCCGCGGCGCGAACAGCCTTGAACCCGTAAAACTACGGGTTTTGCGTTCGAAAACTACTAGCTTGGAAACTACGGGCGGTGCTTGAGGTCAAGGACCGACGATACCGTGCTTGATCGCGAAGTGAATCAGATCGGTTTTAGTCTTGAGGCCGAGCGACTCAGCCATCCGATATTTGTGGAACTCGACCGTCCGCGAGCGGGGCCAAGGCTAATCACTAGCTCGAGTGGTACCCAATTTGTACCACGGACCGGCAAGGGCAGCCGATCATGGACTGGCAAGCGGGGGTGCGCGCTCCCGCATTCAGATGGCTTAGGGTTGATCGTGACCGTAGCCCAACGAATCGATTTGAACGACTACGCCGTTCTCAATGCGAATCCGTTGCATCAACTGGTTCGGACCAAAATCATAGGTCCAGGTTTCGACTTCAATGTCGCCGGTGGCTTCGCCAATAACGCCGCTGCCACGATAGGTATTCCCGACCAGACCGTGGGTGGTGCCGTTCTTCGTTACTTGTGTAGGTTTGCCACAATATGCGAGTAAGTCATCGCTGGTGCTTCCCTTAAGAATCAACTGGCTGCCACACCGTAGCGATTCGGCCAGGAGCAGCGAAGGAGCCAGTAGCATTCCGAGAATTGCGACCATGTTTCTATTTTGCACTGGATTTCCCTCTCTTTTGAGAACTTGCTTTTCTCTTTGCCCTGAATCCTAGCACTTCCCCATATTCGCCCGACACTGGGCGACCTGCTGGTTCAAGTAATAGACGGAGAGCTTGAGCTGCACCAGCGCTGCATTCTGTGCGGCTATGGTCGCATTCTCAGTCAAGTAGCCGTGCAGGTAGGAATTGCGCTCGGTCGTCAAGGTCGACACTTGCGCCTCAAGGCTCGATGTTCAGTTTGTTTCCGATTTGGGTGGGGTGAATACCTGTTTCTGGAGATAGTCGTATAGACGCACGAGAGTCGATTCGAAGGGCGGGGCTCAACTTCCGGAGTCGGACCCGTTCGAGACAGTGATGAGAGTCCGCTATTGCGACGTCCCATCAGATCGTTTGTTTCGCTGCCGCCTCGCGAGAGTCCTTCAACGCTGTCCAATTGGGGGCGTATTTAAGTGCCTCGTCGTATTTCTCGATCGCTTTTTTGGCTTGGCCCTGCTCCACGAGCACATCGCCCCACGCCTTGAGCGGGTCCGCCCAGTGCGGCCCCTTCTGATTGGCACCCTTGAATTTCTCTGCCGCACCCTCGAGATTCCCATGCTTGGCGAGTGCCACGCCCCACGAGTAGTAACCCGACGGGATACTGGGTGCAAGATTTACGGCCTTCGCATACCATGCCTGCGCGCTCGGCCAGTCGCCCCGCAGGTCCGAGATATCGCCTCTGAACCGGTCGCAGTCCACCAGCGTGAGCGAGCCAACGGCATTGAGTGCCGCCTCCGCCTTGGCCGACTGACCCGTCTTCTCGTAGCTCGGTGCCGCAAAACAGATCGTATGAGGATCGTTGGTCCGGACGCTCGGGTTGGCATATGCCTCCACATAAATATCCCACTCCCTCGCCGCGGCCTTAGAATCACTCTTCTCTTCGGCGAGCAGCGCTCGCACAAATGTCGCCTGTGCGACGTCGGGTGCGAACTTGGTATCGACAGGCGTGGTGTTAAGGCGCAGGGTGGCTGCTTCGACGTCGTGCATCTGCACTTCATACTGCGCGATCTGCAGACTTTCGGGGCCGCCGGCGCTCCCCGTTGTTCCGATGCCGCTGTGGGATTCCACGTCGGCGACGGCTTCCGCACGCTCGGCGGGCAGGTCCCAGACCGTCCGGTCGTAGTTTTGATAGTCATGCTCGGGTGCCCGGCCTGGCCGCCCGCCAGCGACCTTCACCAGTTGTTCATTCACCCGCACCAAGCCTTCCTCATCGCCAAGGCCATTGAGCGCGTACATGATGTTGTTGTAAGCGGTCCAGTAATCGGGCTTCCGGCGCAGTGCCTCTCGATAGAGCGGTAACGCGTCTCGCATCGCCCCCTCAGCCCCCTTTCCGGCAATGGCATTCGCCCCAGTAATTGAGCACATATGGGCGCTCGCTGGAATCTGCCCTCGCGTAGGCCGTCTGACTGAAACGAATCGCCTCATCGTTCCGGTCATTATTGGCGAGGTATGCGGCGAAGAGGCCGGGTTGCGATTGACCGTAGACGTACTCCCCCGCCTGCGTCAGCAACTTGTCGAGGTGGCGCGCCTCGTCGATGAAAGTCTTGGGCAAAATGCCGGTGCCGCGTACGGTGAGTGCGAGACCGCCGCTTTCGCTTTGCGCCAGATCGCCGTCGATGTGTTGGTCGCGACCGAAGCGGGCCTTCATCGTCCGTTCGAGCTGCCCGATCGAGATCCCCGTCTCGGGCACGTCGATCGCGATGTCATTGGACCAGGCGCTCGCCAGTGAGCGGTGTTCCGCGCCGCTCCGGGTAGCCGCCTGAATCCGCGTCAACACGTCGAGTAAACCCGCGGCCACGATCTTGCCGCTGGGCACTTGCGTGGCAACATTCGGTGCAATATCGAACGCGTCGATGACGACGCTTCGCGACTCGACAGCGTCGCGGATCATGATCGCAGCGCCTGTTGCGATGCCGATGGCGAGAAGCACGAGCGTGGCATGTAAGCCAATTCGAACGCGCATGCCAAACTGGCGAGTGTTCTCCGCGCGAACCTGATTGCGCAGGTGCGCAAGACGTAGCGCGTGCTCGTCTTTGAGGTAGTCTTTCTGCGCCCTCAATAGTTGCGCTTGTTCGCTCAGAAAATCGACTGTTTTGCGCGCCACCTCAGGGTCGTTTCCCGAAAGCTTTGCGGCCACGGCAGCGGCAAACGCCTCGGTGGCTGCGAGCGCAACCGGAGCCGCCACTTCCAACTTGTCGTCCTCACCCCCCAGGATTCCGCCAAGCACGCCGTAAGCCATCCCAGCCTCCGTTCTCTGAGTCCGTGGACTATGTTCGACTACGCGCTTCGCCTTGGCAACCAAAGGGCGGGTTGGCGGCACCCAAGGTCAGCTTCACGGCTGACATCTCAGGCTTTCCGGTCTCGAAATATGCAACCGGGTCATAGCCGCGAAGCGGCAAGCCACTGGCATCCAAGTTGATCGGCGATGTTGATCCGATAACACCAGCATAAAGCGGAAGCAGCAGAAACAGCAGCTAGACGATGAACACGCGTAAGCAAATCTCGTCGATAGGGCCGCTACTGGACAAGTGCGTGAGGCGGTGGATGATCTGTTGAACAAATATAGGAGGGTCAAAGAACCAAAACGCAAATCTTGAGCAGAGCGGCGCCCGCCGGTGTTGGAAGCACCGACAGGACGCCTAACCATCCCAACCTAGATAGGAGATTGAAATGGCTGATCGAATTGTACCAACACCCACAGACGAACCGACTGAAGACCCCATCGTGGAGGCACGCCGCACAAGGTTGCGATCGTCTATCGCGAGTATTCGAAGATCGCGTCCGATCTCAATCGGGTCAAATGTTCTTTAGCCTGTGCCTCTGCTGCGCTCAATAAGGCCCAAGACGAAGAGGATGCAGACTTGGCAGCGCAGTCCTGGCTTGTCATCCACGATTGTGTCCAAGGCCTCGATCGGCTCGAAAACGAATTCGATAGCTGGTACGTGTCACACGAGCATTCACCGAAGGAGGTGACCCATGGCTAAGCGAATCGCTGTCGAGCAATGGCCAATCATCTGGCGCGTAGTTGCTCCCGCCTGCGGCAGCTACGACCATGACATGGTGTTCCTGGAAACCGAGAGCGAGGAGGCTGCTCGGCGCCACCTCCATGGTCTACGGTGTGCAGTGGCCGGTACGCCTCGAGCGCGTTCAGTGCGGGCCCGCTGCCGGCTAAGGCGAGAGGGGCGCTCAAGCAGGTGCGTGAGACGAACGCGCAGAATCCAGGCACGCGAATGCGTGAGGTTACGGCCTATTGGGAGGTGAGTCATGGATGAAGGGCGCTTTCGCTTGTCCGACCCACACAGCCGCGTGCAGTTGTGTGTCCACTATTCGCATGGCGTCAACGACAATAAGGAATTAATGCTGATTTATTCGGGGGCCGCCGAGGCCCTGATCGCTGCCGGCGTGGCGCCCGCCAGTTGCTCGCCCGCGGTAAGCCGGGCAAGACTCGACGTGACGCTGACGGCGATCGTGCAATGGTTCACTACCGCAAAGGCTGGCTGCAGCTGTGGCTTTGGAAGAGCGTTGAGGCTGCTTACCGGCTACCAGGAGTGACTCCCACCGTCGTTGCAACGGCGCGAGAAAGAACCCGCCAGAACTTGCGGCCGTATGGGGTGGAATGGGAGAACGCTGAAGTTGCGTGGCCCCTGCATAAGCAGAAGCAACGGCCATCCTACTTGCGGCTCGTGGTCGACAATACGCGGGAGGGCCTGCAGTGATTGGCAACACACGCGTGCCGGGAAACAGGCGGCGCAGCGGGTGGAGCGGTGCGCGCCGCCTCACCCCGGAGGAGGCGCAGAGCTGCGCTGTTGCAACCTGCCGCGCGAGGGGGACTTGAAGCGGCGGCGCGGTATCGAGGAGATGCGTCAGCGATTGCAAGACAGGTTTTCTAGGCTGTGTTGATCTAACGGCCGGCGGGCGGACCGTCGCCTAAAGTGCCTTCAATAATAGGTAATCCCTTTTTGAAAACTGGGTAGTTTTGCCGCTTCGATCTTGCCCCCGGCGCGGCACGATTCCCCCTGCCCTTGATGTAAAGCATAGATCCATCCACGACCTACGAAGGAGAACTCCATGTCAATTGCAAGAACACTTACCCTCTCATTGGCCGGCGCGATTATCTTGGCGGCACACCCGGCACCGAGCTTCGCTGAATCAGTGAGCTTCAACTTTACTTCGGTGGAGCCCGCAAATACGCCGGGCGGGGGTGGCGGCGACGACGGAGAAAGCCTTTGGGATTACGTGTGCGGCTTGCTTTGGTAACTTGAGTGCCAGCGCTTCTCAGGGTTGCGCCCGTAACCCGGCGCTCGATCGCCGTCTAAAGGCCGCCTGCTCTCGGGGCGGCCTACCTTTTGTACGGCGCAGTGACTCCTGTATCTATCTTTACCTATAGCGCCCACACTACCGATTCATCCAACGGAAGGAGCCATGCCATGAACAGATGGGATGAACGATCCGACGCTTTCCATCGAGCCCGGCTTGAGCTGATAAAGGCCCTGCACCGCAAGAGCCTCGTAGACCGTGCCGGCGCCCCTAAGTTAAGGCCACCGTTGCCCGAAGCAATAGATCCTGCCTGGGACATGCCGCCGAGATCCCGGTAGGCTTTAGGTCCTTCCTTGCGCGGATCTTTTACCGATTGCGCGCCGCCTTGCCCGCGGGCCCCGGGCACGAAGATGGCTAGCAATGCCTAACAGCGCGATGGACAACGGAAAGCGAGCCCAAGCTGTCGACCTTATAACGCTTGCCATTGGCCGACTGCAGCGCGTGTACGATAGCCCGCAAACCAGTTCGCACCACAGCGAAGCCAAGATCGCATTGGCGGACCTCAAAACGGCTTTGAATGTACTTACTGAACTGAGCAATACAGATCACCGGCAAGTATTGCCGGATCTGCGCTTGTTGGTTCATAGGCTCGAAGAAATTGATGAGCCGAACATCAGCGAGGCGCACGATGACATTTTGGAGGCGTGCTTGCTTGTCGAGTATTCATAACCGAAGCAGCAGTAAGGATGCTCGCCGCTGTCCGCAGTGAGTACTTGGGCGCGGCTCGCCCGGCTGCTTCTTGTTTTCTGGCTTCCCACTTTGGTCGCGGTAAAATGTAATGCCGAGCGGGTGCTGAACGCGTTCTAAAGTGGTTTCCCACAGAGGAGCTATCACCATGGCACAGAAACACATAGACCCGACCCTTCTAAAGGAGGCGCTCATAAGTGTAGAGAAGCGAATCGAAATCTCGCTGATAGATCTGAGCAAGGGAGTGGATGTCAAGATGGAGAGTATTGTCACCATGTTCGAAGTGCGGGACATTCTCCGGAAAGAGCAGTTTGCAAGACCTTGAGCGCTAGCGGCCGATTGGTGTCGTCAAGTGGTATTCCCGCGCCGAGACCTTCACGCCGCCGCGTTGTAATTCGGCAAGCCATCCGCGCTCTATAGTGGGCTGGCGTAGGGTAGAATTCTCTCAGCGTACATTTCAAAGGGAATCGAAATGGCGAAAAAGAAACCGGTGCGCGTACCACCCGTGCTGATGGGCCGAAAAGCGCCAAAGCGTGAGCCAGACGGCGCGCGAGATGGCCCAAATTGTCGCGTTTGCTCCGCGAGCTCAGAGAGAGAATGGGACCCCTACTGCGATCCAGGTAAGTAGCGACTCACTACAGATGCGATCTCGTCAGCAGCATTCGCGTGGGTGGCTGCCGGCCGCTGGGAAGCAATCACGACGGCGCTCATCAACGATGAGCGCCTGGAGTTCGACACGCGCGGCTTCGCCGCGTGGCTGCTGGCGAGACCGGACGGCTGGCAGATCAAGGCAGCCGCGTTGCCCCATTTACTCAAATGCAGTTCCGGTCATGTGGGCCGAGACAAGGCGCGCCGTTTCTTCCGCGAACTCGAGCATGCGGGCTACTTGACGCGTACGCGGCGGCAAGGAGCGGACGGCCGTTGGATTTGGGATTACTTCTTCCGCCCGACATCCCCGGCGCCCACCATCGACGCCTCACCCGTCGGTGGACCACCCGTCGGTAGATTACCCGTCGACGGTCAAACCGTCGGCAGCCAGGCCGTCGATATAACTCATACTCTGATTACATCCAGATCTGATAAATCCATACTTGATAAAACCACAACTACAACAGGGCCCCCGGAACCGCAGACGGCGGTAGTGGTAGGCGATTTATCGGAAATCCGATACCCGGACTGCTTGACCGGCAGTGCCCTGAATGCCGCGAAGACGCTGCTCCGCGGATGCCCCCCGGAATATCGGCAGCCAGTGCTCGATGAACTGGGCGCGCTCATCACGGCGGGGCGAGTGCGCAAGCCCTCAGGACTGCTCTATCGGCTCATCGAGAGAGCCAAGGTGGGACAGTTTGCGCCCAACTGGTCGGTGAGCCCGGTGGTGTCGAAGGCGGCTTCCGAGGGACCTCGAGAGAATATCCGTGGCTCCCTCGCTCCGGCGTCGCAGTCGCAACCTCGGATCGCGTCCGAAGCTGCCGCCGATGCGTTGCGCAGACTTCGTTTGAAATTCCGACCGGCTGTCGAGGGATCCCCATGCGGCAACAGGAGCACCAGCGGGTAGGCTCGCCAGATTTAGGCGACGGGGGTCAGCATGCAGCGGAAGAGAGCGGATGAGCGCAAAAGGAGCACGAAGAAGCGAGGGCAAG
>CAWJJP010000006.1:0-129239 GCA_963843295.1 uncultured Gammaproteobacteria bacterium | reverse complement strand
AACGGTGCCAGCACTGAATGCCAATGAGACCGCCTCGCGAAAGAGGGCGGAATGTTCATGGACTATATCGCCATGCAAAGTTGCACCTCGGGACGCAACGCTTTCTTGACCGGCATGTATCCGCTGCGCACCGGCATGGTCCCGCCGCAACTCCCCGGCAGCCCGACCTATCTGAAACCCGGCACGCCGTCGCTTGCCAGTGTTCTTGCGGGACCTCGGCTACAACACCGGGCAGTTCGGCAAGAATCACCTGGGTGACCACACGGAGCCCTGCCGACGGCGCACGGCTTCCAGGAGTACTGGGGCTACCTGTACCATCTCGACGCCATGGAGGGGATGAGCTTCCCCGACATCAACTCGTCTCCGACCGAGCAGGGTATCGTTGCGCCCTGCAAGAACACGCCGATCCCAGGTATTCCTGAAGTTCCCGGCGCCGTGGACCCCCGGACAACGGCTCTGCCTGATGCCGCCGCGACCGGTCATCTGGTGCAAGTCCTCCGACGGCACGGAGAAGAACCAGTCGTGCAAGGACGAGGGCCCGCTGACGCTGGATCGGTCGAGAACGGTGGACGAGGAGATCTCGGCCAAGGTCGTCGATTTCCTCGATCGCAATGCCCCCAAGAAGACCGGCAAGCCCTTCTTCGTCTGGTACAACCCGGCACGTATGCACGTCACGACCATGCTGCCGCCCAAGTATGAAGCCATGCTGGGGAGTACGCGGCGGCAAGGACTGGGGCGTCAACGAGGCCGGTATGAAGCAGATGGACGACAACATCGGCTACGTGCTGAAGAAGCTCGAGGACATGGGCGAGCTCGACAACACGATCGTCGTCTTCACCACCGACAACGGCGCCGAGAAGATCAGCTTCCCCGACGGTGGTATCTCGCCGTTTAAGGGCCAGAAAGGCGATGGCGTGGGAGGGCGGCTACCGCGGTCCCGGCCGTCATCCGCTGGCCGGGCCAGATCAAGGCCGGCACCTTGTACACGGAGATGTTCGCCTCCCTCGACTGGATGCCGACGCTGGCGGAGATCGCCGGCGGTCCCAAGGCCGACGGGCTGAAGAGGCAGATCGAGGCCGGGCAGTACCCCGGGATTCGTCAAGACCACCCTGGATGGGATCAACCAGATCGACTACCTGACTGGCAAGTCGCGAGAAATCGGCGCGCGAGGTGTTCTTCTACTATTCTGGCGCGACATCCGTCGGCGCTTCGCTACAAGAACTGGAAGTTCTACTGGACGATGCCCGATCCTTCGGCGCAGGGATGGCTGCTCCCCAAGACACAGTACAACTTCACGCTGGTGCAGAACATCAAGCGCGATCCCTTCGAGCAGGCTGTCGGCCCGGACCAGCAATCGGCGATGAGCATTGGCGGTGCACTGGCGGCGCCGCAGACTGCATTCATCTATGACTGGAACCTCCTGCCCCTCGGCCAGGTTCTGGCGCTGCAGTTCCTCGAAACCTACGCGAAGTATCCGCCGCTGCAGGCGCCGTCTTCCTACAACCTGCAGCAGGTCATGGACGAAATCGAGGCTCAGAAGCGCGGGCTCAAGGGCGGGCACCCGCAGGACTAGTTCGCCGGCGCAAGCGCGGTGTGACGATGCGGGCGGCCGCTTGAGGCCGCCCGGATTTCTTATTACGGAGCGAAAATGATTAAAACGAACCTATTTGGCGCAGGTCTCTGCGCATTCGGCCTAGTCGTATTGAGTGGCTGCGCGATGCAGGAAAAGAAGGAGGCGGCGGCGGCTCAGGCTATGCCCATCAACTGCGCAAGTGCTCCTGGTGACCTGCGCGTGCTGAACTCAGAGAAGGCTACGACTGCATCAAGGATTGGTAACGGCATCTCGATGATTGCGCCTATAGGCCTTGTGGAGGGGCTGGTCACAGGCACCGAGAAGACCAAGTACCAGGTGAGTACTGGCGAATACTACAAGGCCCTCGACACCAAAATCGCCCAAATCAAGGCAGCTTGTCCAGCTGCTCACGTAGATTAGCGACCTGTATCGGCTACGTTTGACGGGCGTAGCCGGTCAGGACCGCCCGGTTGTTTCTGACGCCGCGAAGCTGCCACTCGCATCCGGCAGTAAGGGGTCGACATGAGTCGATGGCGGCCATCTTTCGGCGTCGGGGAGTAGCCGGCCACTTTGCGGCATTCGAGTCGTCGAAAACACGGCAACAAAGCGAATGCTCACCCCATAGAGTCGCCAGTTCGGCGCCGGGGGTAAGTGTAGAATTTCCCGGTGATCGAGCTGATCAAGATCGTCGCACAGAACGGGCAGCCGCTGGTGCGGCAGCGCCTGAATCAGCCTGCTGTCTATTTGGATACGTGGGCAATCATTGATCTTTCTGAAAACAGTATGCTCGGCTCACGCTTCCGCGATGCGCTGCTCAGGGCCGGCGGCACGCTTATGCTGTCTCCGCTCACCTTCGTGGACTTCGCCGGTATGGATGACGCCAGACACGCGTATCAAGCGGGCGAATTCATCGGGTCAATCGCTCCGCACCTGTTCTTCAGCCACTTTGACCCCTTCACCGTTCGCACGCGGGAGTTTGCTGTGATGTCGGGCCAGACCAAGGAGTCGCCGGCCGGCGATGTCGAACTGTTGGTGAAGTTCGCGGAGGCGGCCAACCATGCCAGCATGGACCGGTGCGTCGTCGCGTGGTTTGTAGCTATGTATCGGGCGCGTGCGAAGTTGCGCGCGGACCGCGACGGCATGGGTGCGGCACTGTTCGCGGGCATCGATGCACTCCGCAAGCGCACCGATGAAGAACCTGACGTTGCCAAGGAGCTGCGCACCCCGCTCAAGGACGCGGACCGCCCACGAAGCACTCATGCACTGCTGCGGGTGCTGATCGGCCAGATGCAGGCTGATCGCTCGCTGCCGAGAAAGCCGAATCACGCTATCGACCTCTTGCAGTGCGTCGTGCCGGCCGCGTACTGCAGTTACGTGCTGGTCGATGCGCAGTGGCACGCGCGACTTACGCTTGCTAAGACGCAGATGGACGCCGAGGGAATGACCGCGCGAGTCGCGGCGCCCTACACCAAGAAGGGCGGCGGCCTCGAAGCATTTCTGACGGCACTGGAAGCGGAGCCGCCAGCTGTGACCTAGCGCGAGTCTCTGAGCTGCGTGGAGCTGCTGCGGGGACCCGCGCCAAAGATCACCCGGAGATCCTTGGTATCCGGCATGTGTTCTACGCGCGTCCAAGCGAGGCCTGGCGCATCGACGCATCCATCATGATGCTGGATGCTGCCGTAAAAGCAGGATGGAGCGAGGGGTTTGAGAGGCTAGAAGGCAGTTTGCTTGGCGATGAGGAGTGGCAAATCGATCTGCACCCGGAAGGCTTCGAGCAAGCCCGCATGCGCTGCAGAAGCCTTAAGGGGCGGCGCACCCGAAAATTACCGACCCGAATTTTCGTACAGATTTCGTACGAAGATTCTGGCTTTCCGATAAGTCCTTGAAAAGTTGGCGCTCCCTACGAGATTCGAACCCGTGTTCCAGCCTTGAGAGGGCCGTGTCCTAGGCCTCTAGACGAAGGGAGCGTCGGTTAGGATCTGGGCCGCTGAAACCCAAGAGGGCTGGTAGTATACGGGCCAATTTTTTGGACTCAAGCGGAACTCCTCTTTTTGAATGTCTCGTCGAACCAATTCCCGCACCTGACCATCCCTCGCGCCGAACATCCGATTTCGCGCTCCGCGATTTCTCCGAACGCGTTGAAGGTGCTGTACCGCCTCAAGGAGGCGGGCTACGAGGCGTTCCTGGTGGGCGGCGCGGTTCGCGATCTGCTCTTGGGGATCACGCCGAAGGATTTCGACGTCGCCACGAACGCGCTGCCGGAAGAAGTGCGCCGTCTGTTTCGAAACTGCCGCCTCATCGGCCGCCGCTTTCGCCTCGCTCACGTGCATTTCGGCAGCGAGATCATCGAAGTCGCCACCTTTCGCGCCGCGGCGGCACCGGAGCGTGAGGATGCGGAGGACCCGGATCTAGAGATGGAGGCTCCGCCCGCCGAGGATTCCGAGCATCGCGCGTTCGATACCACCGGGCGCATCCTGCGCGACAATATCTATGGGACGATCCAGGATGACGTTTGGCGACGGGATTTTGCCGCGAACGGTCTCTATTACAACATCGAGGATTTCTCCATCTGGGACTTCGTCGACGGCGTGAGCGATGTTCGGGCGAGGCGGCTGAAGCTGATCGGGGATCCGGAAACGCGCTACCGCGAGGATCCCGTCCGCATGCTGCGTGCGGTGCGTTTCGCCGCGAAACTGGACTTCTCCATCGAGACCGACACCGAGCGTCCGATAAGGCAGCTCGCGTATCTACTCGACGGGGTACCCCCGGCGCGCCTGTTCGATGAGTGCCTGAAATTGTTCTTGTCGGGTTTCGGCGCCAGGTCGTTTGCGTTGCTGCAGCAGTACGGTTTGTTCGAGCATTTATTTCCGTTGTCGGCGGCGGCATTTTCACTGCCGCCGTACGCATACGCGCGCGAAATGCTCGAATTGGGCCTTGCCAACACCGATGCGCGCATCATCGCCGACAAACCGGTGACCCCCACGTTCCTGTTCGCGATTTTGCTCTGGGGTGCGGTGCTGCGCGAACTCAACGAGCAGCAAGCCGGCCCCGCACCGGATCTCGCGCACCTGATGCAGGCGTGCGATACGGTGCTGAGGGCTCAGCAGGCGCGGGTCGCCATCCCGCGGCGCTTTGCCGTGCCGATGCGCGAGCTGCTGATGCTGCAGCCTCGCTTCAATCGCCGCAGCGGCATCAAGTCGCTCAGCTTGCTGCAGCATCCGCGATTTCGCGCGGCATACGATTTTTTGCTGTTGCGTGCTCAGGTCGGCGTGGCGGAGCCCGAGTTGGCAAAATGGTGGACCGATATCCAAACGCTGCCGCAGGAGGAGCGCGTGGCGCTGGTCCAAGCGCGCCCTGCGGAGCCGGCGGCGGATGGCGCCTCGCCCATGCCGGGGCGGCGCCGGCGTCGGCGGCGTCGCGGCGGCGCTTCGCGCAGCTAAGGGTATGAAATCGTTGTGGCGGCCCGCCTATATCGCGATCGGCAGCAACCTCAATCAGCCGCGGGACCGGGTGCTCGAGGCATGTGAGCGGATCGGCGCGCTCGAGGGGGCGCGCATCGAGCTGCGTTCGCGCATGTACCTGAGCCGCCCGATGGGACCGCAGGAGCAGCCGGACTTCGTCAATGCCGCGCTCGGCTTGTTGACCCAATCAGCACCCCGGGAACTTCTCGGGGCGCTCCTCGATATTGAGCGGCAGATGGGCCGAGAGCGGCAGGAGCGTTGGGGACCACGGCTCATCGATCTCGACCTTCTGTGGATGGTCGGTGCGCCCGTCGAGGAGCCAGGGTTGAGGCTGCCGCATCCCGGAGTGTCTGAGCGCAACTTCGTCCTGTATCCTCTCGACGATATTGCGCCAACGCTGGACATTCCCGGACTGGGCCGGGTCAGGGAAATGAAGTTGCGGTCGGGTGCGGACGGAATCTGTGTTTTGGAGCAATAGAAGAGCCTGCATGTGAGCGCAACCCCGCACCGCTTCATCGTCATCGAGGGGCCGATCGGCGTCGGCAAAACCAGCCTCGCGCGGCGATTGTCGCAATCCTTCGCAGGCCAGCTGGTGCTCGAGCAAGCGGAGCAGAATCCCTTCCTCGAGCGGTTCTACAAGAACCCGCGCGCGGCCGCATTCCAGACCCAGCTATTTTTCCTGTTCCAGCGTGCCCGACAGCTCGAGGAAGTGCGCCAGGAGGACCTGTTCGGCGCGGTGCGCGTTGCCGACTATCTGCTCGAGAAAGATCGCTTGTTTGCGCGCGTGACGCTCGATGATGCGGAATATGCGCTGTACGAACGCGTCTACGAGCGCGTGGTGGTCGATGCGCCAAAGCCGGATCTCGTGGTGTACCTGCAGGCACCCGTCGATGTGCTCATGGATCGCATCGCGAAGCGCGGCATTCGTTATGAGCAACACATCGAGCGCGCCTACCTTGAAAAGCTCACGCAGGCATACGCGCGATTCTTCCACAGCTATGACGCTTCGCCGTTGCTGATCGTCAATTCCGCGGCCATCGACCCCGTCAGCAATGAGGGCGACTACCGATTGTTGTTCGCCGAGATCAGCAAGGCACGGCGCGGCCGGCATTTCTTCAACCCCACGGGCAGCAGTCTGCTGCCCGCGAATTGAGCCATCGCTCGGCCGATCAGGATCGAGCCGCGGCGGCCGGCGCCGAGCGATGCTGCTCGAGCGCCCACCGTACGTGCTCGCGTACCAAGGGCGAGTCGTCGTGCTCGCGCTGCCGCAGGGCGGCGATGACTGCGGGCGAACCGGGCGCGTTGCCGAGCGCCACGGCGACGTTGCGCAGCCAGCGTTCGAAACCGATGCGCCTGATGGCGCTGCCGCGCGTGCGATCCGCGAACTGTGCTTCGGTCCAGACAAACAGCGACGCCAGCTGGGTGCTGTCGAGTCCGTGGCGCACTCTGAAAGCTGGCTCCGCCGACGGCCGGGCGAACTTGTTCCAGGGGCAGGCCAGCTGGCAGTCATCGCATCCGTAGATGCGATTGCCGATCGCACGGCGAAACTCGACCGGAATGGGACCGATGAGTTCGATCGTGAGATAGGAGATGCAGCGTCGGGCGTCGAGGCGGTAGGGCTCGACGATCGCACCGGTCGGGCAGGCCGGTATACAGGCGCTGCAGGAGCCGCAATGCGCCGTGGCGGCCTCGTCCCGCGGCAGCGCCAGGTCCAGATAAATCTCGCCGAGAAAGAAATACGAACCCGACGCGCGGTCGATCAAATTCGTGTGCTTGCCGATCCAGCCCTGACCGGCGTCGCGTGCCAGGGCCTTTTCCAGAACCGGCGCACTGTCGGTGAAGGCGCGATGCCCAAATGGACCCGCCCGTTCACGGATGCGATCACAGAGCATCTGAAGGCGGCGGCGCATGAGCTTGTGGTAGTCGCGACCGAGTGCATAGCGCGATATGTAGCCGAGGGTGCCGTTGCTGAGGGTCGCCTGGGCGTCCGCTGCCTCGGCGGGCCAATAGTCCATGCGGGCGCTGATGCAGCTGACCGTCCCCGGCACGAGCTCGGCAGGCCGCGATCGCTTGCTCCCGTGGGCGGCCATGTAGCGCATCTCGCCGTGGAAACCATCGCGCAGCCAGTCGAGAAAATGTGCCTCGTCAGCCGTCAAATCGATGTTTGCCACACCGATGCGCGCGAATCCCAACTCGGCGCCCCAGCGCCTGATGTCGGCGAGCAACGCGACGGGGTCGAATGTGCGGGACTGGTCGCTCACGCTGATAGGGCCTCGGACAGGCAAAAGAGTCGGAATCGGTGCGGAGGGATGATACCCGTTGATGCGCGTCGCGACCGCTGGTCGGAGGCGGCGACGCGGCCCGCTATACTGCCGGACTTGAGGCGATGCGCGCAGGGACCTGGCATGGCGGAATCCGACATTGAATTCGCATTACCCGATGCCGCGGCCACCGATGTGCTGGGCATGGCGCTCGCCGGCGCGCTGCCGGACGGACGGCTCTCCGCTGCGCATGGCGGCTACCTCGTTCTATACCTGCATGGGGAACTCGGCACGGGCAAGACGGCGTGTGTACGAAGTTTATTGCGGGCGTGCGGCGTGACCGGCCTGATTCGAAGTCCCACGTTCACGTTGGTCGAAGCCTATCGGACTGCGCTTCTGACTTGCGTGCACGTCGACCTGTATCGGCTGCGAGGGCCGCTGGAAGTCGATGAACTCGGTCTGCGGGATTACCTCCTGCCGGGGTGCCTGCTGATGATCGAGTGGCCCGAGAAGGCCACCGCGGGACTTCCGCCTGCCGATGTGGAACTCACGCTCGAATACGCCTCAATCGGTCGCCGTGCCGCGGCTCGCGCCCGCACGGATGTCGGGAGGGAATGGCTGAAGAACCTCCGGATAGACAATAGATTAGGTCCCTATGTCTCTAATTTAACTTGAAAATATCCCGGCATGGAGTAAGTTAGAAGCATGAAATGCGTGCCCGCCGGCTTCTTCGCCTCGCTGCTGCTCACCGGCGCCTGGGTCATGCCGGCCCATGCAGCTGTCGAGGTTCGCGCGGTGCGGTTGTGGGCGAGCCCGGAGAGCACACGGGTGGTTCTCGACCTCACCGGCAACACGCAGCACAGCCTGCTGGTATTGAAAAATCCCGATCGCGTGGTTCTCGACGTGAGCGCGCGGCTCGTGCGCAGCTCGGTCACCGCGCCCGCGGGTGGCGGAGCGATCAAGCAAGTGCGCTTGGGCCGCCGCCCGTCCGGCGACCTGCGGGTGGTCTTCGATTTATCGCGGCCGATTCGCGCCAAGAGCTTCATCACCGCGCCGAACGACCAGTACGGTTACCGCCTGGTGATCGATTTCGGCAGCACGGCTGGCACCGAGACTCCCGTCAAAGCCGAGCATGCGCGCCCCGAAGCCCGCGATCTGATCATCGCAATCGACGCGGGCCATGGCGGCGAGGATCCGGGGGCGATCGGCAAGTACGGCACGCGCGAAAAGGACGTGGTGCTCGCCATCGCGCGGTCGCTGGCGCAGCGCGTCGACGCAGAGCCTGGAATGAAAGCGGTGTTGACGCGCACCGGAGACTACTTCGTGCCACTGCGTGACCGGATGCGAAGGGCCCGCGCGCAACAGGCTGATCTGTTCGTCTCGATCCACGCGGATTCGATCCGGGATCGCAGCGTGGATGGGTCGTCGGTGTACATTCTTTCCCAACGCGGGGCGACCGATGAAGCCTCGCGCTGGCTTGCCGAACGCGAAAATGCGTCGGATCTGATCGGCGGCGTATCGCTCGACGACAAGGGCGATGTACTTGCGTCGGTACTGTTGGATTTGTCGCAGACCGCTTCCCTGAGCGCGAGCGAAGCGGCGGCGGAACGCGTCCTGCATCAACTGAATCAGGTCGGCGAGATTCGCAAGCCCTTGGTGCAACAGGCGCGCTTCGTGGTGCTCAAGTCGCCGGACATCCCCTCCATGCTGGTGGAGACGGCGTATATCTCCAACCCGCAGGAGGAGCAGCGATTGCGCGGGCCGACCCAGCAGACCAAGCTCGCCGCCGCGATCCACCGCGGGATACGCGATTATTTCTACTCCGACCCGCCCGCGGGTACGCGGATTGCGCAACTCGCGGCGGCGGCGCCGCGGACCGTCTTGACTGCCGCCGGTGGCTCCGGAGGCTAGTTTCCGGCAGACGCCCTGTTTCTGCTCGCGGCCGCTATGCGAAGATACGCGATTCGCGAGGTGGCCCTTGTCAATTCAAATTCTTGCCGACGAACTCGTCAACCAAATTGCGGCCGGTGAGGTCATCGAACGGCCTGCCTCCGTGGTCAAGGAGTTGGTCGAGAATTCACTCGACGCCGGGGCGCATCGCATCGAAGTGGAGCTCGAGCGGGGCGGGTGCGGGCTGATTCGTGTGCGCGACGACGGCGCCGGGATCCGGCCGCAGGAGATCGGCCTGGCCCTGGCGCGCCATGCCACCAGCAAGATCGCCTCGCTCGAGGACCTCGAGCGTGTCGCGACGCTCGGCTTTCGGGGTGAAGCGCTGCCGAGTATCGCCTCGGTGTCGCGCCTCTCGCTCATCTCGCGCTCGTGCGAGGCCGAGCACGCGTGGAGCGTCGATGCGCGCGATGGCGTGCTGAGCAATCCGTCGCCCGCCTCGCATCCGCCAGGTACCAGCGTGGAGGTCCGCGACCTGTTCTTCAACGTGCCGGCGCGGCGCAAGTTCCTGCGCACGGAAGCGACCGAGTTTCAGCATGTGATGCGCATGCTCGAACGATTGGCGTTGTCCCGCTTCGAGGTCGGATTCGCGCTCGTGCACAACGGCAAGACGGTGTGGAGTCTGCCGCCGGCGACGGCCCAGGCGCAGCGCCTCGCGCGCGTATCGAAGCTATGCGGCGATGATTTCGCCGCGCATGTGATCGAGTTGCGCCAGGATGGCGAAAGTCTGCGCCTGTCCGGGTGGCTCGCGCTGCCGACGTTCTCCCGCAGCCAGTCGGATCTGCAATTCGCCTTTCTGAACGGCCGCTTCGTGCGCGACAAGCTCATCGCCGGAGCGGCGCGCCTCGCCTACCAGGATGTGCTATTCAACGGGCGATTTGGCGCCTACGTGCTCTACTTGGACGTGGATCCGGGCAGCGTCGATGTGAATGCGCACCCGCAGAAGCTCGAGGTGCGGTTTCGAGAGTCGCGTCGCGTGCACGATTTCGTGTTTCGCACCCTCGAGAGAGCACTCGCGGAAACCCGCCCCTCCGCGGAGTCGCCCGGCAGCGCGCCGCTCGATTGGCTGACCGGCAGCGCCCGCCATGCAGACGTGGCTGCGCCGAGCCAGGCCCGCTTCGTGCTGCCGGAAGGTCAGCCCGGCCGCGCCGCTGCCGATGTGTATCGCAGCTTCGTCGGTGAATCCCTGGCCGGCCGCGGTGCGGATTGGCGGGTCGACACCGACGATGCCCGTGGGGTCGCGGTACAGGAGGGTGCGGGCGCGGAGGGCTATGACATCGCTCAGCGGGATGACGCCGCGGGCGATGCCCCCGCCACGGACGGGGCGGTGCACGCGCCGCTCGGGTTCGCCGTGGCGCAGCTGCATGGCGTCTACATTCTGGCTCAAACCGCGGACGGCATGGTGCTGGTCGACATGCACGCGGCGCACGAGCGCGTAATGTACGAGCGCATGAAGAAGCTGCTGGCGGGCAACACGGCTCAACAGCAGTTGTTGGTGCCGGAGATTCTGCAAGTCACGCCCGCGCAAGCCGAGGCCGCTGAAGCACACGATGCCGAGTTTGCGGCGCTCGGCTTCCTGGTCACGCGCTGGTCGCCAGACCAGCTGGCGCTGCGGGCGATTCCCAGCCTATTGGCAGGGCGCAACCCCGCCAGTGTGGTGCGCGACGTCCTGTCGGATCTGTTGGAGACCGGCCAGTCGCGGCGCGTCGAGGAGTCGATCAACCATCTGCTCGGCACCATGGCCTGTCACGCCGCGGTGCGGGCGCAGCGCAATTTGAGCCTGCCGGAAATGAACGCGTTGCTGCGCGAGATGGAGCGCACCGAGCGCGCCGATCAATGCAACCACGGCCGCCCCACCTGGGTGCGCTTGTCGCTCGCGGATCTCGATCGGTTGTTCATGCGCGGCCGATGATCGAGGGGGCGTCGCGGGAAACACAGCGCCGGTGCGCGCTGCTGCTGATGGGACCGACCGGGGCGGGCAAATCGGATCTTGCCCTGCGTCTGGCGGCAAGCCTGCCGTTCGAAATCATCAGTGTGGATTCGGCTCAGGTGTATCGAGGGATGGACATCGGTACGGCCAAACCCGACCGCGCGACGCGCATGGCGATCCCGCACCACCTCATCGACATTCGCGATCCAACGACGAATTATTCGGCGGGCGAGTTCGTGCGCGATGCGAGCGAGGCGATGCAGGAGATCTGGCAGCGGGGCCGCCAGCCCTTGTTGGTGGGCGGCACCATGCTGTATTTCCATGCCCTCACCATGGGCCTGGCCGAGCTGCCCGAGGCGGATTTGCGCGTGCGTGCGGAGATCGATGCGCAGGCGGCGAGCGGCGGATGGGCGGCGGTGCATCGGGAACTCGAGCGTGTCGATCCGCAGGCGGCGGCGCGAATTCACTTCAACGATCCGCAGCGCATCCAGCGGGCGCTCGAGGTCTACCGTGTCACCGGCGAGCCCATCAGCCGCTTGCAGCAGTCGCGCAAGTCCGCGCTCGCCGGCGTGGAGGTGCTCGAACTTGCGGTCGCGCCGCTCGAGCGAGCCGTCCTGCACCGACGAATCGAAGCGCGCTTTCTTGCCATGCTCGCCGCGGGATTTCTGGAAGAGGTCCGCGCCCTGCGCGAAAGAAGCGATTTGACTGCGGAACATCCGTCGATGCGCGCGGTCGGATATCGGCAGGCATGGCGATATCTAGCGGGAAAATGCGGCTTGGAAGAGGCCAAACAAGAAGCGATTGCGGCGACGCGGCAACTTGCGAAGCGTCAACTGACGTGGCTGAGGCGGCGTGAAACCCTCAATTGGTTCGATTCCATGCATCCGAATGTTGCAGCCATGGTTTTCAGTGCACTTTCTCGAGGCAAATTTGGTGCGTGGTCATACGTCTAACTCGATCGATGCCGCTGTGCTAGCATTCAACCGGTATGCCTGGCGCAGGGAAGTGACAAGGCAATGTTAACGACACAAACAACAAGGAGCTCTCCCATGGCCCGTGGCCAGTCTCTGCAGGACCCTTTTTTGAATGCCTTGCGCAAAGAGCGCGTGCCCGTTTCGATCTATCTCGTGAACGGCATCAAGCTGCAAGGACAGATCGATTCATTCGACCAGTTCGTCGTCTTGCTGAGAAACAGCGTGAGTCAGATGGTCTATAAACATGCCATTTCCACCGTCGTGCCGGCGCGCAATGTGCGCCTGCCGACCGGTGAGGACGGCGAAGTGACGGAACCGGCCATTGTCGAATGAAGCCTGGTCGAGTGAGGGGTAGGCGCTCTGCAATTGTTTGAACGCCCCCGGGGCGGCGAGCGCGCCGTTTTGGTCGGCGTCGGCATCGGGCATGCCGTCGATCCGCACGATACGGCTGAATTTCGAGGCTCTGGCGGCGTCGGCGGGGACGGTGGGCGTCGGCTTGGTGCTCGCCTCGCGACCGCGGCCCGACCCGAAGTACTTCGTGGGCTCAGGCAAGGCGGAGGAAATCCGCGCCTGCGCCGAGGAGCACCGAGCCGACCTCGTGCTCGTCGACCAGACCCTGAGCCCGAGCCAGGAGCGCAACCTCGAAAAGCTCACAGATCGTCGAGTTTTAGATCGCAATGGGCTGATTCTCGATATATTCGCCCAGCGGGCGCGCAGCTTCGAAGGCAAGTTGCAGGTCGAGCTCGCCCAACTCTCCCACCTCGCGACGCGTCTGGTGCGCGGCTGGACGCCACCTCGAGCGGCAGAAGGGCGGTATCGGCTTGCGCGGACCCGGCGAAACGCAATTGGAAACCGACCGGCGCCTCATCGCCAAAGCGCATCCGCACGTTGCGTACGCGGCTGGAGAAGCTCGACCGTCAGCGCGAGACCGGCCGTCACGTGCGGCGCGAGGTGCCCGTCCCGACCGTCGCGCTTGGTCGGCTACACCAATGCCGGCAAGTCGACGCTGTTCAATGCGCTCACCGGCTCCGCGACGTATGTGGCGGACCAGCTGTTCGCCACGCTCGATCCGACCGTGCGGCAGATCAAATTGTCGGGCGTCGGCGAGGTGGTGCTGGCGGACACCGTCGGCTTCGTCGCGGGTCTGCCGCACGAGCTGGTCGCGGCATTTCGCTCGACCTTGCAGGAAGCGCGCGATGCGGATTTGTTGCTGCACGTCGTCGATGCAAGCGATCCGATGCGCAACGAGCGCATCGAGCAGGTGCGCGAAGTGCTGCGCGGCATCGGCGCCGGTGAGATCCGTGAGCTGTTGGTGTTCAACAAGATCGATCTGGAGCCGCGCGAAACGTGCGACCGGGTCGTGCGCGGGTGTCCGACGGCGTCCCGGCTCAGGTGTGGGTCTCGGCGGTCACGGGCGCCGGGCCTGCGCAGCTGCGCGAAGCGATCGCGCGGGCGGTGCGGCCCAACCAGGTTCGGCGCACGCTGCACCTCGAATGGCGCTGCCGCGGTTCGCTCCGCCCTGTATCGGCGCAATGCCGTGCGCGCCGAGCGCCAATACGACGATGGCAGCTGGGAGCTGGATGTGGAGCTCGATGCGACCGAGATCGCCAAGCTGGCGTGGGCGGAGATGGTGTGACCCTGGTGGATACCAGCGGCGCAGGGCGCCCAACAGCGCGTGGCATAGCCCGTCTTGTGAGCGGCGGGTCGGCTGCTAGAATGCCCGGCTGCTCAAATGATACAAACAGTCCGCAACTTAAGATTAGGCATACGCATGGCTTGGAATGAACCTGGCGGCGAGAAACGCAATCCGTGGAATCGCCCACAACAGTCGCAAAACGATTTGGACGATGTGTTGCGCAATCTGCAGCGCCGCCTGGCGGCGCTGTTCGGCCGGCGGCGGCGGTATCGGCGGCGGCCAGGCGCACCGAACTTCGGCCGCGGGTTGAGCAGCGTACTCGATCCTGATCGCCGCGGTGTGGATCGGCAGCGGCGTCTACCGCGTCGATGCCCAGGAGCGCGCGGTCGTTCTGCGCTTCGGCAAGTACGTGCAGACCGTGGGCCCCGGCTACAACTGGCATTTGCCCTGGCCGATCGAGCGTCGAATCATCGTGAACGTATCGCAGCAATACAGCGTTCCCGACGATGCGCGAATGCTGACCGCCGATACCAATCTGGTCGAGGTCAAATCCGCCGTGCAGTACACGCAGCCCGATCCGCTCAAGTACCTGTTCAAAGTGAAGGGCGTCGAAGAAACCTTGACGCAAGTCAGCGAGAGCGCCATGCGCGAGGCGGTGGGGCAGGCGTCGCTCGACAAGGCGCTCGGCCTTCGATCCCTCCATCACCGATCGCGCCCGCGTGCTGCTGCAGCGGACGCTCGACAACTACGACATGGGAATCCGCATCATCAGCGTCACGCTCGGCGACGTGGTCGTTCCCGAGCCCGTTCAGGACGCGCAGCGCGACGCCATCAAGGCGGATAAGGATCGCCAGCGTTATCAGCAGGACGCCGAGACCTACCGCAACGACGTGGTGCCGCGCGCGCGCGGCGCCGCGGCCAAGGAGCTGCTGGACGCGGAAGCATACCGGCTGCAGGTGCTGGCGCTCGCACAGGGCGATACGTCGCGCTTCGATCAGGTGCTGGCGCAGTATGAGCACGCGCCGGCCGTGACGCGCGAGCGCATGTACCTCGACACCATGGAAAACGTCTACAAGAATTCCCGCAAGGTCATCGTCGACACGAAGAACGCCGGCAACATGCTTTATCTGCCTCTCGACAAGCTGATCTCCGCCGGGCCGCAATCGATCACCATGCCGAACGACACGATGACCGTCCCCAACGCGCGCGCGCCGGATGTGCAGGTGCCGCCGGCGGAAGATCCCGCGCGTGCGCGGGGAGTGCGGTGATGCAAACCAGGCTCTTGTACATCTTGGTGGGGTTGGTGGCGCTCATTCTGATCGTGCGCGCCAGCGTGTTCACCGTGAGCGAAGGCCAGCTCGCGATCAAGTCCACCGGCGGCGAGATCGTCGAGTCGAACTTCCAGCCTGGACTGCACTTGCGAATTCCGTTGGTGAACGAGGTCATCCGCTTCGACGCGCGCATCTTGACCCAGATGTATCAGTCGGAGCATTTCCTGACGAGCGAGCAGGAGCAGCTGAACGTCGACTTTTACGTGAAATGGCGCATCAACAATCTGCGCCGCTACTATGAATCGACCGGCGGCAGCGAGGATGTCGCGAATGCGAGGCTCGGCGAGACGATCAGGGACAGCATCAAGAGCGTGGTGACGCAGCGCACGCTGCAGCAGGTGGTTACCGCCGAGCGCGCGGAGTTCACCGGCTCGATGATGAAGACCGCCCGTCCCTTCGCCGAGCAGCTCGGGGTTGAGCTCGTCGATGTGCGTATCACCAAGATCGAGTTGCCGCAGCAGGTCCAGGATTCGGTGTTCGAGCGCATGCGTGCGACCTTCAAGGCGCAGGCGGCGAAGCTGCGCGCCGAAGGCGTGGAGGCATCGGATCGAATTCGCGCCGAAGCGAACAAGGAGCAGACGGAGATTCTCGCCGATGCGGCACGGCAGGCGAGCCAGACCCGCGGTCAGGGGGACGCGTCGGCGAGCGAGGTTTACGCCAAGTCGTATTCGAAGAACCCGGAGTTCTACAGCTTCTACCGCAGCATGCAGTCGTATCGGGATGCAATCGGCACGCAAGGCGATTTGCTGGTGATCCCGCCGGACAATGGCTACTTCAAGTATTTCAACAAACCACAACCGCAGCCTCAGAAATAGCGAGAGCGGTATCATGGCAATGGAAATTGGCTGGGCCGAATTGGGGCGCTATTTGGGGGGCGCGTTCGCCTTGTATCTGGTGCTCGAGGGCATATTACCGTTTCTCAATCCCGGCGCCGCGAAGCGTCTCATGGCGAAGCTGGCGCAGACCGAATCGAAGCAGCTACGCTGGGGCGGTCTGATCAGCATGGTGGTCGGACTCGCACTTCTCTGGATGGTGCGAAATGGGTAAGAATCTGGTCGTGATCGGCCTGCAGTGGGGCGATGAGGGCAAGGGCAAGGTCGTCGATCTGCTCACCGATCAAGCGCAGGCCGTGGTGCGGTTTCAGGGCGGCCACAACGCGGGTCACACCCTCGTCATCGGCGGCAAGAAGACGGTGTTGTCGCTGATCCCCTCCGGCATCCTGCACCCGCATGTGCAGTGCCTGATCGGCAACGGCGTCGTGTTGTCGCTCGAGGCGCTGTTCAAAGAGGCGGAAATGCTGATCGGGCAGGGCGTACCGGTGTTCGAACGGCTGCGTGTCAGCCCGGCGTGTCCCCTGATATTGCCTTCCCACGTGGCGCTCGATCGCGCGCGCGAGAAGGCGCAGGGTGCCAACGCGATCGGTACGACCGGGCGGGGCATCGGCCCGGCCTACGAGGACAAGGCGGCACGGCGCGCGCTGCGAGTCTCGGACCTGTTTCACCGCGAGCGTTTCGCCGCCAAACTGGGCGAGGTTCTCGACTATCACAACTTCGTCTTGCAGCGCTATTTCCAGAGCTCACCGATCGATTTCCAGCAGGTGCTCGAGTCGAATCTCGCGCTCGGCGAGCGCCTGAAGCCGCTGGTCGCGGACGTCACGGGCATTCTCGAGCAGTTGAGCGCCGAGGGTCGCAACGTCTTGTTCGAGGGCGCACAGGGCGCGATGCTCGATGTCGATCTGGGAACCTATCCGTATGTGACCTCCTCCACCACCACCGCCGGGGGGGCAGCCCCCGGCACCGGACTCGGGCCGCGGCGGTTTCACGATGTACTCGGGATCGTCAAGGCCTACGCCACGCGCGTCGGCGCGGGGCCGTTCCCGACCGAGTTGTTCGACGAATTCGGCGAGCATCTCTCGCGGGTGGGCCGTGAATTCGGCTCGGTCACCGGCCGGCAGCGCCGTTGCGGCTGGTTCGATGCGGTCGCGCTGCGGCGCTCGATCGTGCATAACAGCTGCTCCTCGCTGTGCGTCACCAAACTCGATGTGCTCGACGGCCTCGACGTCATCCGCGTTTGCGTGGGCTACAAGATCGACGGCGCCGTCATCCTCACCCCGCCACTGCTCTCCGAGCACTTCGGCTCCGCCCAGGCAGTGTACGAGGATCTGCCCGGATGGAAGGAAAGCAGTGTCGGCATCACCCGGTACGAGGAGTTGCCCGTGAACGCCCGCAACTACCTCGAGCGGCTGCAAGCCTTGGTCGGTGTGCCGATTCACATCGTTTCCACCGGTCCTGATCGCGAACAGACCATCGTTCGACAGCAACCGTTCGCCTAGACCGCGCGGCGCGATGGTTCTCACGCCGCGGCAACGGAGTCGGATGGCGATGGTCACGCACTTGGCGGCGGTCGCGGGACTCGCAGTGCTCGCGCTGAGCGTGTCGGCCGCGCGCGACCAAGTCCCGCAGGCCGGGCGTCCGTGGCTCGATTCCCGACGCTCGCCGGATGAACGCGCGGCACTCGCGCTCGGCGCCATGACGCTGGACGAGAAGATCGCACTGCTGCACGGACCGATGCCATTGGATGCACGCGCCCCGCCGGCCGCCATTCCCGCAGCCGGATTCGTGCCGGGCGTGCCGCGCCTCGGTATTCCGAATCTCTATGAGACCGATGCGAGCCTCGGAGTCGCGAACCCGAAGGATGCACGTCCGGGGGACGTGGCAACGGCGCTGCCCGCCGGCCTCGCGCTGGCGGCGAGCTTCGATCCGCAGCTCGCGTACCGAGCCGGCGCGGTGGTCGGCGGCGAAGCGCGCGCCAAGGGCTTCAATGTGCTGCTCGGCGGCGGGATCGACCTGACGCGCGACCCGCGCAACGGCCGTAATTTCGAATATCTGGGCGAGGACCCGTTGCTTGCCGGCGCGATGGCAGGGCAGGCCGTGCGCGGTACGCAGGATCAGCACGTCATTTCCACGCTCAAACATTATGCGCTCAATGCGAACGAGACCAATCGCCACTCGCTCGACGCGCGCATCGACCGCGGGGCGCTGCGCGAGTCGGACTTGCTGGCGTTCGAAATCGCCATCGAAGGCGGAGCGCCGGGAGCGGTGATGTGCGCCTATAACAAGGTCAACGGCGTCTACGCGTGCGCGAACGATTGGCTGTTGAACCAGGTTCTCAAAGGCGACTGGCGCTATCCGGGATGGGTGATGTCGGATTGGGGCGCCGTTCCGGGCGTTGAGGCGGCACTCAATGGTCTCGATCAGGAATCGGGCGAGCAGCTCGATGGCGCGGTATGGTTCGACGAGCCGCTGAAGGCGGCGGTGCGAACGGGCTCGATTCCAGTCTCGAGAATCGATTCGATGGCGCGGCGGATTTTGCGCTCGATGTTCGCAGTGGGAATCGTCGAGCACCCGCCGCTCAAGTCGGCCATCGACTACCCCGCGCACGCCGCGCTCGCGCTCGAGATCGCTCAAAAGGGCGTGGTGCTGTTGAAGAACGCGGGCAATGCATTGCCGCTTGCCCACGATCTGAAGCGCATTGCCGTGATCGGCGGTTACGCTGATCTCGGGGTGCTGTCGGGCGGTGGCTCCGCCCAGGTCATTCCGGCGAATGGATCGTTCGCACGGATTCCTGCGGGCAGCCACGGCGAGGAGCTGCGCTCGCGCACCGAAATATTCGATCCCAGTCCGCCGTTGCGCGCCGTGCAGCGGGCGGCGCCGCAGAGCCTGGTCCGCTTCGATCCCGGCGATTTTCCGGCGGATGCGGCCGTGCTGGCGGCAAACTCCGATGTCGCGATCGTGTTCGTGACGCGCCACGAACGCGAGGGCAGCGACATTCCCGACCTCGATCTTCCGTCGGGCCAGAATGCGCTCATCGAGGCGGTTGCGGCCGCCAACCGGCGCACCATCGTCGTGCTCGAGACCGGCAACCCCGTGGCGATGCCCTGGCTCGGCACGGTGGCGGCGGTGCTTGCGGCGTGGTATCCGGGACAGGAGGGCGGTCAGGCGATCGCCGATGTCTTGTTCGGCGCGGTCAATCCATCCGGGCGTTTGCCGATCAGCTTTCCGGAACGGATGGTGGATTTCGTGCGACCGACGTTGCCGAATTCCGGCAGCGAGCGCGGCGCAGCGGTGAGCATCGATTACACGGAAGGCGCCGACGTCGGCTACCGCTGGTATGGCGCCCGGGGCATCGCACCGCTGTTCGCGTTCGGATTCGGCCTGTCCTATACACACTTCGAGTACGATCGCCTCGCGGTCTCCGGCGGCCGCACGCTCACCGTCAGCTGGGAGGTGCGCAATACCGGCACACGCGCGGGCGCCGATGTGCCGCAGGTGTACCTGACCTCGGCGCGGGGCCGTGCGATTTTGCGGCTCATTGGATTTCAACGCGTCGAACTCCAACCCGGCGAGTCGCGTACACTCTCCATTCGCGCAGATCGCCGGCTGCTGGCATCGTTCGATGAGCAGCGACGACAATGGGACCTGAAAGCCGGGACGTACGCGGTGCGCCTGGGAAGGTCCGCCGCGGACTTGTCGATCGGCGGCGAGGCTCGCATCGCCGCTTATCATGGGCCGCTTGGAATGGACGACCTCGCCGACTTGCAATGAATGTGGAGAGGATCCGATGACGCCGGTGATGACTACCAGCGCCGGCAACCCGGACGCGCAGACGAGTTACTCGAAGGACCTGCGGGCGTTCGTGTTCATGCTGTTCTTTGCCTTCGGTGGCATCACCAGTCTCAACGACGTCATCATTCCGAAATTGAAAGCCCTGTTCACCTTGTCTTACGGCGAGGTGATGCTGGTGCAGTCCGCGTTCTTCGCCGCCTACTTTCTCGTCTCCATTCCCGCAGCGACGCTCGTTGAGAGAGTCGGCTATATGCGCTCGGCCGTCATCGGTCTGCTCACCATGACTGCGGGCTGTCTGTTGTTCGTGCCCGCCTCGGCCCATGGTTTGTTCGGTCTGTTTCTGTTCGCGCTGTTCGTGCTCGCTGCCGGCATCACCACCGTGCAGGTGGTTGCGAATCCGCTCATTTCGATGCTGGGGCCGCCCAGGACGGCGAGCAGCCGCCTGACCTTTGCGCAAGCGTTCAACTCCCTGGGAACCACGCTTTTTCCGTACGTCGGCTCGATCCTGATTTTGGGATCCCTGGCGACGGTCGATCCCAAGACGCTGTCGGGTGCTGCGCTCGATGCCTTTCGCAGCGCCGAGACCCGGGTGATCGTTCGCACCTATCTCGGACTCGCGGCGGCTCTGCTGTTGCTCGCGGCCGTCGTGTGGCTGCGGCGTAAAGCGCTGGTGGAGACGCCGGTCGGTCCGGCACCGATCTGGCGTGCGTTCAATTTGTTGAAGCGTCCGCGCTTCGCGTTCGGCGCGGCATGCATTTTTCTCTATGTCGGTGCGGAAGTAGCCATCGGCTCATTGATCGTGAATTACCTCATGCAGAGCAGTGTTCTCGGCGTGGCCGCCGAGCAGGCGGGTAAACACGTGCCGTTCTACTGGGGCGGCGCGATGGTGGGTCGGTTCATCGGCGCGTATGTGCTGCGCGTCTTTTCGCCCGGCAAGGTGCTGTCGTGCGTGGCTGCCGTCGTCATCCTGCTGCTGTTGATCTCGGCCAATACCAGCGGCCCGGTTTCGGGATGGTCGCTGCTCGCGATCGGGTTGTTCAACTCCATCATGTTTCCCACGATCTTTACTCTCGCGAGCGAGGGGCTCGGTCCGCGCGCGGCCGAAGGTTCCGGTGTGATTTGCATGGCGATCGTGGGCGGAGCCATCGTGCCGCTGTTCACCGGCAGCGCAGCGGATCAGTGGGGGTTGAAGATGGCGCTCATCGTGCCGGCCGCCTGCTACTGCGGCATCTTGCTGTTCGGCTGGTACGCGCGCCGAGCGCTCGGCGACGACGAGGGGCCTGCCGCCGCGGCGAAAAGGACCTGAGCCCGGAGCGCGGCGCTCTGCCCGGAGCGGGGCCGGCCTCCGGCCAGCACCCCCGCCGCCATGCTAATATTCCAGCATCAAACCGGACCTACTCGAGAATGACTGACAAACTGACAGCGTTATTGGCCGACCGGCCCTGGCTGCTCGCGGACGGCGCAACCGGCAGCAATCTGTTCGATCGCGGCTTGCAGTCGGGCGACGCCCCCGAACTGTGGAATGCCGATCATCCGGAGCGGGTCGCCGGATTGCAGCGCGCGTTCGTCGAGGCGGGCGCGGACATCATTTTGACGAACAGCTTCGGCGGCACGCGATATCGTCTGAAGTTACATAAATCGGCGGATCGCGTCGCGGAGCTCAACGAGAAGGCGGCGCGGATTGCCCGCGGGGAGGCCGACCGGGCCGGGCGGGTGGTGCTCGTCGCCGGGAGCATCGGGCCCACCGGGGAGATCCTCGAGCCGCTCGGTCCCTTGAGTATCGACGATGCGCGCGATGCGTTTGCCGAACAGGCCGCCGCCCTCGCGCGCGGCGGCGCGGATCTGCTGTGGATCGAGACGATGTCGTCCGTCGAGGAAACCGAAGCGGCCGTCGCGGGCGCCCGCAGCTGCGGGTTGCCGGTGGTGGCGACCTTGAGTTTCGACACGAACGGGCGAACGATGATGGGCATTACGCCCTTCGAACTGGCGGACTTGCACCGCAGGCATCATCTCGCCGCCTGCGGCAGCAATTGCGGCGTCAGCCCCGCCGAACTGGTGGCCTCCGTGGTCAATCTCGCCACCGCTTCGGAGCCATCCGCGATTCTCGTCGCCAAGGCGAATTGCGGGATCCCGCAATACATCGACGGGGCGCTGCGGTTCAACGGAACGCCCGAACTGATGGCGCAGTATGCGTGCCTGTCGCTCGACGCCGGCGCCCGGATCATCGGCGGCTGTTGCGGTACGACACCTGAGCACTTGCGTGTCATGCGCCGTGCGCTCGAGTCCCACGTGCGTGGGCCGAAGCCGGATCTGGCCGCCATCGAATCCGGACTCGGCGCCATCTCCACCGGTGCGAAGGCGCAGCTTCGCGGCGACATGGACCGGCTGGCCGGCGCCGCCTCCGGCGCGGCGGCGCGACGCACCTCCAGTCGCCGCACTGCGCGTACCGAGAACAGCGGCTGTTAGGGTACTGCTGCTACGGCTGCGCCATTGCCGCTATTGCTGCGAAGCGGGGGCCCCGTACTTATAGGCAGGATCGCCGTCGTAGCGGGAGCGGATGAAGGCGAGCATTTTCCACAAATCATCGGAATTCTTGATGATGCTCCCCATGGGCGGCATCGGGCCCACCGTCGGCGCGAGGCCGTGCCGGGTGTAGCCCTTCTTCTGCAGATCGTCGCTGCCGAGGGTCACGAGCCGGAATAGCGTGTCATCGTCGCCGTTGTAGATCCAGTCGCTCTTCGTGAGCGGCGGGCACATGCCACCGCCGGCGCCCCCGCCGTGACAGCCGGCACAGGGATAGCTGCGGAACAGCTGCTCCCCTTGCGAGACGATGTCCGCCTGTGAGTCCTTGTAGGGATTGTGCAGCTTGCCCTTGGCCGTCTGAGTTGACGAGATCCGTCGGTGAGCCTTTCGAGTCATCGACCTTCCCTGCGGGATCTCCCAGGGACTTTCCGAGCAAGAAGAATGCAGCCAGAAAAAGTGCGCCGATGGCGCCGATGAACGGGGAACCTCTCACGACCAATCTCCGTGACCTCGTCGCTCGGTATTCGACTATGGCGCATGCGCGGTTTCCATTCCGAATCGCAGTAAACCCATGGATCATTCGCCATCGTCGCGCGTCGGAGTATGCCTACAGCGGGGGATTGAGTCGTCGATCCCTCGGGGAACCGCGTCCGGTGAGTGCCTCAGCGCGCGGCGCGCGGCTCGGCAAGGCTTTCCCCGGAGGCGCGCAGCGCCAGCGCGTTGTGGATCGAGGCGGCAATTTCGTTTTGACTGCAAGGTTTCGCGAGTTTCAGCAGGCCGAGAAGCGCCGGGTCCCCCGGCAGCTCTGCGTATCCGGTCGCCAGGATGATGGGGAGTCCCGGATACTGCTGTTGAATGCATTGCGCGAGCTGCAGGCCGGTCATGGTCGGCATCGCGTGGTCGGTGATGACGACGTCCACGGAGACTCCCGAGGCGAGCTTCGCGAGCGCCTCGGCTGCGGACTGCGCTTCGATCGAGGTATGTCCGAGATCTTCGATCAGTGCCGCGGTGCCGGTGAGTACCAGCAGATCGTCGTCGACGACGAGCACCCGGCACGGCTTCGGCGCGGGCGGGGGCTTCAGGCGCTCGACATTGCGACCCGCCGAGACCGGGAACGCCTTGGCCCGCGGCAGCCACAGATCCACCGTGGTGCCGATATTCGGGGCGCTGTCGATGCGCAACAGACCTCCGGACTGAGCGGCGAGCCCGTGCACCATCGACAGTCCGAGACCGGTGCCCTTGCCGGGGCCTTTGGTCGTAAAGAACGGTTCGGTGGCCTTGGCGAGCGTGACTTCGTCCATGCCGACACCGTTGTCGATGAGCATGACCCGCACGTAATCGCCGGGCTGCAGATGCGAGTCCGCGCCGTCCGAGCGCTTGGTCTCCTCCGCCGCGGTGATCGTCAGCTTGCCGCCACCGGGCATGGCGTCGCGCGCGTTCAGGGCCACATTGAGCAACGCCAACTCGAGCTGGTTGGCGTCGGCGAGCACCGGCGGCAGTGCGCTCGGGAATTGGCACTTGAGCTCGATTCCGTGGCCCAGAGCGCGCTTCAGCAGCTCTTCCATGCCGCTCACCAGGTCGGCGAAATCCACCGCCTCGGGCTTGAGCTCCTGGCGGCGCGAAAACGCCAACAATCGCTGAGTCAGGGCGGCGCCGCGCTGGGCGCCCTGCACCGCGTTTTGCAGCAGACGGCGGCACGAAGGGTCTTCGGGCAGGCGCTTCTCCAGCAGCGTGAGGCTGCCCAATACGGCCATCAACAAGTTGTTGAAATCGTGCGCAACGCCGCCGGTCAGCCGCCCGATGGTATCCATCTTTTGCGCCTCGAACAGCTGTGCCAGGGCGGTTTCCCGCTCCCGCGTGCGCTCCTCGATGCGTTGTTCGAGTTCCTCGTTGAAGCGGCGCAACTCCGCCGTTCGCTCGAGCACGCGCTGCTCGAGGTCGGCGTTGAAGCGCTCCAACTGACGGGTCTTGCGGTACAGATCGACGAACACCTTGACCTTCGCGCGCAGCAGCTCCGGCACCACGGGAACGGGCACGTAATCGACGGCGCCGAGCTGGTAGCCGCGCAGCTGGTCGAGGTTCGCATTCATGACCGCCGATACGAAGATGATGGCGGTTCGCTGGAAGCGCGGGTGCTCGCGAATCATCGCCGCGAGCTCGAACCCGTCGAGGTCCGGCATGCACACGTCGATGAGGATCAATGCGACGTCATTCTTCAGCAGACACTCGAACGCCTCGCGCGCCGAGCATGCGGTCAGCAGCCGCTCGCCGATCTCGGCGAGCACGACCTCATGGCTCAGGAGCTTCGCCTGCTGATCGTCGACCAGAAGGATGTTCACCTTCTCGGACACCGGCGTGAGCTCGGACGAGGACATGGAGGGTGCCCTCACCGGTGCAGCCACATACGCAGTGCGGACAGCAATTGCTCGACGTTGACCGGTTTGGCCAGATAATCGGACGCTCCGGCCTCCAGGCATTTCTCGCGGTCGCCCTTCATGGCCTTGGCCGTCAATGCGAGGATCGGCAGGCGGCGCGAGTCCGGCTTCGCCCGTATCGCCTGGATGGTCTCGTAGCCGTCCATTCCCGGCATCATGATGTCCATCAGGACGATCGCCACATCGGTGCGGGCATTCAGTACTGCCAGCGCCTCGCTGCCGGTCGTGGCCGTGAGCACTTCCATCCCGCGCCGCTCGAGCACGCTCGAGAGGGCAAATATGTTGCGCGCGTCGTCATCGACCAGGAGCACCGTGCGGTGCATGAGATCCTCATCGGAGCTGTGCAGGCGTTCGAGCATGCGCTGCTTGGCCGGCGGCAGGTCGGCGACCACGCGATGCAGAAACAGCGCGGTCTCATCGAGCAGGCGCTCCGGCGATTCGACTCCCTTGACGACGACGCTGCGCGCCATCGTGTGCAACATCGCATCCTCATCGGCGGACAGCTCGCGGCCGGTGAACACCACCACCGGCACATCGCGCAATGCCGCATCGTCGCGGATGGTCTCGAGCACTTCGAAGCCAGACATATCCGGGAGCTTCAGGTCGAGCACGACGCAATCGACCGGGTCGCGACGCAGCTGCGTGAGTGCCTCCGCCCCGGTTTCAGCTGCGCAGATCTCGATGTCCTCGTGGCTGAGCAATTCCGCGACGCCCTTGCGCTCGGCTTCATCGTCCTCGACGAGCAGCAAGCGCTTGCGCCGCGCACCGGCATAGCCCTTGATGCGCGCAAATGCGTTCTCCAATCCCTCGGTGGAGGTGGGTTTTTGCACGAACGAAAACGCGCCGCGCGCCAGGCCGTGATGACGGTCTTCATCGAGCGTCACGATCTGGACGGGAATGTGACGCGTCGCCGGGTCCTGCTTGAGCTGGCTCAATACCGTCCAGCCGAGCATGTCGGGCAGGAAGATGTCGAGTGAAATGGCCGCCGGATGGTGCTCGCGCGCGAGCGCAAGCGCATCGGCGCCGCGATTGGCGACCAGGACCTTGAATCCCTCGTCCTTGGCGGCCGCCATCATGATGCGCGCGAAGTGCGGATCGTCCTCGACGATGAGGACGACGCTGTCGCCCGCCATCAGCGTGTTGCGATCGTCGAGAATCGGCTCGGGCGGCCGCTCCGCGGGGCGCGCCGCCGCCATCGAGGCCGCTGCCGGCTGTGCCGTCTCGCTCGGTGCGCTCAGAATCTTGGCCCCCGCACTACCGAGATAGGCGAGCGGCAGATACAAGGTGAATACACTGCCGACGCCGGGAGTGCTGCGCAGTTGAATCTCGCCGCCGAGCAGGTTGGCGAGCTCGCGGCTGATCGCCAATCCCAAGCCGGTGCCGCCGTATTTGCGGCTGGTACCGGCATCTGCCTGCTGGAACGCTTCGAAGATGATGCGCTGCTTCTCGGGCGGGATGCCGATACCGGTATCCGACACTTCGAACGCCACCACGGACGGCGCGCGGCGCAGCGTCGGATGGTCGGCATTCCAGCCGCTCGCCGCAGGCGACACCGTGAGCCGCACACTCCCTTCCGCCGTGAACTTGAAGGCATTGGACAGCAGGTTCTTCAACACCTGCTGCAAGCGCTTCGAGTCGGTGGTGATGCTGCGGTCGAGATTTGGCGAGAGCGCGATCTCGAACCGCAGCCGGCGGTTCTCCGCCTCGTGGCGAAACGGGCGGGCGATCATTTCGAGCAGATTGCTGAAGTACACTTCCTCGGCGTCCACCGACACCGTGCCCGACTCGATCTTGGACAGGTCGAGAATGTCGCTGATGAGATTGAGCAGGTCGGTCCCGGCCGCGTGAATGGTGCGCGAGAATTCGACCTGCTTGTTGGTGAGGTTGCCGTCCGGGTTTTCGGTGAGCTGCTGGCCCAAAATGAGGATGCTGTTGAGGGGCGTGCGCAGCTCGTGCGACATGTTAGCGAGGAATTCGGACTTGTATTTCGAGGTGAGCGCGAGCTCGGTGGCCTTCTCCTCGACGGCGCGCCGCGCCTGCTCGATTTCCTGATTCTTCGCCTCGACCTCGACGTTGCGGTCGGCCAGCTGCTGCGCCTTCTGCTCGAGCTTCTCGTTGGTCTGCTGCAGCTCGCGCTGCTGGGTCTGCAGCTCGGTGGCGAGCTGCTGGGACTGCTTGAGCAGACCTTCGGTCTGCATCGTCGCCTCGATGGAATTCAGAACAATGCCGATGGAGTTCGTCAGCTGTTCGAGGAAGGCGAGCTGCAGATCCGTGAAGCCGCCGAGCGAGGCGAGTTCGATTACCGCCTTGACCTGGCCCTCGAACAGAACCGGCAGAACGATGACGTGCCGCGGCGGCGCCTTGAACAGCCCTGAAGTGATCGGCACCACGTTCTCCGGCATTTCGGTGATCAGCATGCGCCGGGCATCGCGCGCGCATTGGCCGATGAGTCCGTCGCCGAGCCGCAAGCGCTCGGCGTGTCCCTCCGCGACGGTGTCCGCGTAGGCGGAGAGCAGCTTGAGCGCGTTGGCCGCATCGTCGATGTCGACCTGATAGATGACCCCCTGCTGGGCCTCGACCAGCGGTGCGAGCTCCGATAGCAGCAGGCGGCCGACGGTGATCAGGTCGCGCTGGCCCTGCAGCATGTTGGTGAAGCGGGCGAGGTTGGTCTTGAGCCAGTCCTGTTCGGTATTCTGGTCCGTGGTGAGGCGCAAGTTGTCGATCATCGTATTGATGTTGTCTTTGAGCTCGGCGACCTCGCCGCGCGCCTCCACCTGCACCGAGCGTGTCAGATCGCCCTTGGTGACGGCGGTTGCGACTTCCGCGATGGCGCGAACCTGGGTGGTCAGGTTGGCGGCCAGCAGGTTGACGTTGCCCGTCAAATCCTTCCAGGTGCCCGCGGCACCGGGCACGTTCGCCTGGCCGCCAAGCCGGCCCTCGACGCCCACTTCGCGCGCGACCGTCGTCACCTGATCGGCGAACGTCGCCAGCGTATTGGTCATGTTGTTGATCGTTTCGGCCAGCGCCGCGACCTCGCCCTTGGAAGCGACGGTGAGATTCTGCTTCAGATCGCCGTTGGCGACCGCGGTGACCACCTTGACGATGCCGCGCACCTGCTCGGTGAGGTTCGCCGCCATGACGTTGACGGTGTCGGTGAGGTCCTTCCACGTGCCGGCGACGCCCGGCACCTGCGCCTGGCCACCCAGGCGCCCCTCGGTGCCCACTTCGCGCGCCACGCGCGTCACCTCGCCGGCGAAGCCATTGAGCTGATCGACCATGGTGTTGATGGTGTTCTTGAGCTCGAGGATCTCGCCCTTGACGTCCACCGTGATCTTGCGCGACAGGTCACCGCGTGCGACGGCGGTGGTGACCTCGGCGATGTTTCGCACCTGCGTGGTGAGGTTGGCCGCCAGCAAGTTCACATTGTCGGTCAAGTCCTTCCACGTGCCGGCGACTCCCGGGACCACCGCCTGGCCCCCCAGGCGACCGTCGGTGCCCACCTCGCGCGCCACGCGCGTCACCTCACCGGCGAAGGAGCGCAGCTGATCCACCATGGTGTTCAGCGTCTCCTTGAGGAGCAGGATCTCGCCGCGCACGTCGACCGTGATCTTGCGCGACAAATCACCCGTGGCAATGGCGGTCGCCACCTCGGCGATGTTGCGCACCTGGCCCGTGAGATTCCCGGCCATCGAATTGACATTGTCGGTGAGATCTTTCCACGTGCCCGCGACGCCCGGCACCTGCGCCTGGCCGCCCAGTTTTCCCTCGGTGCCCACCTCGCGCGCCACACGCGTCACCTCGCCGGCAAAGGCGTTCAACTGATCGACCATCGTGTTGATGGTGTTCTTCAGCTCGAGGATTTCGCCCTTGACGTCGACGGTGATTTTTCGCGACAGGTCACCGCGCGCCACCGCGGTGGTGACCTCGGCGATGTTGCGCACCTGGCCGGTGAGATTCGAGGCCATGGAATTGACGTTCTCGGTGAGATCCTTCCACGTACCGGCGACGCCAGGCACGTTCGCCTGACCGCCGAGCTTGCCCTCGGTGCCCACTTCGCGCGCGACCCGCGTCACTTCCGATGCAAAGCGGTTGAGCTGATCGACCATGGTATTGAGCGTTTCTTTGAGCTGCAGGATTTCGCCGCGCACGTCGACCGTGATCTTGCGAGACAGATCGCCGTTGGCGATGGCGGTCGACACCTCCGCGATGTTGCGCACCTGCGCGGTGAGGTTGCCGGCCATCGAGTTGACCGAGTCGGTCAAGTCCTTCCACGTCCCGGCGACGCCGGGCACCTGTGCCTGGCCCCCGAGGCGGCCTTCCGTGCCGACCTCGCGCGCGACGCGGGTGACCTCGCCCGCAAAGGAGCGCAGCTGGTCGACCATCGTGTTGATGGTCTCTTTCAACTCGAGAATCTCGCCGGACACCGTCACGGTAATCTTCTTCGACAGGTCGCCCTGAGCCACGGCGGTGGCGACCTCGGCGATGTTGCGCACCTGGCCGGTCAAGTTCGAGGCCATGGAATTCACCGAGTCGGTGAGATTCTTCCAGGTGCCCGCAACGCCCTTGAGCTGCGCCTGGCCGCCCAACTTGCCTTCGGTGCCGACCTCGCGCGCGACGCGCGTCACCTCGCCGGCAAAGGCGTTGAGCTGATCCACCATCGTGTTGATGGTGTCCTTGAGCTCCAGGATCTCGCCCTTCACGTCGACCGTGATCTTCTTCGACAAATCCCCGTTCGCGACCGCCGTGGTCACCTCGGCGATGTTGCGCACCTGGCCCGTGAGATTCGAGGCCATGGAGTTGACGTTCTCGGTAAGATCCTTCCAGGTGCCCGCGACGCCGCGTACGTTGGCCTGTCCGCCCAGCCGGCCCTCGGTACCCACCTCGCGCGCGACGCGCGTCACTTCGGAGGCGAATGCATTGAGCTGATCCACCATCGTGTTGATGGTCTCCTTCAGCTCGAGGATTTCCCCCGACACCGTCACGGTGATCTTCTTGGCGAGATTGCCGCTCGCGATCGCCGTGGACACTTCGGCGATGTTTCTCACCTGCGCGGTGAGATTCGAGGCCATGGAATTGACGTTGTCGGTCAAGTCCTTCCACGTGCCGGCAACGCCCGGCACCTGGGCCTGGCCGCCCAGGCGTCCTTCGGTGCCCACCTCGCGCGCGACGCGCGTCACCTCGCCCGCGAAGGCATTGAGCTGGTCGACCATGGTGTTCATGGTCTGCTTGAGTTCGAGGATTTCCCCCGATACGTCGACCGTGATCTTGCGCGACAGGTCGCCGCGCGCCACGGCCGTGGTCACCTGCGCGATGTTGCGCACCTGCGCGGTGAGATTGCCGCACATGGCATTCACCGAGTCGGTCAGATCCTTCCACGTGCCGGCGACGCCCGGCACCAGCGCCTGGCCGCCGAGCTTGCCCTCCGTTCCCACCTCGCGCGCAACGCGCGTGACCTCGGAGGCAAAGGAGCGCAGCTGATCGACCATGGTGTTGATGGCCTCCTTCAACTGCAGAATCTCCCCGCGTACGTCCACGGTGATCTTCTTCGACAGGTCGCCATTCGCCACGGCGATGGTGACCTCGGCGATGTTGCGCACCTGCGCGGTGAGATTCGACGCCATCGAATTGACGCTTTCGGTGAGATCCTTCCACACGCCCGTCACTTCGCGCACCTGGGCCTGACCGCCGAGCTTCCCGTCGGTGCCGACTTCGCGCGCGACGCGGGTCACCTCGGAGGTGAATACGCTCAGCTGTTTGATCATGGTATTGACGATGTTCGCCGAGCGCAGGAACTCACCCTTGAGCGCGCGACCGTCCACGTCGAGGGGCACCGTCTGCAGCAAATCGCCGCGGGCGACCGCGGTCACCGTGCGGGTGACCGCGGTGGTCGGCCACAGCAGATCGTCGATGAGGGCATTGACGGAGCCCTCCATGTCGGCCCAAGCGCCGTCGGACAACCCAAAGCGCACGCGCGTGCGCGTCTTGCCCTGCCGGCCGACGACTTCACCCACGTGCTCGAGCTGCTGGGCGATGCGCTGATTCGCGGCGACGATGGTATTGAAGGCATCGCAGATCTTGCCCGCGACGCCGGTTTGAGATCCCGGCAAACGCACCGAAAAATTGCCGGCCTGCATCGCGTTCAACGCGTCGAGCAATTCGTGCAGATCGAGATCGGGTGCTGCGACAATTGCTTGTGCAACGTTCCCATTGGCCTTTTTCTTGCGCCCCACGCCCGGAATTGATTCCATGATGATCCCCACCCTGTCCGCGACGCTGCTCGACGCCGCTAGTCGACTGAAGCCGGCGTGCGTCGGGTCAGCGGGCGGGGGTTGCGGCGGCGAAGAGTAGGGCCGCTGCATCGCCGATCTCCGCTGCGCCGCACGCGCGCACCTTACTGGTAATCCATCCCGACCCCAGTTGTTTGTTGTCGTTTCGGACCTAATCCGCTGGAAATAAATCTTGGCAAAGGAGAACCGAAAAGTCCACCGAAGAGCACTGCGTACAGATGGTAAAAATTACAATTGTGCGGCGTCGAGTCGCGTCGCCGCGTTGATGTCGCGGGGCGTCGACAATGTCGTCCGGCCGTCACCGGCGACTACACTTGCGCGAGTTGCATCCACCGCAAGGACTGAGGCCATGGCAAACATTCCATTGAGAGGCAGTGAACGCAGCGCGGTACCCGGTGCCCGAGTGCTTGCACCCGCGGATCCAGCGGAACGGCTGGAGGTGAGCGTCATCGTGCGCCGCCGCGCTGCACAGCGGATGCGTGATCGGGTAGAAGCGCTCTCGTCCGCCGGGCGCGCCGCCGACTATCTGAGCAGAGAGGCTTTCGCGCGCGAGCACGGCGCCGATCCGGCCGACTTCGCGCGAGTGCGCGCCTTTGCGCAGGCGCAACATCTCCTCGTGGTGCAGGAGCACGCCGCGCGCCGCACGATGGTGCTGTCGGGCAGCGTGACGCAATTCAGCGCCGCCTTCGCCGTTCAACTCCATCAGACGGCTCATCCCGGCGGCACGTACCGCGGCCGTACCGGTCCCATCCACCTGCCCGCCGAGTTGGATGGGGTCGTCGAGGCGGTGCTCGGGCTCGACAACCGTCCGCAGGCAATGACGCATTTTAGAATTCGACCTGCGACGGGCGCCGTCAATCGGCCGGCGGCGGCGACGCCCGTTTCTTTCTCGCCGCCGCAGATTGCATCGCTGTACGGATTTCCGGCGGGCACCGGCAACGGGCAGAGCGTTGGGCTCATCGAGCTCGGCGGCGGATTCCGTCCCGCGGATCTCACCGCCTACTTCAACGGATTGAATCTCGCTTCCCCGCGCGTGACGGCGGTGTCTGTGGATCACGGTGCCAACAGTCCGACCGGCGATGCAAATGGACCGGACGGTGAGGTCATGCTCGATGTGGAGGTCGTCGGTGCCATTGCGCCTGCCGCGAGCATCGTCGTGTATTTTGCGCCGAACACGGACGCGGGGTTTCTCGATGCGATCACCACTGCGATTCACGATTCGGTGCACCATCCGTCGATTCTGTCGATCAGCTGGGGTGGACCCGAATCCACCTGGACAGCGCAGGCGATGAGCGCCATGGACGATGCCTTTCAGGCGGCGGTGACCTTGGGGATCACGATTTGCATCGCCTCCGGGGACAACGGATCGGGCGATGGCGTGAGCGACGGCGCCGATCACGTCGACTTTCCAGCCTCGAGTCCGTTCGCGCTTGCGTGCGGCGGTACGAGCTTGCGCGCCACGCAAGGTTCCATCGCCGGCGAGACCGTGTGGGACGATGGCACACAGGGGGGCGCCAGCGGCGGCGGCGTCAGCGGTTTCTTTCCGCTACCCGCCTGGCAGAAGGGCCTCAGCGCACGCAGGGTCCAGGGTCAAACGGTTCCGCTCGCGATGCGCGGGGTGCCCGATGTGGCCGGCGATGCCGATCCGAACACCGGCTACGCGGTGCGCGTCGATGGCGCCGACACCGTCATCGGTGGAACGAGCGCAGTGGCGCCGCTGTGGGCGGCACTGATCGCGCGAATCAATGAGTCCGCCGGCAAAGCAGCGGGCTACATCAATCCGCGGCTGTACGGCGACCCCGGTGCGCTTCGCGACATCACCCAGGGTGCCAACGGCGACTTCCGTGCCCAGGCGGGCTGGGACGCTTGCACCGGCCTCGGCAGCCCGAACGGCGGGGCTGTTGCGGGCATCATCTGACTAATGCATGTGAAACGAACCGCCGGTGCCGAACAGACCCAGGAGGCCGGTGATGATCAAGTAGATCGCGACGATGAAATTGAGCAGTCGCGGGACGATCAATATCAGAATGCCGGCGATGAGGGCGATGATCGGAGCGATGCTGAGGCTCAGGTGCAGATTCATGGGCGTCTTCCTTGTGCTGTTTGCGTTTGCTACCGGGACACTACTGGAACAACTTGAGGGCATTTTGCAATGTCTTCATCACGCCCCACAGGAGCGGCACGGTAACCGAGAGCCACAAGACGATGAATCGGAATTTCATGGTGTGAGCCTCAAGTTGCGGGGGTCGCCAGACGGTGATGATGTCTTTCGTGGACCGCGTGCATGGCAAGATTGCACAGAAGGCCCACGAGCAACAGCGCGCACATGATGTACATGGTCACCGAATAGGCCTGCGCCTTCGGCACGCCGTTCTCGATCTGGTATTGGCGAATGTAGTTGACCAATACCGGACCGAGCACTCCGGCGACGGACCAGGCGGTCAGCAGCCGGCCGTGAATGGCGCCGACGTGCATGGTGCCGAACACGTCGCGCAAATACGCGGGAATGGTCGCGAAACCGCCCCCGTACATCGACAGAATGACGGCGAATGCAGCCACGAACAAGGGTATCGAGCCGAGGTGCCCGAGCGTCGGCACGGCCGAGTAGAGCAGGATGCCGAGTCCGAAGAACACCAGGTAGGTGTTCTTGCGGCCGATATAATCGGAGACGCTCGCCCAGATGAACCGCCCGCCCATGTTGAACAGACTCAGCAGACCGACGAAGCCCGCAGCCGCGGCGGCGGTGACGCGGCCGCTGAAAATCTCCTGAATCATCGGCGAGGCCTGACCGAGCACGCCGATCCCGGCGGTCACGTTCATGCATAGCACGACCCACAATAGCCAGAACTGCCGGGTCTTCCATGCGACGTCCACCGCCACATTGGCCGTGGTCACCAAGGGACGCGGCGTCGCCGGGGCGACCCAGCCCGGAGGTTTCCAGCCGGCCGCCGGAACACGCACCGAGTAGACACCGATCATCATGTACATGAAGTAAATGACGCCCATGGTCACGAACGTCTCGAGCACCCCGTTGGAGGTGGCGGTCTTGAAGTGCTCCATCAGCAAAAGCGACAACGGCGCCGCAATCAGCGCCCCACCACCAAAACCCATGATCGCCATGCCGGTGGCCATGCCGGGGCGGTCGGGGAACCATTTGATCAAGGTCGATACCGGGGAGATGTAGCCGATGCCAAGGCCGCAGCCCCCCAGCACGCCGTATCCCAAATACAGCAGCCACAGCTCATGCAGATGAATGCCGACCGCCGACACGATGAACCCGCCACCGAAGCAGAGCGCGGCGGTGAACATGGACTTGCGCGGCCCCACGCGCTCGACCCATCGTCCAAACAGCGCGGCCGACATGCCGAGCACCGCGATGGCGATGGAAAACACCCAGCCCACCTCGGCCAGCTTCCAATCGCCCGGTGCTGAATGGGTGAGACCGATGAGTTTGGTCAGCGGCAGATTGAAGGTCGAGAACGCGTACACCTGACCGATCGACAGGTGCACTGCCAGCGCTGCCGGGGGCACCAGGAAGCGGTCGTAATCCAGGGGCGCGACGGTGCTCTCCCGGTCCAGGAAGGATGTTGCCATTCGGTGATCCTCGGGCATTTGGTTATTCTTAGATTAAGGCAAATATGCGCCTCTCTTCACGAACTTGCCACTGCGACATGGATCACATTCCCACCACGGGCGAGTGCATTTACGCATCTCCCCATCGGCCGCGGACGTCAAGTTGAGAAACCGTGATCCCCTGGGTCGATTGGATCCCACCAACGACGTAGCTTTCGGCCATTCATGCGTAGATTCAGGTATTCGGGCCGACACGCCAAGCACGCGGCGCGACTCTGGTGGCGGCCTTGGGTGCTGCTCGCCTGCGCGTGGCTTCCATCGGCCGGATGGGCAAGCTGCCTCGTCGATCGGGATACCGAGATCGCCCGCCTGCAGGAACTCATTGCCGTCGATGCGACCAAGGCGCTCAAACAAGCGATGGCCGCGCTCGATGCTCTCAAGCGTCAGCCCTTGCCCGACGCCGCGCGCAACGCCACGCGGGCGGCCTCCTTGTACGCAGTCGAAGCGGAAGCCTACGGCATTCTCGAGCTCGACTCCGATGCGCGCCGAACCGCGGCGAAAGGTCTTGCGCTGATAGCGGATCACGGATGGGAGCATCTCGAACTGCTGGCGGTGTACGCCGACAACGTCTACGACAAAGCCGGCATCGCGGGCGCGATCGAGGCGATCGAGGCCGCGCGCACGGTGCAGCCCCGCGGCTCGACCGCCGATACCTGCCTGTTGATCACACGCGGTCTGCTCGAGCACCGGCTGGATCGGGAGGACCTGGCCATCGTCACCCTGACTCAGGCGTACCGCGCCAGCATCGCCCCCGCCGTCACCGAGCCGCACATCATGTCGGCGGACTACCTGTCGCTGGTCATGCGCAGCATGGGCGACTACAGCCAGGCGTTGACGCTCAATCAAGAGAAAATCGACTGGGACACCGAGCATGACGCCACGATGAACCTGTCCGTGTCGCGTTTCATGCGCGGCCAGATCCTGAAATTGATGGGCAACTACAACGCGGCGATCATTGAATTCACGCAAGCCCGCCAGCTCAGTATTTCGCTCGCCGACTCGCAGGGCATCGCCTTCGCCGATCAGCGAATCTGCGAAGCGCACATCGAACTCGGCGAGCTCTTGCCCGCCGCGCGGGAATGCGCGGGCGCACTGCGCAGATTCAGCATTGCGAATTCGGCCGATTCCGTGAAGGAAACGCAGGCCCTGCAGGCGCGCATCGATTTGGGATCGGGCCACCCGGAGCGCGCGCTCGCGATCTTGAACAGGGTTCTCGATCACAACGGTGCCGACATGCCGCCGCGCCATGTGGCGTCCATCTACCACTGGCGGGCGCGTGCGAACGCAGCGCTGCACAACTACCGCGATGCCTACAGCGATCTGCAGGAGTACGTGAACCGCTACACGGCGGCGAACGACGCCGAGCGCAACCGGCAGGCGGGAGCCCTGCGGGCGCGCTTCGAAACCGACCGGGAAGTCGAACGCAATGCATCGCTGCAGCGCGAGCTGGCCGTCTCGCAGGAACAATCGCATCGCCAGGCGCAGCAGCTGCGCTGGAATGCCGTGGTCGTGCTGCTCGGCGTCGTGGTCATCACGCTGCTCATCTACTTTCTGGTCACGACACGGCGCTACCGGCAACAGCTGGTGACTCTCGCGAGCCAGGATGCACTCACCGGGTTGCCCAACCGGCGGCGCACGGCGGAGCTGGCGGCGGCGGCGCTGCAAGCCGCGAGCGACACGCACCAGCCGTTGACCCTTGCCGTCATCGACATGGATCACTTCAAGATCATCAACGACCGCTGCGGCCATGCGACGGGCGACTTCGTGTTGAAGGAGTTCGCTCGCGCCGGACGCGAGGTGCTGCGCGCTTCGGACATCCTGGGGCGCTGGGGTGGCGAGGAGTTTCTGCTGGTGATGCCCGACACGCCGCTCGATCTCGCCCTGTCGAGCCTGGAGCGGCTGCGCACGTTGGTGTTCGGGATACCGCTGCCCGCGGTCGGAAGCGAATTGCGCGTGAGCATCAGCGCCGGGCTTGCGACCAACGAGGCGGGAGCGAAATCCCTCGATGAGCTCATTGCGCGCGCGGATGCGGCGCTTTACATCGCGAAGAACGAGGGACGCGATCTGGTGCGCGTCGCCGACGAGAACTACCTGACCTCGAGCACCGGCACGCGCTTGAAGCTGCGAGTCGGGTTATAAATAAAATTAGCAATATCGGATATCTAATTGATTTAATTGGTTCTCATAGAATAGCGGAGAGGGCCCGGACCCCGCGCGATCTTTCCTTCTTGAGCTGATGGCCTCCGAGAAGTGCAGTAGCACAACCAATATGGCAAGTGACGCTGCAGGACGTACTGGCGCTCCGCCAACTCGACGCAAGCGCGCTATCGAGTGCCTAATCGCTCGATTTTGATCACATTTTGGGGGTAGGTGGTGCCCAGGAGAGGACTCGAACCTCCACGAATTGCTCCACTGGTACCTGAAACCAGCGCGTCTACCAGTTCCGCCACCTGGGCATGATGGGCCGCCATCGCGAGGCGCTGGAATCTACGCACCCTCCCGATCCTTGTCAATCCAGCCTGTGGGCGCGCTTGCCCGACGTGGGGCAGCGTGCATACTGCCGTCCATGATGGGCAGTGCCGATGGATCATCGCGCAGGTGCGGCGGATGACGGTAACGATGCCGCCGCCCGATGCGCACACCCTCGCGAGCCGCGCACAAATCGCGAGCGCGATGCGCGACATCGTGCCCGGCGAGGGTGTGATCGATCACCTCGACGAGCTGGCGCCGTACGAGTCCGACGGCCTGACCGCCTACGCTCAAAAGCCGTTGCTGGTCGTGCTCCCCGAGAACAGCGCGCAGATATCGGCCGTGCTTCGCTGGTGCAACGATCACCAAGTCAAGGTCGTGCCGCGCGGTGCGGGCACATCGCTCTCCGGCGGCGCTCTGCCGCTCGAGGATGGCATCCTGCTCGGCCTCAGCCGGCTCAATCAAATCCTCGACATCGATTACGACAATCGTGCTGCGGTCGTGCAGCCCGGCGTGACCAACCTCGCCGTATCACAGGCCGTCGCCGCGCGCGGCTTCTACTACGCGCCGGATCCGTCCAGTCAGATCGCCTGCACCATCGGCGGCAACGTCGCCGAGAATTCCGGCGGTGTGCATTGCCTGAAGTACGGCATGACGGCGCACAACGTGCTCGGCCTGAAGATCGTCTTGATGAGCGGGGAGGTGATCGAGCTCGGCGGCAAGGCGCTCGACGCGCCAGGCTATGACCTCTTGGGCCTCGCCATCGGCTCTGAGGGCCTGCTCGGCGTGGTCACGGAGGTGACGCTGCGGCTGCTCGTCAAGCCGCAGACGGCGCAAGCGATGCTGCTCGGATTTGCGACGGTCGAGTCCGCGGCGCAGTGCGTCGCCGACGTCATTGCGCACGGGATCATTCCCGCCGGCATGGAAATGATGGACCGCCCCGCCATCCATGCGGCCGAGGATTTCCTCGGCGTCGGCTATCCCCGCGACGTCGATGCGCTGCTCATCGTGGAAGTCGACGGCCCGGAGCAGGAGTGCCGGCATCTCATGGAGCTGGTGACCGGCATCGCCACCCGCAACGATGCCACCACGGTGCGCATATCGGCGAGCGAAAACGAACGGCTGCGCTTTTGGGCGGGGCGCAAGGCGGCCTTCCCGGCGATCGGAAGAATTTCGCCGGATTACTATTGTATCGACGGCACGATCCCGCGCCGCTCCTTGCCCGAGATGCTTGGGCGGATGACCGGTATGGCGCGGCGCTACGGACTGCGGGTGGCGAACGTGTTTCATGCCGGCGACGGGAATTTGCATCCGTTGATTCTCTATGACGCGAACACCCCTGGCGAACTCGATCAGGCGGAGGCGTTCGCCGCCGAGATCCTGCGCACGTGCGTGGCGATGGGCGGGGTTCTCACCGGAGAGCACGGCGTGGGGGTGGAGAAGCGCGACCTGATGGGCGAGATGTTCAACGAGGTGGATCTTGCCCATCAAGAGCGCGTGAAATGCGCCTTCGATCCCGCCATGCTGCTCAATCCCGGAAAGGTGTTTCCGCAATTGCATCGCTGCGCCGAACTCGGCCGTATGCACGTGCACCGCGGAGCCGTCCCGTTTCCGGGTATTCCGCGATTCTGAATCGATGGCGCAATCCTTACACTACACGCCAACGACGGCGGCCGAAGTGGAGCAGGTCGTTGCCGGTGCGCTCGCCGAGCAGCAGAGCTTGGAGGTATGCGCCGGCGGCTCGAAGCGGCTCATGCGCTCGCCGATCGGCTCGGCGGCCGTGCTCGACATGAGCGCCGTCGCCGGCATCACGAATTACGATCCGGATGAGCTCGTGGTGACGGCGCGCGCTGCAACGCCGCTGATCGAGCTCGAGGCCGCGCTCACGGAGCGGCGGCAAATGCTCGCGTTCGAACCGTTCGATCACGCCCCGCTATTCGGTTCGGCCCCGGGACACGCCACTCTCGGCGGCGTCGTCGCCGCCAACGTCTCCGGTCCGAGGCGCCTGTCGGCCGGCGCAGCGCGCGATCACATCCTGGGATTCACCGCGGTCTCCGGCAGAGGCGAGCCGCTCAAAGGTGGAGGCGCGGTGGTCAAGAACGTCACCGGGTTCGATTTACCGAAGCTCATGGCGGGTTCCTGGGGGACGCTGGCGGTTCTCCTTTCCATCACCATGCGGGTGCTGCCGCGGCCGCGCACCGAGAAAACACTCCTGATCAGGGGGCTGTCGGGCGATGCGGCTCAGCAGCTGATGAACCGCGCGATGGCAACGACGGCCTCCGTGTCGGCGGCGGCCCATCTGCACGCGCCCAACCCGACGACGGCGTTGCGCGTCGAGGGGTTCGGTCCTTCGGTCGAGGTGCGCTGCGGCGAGCTGCTGCGCGTGCTGCAGCCAGCCGGCGCATGCGAGACCATCGAAGCCGATGAGAGCACCGCGTTTTGGCGCAGCGTGAGCACACTCGATGCACTGCCGGTGGCCGGGCACGTGCTGTGGCGGATCTCGGTTCCACCGGCGCGCGGTGGGCAGGTTCCCTCGCAGCTTGCCTGCGAGGAGGCACGCTATGTATCCGACTGGGGTGGCGCGCTCGTGTGGGCGGCACTCCCCGAAAGCATTGCGGTCGCCAGCGGCGCACAGATTCGCGCCGTCGCCCGATCGCTCGGCGGATATGCCACCTTGATACGTGCTCCGCTCACGATGCGCGCCGCCCTCGCGGCCGGAGCCGGCCGCGATCCCGGGGTTACGCGTTTGCAGGAGCGGGTGAAGGCCGCATTCGATCCCTGCGGCATCCTCAATCCCGGCCTCGATCCGGCAGCCGATCACTGATGCAGACCCGATTCGACCCGGCGCTACTCGCCGATCCCGCGACGGCCGCCGCCGCCGGGGCCATCCGCAAGTGCGTCCACTGCGGGTTCTGTACGGCGACCTGCCCGACCTACGTCCTGCTCGGCGATGAGCTCGACAGTCCGCGCGGGCGCATCTATCTGATCAAGGGGATGCTGGAGGCCTCCGCCAAGCCCTCGGCGCAGGTGGTCAAGCACCTCGATCGCTGCTTGTCCTGCCTCTCATGCGAAACGCATTGTCCCTCGGGCGTGAGCTACCGCAGGGTCATCGACAAAGGGCGGGCTTATGTCGAGGAGCATTACCGCCGACCGTTCCGGGATCGGGTCTTGCGCGCGCTGCTCGCCAGACTGCTGCCGCATCGCATGCTGTTTCGAATCGCCCTGGAATTGGGCGCGTTGGCGGAGCCGTTCACGGGTTGGTTCGAGCGCGTTCCGAGCCTGCGTCCCCTCGCGAGCCTGCTGCGTCTGCGTCGGGCCGCAAAACAGACGCCGCGCCAGGCCGCCCCCGCAACGGCGCCCCCGCGGCCGTCCGCACGCAAGTGGCGCGTGGGCCTCGCACGCGGATGCGTCGAGCCGGTGCTCGATCCCGAGATTCAAGAGGCGACGGTGCGGCTGCTCGAGCGCGCCGGTGCGGAGGTGATCCGGGCGCGAGGTGAGGGCTGCTGCGGCGCCTTGTCGCATCACCTCGGGCGCGAGGGAGAGGCGCTCGCTCTCGCGCGCGCCAACATCGACGCGTGGCATCACGAACTCGACAGCGCACCCTTGGATGCCATCGTCGTCACCGCCTCGGGGTGCGGCCCCGTGATCCGCGACTACGGCCATCTGTTGCAACAGGATCCGCGCTACGCGGACCGGGCGGCGCGTGTAGCCGCGCTCGCCTGCGATTTGAGCGAATTGCTGGAACGTATCGGCTTGCCGCCAAGCGTGCCCGTGCCACGTGCGATTGTCGGATATCACCCCGCTTGCTCTTTACAGCATGGCCAGCGGGTCGGGGCCTACGCGGCGCGACTGCTCGCGGAGGCCGGCTTCGACGTGCGCCTACCGCAAGAAGCTCACCTCTGCTGCGGGTCAGCCGGCGTCTACAACATCCTGCAGCCCGAGATCGCCGAGCGGCTGGGTGCGCGCAAGGCGCAGGCGCTCCGCGCGCTGTCGCCCGACGTCATCGCGACCGGCAACATCGGCTGCATCATGCAAATTCGCGCCGCGAGCGGCCTGCCGGTGACGCATCTCGCGCAGCTGCTCGATTGGGCGACCGGCGGCCCGAAGCCGCCCGGCTTGCCGTAAGCCGCCGGCTCGCGGTAAGCCGCCCGGCGGGGCTTGGCGTGCGGTCAGCGCATCATTCGGGATCGAGCGAGGCGGCGTACGCAGCCAAATCGATCATGTCGGCGCGCGTCAGGCGGGCCGCGACGGCGCTCATCGACTGCGCGCCATCGTCGCCCCGCGCCCCGGATTGAAACCCATAGAGCTGACGAAAGAGGTAGGCAGGGAAACGGCCCGCCAACGGTGGACCCGGCAGGCCGGTGCCTCCCTTCAGATTCGGGCCATGACAGGTCGAACAGACTTGACTCCTACCGCCGCCGCCGGTGCCGGCCAGTCGGCGTCCGCGGTCGATTGCGCCGCGGGGTACGTAGGCGATGTAGCTCGTGTGCGGATCGCGGCTTTCGAAGCGCTCGACGTCGACCGGCATCTCGATGATGCGCGAATCGAGCGGCACGGGGTGGCCGGGGACTGGCAGGAACACGAAGCATCCGAGCGCGTGATTCGGCACCTGATTGCTCTCGACGACCTGCACGAACGACTTCACCGGCAGCTGTGAGAAATATTCAGCTGCCGCGGCGATTTCCTCGGCGGACAGATCGGCCGTGGCTTGCGCCATGAGATGGGTGGGAGCCCAATCCGGTTGGGCAGCTCGACGGGCGCCTGTCTTCAATGCCTGCACTTGCGCGATGATGTAAGGAGCCGCAAGTCCCGTAAGCTTGGCGTTTTCGGGGCGCCCGCTGCCGTCCGGCAAATGACAATAGCCGCAGGCGATCTTGTCGGGACCGTGACTCGCAGCGAGGATGGCGGGCAACGCCGGGTGGTCCTTCGGGAACCAGTCCGAGGTGACGGACCATCGCGAAATGTCCGCTTCGGTAAAGTGAACTCGCGATCCCGGCACGCTCAAGACGCGGCCGGCATCGCCGGCGCGGCGGGCGGACGCAGGGCAGGTCGGATACGCCCAGGCGGGAAATGCGCCGGCGGGTGCTGCCGAGGTCGCGTGCACCGCCCACGTCGCGCCGAGGATGAGAATGACGAGCCGGGAGGCGCTCAACGCGCGGGCTCGGTATCGCGCACGAGAAGCTCGGGTGTGATGCCGGAGAGCGCCGGCGTACCGGCTTGACGCATGATGGTCTTCAGTTCGCGATTCAAAATATCGATCACCGCCTCGACACCCGGTTGGCCGAAAGCGGCCAGACCCCAGGCCTGGGGCCGGCCGATGCCGACCGCCGTCGCTCCGAGTGCGAGGGCTTTGAAGATGTCCGTGCCGCGCCGGATACCGCCGTCGACGAAGACGGGAACGTGCCCATGGACCGCTGCGACAACTTCCGGTACGCAATCGATGCTCGCACGCAGCGTCTCCTCGTTGCGACCGCCGTGATTGGACACGATGATCGCGTCCGCACCGTGTTTGACGGCGAGCGCGGCATCCTCGCCGGTGACGATTCCCTTGACGAACAGTCGTCCCTTGACGATTGTCCGCAAGCGTTCGAGGAAGGCGGCGTTCAGATCGAGGGGCGCCAGGGCGGAGACATGCGACACGTCGAGGCCGGCGAACATCGGAGCGCGGAGCCACATGTCGTGCGCGTTGCCGGCATGGCAATCTTCACAGTGACGGCTGTCGGTGAGCATCGCGCGCCGCAAGGTCTCGTTGTTCCGCCGCCCGGGCGAATCCACGGTGAGAACGATGTCGACGCAGCCCGCGCTCTGCGCGCGACGCACGATACCCTGGGTCACCGTCCAATCGTCGGTGGGATAGAGCTGCTGCCACAGCGGCGCGCCGCGCGCTTCGACCACCGTCTCGACCGCAGTCGAGGACCCCGTGGAGATCATCAACTGCATCGATCGGGTCGCCGCCGCGCGTCCCACCGCCACTTCACCCTCGGCGTGGAACGCGCGCATCCCCGACACCGCGGACAGGTAGATGGGGCTCGGCCACGCAGCGCCGAAGACGCGGCAGGTGGTGTCCAAATGGGTGAGATCGTTGAAGCGGTGCGCCCGGATCTGATAGTGAGAAAACGCCTCGTGATTTCGGACCACCGTGCGGTCGTCGTCCGCTCCCGTGGCGATGTAGCCGAAATGGGCGGGCGGCAGCGCCGCGCGTGCGAGAGCCTCGAAGTCCGCAACGTTGATGACCTGATCGGCGGCGGTGATTGGCGGCGGCTCCCGTCGATAGAGGAGCGACGCAGGGAGCTGTTCATCCGCGAGCGCGCGCGAGCGAAGCTGCGGAAGCGCGGTCACGCCGCCGATCAAGGTGCCGCCGAGAAAGGTGCGTCGAGTCAGCCGCATGGATTCAAGCGGCATGGTTTCGAGCGGCGTGGATTCAAGCCGAGCATGGATGCATCCCCCCCCCATCGTAGCTTCCGAATTTCGGAAGCCGATCGCCAAAATTCGTTAGTTTATAAAAGCCGGGCTTTGGAGGATCATGCTCTCGCGGCCGGCTCCCCGTCGGTGCGCGCACAGCCGGAGACAAAGCGCCATGATTCGCACCAGTCAAGAATACCTGGACTCCATCCGCGACAACCGGGAAGTCTACATCAACGGCGAACGCGTCAAAGACGTGACCAAGAATCCGATGTTGAAGCCCCTGATCGACATTCGCGCCCGCGTCTACGACCTGCAGCACGCGGACGCGACCCGCGACATATTGAGTTTTCGCGAAAACGGGGTGTGGAACGCCGTGGCGAACAAACTGCCCCGTACCCAGCGGGATTGGTGGGACAAACGGCGCGCGACCGACACCATTCTCGAGGACATCGGCGGGGTGGTGACGCGGATCGGCGATGAGACGGTCGGCGAGATGTGGTCCCTGTTCGACGGTCAGGACGTGCTCAACGAGGTGGATCCGCAATTCTCGGCCAACATCCGCCGCCACATCCAGGCGGTCTTGGAAGCCGATCCGTTCCACGTCTCGGCAAACACGGATCCGAAGGGCGACCGCTCGAAGCCGCCTCAAGAGCAGGATCCCGACATGCTGCTGCACGTCGTCAAGGAGACCGATGCGGGGATCGTGGTGCGAGGGGCCAAATATGAGACCGCGGCGGCCTACGCCAACCAGGCCTTCACCAAGCCGACCAACGCCAATTGGGGAAACGCCGCCCTCTCCGACTATGCCGTCGGTTTCATCTGCGATCTCGGCTCACCGAACATCAAATTCATCTGCCGCACCGGATTTGCCGGGCGTGCATCGGCGGCGGATTACCCGTTGTCGAACCGATTCGACGAAGTGGATGCCCTGGTCATATTCGACAACGTGCTGATACCGTGGGAGAACGTGCTGTTTTACCGCCATACCAAGGCGGCGACCTTCATACGCGCGACGTTGCATCGTTATTCGGCATTCGCCTTCGTGCAGCGCAACCTCAAGATGGCCGACATGATGATCGGCGCGGCGCTGTTCAACGTGCGCCAAACCGGATTGGACAAGCAGCAAGCCGTGCAGGAGAAGCTCGCCCAGCTCGCTGTGTACCGCGAAGGTATCAACGCGCATCTCACGGCCGCGATCGCGCTCGCGGAGCCGAGTCCGGCCGGCCTCCTGATGCCGAACCAGTCGCTCCTCTACGCGGGGCGGGTGCTCGCTTGCTCGCAGCTGCACGAAATGATGCACATCGCGCGTGAGCTGTGCGGCGGTCAGATCTGCGTGACGCCCGACAAGGCATCCTTCGATGCCCCGGAAACGAAACCATGGCTGGACAAATACTATTCGGTCAACGAGAACTGGGTCGCCGATGACCGGCGCAAGCTCCTCGCCTTTGCGCGCGACTTGCTGAATTCCGACTACGCGGGCCATCGGCTCACTTTTCAGCTGTTCGCCCAATCCCCGCCGTTTGCGCATCTCGCCGCGGTGTATCGAAATTTCGATTGGGATGGGCCACTGGACTTCGTGAGGAAGGCGGCCGATCTGTCCGAGCGCGTGCTCGACAAGAGCGACCGGCCGCCCGGAGATCGGGCGATCAGCGAATGGTTCGCCGCTCAGCCGCGGACCGCCGGCACGTCGAAAGCGACCGACGCGGCAGCCTGAACCGCGCATGAACGGGTCGGCAGCCGTTGCAGAGCCGGAATCCGACGAGCGGGCGCTGAAGCGACGCTTCCTCCTCGGCATGAGCCATGCCGCCTGCACCGTCAACGTGGTAACCACCGACGGGGCGGCCGGCCGCCACGGTGTCACGGTCTCGGCGATGGTGTCGGTATCGGCCGATACGCCGCAGCCCACCCTGCTGGTGTGTATCCACCACTTGAGTCCGGTGGCCGACGCGCTCCTCAAGAACGGGGTGTTTTGCGTCAATGTTCTGCGCGAGGATCAGGCCCACATATCGGACAGCTTTGCCGGGCGCACGGATGCCCGCGGCGATGCCAAGTTCCAGTGCGCTCGCTGGACCACGCAGCTGACCGGCGCGCCGCGCGTCATCGATCCGCTGGTCGCCTTCGATTGCCGGCTGACGGCGAGCGAACGCGTCGGCTCGCACTTCGTGGTGTTCGGCTCGGTGCAGGATATCTTCGTCGCCGGGGGCGCGGCGCCGCTGATCTATGCGAATCGGGCCTACGGAGTGCCGCAGAGATTTCACGCGCGAAGCGCTGCACCGGCGGACAAGCGATTGAACGGCGGCACGCTCTCGCTCGGTTGCTTTCAGGTTTTCGCGCCGTATATCGTTCCCGCACTCGCGGCGCGCATGACGAAATTGGACCCGCGGGTCGAACTCAGCTTTCTCGAGGGCGACCAGCACCAGGTGCTCGCGAGTCTGCGCCGCGCCGAGATCGAAGTTGCCCTTCTCTATGATTTCGGCATCGGCGACGACGTGCATGTCGAGCGTCTGGCCGAACTCGTTCCCTACGTCCTGTTGCCCGAGGGCCACCCGCTCGCAGAGCATCCCGCGGTCACCCTGGAAGCGCTGGCATCGGAGCCGTTGGTATTGCTCGACATCGAGCCGAGCCGGGAATATTTCACCTCGCTGTTCCGGGATCGGGGCATGGAGCCACGCATCGCCCATCGCACCAGCTCGCTCGAAATGGTGCGCGGTCTCGTCGCGCACGGGCTCGGGTACAGCCTATTGGCCACGAAACCGGCGAACAATATGTCCTATGATGGCCGGGCCCTGGCCGTGCGTCCGCTGGCGGGCGCCGTGAGGAACAGTCATCTGGTGCTGGCCCACCGTGCCGACCGGTCCATGAGCCCGGCGGCAGTGGCGTTTGCCGGTCATTGCCGGTCGTTCTTCGGAGTTTCGAATGCACACACGTCTGCGTAAGTTCAACACGCGCGACACCTATCCGGAGCAGAAGCTCGACAACGATCTGTGTCAAACGGTCGTCGCTCGCGGCCGCACCGTGTTCGTTCGCGGCCAGGTGGGGCAGGATCTCGACACCGCCGCGAACGTCGGCGTGGGGGATGCGGCCGCGCAGGCCGAGCAGGCCATGGCGAACATCAAGCAGCTGCTGTCCGAGGCGGGCGCGGAACTCGATCACGTTTGCAAGGTGACGATCTACCTGACCGACCCGCGCTATCGCGAGCCGGTCTATCGAACCATCGGACGCTGGCTGAAGGGTGTCTATCCGGTCTCCACCGGCATCGTGGTTGCGGGACTGGCGCGCCCCGAATGGCTCGTGGAAGTGGACGTGATTGCCGTCATACCGGACGAGAGCTGACGGGTGACATTCTCAATCGTGGCACGGTCGGCCACGCCGACGATGTACGGAGTGGCGATCGCTTCCTCTTCGCCGGCGGTCGCGGCACGCTGCGCACACGCCCGCGCGGGCGCGGGCGCCGTGGCGACGCAGAACATCACGGATCCGGCGTTGGGTCCGCACATCCTCGACCGGCTGGCGCAAGGAGCGAGCGCGCAAGCGGCGCTCGAGGCCGCACTGGCCGCGACACCGTTCGGCGCCTATCGGCAACTGCTCGTCATCGGAGCGCACGGGCCGCCGGCCATCTTTTCGGGCGAGCGCGCGCTCGGCCTCGTCGCCACGCGCGCCGGCGACCACGCCGCGGCGGCCGGTAATCTACTCGCGCATGCCGATGTTCCGCATGCCATGCTGCGGGCATTCGAGGAGGCGAGCGGGCAGTTCGGCGCGCGCCTGCTCCATGCGCTGCGCGCCGGCGCGGCGCGCGGCGGCGAGGCCGGTCCCATCCATTCGGCGGGGCTGCTCATCGTGCGCGATGTGAGCTGGCCGATCGTCGATCTGCGCGTCGATTGGAGCGATGCGGACCCGGTCGCGGAGCTCGTGCGGGTCTGGGAGATTTACGCGCCGCAGATCGATGACTACGTGCGCCGCGCCATCGATCCGGTGCAAGCGCCGAATTTCGGTGTTCCCGGCAATTTGTGAAGAAACTTGGCGGCATGAAATTTACGCTGCGGCAGCTTGCGTACTTCATCGCGGCCGCGGAGACGGGCAGCATCACCCAGGCATCGAAGCGCGCCAGCATCTCGCAGCCGGCGATTTCGACGGCGATCTCCCATCTCGAGCGGGAACTCGAGGTGCAATTGTTCCTGCGCCACCACGCGCAGGGGCTTTCGCTGACGCCCGCCGGGCGCGCGCTGCTGCGCGACGCGAAGCAGCTGCTGAAGCAGGCGGAAGGGCTGTATTCCGCCGCCGCCGACATCAGCCACCAGCTGCGCGGCGAGTTGTCGGTGGGGTGGTTCTCCACCCTCGCGCCCATCGTCATGCCGGAGGTGGTGAATTCCTTCTTGAAGGCCTATCCGGGGACGCAGATGCGTCCTCTGGAAGGCGATCAGGAGGCGTTGTTGGCGAGCTTGCGGCGCGCGGAGACCGAACTCGCCCTCACGTATGACTTGCAGATCAGCGAGGACATCGCATTTTCTCCGCTCGCGACGCTGCCGCCGTATGCGCTGTTCGGAGCCTCGCATCCCCTGGCGCACGAACGTACGATCAAACTGAGCCAATTGGCGGCGCTGCCGATGGTGCTGCTCGACATGCCCATGAGCCGCGAGTATTTTCTTGCACTGTTCATCCGCGAGCGCCTGAAGCCCAACATCGTCTGGTCGTCGGCCAAGCTCGATGTGGTGCGCACCATGGTGGCGAACGGTCTTGGCTATACGCTCGCCAATGTGCGGCCCCGCGCGGACGTGGCGCTCGACGGCCGTCGTGTTTTCCGCATCCCGTTGAGCGGCGATCAGCCGCCCGTGCGAATCGGCATCGCGACCTTGAAGGAGCTCAAGAAGACCCGTCTCGTGGAGGCTTTCGAGCGGCACTGCGAGGCCCTCATCTCGGACTCCTACATCCCGGGCATGGCGAGCCCTCTGCAGCCGCAGCGGCGCAAGCGGCGCTGACGATGAGAGTTCGAGGACAGACTTCATGAACAACCGAGAACACCCGGCCCGGCTCGAACTCGCGACCATCCAGCCGATCGCGCACGATCAGCGCCACGGCACCTACGGCGATCTGTTCACCGTGTGGTTCGGCTCGAATCTCATGCTCCTGACCATCGTCACGGGAGGGCTTGCGGTGACGGTGTTCGCGCTGCCCTTCATTTGGGCGGTCATCGGCCTCGCGATCGGCAATCTCGCCGGCGCTGTGTTCATGGCACTGCACGCGGCGCAGGGCCCGACGCTCGGCGTACCGCAGATGATTCAGACGCGGGGTCAATTCGGGTCGTTGGGATCGCTGCTCGTCGTCGGCATCGTGATCGTGATGTACGTCGGCTTCCTCGCCTCGAACTTGGTTCTGGGCGGCCAGGCACTCGCCAGTTTGGTGCCGGGCATGTCGGATGCGCCGGGAATCGCCCTCGTCGGGGTGCTGAGCGTCATTGCCGCCATCTACGGCTATGACCTCATTCATGCCTACGCGCGCGTGATGACGTACGTTTCCGGCAGCGTGCTGCTGCTCGCCGCCTGTTGGATCATCTGGGTGCACGGGCTGCCGGCGGATTTCTTGACGCGCAATCATGTCAATCTTGCCGGGTTTCTCGGCATCATCTCGGCCGCGGCGCTCTGGCAGATCGCCTATGCACCCTATGTGTCCGACTATTCGCGCTACATGCCGCACGACACCGGTGCGCGGCCGGCGTTTTGGGCGAGTTACTGGGGCTGCACGCTCGGTTCCTTTCTGCCCATGGTGCTCGGGGCCGCGGTGGGGCTCGCCGCGCCGGGCGGCAACCTCATGGCGGGGCTCGCGCAGTTGACGCGCGGCATCGCGCCGTTGGTGCTGGTCGTCTTTTCGGTGGGCGTCGCGGCGGCCAACGCCATGAATCTTTACTGCGGTGCGCTATCGACATTGACGTTCGGCCAGACCCTGATACCCCGCTGGTCGCCGGGACCGCGCGCGCGAACCCTCATTTGCCTGCTGCTCTTCGCGCTGTCGCTCGTCGGCGCGCTGCTCGGCAAGAAATCCTTCCTGGTCAACTACGAGGATTTCATTTTGCTGCTGCTATACGTGCTCGTGCCGTGGACTTCCATCAACCTCGTGGATTATTACCTGCTGCGCCACGGCCAGTACGATGTCGCCTCGTTCTTCCGGCGCGACGGCGGCATTTATGGCCGGATCAACTCGGCTGCGGTCACCTGCTACGCGGTGGGAATCTTGGTGCAGCTGCCGTTCATAGCCTCCCCGATGTATGTGGGGCCGCTCGCCCGTGCCATCGGCGGCATCGATTTGTCGTGGATCGTCGGCTTGGCGGTGACCTCGCCGGCATATTATTGGCTTGCGAAGCGCTCGCAAGGCCGCGCCGCCACCGTACTTGCCCCTTAGGGCTCCCGGCCGATACACGCCAGGCGGGACGCAAAGCTGCTAACCTCGTGCGCCCATTGATTGAGCTCGAGGCCTTTACATCCTATGACACGACGTGGTCCCACAGGCTCGCGCCGATCGAAGAAGCCTGGCGGCGCATCGGCCAAGGCGCCCGACTGGCGCGCGGAGGATCCTAATCTCGAGCTCGAGAAGCAGCGCTACGCGGACCCGATACCCAGCCGCGAGCTGTTGCTCAAGCACTTGACCGAGGCGCCGGAGCCGCTGACGGCGGCCCGACTCGCCAAGCGCCTGGGGTTGCACACGGACGGGCAGCGCGATGCGCTGTCCAAGCGATTGGCCGCCATGGTGCGCGACGGCCAGGCGATCGAGGGACCGAACGGCTTCGCGACCGCGGGCGACGGCGAGCGTGTCACGGGCCGGGTACGCGGCCGATCGAATGGGGAGGTGCTGGTGCTGCCGGATGACGGCTCGGCACCCCTGGTGCTCGCGCGCGCCGATACGGCCTCCCTGATGCACAACGATCGCGTCGAAGTGCTGGCGGTCGGCGTGAACGATCGCGGTCGGCGCATCGCACGCCTGATACGCCGCACCGCCGAAGCTCCGGCGAGGATTGGCGGCGTTTGGCATGCCGGCCACGGCGGCGGAAACGGCCGCGTCGATCCGGAGGATCCCGGCCATTGGTATTCGGTCCAAGTCACCCCGCAATCCGCGCATGGCGCGGCCGACGGCGCCAACGTCATCGTGGAAATCACCAGGCGGCCGCAGGGCGAGGCACCCGCGCACGGTCACATCGTCGAGGTTCTCGAGGACGTGCGGCCGTCGGACATCGCGGCGCGTTTCGCGATCCTGCGCCACGACCTGCCGCAGGAATTTCCTCCCGCGGTTCTGCACGAAGCGAATCTATTCGATCCCGACGTGCGGCCGGCGGATCGGGCCGGGCGCGAGGATCTGCGCGATCTGCCGCTCGTGACCATCGATGGCGAGGATGCCAGGGATTTCGACGACGCCGTGTACGCCGAGGCGCAGCGCGGCGGCGGCTGGAGACTGGTCGTGGCCATTGCCGATGTGAGCCACTACGTACGCGTCGGCAGCGCGCTCGATGTCGAAGCGCGCGCGCGGGCTACTTCGGTGTATTTTCCGGATCGCGTGCTGCCGATGCTGCCGGAACACTTGTCGAACCACCTGTGCTCATTGAAGCCGCATGTCGAGCGGTTGGCATTCGTCTGCGACATGCGGATCAGCAAGGCGGGCAAGCCGGGACGTACGCGCTTCTATGAAGCGGTGATTCGCTCGCACGCGCGACTCACTTATGATCAGGCGTGGAACTACCTGTCGAACCCGCGGGGCGACGCCGGCGATGATTTCACGCCGCAGGTGCGTGCATCACTGCAAGAACTGCATGCCGTGTACGGCGCGCTGAAGTCCGCGCGCGAGGCGCGGGGTGCACTCGACTTTCGCGGCGGCGAGGTCAAGGCGCGCATCGGCGACGACGGCAGGATCGAAGGGTTCTATGCCGTCATGCGCAACGATGCGCATCGCTTGATCGAGGAGTGCATGATCGCCGCCAACGTGGAAGCGGCGGTGGCGCTGCGTCTCGCCAAGGCGGGCAGCCTCTACCGGGTGCACGGGCAGCCAGAAGAGAAGCGGGTGACCGAGCTGCTGAAGGTCATGAATGCGCTGCAAGTGGGCGCTACGTTTTCCGAAAAGCCGAGTCCACGCGAGTTTCGCCAGCTGGTCGAGCGCCTGGCGGCCCGTCCGGACGGCCAGCTGCTCGAGAGTCTGGTGATACGCGCCCTGGCTCAGGCCGTGTATCAGCAAACGAACATCGGTCACTTCGGTCTGGCGCTCGAGGAGTATGCCCACTTCACATCGCCGATTCGCCGCTATCCCGACCTTCTCGTGCATCGCGCCATCAAAGCGGCCGTCCTACCTCAATCCGCCTCCGGTCACAAGTACAGCACCGGCGAACTGCAGACGCTCGGGGCTGAGAGTTCGCAGCGCGAGCGGCGCGCCGATGAAGCGGCACGCGATGTGATGGGCTACCTCAAATGCCTCTATCTGCAGCCGCGGGTCGGGCAGACCTTCGAGGCGACCATCTCGAGTGCGCTCGAGTTCGGGCTGTTCGTGCAGCTGAAGGAAATGCCCATCGACGGTCTGGTCCACATCTCCGCGATCCCCGGGGACTACTGGGAGTTGGAAAATGGCGGTATGGGGCTGGTCGGCCAGCGTACCGGCCGGCGCTGGCAAATGGGCGATCCGGTGCGGGTGCGCCTGAGCCGGGTCGATCTCACGCAGCGGCAGATCGACTTCGAGTTGCTCGACGCCGATGCCGCCGCCTCGCACGGCACCGTGCGCGCACCGCGTCGTGGCGGTGAGCATCGGGCGCGGCGCGGCGCCTCCGCGAGGCGCAACTCCTCGGGCCGCAATCGCGGCGGCGGCCAGCGCGGGCGCTAGGAGCCTTCAGCCGTGGCCGACTCCGGGCGCACCTTGGTCTATGGGCTGCACGCCATCGGCGCGGTCATCGAGCGCGCTCCGGAACGACTGCTCGAGCTATGGATCGCCGCGCCCCGCGACGATGCGCGGACGCGGCGTTTGCGGGAGCGGGCGGAAGCGGCCGGGGTGCGGGTGCAAACGGCGGGGAGCGGGGCGCTCGCCAAATTGGTGGGGGACGTCGCTCATCAAGGAGCGGTGGCGGCGGTGCGGCCCCTCAAGCCGCTGACGGAGCAGGAGTTACCGGCAGCGTTAAGTAAAATCGAGGATCCGCTATTGCTGGTGCTCGACGGGGTCACCGATCCGCACAATTTGGGAGCCTGCCTGCGGACCGCCGATGCGGCCGGCGTGCACCTGGTCATCATTCCACGGGATCGTGCGGCCGCGGTCGATGGTGTGGTACGCAAGGTCGCCGCCGGCGCCGCGGAATTCATTCCGGTCGCGAGCGTCACCAACCTCGTGCGAATCTTCGCGGTGCTGAAGGAGCACGGCATTTGGGTGGTCGGGACCGATGCCGGCGCCGACGAGACCCTCTACGGCGCCGATTTGAGGCGGCCGCTGGCGATGGTATTGGGCGCGGAGGGCGGCGGCATGCGGCGCTTGACGCGCGAGCGCTGCGATTTCCTGGTTCGAATCCCGATGGCAGGGCACCTCGAATCCCTCAACGTCTCGGTAGCCGCCGGCGTCGCCCTGTTCGAGGCCAGGCGCCAACGCACGGCGTGAGGCGCGCGGCGGGACGGCGCCGGCGCATGGGGTTGTCGTGCCTCGACCGGTCCTGCCTTGACCGGCCGTGGCCAAAGCGCGTATTCTTCGCGCTCTTTTTCGCCGGCCGACCGGCATCACTCCTTGCCTCACCGCTCGCAACGGGAGGCTTAATCCGTAGGGAGCCACAATGCGGCATTATGAAATCGTGCTCCTGGTTCATCCGGACCAGAGCGAGCAAGTTCCTGCGATGGTCGATCGCTACAAAGGCATGATCAGTGCCGGTGGCGGCCAGGTGCATCGCTTCGAGGATTGGGGCCGGCGCCAGCTTGCCTTCCCCATCGCCAAAGTGCACAAGGCGCACTATATTCTGCTCAACATCGAATGCGATCAGAAGACTCTGACCGAGCTCACCGGCTCTTTCCGCTTCAGCGATGCGGTGCTGCGCAGTCTGGTGGTGAAGATGGACGAACCGGTTACCGAGCCCTCGCCGATGGCGCGGGCGCCCGATGAGAGCGCACGACGGCACGATGACTTCGGCGACGATGGCGACGATGACGACATGGCGATGAGCCGCTAGGATCAAGGAGCACACATGGCACGTTTTTTCCGCCGCAAGAAGTTTTGCCGATTCACCGCCGATGACGTCAAGCAGATCGACTACAAGGATTTGGCGACGCTCAAGAGCTACGTCACCGAAACCGGGAAGATCGTTCCGAGCCGCATCACTGGCACGCGCGCGCACTATCAGCGCCAGCTGCAGCTGGCCATCCGCCGCGCGCGCTTCCTGGCCTTGCTGCCTTATACCGATCAGCATTAACGGGGCGCGCTAGCACATGGAAATCATACTGCTGCAGAAAGTCGCGAATCTCGGCCAAATCGGCGATCGCGTGAAAGTGAAGTCGGGCTATGCCCGCAACTATCTCGTGCCGACGGGTAGGGCGACGATGGCGACCGCCGCAAACATCGCGAAGTTCGAGGCGCAGCGGCACCAGCTCGAGGCCAAGGCGCAGCAAGAACTCGCGGCCGCGCAAGCACGCGCGCTGAAGTTCGAGAATTTCAAGCTCGAGATCAAGGCCAAGGCCGGAGCGGAAGGCAAGCTGTTCGGATCGATCGGCACGGCGGACATCGCCGAGGCCGCCGTCCAGTCGGGTCAGCCGATTACACGTAGCGAAGTGCGCATGCCGACCGGACCGATCCGCGTCACGGGCGAGCATCAGGTTCAGCTGCACTTGCACACGGACGTAGACGTGACCCTGACCGTCACGATCGTCGCTGAAGAGTAGCGGCCGGCAAAGCCGCGACAGCAGGCTTTGCACGTGGCAACACGCCTCAGCAGCCGGTTAGGGTCGAGCGCCGCGGACGACGGGGTGCGGCTGCCGCCGCATTCCATCGAAGCGGAGCAGTCGGTGCTCGGCGGCTTGATGCTCGATTCCGCGGCATGGGACCAGGTCGCCGACCGGGTGCATGCGGATGATTTTTACCGCAACGATCACCGGCTGATCTTCGCCGCGGTTGCCGGCCTCATCGAGCGCAATCAGCCCTGCGATGCGGTCACTCTGGCCGGACATCTGGAGAGCCAGGGGGTGCTCGATCAGGTGGGCGGCCTCGCCTATCTCGGCTCACTCGCCCGTGATACACCGACCACCGCCAACATTCGAGCGTACTCGGACATCGTGCGCGAGCGATCGGTGCTGCGCCAGCTCATCACGGCGGGGAATCGCATCATCGGCAGCGCGCTCGAGCCCGAGGGGCGTGAGACGCGCGAAATCGTCGACGACGCGGAGCGCGCGGTGTTCGAGATCGCCGAGCTCGGCTCGCGCGGCAGGATCGGCTTCAGAACCGTCAAGAGCATCCTGCCGGACGTGGTCAACCGCATCGACGAGTTGTATCACTCCGACGGGAAACTCACCGGCATCTCGACCGGCTTCAAGCAGCTCGATGAAATGACCTCGGGACTGCAGGCCGGCGATCTGATCATCGTCGCCGGGCGTCCGTCGATGGGCAAAACCACGCTCGCGGTCAATATTGCCGAGAACGCCGCGCTCGGCTCGGGCAAGTCGGCGGCCATCTTCAGCATGGAGATGTCGGCCGAATCGCTGACCCTGCGCATGATTTCATCGTTGGGCCGGATCAACCAAAGTCACCTGCGCTCCGGCCGTTTGCACGAGGACGACTGGCCGCGCATCGACTCCGCGATGACTCAGTTGGGCAGCGCCAATATCCACGTCGATGAGACGCCGGCGCTCACGCCGACCGAAGTGCGCGCACGCGCGCGGCGCCTGAAACGCGAGCGCGGCCTCGATCTGATCGTCGTCGATTACCTGCAGCTGATGCAGGTGGCGGGCACGAATGAAAATCGTGCCACGGAGATTTCCGAGATCTCGCGCTCGCTCAAGGCCCTCGCCAAGGAATTGAAGGTGCCGGTCATCGCCCTCTCGCAGCTCAATCGCGGCGTCGAGCAGCGCGTCGACAAGAAGCCGGTAATGTCGGATCTGCGCGAATCGGGCGCCCTGGAACAGGATGCCGACGTGATCCTGTTGATCTACCGCGAAGAGGTCTACGACCCCAACACCACCCGCAAGGGGATCGCCGACATCATCATCGCGAAGCAGCGCAACGGCCCGACGGGCGACGTGCAGCTCACCTTCCTCGGGCAATACACGAAATTCGAGAATTACGCGCCCGAATCGTATGCCGAGGGCGTGTTTCGGTGAAGGCTCGGGCGAGGCCCAAGTGAGGCCGCATTGACCCCGATGGTCAGCGCGACGATCGATGCCGCCGCGCTCAAACACAATCTGCAGGTCATTCGACAGCGGGCGCCGCGCTCGCGCGTCATGGCCGTGATCAAGGCAAACGCCTACGGGCATGGGCTGGTCACCGTCGCGCGTGCGCTCGCGTCGGCGGATTCGCTGGCGGTTGCGCGGGTCGATGAGGGACTCGCGCTGCGCATGGCCGGAATTCTGCAGCGTACGGTGCTCCTCGAAGGCGTGTTCGATCGCGAGCAGCTCGAGGCCGCCGCTGCCGCCGGCTTCGAACTGGTGGTGCACACCGCGGCACAGATCGAGTTGCTGCGCGCCGCGGCTCCGCCGACCCGCTTCAAGGTATGGCTCAAGCTCGACAGCGGCATGAATCGCCTCGGTTTCAAGGGTGCGGCGTTCGAGGCCGCCGCCGCCGCGTTGAGCGGGCTGGCCGCCGTGCAACCTCCGGTCAACTTGTTCACCCACCTGGCCTCGGCCGACACCCCGGAGCTTTCCGCAACGACGGATCAGCTCGGACGCTTTTCCGAGGCGATTCGCTTCCTCCCCGGGGAGCGCAGTATCGCGAATTCCGCAGCCATGCTGAGCTTCCCCGAGGCGCAAGCCGACTGGGTGCGGCCCGGGCTCCTGCTGTACGGCGTGTCCCCGTTCGCCGGTTCGATCGGCGCCGACTACGGGCTGCGGCCGGCCATGACGCTGCACTCGCATGTCATTGCCGTCAAAGACATCGCGCTGGGGGAGCAGGTGGGCTATGGCGGCGACTGGACGGCTCGCCGTCCCACGCGCCTGGCGGTGGCAGCGGTGGGCTACGGTGACGGCTACCCGCGCAGCCTCGCATCCGGATCACCCGTGCTCGTCAATGAGGAGCGCGCGCCGCTGGCCGGCCGCGTCTCGATGGACATGATCGGCATCGACGTGACCGACTTGAAGCGATCGCCGGAGCTCGGAGATCCGGTCATCCTGTGGGGTCAGGGCCTGCCGGTGGAGGAGATCGCGGTATGGGCGGATACCATTCCGTACGAACTTCTCTGCGGCATCAGCCAGCGTGTGGCGGTAACGCTGCGCGGCTAGCTACATCGCTGGTGCGTCCATCAGACGCCGGTAGGCGAGCAGGTGGCGCAACGCGTCCTTCGGCTTGCCGGCGCGCTCGTACAGGCGCGCCAGGTTGAAATGCGCGTCGGCGAAGTTCGGATCGAGTGCCAACGCTTCGCGGTAGGTCGACATGGCCTCGGCTTCCCGATCGAGGTCCTCGAGCAGAACGGCGACATTGAACAAGAGAAGCGGCTCCGCCGACACGGCGCCCCGATAGACCTCTTCCGCCTCGCTCAAGCGGCCGCCGATGTGCAGCAACCGGCCGAGATTGAGGCGCGCTTCCATATGCTGCGCGTCGGCCGCAAGACAGGCCTCGTACGCGGCCTGTGCCGCCTGAACATCACTCTCCTCGAGCTGCAGCGCCTTCTCGAAGTGCTCCTCCGGCGCACCGCCGCCCAAGGTCGCGGTCGCCGATGCCTCGGTATCCCGCCGGTCGATGAGGAGAATCTCGCCGCCTCCCTTGTCGATGACTTCGAGCGCCAGTGCGTATTGCCCCGTCTCCGATTCGCGCAGCGCCTGGCCTTCGCGCACGACGATGCGGTCGCCGACGGCGAGGATCGAAAGACCGCTCAGCGGCAGGGCGGCAGGCAGGGACTGGCGAATCTGGCGCAGGGTGCGGTTGATCTTTTGCGCCGGAATTTTGGCCGCCCGCAGTGTCCCGGCGGTGCGCAGGACGATGAGGTCCTGGAATGAGTAACTCAGCCGGCCGGCCTTCTTGACCGGATGGATGTGTCCGGCGCGTATCAGCGCGCGTATCTGGGACGCAGGAATACCAAAGAGCCGTTTGAGGTCTTTCGAGTCGAACTCATGCATTTCATCGTCGAGCCGACTTGCGTGCGGTCGCCGATGACGCGGCGCGCTTCGGTGCCTTGCGCTCCTTCAAACTCGCCGCCTTCGCTCCGCGTGCATCGATGCTCGCACGCAGCGCGTCCATCAGATCGATGACGTTGCCCTTGGTCGCCACCGGAGCCTCGGCGAGCGATACTTCCTTGCCCTGGATTTTTTTCTGAATGGCGGCCTCGACGCGACCCTTGAACTCGTCTTGGTATTCGTTGGGATCGAAGCGCTTGGCGGCGAGGTGCTCGATGAGCTGCTGCGCGAGTTTGAGCTCGGGCTCGGACACTTGCGCCGGCTCGATGCCGAGGTCCTTCAGGTCGCGTACCTCGGCTTTGAAATGCAACTGATGCATCGCGAGACCCTCATCGACGGGCCGGATCACCACGATGTGTTCCTTGCCGCGCGAGACCCAGCGTCCGACCGCGCACTGCTTGGCTTTTCGCAAGGCGGTGGCGAGCAGCGTGTATGGCTTCGCTCCACCCTTGTCCGGGGCGAGATAGTACGTGCCGTCGAAATAGATGGGATCGACCGATTCGAGGGGCACGAACTGCCCAATGTCGATCGCATGGGTGGTCGTGTCCTCGAGCGCTTTCAACTCCTCGGGACTGAACATCACATATTGGTCTTTCGCGAATTCGTAGCCCTTGACCATCTCGGAGCGTTCGACGATCTGACCGTCCGCCACCGCGATGTACTGTTGCTTGACGCGTGAGCCGTCCTTCTGTCGCAGGAGATTGAAGGAGATGCGCTCCGAGGAGACGGTGGCGGAATACAACTTGACGGGTATGGCCACGAGGCCGAAAGAAATCGTGAGCGAGGCAATCGAACGCGCTTGCGTAGCCATGAATCCACCTTCTCGCGGCGACCATCCCAGGTCAAATTCGACGCTCGCTCAAGAGCAGAGCGTAAGTCATTCAATGTACTGCTCTTCTTCGAACTCTGCAAGAATCAGCTTAAGGGGACTTCGGCCTGCGTCTGACAAGGCGGTAGGATGTGCGGCCGCCGACGCGAAACCGTGAAGGCGGTCTCTTTTCTTGGTCGTGGGGGGGGCGGGAGCATGGCGGGATGGATTTCGGGCGATTCGCGCCGGGCATGGTGCGGCACGCTGCTCGGGCTGCTATGCGCGGCGGCCGCCGGTGCCTCATTGGCGCGCGAGCGCGGCCCGGACCTCACCGCCGATTACGATGTGATCATCGAGCATGGGCGGGTGGTGGACGGCACGGGCGCCCCCTGGTACGCGGCCGACATCGGGATTCGCGCCGGGCGCATCGCAGCCATCGGGCGGCTCGACAAGGCGGCCGCCAAGCAGCGAATCGATGCAGCAGGACGGGTGGTCGCGCCCGGATTCATCGACATGCTGGGCCAGTCCGAGCTCACGCTCCTCGTCGAACCGCACGTACCCTCGAAAATCTATCAGGGCATCACCACCGAGATCACCGGCGAGGGAAACTCCGTCGCGCCGGTCAACGATGTAATTGCGAGGGAGAACGCCGCCCGCTACGAACATCTGCAGATCAAGCGGGATTGGTCGGATTTCGCCGGCTACTTCGCGCGGCTGGAGAAACAGGGCATCGGCATCAACCTCGCCTCCTATGTCGGCGCCACCACGGTGCGCGAGATGGTGGTGGGCTATGAGGATCGACCGGCAACTCCGGCCGAACTCGTTCAAATGCAGCACCTCGTCGCCGAGGCGATGCGTCAGGGGGCGGTCGGTGTTTCCAGCTCGCTCGAATATGCTCCGGCGCCCTACGCCAGCACCGAGGAGCTCATCGCGCTGTCGCGGGCGGCGGCGCAGTACGGCGGCATTTACGCGACGCACATGCGCTCCGAGCAGGAGGCGATCATGACCTCGCTCGAGGAGACGATCCGCATCGGCCGCGAAGCGCACATTCCGGTGGAGATCTGGCATCTGAAGGCGGGGGGTGTCAACAACTTCGGACTGATGCCCGAGATCGTGGCGCGCATCGAGCGGGCGCGTGCCGACGGCGTCGACATAGCCGCGGATACCTATGCATACCCGGCGTGGGCGAACGAATTGTCCGCCTTCATCCCGCCTTGGGCGCACGACGGAGGCGATGCGAAGCTCATCGAGCGCCTGAAGGATCCGGCCGTCCGCCTGCGACTGAAAAAAGAGCTCGCGACGCCGGCGACCGACTGGGACAACGAATGGCAGTCGGTTCCGGGACCGGAGGCGATCCAGTTTTCGACCGTACTCAATCCGACGCTGTTGAACATCCAAGGACGCACACTGGCCGAGGTGGCGAAGTCCCGCGGCACGGACCCGATGGATACGCTGTTCGACATCCTCATCGAGGATGGTGCGCAGACGCATGTCGCGGTGTTCGCCATGAGCGAGCCCGACATTGCGCTCGCGGCCGTGCAGCCGTGGGTGTCATTCTGCAACGACAGCTCCGGCACCTCGACCGAGGGTCTGTTGGCGAAGGAGTTTCCGCACCCACGGGCCTACGGCACGTTTCCGCGCGTCCTGCGCAAGTACGTGCGCGAGGAGCGGCGCATGCGCCTCGAGGAAGCGATCCGCAAATTCACCAGCTTGCCGGCGTCGCGACTGCGCCTCAACGACCGCGGCGTGCTCAAGGCCGGCATGTGGGCGGACGTCGTCGTATTCGATCCTCAGACGATCACCGATCGGGCGACGTTCGCCGCGCCGAATCAGCTGTCCGTGGGCATGCAATGGGTGTTGATCAACGGGGTGCCGGTCGTTGCCAACGGGGCCTCGACCGGTGCATTGCCGGGCCAGGTTCTGCGCGGCTTGCGTTTTAGGGGGCAGTGAGCCCTTCGGTCTTTAATTGCGGCGGCGCGTAGGTCGTTTCCTACGAAGGTGCCTCTTGCTTTCTCACAATCCACAATCCCGGGGGATAACCCTGTGCATAACCTCATCTGAGGATGAAAAACGTCGACCCCATTCAGTCTGTTACATGAATTGCTGTTTTTTTGACCAACATCACAGCGCGCGGGCATCCCTTATGGCGGACCAACGTTTTGACGTTGTCGACGTCAAAACGTCGCGGGCGAAACAGGTGCCCGGCCTACCCCCGACGTGCGGGGTGCGCCCGGGGTGTGACACTCTATGCGGGTGACACCCGGCGCCTTTCTGTTTGCGCAGCGGCGTAACGCGCGCGCGTTTTGGTCCGGCTCGGCGCGGGTCAGTGCGGGTGTCCTCATCGCGGGCATCGTCGCTGCAGCCTATGGCTTGCTTCCGGACCGCCGCAGAGCGGCGGCCACCGAGCGCGAGATCGCCGAGGGCGAATGCATCACGCTTTCCCTGGCGCTCGTTTGGACTTTCGGCCGCGAGACCCGCGGGCGCGATTTGCGTGATCTCGAGTCATCACCCGCGCGCAGCACCTCTCCCATCTAAGCGGTGCGACGGGGCTAGCGTCTGCTGCGACCGCCCGGATCGGATTGCCGCGCCGCGCGGGCTGCAACTTTTTTCCGCCAGCCGTGTTATGGGCATAGAAGACCATACTGCAGTGCAAACGCGATCCACGGAGCCCGGCGGCGAAATCGAGTTCACGACCTTCATGCGTGCTTATCAGGACATGGTGTTTTCGACCGCTGTCCGGCTGGCCGGCAATGACGCGCATGCGGCGGACATCGCGCAAGAGGTCTTCCTCAAGGCGTACGAGAACTTCGGACACCTGCGTACCAGCGCGACCGCCGGGGGCTGGCTCAGAACCGTCACCACCAACCTGTCGCTCAATCATCTCACCCGCTACCGCAGGCGTTGGCGGTTGTTCTCTGAAATGAGGTCGGCGGCGGACGACGAGGACAACCCGGATCCCGATGTGCCGCTGCCCGACACGCTGCTCGCGGACTTGGGCGCGGAGCAGCAGCGCGACCTGATCGAGGCCGCGTTGCGGAGACTGCCGGAACATCAGCGCGTGGTGCTCGTCTTGCACCACTTCGAGGAACTTTCGTACGAGGAGATATCAGGGCGCCTGCAGGTATCACTCGCCAAGGTGAAGACCGACATTCGCCGTGCCCGTGCCGCCATGCTTCCCATGCTGCAGTCCGGCGGGGTTGCGCCATGACCGAGCCCGCCGACGCGGAAGGACAGCTCGCACGGCTGTTCGAACGTACCTTGCGTGACCTGCCGTTGCAGCGTGCGCCCTCGACGCTTGAAGCGCGAGTGCTCTCCGAACTGCGCCGCCGCGCCTCGCTGCCCTGGTGGCGCCGAAGCTTTTCGCACTGGCCGGCGCTTGCGCGCGCGTGCTTCGGGCTGGGAATCGCCGTGCTAATCGCCTGGATCTTTGCGGGCGGGGCGTTGCTGATGGAGAACCTGCGGTCGCTGCCGGTGTCGGGCGAACGATGGATTCCGTGGGGGCGGTCGGCAGCGGCGCTGGCGGGTGCCATTGCGCAGCCCGCGGCGGCACTCGCGCGGGCGGTTCCAGTCGCCTGGATCTATGAGGGGCTCGCTGTGAGTGCGGCGCTGTACGCCGCCCTGTTTGGACTCGGCATCGCAGGCTATCGCACTCTGTATCGCAGCTCCGCACTTCCACGGGAATTTGGACCATGAACACTTCAATGTCGCGACGACTCGTCTGGCTGCTTCTCACCGGGCTGCTCTTGGTCGGGGTGCTCTCGGTCGGGCTGCTGCCGGCCGTGACCGGCATCGCCCGCGCACAGCCCACGGTGCCCGGCTCGGCTCCCGGCTCACCGAGTGACGTCGATGACGCCCCGGGACGCCTCGATGAGTGGCGCGAGGAGATCAGTGGCAGGCATCGCCGCCGTCACCACAATCTCGTCAACATCGGACGCGATTCGGAATTGCCGAGCGGTCAGAGTGCGGACTCGGTGGTGTCGATCCTCGGTTCGTCGAGCAGCGAAGGCGAGGCGCGGGAAGTGGTGTCGGTGCTGGGCAATACGCGCGTCACCGGGCCGGTGAGCCGTAGCGCCGTCGCGGTCCTCGGCAACACATATGTCGACAGTGCGGTCGGCGGTGATGTGGTCGCGGTGCTGGGAAATGTCGCGCTCGGACCCAACGCGGAGGTCGCAGGCGATGTGGTCGCCATCGGCGGCACGGTGCAGCGCGAGGCGACCTCCACCGTGCACGGCACGACGCAGAGTGTTGCCGCAACGGCCGCAGGCCTCGTTTGGCTGCGCCCCTGGATCGAGCATTGCCTGCTGTACGGGCGCCCGCTTGCGTGGGTGCCGGGGATCGGCTGGGCATGGGGCCTCGCTCTGGGACTATTGGCGCTTTACGCGGGCCTCGCGCTGCTGTTTCGTGACGGGGTCACGCAGTGCGTGCACACGCTCGAGACCCAGCCGGGGATGACGGCTCTCGCCGCGTTGCTCACCGTATTGCTCGCGCCCATCCTTCTCGTATTGCTGTGTATCACGGTGCTCGGGATTGCCGCACTTCCGTTCGTGGTACTGGGACTCTTTTGCGCCGGGCTGTTCGGCAAGGCGGTGGTTCTCACATGGCTCGGACGGCGCTGCCTCGGGACACGCAGCAGCGGTGCGCTCGCCCATCCGGTCTCGGCGCTGCTCATCGGCGGCATCATCGTGCTCGCGCTCTACCTCGTCCCGGTGCTCGGCTTCATCGTCTACAAGCTGCTCGGCCTGCTCGGGCTGGGCGCCGTGGTGTACACGCTCATTCTCTCGGCACGGGCGTGGCGAGCTGCCAGGGGGGACGGTCCCGGCGCTTCGGTGCCACCCTCCGCGGCACCCGCCGCAGCGGCGCCGGCGGCTCGCGCCGCAGCGCCGCCCGATGCCGCTCCCGCATCCACCGAGCCAGCCGCTCCCGCGGCGCCTGGCATCGCTGCGGCGCCCGGTATCACGGCGGCACTGCCACATGCGGGATTCTGGAGACGCATGGCGGCGCTTCTGCTCGATGCACTGCTGGTCGGATTTCTCCTGGGAGTCCTGCATCACGCATTTCACATGGAGCTGCTGGTGCTGGCCGCCTACGGCGCCGTCATGTGGAAGCTGCGGGGATCGACCGTCGGCGGCATCGTGTTCGACCTGCAGGTGGTGCGGCTCGACGGGAGCGCCGTCGACTGGGAGACCGCCATCGTGCGTGCACTCGCCTGCTTCTTGTCGTTGGCGGTCGCCGGCCTGGGCTTTTTCTGGATCGCCTTCGACGACGCCAAGCAGGCGTGGCACGACAAGATCGCGGGGACGGTGGTGGTGCGTGTGACGAAACGCGTGTCACTCGTTTGACCGAAGGGCCGCGAAGCGGAGCACGAGGTAGCCGATCACCGCGCTGAGCATCGAGACGGCGAACACGCCGAGCTTCACCTGGTTCTGTAATTCGTCGGAGGGAAATGCGAGTTCGCCGATGAACAGGCTCATGGTGAAGCCGATTCCGCAAAGCACTGCGATGCCGTAGATTTGCGGGGCGCTCGCAGCGGGCCACTCGGCCCAGCCACATTGGACCGCGAACCACGACCCGCACAGCACCCCGATTTGTTTGCCGAGGAACAAGCCGGCGGCGATGCCGAGCGGCGCGGGGCCGAGGAAGTCGCGCGCGGCAACGTGCGCGAAGGACAAGCCGGCGTTGGTGAGCGCGAACAGCGGCAAAATCCCATACGCCACGCAGGGGTGCAGTCGTGTCGCAGTCTAGCGCCAGGCTCCGCTGGGCGGACGTGTCCGAAAGCGATTGTCACGACACCTGGCGCTGCTTAGCATGACGGCACTGGCGCAAATGACCAACGCATGATGACCGCCCAGGGTGAAGGATCGATGACAACAACAGAAACGAGGCGGGTTTTCAAGTTTTGGTCCCCGCGACTCCTGGTGCTGCTCGTCGTGTGCGTTCTGCTGTTGATTGGCGCCGCCGTGCTCACCATGCGCAGCCTCGCGACCGTGAGCGCCGGGAACGCGTGGCTCGTCCATACCCAACGGGTTCGCCTGGAGCTCGGACGCATCCTGCAGCTGCTCACCGATATCGAGACCGCGGAGCGTGGCTATGTCGTGAGCCACGATGGGCAGTTCTTGGAGCCTTACGAGTCTGCGTTGCCCGTCCTGCCGACGGAATTGAGCCGGCTGAAGCAACTCATCGCCGACAATCCGGCGCAGCTGTCCGAGTTCGCCCGCCTCGAGGCGCTCGCGCAGGAGCGCGCCGCGCTCGCACGACAAGCCGTTGGGCTCGCGCAAGGCGGAGACTTCGCCGCCGCGCGGGCGCTCATCACCACCGCCCCGGGAAAGCGTTCCATGGACGCGGCGCGCGACCTCTTGTCACAAATGCAGAGCGAAGAAGAGCGCTTGCTGGCGATCCGCAATGCGGCGGCACTGCAGGCCCAACATCACGCGTATCTCGCCATGGCCGCGGCCGGTGCGCTCGCGATCTTCCTGGTCGCGTTCGTGGCAATCGTCACGGAGCGCGACGCCAGCCGGCTGCGCCGCTCCGAGGAGGATCTGTCGACCATCTTGCGCAGCATCGGAGATGCGGTCATCGCGACGAATGCCGTCGGTGAAATCCGCTTCATGAACAGCGTCGCCGAGCAGCTGACCGGCTGGCCGGCGGCCGATGCGCGCGGTCTGCGGCTCGACCAAGTGTTCAAGATAGTGAACGAGCACACGCGCGCGGCGGTGGAAAGTCCGGTCGCCAAGGTGCTGCGTGCGGGGACGGTCGTCGGACTCGCCAATCACACGGTGCTGATCGCCCGTGACGGCCTGGAACACGCAATCGAGGATTCCGGGGCGCCGATATACGACGGTGGCAGGTTCCTGGGCGTGGTTCTGGTCTTTCGCGATGCCACCGCGCAGCGCGCTTCGGAGCATTCGCTCGTGCAGAGCGAACAGCGCTTTCGCGCCGCCGTCGATGCCGTGCAGGGAGTGCTGTGGACGAATTCTGCCGAGGGTGAAATGCGGGGTGAACAGCCGGGGTGGGCGGCGCTCACTGGACAGCGGTTCGACGAATACCAGGGATTCGGCTGGGCCCGCGCGGTGCACCCGCAGGATGCGCAACCGACGATAGACGCGTGGCTCGACGCGGTGCGCTGGCGCAAACCATTCGTGTTCGAGCATCGAGTGAGGCGCCGCGACGGCGAATGGCGCGATTTTTCGATCCGCGCCATTCCACTCGTCGACGCAGCCGGTGCCGTGCGCGAATGGGTGGGCGTACACACGGACATTACCGAACGGCGCCGCGCGGAGGCGGCGCTGCACGAGGCGGATCTGCGCAAGGATGTGTTCCTTGCGACGCTGTCGCACGAATTGCGCAATCCGCTCGCACCCATTCGCAACGCCGCTCATCTGCTCGAGAACGAGGCGCTCGGCCCCGAGGACGTCGAACGCAGCCGATTGATCATTACCCGACAGGTGCGCCACATGGCTTCCCTGCTCGATGATCTGCTCGATATGTCGCGGATCACGCGCGGCATGTTTTCGCTCAAGAAGCAGTATGTGAATCTTCAAGGATTGCTTGGCGAGGCGCTGGAAACCGCCCGACCCTTGATCGATGCCAAGCGGCACACGATCACGCTCGATTGGCCACCCAAGCCGGTCGAGGTCGAGGCGGACCCCGTACGGCTCGTTCAGGTCATCACCAATCTGCTCACCAACGCAGCCAAGTACACGGATCCCGACGGGCACATCACGCTCGCTGCACGCATCGAGGAGGACACGCTCCTGATATCGGTGCGCGACAGCGGCATCGGGCTGGCTCCCGGCATGCTCACCAAGGTGTTCGAGATGTTCTCGCAGATTGAGCCCGATCAGGAGCGCACCCAAGGCGGCCTGGGGATCGGGCTTGCGTTGGTCAAAGGCCTGGTCGAATTGCACGGCGGGCGGGTCGAGGCACGCAGTGGCGGCGCCGAGCGCGGCAGCGAATTCCTCGTTCGCCTGCCGTACTCGCCCGTTACCGCGGAGGTTCGTCGGGAAGAGGTCCCGGTGCCATCCCAGGCGCCGGAACCACGGTCCACGCGCCGCGTGTTGATCGCGGATGACAATCAAGACGGGGCCGACAGCCTCGCGATGCTGCTCAGGTTGTCGGGCAACGAGGTGTTCGTGGCGCACACGGGAACCGACGCGCTTGAATTGGCTTCGCGGGAGCGCCCGCACGTGGCGATTCTCGACATCGGAATGCCCGGATTGAGCGGATATGAGGTGGCGGAGTGCATTCGCCGAGAGGCGTGGGGTGTGCGCGTCACGATGATTGCCGTGACGGGGTGGGGGCAGGATGACGACAAGCGAAAGGCGCAGATCGCCGGATTCGACCATCACCTGACCAAGCCGGTCGACCTCGAGGTGCTCGAACAACTGCTGATACCGGTCGCGCCCGCTTAAACCTTTGGCGGGCTGCTCGCCTCTAAGCCCACATGCAACCTGTAGAGCGACGAAGGTAGTGGGCACGGTGCAGGTGCGCCCGCTGGCGGAAGCTTTCGATGGTGAAGCCGAACCGACTGCCGCGATCAGCGCGGCGGCCGGCGGCGACTTGGCGGCCTTCGAGCTGCTGTACCGGCAATTCGCGCCGCGAGTCTATGGTTTGTGCTTGCGGCTCACCGGTCAGCGCGAGGCAGCGGAGGATTGCACCCAGGAGTCGTTCGTCGCCGCGTGGCGCTCGCTCGCGCGGTTCGAGGGGCGAAGCCGCTTCTCCACCTGGCTGCAGCGCATCGCCATTCATGCGGTGCTGTCGCGCCGGCGCGGCCTGCGATTCCTGCGCGAGGTCGGCGAGCCCGCCGGCGGTTTGCCGGACATGCCGGATGCCGGGGCCGAAGCGCCAGCGCTCGATCTCGAACGCGCGATCGCCGCATTGCCGGAGAGGGCGCGCCACGTCCTCGTGCTCGTCGGCATCTACGGCTACAGCCATACCGAGGCGGCGAGCACGCTCGGGATGGCGGAAGGCACCTGCAAGGCTCAGTTTCACCGCGCACGCAGCTTGCTCAGTGCCGCACTCGGATTGGAGAGACCATGAAAGACGGCACTCAGGAACCAATCGAACTCAAGCTCGCGAAGCTGCCCCGCGAGCTGGCACCGCCCGACAGCTTGTGGCCGGCCATCAGGCGTGAAATCGTGCGACCGACGCGCCGAGCGGGTCCGTTCGTCTTCGCTTCCGCCGCCGCCGCCGCTTGCGCCTGCCTGGCAACCGCAGTGACCTGGGCGGTGCTGCACGGCCGGGACGCACACACCGTCGTCGCACCGGTAGTCCCCACCCACGCGCCGAGCTTCGATGAGCCGCGGGATGCGGGATACCTCGCCACACGCGCAGCGCTGCAGCAAACGTTCCGCGAGCGGCTGGCGCTCCTCGATCCGGCCACGCGCGCGCAGATCGAGGCGAGCCTCGCCGTCATCCATCGCGCTCACGAGGAGATCCGCAACGCGCTCGAAGCGGCCCCGGATAACCCAGTGCTCGAACATCTGCTGCAAAGCACGTGGCACGACGAATTCGACCTGTACGACGACGTCGTCAGGACCACCCAACCCACCTTGGCGAGAAATTAACCATGCCGAAAACACTCTCAACCATGCGTCAGCGCTTCGCCGTCGCAGTCTTTGTATTGTCGGTCTTGATCGTTCCCTGGTCGCTCGTGCGCGCGGGAAGGGCCGTCGAGGAGAGGCGCCCCGCCGCGCCGCGAGGCTCGGTCGAGATCGTGGATCTCGCGGGGTCGATCGAGTTGAGCGGGTGGGATCGACCGGAAATCGAGGTCGCCGGGACCGCCGATGAGGATGTGGCCGGAGTCGATATGAAGAGCACCGGAGATCGCACCTCCATTCGTGTCACTCCGCGGTCATCCGGCGCCTGGCACGATGCGAGCTCGACGCGCCTGGTGATCCACGTGCCCGCCAAGAGCAGCGTGTCGGCCACCCTGGTGAGCGGGGACCTGAAACTCAGCGGCGTGCTCGGGGACGTCAAGCTGCAAACGATCAACGGCAATGTGAGCGGCGATGCCGGTGGGAATTTGCGCGCGAGCACCGTGAGCGGCAGTGTGCGGATGACGGCGCGCGGCGCCCAGTCCATCGAGGTGAAAACCATCAACGGCGACATTCAACTCGCGAGTGGCGCCGGCGAAATCGAGGTGTCGACGGTGAGCGGCAACGCGAAAATCGATCTTGGTACCCTTGCCCGCGGCCGGTTCAAAAGCATCTCCGGCAAGCTGTCCGCCAGCCTCTCGCTCGCCCCCGGCGCACAGCTCGAAGCCGAATCGGTCAGCGGTACGATCGGTTTTGACTTTCCTTCCGTGCCGGCGGCGGATTTTGACGTGCAGTCCTTCAGCGGCAGCATCGACAACTGCTTCGGACCAAAACCGGCCGAGTCGAGCTATGGTCTGGGGTCGCGGCTGACGTTCCGAAGCGGCGAAGGACAGGCTCGTGTGCGCATCGAGACGAAGAGCGGCGACGTGCATTTGTGCACCGGCGGCCTACGTCGTGAACACGTCGCGAACGCCAAGGCGGCGCCGCAACGTTGGAGGGATGTGCTCTACGTCCTGTAACCGAACCTAGCTTTCGAAGAACCCCATTTTCACGCCCGCAAGCTGCACCACGTCGTTGTCGTTCAGGCGGCGGGCCTGCGGACCGATGGGTACCCCGTTGACCAACGGAAAGTCGTTTTCCTTCTCGCTGTCCACGTGCACGATGAAGTAACCCTCCGATCGGCGCGTGATGGCGGCAACTTGAACCAGGGGCCGACCGAGCGTCGTGAGGGCCTTCGTCAGCTCGAGTTCCCGACCGGCGAATGCGCCGCTCAGCACCTGCAGCTTCGCCTTGGGCAAAATGGTGGCGTTCTCGGGGACTCCGCCGGCCACGGCAGGCTTCTTGGCCGCAATCGCCTTGGCGGCCTGGTCGACCGCCGCGCCAACGCGCCTGATGCGGTCCTCGCCCTGCGAGCTCGGCGTGATGACCATGGTCTTTTCGAATTCGTCCTGCTCCGCCTCGCTGTCCTGGCTATCGACGAAGCGCAGCTGGTGGTGTCCGACCGTGATGACATCGCCATGCTGCATGGCGTGCTTTTTGATCAGCTTGCCATTGACGTAGGTGCCGTTGGTGCTGTTCAGGTCTTCGAGGAAGGAGTCGTTCAAAATATTGATGATGAGCGAGTGGTGTCCGCTCACCGCCGGGTTGTCGATACGAATATCGTTGTCAGGGAGGCGCCCTATGGTGTAGCGCTCCTTGTTCATGTTGTATTCCGCGAGGATTTGACCATCCAAGCTGAGCATCAGGCGTGCCATTCAGACTCCTAGCCGAACCATCCCAGTATTTTGTCAAATATACGCCGGTGCGCGGGGAACGGCTCAGCTACGTGTGCCATGATGACCGACACGTTGTCCCGCCCACCATTGTCGTTCGACAGCTGAATCAATTGCTTAGCAACCGTATCAAGATTAGCACTAAAGGTGCTGATTGTTAAGTGAATATCCTCGTCCTCGATCATGTCCGAGAGGCCGTCCGAGCAGAGCACGTAGTAGTCGCTCTTCTGTACCGGCTCCTCATGGATCTCCACATCGACATTCTGCTCGACCCCGAGGGCGCGTGTTACATAATTCTTGTTGGTGGCACGCTGGGCCTCTTGCTGGGAATAGAAGCCGCGGTCGACCAGTTCCTGCAGCAGGGAATGATCCAGGGTCAACTGCTCGAATCGGTTGTCACGCAGCCGATAGAGCCGCGAATCGCCGACATGCGCGATCGACATCTTGTTGTCGTGAAACAGGCAGGCCACCACCGTCGTACCCATTCCCTCACATTGAGGCTGGGTCTTGGAGGTGTGGTAGATGATTTTATTGGCTCTGTGAATCGCGTCACGCAAGATGATGCTGGGGCGCGTCAGACCGGTCTCCGGGTCGCGCACGCTCATATCCTCGCGAGCCACCGCATCGCGCACGAGATTGATGATGGTTTTCACCGCAATGCCGCTCGCCACTTCGCCCGCGTTGTAGCCGCCCATACCGTCGGCCAGCACGAACAGGCCGATGTCCGCCTCGGTCCCGATCATGTCCTCGTTGTGCTCGCGAACCTTGCCGGTGTCGGTCAGCGCAACGCTGGAGATTTTTCCCCGCAAACTCATGAGCGCATCTTCGCTTCTAAATTCTTGTCATTCTGGTCAATCATGGCGGCCCGCTCGGTACACGCGACCGACACTCGTCCAAGGCGGCCGCCATTTGGGCGCCGGAGTCGAACCGCGCCTCGGGATTCTTTGCCAGCGCACGATCGATGATGCTCTCGACGCAGGCCGGAAGATCGGGCCGGATGGCGCGCAACGGAGGATGCGGCGCTTCGGCGATCCGCTGCATCAAGCCCGTCATCGAATCGGCGGTGAATGGCAGCTGGCCGGTCAAGAGTTGAAACAGGCTAACACCCAGGGAAAACAAGTCCGAGTGACCGGTCACAGTTCGCCCCTCGAGCTGCTCGGGCGACATAAAGGAGGGCGTACCGAGGACGATACCGGTTCGAGTACTGCCGGCGCCGGACAAGCGCGCAATGCCGAAATCGGTGATCTTCAGCACGTCGGTACTGGGGTCGTACATAATGTTCGCGGGCTTGATGTCGCGATGCACGACCTGCTGCTTGTGCGCGAATCCCAATGCCTCAGCCGTTCGACCGATCAATTCGAGGACTTTGCGTGGCGGCAGCAAGTTGGTGGCGGTTGCATATTCGCTCAAATGGCGGCCCTTCAAATATTCCATCGCGATATATGCAAGTCCACGCTCTTCGCCCACATCATAGATGGTGACGATGTTGGGATGATTGAGACGTCCCGCAGTTTCCGCTTCTCGGAAGAACCGGCTTCTCGCTTCGGTGAGTTCGGATTCGCTGAATTCGCTGGCGAGGGGGATGGCCTTGATCGCGACGGCGCGATTGATGGCGGTATCGCGGCCGAGGTAGACGACTCCCATGGCGCCGCGGCCGATTTCGCGCTCGAGTTGGTATCGCCCGAGACGCTGCGTCTCGCCGTTTTGGCGCGGCGCCTCCTCGACGGCCGGCGGGGCGGCCGTGGCAGCCACAGAGGCGCCTTTGGGGGCCGCGCGTGCCGCCGGCGGCGGCCCAGCTGCGGGGGCGGGGGCGGGGATGGGGGCGGGCGACGACACCGGCTTCGCTTTGGCGCGCTCGGCATCCATGAGGCGCCGCAAGCGGGCGGATACATCCCGGTAGGTATTGTCGATGCGCGCCAAGTGCCGATAGACAGCCGTGGCCTGGACCACACGTCCCCGCTGCTCGAGTTGGGTCCCGAGCGTGTACAAGTCCATCAGTACCGTCGCGCTTGCCTTGCGGCCCTTCAGCTCGGCAAAGCGCTGCTCGAAGTTGTCGAGCAAGCGTGCCGTGTCGGTGCCTACCGGGGTCGCAGCGGGCGCCGGAACCACAGGCGCAACCCGCGTCGATCGTGCCCACAGGAAGAGAGCGCTACCACCGCTCAGGAGCGAAAAGCCGGGGACCCACAGCCAGGAACTCATGCTATTGAGCATTCTGAGCCACAGGCCCACCGCCAGCAGAGCCAAGCCCACGAGCGCCGCGATCAGCCCTATTTTTCGCATGCAATAGACATAATCCGCCCTCAGAAGCCGCGCAGTATAGGTGATCGGGCGGCCTCGGCAGCAATGCTAAGCTCACAAAATCGAGCCACAAGGTAAATCAATGGTGAAGCTAAAAGAGGTGTACGTCTGTCAAAACTGCGGAGCCTCTTCACCGAAATGGCAGGGCCAATGCATGGCCTGCGGCGAATGGAACACCTTGCTGGCCGAGACACAGCCCGCCGGGCCGCGCGGCCCGGGCAAAGTGCGCTCCAGAGCCAGCCGGCCCGATGTCTCCTCCTCCCTGGCTGCGGAGGCCATCCTGGAACAGCCGCGCCTTGCAACCGGTTCGGCCGAGCTCGATCGGGTGCTTGGCGGGGGCCTGGTCACCGGATCGGTGACCTTGATCGGGGGCGACCCCGGAATCGGAAAATCCACACTGATGCTGCAGGCCGCAGCCGCTCTCAATCAGTCAGGTCCCGTGCTCTATGCCACCGGCGAGGAATCGCTCAAGCAGGTCGCCTTGAGGGCGCGCCGCCTGGGTCTCGAGGCCGCGACCGCCCGGTTGATGGCCGAAACCCAGGTCGAGGAAATCGTCGGCTCGGCCCTCAGCCTCAGCGCCCGGGTGCTGATCGTGGACTCGATTCAGACGATGTATTCGGAACGCATCGAAGCGGCGCCCGGCGCCGTCTCGCAATTGCGCGAGTGCACCGCGGAACTGGTGCGCTTCGCGAAGACCAGCGGCACGGCGGTTCTGCTGGTGGGTCATGTCACCAAGGAGGGCCAAATCGCCGGACCGCGCGTCCTCGAGCACATGGTCGATACGGTGCTCTACTTCGAGAGTGATACCGGCAGCCGGTTTCGAGTCCTCCGGTCGGTGAAGAATCGCTTCGGCGCGGCGAATGAGATCGGCGTCTTCGCCATGGTGGAGCAGGGGCTGCGTGAGGTCACCAATCCATCCGCGATCTTCCTCTCACGCCACACGCAGCCGGTTTCCGGCAGCGTCATTACGGTCATGCGCGAGGGCACGCGCTCATTGCTCATCGAAGTCCAGGTGCTGGCCGATGCCAGTCTGAGCGCCAATCCGCGCCGGGTCGCGGTCGGCATCGATGGTAATCGGCTCACCATGCTGCTCGCGGTCGCCCATCGGCACGGCGGCTTGCAGCTGCAGGGTCAGGATGTATTCGCCAATGTCGTCGGCGGCGTGCGGCTCGCAGAAACCGCCGGCGACCTTGCGATCGTGCTCGCGGCTCGCTCGAGCTTGCACGATGTGCCGGTCGCACATTCGCTGATTGCCTTCGGCGAATTGGGCCTCGCGGGCGAGATTCGTCCGGTGCCGTTCGGCGAGGAGCGCTTGCGCGAGGCCGCCAAGCACGGCTTCAAGATCGCGCTCGTGCCGGAAGCGAACGTTCCCAAGCGGCCGCCCGAGGGGATGACCGTGCGCGGCGTGACGCGCCTGGATCAGGCGCTCGAGGCGTTCTAGGGCTCCGTTCGGGCGCGGGCGCCCGCCCGCCGAAGGGCCGCGGCGATTGCCGGCTGGTTGGCGGCGACGGCCGCCTGCAGCGGCGTCGTTCCGTCGATGTCCGCTGCATTCGGATCGGCGCCGTGGGCGAGCAACGCATCGACGGCGCGACCCTGACCGTTGAGCGTCGCCAGCATCAACGGGGTGCGGCCGCTGGAATCACGCGCATCGACGGGCGCGTTTTCTTCGAGCAGCAGTTGCAGCCCGGCGAGATCTCCGGACTCGGCCGCACGTTGCAGCGCCACGGCCGCGCGCGGTGTCGGGAGTGCGGACTGCCGGCTCGGCGCCGCATCCGCATCGCGTGTACTCGCCATGCCTTGCACGGCTGGGCGCGAGCGTTGCGCGCCGGCCGGCGGGGATGCGTTCGATGCGTCGGCGGCGGCCCCGGCGTTCTCCGCCGGCGCCACCTTGGCCGCCGGAGCGTGAGACATGGCGGGCGGCGCCGGTACGAGCGGCGCGGCCGTTGCGGGCGGCGGTGCCGTTGCGGGCGGCGGTGCCGTTGCGGGCGGTGTGGCTGGGACGCTCGGCGCAGATGACGTTTCCGCGGAAACGCCGGATTGTCGCGATGTCGCTTCGTCCGCGGCGGGTGCCGGCGCCGTTGCGGATGATGCAGGCGGCGCCGGCAGGGTCGGGGTCAGAAAACGCGGCATTATCAGTAGTCCCGCGAGGGCGGCCGCGGCGAGCGTGCCGACAGCGGCCGGCTGCCACCACCTGCGGCGCACGGTGCGCTGGCCGGCCAGCTGCGCCGCATGGCGGTGCACCGCGCGGCGCACCGAATCGCTTGGCCGACCGGGGTCGAGAGCCGCCGCCCGCCGATAGCGATCATCGACGTCCTCGGGCGGATCAGGGCTCGGCGGCACGTGGTTCACGCGTACTCCTTCAGCAGTTCGCGCAGCTTGGCGCGCGCATAGCGCAAACGGCTCTTGGTGGTCTCGAAGCTGCTGTTGGTGATTGCCGCAATCTCCTCGACGCTGAGGTCGCCTTCGATCTGAAGCAAAAACGCCTGGCGCTGTTCGCCGGGCAGCAGTTCGACGGCCTGCAACACCGCTCCCGCGCGGTCGCGTGCCGCCGTCGCCTCGTGAGGCCCGGCATCCGGCTCGGCGGTCAACTGTCCGATGACCGACGCTGCCTCATATCCGAGGGTATCCAAGCTCATGTGCCGACGGTTCATGCGGATCGAGTCGATCATCCGATTGTGCGCGATGGTGAACAGCCAGGTCGTGAATCGCGCGGTCGGTCGATAGCGCGGGGCCTCGCGAGCGACCGCGAACCAGACTTCTTGCGTCAGCTCATCGGCGGTTGCCCGGTCGCCCACATTGCGCACGAGGTAGCGCCAAATGCGCATCTCGTGGCGGCGGTACAATGCGTCAAAGGCCGCCGCATCGCCGCGCCCGTAGCGACCGATTAACTCCTCATCACTAGCCACCGCTTCCCGCATTCAGCGCAGTATGGCAGCTGAACGTGGCCTCATCCCGGCGGATCCGGAACGTAGCGCTCTACGGGCGAGGCCGGGAAGGGATCGGCTTGCGCCGGCAGCGGACGCGGGCGCTTGATGATGCCGAGCGCGAGCAAGTTGTCGAGACTGTCGTAGTGAATGCGGATGACCTCATTCGGTTGAGTCTGCATTCTCGAGAATTCGGTGTGGGACACATAGGAGAACTCACGCTCGCCGTGCCCAGTGGCGAGCTTCGGGACGACCGTAGGTACCTGCAGCAGGGCCGATGCCGGCGGGGAGACCGCGGGAGCCGCGGGGGCCACCCTCGCCGAGTTCGACTCCCGCGCGGCGTTCGATCCCTGCGCGGTGCCGGCGTCCGGCGCGGGGGCGGGCGCCCCGGGGACACCCTGGCTGATCGCCGGCGGCGAGTACACGGGCTGAGGAGGTCGTTCGCGAAATACCGCCACACCAATGACGCCCACGTTTGCAGGCCGCCCCGTGCGCCCGGCGTAGGAGTTCGGCGAGTCCGTGAACGTGAATGCCGCCACTTGTGCATCGCTCTTGCGCCAGCCGGTGATTTGGTAGCGCTCGCCGGGGCCGAATACGTAGCCGCCCTGATCCCAACCGGCAGTCGCACCGGTGACGACGTTGATGCCGTCGACCGATGTCACGGCGAGCACGCGCTCGGTGAGTCGATTGCGTATTTCGATTGCGTAACGAGCGCCGGGAGTGCCGGCCACCCAATACTCGCCGTGGTAGAAATACGGACTTAGAACGGCTCCGGTGTCACGGTCGATGATGGCGACTTGGGCGATGCCGCCTACGGCCTGCGCACCGCAGTCAGCGGCGACTGTAACGCCGACCGCGGCGTACGCGGCACACAACGTGAAATGGAGGACATGTCTCATGGGGGCTCCCGTGTTTGGTACTCGAGAGCTGAAACGAGGCAGCGGCGCCGATGGGGTTAAGACACGCCGCCGGAGTCGCGGGAGCATCCCGATGAGGCGAAGCCGCCGGTTAACTTATGATGGCGGTTACGGGACTAATGCCACGCGCCGAGAATGGCGCCCATCACACTGAACACGACGACCTGATAGCCGGCATTGATCAGCCACAGTTTGATTGGCCGAAATTCGAACAAATAAGAGACCCCGAACGCAGCCGCGACGAAGGTGAATCCGACCATGAAGCCGGCGAACAGGCCGTCCAGCAGGTTCGCTTCCGGGCCGATGAACATCGCGAGGCTCGTGGCGATGACCAGATTGAGCAGCAGGGTCGTACCGTAGATCTTCCCCATATTCGCCCGTTGCGCACGTTCTTTGGTGATCCCGGTGGCCGCCATCCAGGGGCGGCCGAAGAGGGGACCGTACCACAGCGCCCCGAGCGGAAAACCGACGATGGCGGCGACGATGACGGCAATCCAGTGCAGATGAGAAAGCGCCTGTGATGCATCCATCGCGTTTCCCGACTTTGTAGTTGTGGACTCTTCCCGGTCCTGGTGACGGGCAGTTTGGGTCATCGGCGCCGTTCGCGTCACGCCGCAATGCCGCAAGCGCGGTCAAAGCCCTCTGCATGTGATCAGCAGCACAGTTTGTCCGATGGGGTGCACGGCTCCATCTCGCGGTTTTCCTCCAGGTTTCTCCTGATTGGCCGAAAACCAGGAGGGGACATCGAGGCCGCACCAGCTCCGCACGCATGTATGCATTCCACCTATAACCTGCCTCTCGTTTGTCTCTCCATTGGTGTGGCAGTGTTGGTGTCGTTCACCTCGCTTCGCCTTGCCTCGAGGGTCGCCGAATCGAATGCAGCGTCGGGCAGAGCGTGGCTGATTCTTGGGGCGATCTCCATGGGTGTTGGCATCTGGTCGATGCATTTCATCGGCATGCTGGCGTTTTCGCTGCCGATACAGCTGCGCTACGAAGTCGGCCCCACCCTCGCTTCGCTGGGTGTAGCCGTCGTGACCTCGGGATTCGCCATCAAGATCGCCAGCAGCAGAGAACTTGGGCTCGGTCGTCACATCGTCTGCAGCCTGGTCATGGGTTCGGGCATCGTCATCATGCACTACGGTGGGATGAGCGCGATTCCGGTCGTTCCTGCCATCTCCTACGACCCGGCTCTGGCCGCCGTCTCGGTGGTGATCGCGGTGAGCGCCTCATTTGTCGCGCTGTGGCTGACGTTCACGCTGCGGGGTCAGACCTATCCGACCTGGGCACCAAGACTGGGCGCGGCGGTGATCATGGGCTTGGCGATTGCAGGGATGCATTACACGGCCATGGCAGCGACGCGGTTCTCGGCAGGGGCGTTCTGCCGAGGCGGAGTCGCCCTCGACAATCAATGGCTCGCGATGTTGGTGGCGATCGCGAGCGTCGCGCTTCTGGGGATTACCCTGATCACCACCGTATTCGACGCGCACATGGAGTCGCGCGCGCGATTGCACGCACAGCGGCTGCAAATCGTCGATGCGCGGCTGAATTACCAGGCCACACACGATGCGCTGACAGATTTGCCCAATCGCGCCCAGTTCATCGATTGGTTGCAGCGTGCCATCGAGGATTCAACAGCCAACGGCCGGCTTCTCGCCATCATGCTCCTGGATCTGGACCGCTTCAAAATCGTCAACGATTCGCTCGGACACGGGCTCGGCGACGTGGTCGTTCAAGAGGTGGCGAAGCGGCTGCGCGATCTGGTCGGCGACCAAGGCGTCGCGGGCCGCCTCGGCGGCGACGCCTTCCTTGTTTATGCACAAGTGTCCGAGATCAAGGACGTGGCCCAACTGGCGAGCCGGCTCTTGCAGCGCCTGGGAGACACGTACCGCGCCGGATCGCTCGAATTGCACCTGGCCGCGAGCATCGGAATCACGACCTTCCCGTTCGACAACTCGGAGCCCGAAGTGTTGATTTCGCACGCGGATGAAGCGATGTACGAGGTCAAGCATGACGGCGGAAATGGATTTGGCTTCTTCGTGCCCGGAACCACGGTATTCACGATGGAGCGGTTGCAGCTCGAAAACGACTTGCGTCATGCCGCGGCACTCGGTCAGTTGGAACTGCATTATCAACCCCAGGTGGACGTGCTCAGCGGACGAGTGGTCGGACTCGAGGCGCTCGCCCGATGGCAGCACCCGAGCCGCGGTTGGATTCCGCCCGCGGAGTTCATCCCGCTTGCCGAGGCAAGTGACCTCATCATCACCATCGGGCAGTGGGTGTTGGACGATGCGTGCCGGCAGGCTCGAGTCTGGTACGACCAGGGATTCGTCGATATCAGCATTGCGGTCAACTTGTCGGCCAGGCAATTTCGGCACCCGGATTTGCTGTCGGTCATACAGCGGACCATCGAGCGCAGCGGATTGGAATCTCGCCACATCGTCATTGAATTGACCGAATCCGTCGTGATGTCGAATCCCGAGCGTTCGGAGGAGACGCTCGAGCAGTTGCACCGATGCGGCCTGCAAATCGCCGTCGATGACTTCGGTACCGGCTATTCCTCGATGAGCTATCTGAAAAGGCTGCCGGTGAGCAAGCTGAAGATCGACCGCAGTTTCATCAGCGATCTGGGCACGAATGTCAAGAACGACTCCATCGTCAGTGCCGTGATCGATCTGGCGCACGGCCTCGGCATGAACGTGATCGCGGAGGGCGTGGAAACGATCCCGCAACTAGCCTGCCTGCGCGCGTTCGGCTGCGATCAGTACCAGGGCTATCTTTACAGCCGTCCGCGCCATGCTGCGGAAATCCCCGAGCTTCTACGCCGCGCCCCAGCGCCTGCCATCGAACCCCTGGTAGAAGAATGGCTGCTTGGGTCCGCCGGCTAACGCCAAAGCGCCGACCGTCTGGCACAGGGGCCACGAATCAGCCGGTCATCGAGGTGGGCGGCAGCTCGACGATCAAAAGGTAGTACTCGAGCATGCGTGCGAGGCGCAGGAACTGATCCTGCGTGCTCGATTTGACGATGTAGCCCGCCACGTGTTCGTCGTACGCGGCGAGGCGATCGCGATCGGAATCCGAGGTCGTCAATACGAAAATGATCGTGCGTTTCAGCGCCGGATTCTTGCGCACCTCCCGAATCAGGCCGAGGCCGTCGAGCCTCGGCATACGGATGTCGACCAGCAGCAAATACGGGGGTTGCAGTTTCTCCTTGCCGTTCGTGCCCAGCAGCAGCTGCAGCGCCTCGACGCCGTCCCGGGCGCGCACCAGCGGATTGACGATTTTGGCGCTGGCAAGCCCGCGCGCGACGGTCTCGGCGTCGACATCGTCATCTTCTACGAGAAGAATCGTCACTTCAGATGAATTCATTGCCTGCCTCGCTGCGACTGACCGGGCCGCGGCCAGTCGAACCAAACATGAGTACCGCGACCAGGAGCGGCGGCGATTCCGCAGTCACCGCCCATTCTGCCGACGATTTTGCGCACCAGCGCCAGGCCCATCCCGCTGCCCTCGACTTCGTCCCGCGGCTTCAACGTTTGGAACATCTCGAACACTCGCTCGCGATATTCCTCTGGAATTCCCGGGCCGTCGTCGATGACCGAGAAGCGCAACAGGGGCCCGGCTGACTCGACAGATACCGTAACGATACCCCCTCTTCGATCGTGATGTTTGATTGCGTTGCCGATGAGATTGTGCAGGACCTGCTCGAGCGGTGCGCGGGTTATCTCCACGGACGCCAGAGACGCATCGCAACAAACCGAGAAAGCGCCTGGAACGTGCACGGTCGCGGCAACTTCCTCCACCAAGGTGAAGGCGCTCAAGGTTTTCGCCGGCTGCAGCTCTCCCGCCTGCGCATAGTCGCGAATGTCGCTAAGAAGGCGCTTCATGCGCTCGATACGCCCCAAGATCAGGACCAGCCGCTCGCGTGATTCCGTGCTGAGGGAGGTGTCATCCTCCAGAATCCACTGCGCAATGGTGCCCACAGCGGTGAGTGGTGAACGCAGGTCATGGGAGGCGGTGTAGACGAAATCATCCAGTTCCTGATTCGTCCGTTTGAGTTCGGCGTTGCTGCGGTGCAGTTCGTCCTCCGCGCGTCGGCGGGCGGTCATGTCGCGCATGATCTTGGAGGCACCGATGACGCGTCCCGCCCGATCGCGTATCGGAGAAATCATGAGCGACACGTCGATCCGCGACCCATCCTTGCAGCGCCGAACGGTCTCGAAATGCGCGACCCGGTGTCCGCGCCGGATGCGGTCGAGGATCATCGCTTCCTCGTCCTGCCGGTCCTCCGGCAGCAACAGTGTGACGGGCTTGCCGATGATTTCATCCGCGCGGTAGCCGAGCAGACTTTCGGCCCCGGGGTTCCACGTGCGCACGATGCCATCGAGGCCCTTCGTCAATATCGCATCCTCGGCCGATTCGACCAGAGCGGTCATTTGCTGGTGAACTTCATCGGCGCGTTTGCGTGTGGAGATATCGATGATGGAGGCGAGCGTGAACAATGCGCCGGCCATTTCGATCGGATTCAGGCCGATCTCGACGGGCACTTCGGTTCCGTCCTTGCGCAGAGCATACAGCTCGCGTCCCTCGCCCATCGAGCGCAGCGCCGGCGCCGCGAAAAAATCGGCGACCAGACCGGGGTGGCGGCCGCGAAATCGCTGTGGCACCAGCATTTCGATCGGGCGACCCAGCAATTCGGCCCGAGAATAACCGAAACGGTCCTCGGCATTGCGGTTGGCCAGGGCAATGAGGCCATCCCGATCGATCATGATCATCGCATTTGGGGCGGCTTCGACGACCAGCCGAAAGCGCTCCGTGGCGCGTTTACGCTCGGTGATGTCGATGATGGAGGCCAAGGTGAACACGACGCCGTCCATTTCGATCGGATTCAAGCCGATCTCGATCGGAACGTCGGTGCCATCCTTGCGCAGGCCATAAAGCTCGCGTCCGGCCCCCATCGGGCGCACGGTCGGAGCGGCAAAAAAATGCGCGACGTCACTGCTGTGGCGGGTGCGGATACGGTGTGGCAACAGCCATTCTATCGGCTGTCCGATCAGCTCGGTGCGGGAGTAGCCGAATAGGCTCTCGGCGCTGCGATTGACGAACACGATACGCTGTTCCCGGTCGACGATGAGCTTCGCCTCGCCGGCCGCCTCGACGAAAAGCTCGAACCAGTTGCCCGTTTGCAGCTCTTTCGCGGTAATCGGCGAGACCATTCGCAGTTCCCCCCGTTACGACCGGTCGAACCTTACGGCTGCCGATGCGGATTTGGCAAACAATCTCCTCAAGGCTCGCGCTGCACCGCGGCGCATGAATCAGGTCGGCATGCGAACGCGAAAAGGTTCGACTACACCGACTCCGTCGGCGATGCTGACGAGCCTGACGATGAGCGTGCGTGTCACCTCCTGGCCCGATAAGGCCAGACGGATTCCCTTGGGACTCACGAGATCCTCGTCGAGCGTCATGCCGTGCGCGAGATCCTTCAGGCGAACTTCGCGAACGATGAAGCCCTGACTGGCCACGGTGAGCTCTCGCATCGCCTTGAGAACCGACTGGGGGATTGCGATCTTGGAATTCCGCAGAGCCTCGAGCGCGGCTGCACGAGTCGAACTGTGAGTCATCGCTCGATCGAATTCGAACGACGAACGCAACAGGAGCCGGCCGATGCTGCGAATATCCCATCGCAGGATGTCGTCCGCCTTATCAGCGAAGCTCATCGGACCGAACTGGGCGGTCACGATTGCCGCAACGTCCTCGAGGCGGGGGATTGCGGCAAGCAATTTGCCGGCGACTTCCGGGTGGGCCTCGTAGAGGCGCCTTTCCTCCTCGGTCAGCGATTGCGCGGCCTCCACTTTGAGCAATATGTCCTTGGGCAGGGCGACGCACCCGATCTGAGACACGTGCGCGGCCAAACCCCACTGCCAGCTTGGCGGCAGTGCGAGCGCGGACGCTAGTTCGATCACGTAACGCTGCAGGCGCGAGGCCCGACTCGAGGCGCCCGGACTCACCATGCCGAGAATTTCGATCAGCATTTTCACCCAGCCGCTCAGGGTCTGTTCGAGCAGCACTTTCTCGGCGGTGAGCAGACGATGCTGCCGAATCCATCGGCCACCGCGGCCAACATTGCTCCGGGGGCACGGTTTGCTGAAAAACCGGTAGATATGGCCCTCGTTGACGGCGGCAATCGTCGCCTGAAGATCGGATTGCCCGCTGAGAATCATCCGTACCGTATCGGGCGACTGCTCGCGAACCTTTGCAAGAAATTGCGCGCCGTTCATGTTCGGGCATGCGCATGTCGGAAATCGACCAGGGCGAACGGTCCGGACTTCACTCAATTGGCGCAAGCCTTCCGGCGCCGCCGATCGCGGTATGTATGTCGAAATGTTTTCGCAGCGTGCGCTGGATGCTTCGAGCACCTTTGGTTCATCGTCGACGAAGAGCACACGATCGCTCATGCGACCTTCACTCACCCGCGCCTGCTCCCAGTCGAGCGAATCCAGTTCAGCCAACCATTGCGGCAGTGGCTCCAGAGCCCGAGGTTCTCGAGCAACCCCGGCTCCATGGCGCGTTCCACAGGCCCGGGCGATGGCGCACCACGCCTGTGCGCCAATCGGTTGGCGATGTGAATCAGTCTCGTCAAATCGCACAGGCCCTGCGCGAGGGCCAGGCGCGTGGTGCAACACCGACAGCCTCGACGATCTGGCTTCGGAATCCCCACAGGCCGAGCAGGTATGCGCCGACTTCCGGGTGATGTGCCTCCATGTGCGCGCGAGTCGGGGGTACCTCCTCCACCTCAGCGGCCGCGGGGCCCCCCGGGTGGCAAACACGACTTTGCCCACGTCGTGCAACATGCCGCCAGAAAGGCCTCCTCGGCTCTCGATACCTCGGAAATTTCTCATGGAGCGCGATGTTCGCGCGCCGTCGCCGTCGCAGGCAATGTTCCCACAGCGATTCGAGGCTGAAGCCGTCAATGCCGTTCGCGACGCCGCTTTGGAACAAGCCGTGGCCCAGCACCAGTGCACCCAGCGTGTCCAGCCCAAGTAGGCGACCGCACGATCGACGTGCTCACCGATGCGCGCCGCCGAAGAACGCCGAATTGACCATCTTCATCACGTTGGCGGTCATCGCCACGTCGCGGCCAATGATCCGTGCGGCGTCCGCCATCGACGCGCGGGCTCGCGCAAGCAATTCGAGATCTCCTGGAAGGCCCGGGACACTCGGCAGCATATCGACCTCAGCCGACCAATTGCGCAAGCCGTTCGTTGCCCAGTATCCGCCTCAGAACATGGGATTGTGAGATCGCCGTCTTCAGTGCGCAGCTTTCGCATGGCTTGGCAATGTATTGATGCGCCGTGCCGACGGCGCGCATGATGGCGCCTGCGTCCGCATGGCCCGACAATACCAGCCGCATCGTTTGCGGATAGAGTCTTCTGACCTCCGTCAGCAGCTCGCCATCCATCCATGCCCGGCATGCGCATGTCGGTAACGATGACATCCGCGGGCATTCGTCGCGAGTCCGTCCAACGCAGCGGCGCCGCTCGACACGAATTTCATGCCCCATTCGTGTCGCCTGCCGTGCATGGCGCGCTGCATTGCCTCGATACGTTCACCGTCATCATCGACGAATAGTATGCGGATCATCGAGCGACTCCCGCCGTGGCGATCACGCCGCCGCCTGCTCGGCTCCATGGGAGACGCGGCGGTCGCCAACGGGCAGCCGCATGAAAAAGGTCGTCGCCCGCGCCCCGTGGTTCGAAACGCAGCGTGCCGCCGTGCTTTTTCACGATGACGCTGCGCGCGATGGCCAGTCCCTGGCCGGTGCCCTTGCCGACCTCCTTGGTGGTGAAGAACGGTTCGAAGATCTTGTCGCGGGACTGCCTCGGGGATGCCGGTGCCTGTATCGCTGATCGAAATCTCGACCTCATCGCCATCGAGACGCGTGCGCACCGTGAGCTTGCCCAAGTGCGCCCGTGTCCTTGACGACATCCCCAATCGCATGCGCCGCGTTGACGATCAGGTTGAGTACCACTTGATTGATCTCACCAAGATAGCATTGCACCGGCGGCAGCTCGCCGAACTCCGTCTCGAGCTCGGCGACGTACTTGTATTCGTTGTGTGCAATGACGAGCGTGCTCTGGATCGCCTGGTTCAAATCGGCAGCCGTTTTCTGCGCTTGATCCGGGTGCGCAAATTCCTTCATCGAGCGCACGATGGTCGCGATGCGCCCGAGCCCGTCGATGGCGCTGTCGATGGCGAGCGGCATGTTCTCGACGATGTAGTCGAGATCAGCCGCTGTTTCGGCCGCTGGCCGCCAGCTGCGCCGCGGCGGCGACGTCGCCGGCCGATCTGCAGCGTCTGCCGCAGGTGACGATAGGCCTGAATGATCGTTGCGAGATCCGCCATCGAAGTTCGCACGAACTGGATGTTGTCCGAGACGTATTGCACGGGCGTGTTGATTTCGTGCGCGACGCCGGCGGCGAGGCGACCGACCGACTCCAGTTTTTGCGCTGCCGCGAGTTCGCGCTCCAGGCGCCGCAGCTCGGTGACGTTCTGCATCAAGCCGCGCAAATGCTTGGCGTCGTGCGTTATCGCGCACGTGCCTGTCCAGCGCATTTCCATACGAAGTCCGTTCAGGCTCACCATGGGTGCTTCGAATTCGAACGGACCCGCCGCGCATTCATCGAAGAGCTGCCGCAGTTCCGGATTGCTGGCGCGCGGGATCACTCGTTCCAAGGTACCGAATTCATTGGGCAAATCTTCCGTCAGGCCGGCATCCATGATCGCCTGCGCGCCCATGTAGGGAAAATATCCGCGCGTGAGATCGAGCGTGAATGGAATGGCCTTGGTGCTCTCGGCAATGAGCTTGAACATCTCGCGGCTCTGCTCGAGCGTCTGCGTACGCTCGGACACCAGCCGTTCGAGCCGCTCGCGCTCGGTCAACACGAGGCGCTCGTGCTCGGTCGACAAGCGATTCAGCTCGGTCACCATCTGGTTGAAAGCGCGTGCCAGCGCGCCGATTTCATCATGTGCGGTGTCATTGAGTGCAGGGGCGGCGCGATCTCCGGACGCCATGCGTTTGGCCGCATCGGCGATGCTCACGAGGCGGTGCGCAATGTGTCGCGACGTCCACAAAGCCAGCAGCAGTGCGGAGAACGCCACGCTCGTTCCGATGGCAGCCGCGATCCAGGCGTCGCGGCGTAGCGCTCGATCGACGAGTTTGGTCGAAAAACTGAGATACAGGCGTCCGGCCCGGCCGTCACGGGTCTTGATTTCGGCCACCGCCACGGAATGAGTCCTGTCGCCCGCAAGGGCCGAGTCGATGGAGGGCAGTTCGGGCGGCCGCAATCCGCGCCCCTCGATGAGTTCGCCGTTTGCCGCATAAACGGCGATGCCGTCGAGTTCCTTATCTGCCGCGTACGCCTGGAACAACTCCCTCGCCGAGAGATGATCGTCGAATGCCACGATCGGCACCAATTGCTGCTGCAAACGCCGTGCGATGCGTTCTGATCGATCACGCATGGCCGATCTCATCCTGTCTTCCGACAACTTGGTCAGTGTGAGGGTAGAAATGGTGGTCGTGACGATCGCAAGGAGGGCAAACACCAGCATCAGCTGCATACGCAGCGGCAGATTCCGCATGCCCCCGAGAAAAGTCATTGCCGCGTCGCCGCCGGCAATACGGGTGGTGTCGTGTAGCCGAGCGGGATATCTCCCGTGAGCGAGCCGAGCCAGGCGGCAATCGACCTTGCCTCATCCTCCGTGAGATCCACGCCCAGTTGATGCCGCGCCATCATCCGGACGGCGGTGTCGAGCGAACCCGCCGACCCATCGTGAAAGTACGGTGCGGTGCGAGCGACATTGCGCAGACTCGGCACCTTGAACACCATGTCATCGGCCGGGTTACCCGTTATATCGCGCCGACCATGATCCGTTTGGTTCGGCCATGGCACGAAGACCCCCAGCTTTTCGAACATCGTGCCGCCGATATACGCACCGGTGTGGCAGACCATGCACCCCAAGTTGGCGAACAGTTTGACGCCCTCCTTTTCCTCCACGGTCAGCGCCTGGTTGTCCCCGTCGAGGTACCGGTCCCAGCGCGACGGGGTGATCAGGCCGCGTTCGAACTCGGCGATCGCAGCGGCGACGTGATCGGAACTGATTGGCTGCTTGTCGCCCGGAAAGGCGACTGCAAATAATTCCCGATAACCCGGGATGGCCTGCAAAACCTGAACGATGCGGCCGGGCGCCATGCCCATCTCGACCGGGTTGAACAGAGGGCCGAGCACCTGCTCGGCGAGGGTCGTGGCCCGGCCGTCCCAAAATTGTCGGAAATGTCCCGCGGTGTTGTACACGCTCGGCGCATTGCGGCGCCCGATCTGGCCTGCAACGCCGGTGGAAAAGCGCGTCGGCGTCGCGCCATATTGCGCGAGGGGATGGCAGGTATTGCACGAGATCCGGCCGTCTCGCGACAGCAACGGGTCGAAATAGAGCATTCTTCCCAAGCGGACCAATGCCGATTCAGGGCTGGTGGATGCCCGGTGAATCGGCGCGAAGCGCCGCAACAGGCGCGGATTGATTTCCTCTTGGGCGCCGGGACGACTCACTGCGATTTGCGCGGCATCTGCGTTTGGGATCGCCGCCAGGCGCAAGACATCGGGTTCGCGCTCACAGCCGGCGGCGAGAAATAACAGGCTGAGCGCTACCGCGCGCATCGGCCGTGCGGGGGCGCATCGGCCGATTTCGGGGTCCTGGGTCGCTCGCTGCATCCTTGTCTAGCGGCCATGAGGTGACTTACTGAAGCGCCCGCAGAATTATCTGCGACGAGTGCGGTGCCGCACGATTGATGCAACGCACACCTGGCGTCGCCGTTGCCGGAGGGTGGAATCAGCTCAACTTGAAGAAGCGCGCGCAGCGGGATTTGGGCGCGACAATTTCGTAATTCGCCTCGGGTCCGGCATACCGGCAGATGAGGATCGGGCTGCCGGGATAGGAGGAAACCACGCGCTGACCGACGAGCACGGCCCGTACGCTGACCTCGGCGTTGGCCGTCATCGCAACCAGGAGTCCCACGCACAAAAGAACGCTCTTCATGTCATCGCTCCCATTCGATTCCGCTTCGGCCGCATTGTCGCGAGAGCCGGGACGCGATGCGCTTACCGACGTCTCAAAAGCGCATGCGAGCGTTGCGTACGATCGCGGTTTTGGGCCCCCGGGACTGCGAGGTAACGTAATATCGGCACTTCGGTCCCTGCGGAGAGCCTATGCAAGACGAAGCGGAAATTTCCATCAACGGTGTGAAACTCTCGGACGCCGAGTCGATGACCGTGCGCGTTGCCATCGACACCCTGGCGAACGTCCTGGCGGAAGGCTTGGAACTCGAGAAGGAGGGCTTGCCGCTCGCGGATCGTTACATGAGCTCCCTCAGCCACATCCAGTCCCTGCTCGAGAGCCGGGCGGTCCGTAAACAGTGAGGGGCCGTGCGCAAGCCAGCGCGGTGCAGCCGCGCGTCGAGGGCTGGCGCGTCGCCGGTCGGCCTAGCGCGTCGCGGGCGGCCTAGCGTGCCGCGGGCGGCCGGATCCGCACCGTCTTGATGGCGTTATCGCCGGTCTGCAAGACTTCGAGCATGTAATCGGCCAATTTCAGCGTCGTACCGGGCTCGGGAATGGTCTCGAGGTACTCCACGATCAGGCCGTTGAGGGTCTTGGGACCGTCGGTGGGTAGGTTCCAGCGCATCGAACGATTCAGGGCGCGAATCGTCGTCGATGCGTTGACGACGAAGCTTCCGTCGGTCTCGCGATGCACGTCCTTGTGCATCATGGTGGCCGGATCGGTGGTGAACTCACCGACGATTTCTTCGAGAATGTCCTCGAGCGTCACGAGTCCCTGGATGTCGCCATACTCATCGACGACGAACGCCATGCGGCGCTTCTCCCGCTGAAAGTTCAACAACTGGGTATTGAGTGTCGTGCCCGAGGGGACGAAGTAAGCATCGCGCTCGCCAGCCGCCTCGATCAACCCCTCGCGGTCCAGACGACCGCGGGCCAGTTCGTGCACGACACGCTTCATGTGCAGCACGCCCACCAGGCGATCGATGTCGCCCCGGTACACCGGTAATCGGGTGTGCTGGCTTTGCCGCAGCTGCTCGAGGATCGTGTCCCAGCTATCCTCCACATCGATGCCCACGATTTCGGTGCGCGGCACCATGATGTCCTCCACCGTGGCCTTCTCCAGATCGAGAATGCTCACGAGCATCTGCTGATGGCGATGCGGGATCATGGCGCCGGCCTCCGCCACCACGGTGCGCAATTCTTCGCTGCTCAGGGAATGCGAGGCCTGCTGCGGCGAGACCCCGAACATGCGCAGCACGCCGTTCGCGAGCAGATTGGTCGCCCAGACGAAGGGGTAGAGCACCCACAGCAGGGGGGTGTACACATAGGCCGCCGGGATCGCGAGACGCTCCGGGTGCAGCGCGCCGAAGGTCTTCGGCGCCACTTCGCAGAAAATCAGCAGTATCAGCGTGAGAATCACCGCGCCGAAGGCGACCAGGAATTCTCCCCCGAGACGCAGCGCGATGAAGCCGACCAGCATGGGCGCGGCCACGTTCACGATGGTGCTCAACAACAGGATGAGGCCGATCAATCGATCGGGATGAGCGAGCAGGGTCTCGGCCATGCGCGCGCCGCGATTACCCGCCTTGGCCCGGTGCCGCAGACGGTAGCGGTTCAAACTCATGAGCGCGGTTTCACTGCCGGCGAAGAAGGCAGCGAGGAGCAGTAGCATCCCCAATCCGCTGAACAGAGCACCGAGGGAGAAATGCGTCATTCGTCTCGGCGGTCAGCCCCAATGTCGTCCGAGCAGGTACTCAAGCACGAATTTCGATCCGAAATACGACAGTGCGAGAAAACCGAAGCCGCTCAATGTCCAGCGCACCGCGGCGCGCCCGCGCCACCCGTAGCGGCGGCGCCCGAGCAGGAGCACACCGAAGATCACCCAGGCGATGAGCGACAGGATCGTCTTGTGTTGCAGGTGCTGCGCCCATAGATTGGTCACGAAAATCAGCCCGGTGAGCAGAGCGAGCGAAAGCAGCACGAAACCGGCGCCGATCAGCCGGAACATCACCGTCTCGAGCGTATCGAGCGGCGGCAGCACCGTCGGCAGATCGGCGAGACGCCGGGTGCGCAGCCGCCGGTCGAGAAATACCCACAGCACCGCCGTCACCGCGGCGGCGAACAGCAGCGCCGCGGCCCCCATCGACAAGAGTATGTGCGCCGTGAGCTCCCATCCGGGAGCCGTCTCCTCGACGAAGGTGTGCCGGGTGCCGGTTGCCGTCGCGCCGATTGCCGCGCTGAACAGCAAAATCGCGGCGAGCACACGATTTTGTCTTTCGAAGGCGATGAGGCATGCGAGCACGCTCAAGGTCCAGGCAAGCAGCGAAACGGCTTCGAGCAAGCCGATTGAGAAGGGTCCGACGGAACGCATCATGTGCACGATGGCATCGCTGTGCGCGAAAATTGCCCCGAGCGTGACCACCCAGGCGATCGGGTCGAGGCGAGGATTGCTCACACTTCGCAGCATGAGCCAGCCGCTGGCGGAATAGAGCAACAACAGGGTAAGGGCGAGGATCACGGCTGTTGCAAATGATGACACAAGGGCCTGGGTGCGCCTAGCCGACACCCCTCGCACACCGCTGCGCTGATGTCATACTATTCGCGCCATGTTTGATCGACTCAGTTCCGGGCTGTCAAACGCCCTCAAGTCCTTGTCAGGCCGCGGCCGCCTGAGCGAGGAGAACATCGCCGATACCGTTCGGCAAGTTCGTCTCGCTCTCCTCGACGCGGACGTCGCACTTGCCGTGGTGAAGAGCTTTACGGATGCCATCAAGGCGCGCGCCGTCGGCGTGGAGATCACCAAGAGCCTGACGCCGGGTCAAGCCTTCATCAAGGTGGTGCACGAAGAGCTCGTGCGCCTCATGGGCGATGCGAGTTCCGGTCTGAACCTGCGTGCGCAGCGTCCCGTCGTCGTCCTGCTCGCCGGACTGCAGGGCGCCGGCAAGACCACGACCGCGGGCAAGCTCGCCCGCTGGCTCATCGAGAAGCAGAACAAGAAAGTTCTCATGGTCAGCACCGACGTTTACCGTCCGGCGGCGATCTTGCAACTGCAGACCCTCGCCGCTCAGGTGGGTGCGGGATTTACACCCGCCGATTCGCAGGAGGCCCCGCTCGTCATCGCACGGCGCGCATTGACGGAGGCGACGCTGCAGGCCTATGACGTGCTGTTGATCGATACGGCGGGCCGGCTGCACATCGATGCGGAAATGATGACCGAAGTCAGGGAGTTGGAAGCCGCACTTCATCCGCATGAGAGGCTGTTCGTCGTCGACAGCATGGCCGGGCAGGATGCGGTGAATGCCGCCAAGGCGTTCAACGATGCGCTGAGCTTGACCGGCGTCATCCTGACCAAGGCGGACGGGGATGCCCGGGGCGGCGCCGCATTGTCGGTGAGACAGGTGACCGGCAAGCCGATTCTCTTCATCGGTACCGGCGAGAAATCCGCCGCTCTCGAGTTATTTCAGCCGGAGCGGATCGCCTCGCGGATCCTCGGAATGGGCGACGTATTGTCGCTGGTCGAGCAGGTCCAGGATCAGGTCGACCAGGAGAAAGCCGAAAAGCTCGCCAAGAAGATCAGCAAGGGCAAGTCCTTCGACCTTTCCGATCTTCGGGATCAGTTGAGTCAATTGCAGAAAATGGGCGGCATGTCCGCGCTGCTCGACAAACTACCGGCGCAACTGCAGGCGAACGCCGCCGCCGCCGCCGGGGCGGTCAATCCGCAAGTGGTCAAGCGGCAGATGGGAATCATCGATTCGATGACCCCGCGCGAACGCCGGCGCCCGGACATGATCGATGGCTCCCGCAAGCGGCGCATCGCCGCAGGGGCGGGCGTGCCCCTGCCCGAGGTCAACCGGCTGCTCAAACAGTTCGACCAGATGCAAAAGACCATGAAAAAGCTCGCCAAAGGCGGCATGTTGAAGAACATGATGCGCGGCATGGCGGGCCGCATTCCCCCTGGATTTGGTCCCAAGCTTTAGATTTGTCGGTTTTCTTGCCCTGACACCTGAAAATTCATTACAATTAGCGGCTCGGCATTGCAAGGTGAATAAAGATGGTGACGATCCGTTTGACCCGACGCGGCGGCAAGAAAACGCCGTTTTATCACGTTGTGGTGACCGACAGCCGCAAACGCCAAGGTGGCACTAGCCTCGAGAGCGTGGGGCTCTTCAACCCGGTGGCGCGCGGCGCAGAGATCAAGCTGCGCATGAATGTGGCTCGAATCGAGCATTGGCTCAAGGAAGGCGCCCATATGTCGGAGCGCGTCAAGTATTTGCTGACCGCGTATCGCAAACAGGCTGCCTAGGTTCGACGACGAGGCTGCGCACCGGTGAGCGGCGATTCCCCAGCGCTCATCGAGCTAGGGGCTGTGGGCGCTCCTTTCGGTGTGCGCGGTTGGGTCAAACTTCGCTCCTACACCGAACCGCCCGAGCGACTGTTGCAGCATCGAGACTTGCAGCTACGTTTGGGAGATGCCTGGCGGCCCTACCGGATCGAGGCGAGCGGCCGAAGCGGCGGGCAGCTGACGGTCAAGCTGGTCGGGATCAACGATCGGGACGCGGCACAGGCGCTACGGGGCGCGGCGGTGGGCGTGCCGCGCGTGGATTTGCCGGCGCGGGCGGCGAAGGATTTTTACCGGGCTGATTTGATCGGCTGCGAAGTGGTTAATTTGGCGGGTGTGCGACTCGGGATTCTGCAGCATTTCGTCGAGTTGCCGGCGCACGCGCTGATGGTGGTGCGCGGTGAACGGGAATATTGGGTGCCGGCGGTGCCGCAGCATCTGCGACGGGTGGATTTGCAGGCGCGCCAGGTTGTCGTCGACTGGGATGATGGAGCGGTGTAGCACGCGACGCTAGGCGCTGAAGCACATGCGAATTGCGATCGTGTCTCTGTTTCCGGCGATGCTGCGCGAAGCGCTGATGCACGGCGTCGTCGGGCGGGCGCTCGAGCGGGGCGTGATCGAGATCGGGTACTTCGATCCGCGCGATCACACCAGCGATTTGCACCGCACCGTGGACGATCGTCCATTCGGCGGCGGACCGGGGATGGTGCTCAAAGTCGAGCCGCTGCGTGACGCCACGCGGGCCGCGCGGGCGGCACTGCCGCCGGGCAGCCGGCGGGTGTATCTGGGAGCCGATGGCCGCCGGTTCGAGCAGAGTAAGGCGCGAGAGGCGTGCGATTGGCCAGGGCTTGTCCTGGTGGCCGGGCGCTATGAGGGTGTGGATGAGCGCTTCATCGAAGCCGAGATCGACGAGCAATGGTCAATCGGCGATTATGTCCTCACCGGCGGTGAGCTGCCTGCGTTGGTCGTCATCGATGCGATCGCGCGGCTCCTGCCGGGGACGCTCGGCAGCGCCGAATCGGCGTTGCAGGAGTCGTTCAACGACGGATTGGTCGATTGGCCGCATTATACGCGACCGGCGTCGCTCGACGGTCGCGCGGTGCCCGCGGTGTTGACGTCCGGCGATCATGCGGCGATCGGGCGCTGGCGCTTGCAGCAGGCGCTCGGACGCACGTGGTTGCGCCGCCCCGAGCTGCTCGAGCGGCGCGGCATGAGCGATGAGGAACGGGCGCTTTTGGAAGAATTCAAGCGTACGACGTACGCGCGGCGTGTCGCAGACACGCCGGTCATTGATGATTGTCACGATGAGGGCGATAACTATGAACAAGATCATCCAAGCATTGAACGGTGAACGTGCGACCCGACAGCTGCCGGATTTCAATCCCGGCGACACGGTCGTCGTGCAAGTGAAGGTGGTCGAAGGCGACCGCGAACGCGTTCAGGCCTACGAGGGCGTGGTGATCGCGAAGAAGAATCGTGGTCTGAACTCATCGTTCACGGTGCGCAAAATTTCCCACGGCGAAGGTGTGGAGCGCGTGTTTCAGACCTTCAGTCCCTCGATCAGCGAGGTAAGCGTGAAACGACGCGGCGCCGTGCGGCGCGCCAAGCTATATTACCTGCGTGATTTGTCCGGGAAGGCGGCGCGGATCGACGAGAAGATCTGACGCGAAGGCTTTGAGGGCGCGCGCGCCGGCCGGGAGGCATTGAATGGCTGTCAGGTCGGCTCTATTGGGTTTTTTTGCGCTCGTTTGGCGAATTCTGGAGGGCGTTCGCAGGGTCCTTCATCTCATCCTGCTGCTGGTGATTTTCGGGTTCATTCTCGCCGCCCTGCACACCTCGATACCGATCGTGCCGCGCAGCGCCGCTCTGGTGATCGCGCCCGAAGGTGAACTCGTCGAACAGCTCTCGAGCGACCCGCTGCGCCGGGCGGTGGGTCAGGCCTCCGGCGGTCCGGCGCCCGAGACCCTGCTGAAGGATGTGATCGATGCGATCGGCGCTGCGAAGAACGACTCACGCATCAAGCTGATCTCGCTGAATCTCGGCAATCTGAGCACATCGGGGCTGTCGAAGCTGCAGGAGATCGGTGCCGCCCTGCGCGATTTTCGCAGCGCAGGCAAGCGGGTGGTGGTGGCCGCCGATTCGCTCGATCAAAGCCAGTACTACCTCGCCGCCCAGGCAGGTGAGGTGTATCTGGACCCGATGGGCCTGGTCTACGTCGACGGCTTCAGCTATTACCGCATGTTCTTGAAGGAAGCCATCGACAAGCTCGGTGTCGACGTGAACATCTTCCGGGCGGGCACCTTCAAGAGCTTCACTGATCAATTCTCACGCAGCGACATGGCACCGAGTGAGCGCGAGGAGAGCTCTGTGTGGCTCGAGGCGCTCTGGAATGCCTACCAGCAGGACGTCACACGGGCGCGCTCCCTGCCTGCCAATGCCTTGAGCGAATACGTCTCCGAGGCACCCGCGGCTCTGGCCGCGGTCAACGGCGACGCCGCCAAGTTGGCTCTGCAGCGCGGGTTGGTCACCGCGCTCAAGAGCCGCCGGCAGGTCGCGGATGATCTGAAGAGCATCGTGGGCGAGGACCAGGATTCGCATTCATTCAATTCCATCGGGATGACGCAGTACCTCGCGGCAGTACGTTCCAAGCGCGTCCTGAAATCCAAATCCGATGCCCGGGTTGGAATCGTGGTTGCCTCCGGAGAGATCCTCGACGGTCGCCAGCCGCCGGGCATGATCGGCGGTGAAAGTACCGCCGAGCTGCTGCGCCAAGCCCGCTACGACAATGCCGTCAAGGCCGTGGTTCTGCGCGTCGACAGCCCGGGCGGCAGCATGTTCGCTTCCGAGCAGATTTTGCGTGAAGTGCAGGCGCTGCGCAAAGCCGGCAAGCCCGTGGTCGTCTCGATGAGTACGTACGCGGCCTCGGGCGGCTACTACATCTCCGCGGCAGCCAATCAAATCTTCGCCAGTCCGACCACATTGACCGGGTCGATCGGCGTGTTCTCCGTGGTTCCCACCTTCCAGCACACACTGGAAAAACTCGGCGTCAAGGTGGATGGCATCGGCACCACTCCGCTCGCGGGAGACATGCGCCTGGATCGCACCTTGGGGAGTGCGGGGCGGCAGATTCTGCAGAGCTCCGTCGAGCATGCCTATGCGGAGTTCTTGCGCCGCGTCGGCGAAGGCCGCAAGAAGAGCGTGGAGGATGTGGACAAGATCGCTCAAGGGCGTGTCTGGGCCGGCGTCGATGCGCAACGGATCGGCTTGGTGGATCACCTGGGCGGGCTGAAAGACGCGACCGACGCGGCGGCAAAGCTCGCCGAACTCGGATCCGACTATGGTGTGGACTACATCGAGTCCGAACTGTCGCTGCGCGAGGAGCTGCTGATGCAATTGCGCTCCGAAGCGCTGCGGATCGGGCAGGCCGCCGGCCTCATCGCGCCGCGCAGCGAGGTGGAACGCGCGTTGGATCCGCTGCTTGCGCAAGCGCGCGCGATCGCGCGCCTCAACGATCCGCGCGGCCTGTATGCGTATTGCTGGTGCATGGAACCGTTGCCCTTGCGGCGTGCGCTTTTCGCGAACTAGACCCCCGGCTCGATGCGGGCGCCGGCGGCCGCCGTCAGGGGCGGGCGACATTCGTGCCACCGCGTGGACTCTTCAAAGGCCCGGGCGAACTGCAGCACACGCTGTTCCGCCCAGGGCGGCCCCGAGATCTGCAAACCGATCGGCAGTCCGCCACTGGTCATGCCGCAGGGAATCGTGATCGTGGGGATTCCGAACATGTTGAAGGGCCGCGTATTGCGCAGGACCGATCCCGCCTCGAGTGCAAGGACTCCGTCGAAGGTCGCGGGGTACTGCGCTATCTGCGGCGCGGCCGTCGGCGTCGTCGGCGTCACGAGAAGGTCAACCGATGCAAACAGCACCGACATATCGCGCCGCAGCCGATCGAGTTCGCGGCGGGCCCGGATATAGGTTTGTGCGTCGATGCCCGCGCCCGTCTGCAATTTGGCGAGCGTTTCGGGAAGGTAGAGCTGCGGTGTGCTCGCGATCTGGGCGGCGTGATAGGCGAACGCCTCGGCGCGAAATACGGTCCGATCCGTGCTCACCTCGAGCGCCACATCGGCGGTCTCGCTCCCGGCCGCGAGCACCGCCAGCGCCTCCCCGATCGCCGCCTGCACCTGTGCGTCAAGAGCGCTATAGAAGAAGTCGCGAGGGATGCCGACCCGCAGCCGTCCCCGGTTGCGGGAGATTGCCTCGCGGCAGTCTCCGCGCGGCCGGGCCTGGCTGGAGGGATCGTCTGGATCGTAGCCGGCGATGGCCTGCAGCACGGCTGCCGAATCGGCGACCGTTCGTGTGATCGGCCCGAGAGTGTCGAGCGACCACGACAGGGGGATGACGCCGCGATTGCTGACCGCTCCGTAGGTCGGCTTCAGCCCGACGACGCCGCAAAATGCGGCGGGCTCGCGGATTGAGCCGCCCGTATCCGAGCCGAGCGACGCGTAACAAAGACCGGCGGCGACCGCGGCTGCCGAACCGCCGGAAGAGCCGCCTGCGATGCACTTGAGGTCCCAGGGGTTCAATACCGCGCCAAAGTGGCTCGGTACGGAGGTTCCGCCATAGGCGAACTCCTGCATGTTGAGCTTGCCCAGCAACACCGCACCCGCGCTCCGCAATCGCACGACGACGGCGGCGTCCTCGCGCGGCACTCGGTGCTCGAATACGGCCGAGCCGCCGGTGGTCCTGACGCCAGCGGTATCGATCGAGTCCTTGAGTGCAACCGGGATCCCGTGCAGGGGCCCGCGCCACCGTCCACGCTGCATTTCAGACTCCGCATGACGCGCCTCGGTGAGCGCGGTGTCCGCCGTGACCGTGATGAATGCATTGAGCGAAGGATTGAGCGCTTGGATTCGAGCGAGGCAGGCTTTTGTCAGGTCGACCGGTGAGACCTCCCTGGTTCTCAATAGCGCCGCTGCGTCCTGGATGCTGAGCAATGCGAGATCGTGCATCGGGGTGTCACTCGGAGTGCGCGAGCAGATGCGCGGCGATGGCTTCATAGGCCGGGAGGGACGTCGGGTCGATGTTGACGTTGCCGGCCAGGGGGTGCGATGCGAAGCGAGCAACCACCATCTCGGCCCTGGGGTCGATGTAGAGCGCCTGGCCATGAATGCCGCGTGCCATGAATGCGCCGTGCCGGTTGTGCGAGACCCACCACTGGTTGCGATAGCTCCAGCCCGGTAATGTCGGGTAGTCGGCTTTTGCGAAGGCGGCGCGGTTCCCACCGGCGCGGATGTTCTCGACCACGTCGGTCGGGACGATCTGCGCGCCATTGTAGCGGCCACCGAGCCGCATCATTTCGCCGAACCGGACCATGTCCCGCAGCAGCGCATTGAGACCTCCCGCCGCCTGGGCAGTGCCGTTCGAATCGACGTGCAGATAGGCGTCGCGCTCGACGCCGAGCCTGCTCCAGAGGCGCTCCTGAAGCACTTGATGCAGAGGCTTGCCGGTAACCCGCGCGATGAGCCAGCCGAGGACGCTCGTGTTGATCGAGCGGTAGCTGAACGCCGCGCCATGCTCGCCATCCTTCGAGATGGTCGCGAGATATTCGTAATCCGAACGCGGACCTGCGTAATCGGACGGCCGCGGAAGGTAACCGACGGCCCGCGAATAGTTGGTGATGTCCGAGCCCGCGTCCCCATAGTGTTCCGAATACTTGAGTGCCGTGGTCATGTCGAGCACCTCTTGCACCGTCGCATCGGCAAAACCACCGGCCCGCAGTTCGGGAATGTACCGTCCGACGGCCGCCCGGGGGTCGAGCGTGTGTTCAGCAATCAGCGTGGCCCCGATGGTGCCGAAGAACGATTTGGTCACGGAGAAGGCGATGTGCGGACGTTCGGGGGTAAGTGCGCCGAAATAACGCTGGTAGACGATGCGCCCTTTGTGCAGAACGACGATGCCGTCGGTGTAATTTGCCGCCAGAGAGGCCGCCCAGCTCATCGGCCGGGTGCCGCCGAGCGGGACGAACGTGACCGCATCGAGTTCCGGCCGCTCCCTGGCCGGCAGCGGGCTCATCGGACCCGATCCGTGCGCGACGTTCACGGTGGGGACCAGTTCTCTCCAATGCGAGAAACTCCAGCGCCACTGTGGAAAGCGGAAGAAGCTGCCATCCTCGAAGCGGACGAGCTTGTCCCCAGGCGGCGGTGAACCCGTCATCCAGCCGAGAGCTATCGGATCGCTTGCAAATGCATCGGCAAACATCGATTAGTACCGCGCCCCGCATGAATTAGAATCCGTCTCATGCCAACACCCGAACCCGGGCCCGTGCAAATCCGCCGCGCGACGGCCGCCGACCAACCCGCGATCCTCGAACTCGTGCCGCGTCTCGTGGCGTTTGGTCCGCCGGAGTGGCGCGATCCGGCGGCGATGAGCGCGACCGATCGCAAAGTGATCGGCGCCGCACTGCAGTCGCTCAGCGATGACCCGATCGTTCTGGTCGCCGTGTTGAACGATCAAACCGTTGCGGGGTTTCTGCACCTGCATTCCGTCACCGACTATTATACCGAGCGCAAGAACGGCCACGTTGCCGATCTCGTCGTCGCGCAGGCCCATGAGGGTGGAGGAATCGCAAGACGGCTGCTCGCCGCAGCCGAGGACTGGGCTCGCGCCCAGCGCTTCGACTGGCTGACGATTTCGGTGTTTCGCGACAATAGGCGTGCCGCGCAAACCTACGAGAGAATGGGGTACCAGCCGGAAATTATCCGGCTTTTGAAAACCATGCGCTGATTGCTCCGAGTCTCCCCGGGTTTGCGACGAACTTAACGGAATATTCCGGCGGGATCATCGACTCTTTGCGCGTACCCTGTGGAGCGAGCGAGTCATGAATGAAATAGATGTATTTGTCGTGTCGTTTGGAGTTGCCTTCTTCCTTGCCAGCGATCGATTCAAACAATTGCTCGCCTGGATCGGTTTGAGCAAGGGTCGCTAGGGCTGCAGGCTGCTCTGCGACGAAGTTTCCGCGTCGGGCTCCTGCGCGCGATTGAGAAATGCCGTGATGATCGGGTTCAACCAGGTCGGCCGGCCGGAAAACGTGGCGTGATCCGTTCCCGGCAGCACGCACAGCTCCGAGTGGGGCAGGGCGTGATAGATCTGCAGCGTGTGCTCGAGGGTGATGGCGTCGCGGTCGCCCGAGATCACCAGCACCGGCTGCTTGATCTTCTCCAGCAGCCCGAGATTCAACTCCGCTTCGGTGGGGGAGGTGAGCCACAACCGCGCGAGCTTCTCGTCGATCGTCCGCGGCGTCGGAATCTGTGCGACGCGCAGCTCTTGAAGGTTCTCCGCGGTCAACCCCTCGGGCGCGACGTTGACGCCGCTGATGACGAGCCGTCTCACCAGCTCGGGATGGCGGACTGCCAGCATCAGAGCAAGGATTCCGCCGTCGCTGAATCCCACGATATCGACGTGATCGAGCTTCAGCAGCTCCAGCAGCGCTGCGGTGTCCTGCATCATCGCGGTGTAGCTGAGAGGCCCGGTCACATCCGGCGTGCGTCCCTGACCGACTTGATCGGGCGCAACGATGCGATGGTGTTCCGAGAACGCGTCGAGCTGGTGCATGAAGGAATGCTCACCGGAGTCGCCCCCACCGTGCAGCAGCACCAATGTGGGACCACTTCCGCTCAGCGCATAATAGATCCGGTGGCCGTGAATCGAGGCCCAATGCCAATCGGCAGCCGGGATCGCGGCGTGGGCCGTGCCCAGGAGCAGACACGTCAACCAGCACAACATCGATTTAAGACCCGTGGCTGCGGCGTTCATGGTGGCGATAATCAACCAATTCGTTTAACGTATGATTCCGAATGAAGCTATATTATTCCGCCTCGTCCCCGTTCGTACGTAAGTGTTTGGTGAGCGCTCATGAGCTCGGGTTGCGCGAGCGTCTCGAACTGGTGGACGCCGCGGCCCATCCGGTCAATCGTGACCGTGCCCTCGTGGCGTTCAACCCCCTCGGTAAAATCCCCACCCTCGTCACCGATGACGGTCCCGTGCTCTACGACAGCCGCGTAATCTGCGAATATCTCAATACGCTCGGCGACGGCCATCTCCTGCCGTCACACGGGTCGAAGCGTTGGAGCGCGCTCGCCGATCAGGCGCTGGCCGATGGCATGATGGATGCGGCGGTGTTGACGCGATACGAGACTGCCGTGCGACCGGAAAACCTCCGCTGGAGCGATTGGATCACGGGTCAGCTCGACAAGGTGACGTGCGGGCTCGTGAATCTCGACGCTCGGGCACGCGGCTGGGGTGATCGCATCGATGTCGGCGCGATCGCGGTGGGCTGCGCCCTCGGCTATCTCGACTTCCGCTATGCATCGCTCGGATGGCGGGCGGCGTATCCAAACACGGCGGCGTGGTTCGACGGTTTCAACCGGCGGGATTCGATGGCGGCCACACGTCCACCCGCGGCCTGACGATCGAGGAGACAAAGTGCGCGGCGCATTCCTGCCGATGATGTCCTTGTTGCCGATTATGCCCTTGTTATTGAGTGCCGCCGCAGCGGCGGCGCCACCCCAAAACCTTGGTGCACCGTCGGTCAAAGCAGGCGACACCTGGACCTACCGGCTGACCACCGAGAAAGCCACTTCCGGGTGGTCACAATCACGCGACGAAACCACGGTGACACGGGTGACTTCCTCCACGATCTATTACACCGTGAAGCCGACCGGCTCGACGCAGCCTGCCAAGGAATTCTTTTCGGGGCTCGACTGGAGCCGCGCGCGCGACATCAACGGTACGGAGACGGTCATCAACAGGCCGCTGGCATTTCCGCTCACCGTCGGAAAGGTGTGGGAAGTGCACTACGTAGAGCAGCACCCCAACAACAAGGGGCACAAGTCCGAGGAGTGGCTGCATAAATTCGTCGTCGTCGGTTTCGAGGCTGTCGAGGTGCCTGCTGGAAAGTTCAACGCGCTCAAGGTGGAGGAAGAGGGCCATTGGACTGCCGAACTTGAACCGACGCAGACCGTCGTGCAAGGCGCCCAATCGAATGCAGAGGGGACCTCCATGACGACGCAGCTGCAGAAGACCCGGGAGGCGACGGTTTCGGGCAGAACCTATAAGGCCTTCTGGTACGTGCCGGAGGTCAAGCGCTGGGTGAAGTCGGTCGAGGAGTACTACGCCAACGGCGGGGTGCGCAGCGAAAGTTATACGAGCGAACTCGAATCGTTCAAGCTGGCCGACTGAGACGAGCCGTCCGGAGGAGCGCCGTGGAGTCCGGCTTCAGACCAAATCCGGGTCAGCTCGACGGTGGCAGCAGCACGGCCGTGCGGGCGACTTTGCCGAGTGCGGCGCCGTTGCCCGGATCGCCGATTGCGACGTAGAACACGGCCGAATGCTTTCGCGAGGCGTTCGGGATGATCTTGATGAACAGGCTGGTCACGCTTCTGCCCTTGGGTAGGATCTGCGTGACGCGAGACTGCGCTACGTAGTCGCTCCCCGGTACCGCGGTCGAGGGCTCGGTCCACCAAACGAAACTCGTATCGCCGTCCGCTTCGGATGAGCGGCGCACGCGAATCTCGGCAAAGTTATCGCGCGGCCGAATTTTGTAGGTGCCGGCGGAAATGCTGATCTGGTTCGATTTCGGCTTGTGCGCTGCGACGGCGGCAGGGTCATTTCTCGTGGTACCCGCCGGCTGCGCGGCGGGGCGACTCGGCGTCGGCGCTGGTCGGGACGAATCGTCACCGGCAGATGGCTGTGAATCGAGTCTCGCCGTTTCGGCGCCTTCATCGGCCGTGCCCGCCGTCGCGCCGGTCTCCGGAGGCACCGCCGGCGCTTCGACCTCGGGGGCAGGGCCGCCTGCAGTCCTTTCGAGCGACGGGCGGGTGAACGACATCCACATCGTGACGCCAATCAGACAAATGAATGCGGCCGCGAGCAGCGCCATCGCCCGGCGCCGCGCCGTCGTTCGCCGGGAACCATCCTCGACACGCAAGTCTTGCGGTCGCACCAAGCGGGAAGCGGCGGCAGGGCCCGGCTTCAAGTTCGCGATCCAGTCGTGCACCGTCATCGATCGGCTGTCGCGCCTCCAAGCAAGGCCGGTGAGCAAGGTTTGCCACTGACGTCGTGAAAGCCCCGGCGGTCGCCTGGGAGCAATGCCGAGCGCCCGCGCCTCGGTGGATCGGCGGTGCTGAAAAGGATGCTCCCCCGCGAGCAATTCGTAAGCGACGCATGCGAGAGCGTAGAGATCGTCCCGCGGATCCGCCGGTTCACCCTCCAGCAGTTCGCAGCAAGCGTACGCCGGGGTCAATTTGGTGGACTGCCCCTTCTGCGGCTCATCGCCGCTCGTCTCATCGTCGGCGGGAGCCCGCGACGCACCGAAGTCGAGGATGCGCAACTCACCCGAATTGGTGATCATGATGTTTTGTGGTTTGAGGTCACCGTGCACGACATTGCGCGCATGCGCGTGTGCCAGTCCGGCTCCCACCTGCAGGATGATTGCCCAAGCCTGCGGCCGGCCGATCGGGGCGGACTTGAGCCTTCCCAACACGCTGCTCAAGAGCTCTCCCTCGAGCAACTCCATGGTGAAGAACTCGAGATCCCCGTCCCGGTCGAGTTCGTATACTTTGACGATACTGCGATGCGAGAGGGCTTGTGCGCAGTAAAATTCCCGGCGCAGGTTCGACAGCACCTCGGGTCCACTGTCCGCTTCGCGGTGCAGGAATTTTATCGCGATGTGCCTGTTGTCCTCGGGCAGATCGCAACGATAGCGATCCAGCGCCTTGAACACGGTACCCATGCCGCCGCTGCCCAGCCTGCTCTCCAGCACATACCGATTGCGCAAGACGCATCCAACCTCCGCGATCTTGGGGGCCGCGTGGTCTGCCGACGCCGGGGTCGACGCCGGTGCGGTCCCGCCCGGCCTCCGTGGGTTCGATGCGCCGCGCTCGGTGGCGAGTTCGAGGCTGATGGTCGTACCGTATTCGGCGTTGTCCAGATCGCGTTGTGCGATCTTCAATTCGATGGAGCGGAAGAGCTCGGCGGGCATTTGGCCACGGCGATAGCGCTGGTCGAGCAGGGCCACGACATTCCAGGCGGCATCCGGATCCGCGTCACGCAGATCCGTCAATTCATCGAGGAATTCGTCTTCGGTGCACTCTCCGCTGACGAGGGCATCGAGCCGGCGTTGCCACGTCAGCTCGGTTAGAAATGCCGCATCGTTGGGTTCCCGCACCAGAGAGTCACTCATACGCTTCTGCTGTGCAAAATTTTCAAAGCATCTCTTGCTGCGGAGTTTCCTGCGAAAGGAAACCGAATACCACTTGTTCCGACGGTCTGCAAGGGGTTATTCCCGGTTCTTCCGACGGAGCTTTAAGTACCGTGACAACAACGGTTTTTTGGGGCTCAGTTACCATAATCCATCGATGCCCCGGAACGGCTTTCCCGCTTGAAGACGCGCTCGATCGACGCGGGATGTTCTTTTGCAGCACTCGCAATTTGGTCTCAACGGAAGCATGGAGGCGGATTCTAATCGAGCCAGTACGTCGATTATGAGCGTTCGCGCACGTTGAGGAGATCGAGGGAGTGACGGATGTCTTTCAAATTCACCGCCCGCAGAGCAGCGGTGAGTGCGGGAGCGGCGAGGCCGAACGGCTCCATCAATTGGCCGCAAGTTCCTCGAGGTACCAATCGACGAAACGGCGTGCAAAGGGTTCCTGGAGCGAATACGGGCCGGGCTCGAAGAAGCGCGAGTTCACGCCCGCCTGATTCAATTCGACGATTTTCTTGTCTTCGACGCTGGTCTGGTTCCACAGCCAGGTGAGACGTTCGACATCGTAATCCCGACCCTCGACCGCCTCCTCGTGCACCAGCCAGATGACTTCCATCTGCGTCTCCTGGACCGCTTTCGGCACGAAGCGGTAGATGACGCCGTGATCCGAGTAGGCGAGAAAGTCGCTGAGCGGGCCGATGTCGAAGTAGGTCGAATTCCCGTCGTAATCGGCGAAGTCGCCCATCAATCGTGCAATCGGGCGGCTGTCGCGCGTTGCGCTGGCGACGCCCTCGCACAGCGCGCTCCTGAAGACCGACACCGACTCGCTCCCCGGCTTGGCCATGCACCCGTATTGGTCGATGTCGGTGATGAAAATGCCGAGCGCCTCGGCCCGCCGGCGGCCAGCCTGTTCCAACTCCTCGCCCTGCTTTGCCGGGCGCGCATAGACGTGACGCTTCGAGTATTCCGGATGGGCCGGCTTGCAGTGGTAGCATTCCATGTAATTCTCGATCGCGAGCTTCCAGTTCGCCTTGATCGAGTACATCTCGCGATGGGCGACTTTTGCCTTCCCCCAGCCGTGCACGCGCGCCGTCTTCGATAGAGCCTCCTCAGCCGGGGCGAAGTCGAGCGGGCGTTCGGCGAAGGTGGTGAAGATCAACCCATCGACGACCCGCACGGCGAGCGGCTTGAGCCCGAGGCGATCGCGGTCCAAAGGCTCGGGCATCTGCTGCGCAACCAGCAGCCGACCGTTCAAATCGTAGGTCCACGCGTGATAGGGACAGGTGAGGCGGCCGGCGGCGGCTTTTCCCGACCGTTCGGTGCAAATCCGCGAGCCGCGATGCCGGCAGACGTTCAACAATGCCTTGATCTCGCCGTTCGTGGTGCGCACGACGATCACCGATTCGGCGCCGAGATCGACCACCAGGAAGTCGCCTGGGCGAGGCACGCTGCTGCTATGGGCCGCACAGAACCAGTGCCGCAGCAACATGCGCTGCATGTCGCGCTCAAAAATGTGCGGGTCCGTGTAGAACTCGCGCTCGAGCGCGTGGCCCGGCGAATGGCGCCGGATGAGTGCAGCCACGGCGGAGGAGGGAGCCGCCGGGACACGGTCGATCAGCGCGGTGTTCTTCATCGCTTCCATACCTGCCATTATAACGTAGCGCGGCGCGCGCCCGGTTGGGCGGAGCGCCGCTACCCGTTAGACGGCTTGGGTCTCTCGAGCCGCACGACGCCGGACCAGCGTGCCCGGCCGAGCCTGCGGGGATCCGGAGCCGGTAGAAAGGCAAAGAGGCTGAGAAACCAAGGCAAACGCGCGAATTTCGCCGCCGCATGCAAGATCGAATGCACCTCGGTGACGCTCCAGCCCATCGCTTCGAAGTAGGCGACACCGCTCGCGGGCGCGAACTTCATCGGCGCGTTCGCCAACTCGGATCCCATACTCTTGTGCAGCACCTCCAACAGTTCGGGTGAGGCAAGATCGAGAACCCACCAACGGATACGGGGTTGCGCAAGCAGGTCGGCGCCCAGCGCACGCACCTGCGCGTCCTCCAGATAAACCAGCAGGCCCTCCGCGATCACCAGTGTCCGCACCGAGTCTGCGATCGCATCCCGCAGCATGGCCGGCCGGGCTTCGGGATCGGCCAGATCGACCTTGATCCGCTGCAGCCGACAGCGCGGCTCGGCATTCGCGAGCAGGTGCTCCTTTTCCTCGATGAGCGGCGGCAGATCGGCTTCGATCCAGCGCAGCGAGGCCGGAAGCTCGAGCCGATACGGCCGGGTGTCGAGACCGGCGGCGAGATTGAGCACACAATCGCAGCCCGCGGCGATTGATGCCTGCACCAGGTCATCGATGAGTTTGGTGCGTGCGATCAGCGGCCAGCCGCTGCGCGCCTGGCGCGGCATGAGCTTCGCGATGGCGAGGCCGCGCTCACCGGCGAGTGCGGCCGCGTAGGGATCGCGAAACAGCGCGTCCGGTCGTGCGGATTCCCACGCCCTGTACACGGCCACCCAGCGTGCGGTGTCTGAGACGTTGGAAATGGGGGAATTGCTCACGGGCACTTGGCTCGTCAAGGTGAACTCAGACCCAGGTCGAACTGAATGACCACCGCATCGCTTCGCGTGGCGATGTTCAATATGCGCAGTTGATCGAGGTGCACCGCCGAGCCCTGCGGCGCCACGACTTGTTTGCGCACGTACTCGAGCACATCGATGCTCGCCGCCCGCGGGAGCGACTGGGGCGTGAGCTGCAGAGCGAGATTCAAGGCATCGCGGGTCGCATCATCATCGACGTGATCGATGCGTATGTCATCGAGTATCAGGCTGTGCTCGGCGCCGTGCAGCTTGCCGGATAAGACGACGTCGGAGGCGAAATCCGCGCCGGCGCAGTTGCTGCCGATCCGTTGGCCGAGCCGCGACGACAGGTGCGCACGCAGCACCAGGCGATCGAGTTCGAGGCGCGTGTGCGGTGACTCGAGATAGGTGCGACAGGCGCCGTCATCGATCAGATACCATCGTCCGCCGCGATTGAACAGTTGACTGGTGAGCAGGGTCTGCACGCTGTGCGGCCCGAGGGAGAGAACCGAGGACGCCGACGCGCAGGACATCCATGCGATTGCGGCGAACGAGGCAACGGTTCTGGCGCAGCGCCGTGCAGCGCTCAAAGCGCGGACCAGTCGAGAATGACCTTGCCGGATTTGCCCGAGTTCATGATCTTGAACCCCTCGATGTAGTCGTTCACACCGAGGCGGTGCGTGATGACGGGCCGCACGTTCAATCCGCTCTGCAGCATGGCTGCCATCTTGTACCAAGTCTCGAACATCTCGCGGCCGTAGATCCCCTTGATCACCAATCCCTTGAAAATGACCTGATTCCAGTCGATGGCGGTTTCGCCGGGCGGGATTCCGAGCATCGAAATGCTGCCGCCATGGTTCATGGTGCGCAGCATCTCGCGAAGCGCCGCAGCGTTCCCGGACATTTCGAAACCGACGTCGAAACCTTCCTCCATCCCGAGATCGCGCATCGCCTCGTCGAGCGAATCGCGCGCCACATTCAGCGCCCGCGAGGCGCCCATCGATGCGGCCAGGCCCAACCGATAGTCGTTCACGTCGGTTATCACCACATGGCGCGCTCCGCAGTAGCGGGCGATGGCGACGGCCATGATGCCGATGGGTCCCGCGCCGGTGATGAGCACGTCTTCGCCGACCACGTTGAACGCCAGAGCGGTGTGTGTGGCGTTACCGAACGGGTCGAGAATGGATGCGATCTCATCGTCGATGGCGGGAGAGAGCTTGAACACGTTGCTCGCGGGTATGGTGAGAAATTGCGCGAATGCACCCGCGCGGTTGACGCCAACCCCCTGGGTGTTGCGGCACAGGTGACGTCGCCCGGCACGGCAGTTTCGGCAATGTCCGCAGGTGATATGTCCCTCGCCCGACACCCGATCGCCCACCTTGAAGCCGCGCACCTCGCTGCCCAATTCGACGATTTCACCGGAATACTCGTGGCCCACGGCCATCGGCACCGGCACGGTCTTCTGCGCCCACGCGTCCCAGTTATATATATGCATGTCGGTGCCGCAAATGGCGGAGCGGTGCACCTTGATGAGAACGTCGTTGTGACCCACGGACGGCTCCGGAACATCCTGCATCCAGATTCCCGGTTCGGCACGAGCTTTTACCAGTGCTTTCATGAAATATCCTTACTGTATGACGCCGAGCGCGCGGCCCGCACGGCCGAATGCTTCGATCACCCGATCGAGCTGCGCCGTGGAATGCGCGGCACTCAACTGGGTGCGGATACGCGCTTTTCCATGGGGGACCACCGGGAACGAGAATGCGACGACGTAGACGCCCTCCGCCTGCATGTGCTCCGCGAGCTTCACGGCGAGCGGCGCCTCACCGAGCATGATGGGAACGATGGGATGCTCGCCCGGGATCAGGTCGAATCCCAGGTGCTGCATGCGCTCGCGGAAATAGCGGGCATTCGCATGCAGCCGCTCGCGAAGCTCGGGCGAACTTTCGAGCAGATCGAGCACCTTCAGCGTGCCGGCGGCGACCGGCGGGGCGATGCTGTTGGAGAACAGATAGGGCCGCGATCGCTGGCGCAGCCAGGCGACTATCTCCCTGCGCGCCGCGACGTAGCCGCCGCTCGCACCGCCGAGCGCCTTGCCGAGCGTGCCGGTCATGATGTCGACCTTGTCCATGACCCCGCGCAGTTCGTGAGAGCCCCGGCCCCGCGCGCCGATGAACCCGGTGGCGTGCGAATCGTCCACCATCACCAAGGCACCGTAGCGGGAGGCGAGGTCGCAGATCTCGCGCAGTTTGGCGATCGAGCCGTCCATCGAAAAGACGCCATCCGTCGCGATCAACCGCACGCGGGCGTCCTGCGAGTCCTTCAAAGCCTGCTCGAGCTCGTTCAAATCGTTGTTCGCATAGCGCAGCCTGCGCGCCTTCGAGAGTCTGATGCCGTCGATGATGCTGGCATGGTTCAACGCATCGCTGATCACCGCATCCTCGGCGTCGAGCAGCGTCTCGAACAGGCCGCCGTTCGCATCGAAACACGATGAATACAAGATCGTGTCTTCCATCTCGAGGTAGCCGCTGAGCCGCTCCTCGAGCTCGCGATGGACGCTTTGCGTCCCGCAAATGAAGCGCACCGACGCAACGCCGTAGCCAAAGCGAACCAATGCATCATGTGCCGCCTGCAGCACCGCCGGGTGGTTCGCGAGCCCGAGGTAGTTGTTGGCGCAGAGATTGATCATTTCTCGCCCGTCGGCGAGCTTCACGAGCGGGCCCTGGGCGGAGCCGATGATGCGCTCGCGTTTCAACAAGCCCGCGTCCTCGAGCGCACGGGTATCACGCTCGAGCCGTTCACGAAATTCTTTTAGCACTGTGTCCTTGCGATTCTCGCCGGCGTTGCCGTGGGGGGTATTATACCGGCGATACCTTGGGGATATGAGCCCGAGTCGGCCTATGAGTGCAGACCTGACGACCGATGGTCACCGCTTGGACAAGTGGCTCTGGTGTGCGCGTTTTTACAAAACGCGCACGCTCGCATCCGCGGCCATCACCGGCGGCAAGGTGCACCTCAACGCCGAGCGCGTCAAGCCGGCGCATCGGATCCGAATCGGCGACCGGCTCAGTCTCTCGCTGCAGGGAATCGTCGCTGAATTCGAAGTGCTGGGGCTCCCGCAGCGCCGAGGCCCGGCCGCAGAAGCCCAATCGCATTATCTCGAGACGCCGGCCAGCGCAGCCCGCCGGGCGCAGCTGCGCGAACAGCAGAGGCTCGCGCAGCTCTCGCGGCCCCGACCCGAGGCGCGTCCGGACAAACGCGATCGACGCCGCTTGATGCGATTGCAGCGTGATCAGACCTAGGAAACCGGGCGCCTGCCGTCTCAGGGAGGCCCCCCGGGTCCGTCAGGTCCAGAGGTCCGTGGTGCTTTCAGGGTCGTCCAGCTCGCAGCTGGAGGCGGTCTCCGGCTCGAGCGACTCCCAGCTCTGATTGTGCCAAACGGCCGTCGCGAGACCGGCCGTCGGCAACGTGCGTCGCTGCGGCTTCGGCCCCAGCCGACTCGCGACCTGGCTCAAACCCGGATTGTGTCCGCAGATCAGAATGTGATGCATGGCAGGATCGCCGCGCGCGAGCAGCCGCCACGTCGCTTCCGGGGTCGCCAGGTACAGTTCGCGGGCGCATTGAACCTGCTTGCTGTCCAATTCGAAGGCGCTGGCGAGAATCTCGGCGGTGCTCCAGGCGCGCTCGGCGGGGCTCACCAGGATCAAGTCCGGCAATAGGTCGCGGTGAACGATGCGCGCCGCGATTTCCTGTGCCTCGATGATCCCGCGGCGCGTCAGCGCACGCTCGAAATCCTCGGCACAGGTATCGATGGTTTGCGCCTGTCCATGGCGCAGCAGCGTCACCCTGCGTGTACCCACAAGTGTCCACCCTCGACCTTCGTGGCGAAAACGCGCACCGGCTCGTATGCGGGAGGCGTCAGAGCCTCGCCGGTGCGCAGACAAAATCGCGCGCCATGTCGCGGACAAATGATTTCGGCGCCTTCGATCGCGCCGCCCGTGAGCTCGGCGCCGTCGTGCGTACAGACATCTTCGATGGCGAAATACTCCTCACCGCTGCGCACCACGGCAACCCAACGGCGGCCCACCGGGATGGATCGCGCTTGTCCGTCCGCCAGGTCCGCAGTGGGCCCGGCATCGATCCAGGGCGTCGACTTCTTCACATCATTCCGGTTTGCAGGCGCGCCTCTTCCGACATCATGGTGTGGTTCCACGGAGGATCGAACACCAGTTCGACATTGGCGCGCGCGACGGTCGGCACGATTTGCACCTTCTCGCGCACATCCTGGACCAGGATTTCGCCCATGCCGCAGCCGGGAGCCGTCAGCGTCATCTTGATGTCCACCGTGCGCGTCGCATCTTCGTTCTTGGTGACATCGCATTCGTAAACCAGCCCCAGATCGACGATGTTTACCGGGATCTCGGGGTCATAGCAAGTCCTGAGTTGCTGCCAGACGACGTTGCGTATGTCCTCCTCGGAAGCGCCGGGCGGCACCTCGGGCGGCTGCGCGGCGGTCTTGCCGATGGCATCCGCATCCTGACCGGCGATGCGAAACAGATTCCCGTCGATGTAGACCGTGAAGCTGCCGCCGAGCGCCTGTGTGATGTAGCCGACCGACCCCAATTTCAAATTGACTTCGACGCCGGCGGGGATGGCGACGGCCTTGACGTCGCGCTGGACGACGATGGGTTCATTTTGTGAGTGCATGTTCAACGACTCATTCGGTGGAAACCGCCGGCGCCGAGCGCGCATCGGGCGACTGCAGGGCGGAGGCGAGGGTATGCCAGCACAAACTCGCACACTTGACCCGTGCCGGGTACTCGCGCACGCCGGAAAGGGCGGCGAGCTTGCCCAGATCCTCGTTCGCGGCGGCATCGTCGGTGAGTAAATGGTGCACGCGACCGAATAATTCAAGCGCCTGCGCACGCGTCTTACCCTTCACCGCCTCGGTCATCAGCGATGCCGAAGCGGTCGAAATGGCGCACCCCTGCCCCTCGAAGCGAATGTCCACGATCTTGTCGGCGAGGAGCTTCAGGCGCAGCGTCAGACGGTCGCCGCACATCGGATTGAAGCCCTCGACGCTGGCATCGGCTGCCTCCAACGGACCGAAGTTTCGCGGCCGGCGATTGTGATCGAGGATGACGTCGCGGTAGAGGTCGTTGAGTTCCACGGCCGGCTGCTCAGGCGAAGATCGTTCGGGCGCGCAGGATGGCGGCTGCGAGCCGATCGATTTCCTCGAAGGTATTGTAGAAGGCGAATGAGGCGCGCGCGGTCGCGGGCACCTTGAAGAAGTCCATGATGGGCATCGCGCAGTGATGGCCGGTGCGAACGGCAATGCCCTCCTCATCGAGGATGGTGCCGAGATCGTGCGGGTGCACTCCCGCAACGACGAAGGAGATCAAGCTCGCCTTATCGCTCGCCGTGCCGATGATGCGCAGGTCGTCGATCCTGCTCAGTGCGCGGGTCGCATACCCGAGCAGCGCATGTTCGTGGGCGCGCGCCGCATCCAGATCGAGCGTCTGCAAAAAGTCCACGGCTGCGCCGAGACCGATGGCGCCGGAGATGTTGGGCGTACCGGCTTCGAATTTGTACGGCAGAGTGTTGTAGGTCGTCTTCTCGAAGCTGACCGCAAGGATCATGTCCCCGCCGCCCTGCCAGGGCGGCATCCGCTCGAGCACGGCCTCGCGGCCGTAGAGCACACCGATGCCGGTCGGACCGAACAGCTTGTGCCCGGAGAAGGCATAAAAATCGCACCCCAGTTCCTGCACGTCGACGGCCATGTGCGGCACCGCCTGGGCGCCGTCGATCAGGGTGGTGATGCCGCGAGCCCGGGCCGCGGCGATCAGCCGTCGGACGGGTAATACCGTTCCGAGCGCATTGGAAACGTGCGCGCACCCGAACAGGCGCGTGCGCGGACTCATGAGCGCCTCGACCGCCTCGACGTGGATCTCGCCGCGCTCATCCATTGGTGCGACGCGGAGCTGCGCACCGGTTTGCTCGCACAGAATCTGCCACGGCACGATGTTGGCGTGGTGCTCGAGATACGTGATGAGCACTTCATCGCCCGCCTCGAGGAGCGGCCGCGCATAGCTTTGCGCCACCAAATTGATCGCTTCGGTCGTGCCGCGTACGAAGATGATTTCGTGACGCGAACGCGCATTGATGAAGCGCATCAGACGGTCGCGCGCGCCCTCGTAGAGGGCCGTCGCCTCCTGGCTCAGGGTATGCACACCACGATGGATGTTGGCGTGGTGATGGCGCTCATAGTCATCGACCGCGCTGATGACGGCGTTGGGACGCTGCGCCGAGGCGCCGTTGTCCAGATAAGCGAGCGGTTTGCCGTGCACCGAGCGCGCCAGCACGGGAAATTGACTGCGCACCGCGGGCACGTCGAAGGTTGAAGTCTGATCGAGTACGGCAGTGTTCTTCATCGGAAATTCCGCAGTACTTGCGAATCGGGCAGTTGGGTGATCAGGGCGCTCTCGATGGCGCTGCGCGCGGAGCCCACGGACATGTCGGTGAGCACGTCGGCGAGGAAGGCATAGACGAGCAGGGTTTGGGCGGTCTCGCGGTCGAGGCCGCGCGACAGCATGTAGAAGAACATGTCGGGGTCGAGGCGCCCGGTGGTGGCACCGTGGGCACACTTGACCTCATCGGCATGGATTTCCAGCTGCGGCCGTGAATCGATCTCGGCGTCTGGGGAGAGCAGCAAGCTGCGGCAGGACTGCAGCGATTCCGCGTGCGCGGCGCCGGCATTGACCTTCACCTTGCTGTTGAAGATCACGCGGCTCGTACCGCTCGCGATCGCGCGCGCCGTCTGATGGCTGCGGGTGTGGGGTGCCGCATGAGTCGCGATGTTGACGCAGTCGACGTGACGCTCTTCGTGGCCGACGAGCAGGGCGTAGCTGTCGAGGGAGGCGCCGGGCTCCTTCAGCTGCGCCTCGAGCGAGGCGCGCACCAGACCCCCGCCGAGGGCGATGGTGAACTGCCGGCAGCGGCTGTCCTTCTCCTGGCACACCTGCAGCGAGTCGATATGGTTCGCGTCGGCGCCCGTGGCGAACACGCGGTAGTGTTCGATTTGCGCATCCTGCTTGAGCGCAATGAGAGTGGCGGAATTGCACAGCGGCGTGTGGGCGCCCTGATGCACGTGATGTTCGATGACCGTCGCGCGCGATCCGGGCGCCGCCTCGATGATCACGCGCGGATAGGCCACGGTGCCCGGCCTGTCGGCAGTGGCGACGTGCAGGATGACGAGCGGGGTGGTTACGTGCGCGTGTACCTTCAGATACAGCCCGTCGACGAACAGCGCGGTATTGAGCAGCCTCCAGCGCGCCTCTTCGGCATCCGACAGGGGTTGCAGATGGCTCACGAGAAGATCGGGATCGATTCTCGATAAATCCCGCAAGCCGCTGATATCTATTCCATTCACGGAAAGATCCATGCTGGCGGGCAGCACCGGATAGCCGTTGATCATGACCACCGTCGCGACGCGCTCCGCAACGCCCAGCAGACTCAGCGAGGCCGTCGGCTCGAGATCTCCGGCGGGCGCGCGCGGCGCATCGACGAAGTTCTGTGAGGCGAGTTGACGCAGATTGGTGTAGCGCCAGCTCTCATCGCGCGGGGTTGGCAGGCCCAGCCGCAAAAAGCGCTCCATCGCCTCCTCGCGCAGCGCGGACAGAGGATCGGCTTCCCGGGCGAGCCATTGCGTCTCGAAGGAACGCAGCGCCGCCGACCCCGCGGTTGCGGCGGTGGAATGCGGCAGCGGAGTCATGCGACCCGGCTCTCGCGCACCCAATCGTAGCCGCGCCGCTCCAACTCGAGTGCGAGCGAACGGTCGCCCGACTTCAAAATGCGCCCCTCCGACAGAACATGCACCTTGTCGGGCACGATGTAGTCGAGCAGTCGCTGATAGTGCGTCACCAGCACCACGGCGCGCTTCGGATCGCGCAGGCTGTTGACGCCCATCGAGACCACCTTGAGCGCATCGATATCCAGACCGGAATCGGTCTCATCGAGGATCGCGAGCTTCGGCTCCAGCACGAGCATCTGCAGCACTTCGTTGCGCTTCTTCTCGCCGCCGGAAAAGCCCTCATTGACGCCGCGGCTGAGAAAGGTCTCGCTCATCTGCATGAGCCGCATCTTCTGCTTGATGAGCGCCAGGAATTCGTACGCATCGACCTCGGCTTCGCCGGCGGCCTTGCGCTTGGCATTGAGCGCCGCCTTGAGGAGATAGACGTTGTTGACCCCCGGGATCTCCACGGGGTATTGAAACCCCAGGAAAAGTCCGGCCCGCGCGCGCAGCTCGGCCGGCATGGCGAGCAGGTCCTGCCCCTCGAACGTGACGGAGCCGCCCGTGACCTCATAGTCCTCGCGCCCCGCCAGCACCTGCGCGAGCGTGCTCTTGCCAGAGCCGTTCGGGCCCATGATGGCATGCACTTCACCCGCACGCACCTCGAGGTTGATTCCCTTGAGAATCTCCTTGCCCGCCACACGAGCGCTCAATTCTGAAATTGTCAGCAAGATATTTCCCCGAATGGCGGTCAGCCGACCGCGCCTTCCAAACTCACGCTCAACAAATTTTGCGCTTCCACCGCAAACTCCATCGGCAGTTCCTTGAACACGACCTTGCAAAAACCGCTGACGATCATGTTGACCGCGTCCTCCGCGGAAATTCCGCGCTGCAGGCAGTAAAACAGCTGATCCTCGCCGATTTTCGAGGTGCTCGCCTCGTGCTCGACGGTGGCGGTGGCATTCTTGACCTCCATGTAGGGGAATGTGTGCGCCGCGCATTTGGCGCCCATCAACAGCGAGTCGCATTGCGTGAAATTGCGCGCGCCCGCTGCGCTCGGCAAAATCTTCACGAGACCCCGGTAGGTGTTCTCCGCGTGGCCGGCCGAAATCCCCTTCGAGACGATCGTGCTCCTGGTGTTGCGGCCGATGTGAATCATCTTCGTGCCGGTGTCCGCCTGCTGGTAGTTGTTGGCCACCGCCACCGAATAGAATTCCCCGACCGAATTCTCGCCCTTGAGAACGCAGCTCGGATACTTCCAGGTGATGGCGGAGCCCGTCTCGACCTGAGTCCACGAGATCTTGGAATTTCTTCCGCGGCACTCGCCGCGCTTGGTGACGAAGTTGTAGATTCCGCCGCGCCCGTTTTCATCGCCGGGGTACCAGTTCTGCACCGTCGAGTACTTGATCTGGGCATCATCCAGAGCGACGAGCTCCACGACCGCAGCATGCAGCTGATTCTCATCGCGCATCGGCGCCGTGCAACCCTCCAGATAACTCACCGTCGCGCCTTCGGCCGCGATGATCAGGGTGCGCTCGAATTGCCCGGTCTTGGCCGCATTGATTCGAAAATAGGTCGACAATTCCATCGGACAACGCACGCCGCGGGGCACGTACACGAAAGAGCCGTCCGAGAACACGGCCGAATTCAGGGCCGCGAAGAAATTGTCTCCGGTCGGCACGACGGTTCCGAGGTATTGCTCGATGAGATGCGGATGATCGCGGACCGCATCGGAGAACGAGCAAAAAATCACCCCCGCCTTGTGCAGCTTCTCCTTGAAGGTGGTCGCCACCGAGACGCTGTCGAATACCGCATCGACCGCGACACCCGCGAGGCGCGCCCGCTCGTGCAGCGGTATGCCGAGCTTCTCGTAAGTCGCGAGCAGCTTCGGGTCCACCTCATCGAGGCTCTTCGGGGCATTCTTCGGAGCGCGCGGCGCCGAGTAATAAGAAATGTCCTGGTAGTCGATCGGCTTGTAATGCACGTGGGCCCATGTCGGCTCCTGCATGGTTCGCCAGTGCCGAAACGCCTTCAGGCGCCATTCGAGCAGGAATTTCGGCTCTCTTTTGATCAAGGAAATCGCACGCACCACATCCTCATCGAGTCCCGGAGGCAAGCTGTCCGACTCGATATCCGTCACGAAGCCGTGACGGTACTTTTGGCCGATGAGTGCTTCGACTTCCTGAGATTTGCTAGACACGATTGGATTCCAGTTGCGGTTGCGCTGCGATTCGAAATGCCGTCGGACGCGCGCTCAAGGCGCGGGGCGGCGCAGATCGGAGCCGAGTCCCGACACGCGCAGCGTGGTGGCGTCGAGTCCCGCCAGCTGATGCAGCGTCACATCTTCAAGCGCGCGGCGGATGGCGGCATTCACCCGCTGCCAGGCGCCGCCGACCCGACACAGCCGCTCGATGCCGCACTGGCTCGCGGCGCCGCTGCATTCGGTGATTGCGATGGGACCCTCGAAGACGTCGAGAATCTGAGCCGCGGTGATGTGCTCGGGGTCGCGGGCGAGGCGATAGCCACCCTGCGAACCGCGCGAGGAAATTACCATGCCGGCGCGCTGCAGCCCTTTGAGCACCTTGCTCACCGTGGGTCGGCTGAGGCGCGTGCGCTCCGCCAATTCCGTTGCGGCGCGATGTCGAGTCGGCTCTTGCGCTAGACTGGCCAGTACGACGGTTGCGTAATCGGTCAATTTGCCCATTCGCAGCATAAAAAATAGTCTACCTGACGGGATACGTGATGTGGGACTATTTTAGTCCTATTTAAAGGGAAGATCCACCCCGGGCGCGGAACCGAGTTGATTTTGTTATCCTTCCTCGATCCAGGTCCGTCAGTACCCAGCGAGATACCTCAGACATGAACACCGCAGAGTTAGCCGCCACGGCCCGCACGCTAGTTGCCAAGCACAAGGGCATCCTGGCGGCGGATGAGAGCACGAGCACCATCGCCAAGCGCTTCAACAGCATCAAATTGGAATCGACCGAAGAGAACCGGCGCGCCTACCGGGAGATGCTCTTCAGCGCCCCGGGCGCGAACGAATTCATCAGCGGCGTCATTTTGTATGATGAGACCATTCGGCAGAAAACCAAGGGCGGCGTGCCGTTCCCGGCGTATTTGAGCCAGCAGGGAATGATTCCTGGCATCAAGGTCGATACCGGAGCCAAGCCGCTGGCCGGTTTTCCCGGTGAAACGATTACGGAAGGCCTCGACGGCCTGCGCGAGCGCCTGGCGGAGTACCACAAGCTGGGTGCGAGATTTGCGAAATGGCGCGCCGTGATCGACATCGGGGCGGGCATTCCAGGCGCCTATGCGATCGATGCCAACTCCGAGGCGCTGGCCCGCTATGCGGCGTTGTGCCAGGAGGCCGGCATCGTGCCGATCGTCGAGCCGGAGGTATTGATGGACGGCAATCACTCGCTGCAACGCTGCGAAGAGGTCACCGACGCCGTGCTGGAGAGCGTGTTTGGTCACCTGCATGCCGCGCACATTCTCCTGGAGGGGATGCTGCTCAAACCCAATATGGTGGTGGCCGGCAAGAAGTCCGCGCAGAAGGCATCACCCGAACAGGTTGCCGAAGCGACGCTGCGTACCTTGAAGCGACATGTGCCGGCGGCCGTGCCCGGCATCGCATTTTTGTCCGGCGGCCAGAGCCCCAGCGAAGCGACCCTGCATTTGAACTTGTTGAACGCCGCGGGACCGTTGCCGTGGGCGCTCACGTTCAGCTACGGACGCGCTTTGCAGGAGACGGCGCTCAGCGCCTGGTCGGGGAGCGCCGAGAAATTCTCGAGCGGGCAGAAGGCGCTGTTCCTGCGCGCCAAACTCAACGGTTTGGCGACAACGGGCGCGTACAAGCCTTCGATGGAAAGCCTGTCGGCGTAGCCACCTGCGCCACCCGGGATTCCGCGCCGCGCCAGCGGCGCGGAACTCAAATAAGAAAATCTTTGAATCAAGCAGCCCCCATCGTTGAAATCCGCAATCTGACCTACACCGTCAGCTCGCGGACGGTCTTCAGCGGCCTCAACATGGACATCGAGCCCGGACGGGTCACCGCCGTGATGGGACCGAGCGGCACCGGCAAGACCACGTTGCTGCGCCTCATCACCGGCCAAGTCCTGCCCGACAGCGGCTCGATCCGCGTCGCCGGCCACGACATGCTCACCCTGCGCCGTGCAGAACTGTATGCGTTGCGCAAGCGCATGGGCATGCTGTTCCAGAACGGCGCACTGCTCACGGACCTGAGCGTGTTCGAGAACGTCGCGTTCCCGCTGCGCGAGCACACGAGGCTTCCCGAGCGGCTCATTCGTCAATTGGTGCTCATCAAGCTGCAGGCCGTCGGCCTGCGCGGTGCGGCCGGACTCATGCCCGCGGAGCTTTCCGGCGGCATGGGGCGGCGAGTTGCGCTCGCCCGCGCCATCGTGATGGATCCGGAGATTTTGATCTACGATGAGCCCTTCGTTGGTCTGGATCCGATTTCGTTGGGCGTCATCCTGCGATTGATCCGCCATCTGAACGACGTGCTCGGTCTGACCAGCATCGTGGTATCCCACGATGTACGTGAGATCTCGAGCGTCGCGGATTCCGTTTTCTTGTTATCAGGGGGCAAGGTCGTGGCGCATGGTGCACCGAAGGACTTGCAAAACGACCCGTCGGGCACGGTGCGGCAGTTCGTCGGCGGTCTACCCGATGGCCCGGTGGCCTTTCATTATCCGGCTCCCGATTATTTCAGCGAGCTTCTATCGCGGGACGAGAATCTTTGACCATCATCCGGGAATTGTGGGAAAGCGCTTATGAAGCGTTGGTGGGCTTGGGCGCGATCACGCGCTTCTTGCTGCGCCTGATCGGTCATACGCCGCGTGCGCTGCTGAGGATCGACTTGATCGTCCAACAGATCTTCAACTCCGGCGCCTTGTCGCTGGTCATCATCATGCTCTCGGGGCTGTTCGTCGGGATGGTCCTCGGCCTGCAGGGTTTCCAGCTTCTGCAGCGTTTCGGTTCCGCAGAAGCATTGGGCGTCGCGGCGGCGATCGGCCTGGTCAAGGAGCTGGGGCCGGTGGTAACGGCGTTGCTGTTTGCAGGCCGTGCGGGCACCTCGCTCGCCTCGGAGCTGGGGTTGATGCGCGCGACCGACCAACTGTCGGCAATGGAGATGATGGCGGTCGACCCGATCGAGCGGGTGGTGGTGCCTCGATTCCTGGGCGGGGTGATCACGATGCCCCTGCTCGCCGCCATCTTCAGCGTGATCGGCGTCTACGGTGCGCAACTCGTCGGCGTGCAGATCATGGGCGTCGATTCGGGCAGCTTCTGGTCGCAAATGCGCGCCGGAGTCGATCTGAAGGACGTCAATGAAGGCATCGTCAAGAGCACCATCTTCGGCATCGCCTGTAGCCTGATCGCGGTGTACGAAGGGTATAACGCCATGCCCACCGCGGAGGGCGTCGGCCGGGCGACCACGCGCACGGTAGTTACCTCCGCGGTCGTCGTTCTGTTCCTGGACTATCTGCTTACTTCAGCGTTTTTGTGAGAGGACCATCCCATGCGTAAGTCGAGTACCTTGAACCTGGGAGCCGGAAGCTTCGTGCTGCTCGGCTTTGCGGCGCTGGCCTTCTTGACCACGCAAACCACCAGCCGCGGTATCCACATCAGGAGCACCCCGCACTACGACGTCACGGCGAAGTTCGACAATATCGGCGATCTGAAAGTGGGCGCACCGGTCTCGATGTCGGGTGTCGAGATCGGACGTGTGGCGCGCATCGACCTCGACTTCAAGGAATACAAGGCGGTGGTGGTGCTGCGGTTGAACGCCAAGTACAACCAGATACCCACCGACAGCGATGCGAGCATCTATACGCAGGGACTTCTCGGCGGCAAGTACGTGGGTCTGACAGCCGGAGGCGCGGAAACTTACCTCAAGAACCACGATCGAATAGACTTTACGCAATCGGCGTTCGTGCTCGAGAATTTGATCGGTCAAGTTCTCGCGAATTTTACCAGCAAGAGTTCGGGATCTTCGGATTCCGCACCGAAAGCGGGCGCCGCGGCGCCCGCGGAGAAGACCAAATGAACGATCGATACTCCAGAGTTCTTGCGCTGACGTTGTGCGCGGCGACTCTGTGCGCGGCAGGCAATTTCGTCGGCGTCGCGCCTGCGCGGGCGCAAGCGGCAGGAAATGCGCCCGCGAGCATGCCTGTGGCCGCGCCGAACACGCTCGGGCCGCAGCAACTGGTCGAGGATTCTGCCAAGCGCATGCTCACCGAACTCGATGCGCACCGCGACATGTACGCCAAGGACCCCGCCAAGCTCGATGCGTTGGTGGCAAACGTATTGCTGCCGAATTTCGACAGTGAATATGCCGCGCGACTCGTGTTGGGTCAGACCTGGCGAACGGCAACGCCGGAACAGCGCAAACGCTTCGTCGACGCGTTCTATCATTCGCTGCTGCGAAACTACGGCAATGCGCTGCTGAATTTCACAGCCGATCGGTTCGTGGTTTTGCCCTACCGCGGGGATCCGAACGATCCCACCGCCAGCGTGCGCACCGAGGTGAAGAAGTCGACGGGCGAGAAAGTGCCGGTGATTTTCGTGCTGCGCAAAACCGACCAGGGCTGGAAGGCTTGGGACGTCGTCATCGAGGGCATCTCCTACGTCAAGAGCTTTCGCACCGACTTTGCGTCGGAAATTCAGCAGAAGGGGCTCGATGAGGTGATTACGCGGCTCGAGAAGGAAGGAACCGTAAGCCCCAACAAGCCCGCCCCCGGCAGCGGCTCTTGAGAGAGCAGGCCACGCAGTCGGCGGAGTTCAACCCCGGGGGGGGCAAGCCGGGAGGGGATGGGCACTCGCACGTCGTGGGATCGCTGGTGTTTTCCACCGTGAGAGCTCTGCTCCCCGCCGGCAGCGAGGCGATCGAGAATGGGCGGGCGGCGGTAATCGACCTGGCGGGGGTGACCGACAGCGACAGTTCGGGACTCGCGCTGTTGATCGAGTGGAAGAGCGTGGCGAAGCATGCCCGGCGCACGCTGCATTATGAGAACGTGCCCTCGCAACTGCATCAACTCGCGCGCTTGAGCGAGGTCGGACGAGTTGATCACCACGGATTGAAGTCGTCCTCCGCTAATGCGGGGGCGGGGTTGGGGGCTCCGTGTCGGGCTTTTCCCCGGGCGGGGTTGCCGCATCAGGCGATGCCGATGACAGCCGATGCCGGGCGGGCGATGCCGGCGGCGCGGGCGATGGCGCGGGGCCGGGTGTCGGGCATATCCGCACCGGGATCTTCCAGCGGCTCCTCGTCGGGCACTTTTCCGGTGATGAGATATGCGCGATGCGCCAGGTAGGCGTCGCGAATGAAGGCGTACGGGTCGTAGACGTTCTTCAGCGTGTCATCGAGCGGCAGCAGCGATGCCCGCCGGTCGACCAGGTACGGCAGGAGCAGGCCGTATTTGACGTAGGTGTTCTTGATGTACTGGCGCGGATTCGTGTAGGTATCGACCACCTTGGCCGGTGCATCGCGCAGATCCGAGGGCCCGAGTAGGGGCAGTTCGATGAACGGCCCGGGGTGCACGCCGTAGTGGCCGAGAGTCTGGCCGAACTCATTATCGTTCTTGTCCAGTCCAGCGGAGGTCGCTGGATCGAGCAGACCACCCACGCCGATCGTCGTATTGAGCAAGAAGCGCCCCAGATCATTCGCGGCCGCCAGAAATTTCCCCTGCAGCGCATCGTTGATCATGACCGTCGGTGTGTTCAAATTCGCGAAAAAATTGCTCACTCCCGTCCGAATGGGTTGGGGCACCGTGCGCACATAGGCCTTCGCGACGGGCTTGGCGATGGCGCGATCGAGCGCGTCGTTGAATTTGTAGACGCCGCGGTTGAACGACTCCCACGGGTCCTGGGGCGAGCGCTGGCTGTTCGGCGGTAAGGTGACGCAGGCGCCCAAGAGGCAGACCGCGGTGACCACAAGAGCTGCACGCAAGATCCCTGGCTTCGACATGTTGTTGTTTCTCTCCCTCAAAATCTGCCAAAGGACACGATCAGCGCGGCGCCGTGCCGCTTGCCTCCGCGCTCAGCTACCGAATCGATTCAATGGCGACCGTTCCCGTTGTCGTCGGCAACCGTATTCTTACGATTTTTTGGCATTGCCGCACGTACTTCTTCGAGCATCGCACTTACGCGGGCACGCTGGATGGCGTTCAGATCCGGTAGGCCCAGGGCGAGCTGCAGCTGGTTCGAGGCCATCAACAGATCGCCGTTCATCAGATAAAAGTCCGCCATGTAATAGTACGAGTCCGCAATGTTCCCAGCGGCGTTGGCGGCCTTGGCGATGAGTCTGGCCTGATTGGGCGTCGGCTCGACCTGATTGAACAGGTCATCCAGGATCAGCTGTGCCCGCTTGTTGTCGCCGGCGTGCATCAGCGTATCCGCGAGGCGAATGGTGATCGGTACGTTGCGCGGAAAGAGGGAGGACGCTTGCTCGAGCACGGCCTGCGATTCCTTCAACTGCCCATTGGCGAGATAGGCCTGGCCCAAGGCACCGTAGAATTGGGTCACCTTCGGATACTCGCGCAGCAAGCCCTGCAGGTCGGGAATTGCCGCGGCCGGATTCTTGGCATTGATGTCCGCGACCGCCTTGCCGTAGCGCTCCTCGATGTTGAGGCCGCCGCCGTTCTTCAAGACATTCGCGTAATACTCGCGGGCGAGTTGCGGGTTTCCGACCAGGGAGCGAAGGCGCTCGCGCATCAATTTGTAGCCGAGCGAATCCACGTGATAGATGCGCCCGATTTGTTCGGCGCGATTGCGCGCCTCCGCCACGCGCTCGGCCGACAGCGGGTGATCGATCAGGAACTCCACCGCCTTGACCCGATCAGGGCTGGGCGAATTGCGATTCAGCTCCTCGAACATGGTCGCCATGCCCAATGGATCGTAGCCGGCGGCCGCCATCGTGCCGATGCCGATGCGGTCGGCCTCGAATTCCTGGCTGCGCGTGTAGTTGATTTGATGCTGAATGGCGGCGCTCTGGCGCCGCCAGGATGGCCCCCTCCATGGCGCTGGGATCACCGCGGCCCGCCGTCGCACCGAGCAGAATGGCGGCGAGCATCGCAGCCGTCGAGACCAGTCCGGCATGCGTCTGATCGATCATGCCCCGGACCAAATGCCGCTGCGTCACGTGCGCAGTCTCGTGCGCCATGACGCCGGCGAGCTCATTTTCGTTGCGCGTCGCCATGAACAGGCCGCTGTTGATCGCGATGAAGCCCCCCGGGCATTGCAAATGCGTTGATCACCGGATCGCGAACCACGAAATAATTGAATTTGTGCTGCCCCTCCTCGGCATGGCTCGAGAGGCTATGGCCGATCTCCTGAATGTAATCGCTGACCTCGGGATCTTCGAGCACCACGCCCTGTGCGCGCATCTGGCGCGCCCACATCGAGCCCACCTGGTACTCCTCCTCGAGGGATACCGCCGCGGTCGCCGGGCTTCCCAAATCCGGCAGATCCTGCTCCGTGGCGCTCAATCCCGCCGCCCAAGCGACGCTGACGCCGGCGCCAATGGCAACCGCGGCAGCATAGGCGAGCAAGGATTTCCGGAACCTCATTCAGCCTCCCGTAAACAACCTTGGAGTGCATGCGCGCCCGCAAAGTTCGCATATTCACGCGGCGCCGCGAGCCTGTCTGATTACCCAGGCAGGCTCCCGGCGGGTGTTTCACAGGACTTCGGAGGCATAGTCTGCCAGACGCGACCGTTCGCCGCGCATGCAGTGTGATGTGGCCCGAATACGTCCATCCATGGAACCGGTTGACGACATAAGTCAGGCCGGTGGTGGTCTCGGTGAGGTAGGGCGTGTCAATTTGCGCGATGTTGCCGAGGCAAACCATCTTTGTACCCGGTCCCGCCGCGGGTGACCAGTGCCTTCATCTGCTTGGGCGTGAAATTCTGCGCCTCGTCGATGATGATGAAGCGGTTGAAGAACGTGCGCCCCCGCATGAAGTTCAAGGACCGGATCTTGATCCGGTGGCGCAGCAGATCGGTGGTGGCGCCGCGTCCCCAGGTCCCGCCCGACTGGCTCTGCGTCAACACCTCCAGGTTGTCCATCAGAGCGCCCATCCAGGGCTCCATCTTTTCCTCTTCGGTGCCGGGCAGAAATCCGATGTCCTCGCCGAGCGGAATGGTGACGCGCGTCATGATGATTTCGCTGAATCGATTGTGGTCCAGGGTCTGCGCGAGGCCCGCCGCGAGAGTCAGCAGAGTCTTCCCGGTGCCGGCCGGACCCAAGACGGTGACGAAGTCGATTTCAGGATCCATCAACAGATTCAAGGCGAGATTCTGTTCTCGATTGCGTGAACTCACGCCCCACACGTTGTTGCGCTCGGTGCGGTAATCGACGGTGAGTTCGAGGATCGCCGACTCGCCCTCGATCTTGCGCACGATCGCCTCCACGCCGTTCTCCCCCGGGTCATAGACGAATTGATTGGTCTGCCACTCGCTGCACCAGCGGGCCGCGCACCCGATAGAAGGTCCGGCTTTGCTGCTGCCAGGACTCCATGCCCTTGCCGTGCTTCTCCCAAAAATTGGTCGGCAGCGCTGCACACCGCTGATGAGCAGGTCCGCATCTTCGATGGTCTTGTCGCTCGAATAATCCTCCGCCTGCACGCCGACGATCGCCGCCTTGATGCGCAGATTGATGTCCTTCGATACCAGCGTCACGCGGGCGGTGGGAAACTTTTGCTGCAGTGCCAGGGTGTCGGCGAGGATGGCGTTGTCGGCGCCGTGACCGGGCAGACTCGCGGGCAACACCGATTCGAACAGTTGGGTTTGGAAGAACAGGCGGCCGCCAGGCGGACGTTTGCCGTGGTTGATCGGTGCCGCGGTCGGCAGCGCGATGCCGCGATCGATCTGCTTCTTCGTCGCATTGCGCATCAGCTCATCGAGGAATCGGCTGACCTGACGCACATTGCGGGCCGACTCCGACAGGCCCTTCTTGCCGGCATCGAGCTCCTCGAGCACCGTCATCGGGATGTAGACATCGTGCTCTTCGAAGCGAAAGATCGCCGTCGGATCGTGCATGAGCACATTCGTGTCGAGCACGAAAATGCGCCGCTGCCGGTCCTCCTTGGCTTGGCGCCCCCGGACAACCGCGGCTGCAGCTGGCCGCAAATTGCCGGTCACAGCGCCTTCACCGCTGCCAGTACCGCCTCGGCATGACCGTTCACTTTCACCTTGCGCCATTCCTGGCGCAGCACGCCCTTGGCGTCGATCAGAAAGGTGCTTCGTTCCACTCCCATGTATTTCTTCCCGTACATGCTCTTCTCTTGAATCACGTCGTACAGCTTGCATACTTTCCGATCGGGATCGCTCAAGAGCTCGAACGGAAAGCCCATTTTCTGCTTGAATTTCTCGTGCGACTGTGACGCTGTCCGGTGAAATGCCGAAGATCCGGGTTTTCGATTTCTTGAATTGCGCATACGCGCCGGTGAACGCTTCCCCTTCTTGGGTGCAGCCCGGGGTGTTGTCGCGCGGATAGAAGTAAATGACCACGTTCACGCCCGCGGCATCGCTCAACGACCACGGCCGCCGGTGCCCTCCAACGTGAAGGGCGGCGCCTTCTTACCGACTGCGATCTTGCTCATGTGCTCGGGCTCATCGTTTGCGGCTCAACTTTTGACGGGTTCGAATATGGCGTCCAGGTTCAAATGATCGCAGAAATCCATGAATTCTTCGCGCAGTACGCCGATGTGAAGGCGGCTCGGAACGTTGACGATCATTTGCACCGAAAACATCGGCGCCCCGGTGTGTGCGGCCGCGTAGGAGCGCGTGGACAACTCGGCGATGTCGACGCCCCGCTGTGCGAAAAAGCCCGAAAGCCCCGCGACGATGCCGGTCTGGTCGAGGCATACGACGTCGATGGAATAGGGCAGCATGTCGTTGCGCGCGGCACGCTCCTCGGTGCGCCGCAGCTGGATGTTCATGCCGGTGGCATCGGCCAGCTTCTTGAACTCGCCCTCGAGTTTCGCGAGCGTGTGCCAGTTGCCGTTCACCAGCAGCAGCATGGCAAACTCGTTGCCCAGCGAGGTCATACGGCTCTCGCTGATGCTGCCGCCACAATCGGCAACCGCTTTGGAAAGTTCGTGGACCATGCCGACGCGGTCCCCGCCGACCGCGCAAATCACGATATGTTGTTTCATCGGTGCAAATTCTACCGGATGGGCGCTTGCCACGGTGCATGTCCGCCACTTAAGGTAGCGATTATTTCCCTGGGAGTCTCCAGATGTTTCGCGGAAGCCTGGTCGCTATCGTCACGCCGATGACCGCCGACGGCGGCCTGGACTGGCCGGCCTGGGACCGGCTGCTCGATTTTCACGTGCGCGAGGGTACTGACGGCATCGTGGTTGCAGGCACGACCGGCGAATCGCCTGCGCTCACGCTCGACGAAATCGAGGAACTGACGCCGCCGGGCGGTCGCACGCTGCAGCGGCAAGCTCAAAGTCGTCGTCGGTGCCGGAACTCACTCGACATCGAGCACCGTAGCGCGGACACGATTTGTCCCGGCTGGGGGCGGATGCCGTCATGCTGGTGGCGCCTTACTACAACAAGCCGCCTCAGGAGGGCTTATACCGGCATTTCATGGCGGCGGCCGATGCGTCTCAGGTCCCGGTGATTCTGTACAATGTGCCGAGCCGGACGGCGGTGGACTTGTTGCCGGCCACCATTGCGCGCCTCGCGAGGCATCCGCAGATCGTGGCAGTCAAGGACGCGAGCGCATCGCTGATCCGCGCGCGTGAGTTGCTGTCGTCGTGCCCGGAGGAATTCGCGGTGTTGTCCGGCGACGATGCGACCGCCATCGAGTGGATGGGCGTTGGCGCGCGCGGAGTCATCTCGGTGTCGGCCAACGTCGCGCCGCGGCGCATGCACGAGGCATGCGTGGCGGCGCTCGACGGCGATTTGGCGGCAGCGCGGGTCTTGGACGCCGATTTTCAGCTCCTGCACCGGGATCTGTTCGTCGAGGCCAATCCGATTCCGGTGAAATGGGCGGTTGCGAGAATGGGCCTCATCGGGAACGCAATCCGCCTACCATTGGTCGAATTGTCGCCCGCGCATCAGGAACGGTCGTGCGAGCGATGCGGGCGGCGGGAATTGAACATGAGGACCGGGCAGCGTGAGGATCGAGGCAGCATGAAGATTGAGACACATGAGTATTGAGCGAGCCGTACCGATGATTGCCGCGGCGACGCTGCTGAGTGCCTGTCACATGTTCTCCGGAGTGGCGAATTGTCATCGGCCGCAGGAATATCAGCGCGCGGCGCAGTGGCGCCGCTGAAGGTGCCGGCGGGCTTGGATACGCCGAATACGCAGGGGGCGCTGGTCATTCCGACGGTCGACCTCGCTCCACCACCGCCCGGCCGCACGATGCCTGTCTGGATGCGCCGCCGCGCTATAAGCCCGCGCCGCCCAACAAGGCAGCCAGCGGCTAGGAAGCCGGTATCCGCCCGCGGGGTATTTGACCCCAAATTTGATCGCGCGGGCCGCCTCCGGTACCCTTGCGGGCCCGCCAAAGCGTCGGTTTTTGAGTTTCGAGGATTGGATTTCGAGTGGAGAGGTGGCCGAGTGGTCGAAGGCGCTCGCCTGGAAAGTGAGTAACATCCCAAAAGGTGTTCGAGGGTTCGAATCCCTCCCTCTCCGCCAGCCACCACCTCAACGTTCTATGGCGGCTCGCGTTTGCATCTTCGCGACGACTGGTCACGAACCCCGTCAGGCCCGGAAGGGAGCAGCGGTAGGACTTTAAGTCGGGCGCCGAAGTCTAAGCTGGCGCGGGCCGCCTCCTTCTCACACGGGTCGCGGGTAACGGCTAAACTTAAGTGCAATGAGTTACATCGTACTAGCGCGCAAATGGCGCCCGAAGCGTTTTTCCGAGATGGTCGGCCAAGAGCATGTGCTGCGGGCGCTCAGCAATGCGCTCGACAGCGGCAAGATCCATCATGCCTTCCTGTTTTCCGGCACCCGCGGCGTCGGCAAGACGACGGTCGCACGCATTCTTGCAAAATCGCTCAACTGCGAAACGGGCGTCAGCGCGAATCCCTGCGGCATCTGCGCGGCGTGCCGGGAAATCGACGAGGGCCGCTTCATCGATCTCATCGAAGTCGACGCCGCATCGCGCACCAAAGTCGACGACACCCGCGAATTGCTCGACAACGTGCAGTACGCGCCGACACGCGGCCGCTACAAGGTGTACCTCATCGACGAAGTCCACATGCTGTCGACTCACTCTTTCAATGCGCTGCTGAAGACTCTGGAAGAACCGCCGCCGCACGTCAAATTCTTGCTGGCGACCACCGACCCGCAGAAACTGCCGGTCACCGTGCTCTCGCGCTGCCTGCAATTCAACTTGAAACGGCTATCGGCGAAACTGATCGGCGAGCGCCTGAACTTCATTGCGGCGGCCGAGCATCTGCCGTTCGAGCCGGCGGCGCTGGCCTGCTGGCGCGGGCCGCCGAGGGCAGTCTGCGCGATGCCTTGAGCTTGCTGGATCAATTGATCGCTTTCGGCGGTGCGCGCTCACCGAGGCGAACGCGCGCTCGATGCTGGGCACCATCGATCGCGGCCACGTGGCGCGGATCGTCGAGGCACTGTCGCGCGGCGACGGCCCGGGATTGCTCGTGCAAGTGCAGGAACTCGATCGCGATGCGCCCGACTACGATCGGGCGCTGGTCGAGTCTGGCGGCGATCCTACAGCGCATCGCGATCGCGCAGATCGTGCCCGGGGCAGGCAGAACGAGGAGGAATTCGACGCGCAAACCCTGCTCCGCCTCGCTCAGGCGATGTCCGCCGAAGATGTGCAGCTCTACTACCAGATCGCGCTCGGGGGCCGGCGCGACCTGCCATGGCGCCCGATCCGCGGTCTGGGTTTCGAGATGACTTTGCTGCGCATGCTCGCATTTCGTCCCGAGACCGCTGCGGCTGCGATTGCGGACGGCACTCGGTCGCGAGCGCCCGCAGCGTCCTCATCGCGCGCGCCGGCAGCGGCGCCCCGGCACAGATCACGCCGATGCGCCGACCACAGATCACGCCGATCGCACGGTCCGCCGATGCACCGGTCACGCCGAGCCCACCTGGGCGCGGTCACGGTGCCGGAGCCACTTGCACCGCATGCGGCAGTGCCGCCCGCGATCGACGCAGATTCGTGGCCGGAGGTCGTCGCCGCCGCACAGTTGAGTGGCATGGCGCGCCAGTTCGCGTTGAACTGCGTGCCTGCTTCATTCGACAATGGCGTGCTCACGTTGCGGCTCGATCGGTCGGTGGATGCGCGGCGCTCGCGCGCCATCGAGGAGAAGCTCGTGCAGGGGTTCAGCAAGTATTTTGGGCGCGACATCCGTGTGTCTTCGAACTTGCCGACGCGTCGCTCGCGACGCCGGCGCGTCAGCGTGCCCTGGCGGAGCAGGATCGTGCACAGCGCGCCGCGGCGGCATTCGAAGAGGATCCGGCGGTCAAAGGCTTGCGGGAGCGATTCGGTGCCGAGGTGGATGCCGCTTCGGTGAAACCGGCGAATTAGCATGTTAGGAGGGCAATCATGATGAAAGGCGGACTGGCAATCGATGCGCCAAGCGCAGCAGATGCAGGAGACGATGCAGAAAGCTCAAGCGGAACTCGCGGATCTCGAGGTGACCGGTGAGTCCGGCGCCGGGATGGTGAAAATCGTGCTGAACGGGCGCCACGAAGCGAAAAAAGTGACGATCGAGCCGAAACTCGCGGGTGAGGATCTGGGCCTGCTCGAGGATTTGCTGGTCGCTGCGCTCAACGATGCGGTACGCAAACTTGCCGCGCGAAGTCAGGAAAAATATGCGGGATTGATGTCCGGAATGAATCTTCCTGCCCGGCATGAAGCTGCCGTTTTGATCGCTCGATGAAATACACTCCCACCCTTGCGCGATTGATCGATGCTCTGCGCTGCCTGCCCGGGGTGGGTCCGAAGTCCGCGCAGCGCATGGCGTTCTACCTGCTCGAGCGAGATCGCGACGGCGGACGGGTGCTCAGTCAAGCGCTCGCTGAAGCGCTCCTGCAGGTCGGACACTGCAAGCGCTGCCGCATGCTCACGGAGAGCGAACTGTGCGCGATCTCCGCCTCGAGTCAGCGCGACGTCGCGCAGTTGTGC
>CAWJJP010000005.1:0-444034 GCA_963843295.1 uncultured Gammaproteobacteria bacterium | reverse complement strand
TGTTCGGCTTCCGGACGGAGCCGGACCTCTACGGTCACAACTGGCGGCGAATGTCGCGAACGGCGTCCGCCGCCGGTCGTCCACGATTCTTGTCAACCGCGTATGCATTGAGGCGGCGGTCGAGTTCGATTCTCTGATCGGCGGTAATCGGAAGTGCGCCCTGGTCAGCCGCAATGCTGTCCCAGAGATCCTCGACAAGCTTGATGCGCTCGTCGACGGTCAATTGCTGCAACTTCGTTTCCATGGTCAGAGCCTCGTTTTTCGGCACACCAATAGGATACGCCGCAGCTGTCCGAATGCCACGGTGCATTCCCGCTGGGTTTCTGGAATTTGGGATACGGCGCTCAACACCGTCAGCCTGCCTTGAGAATCGGAATTACGTCGGCGCCGTTCTTGAGCTTGTCCAAGTAATCCGCCCAGGCCTGCATCATTTTCCGGCGCTCCGCCAAATGCGCCGTCCGGTTATAAGCGCGTCCATTCGGATCGCGCACCGCATGGGCGAGCTGGTGCTCGATGAAATCCGGCCTGAAGCTTAAGACCTCGTCCAGGATCGTTCGCGCCATGGCGCGAAATCCGTGGCCGCTCATTTCGTCCTTCGCGATTCCCATGCGACGCATGGCAGCGAGGATGGCGTTGTCGCTCATCGGCCGCTGGCTGCTGCGGGCGCTGGAGAAGACATATCGGCCGCGGCCGGTGAGAGGCTTCAGTTCGCGCAAGATCGCAACCGCTTGCGACGCGAGCGGCACGATGTGCGGCGTGTTCGTCTTGGTGACCGTGTAGCGCCATTCGGCGGCATCCAAATCCATTGCCGCCCACTCGGCGTGTCGCAGTTCGCCGGGGCGCACGAAGACCAGCGGCGCAAGGCGCAGTGCACAGCGGACCGTCAACGAGCCTTCATAACCGTCGATGGCGCGCAGCAGCGCACCCACCCGCTTGGGATCGGTTATGGCGGCAAAGTGCGTAGGTCTTACCGGGGGCAGGGCGCCGCGCAGATCGACGCTGGGATCGCGTTTGGCGCGGCCGGTGGCGATCGCATAGCGGAACACCTGGCCGCAGTTGCCGAGCGCGCGGTGCGCGGTCTCCAATGCGCCGCGTTTTTCGATGCGCCTGACCGTCGTCAGCAGCTCCGGCGCCGTCAAATCCGCAATCGGACGAGCGCCGACCCAGGGAAATATGTCGCGTTCGAAGCGGGTCAATATCCGTTCGCCGTGACCCTTGACCCAGGATTTCATCTGCTGGTCGATCCACTCGCGCGTAACCACCTCGAAGCTGTTCGCCGCGCCTTCCACCTGGGCGGCTTTTGCGGCGCGGCGGTTCTCGCTGGGATCGACGCCGGCGTCAAGCAGCTGGCGCGCGTCGATTGTGCGCGCGCGGGCCTTCTTCAAATTGACTTCCGGGTAGACGCCTAAGGACACGCGCTTTTCCTTTCCCGCGTAGCGATATTTGAGGCGCCACCACTTGCCGCCGCGGGGCGAAACCTCGAGATACAGGCCGTCGCGGTCGAACATCCGGACGGTTTTGGCGGCGGGTTTGGCGTTTCGCGCGATGCTGTCGGTGAGCGGCATTTGGGGGCAACTCCCCTGCGGATTCGACCAGTTGCCCCCAAGGTTGCCCCCAAGTTGCCCGGAAGTCAACGGCAAATTCCGTCGCTTCCAGGACCTCAAAAGCATAAAAAAACCCGCGTTTTATGCGGGTTTAGTGGAAGTCCTCGGATCTTTTCGGATGTTATCGGATCGATCAAATGGTGGAGCCGGGGGGAATCGAACCCCCGTCCATAAGTCCTACGCTGCAAGATCTACGTACGTAGCCCAGTCTATTGTTCTCGCCGCGCGCTGACCCGACGGGCAGGGAAAGCGTGCAGCCAGCCCGGTAGCGATTCGCAAGACACACCCCGGACCCGTGTGTCCCGCTAGCTGATGAGCGCTACCCCTGAACCGTTCGCATCAGCACAGGCCGGTCAGGGTTCAGCTGCGATTAGGCAGCTAGAGCGTAGTTGTCTTCGTTGGCAACTATAAGTTTGCAAGTAGTTTTACGAGGTAACTCGCACCTCGGTACGCCCCTGAAGTTTCGCAACCCATGTCGAAACCGGTCGGCCCCAAGGCGAGATTAGTCTACGCGCTTCGCGCCCGGTATCCAAATTCGGCATTGCCGGGCGACTCAGGCGGGCTCTCGGTGGATACGGCGCCGAACGGGGTCGGGCACTGCTAGCGCCGGCTCGCTTTCATGATCCGGCCCTTGTCGCGCTGCCAATCGCGGTCCTTGTCGGCAGCGCGCTTGTCGTGCTGCTTCTTGCCCTTGGCCAAGCCGATTTCGAGCTTCGCGCGTCCCGCCTTCCAGTAGAGCTGCAGCGGCACGAGAGTGTAGCCGCGCCGCTCGACCGCTCCGATCAGGTGATCGAGCTGGCGGCGGTTCAACAGCAGCTTGCGGGTGCGGGTCGGGTCGGTATCGACGTGAGTCGACGCCGAATTGAGCGCGTTGATGTGCGCGCCGAACAGATACGCCTCGCCGTCCTTCAAGTACACGTACGCTTCGGCGATCTGGGCTTTGCCCGCGCGCATGCTCTTCACCTCCCAGCCCATGAGAGAGATGCCCGCCTCGAAGCGCTCCTCGATGAAGTAATCGAAGCGCGCTTTGCGATTGACCGCGATCGGCGGCACTTTTTCCGGTGTCTTCATCAGGGGCGGAAGTCTACCGATTCGCCGCCGCTGGCGCCCGCGATTCCGCGGTGTGCGAGAATTCGCGCGGGGCGGCTCGCGCCGCGCGGGAGAAGATGTCTTGCAGGTCGTGGAACGCAGCGCCATCGTCGGCTATACGCCCGCGCAGATGTTCGATTTGGTCAACGATGTGGACCGCTATCCAGAATTCCTGCCTTGGTGCGTCGGCGCCCGGGTCGAGGTGTTGTCTGAGAGCGAGATTCTCGCCGCCGTCAAAGTCGCGCGCGGCCTGGTGCGCATGGAATTCACGACGCGCAACAGCTCTGCAGAAGGATGAGCAGATCCTCATGCAGCTCATCGAGGGACCGTTCCGGCACATGAGCGGCCAGTGGCGATTCACCGCCATCGGCGATCGTGGCTCGCGCGTGCAGTTTCGAGTCGAGTTCGAGTTCAAGAATCGCCTGGTGGCGAGCGCCTTCAATCCGGTCTTCCAAGCGCTATGCAGCACCATCGTCGATGCCTTCGTGGTGCGGGCGCAGCAAATCTACCCGAAGCCGTAGCGGAAGATCGATGCTGCATGATGCGCCGGTGATTCTCGTCGAGGTGGCCTACGCGCTGCCGGATCGGGCGGTGGTCAAGACCTTTCGGTTGACGTCGCCGGCAAGGCTCGGCGATGCACTTGCCCTCGCCGCCGCGGATCCGGATTTCTCCGGCATCGATCTCAATCATGCGCCGGTCGGCATCTTCGGCAGGCCTGCCGGGCGCGAACAGCTGCTCAAAGCCGGCGACCGCATCGAGCTCTATCGGCCGCTCGCCGTCGACCCGAAAGCCGCGCGCCGCGCGCGCGCCAAGCAGTCGCTCGAAAGACCTGATCGGATGGGGTCGCCTCGACCCCGTTGGACGTGGCGCGCAGCGCCTCAGACACCGATCAATTCCGGACGGGGTCGCCTCGACCCCGTTGAACGTGGCGCGCAGCGCCTAATAAGTCCGGCCGTTTTTGATTTTCGCGGCCGATGCGTCCTGCCGCGCGGCCTCTTCCGCCGTCGGCTTGTCGAGCCGCGCGACTTTCTCGCCATCGAAATACACCGTGACGCGGCGCGAGTCGACGTGCCGCGTACGGCCTTTCTTCAAATAATAAATATAATCCCAGCGTTCCTTATTAAAGGGATCCGCGACCATCGGGGTACCGAGCAGGTAGCGCACCTGGCTTCGCGTCATCCCCGGCTTCACTTGCTCGACCGCCGCCTGATCGAGAAAGTTCCCCTGCTGGATATTGATGCGATAGACGCACGCCGAGAGAAGCACGCATGACGCCGAGGCTGAGGAGCAAAGGTCGAAATAATTTCATCAAAGTGGTGCGCAGCCCTAAAAATGATTGATAATTACAGCCGGTATCATACCGGATGCCACCGCATGCCGCAGCGCCTGAAACCTCCGCCCACCACCGAAAGCAACGACCTGCGCAACGCGGGGCTCAAAGTCACGCTGCCACGGCTGAAGATTCTCGACATTCTCGCCGATAGTTCGGCCCGGCACATGAGCGCGGAAGACATCTACAAGAAGCTGCTGGTCTCGAACCAGGACATCGGCTTGGCGACGGTATATCGCGTCCTCACCCAATTCGAAGCCGCCGGCCTCGTCACCCGTCATCATTTCGAAGGCGGCATGGCGGTGTTCGAGCTGAACCAGGGCGCGCATCACGATCACATCGTCTGCGTCGACTGCGGCCGCGTGGAAGAGTTCATGGACGGCGGCATCGAGGAGCGGCAGCAGGCGGTGGCGAAGCGCTTGGGATTCGAGATCAGCGATCACGCGCTCATCTTGTACGGCCATTGCCGCAAGGCCAATTGTCCGAATCAAAAGCGGCCGAAGTAGCGGGCAGCGGCCCTAGCGCCGCGCCGCCGGTGCGCGCTTTTCTTCGCCGGCACCGGGCGCGGTTGCTGCACCCCCCGCTGCGCGCGTCAGCATTTCCCGCGCGTGAGCGCGTGCCTGCTCGGTGATGTCGATACCGCCCAGCATGCGCGCGATCTCATCGACGCGCTCCGCCGGCGGCAGTGTTTTCACCGCGGTGCGCGTCGCCGTCCCGACGCTGTGCTTGGTCACCCGGAACTGGCTATGCGCCTGCGCCGCCACTTGCGCCAGATGCGTCACGCACAGCACCTGCGCGCGCTCGCCGAGCGAGCGCAACTGCCGGCCGACGATCTCCGCAATGGCGCCGCCGATCCCCGCATCGACCTCATCGAACACCATGCACAGCGCCGCGGTGTCGGCGGCCGCCGCAACCTGCACCGCAAGGCTGATGCGCGACAATTCTCCGCCTGATGCGACCTTGGCGAGACTCTTGAGCGGCTGACCGGGGTTGGCGCTCACCAGGAACTCGATCTCGTCGCGTCCGTCGGGACCGAAGGCCTCGCCGCCCGGCTCGACGCTGACGGCAAAGCGGCCGCCTCCCATGCCGAGCGCCTGCATCAGCTCGCTGATCCGGCTGCCCAGCGTGGTGGCTGCGGCTCTTCGCGCCTGCGTCAGGCGCCGTGCGGCGACGTCATACTCGCGCGCCAGCTCCTCGAGCTGCCGTTCAAACTCGGCCAAGCTCAGCTGTGCGTTGTCGAGCGCCTGAATTTCCTGCTCCGTGCGCACCAGCTGCGCGGGCAGATCGAGCACGCTCTGTCGGTGCTTGCGCGCCAGTGACTCGAGCGCGGCCGCGTGGCGTTCGATCTGCTCCTGGCGTGCCGGGTCCATGTCGAGGGCCTCGAGATAATGCCGCAAGGCCTCGGAGGCCTCGCGCACGAGAATGCCCGCCTCCGTCAGCAACTGCGCCGGCGCAGCGAGCGCCGGATCGAGGTCCGCCGCGCCGCGCAGGGCCGTCTGCGCCCTGGCCAGAAGATCGTGCGCGTTGGCGCCGTCATCCTCGTAGACCGACGCGAGCGCCAGCCGCGCTGCTTCCGCGAGGCGGCCACGCCCGGCGATGCGCTTTTGCTCGACGAAGGTCTCCTCGATCGCCTCCACCGTCGTCACTTCGGCCTTCAATTCAGCGAGCTGATAGCGCAGCAGATCGAGACGTGCTTCGCGGTTCTCCGCAGCCGATTTGAGCGCCTCGTGATCGCGTCGGCAGCTGCGGTAGCGCTCATAGATCGCCCTCACGGCCCCGGTCAGATCCGCCTCCGGCAGGTGCTCATCGAGCAGCGCACGCTGGGCGCTGCGCTTCACCAAGTGCTGGAACTCCTGCTGACCGTGAATCTCGATCAAGAACTCGGCGAACTCGCGCAGCGCCTGCACCGGCACCAGTTGGCCGTTGATATAGGCTCGCGAACGCCCATCCGCTCCGATCACGCGGCGCACGACGACCTCGCCGTCGTGCTCGATCGCCTGCGCCTCGAGCCAGCCCAGCGCCCCCTCGGACAGCGCCGCGAAGCCCGCGGCCACTTCGGCGCGCTCGGCGCCGTGGCGCACGATGTCGCCCGCTCCCCGGCCGCCGGCGATCAGCAGCAGTGCGTCCACCACGATCGACTTGCCGGCTCCCGTCTCGCCGGTGAGGGCGGTGAGGCCGGGACCGAAGTCGAGTTCCGCCTCATCGACGATGACGAGATCGCGTAATTGCAGATGCGTGAGCATGGCCGACTAGTCGCTGCTTGAGCCACCGTGGCCGCCACGGCCCCAGTGCAACTTCGAGCGCAGCAGCCGGTAATAGTCGTAACCCGGCGGATGCAAAAGGGTGATTTGAGCCTCGGCGTTTTCCACGTAGAGCGTATCACCTCGCTCGAGATCACCGAGCGCCGTGCCGTCACAGGTGACCTGTGCCCGCGTTCCCGGACGATCCGACAGGCGCAGCTGGATCCGGCTGCCGGCGCGCACGACGATCGGCCGGTCACTGAGCGTGTGAGGACAGATGGGCGCCAGTACCCATACGTCGAGGTTCGGCTCGACGATGGGGCCGCCGCAGGACAAGGCATAGGCCGTCGACCCGGTCGCCGTGGCGATGACGATCCCATCACCGCCGTGAGAGTTGACGAAACGCCCGTTGATGGAAGTCTCGAAATCCATGGTGCGGCCGGTCTCGAGCTTGTTGACGACGACGTCGTTGAGCCCAAGCGCCCGGATCGGAGCCGCTCCCGGCCGTTCCAGCCGCGCCGACAAGAGCGAGCGGCGGTCCTCGGTATAACGTCCGGCGAGGACCGTATCGACGTCTTCGAGCATGGAGTTCGGGCTCACATCGGTGAGAAAGCCGAGGCGGCCGCGATTGATGCCGAGCAGCGGCACCGGATGGCCAGCCAGCAGCCGCGCGGCGTACAGCAGGGTGCCGTCCCCGCCGATGGCGATGATCAGTTCGGCCCGCGTTGCGAATTGTTGCTCCGGACAGGGGAGAGTGCTGTCCGGAGGGAAGGGCAGGCCGACGCCAGGGTCGATCAGGGCCCGCTGGCCGCGGGCGCTGAAATGGCTCGCGAGGCTCAACATGCACTCCGCAACGCGCAAATCCTTGGCGTTGCCGACGAGCGCGATGGACTTGAAAGACTGCGGCATAGGCGATACGTCCTTGTAGCATGATCGCCGCGAACCGGTCACGCGGCGAAACTCGAGGGTTGGGGCCGATTCGATGTACTTGACTTCGTGCGGATACTAGGTAGCTTCAAACATGTTATATGGTGCGTACTATGACAGACGGCGCCGAGGAGTCTCTCACCGAGCGAGCGCAGCTGCTGCTCAAAGCCCTGATCGAGAATTACATCCGCGACGGGCAGCCGGTGGGCTCGCGCACCCTGTCGCGCGATTCGGGCTTGAGCCTCTCCTCGGCCACCATTCGCAACGTCATGGCGGACCTCGAGGAGCTCGGATTCGTGGCCTCGCCGCACACCTCATCGGGCCGCGTTCCCACCGATAAGGGCTACCGCTTCTTCGTCGATACACTGCTCAAGCTCAAGCCCCTGCATCAGGAGGAGATCGAGGAGATCGAACGGCGCCTGGCGAGCGATGCGGCCAATGGACGCTCCCTCGTGCAGACCGCCTCGCAGATGCTCTCGAGCGTGACGCACATGGCGGGTCTCGTGACGCTGCCGAACCCGAATTACATCGCCCTGTCGCATGTCGAATTCATCGGGCTCTCCGAGAATCGTGCGCTCGCCATCATGGTCATGAACAACCGCGAGGTGCAAAACAGGGTGGTGCAGCTCGACCGGTATTACTCGTCGGAGGAGCTGCGCCGCGCCGCCAATTATCTGAACGAGGCATTTGCCGGCCACTCGCTGCCGGATGTCCGGGCGATGCTGCTCAAGCAGTTGCACGAGACCCGGCAGCACATGAATCAGCTCATGCAGGACGCGATCCAGGTCGCGCAAAAAGTCTTCGACACCGAGGCCGAGGAGCAGGTCCAATACGTCATCGCCGGCGAGACCAACTTGATGGGTTTCGCGGAGCTGTCCAACGTCGACCGGCTGCGCCGCCTGTTCGAGGCGTTCAACGAAAAACATGACATCCTGCGCCTGTTGGACAGCTGTCTGCGGGCCGACGGGATCCAAATCTTCATCGGCCAGGAGTCCGGCTATCGGATCCTGGACGACATCAGCGTTGTCACCGCGCCCTACATGCTCGATAACCAAGTGGTCGGGGTGCTCGGTATCATCGGACCTACCCGGATGGCTTACGAGCGGGTAATCCCCATCGTCGACATCACGGCAAAACTGCTCGGTTCGGCCTTGAACGCCCGCAAATAGCCCCCAAGTGGGTTGTTCGAGCGGGGTCTCACCCCGCCAATTCTTCTTTGAGGGCATAGCTTGTGAACGAATCCACCCAGCCGGGCGATCAGGTTGCCGCCGGAACAGGCGCGTCAGGGGCCGGCGTGGGCGCCGATTCGGCCTTGGCGGCGGCCGAGGCCAAGGCGCAGGAGAACTGGAACAGCTACCGCCGGGCGGTGGCGGAGCTGGACAATTACCGCAAGCGGATGGAGCGCGAGCTCGACAACGCGCGCAAATACGCCGTCGAGCGCTTTGCGCAGGAGCTCTTGCCGGTGAGCGATGCGCTCGAGGCGGGCATCAAATCGGGGGCGGCGAATCCTGCGGCGCTGCTCGAGGGGGCACAGGCGACCCTGCGAGAGCTGCAGCGCGCGTTCGACAAGGCCGCCATCAAGATCATCGACCCCATCGGTCAGCCCTTCGATCCGAACTGGCACGAAGCCATGGCGGTCCAGGAAAGCCGGGAGCAGGCGCCCAACACGGTGCTGGCGGTGATCCAGAGGGGCTACTCGCTCAACGGCCGGTTGCTCAGACCGGCGCGCGTGATCGTGAGCAAAGCACCCGGCGAGGCCAATTGAAAATACACGAGGGCACCCCCAAGGTGGCGGTCAGTTGTTCGAATTTTTTAGAGGGTTTCAACTATGGCTAAGATTATAGGCATCGATCTCGGCACCACCAATTCGTGCGTAGCGATCATGGAAGGCGGGAAGCCGAAGGTTATCGAGAATAGCGAGGGCGATCGCACGACGCCGTCGATCGTTGCCTTCACCAAGGACGGTGAGGTGTTGGTGGGTCAATCCGCCAAGCGCCAGGCCGTCACCAACCCGCAGAACACGGTCGCGGCGGTGAAGCGTCTGATCGGGCGCAAATTCGCCGATGCGGTGGTGCAGAAAGACATGGGCATGGTGTCCTACAAGATCGTCAAGGCCGACAACGGTGACGCCTGGGTGGAAGTGCAGGGCAAGAAAATGGCTCCGCCGGAGATCTCGGCGCGCGTGCTGCAGAAGATGAAGAAGACGGCCGAGGATTATCTCGGCGAAACGGTCACCGAGGCTGTGATCACGGTCCCGGCCTATTTCAACGACTCACAGCGTCAGGCGACCAAGGACGCGGGCCGCATTGCCGGTCTTACCGTCAAGCGCATCATCAATGAACCGACGGCCGCGGCACTCGCCTACGGGCTCGACAAGGACGGCGGCGACCGCAAGATCGCCGTGTACGACCTGGGCGGCGGCACGTTCGATATTTCGGTGATTGAAATTGCCGAAGTCGACGGCGAGCGCCAGTTCGAAGTGCTGTCGACCAACGGGGATACCTTCCTCGGCGGCGAGGACTTCGACTTGCGCGTGATCAACTACCTCGCCGATGAGTTCAAGAAAGAGAGCGGCATCGACGTGCGCAAGGACCCGCTCGCGATGCAGCGGCTGAAGGAAGCTTCGGAGAAGGCCAAGATCGAGCTCTCGTCCAGCCAGCAGACCGAGATCAATCTGCCGTACATCACGGCCGATGCGGCGGGCCCCAAGCATTTGAACATGAAGCTCACCCGCGCGAAGTTGGAATCGCTGGTCGAGGAACTGGTGCAGAAGACGATCGAGCCCTGCAAGATTGCCTTGAAGGACGCAGGCCTCACCATGAAGGATGTCGGCGAAGTCATTCTGGTCGGCGGCCAGACGCGCATGCCGCTGGTGCAGCGTGCGGTGAAGGATTTGTTCGGCCGGGAACCGCGCAAGGACGTGAATCCGGACGAGGCGGTGGCCGTCGGCGCCGCGATCCAGGGCGGTGTCTTGTCGGGTGATGTCAAGGACGTGCTGCTGCTCGATGTGACGCCGCTGTCCTTGGGCATCGAGACCTTGGGCGGCATCATGACCAAGGTGATCGAGAAGAACACGACCATTCCAACAAAGGCGGCGCAGACTTTCTCGACCGCCGACGACAATCAGACGGGCGTGACGATCCACGTGCTGCAGGGCGAGCGTGATCGCGCAAGCGACAACAAGTCCCTGGGCCGATTCGACTTGACGGATATTCCCCCCGCGCCGCGCGGCATGCCGCAAATCGAGGTCGCCTTCGACATCGATGCGAACGGCATCTTGAACGTCTCCGCGAAGGACGTGAAGACCGGCAAGGAGCAGCGTATCGTGATCAAGGCCTCGAGCGGCTTGTCCGAGTCGGAGATCAAGCGCATGGTGTCCGATGCCGAGGCGCATGCGGAGGAGGACAAGAAATTCCGCGAGCTGGTCGGCGCGCGCAATAAGGCGGATGCGGCCGTGCACACGGTGGAAAAAGCGGTCGCGGATCTCGGCGACAAGGCCACGGAAGACGAAAAGAAGACGGTGACCGATGCCGTCGCGGCGGTCAAGGCGGCCATGAGCAGCGATGATCGGGATGAGATCGAGCGCAAGACCCAAGCTCTTGAGCAGGCCTCGAATGCCATCTTGCAGAAAATGTATCAGCAATCGGCCGGGGGCCCCCAGGGTGGCGGTTCCGGACCGGCGCCGGGCGATCGGGAGAAGAAAGAGAATGTGCTCGACGCGGAGTTCGAAGAAGTCAAGGAAAGCGACCGTAAGAAGGCCTGAAGGCTCGGCCGCATGGCATTGACTGAGTGAGGGAACCGCCGGTGCGACCGCACCGGCGGTTTATTTTTGTGGGTGGACAGGGCGAGCCATGGCGAAGCACGATTACTACAAGCTCCTCGAAGTACCGCGGAACGCGAGCGAGGCGGAGATCAAGAAGGCCTATCGGCGTCTGGCCATGAAATATCACCCGGATCGGAATCCCGACGATCCGGACTCCGAACACAAGTTCAAGGAGGCCAAGGAGGCGTACGAGATTCTCACCAACGCGCAAAAGCGCGCGGTGTACGATCAGTTCGGCCATGCCGGCCTCGAGGGCGGGCGCGGCGGCGGATTCAGTGCCGGGGAGGCATTCGGCGATATTTTTGGCGAAATGTTCGGCGATATTTTCTCCGGCGGCCAGCGCGCACGCTCGCAAGTGTTTCGCGGCGCCGATCTGCGCTACGAACTCGAGCTGGATCTGGAGCAGGCGGTCTTCGGCACCGACACCGAGATCAAGATTCCCTCGCTCGCCGAGTGCAAGACGTGCAAGGGTACGGGCGCCGCGAAAGGCTCGACCCCCAAGACCTGCGATACGTGCCACGGCCAGGGGCAGGTGCGGGTGCAGCAATCCATCTTCACGATCCAGCAGCCGTGCCCTCGCTGCAAGGGCCGCGGCAAAATCATCGGCAACCCCTGCGACACCTGCTACGGTCAGGGCCGCGTGCGGCAGGAAAAATCGCTGCCGGTGGGTGTACCTGCCGGCGTCGATACCGGAGACCGCATTCGACTCACCGGGGAGGGGGAGGCCGGCCGCAACGGCGGACCGCCGGGGGACCTGTATGTCGAGGTTCGTGTGCGCGAGCACGCGATCTTCGAACGCGAGGGCAGTCATCTGTCCTGCGAGGTGCCGATCAGCTTCACCACCGCCGCGCTCGGCGGGTCGGTGGAGGTGCCGACGCTCGACGGCGAGGTGGTGCTCAAGATCCCGACCGAGACGCAGTCCGGACGCGTGTTTCGCATGCGTGAGAAGGGTGTCCGACCGGTTCGCGGCGGCGCGGCCGGGGACCTCTTTTGCCGCGTGGTGGTCGAAACCCCGGTGAGCCTCAGCGCCGAGCAAAAGGATCTGCTCAAGAAGTTCGAGGCTTCGCTGCAGGATGGCAGCCACAAGCCGCGCGAGCAGTCTTTCTTCGAGGGCGTGAAGAAATTTTTCACCGGCGCTCTCGACTGAGGTCGCACTGGTGCCTGGAGTCGCGGTTTTCGGCATCACGGGGCGCATGGGCCAATCGCTCGTTCGCGCGCTCCGCGAGCCGTCAATGCAGCCTCCCGAGGCGCTGCGCCTCACGGGCGCCCTTGCAGCGCCGTCGAGCACTCATTTGGGCCGGGATGCAGCGATCGAGGGTGATGCCACCGGCATCCGAATCACGGCCGATGTTCGCGCCGTGCTCGAGGCGGCGGCCGTGGCGCTCGATTTCAGCGTGCCGCACCACGCCGCGGAACATGCGCGCGCATGCGCGGCAGCGCACGTGCCTCTTCTCATCGGCACCACCGGCATCGATGCCGCATCGCGCGCGCAGATCGAGGCGGCTGCGCGCCACATTCCCGTGCTCGTGGCGCCGAACACCAGCGTCGCTGTGGCCGTGCTCGCGCAGGCGGTTGCGCTCGCCACCGCCGCGCTCGGACCGGCATACGATGTGGAAATCAGCGAGGCGCACCACCGCCTGAAGCGCGACGCCCCCTCGGGCACGGCGCTCGCCTTGGGCGAGGTGGTGGCCGGCGCGCGCGGCCAGGCGCTCGCCGAGGTCGCCGTCTTCGATCGGCACGGTGCCGTGGCCCCGCGCGAGCATGGCAGCATCGGTTTTACCGCAGTGCGGGCGGGCGACATCGTCGGTGAGCACACGGTGACCTTCGCCACGGCCGGCGAGCGCATCGAAATGACTCATCGCGCCTCCGACCGGTTGATTTTCGCGCGCGGCGCCCTGCGGGCAGCCGCGTGGCTGATCGGGCGTGCGCCGGGTGTTTACGGCATGCACCACGTGCTGGGGCGTTGAACAGGCGCGCCGAGGCGAACAGGCATGGACAGTCAACGCCGGCATCGTTAATATTCGCGCCCGGAAACCCGAGTCGCGAATTTACCCATGAAGCGGGAGGACGTTCTTGAACGAGCGCCTCCCGCTTTGCGCATCTGCGCAAGCCGCGTAGCGCCAGGCCTCTACGCGTCACCGCAAAGCGAGGAACCGGAGTGTCGACACCTGCAGTGCTAGCTCTCGAAGATGGCACCGTGTTCCGAGGCGTCTCAGTAGGCGCAAAAGGCAACACGACCGGTGAAGTGGTTTTCAATACGGCGATGACGGGCTATCAGGAGATCCTTACCGATCCCTCGTACTGCCGCCAAATCGTCACTCTGACCTATTCGCATATCGGCAATACCGGCACGACCCCCGAGGATCTCGAGTCCGGGGCGGTCTACGCGGCGGGACTGGTCATTCGCGACCTGCCGCAGCTGCATTCGAACTGGCGCGCCACCGAGTCGCTCGCGAGCTTTTTGCTGCGCTGTAAGGTGGTCGCGATCGCGGACATCGACACGCGCAAGCTCACGCGCCTGCTGCGCGAAAAAGGCGCCCAGGCCGGCTGCATCATGACGGGCGACAATCTCGATGAAACGGCGGCCGTGCGCGCCGCGAAAAAATTTCCGGGTCTGAAGGGGATGGATCTCGCCAAAGCGGTCTCCACCAAGAAGATCTACCAGTGGAACGATGGCGTCATCTGGAAGGGCATCGCCAAGCCGCCCCGCCCACAGAGCCGCCTGCACGTCGTGGCCTATGATTTCGGCATCAAGCGCAACATCTTGCGGATCCTGGCCGAGCATGGCTGCAGGATGACAGTAGTCCCCGCACAAACTAATGCAGATCAAGTGCTTGCGATGAATCCTGACGGTATTTTCTTAAGTAACGGCCCCGGTGATCCGGAGCCGTGCGACTACGCGATTACGGCGATCTCACGATTTCTTGAAACCGACATCCCGGTGTTCGGCATATGCCTCGGACATCAGTTGCTCGGACTTGCGAGCGGTGCGAAGACAGTCAAAATGAAATTCGGGCATCACGGCGCCAATCACCCGGTCTCGGAACTCGAGTCGGGCCGGGTTCTCATCTCCAGCCAGAACCACGGCTTCGCGGTCGACGAGGCAACCCTGCCGGAGACGCTGCGCGTAACGCACCGCTCACTGTTCGACGGCACCCTGCAGGGCGTCGCGCGCACGGATCGGCCGGCCTTCAGTTTTCAAGGCCACCCCGAGGCGAGCCCGGGGCCCCATGACCTGCGCCTGCTGTTCGAGCATTTCATGTACCTGATGGTGAAGCGCATCCAGACGAACTCCCGCGGCCGCAATTCGATCAAACAGAAAGCGGCGGAAGGGTAGGCGTGGCAAAGCGCACCGATCTCGACAGCATCCTCATCATCGGTGCGGGACCGATCATCATCGGTCAGGCGTGCGAGTTCGACTATTCTGGAGCTCAAGCCTGTAAAGCATTGAAAGAAGAGGGTTATCGCGTCGTCCTGGTTAACTCCAATCCGGCCACCATCATGACCGATCCGGAGAGCGCCGACTCGATCTACATCGAGCCGATCAATTGGCGCACCATCGAGCGCATCATCGAGAAAGAGCGTCCGAGCGCGTTGCTGCCGACCATGGGCGGACAAACGGCACTCAACACCGCGCTCGATCTCGTGCGCGAGGGGGTCCTCGAGAAATACAACGTGGAGATGATCGGCGCCTCGCAGCGCGCCATCGACATGGCGGAGGATCGGGAATTGTTTCGCCGCGCGATGGCCGACATCGGGCTCGAGACCGCCCGGGCGCGCATCGCCCACAGCATGGAAGAGGCGCTCGCGGTGCAGTCCGAAATCGGGTTTCCGACCGTAATTCGGCCCTCCTTCACGCTCGGGGGCAGCGGCGGTGGGATCGCGTACAACCGCGAGGAGTTCGAGGCGATCGTCGCCCGCGGACTCGATGCCTCGCCCACCAACGAGGTGCTGCTCGAGGAGTCGGTGCTCGGCTGGAAAGAATACGAGATGGAGGTCGTTCGCGACCGCAACGATAACTGCATCATCGTGTGTTCGATCGAGAATCTGGACCCGATGGGCGTGCACACGGGCGACTCGATCACCGTGGCACCGGCCCAGACCCTTACCGACCGCGAGTACCAGCGCCTGCGCGACGCGTCGATCGCGGTGCTGCGCAAGATCGGCGTCGATACCGGCGGCTCGAACGTGCAATTCGCCGTGAATCCGGACGACGGACGGGTGCTGGTGATCGAGATGAATCCGCGCGTGTCGCGCTCCTCCGCGCTCGCCTCCAAGGCCACCGGGTTTCCCATTGCGAAGATCGCCGCCAAATTGGCGGTGGGCTACACGCTCGATGAGCTCAAGAATGAGATCACCGGCGGCGCCACCCCGGCCTCGTTCGAGCCCACGATCGATTACGTCGTCACCAAGATCCCCCGCTTCACCTTCGAGAAATTCCCCGGCGCCAACACGCGCCTCACCACGCAGATGAAATCCGTCGGCGAGGCGATGGCGATCGGACGTACGTTCCAGGAATCGATCAACAAGGCGCTGCGTAGCCTCGAGCTCGGCTACGAAGGTTTCGAGGAGCAGCTGACGATGCCGCTGACGGATGAGGCGGCCGATAAGCTCGCGTACGAATTGCGCTGGCCCGGACCGGCACGGATTCTCTACGTGGCCGATGCGTTCCGCGCGGGCTGGACGCTGCAGCAGGTGTTCGAGGCGACCAAGATCGACCCGTGGTTTCTGTCGCAGATCGAGGACCTGCTGCGCGAAGAGAAGCAGCTCGTGGCGCAGGGGTTCGACAGCCTCGAGCTGCCCCGCCTGCGCGCCCTGAAGCGCAAGGGCTTCTCCGATGCGCGCATCGCGCGGCTGGTGTCGCGCGATGAGCCGGCCATTCGCAGCCGTCGCCGCAAGCTCGGACTACACCCGGTGTTCAAGCGCGTCGATACCTGCGCCGCCGAATTCTCGACCTCGACCGCTTACCTGTATTCGACCTACGAAGAGGAATGCGAGGCCAACCCCAGCTCGAGGCGCAAAATCATGATCCTCGGCGGCGGTCCGAACCGCATCGGTCAGGGTATCGAATTCGATTACTGCTGCGTGCACGCGGCGATGGCGCTGCGCGAGGACGGCTTCGAGACCATCATGGTGAACTGCAATCCGGAAACGGTGTCGACCGACTACGACACGTCCGACCGGCTGTACTTCGAGCCCCTGACCTTCGAAGACGTCATGGAGATCATCGAGAAGGAGAAGCCGGAAGGGGTGATCGTGCAGTTCGGCGGACAAACGCCGCTCAAGTTGTCGCGGGCGCTCGCCGCGGCCGGCGCACCCATCATCGGCACGACCCCCGACAGCATCGACATCGCCGAGGATCGCGAGCGGTTCCAGCGGTTGGTAAGCAGTCTGAAGCTCAAGCAGCCCGCCAATGCCACCGCGCGCGCCGAAGAACAGGCGGTCATCATGGCGCGCGAAGTCGGCTTTCCCCTCATCGTGCGGCCGAGCTACGTGCTCGGCGGGCGAGCGATGGAGGTCGTCTTCAACGAGGACGATTTGCGCCAGTACATGATCGATGCGGTGAAGGTCTCGAACGACAGCCCGGTGCTGCTCGATCGGTTTCTCGATCTGGCCATCGAGGTGGACGTCGATGCCGTGAGCGACGGTCAGGATGTGCTGATCGGCGGCATCATGGAGCATATCGAGCAGGCCGGCGTGCACTCGGGGGATTCCGGATGTTCACTGCCGCCGAACGGGCTGTCGCAGGAAATCCAGGACGAGCTGCGCGCGCAAACCCGCAAGCTCGCCAAGGCCCTCAACGTCATCGGCCTGATGAACATCCAGTTCGCCATTCAAAGCGGCGTGATCTATCTCCTCGAGGTCAATCCGCGCGCCTCGCGCACGGTGCCGTTCGTCTCCAAGGCCACCGGTATCCCGCTCGCCAAGGTGGCCGCGCGCGTCATGACCGGCAAGACGCTCGTGCAGCAGGGCCAGACCACCGAGCGCATACCGAAGTATTTTTCCGTCAAGGAGGCGGTGTTCCCGTTCGTCAAATTCCCCGAGGCCGATCCGATCCTGGGCCCGGAGATGAAATCCACCGGCGAAGTGATGGGGACCGGAAGCACCTTCGGCGAGGCGTATGCCAAGGCGCAGGCCGCCTCCGGGGTGATATTGCCCACGCGGGGCCTGTGCTTCATCAGCGTACGCGACCGGGACAAACCGAGCGCGGTGCTGCTGGCGCAGATGTTGATTGCGCGCGGCTTCGAGATCGCCGCCACCGGCGGTACGGCGGCGGCGCTGGAAGGGGCGGGCATCGTGTGCCGTCGCGTAAACAAGGTGCGCGAGGGTCGCCCGCATGTCGTCGATATGATAAAAAACGACGAGGTCGCTCTGATCGTCAACACCACCGAGGGCAAGCAGGCGGTGCGCGAATCGCGCTCCATTCGTCGCGAGGCGGTGGCGAGAAGAGTAACCTACTACACCACCGTGGCCGGCGCGCGGGCCACCTGCGATGCGCTCGATCATCTGGGCGACATCGAAGTCAACCGATTGCAGGATTTGCACAAGGAATTGGCGTGAAACGCACTCCCATGACCTTGCACAGAGAGTTGCCGACGTGAAGCGCACTCCCATGACCTTGCACAGAGAGTTGCCGACGTGAAGCGCACTCCCATGACCTTGCACAGAGAGTTGCCGACGTGAAGCGCACTCCCATGACCTTGCGCGGCGCCGAGCGGCTGCGCCAGGAGTTGAGACAGCTGAAGAGCGAGGCTCGGCCGAGCATCATCAAGGCCATCGCCGAGGCGCGGGCGCACGGTGATCTGTCGGAAAATGCCGAGTATCACGCGGCACGCGAGCAGCAAAGCTTCATCGAGGGGCGCATCAACGACATCGAGAACCGCTTGTCGAATGCCGAAGTAATCGACGTGACCAAGCTCACCGCCAGCGGCCGCGTGGTGTTCGGGTCGACCGTGCAGCTCGAGGATCAGGACGGCAGCGGCCCGGTGGTTTATCAACTGGTCGGCGACGACGAGGCGGACATCAAACAGGGACTGCTCTCGGTCTCATCGCCGATCGCACGCGCGTTGATCGGCAAGTCCGAAGGCGATGTGGTCGATGTCACGACGCCCGGCGGCACGCGAACCTACGAAGTCGTCTCCGTACGCTACGTGTGACCCGGGTTCCTTAGCGTGAACGCAGTTCGAAACGCGTTTCGCGTGCTCTGCGTGCTCTGGGCGGGGAGCCTCTGGGCGCTCGCCGTGTGGGTCGCTCCCACGCTTTTCGCGATGCAGGGCGATCGCCAATTGGCGGGCCGGCTCGCGGGAAGGCTCTTCAGCATCGAGACCGCGCTCGGCCTGGGCGTGGCCGCCATCGCACTGCTCCTGCCCGGCAGGCGCAAATTCGCCCTGGGTTACGCCGCGGCGGCACTGCTCGCGATCAACGAATGGGTGCTCAAGCGGTTGATGTCGGCGGCCCACGCGGCGGGTATCGCCGCCGGCCTGAGCTTCGGGGCCTGGCATGGCGTCGCGGCGGGACTGTACGTGCTGGCTTGCCTGGCGGTGGTGCTACTGGTCTGGAAGCAGGATTTTGGCTAGGCGGCGGCCGCGGCGGTAAAAGACGCCGACGTGGCCGACGCGTTGCACCAATTCGGCTTTGGTGCGGCGCGCCAATTCCTCCAAAGCGGCATTGCGGGCCTCGCGCTCCCCGATGCGGGCGCTGACCTTGACCAGCTCGTGGTCATCCAAGGCGCGCTCGAGCTCACTCACCACGCCCTCGGTCAGCCCGGCGTTACCCACCATCACCAGCGGGTGCAGGGGGTGGGCATGGCGCCGCAGGTGCTTTTTTTGCTTCTCCGACAGATGCATGGCGGCAGTATAGTCGAGCGAGACGACCCCCGAGAACATGGTCAAGCGATCCAAGAGCAGCGCCCGTTGGCTGGCCGAGCACGCCAACGATGAATTTGTCAAACGCGCCCAGCGCGAGGGGTGGCGCTCGCGCGCCGTGTTCAAGCTCGCCGAGATTCAGCAGGCCGAGCGGTTGCTGCGGCCGGGCATGCGCTGTGTCGATTTGGGCGCCGCTCCGGGCGGCTGGAGCCAATATGCGGCACGCATCATCGGCGGGACGAGCCGTATCGTTGCGACCGATATTCTGCCCATGGATGCGATTCCCGGCGTCGATTTCGTGCAGGGCGACTTTCGCGACGAGGCCGTGATCGAGCAGGTGTTGACGGCCATCGGCGCCTCGAAAGTGGACCTTGTTTTGTCCGATATGGCCCCCAACATGTCAGGAATCGATGCGGTGGATCAGCCAAAATCCATGCATTTGGCGGAGCTGGCGCTCGAGTTCGCCGAGCGCGTATTGGCCCCGGGAGGCGATGTGCTCGTGAAGCTTTTTCAAGGCGCCGGTTTCGATGAGCTGATTCGGGATGCCAGGCGTCGTTTTGGGCGTGTCGCGACGAAAAAGCCAAAGGCGTCACGAACGCGCAGTCCTGAGATCTATCTGTTGGCGCGCCAGTTTGGGATGGTGTAAGTTCGATTGAGCATCCGATGGAACGCGCGCCGGTCTTTTTTGTCGTAATATGGTTGCGACCGTAGGTGAAACTTGAACGATTTGACGAAACAAATTCTCTTGTGGGTCGCGCTGGCTGTCATTCTGCTCGCTATTTTCAGCCAATTCGGGATGCGCACGGGTCAGCCGGCGACCATTGATTACTCCCAGTTTCTCTCCGAAGTAAAGAGCAACAACGTCGATTCGGTGACGCTCAAGGGCGAGATCATCGAAGGCAAGCGACGCGACGGCAACCAATTCGTCACCTACAATCCGGAGACTGGAAACGGTGCGCTGATCGGGCTGTTGCAATCGCAGGGGGTCAAATTCCGCGGTGAGCCGCCGAAGCAGCAATCGGTCTTCCTGCAGCTGCTGATCTCGGCGTTCCCCATCCTCATTCTCATCGGCTTCTGGGCGTACTTCATGCGCCAGATGCAAGGCGCCTCCGGCGGCCGCGGCGCCATGTCCTTCGGCAAAAGCCGGGCGCGGCTTCTGGGTGAGGATCAGGTCAACATCACGTTTGCGGATGTGGCCGGCGTCGAGGAAGCGAAGCAGGAAGTCGTAGAAATCGTCGACTTCTTGAAAGATCCCGGCAAATTCCAAAAACTTGGCGGCAAGATCCCGAAAGGCGTACTGATGGTCGGGTCCCCGGGAACCGGAAAGACCCTGCTCGCCCGGGCGATCGCCGGCGAGGCCAAGGTGCCGTTCTTCACCATCTCGGGCTCGGATTTCGTGGAGATGTTCGTCGGCGTCGGCGCTTCACGCGTGCGCGACATGTTCGAGCAGGCCAAGAAACATGCCCCCTGCATCATTTTCATCGACGAAATCGATGCGGTGGGCCGGCATCGCGGCGCCGGCTTGGGCGGCGGCCATGATGAGCGCGAGCAAACGCTGAACCAGCTGCTGGTGGAGATGGACGGCTTCGAGGGCAATGAAGGCATCATCGTCATTGCGGCGACCAACCGCCCCGACGTGCTCGATCCGGCGCTGCTGCGTCCGGGCAGATTCGACCGGCAAGTGGTCGTGCCGTTGCCCGATGTGCGCGGTCGAGAGCAGATTCTCAAAGTACACATGCGCAAGGTGCCGCTCGGCGACAACGTCAAGCCGTCCGTCATCGCACGCGGCACCCCCGGATTTTCGGGAGCTGATCTGGCCAACCTCGTGAACGAAGCGGCGCTGTTCGCGGCACGTGGCAACAAGCGCTCGGTCACCATGGAGGAGTTCGAGCGCGCGAAGGACAAGATCATGATGGGCGCCGAACGCCGCTCCATGGTCATGACAGAGGAAGAGAAGCGCAACACCGCCTATCACGAGTCGGGGCACGCGATCGTCGGCTTGAGCGTTCCCGAGCACGACCCGGTTTACAAGGTCACGATCATCCCGCGCGGCCGCGCACTCGGCGTCACCATGTTCCTCCCGGAACAGGACCGCTACAGCACCAGCAAGCGCCAGCTCGAGAGCCGCATTGCGACGCTCTTCGGCGGCCGGGTCGCAGAAGAATTGGTGTTCGGTCCGGACGCCGTCACCACGGGCGCATCGAATGACATCGAGCGTGCGACCGAACTCGCGCGCAACATGGTCACGCGCTGGGGGTTGTCGGATCGATTGGGACCTCAGACCTATAGCGAGGAGTCCGGCGAGGTCTTCTTGGGCCGCAGCGTGACGCAGCACAAGCAGGTCTCCGATGTCACCGCGCATGTGATCGACGAGGAGGTGCGGCGCGTCATCGACAGCAATTATCAGCGCGCCTACAAGATCATCCAGACCAACATGGACAAGCTGCAGGCGATGTCCGAGGCATTGATCAAGTACGAGACGATCGATGAAGAACAAATCAAGGACATCATGGAAGGCCGCGTGCCGCGTCCGCCGCGCGATTGGGACGACACTCCAACACCGACGCCGCGCGACCCGACCGCCGAGAAACCGACCACTCCGCTCGTCAGCCCGGCGGGGCAGCACTAGGCCGCGTCGAAGGGCGGCTCGGCACCCTGCTGCGATGCCTGGCATGCCGACATACGAACGATCGATCTGACCCGCCCGGTCGTCATGGGCATCCTGAATGTGACCCCCGATTCGTTTTCCGATGGCGGCCGCTATGCCGGCCTCGATGCGGCGGTGGACCGCGCGCGCGCAAATGGTTGCCGAAGGGGCGTGCATCATCGATGTGGGCGGGGAATCGACCCGGCCCGGCGCCGCCCCGGTCGATGCGGCGGTGGAGTGCGAGCGGGTGGTGCCGGTCATCGAGCGCATCGCGGCGGGACTCGACGTGGCCATATCGATCGACAGCAGCAAGCCGTCGGTGATGGCGGCGGCGGTCGCGGCGGGCGCTTGCATCGTCAACGATGTGCGCGCCTTGCGCGCTCCCGGGCGCGCGCGAATGGGCGGCCGAAGCCGGGGTGGGCGTGTGTCTCATGCACATGAAAGGCGAGCCGCGTACCATGCAGCAGAATCCCGCATATCATGATGTCGTGTCCGAAGTGGCGCGATTTCCTACTGCGCGAACGCGCCGCTGCCGTGAGGCCGGAATCGCTCACGAGGCGATCGCGCTCGATCCCGGGTTGGGTTTTGGCAAGCAGGACGAGCACAATCTGGCATTGCTCAAGAATTTGGCGCACCTCGCCGCCTTGGGCTCGCCGCTGCTGGTCGGGGTGTCGCGTAAGAGCCTGATTGGCCGGGTGCTCGGCCGTGCCGCGCCGGACCGGCTCGCCGGGGGGCTCGGTCTTGGCGGCGTTGGCGGTGAGCATGGGCGCGCGGGTGGTGCGAACCCACGATGTGGGTCCCACCCGGGACGCCATACGGATGGTGGGTGCGGTATTGGAAGGAACGGTGAATTGACGCAATTCTTCGGTACGGACGGGGTGCGCGGCCGCGTCGGTGCGGCACCGATGACGGTGGATTTCGCGCTACGGCTGGCCAGTGCGGCGGCGCGGGTACTTGCGCCCGAGGGCGGCCGCGTGCTGATCGGCAAGGACACCCGCGTGTCGGGGTACATGTTCGAATCGGCGCTCGAGGCGGGCTTCGTGGCCGCCGGCGTCGATGTGATGCTGATCGGGCCCCTGCCGACGCCCGGAATCGCCTACATGACGCAACGACTGGGGTGCAGTTTCGGCGTCGTCATCAGCGCCTCGCACAACCCGTACGAGGACAACGGCATCAAATTCTTCGACTCGACCGGCAGTAAACTGTCGGACGAGGTGGAGCGGAACATCGAGCGCCTGATCGACGGGCCGGTGGTGACGCAGGAATCGCAACGCCTCGGGAAGGCGCTGCGCATCGACCGCAGCCGCACCCAATATCAGGAGTTCTGCGCATCGACGATCCCGGCCGGCATGACGCTCAAGGGCTTCAAGATCGTCATTGATTGCGCGAACGGCGCGGGCTACAAGGTGGCGCCGCGCGTGCTGGCCGATCTCGGCGCGGAAATTGTGCCGATCGGCTGCTCACCGAACGGCCGCAACATCAATGACGGTTGCGGATCCACCGCGCCGGAGCTGCTGCAACTCACGGTTCCCGGCGTGCGCGCCCACGTGGGGCTGGCACTCGACGGAGACGGCGATCGCGTCATGATGGTGGACGAGTTGGGTCGCTGCGTCGACGGCGATCAGCTGCTGTTCATTCTGGCCACCGCGCGCCGCGGTGCCGGGGAATTGAAGGGTCCCGTGGTCGGCACCGTCATGAGCAACTTGGGGCTCGAGCACGCCTTGATGGAACGCGGCATCGATTTTCGGCGCGCGCAAGTCGGGGACCGCTATGTCCTCGCGTTGTTGAACGAGGTGGGGGGCACGCTCGGCGGCGAGACCTCGGGACACATTCTGTGCTTGGATAAGACCACGACGGGGGACGGGCTGGTCAGCGCACTGCAGGTGCTCGCCGTGATGAAGAGCAGCGGAGCGGGGCTCGCCGAATTGAGCGCTGCCATGCCCAAATACCCACAGGTGCTGTTGAATGTGCGCGTGGCGCGCCGCTTCGATCCGATGCGGGAACCCGGCGTGCTCGATGTGGTCCACACCGTCGAGCGTCGGTTCAACGGCCGGGGGCGCATTGTGCTGCGCGCTTCGGGGACCGAGCCCGTCATTCGTGTCATGGTCGAAGGGGAGGATGCCATCCTCGTCAAGACGGGGGCCCGCGACATCGCGACCGCAGTCGAAGCGGCGGCGCTCGCTGCGGCGGGTGCGCTCGCCGATAACCCCTGACCCAACTGCCGGTCGGGATCTCCTCGGCAGGCTTGCAGTTACAGGGCCACGCGGCTAATCTTCGCCGCCTTTCCTTAAGGGCCTATGCCCCAAGGGTGCTGCCTATGCGTCGGCCGGTGGTCGCAGGTAATTGGAAAATGCACGGATCGCGGTCCGCCAATGAGGCGCTGCTCGCCGAACTCGAGCAGCGGCAGAACCCCGAGTGGCCGGTCGACGTCGTGGTGTTTCCGCCGTACGTGTATCTTGCGGAGGCGGTACGCATGCTCGCGGAGAGCGGCATTGCGGTAGGCGCGCAGGATCTGTGTGCCGAGCCCGTGGGCGCATTCACGGGGCAGGTCGCCGCCTCGATGCTCAAGGATGTGGGCTGCCGCTACGTGATCGTCGGCCATTCGGAGCGCCGGCGCTTGTATCATGAGGATGATGTGCTCGTGGCGCGCAAGTTCGGTGCGGCGCTGCAGGTCGGGCTCACGCCGGTGCTGTGCGTGGGTGAGACGTTGGAGGAACGGGAAGCCAATCGCACGGAATCCGTGGTCGCGCGACAACTCGAGGCCGTGACTGCGATGAGCGGGGTGTCGAGCCTGGCGAATGCCATCGTCGCCTACGAGCCGGTTTGGGCCATCGGAACGGGACGCACGGCTTCACCTCTGCAGGCACAGGCTGTGCACGCGTACCTTCGCGGTCGAATCGATGCGCAAGATGCTAAGATGGCGCGCCATCTGCGGATCTTGTACGGGGGCAGCGTCAAAGCCTCCAATGCGGCGGAGCTGTTTTCGATGCCCGATGTGGATGGCGGACTGGTGGGCGGCGCCTCCTTGAGCGCGGATGAGTTTCTCGAGATTTGCGCGGCCGCGGCTGTCGTCCATCACTAATCAGGACCATTGAGAGATTTCTATGCTGCGTGGTTTCATTCTGGCTGTGCATATCCTTCTGGCGTTGATGATCATCGGTCTCGTGCTTCTGCAGCGTGGCAAGGGCGCCGAGGCTGGGGCCGGATTTGGATCGGGCGCCTCGGGCACGGTGTTCGGGGCTCGCGGCACGGCGACGCTGTTTTCCAAACTGACGGCCGTGTTTGCGGCGCTGTTTTTCGCCACGAGCTTGACGCTCGCTTATCTCGGGACGCGCTCGATAAGCGAACCGACCAGCGTGCTCGAGCGTGCGGCTCAGACGGCACCCGCGCCGGCAACCCCACCACCAGCACCGGTGAAGAAGTAAACTGCTGAGTTGAAGAGTCAAAAGAGCCGACGTGGCGAAATTGGTAGACGCGCTAGTTTGAGGGGCTAGTGGGGCAACCTGTGCCGGTTCGAGTCCGGCCGTCGGCACCAGCTTTGATGTGAATGCGAATGTCATGCAGAGGGACGCCGCGAGTTCGCGCCTGCTATAATTGTTTGCTAACACCCAAGTCAACGACTCAAGATGTTGCGACAGTATTTGCCGATATTGATCTTCATGGGCGTGGCCGCGGTGCTCGGTCTCGCGTTGTTCACGATCGGCTGGATTGCCGGGCCGCGTCGCCCGGATGCGGAAAAACTCTCCCCCTACGAATGCGGTTTCGAAGCGTTCGAGGATTCGCGCATGCGCTTCGACGTGCGCTACTACCTGGTCGCCATCATCTTCATCGTCTTCGATCTCGAAATCGCCTTTTTTTTCCCGTGGGCGGTGTCGCTGCGCGCCACCGGCACGTTCGGCCTGCTGAGCATGCTGATCTTTGCGCTGGTGCTGGTGGTTGCCCTGATATACGACTATCGCAAGGGGGCGCTCGAATGGGACTAGAAGCCGTATCAGCCGAGTCGGGCGCAGTACGCGGGTTCGAAGTGACCAGCGTCGACAAGCTCATCAATTGGGCGCGTACCGGGTCGTTGTGGCCGATGACGTTCGGGCTCGCGTGTTGTGCCGTCGAGATGATGCACGCGGGTGCCGCGCGCTACGATCTCGACCGCTTCGGCGTGGTGTTTCGACCGAGTCCACGGCAGTCGGACGTCATGATCGTCGCCGGAACCCTGGTGAACAAGATGGCACCCGCGCTGCGCAAGGTGTACGACCAGATGGCCGAGCCGCGCTGGGTCATCTCGATGGGTTCGTGCGCGAACGGCGGCGGGTATTACCACTATTCCTACGCCGTGGTGCGCGGTTGCGATCGCATCGTGCCCGTCGACGTGTACGTGCCCGGGTGCCCGCCGACGGCGGAGGCGCTGCTTTACGGGATCATCCAGCTGCAAAACAAGATCAAGCGGAACAAGGCCATTATCCGATGACCGATGATGCCGGTTCCGCCGTTGCCGCGAGCGGCAATGCAAGCCTCGCGGCGCTGATCGAACAAGCACTTCCAGGCCAATTGCGCCCGGTCGGCAATCACACCGGCGAGCTGACGTATGAGGTCGGAGCGGCGGATCTTCTGGGCGCCGCGAGGACGTTGCGCGACTTTCCGGGACTTCAATTCCAGATGTGCATGGACGTGTGCGGGGTCGACTATCTCGAACACGGCCGCGCCGAGTGGAAGACCGAGCATGCCACCGTGTCGGGATTCAGCCGCGGCGTGGCGCGCGGCATGGACTGCGGGGATCAGGAAGGGTCGGGGCGCCGGTTCGCGGTGGTCTATCACCTGCTGTCCATTGCGCGCAATCAGCGGCTGCGCCTGAAGGTGTTCTGCGCGGACGACCTGCAGCCCATGGTCGATTCGGTCACCCCGGTGTGGGCGTCGGCCGATTGGTTCGAGCGCGAGGCGTTCGACCTGTTCGGCATCCTGTTCAAGGGACATCCGGATTTGCGCCGCCTGCTCACCGACTACGGCTTCATCGGCCATCCCTTCCGCAAGGATTTCCCGCTCATCGGGAACGTCGAGGTGCGCTACGATCCGGAGAAGGCGCGCGTGGTCTATCAGCCGGTGAGCATCGAGCCGCGCGTTCTCGTGCCAAAGGTCATCCGCCACGACAATCGCTACGACCCGGCGCTTACCGAGGCGAAGCCCGATGCCTGAGATTCGCAACTACACCATGAACTTCGGTCCGCAGCACCCGGCCGCGCACGGCGTGCTGCGTCTGGTGTTGGAGATGGACGGCGAGGTGATCCAGAAGGCGGATCCACACGTCGGGCTGCTGCACCGGGGGACGGAGAAGCTCGCGGAATCGAAGCCCTTCAATCAGTCGATCGGCTACATGGACCGGCTCGATTACGTTTCGATGATGTGCAATGAGCATGCGTACGTGATGGCGATCGAAAAGCTGCTGGGCCTGGGGCCGCCGCTGCGCGCGCAGTACATCCGCGCGATGTTCGATGAGATCACGCGCGTTCTCAATCATCTGATGTGGCTCGGCGCGCACGGCCTCGATATCGGTGCCATGACCGTGTTTCTCTATTGCTTCCGCGAGCGCGAAGACCTGATGGACTGCTACGAGGCGGTGTCCGGCACGCGCATGCATGCGACGTACTATCGGCCGGGCGGCGTGTACCGCGATCTGCCGGACGCGATGCCCAAGTATCAGCATTCGAAGTGGCGCAGCAAGAAGGACGTCGACCGGCTGAACGAACGCCGCTCGGGCGGACTGATCGATTTCATCGCCGATTTCGCGGACCGCTTTCCCGCCTGCATCGATGAGTACGAGACCCTGCTCACCGACAATCGGATCTGGAAGCAGCGCACCGTCAACATCGGGGTGGTGACTCCGGAGCGTGCCATGCAGCTCGGATTCTCCGGCCCGATGCTGCGCGGTTCGGGCGTCGAGTGGGACCTTCGCAAGAAGCAGCCCTACGAGGTCTACGATCGCCTGGATTTCGACATTCCCGTGGGCGTCAACGGCGATTGCTACGATCGATATCTGGTGCGCATCGAGGAGATGCGCCAGTCGACGCGCATCATCGTGCAGTGCGTGCAATGGCTGAAGGAGCATCCGGGACCGGTCATGATCGACGACCGCAAAGTGCGGCCGCCGCGGCGCGAGAACATGAAGGGTGACATGGAGTCCTTGATTCATCACTTCAAACTGTTCACCGAGGGGTATTGCGTGCCGGAAGGCGAGGCGTACGCCGCGGTCGAGGCGCCCAAGGGCGAACTGGGCGTGTACCTGGTGTCCGACGGTGCGAACAAGCCCTACCGCTTGAAGGTGCGCGCGCCGGGATTTGCGCATCTCGCCGCGCTCGATGAGATGGTGCGCGGCCACATGCTCGCGGACGTGGTGGCCGTGATCGGCAGCCAGGACATCGTATTCGGCGAGATCGACCGATGAGCGGGCAATTGTCGGCGCACGTGCGCGAGGAGATCGATCGCTGGGTGGCGAAATTCCCGCCCGACCGCAAACGCTCGGCCGTCATTTCCGCATTGCACGCCGTACAGCACGAAAACGAGGGCTATCTGACCGCGCCGCTCATGGACGCGGTCGCCGAGTACCTGGGGTTGCCACCCATTCAGGTCTACGAGATCGCGACCTTTTATTCCATGTTCGAGACCAAGACCGTGGGGCGGCACCACGTTTCGGTCTGCACCAATATTTCCTGCATGCTGCGCGGCTCTCAGGAAGTGGTGGATCGAATCGAGAAGAAGCTCGGCATCAAAACCGGCGAAAGCACGCCCGATGGGCGCATCTACCTCAAGCGCGAGGAGGAATGCCTCGCCGCATGCACCGGCGCTCCGATGATGATGGTCGATCACGTGTATCACGAGAATCTGACCCCGGAATCCATCGACCGGATCCTGGATGAACTGAAATGAGTGGCTTCCACTTGCGCGGGGGGCGTTAATGGCTTACGAGCAGAATCTGGTCCTGTACGAGGCGTTGACGCACGAGAGATCATGGACGCTCGACGGTTACCGGAAATTCGGCGGATACCAGGCGTGGGAGAAGATCCTGCGCGAGCAAACGCCGCGCGAAAAGATCATCGAGGAAGTCAAAGCCTCGGGGCTGCGGGGCAGGGGCGGCGCCGCATTCCCGACCGGCGTGAAGTGGAGCTTCATGCCGCGCAGATCGCCGGTGCAGAAATACGTCGTCTGCAATTCGGACGAATCCGAGCCAGGCACCTGCCACGATCGCAATATCCTGCGCTACAACCCGCATGCGGTGATCGAGGGGATGGCGATCGGCGGCTATGCGATGACGGCGACCGTGGGCTACAACTACATTCGCGGCGAGTTCCTGGGCGAGCCCATCCCGCGCTTCGAAGCGGCCTTGCAGGAGGCGTACGCGGCGGGTCTCCTCGGAAAGAACATCCTCGGCTCGGGCGTCGATTTCGATCTGCATACGTTCATCGGCGCCGGCGCTTACATTTGCGGCGAGGAGACGGCGCTGCTCGAATCGCTCGAGGGCAAACCCGGCAAACCGCGCTTCAAGCCGCCGTTTCCCGCGAACTTCGGTCTGTACGGCAAACCGACCACGATCAACAACACGCAAAGCTTCGCTTCCGTGCCCACGATCTTGCGCAAGGGCGCCGCGTGGTTCGCGGCCCTCGGACCACCGAACTCCGGCGGCACGGTCATTTTTTCCATGTCCGGCCACGTGGGCAAGCCGGGCGACTTCGAGCTGCCGCTCGGCATTCCCTTCACCGAGCTGCTGACGCTGGCGGGCGGCGTCTGGAAGGGGCGCAAGCTCAAGGCGGTGATTCCCGGAGGCTCCTCCGTGCCCGTCGTGCCTGGCGACGTGATGCTGGCGACGAATATGGATTACGACTCGGTCAAGAAGGCCGGATCATCGATCGGCACCGGTGCCGTGATCGTCATGGACGAGACCACCTGCATGGTTCGGGCGCTCGAGCGTCTTGCGCGCTTCTATTATTCCGAGTCGTGCGGACAGTGCACTCCGTGCCGCGAGGGCACCGGGTGGTTGGATCGCATGCTGAAGCGCATCATCGCAGGCGACGGCCGCAGCGAGGATCTCGGGTTGCTGCTCGATGTGGCCAATCGCATCGAGGGACACACCATTTGTGCGCTGGGCGATGCGGCCGCGTGGCCGGTACAGAGTTTCTTGAAGCACTTTCGGCATGAGTTTCAATACATGATCGAGCATCATGGTCGTTCCATCGTCGAAGGCCAGGCAGCGGCGGCATAAGGGCGAGAGATGAGCGAGGATCTGGTCAACATCGAAGTGAACGGAGTGCCGCTGAAGGCGCGCAAGGGCCAGATGATCATGCAGGTCACGGACCCCGCTGACATCTACATCCCACGCTTTTGCTATCACGCCAAGCTCACGGTCGCGGCCAATTGCCGCATGTGCCTCGTCGAGGTGGAGAAGGCGCCGAAGCCGATGCCCGCCTGCGCGACCCCGGTGATGGAGGGCATGAAGGTCTTCACGCGCTCGCCGAAAGCGGTTGCCGCCCAACGTGCGACCATGGAATTCCTGCTGATCAATCACCCTCTCGACTGCCCGATCTGCGATCAGGGCGGCGAGTGCGAGCTGCAGGACCTCGCGATGGGCTACGGGCGCGATATTTCGCGCTTCGCCGAGCGCAAAAGGGTCGTCAAGGACAAGAACCTCGGCCCGCTGGTCTCGACCGACATGACCCGCTGCATACAGTGCACCCGCTGCATCCGCTTCGGGTCGGAGATCCAGGGTTATCCGCAGCTCGGCACGACCGGCCGCGGCGAGCACATGCAGGTGGAGACCTACGTCGAGCAGAGCATCGATCACGAGCTGTCGGCGAACATCATCGACTTGTGCCCCGTCGGGGCGCTCAACAACAAGCCGTTCCGCTATCACGCGCGCGCATGGGAGATGACGCAGCACGCGCTGGTGTCGCCGCACGACGCCTTCGGCACCAATATCTTCGCGCATACGCTGCGCGGCAAGCTGATGCGTGTCGTCCCACGTGAAAACGAAGAGATCAACGAAACATGGATTGCCGATCGCGACCGCTTCGGCTTCGAGGGGATGTATTCGTCCGAGCGCGTCACGCAGCCGATGATGAGAGTCGAGGGCGTGCTCAAGCCCGTTGACTGGGAAGTGGCGCTGACGGCGGCGGCCGAGGGTCTGCAGGCGATCGGTGCAAGCCATGGCGCGACCAACCTGGGGTTCCTGGCCTCGCCGACGGCCACCGTGGAAGAACTCTATCTGCTCGCGCAGATCGCGCGCAGCCTCGGCAGCAACAACATCGATCATCGTCTGCGCCAGCTGGATTTTCGCGGCCAGGAGAGCGAGCCGGCCCAACCGAACCTCGGCTTGAAGATCGCCGACGTGGAATCGCTCGAGGGGGTGCTCGTCGTCGGATCGAACCTGCGCCATGAAATGCCGCTGCTGGCGCATCGCATTCGCAAGGCCGCGGTCAAGGGCGGCGCGAAGGTGGCGTTCCTCAATCCGCGGGCCTTCGAGTACTTGTTCCCCGTCGCGGCGTATGCGGTCGAGGAGGATCTGGTCGGCGAACTCGCCGCCGTCGTGCACGCAGCCGCGGCGGCAGCCGGCAAGCCGGTTCCGAGCGGCGTGCGCGCTGCCAGCGTGACCGACCGGCATCGCGCCGCGTTCGCCGCGCTCAACTCGGGCGCACGCCGCGCCATCATTCTCGGCACGCTCGCGCAGCGCCATCCCGCCTACTCGGAGCTCAAGGCGCTCGCCGCCGTACTCGGCGGCATGAGCGGCGCGAGCGTCGGACTCCTCACCGAGGGACCGAATGCCGCAGGCGCCTATCTCGCGGGGGCGGTGCCGCATCGTGAGCCCGGCGGCGCGCCCGCATCCTCGGTGGGTCTCTCGGCGCGTGCAATGCTCGAAAGACAACTCAAGGCCTATGTGTTGCTCGGCGGTATCGACCCGATCGATGATCTGGCGGCCGGACCTGGAGCGCTCGCCGGCGCCGATCTGGTCGTGGCGATCACGACACATCTGCCCGAGAGCCTGCGAGGCGTCGCGCAGGTGGTGCTGCCGATCGGTTCCTTCGCCGAGAGCTCGGGTACCTTCGTCAATGCCGAAGGGCGCTGGCAGAGCTGGGTCGGTGCGGCGAGATTGGTCGGGGAAAGCCGTCCGGGATGGAAGGTGCTGCGCGTACTCGCGAACCTGCTGAATGTGCCCGCAATCGAGTTCGTGAGCTCGGAAGAGGTTCGTGAGGCGCTCCGAACGCTCGCCGGTGCACGCAGCGCGCCGTTCGCCGGCGGCAGCCTCCTGAGTGCGGGCGCGGTTGACCGCATCGCCTCCGCCGGAGCCCCGGCGCCCGGCGCCTGGGTGGACATACCCCCCTACCAGGGCGATACGCTGGTGCGCGGCTCTGAATCGCTGGCGAAAACCAAGGACGGGCATCTCGCCCGCGCCGTGATCTGACCATGTGGGACTGGGGCATCGTGCGCGATTGGCTGTCGGGCTACCTCACGCCGTATTGGACCAATCCGCTGCTGACGGCCGTGCAGATCCTGATCGTCATGATTTGCCTGATTCTGACCATGGCGTTCTATACGCTCGCCGAACGCAAGATCATCGGCTGGATTCAGGCGCGCAAGGGACCGAATCGTGTCAATTTGTTCTGGCTGCCGGGCTTCGGTCAACCGTTCGCGGACGTGATCAAACTCCTGTTCAAGGAAATTCTGATCCCGGCGGATGCCAGCGGATTCTTGTTCCGATTGGCGCCGTTTCTGGCGCTGGTGCCCTCGCTCGCAATTTGGGCGGTCATCCCATTTTCACCCGAGCATGCTTTCTCCAACATCGATGCCGGCCTGCTGTACATCCTTGCGCTGACCTCGATGGGGGTCTACGGCATCATCCTCGCCGGCTGGTCCGCCAATTCGAAGTATGCATTCCTCGGCGCGATGCGCTCGGCCGCGCAGATCGTCGCTTATGAAATCGCCATGGGGTTCGCCATGGTGGGCGTGCTGATGGCCGCGGGCAGCCTGAACATAGGTGACATCATCCAGGCGCAGCGCGGCCTGTTCGGCTGGAACTGGACGTGGCTGTTCCCGCTGCTGCTGGTGTACTTCATCTCGGGCGTTGCCGAGACCAACCGTGCGCCCTTCGATGTGGCGGAAGGTGAATCGGAAATCGTCGCGGGCTTCCACGTCGACTACTCGGGCATGGCGTTTGCGCTGTTCTTCATCGCCGAATACGTCAACATGATCCTGATCTCCGCGTTGACGGTCATCTTTTTCTTCGGCGGCTGGCTGTCGCCGTTCGACGGCTGGTTGCCCGCCGATTCGTTGCTGGCGGCGCCGGGGTTCTTCTGGTTCGGCCTGAAGACGCTGTTCCCGATGTTCTGCTTTCTGTGGCTGCGAGCCACGTTTCCGCGCTACCGGTACGATCAGATCATGCGGCTGGGTTGGAAGGCTCTGATTCCGGTCACCCTGGTCTGGCTCACCGTCGAGGGTTTCCTGGCGTACGTGCGTGTGGGGCCGTGGAAGGAGCACCTGTAATGCAAGGCTTGCGCAGTTTCATCAAGACGTTCCTGCTCTGGGAACTGCTCCAGGGTTTGTCCGTGACCTTCAGGGAAATGTTCCGAAAAAAGATCACCGTGAACTACCCGGAGGAGAAGACCCCGCAGAGCGTGCGCTTCCGCGGCTTGCACGCCCTGCGCCGCTATCCGAACGGCGAGGAACGCTGCATCGCGTGCAAGTTGTGCGAGGCGGTTTGCCCGGCGCTCGCCATCACCATCGAGTCCGACGTGAGCAGCGACGGCACGCGCCGCACGACGCGCTACGACATCGACTTGTTCAAGTGCATCTATTGCGGGTTTTGCGAGGAGGCCTGCCCGGTCGATGCGGTCGTCGAGACGCGCCTGCATGAATATCACATGGAAAACCGCGGCGACAACATCATGAGCAAGGACAAGCTGCTCGGGATCGGCGAGCTCTATGAACCCATGATCGCGGCCGACAAGGCCGCCGACGCGCGGTACCGGTGATGTTCCCGACGATTCTGTTCTACGTCTTCGCCGCCGTGCTGGTATGCGCCGCGCTCGGCGTCATCCTGGCCCGCAATCCCGTGCACTGCGCGCTGCTGCTGGTGCTGTGCTTCTTCAACAGCGCCGTCATCTGGCTGATGCTCGATGCGGAGTTCCTCGGCATCGTGCTGGTGCTCGTGTACGTCGGCGCCGTCATGGTGCTGTTCCTGTTCGTGGTCATGATGCTCGACATCGATACAACCCAGTTCCGCAAGCAGCTCGCGGGTTATTGGCCGCTGACGGTCGCCGTCGCCGGCTTCGTCGCGTTCGCTATCGTCAACGTGATCGTCGTGAGGCACCTGGGCGGCGTGAGCTTCAAGACGGCACCGCCGTTGCCGGCCGCGTATTCCAATACCCGAACCCTGGGAACGGCGTTGTTCACCCGCTACGCCTATCCTGCGCAGCTCGCGGCGGTCATCCTGCTGGTGGCCAGCATCGCCGCCATCATTCTGACGCTGCGCCAGCGTACCGGCCACAAGCCGCAGGACATCGCGCAGCAGGTCGGAGTGCGGGCGAAGGACCGCGTCCGAATCGTCAAGATGGCCTCCGAGAAAAGATCATGATCACTCTCACCTCCGTGCTGGTCCTGTCCGGGGTTTTGTTCGCCATCGCGGTCGCGGGCGTGTTCCTCAACCGCAAGAACATCATCGTCCTGCTGATGTGCATCGAACTCATGCTGCTCGCGGTGAATTTCAATTTTGTAGCCTTCTCGCGCTTCGCCGGCGACATCAGCGGGCAGATATTCGTGTTTTTCATTCTGACCGTCGCGGCGGCGGAGGCGGCAATCGGGCTGGCGATCCTGGTCGTGCTGTTCCGCGAACGGCGCAGCATCGATGTCGAAGATCTCGACACGCTTCAAGGTTGAGGGTGGTTAAGAACAAATGCAGTCGATCTACCTAACGATTGCGCTCGCGCCCCTGGTCGCGGCCATTGCCGCCGGCCTGTTCGGCCGCAGCATCGGGCGCACGGGTGCCCACAGCGTCGCGATTGCGGGCGTGGCACTGTCGTGCGCGCTATCGCTGTATGTGCTCTACAAGATCGTGTTCGAAGGAATGGGAACCTTCGACGGCACGGTTTACACGTGGCTGCTCAGCGACGGTCTCAAGATCGAGGTCGGCTTCCTGATCGATCATCTATCCGCCTTGATGATGGCGGTGGTGACTTTCGTGTCGCTGATGGTGCACATCTACACCATCGGCTACATGCACGATGACGACGGCTATCAGCGCTTCTTCAGCTACATCTCGCTGTTCACGTTCTCGATGTTGATGCTGGTGATGTCGAACAACTTCATGCAGTTGTTCTTCGGCTGGGAGGGCGTCGGCGTCGTATCCTACCTGCTGATCGGCTTCTGGTACACGCGGCCGACCGCAACGTTCGCGGCGTTGAAGGCGTTTCTGGTCAATCGCATCGGCGATTTCGGATTCGTTCTCGGCATCGCCGCAATCCTGCGCTACACCGGTTCGCTCGACTACACGACCGTGTTCGAACACGCGGGTCAGATCGTCGCCGGGCAGATCCACGTCACCGGCTCGATCACCTGGCCGGCGATCACGTTCACCTGCATTTGCCTGTTCATCGGCGCCATGGGCAAATCCGCTCAAGTGCCGCTGCACGTGTGGTTGCCCGATTCCATGGAAGGCCCCACGCCGATCTCCGCCCTGATCCACGCCGCCACCATGGTGACGGCCGGTATCTTCATGGTGGCGCGCATGTCGCCGCTCTTCGAGCTGTCGGAGACGGCCCTCTCGATGGTATTGATCATCGGCGCGACCACGGCGTTTTTCATGGGTCTGCTCGGCATCGTCGCCAACGACATCAAGCGTGTGATCGCCTATTCGACCTTGTCGCAGCTCGGCTACATGACGGTGGCGCTCGGAGCATCCGCCTACGGCGCCGGCATTTTCCACTTGATGACGCATGCCTTCTTCAAGGCGCTGCTGTTCCTGGCGGCGGGCTCGGTGATCATCGCCATGCACCACGAGCAGGACATGCGCCGCATGGGCGGCCTCAAGAAGTACATGCCCATCACCTACTGGACCTTCCTGGTGGGCTCTCTCGCGTTGATCGGCTTTCCCGGCACGGCGGGCTTCTTTTCCAAGGATTTGCTGATCGATGCCGAACATGCGGCCCACCGCGCAGGGTCCACCTATGCGTATTACTGTGTGCTCCTCGGCGTCTTCATCACCGCGCTGTACACCTTCCGCATGTTCTTCATGACGTTCCATGGCCCGGAGCGCATGGATCGTGAGACCCGCGAGCACCTGCACGAGAGCCCGGCGGTGGTGACCGTGCCGCTGATTCTGCTGGCCATACCCTCGGCGCTCATCGGCTGGTTCACCGTCAAGGCGCTGCTGTTCGGCGGCTATTTCGACGGGTCGATCTCGGTGCTGCCCGGGCACGAGGTGCTCAAGCACATCGGCGAGGAGTTCCACGACGACCCGGGTACCTTCTTCTGGTCGGCGCTCACGGGCGCGCCACTGTGGCTCGCTTTGGCGGGCGTGTTCACCGCGTGGCTGTTTTTTTACAAGAAGCCGTCGCTGGCGGACTCCGCCGAACGCTCGTTCAAGTGGCTGCATACGATTCTCGTCAACAAATACGGTTTCGATTGGTTCAACGAGCACGTGATCGTGCCGACCGCGCTGGCGCTGGGGCGCGGCTTGTGGAGAGGAGGCGATGAGACGTTGATCGACGGGGGCCTGGTCAACGGCAGCGCGCGCGTGGTGGGGTGGTTGGGCTCGGTCATGCGGTATGCGCAGTCCGGGTACCTGTATCACTACGCCTTCGCGATGATTCTCGGACTGGCTTCGCTGCTGCTCTGGTTGATCTGGCGCCCGTGATGCACGACCACCTGCTTGCCATCCTGATCTGGCTGCCCATCGTGGGCGGGTTCGTGGTGCTCGGCTGCGGAAAGCGCGAGGCTCTTGCGAAATGGCTCTCACTCGGCGTTTCGGCGCTTGCGCTGCTGCTGAGCGTGCCGCTGTGGAGCGGCTTCAAGACGGGCACCCCCGCAATGCAGTTCGTCGAGCGCACACCGTGGATACCGGCCATCCATTCGGATTTCTACATCGGAGTCGACGGGATTTCGATGCCGCTGATCCTGCTGACGACGTTCACCACCTTGCTGATCGTGATTGCCGGCTGGCAGAACGTCGAGAAGCGTCTCGCGCAGTACTTCGCCGCATTCCTGCTGCTGGAAGGATTGATGATCGGCGTGTTCGCATCGCTCGACGGGGCGCTGTTCTACGTGTTCTGGGAAGCCATGCTCCTGCCGATGTTCATCATCATCGGCGTTTGGGGCGGCCCGCGCCGCGTGTACGCGACCATCAAGTTCTTCTTGTACACCTTCATCGGCTCCCTGCTGATGCTGGTCGCGCTCATCTACATGTATCTGAAGTCAGGTACTTACGAGCTTGCTGCGTTTCAGAGCTTGCCGCTGACGCTCAACGAACAGATGTTCATCTTCCTGGCTTTTTTCGCCGCCTTTGCGGTGAAAGTGCCGATGTGGCCGGTGCACACCTGGTTGCCGGATGCGCACGTCGAGGCGCCGACCGGTGGCTCGGTGATTCTGGCGGCCATCATGCTGAAAATGGGCGGGTATGGCTTTCTGAGATTCTCGCTGCCCATCGCGCCCGATGCCAGCCGCGCGCTCGATTGGCTGATCATCGCGCTCTCGTTGATCGCCGTCGTGTACATCGGGTTCGTCGCCCTGGCGCAGGTCGACATGAAAAAGCTGATCGCCTATTCGTCGATCGCTCACATGGGTTTCGTGACCCTGGGAATGTTCATCGGCTTTCAGATCGTGGCTCACACCGGCAGAACGACGGGCATCGGTCTGGGGCTCGACGGAGCCGTGGTGCAAATGCTCTCGCATGGTTTGGTGTCGGGCGCCATGTTCCTGTGCGTCGGCGTGATGTACGACCGCGTGCACAGCCGCGATATCAGCGCGTATGGCGGGGTGGTGAACACCATGCCGCGATTCGCCGCTTTCATGGTGCTGTTCGCCCTGGCCAACTCGGGCGTTCCGGGCACCTCGGGCTTCGTCGGCGAATTCCTGGTCATCCTGGCCTCGTTCAAAGCGAACGTGTGGTATGCGTTCCTGGCCGGGACGACCTTGGTGTTGGGTGCCGCCTATACGCTGTGGCTGGTGAAGCGGGTGATCTTCGGCGCGGTCGCCAACAACAAGGTGGCCGCGCTCACGGATCTCAATGGCCGTGAGTTCCTGGTGTTGGGCCTGCTCGCAGCCGCCGTGCTCCTGGTCGGCCTGTGGCCGGCACCCTTGCTCGATGTCATGCGCGCGTCGACACAGCATTTAGCCCAGCAATTGCTGGTATCGAAGATTGCCCCGTAGGTCCACACATGAACGGTTTTAGCGTCGCCGACTTCAACGCGGGCCTCGTCCACGCCACGCCGGAGATCTTCCTGGGAACCGCGGCGTGCGCTCTGCTGATGCTCGACTTGTTCATCAGCGCTGGACAACAGCGCCGCTGGACCGCGTTGCTCGCCGTGATCAGCCTGATCGTGACCGCCATACTGACGGCGGTGCATCCGGTAAGCGGCAGAATCGTCGCGCTCGGCGGTTTGTTCGAACTCGATCGCATGGCGCAAGTGCTGAAAATCGTGACGCTGCTCACCGTCGCGGTGGTGTTCGTGTATTCCGCGGATTATCTGAAGGGCAGGGCGATCCTCAAGGGCGAGTACTATGTGCTCGGGTTGTTCGCCACCTTGGGCGCACTGGTGCTGATCTCCGCGGGGAGCTTGATAACGCTCTATTTGGGTCTCGAGCTGTTGTCGTTGTGCCTGTACGCCATGGTCGCCTTCGACCGCGATTCGGGAATTGCCGCGGAGTCGGCCATCAAGTATTTCGTGCTCGGCTCGATGTCCTCAGGAACGCTCCTGTACGGCATGTCGATCGTGTACGGAGTCACCGGCAATCTGGAACTCTCGGCAATTGCCGCCGCCGTTCACGGCGGCCTATCCGAGAACATCGGACTGGTCTTCGGCATCGCCTTTTTGATCGTCGGCGTGGGGTTCAAGCTGGGAGCGGTGCCCTTTCACATGTGGATTCCGGACGTTTACGAAGGGTCGCCCACCTGCGTGACGGTCTTCATCGGCACCGCATCGAAACTCGCGGCGTTCGCGCTCGCCATGCGGCTTCTGCCCGAGGCCTTGGCGGGCTCGCAGGCGGATTGGAGCCAGATGCTGGTCGTGTTGTCGGTGCTTTCGATGGCGATCGGCACGATCGTCGCAATTGCGCAAACCAATATCAAACGCATGCTGGCGTATTCCACCATTTCGCACATCGGCTATGTGCTGTTGGGTATTCTGGCCGGCACCGCGCAGGGCTACCAAGCCGCGATGTTCTACATGATCAGCTACGTGATCGTCGCGTGCGGAGCCTTCGGCATGGTTCTGTTGTTGGCGCGCCAGGGTTTCGAGGCCGACAAGCTGGTGGACTTCAAAGGCCTGAATGCGCGCAGTCCATGGTTCGCCGGCATGATGGCGATTCTCATGTTCAGCCTCGCGGGCGTGCCGCCCTTCGTCGGCTTCTGGGCAAAACTCGGCGTCGTGCAAGCGGTGCTGGGCGTGGGCTACACGTGGCTTGCCGTGGTGGCGGTGTTGTTCTCGGTGGTCGGCGCCTTCTTCTACCTGCGCGTCGTCAAGCTGATGTATTTCGACGAACCCACCGATACCTCCCGGATCGAGGGCTCTCCGCTCATGCGCACCGTGCTGAGCGCGAATGCTTTGTTGGCATTTGCCCTCGGCGTGGTCCCGAGTGCGCTGATCGTGCTCTGTCAGAGAGCGTTGCAGTAGGTAGCGCTGGGCAGGTCCGGTCTCGCGCTTGCAATGGCGAAGCTACCGGGTACAATGGGCGGCTCTCCGGTGCGGGGTGGAGCAGTCTGGCAGCTCGTCGGGCTCATAACCCGAAGGTCGCAGGTTCAAATCCTGCCCCCGCTACCAATTCACACGATAACTCATTGATCTTAAAGACATTATTTTATGAAGTTGGTCGGGCCACCTGCTATCGACCATCATTTCTTGAACTTTGACAATCGGTACACAGCCCATGCATGATCTGTGTATGGCGACCAAAACCATCTCGATCGAAATCGATGCTTACGAGCTCTTGGTGCGGGAGAGAAAGGACCCTAAAGAGTCCTTCTCACGCGTCATTCGCCGTGTGCTTTCGGAGCGACCCGCACTGACCGCTGGCGATCTGCTCGATGCCATGAAGGCCTTCGAAGGCCGAGGCGCTGGTGCGCGGCGGCGCCGATCACGCGATGCTACTGCTTGATACAAGCTTCCTGGTCGAGTTTGAGGATGAGCTGGCCCATCAAAAGTTAGGTCCCGCGCGCGGTGTGTTGGCGGCACATCGGCGCGAGGCAGTGGCGATCAGCATTATAACGTTCGGCGAGTTTGCGGAAGGTTTTACCGATCCGCGGGCACTTGTCGAGTTTCTGGCACCGTTTCGAGTCGTAACTCTCTCGCGTGCCATCGCCTGGCGTACGGCGGGGCTGCAGAGCTCGCTCTCTCGGCGACTGCGCGAAAATGACGCGTGGATCGCGGCGACGGCGTTATCTTATGAAGCCACCCTCATCGGCCGTGAGAAGGCGTTTGAGCGAGTACCTCGACTCGATTACTTGTCGTTCTAGGTGAATAAGCCTGCTAAAGCCATTTTCCTGAGCTACGCCTCGCAAGATGCTGAGGCGGCGCAGCGAATCTGCGATTCATTGCGTGCCGGCGGGCATGAGGTGTGGTTCGATAAGAGCGATCTGCGCGGCGGAGATGCGTGGGATGCGGCGATCCGCAAGCAGGTCAGGGAATGTGCGCTGTTCATGCCGCTGATCTCCGCCAATACCGAGGTGCGGAGCGAAGGCTATTTTCGGCGCGAATGGAATCTAGCGGTGAGTCGCATGCTGGACATGGCGGAGGACCATTCCTTCCTGCTACCGGTGGTTATCGACGATACGCCGGAAACGACAGCTCGCGTTCCTGAGCGGTTTCGCGAGCGCCAATGGACTCGGTTGGCGGGCGGCATGGCGCCCGCCGAATTTGCCAAACACGTCATGCGCCTGCTCGAGTGCGGTACGGCGGCAAGGATCGCCGTCGCCGCGGCCCAGTCGACTGCCGCCGTCGATCGCGGCCGCGCAGAGGAGGGCTTTTGGGTCGCTGTACTCCCCTTCAAGTGTGCTGGCGGAAACTCAGATCTCGCGGCCTTAGCCGAAGCGCTCGCCGAGGAGATCGTAACCGGGCTCTGCCGCTTTTCATATCTGAGGGTTATCGCGCGGAGCTCGACGTCGCGCTATGCGGACGCAGTGGCTGATGTGCGAACGATTGGCAGGGAGGTTGGCGCGCGCTATGCGATCGAAGGCAGCTTGCGCCAGTCGGGAACCAGGCTGCGATTGGCAATGCAACTCGTGGACACCGTCTCCGGAGCCCACCTTTGGGCCGACAGTTACGAGCGCGGCTTTAGTCCGGAAACGCTCTTCGAACTGCAGGACGAATTGGCGTCGCGCATTGTCTCGACTGTAGCTGATTTGCATGGGATCCTGCCTCGGAGCCTAAGCGAACTGGTGCGCAGCCGCCTGCCGCACGAGCTAACTCCGTATGAGGCGGTGCTGCGCAGCTTCAGTTACCCGCAACGTCCGTCGCCGCAGGAACTCGTCAGCGCCCGCGCGGGATTGGAGGCTGCAGTGCGGAAAGCTCCGGCCTATGGCGATGCGTGGGCGATGCTTTCCTTCCTGTGTGTGCAGGATTATGCGCACGGGTTCAAGCTTCAGACTGACGCGCTCGAGTCCGGCCTGGCGGCGGCGCAACGAGCGGTGGAAGCAGCGCCATCCAGTCATCTCGCCTATTACGCTTTAGCGCAGGCTCTGTTTTTCCATAAGGAAATACAGAGCTTTCGCAATGCGGTTGAGCGAGCCGTCGCACTAAATCCCATGGACGGTAATTCGCTCGCATTTCTAGGTGAGATGCTGGTTTACAGTGGCAGTGCGGAGCGCGGACTTGAACTCGCCGCACGAGCCAAGCTGCTCAATCCCAGTCACCCGGGATGGTATTGGTATGTCGATGTCTGCAATGCCTACGGACGGGGCGACTACCACGGCGCGCTAGGCTTCGTATCCAGAGTGAATTTGCCGGACCACTGGCCGATGCATATGTTTCTGACCGCGGTTCATGGACAGTTGGGGAATACGGCGGCTGCAAGCAAGGCCGTGCGCGAGTTGCTCCGGGTGCGACCTGATTTCACCGCAAATGGGCGCACCGATGTCGAAAAGTGGTGGGACTCGGGGTTTGTCGCACGACTGACGGAAGGCTGGCGCAAAGCGGGTCTGGAAATGGAACCGGTCGATGCGACGAATACCTCGTCGCAGTGAACGTCACTGGGTGGTCGCGTCTCGAACGCATTCCCACTTGATCAAGTCGAGCCGGCGCTCTAAGATTTTAGCCTCCAGCTGGCAGTCGCCCTTGCTGCCGTACCCGTGCAGAATGTCCTGGTGTACGGCGCCCTGTGCGGTGTAGATCAGGAAGACCATCGCCCAGCTCATGGTGCGACCCTCCGATCCGGGAGCCCACTGTCCCACGACCCAGGCCTTCCCTGAGCCGCGATCGATTGCTCGCCGTCACACCATCGGGCGGGTGGTGATGCTCCGAGGGGAATTTTCGCCCTTCGTTCGATGTCAGCCAATTCCGATCGCTCTCGGAGTAATCGGTCCGCCGTGAGGCGCGCAATGTGGAGTAGCGCCTGGCGATAAAAATCGGGGTCGAGATGTTCAGAAAGTTGGGGATCATCCGGCGGTGCGTGGTCGATCTGCAATTTCGCGTCATCCATGGTGGGTGCCTTCTCATGTCTGGTGGCGAGTACGGATACTCTGCAGGCAGGCATTCCCGGAGACTAGCGATTTGCGGGAGCATCGCGATGCGCTTCCCATGGCAAATCGCACTAAGTTAAGTGCACTTCGAGTCCTGACAATTCGCGGCAGATCGGGTCGACCTATTTGATTATCGTGAGATCGGCCCTGCCGAACACTTTCATCGTCATCGTATCTTCGGACTCCAGGATTTCCTCTTGCTTTGAGCGAGCAAGATAATTCCTGAGCACGTTCGCGCTAGTTCGTTCGAGCTCTTCGCGTAATTGGGGCTCGCTAATATCGAGGGGAAGTTTTAGGAATTCGATCAACCGAAGGCGAAACTGACTGAGCGCCAATATGTCATGATTCTGTGGCACGAGATCCGCTGCACCTGACCGATTGCGAGGGATTCAGATCCTACATGCGCCAGTGCACGGTCCGTGTGTTTGCCGACATAATGTGCTGGATCCGGAGGGGTCGGAAACTACCGCTGCTGGCTTATGTCAGTAGATTCTGGAATCGGAGAGGGTGAATGATTTGCAACCTTCCTGCGAATTGGGACCTGGAGGCGGATGTCGTCTCGCTGGGCTCCGGCGGCGGCGGCCTGTCTGCGGCGATCACCGCGCAAGATCACGGCTCGAGTGCGCTGGTTTTGGAGCGCTCGGCTCAGGTTGGAGGGGTCACTGCCTATTCAATGGGTGAAGTCTGGGTTCCCGGCAACCATCTCGCCCGCGCGCTTGGCATCGAGGACTCACCGGAGAGCGGTTATCGCTACATCAAGGCCCTTTCCCTTGGCTACGGTGAGGCGGCGGCCATCCTCAATCAAGCGGTCCATGCACCGGTGGCGCTCAAATACTTCGAGGACAGGATCGGTCTAAAGATGTGCGTCATTCGCGATCTGCCCGATTACTACTACCCGAGCTACGGCGATAGCCTCGCCGAAGGCCGATACCTGGAAGTCCTGCCATTCCCTGCTGCGACCTTGGGCGACTGGCAATCAAAAACGCGTGTATCGCCCCATGTGCCCTATTCGTTGACCCACGCCGACATATTTCACAGCGGCGGCCTGGCCAACATGGTGAATTGGGACTACAGCATCATGGCCGAGCGCCTTGCGAAAGACGAACGTTGTGCCGGCCCGGGCCTCGCAGCTTACTTTGTCAAGGGTGTAATCGACCGCGGCATTCAAATGCATACCGGCGTTCACGCCGAGGAGTTGATCGGCGACGGCAGGCGCATTGTCGGGGTGAGGGCAACGAAAGATGGCCGTGACATGTATGTACGGGCCAATCGCGGTGTGGTGATTGCGGTCAGCAGCTACGAGCGCAACTTGAACTTCGCCAGGACCCTGGGACATCAGCTCGATCCCGTCTCAATGGTGATGCCGTCAATCGATGGTGCGCACCTTCGGCTCGCGGGTACGGTCGGGGCGCGTGTTGCGCGGGTACCCGATGCCACCATGCTGGGCTTTCACGTTCCTGGCGAGGAGCAGGAGGAGGGGGTGGCCCTCTGGCGAGGTGCCCTGCCATTTCTCGGGCTACCCCATACCATCGTGGTCAATCGCGCTGGCAGGCGCTTTTCCAACGAAGCGTTCTATCGCTCGGTGTATTTCGCGCTGGAAGTCATCGATGGCGGCTCACAGACGCACCCCAACTTCCCTTGCTGGGCCATTTTCGACAACCAGGCGCGATCGAAGTACCCGTTTGGCTCCGTCATGCCTGGTCAGGAGTTGCCCGCCGAGCTCGGAGTAAAGGCGGCATCGATCGGCGAGCTCGCGGACAAGATTGGTGTGGATGCAGGGGGCTTGGCGGCCACCATAGCGGCTTTCAACGGCTACTGTGAAAGGGGCGAGGATCCGGAGTTCAAGCGCGGCACGTTCCCGTGGGGCGCTCTCATGTGTGGCGATCCGTCGTACAAGCCCAACGCCAACCTCGGTCCGCTGATCGAGGGGCCGTTTTATGCCGTGCAGCTGCACCGAATGGCAGGGGGTGGCATTGCCGCCGCGGGCATCGTCGCCGACCAACACTGCCGCGCTCTCGGCTGGGACAACCAACCGATCGCCGGCCTCTATGTCGCGGGCAACTCAATGGCACGAATGGACAATGGCGCAGTCATGCAAAGCGGAATTACGAATGCTCGCGGGATGACTCACGGCTACCTGGCCGGGCGACACGCCGCCGGCAAACCGAGCGATCTGCTGCAGAAAGAAATCAAGCGGCTCGGGATCTGAGCAAGAGTCGTGATAGTAACCGAGCAGTCGGTTCTGATCGAGGCAGCTCTCCCGAGCGTCTGGAACTATGTCCAAGACATTCGCAGATGGGCGCTGCTCTTTCCGGGTTGCCGCGGCTGCACGGTCATCAATGAACAGGAATCTCGCTGGGTTCTCAAAGTGGGTGCGGGTGGTCTGGTGCGCACGGTTAACGTGCTGGTGCACATCGATAACTGGGACGGGCCAGAGCGGGTGGATTTTTCCTACAGGCTGGAAGGCGATCCGGTGGAGGGCGGAGGCTCCTACATCGCCGCGCAGAAGACGCGCATCCAAACCGAGGTCACGATGACGGTGCGCGTTGCAGGCAGCGGGCCGATGGCACCGCTCTGGGAAGCGCTGAGCAGACCGCTGCTACCGCAATTGGCGAAATCTTTTGCCGGGCAGCTCAAGACAGAGATTGAAAGAGTTGCTGGCTCGCTCATCTCTCAAGGCACCGACGAGGCGGCATCGCCACGAGGCTTTGCAACGTTCCGTCAGTGGCTGAGGAAGGTGTGTCAGGCGATATTTCACCGGGCCAAATCCGATGCAGAGGATGGATGATGAAGTGCGAACCCACCGTGACGCCGGACGATCTCGACATGGTAGCGCTGCGCGAAAAGTACCGGCGGGAGCGCGACCGGCGAATCCGACGCGATGGCCAGTATCAATATCTTCGAACCAAGGATGAGTTCGCGGAGAGCTATGAAGCGGATCCGTATATGCCGGTGCTGCCGCGGGTGCCCATCGTCGAGGACCTCGATGTCGCCGTCCTCGGCGGGGGATTTACGGGAATTCTGGCGGGCGTGCAGCTCATGAAGGCGGGGGTCACCAATTGTCGAATCATCGAGCATGCGGGCGACTTCGGTGGTGTTTGGTATTGGAACCGCTATCCCGGCATTCAGTGTGACAATGACGCCTATTGCTATATGCCCCTGCTGGAAGAAACCGGCTACATGCCGAAAAAGCGGTTCTCTGACGGCGTGGAGATCCATGAGCATTGCCGGCGCATTGCGCAGCAGTTTGGTTTGTACACCCGCGCGCTGTTTCACACACTCGTGCGTTCTTTGCGTTGGGAGAAGGGACTCAAGCGGTGGCGGATCTCCACCAATCGGGGCGACGAGCTCCGCGTCCGCTTCATCGTCATGGCAGGCGGCCCGCTGAACAGGCCGAAGCTGCCGGGTATTCCGGGCCTCGCGGACTTCAAGGGCCACATGTTTCACTCAGCGCGCTGGGACTACGCGTACACCGGCGGGGACCGCAATGACCCGGTGCTGGATAAACTACACGACAAGCGCGTGGCGATCGTCGGCACCGGCGCCAGCGCCATCCAGATCGTCCCGTATCTGGGACGACACGCGGGGCAGCTGTACGTGCTGCAACGGACGGCCCCGAGCGTGGATGCGCGGCCGAACCCGCCAACCGATCCGGCGTGGGTAAATACGCTGCGACCCGGGTGGCAAAAGGAGCGCCAGGACAACTTCCAGCACGGTGCGATTGAGGGCTTCCGGCCGGGTGAACCGGATCTGATCTGCGATTTCTGGACCGAGATCAATCGCAATCTGCAGGCAACGCTGGCTGAACAAGGCTGGCCGGATCTCACTTTCGAGCAGCGGATGGCGATGCGCGAGATCGAGGACTACAAGGTGATGGAGCGCTTCCGCCGCCGGATCGATACCATCGTCAAGGACCAAGCTACGGCTGAGGCGCTGAAACCCTGGTTCCGTTTTCATTGCAAGCGGCCGCTGTCCAGCGACGACTACTATCCGACCTTCAATCGACCGAACGTGAAGCTGATCGACGTATCAGCGACGAAAGGTGTCGAGCGCATGATCGAGAAAGGCTTCGTGCAAGGCGGCGTCGAATACGAGATCGACTGCCTGATCAGTGCAACCGGCTTCGAGGTCACGAGCGACCTGGAGCGCCGGTGGGGCATCGCGGAAATCAGGGGCCGCGACGACGTGTCGCTCTATGACTATTGGGCGGAGGGCTACAAGACCTTGCATGGCGTCGTGTCGCACGGTTTTCCCAACCTTTTCTTCACGGGCTACGTCCAGGGCGCCCTGTATGCAACCACCACGGAGCAGTTCAACCGGCAAGGTCATCACATCGCCTACATCATCAGAGAAGCGCTGGCTCGCGACATCGTTGCACTTGAACCCGGCGAGGAAGCGCAAAACAACTGGGTCGCTATTGTGCGTCAGTCGTCGGTTTTCACCGAGCAGCTGCAAAGCGTATGCCCGCCGAGCTATCTCAATAATGAGTCGGGAAAGTTTCGATATTACCTTGGCGAGTACTATACGGCCGGATTCGCGGCCTTCGAGAAACTGCTGTCGGACTGGCGCGATCGGGGCACGCTGGAAGGTTTGAAGCTCACGAAAAGGGACGCAGCAGCGCAGCCGCTCAGTGTCGGTGTCACGTAATTTTGTCGGGATCGGGTGTCTGGCCGCTGGACTCATCGCGGTTCTCGCGCCGCTCGGCGCCTCGCCGCAGTCATCCGGGTGCGGCACCGAGGTGCCGAAGTCCGGCGCGTACACATTGCGTCACGGCGCCGCGACGCGTCTCTACGGGCTGCGCCTGCCCGCGGGGTACGACGGGCGCCACCCGGCCCCGCTGGTGATCACGTTCCATAGCTGGGGCGGTGATGAGCGCGAATTCCTCGGCGAGCCCTCGGTCGTCGCAGAGTCGAGCCGGCGAGGATACATCCTCGTCGCTCCGCGAGGGCTCGGGTCCGGCGCGCCGGACCACAAGAACAACTCCTGGACGTTCCGCGGATCCGCAACGGGCGTGGTCGGCGACGGGAACGATCGAGCACCCATCTGTGATGCCTCGATCACGCCCGACTACCGGTACCCCTCCTGTAGGCACGGCACGGCCTTAAATACCTGCTCCTGGACGCAGTGCCAGGACGACGATGCCGCATTCATCGCAGACCTCGTCGCGCATCTCGAGGCGACTCAGTGTGTGGATGCGCAGCACGTGTACGCGGCCGGTGGTTTCAACGGTGGGATGTTCGCCTGGGAGCTCGGCCAGAACGAGCGGACCGTGCCCTTGTTCCGGGCTATTGCCTCGATCATCGGGCTGCCCCATCGAGGTGATCTGCGTCCTCCCGGGCGAAGCGAGCGCTTGCCGGTGCTGCTGATCACCGGACGTGCGGACCACGAGGTGCCGCCCGGTGAATGGGACGACCCGCGATTCACGACCTCGTCGGACCCGCAGTTCGGGCCGGGACGTGTGTACTACACCGGCGCGACGGCCATCACCCGCCGCTGGGCCGAGGCGGCCGGCTGCCCGACCGGAGGCAGCGAGCGGCCGTTCGACGCGGGCCATCCGGAGGTGGACTGCCGCAGCTATTGCCCCGCGAACGGCCGGGACTGGCCCGCGGTGCTCGACTGTCGCGCGCCGATGGGTCACGACTACGGGTTCGACTGGTCCTGGCAATTGGTGCTCGATTTCTTCGATCGTCTCTAGCAAGAATCGCGTATAAGGCCGGGAGGTTTCCTGAAGGAGTTCTGATGCACCGATTACTGATAAGTGCCTGCTTGCTCATGAGCGTGTCCAACCCGCTCCAGGCAGCCGATCACACACTTCTCGCAACGCCGCAGTCGGTTGAATGGGGTTACTACAACAGTGAGGCGAAGCCCGCGCTGACCGTGCACTCGGGCGATACCGTGCGAATCCAGACCATATCGACCTGCGGGTCACGTGAGGAGATGGTCAAACTGGGCGTGAAACCGGAGCAGATTCCACCCTACACCGACTCGATCTACAAGGAGATGCCGAAGGACGTCGGTCCCGGGGGGCACATTTTGACGGGCCCCGTCGCGATCGCCGAGGCTGAGCCCGGGGATGTGCTCGAGGTGCAGATCCTCAAGGTGGACATCGACGTCGACTTTGCCTGCAACGGTTTCTTTCTCGGTGACGGCTTCTTGCCGATGGAATATCCCTATACCCACAGCAAGATCATCCCCCTCGATCGCAAGAGAATGATCGGCACGTTCGCTCCCGGCATCGAGCTGCCGCTCAAACCGTTCTTCGGCAGCATGGGCGTCTCGCCGCCGGACGGCAAGATCGACAGCGGGCCGCCGTTCGCGCATGCCGGAAACCTGGACAACAAAGAACTCGTGGCGGGGACGACGCTGTACGTGCCGGTGGCGGCGAAGGGCGCGCTGTTCGAGGCCGGCGATGGGCATGCGGGCCAAGGCAACGGCGAAGTCGACATCGAGGCGCTCGAGACCTACTTGACGGGGACCTTTCGCTTCATCGTGCACAAGGATCGCCATCTGCTGTGGCCGCGCGCCGAGACACCCGAGTACTACATATCCATGGGCTTCAGCAAGGACCTGAAGGAAGCCACCGAGCATGCCGTGCGCGACATGATCGCCTTCCTCATGGAGGAAAAGCATCTGAGCCGCGATGACGCCTACATGCTCACGAGCGTCGCGGTTGACCTCGATATCACGCAGCTCGTGGATGGCAACGTCGGCGTGCACGCGCTGCTGCCGAAGAAAATCTTTACCCGTGCACCTTGACGCCATTCGCCGTGCGCACGCTGTTTTCAAACGCAGGGATCAATAGATCGGCGGCGGGGGCGTCGAAGATGCGTACATGCTCGCCTGGAAGCCGGGCCACGCAGAGCCGACGGCTAAGCCGTCGCCAGATTGGTAACGTTTTCCACTCGTATTCTTCACTCACTGCCAGAAACGTCTCCACGTCGAGTGGCGACGGTGACCATGAGTGAAGCGTCTCCTCCAGGAAGAGACGCAATAGATAACGTCGGATGCGATACTCAAGGGGCCACGGCAATCGATGTAGCGCCCATTGGATCGATGCGCGTGCACGGTCCCACGACAACGCTGAGCGCAACATCGATCGCCTTTTCCATCTGCGAGATTGCGCGCGTGTCCGCGCAATGCCTGTCGCCGCCACTCCGAATTTCGCGTCAAGAATGCCCAACAGCGCGACCTGGCGACCGCTGTCGATGAGCGACCGCGCCGCCTCATAGGCAACGCTGCCGCCGAAGCTGTATCCCGCGAGTACGATCGGACCGGAAGGCTGCCTGCGCTCGATGGTGCGCGCGGCCAACCTGCCGATTTGACGCATATCCCGAATAACCGCTGCCGGCTGGTTCAGATGAGCGATATCGACCAGGCTGAAGGCCACCCGTGCGTTGAGCGCGCGCCGAAAGTTCGCGAGGATCGGTTCGTCGCCATAGAATCCCGGTAACAAATGAACGACCGGCAGGGCGTGCTCTTGATGTCGTGCACCCTGCTCGATCAGGGCTGCGAGCTCCTCGACACGTATCTCGGGATTGATCATGTCGAATGACAGCACACAGCCGCACCTGCGCTCTATCTTGAACAACAGTTGCAGGATGCCGAGTGAATCGCCTCCGGCGTCTTGCCAGCTTTGTGCCGGGTCATAGTGATCGATTTTCAGCACCTGCTGCCACACTTCTGTCACCAGCGAATGCAGGGACGGCGTCTCGGTGACTGCCTGACTCATGCTGCTGTCTCGCCCGCGAGTGCATAGAGCGCCTGGACGCTTACCTTCCCGCCGGGAAGCCGCGGCATCGCATCGATGACGAAAATACGCGACGGAACCATGAACGGCGGCAGGGACGCACGAAGCGCGGCGCGAACGACGGCCTCCAGACCCGCAGCCGCTCCAGACCTCGGCACGATGAACCCGATCATGGCGGCCGTACCGTGGCGTATCAACGACAAAACTTCCGCTTCGCCGACTTCGGGGCAGCGACGGATAAGCGCTTCGACCTCGCCAGGTTCGACGCGCTGCCCGTTGATATTGAGCATTCGATCCTTACGGCCGACAACGACGAATACTCCGTCGCCGTCGCAGCGCGCGAGATCACCGGTACGGTAGACGCGCGTGGTGACATCCTGAGGATCAGGTTCCAGGCGCCCCGCAATGAGCCGACCATCCACCCACTCGCCCAGGGCGTTGTAGCGGCTGCGGATGACCAGTTCACCCGTCGCCCCGCGTTCGCACGGCGTACCGTCATCGGCGAGAATCGCCGCCTCGGTGTCGGGCATCAACATGCCGGCCGGGACGCGGACTCGATCTTGACAATCGAACGGCCGCGCAAACCACGTCATACCGCTGGCCTCAGTCGAACCATAGGTCGAGCGAATGAAGCAATGTGGCGCAAGCACCTGTCGCAAGTCGTGAATATCACTCATCAACAACGATTCGCCGTACGACTGGATGAGTCGCAGGCCCGCAAGAACCTGCTTCGCATCGGGCAGCTGCACGATGCACCGCAGAAGCGACGGCGCTGCGCGCAGGATTGTCACCGGTTCGGTGGCAAGCACATTGAGCAGCCCCGTGATTTTGCGAAGCTTGATGTCGAACAACTGAATCGCCGCCCCGGCCAGTGGATTGCTCAGCAGCGCCACAAAACCGCCGAGCGCTGACAACGAGGATAGGGATAGCACGCGATCGGCCGTGTTGACGTGCATTCCGTCGTGCGAGGCGCGCACCCAGTGCAGCATCGTTCTCTGGCTGTGCGCGATCGACTTGGGGTGGCCAGAACTTCCGGAGGTGCTGAGAATGAATGCGGGTGCGTCCAGGGGCAAATCGGTGATCGAATCGTCGCCAGGCGCCGTCGCAATCCTCCGATTGAGCGCGCCCGCCGGATCGAGCGCAATCGTCCCGGGCCACGCTGCCGGGACTTCGGTGTGCCGCGCAATCAGAAGGCTGGCGCCCGCAGCGGCGGCGATGGCTTGATTGCGTGCATCAGGATATGAAGCATCGAGCAGTACCGCGACGCGTCGGGCAGCGAGGCAGGCGAATACTGCCACGATATAGGAGTGATCACCGGGCAACAGAATGCCGACAGGTCGGTTTCCAGTCCGGGTCGATTCAATGGCGCGTCCGAGCCGCAACACCGATTGCCACAACTCGGCAAAATTCAACGATACTTCACCATCCGCGACCGCGAGAGCCTCGGGATGCATTCTCGCCACCGCCCGCAACCGTGCCAGCATCGGCCTTGCGTTCGCAGGATCACCGAACGGCGTGAATGGGCGCTCGGTCGGTCCACGATAATCAGGGCGAATGTGCGGCGTAGCAATCCACAAGGCCGATCCCCAACCGTGATGCACCGCATGGCCGCATCAACGGCAAGCTCATCCAAGAAAGTCCCGTGCGATGGTATCAAGGCGGTTGGTGCGAGGAAAATCGGCTCCACATATCATGGCGATGTTTACCATATGACCGAAGCCTGCGCGACCTTGGTCCGCCGGTCACGGAGGTGGGCGTGGTTCGGCGCTCACGGCTCCAACCCGATCCGGCGCACCATGTCCGAAAATCGGTCCTCTCGGCGCAACGGATCGAACACCGGATCCACCTTGAGGCTCACCAGGCACGGTTCGTGATCGTGGAATGCGTTCTCCAGCGCCTCCAGCGCCCGCTGCCGATCGTTCAGCCCGATGCTTACGATCGAATAAAACCAATAGGGGACATACGCGTACTTCTTGGTGAGCTGCTCCAATGCATGCTCTGCTTCGCTCCTGCGGCCCGCGCGGCCGAGCGCGTAGGCGAGGGCAGCCTCGGTGAACGCATTACCGGGTCCCATGCGTGCGGCCGTGCGCAGCGCGGCGATCGCTTCCTCGTGGCGCTGCTGCTGCACCAGCGTCTGTCCGAGACCAAAATAAAGCTGGTCCCATCCGGGCTCGAGCTCCACCGCTTTGTGGAACTGCTCGATCGCTTCGTCGAAACGCCGGCCGTAATACAAGGCCCAACCCACTTCTTGGATCGCCACGACGGAGAAAGGGTCCAGAAACTCCGCGTGACGATGCGCCGCGATGGCTTCCTCGCTGCGCCCCGCATACCGAAGGCAAACGCCGCGCCTCCAATACACATAAGCATCGTCGGGGGCGAGCTCAATGGCGCGGCGCGACTCGGCGTCCGCGGCGCGCCAGTCCCAATCATTGAGAAGACGCAGAAGCCCGAGTGCCGCGTGTCCCTCGGCGAGGGTTGCGTCCAGGGTCACCGCCTTGACGGCCGCGGCTTCCGCCTCGGCGAACGCCTGTTTCGGCTCCATCCCGAAGAAATACGCGAGCTCGATGAAGCACTCTGCAATTCCGGAATAGGCGGACGCGTAGTAGTAGGCGGATTCGTCGTGCGGATCGAAGCGGATGGAATCCTGAAAATATCGGATCGCCTTGTGCTGTCCCTCTGCGGTGAGGATCCGCGCGTTGTATCGGCCCTTGAGATAGAGCGTGTACGCTTGCGGATGAACCGTGCGCAGCGTGGTGAGCCGGGCGCTCTCGTCCTGGCTGAGCTCGGCGCGCAGTCCGGCTGCGACGTCGCGCGCTACCTGCGCTTGCACGTCGAGAATGTCGGATGCCGCCCCCTCATACGTCTGCGTCCAGAGATGCTGTCCCGCGCCGGCGTGAATCAGTTGCGCCGTGATCCGCAACCGATCGCCGGATATCATCACTGATCCCTCCAGCAGCGCCTGCGCGCGCAGGGCGCGCGCGATTTGCGCGATGGGGCGCTTTGTACCCCGGTAGCGCATCACCGAGGTTCGAGAGACGACTCGCAGGCTGCGAATTTTCGCCAGCTCGGTGATCAGGGCTTCTGTGATGCCATCGGCAAAATACTCTTGAGCCGGATCGCCGCTGAGATTCGCGAGCGGCAGCACGGCGATCGATTCAATCCGGCATGGAATCTCGATGGTGCGAACCCCGGCCGTGAAGCGATAGCCGCGCCGCGGGACAGTGGCGATGTAGCTGCTTGCACTGTCATCGCCGAAGGCCCGGCGCAGCAGGAATATCATCTGATTGAGATTCGCCTCCTCGACGATTGTTTCGGGCCAGACCGCGTCGATGAGCTCTGGCTTTCCCATCACAGCGCCGGGATGTCGGACGAGCGCCACGAGGACTTCGACCGCTTTCGGCGGCAATGCGACCACCTCCCCGTCCCGCAGCAAGCTGCGCCCCAACGGGTCGAGGCGGTATGGCCCGAACTCGTACGCGGTCGAGCGGAGTGTCGGCATGAGTCGGAGGGTTCCCGAAAAATTGATCTTTTATTGAGGACCTGGTCGCCAGCCGCAGTCTACAAGGACGTGTTGGAGTTGTAGCCCAATCAATCGAGGTGCGCAATGCTTACCGAATCGGCGGTCCAGAAGCTCCGGGAGTCACTTCGCGGCCAGACCTTCCGCCCCGGTGAGCCCGGCTATGATGCCGCTCGAACGGTGCCGAACGCGATGATCGACCGCCGGCCGGCCATCATCGCCCGTTGTGCCGGCGCCGCGGATGTGATCGAGTGCGTGCGCTTCGCCCGCGAATATGACGTCTTGGTTGCGGTGCGGGGCGGCGGTCACAGCGTCGCGGGCAAGTCGGTCTGCGATGGGGGTTTGGTGATCGATCTGACGACAATGAAGGGCATACGCGTCGATCCTGCGCGGCACACCGTTCGGGCCGAAACCGGACTCAAGCTCGGGGAATTCGACCGGGAAACGCAGGCCTTCGGCCTGGCTACGACCCTCGGCGTGGTGCCCACCGTCGGCATCGCGGGCCTGACGCTCGGCGGCGGGTGGGGCAATTTGCACGCCAAGTTCGGCCTGGCCATCGATAACGTCATCGGCGCGGACGTGGTCACTGCCGACGGTCAACTGCTTACGGCCAACGCAACCGAAAACCCGGATCTATATTGGGGAGTGCGCGGTGGCAGCGGCAACTTCGGCATCGTCACCTCGCTCGAATATCGCCTTCACCCGGTAGGGCCCGTGATGGGCGGCGCCGTCTTCCACCCTGCGGCAAAGGCGAAGGAGGTGCTGCGATTTTGGCGGGAGTACGCCGCATCGATTCCCGATGAACTGGTTCTCCAGGGCGGTTCGTTGACCCTGCCGGATGGGGTTCCCGCGTTCGGCATCGCCGGCTGCTACTGTGGTCCCCTCTCGGAGGGCGAGAAGGTGTTGAAACCCCTGAGGGCATTTGGGCCGCCGATGGCGGACGCGTTCGGCGTCATGAGCTACCTGCAAATCCAAGGGATGTTCGAATCGTTCTTTCCGCCGGGACGATTGGTGTACACGAGATCCAATTTCATCCGCAGCATGAATGACGAGACCGTCGACGCACTCGTCTCCTGGGTGGGCAAGAGCCCTTCGCGTTATACATTCGCCCCGTTCATCGAACATTGGCATGGTGCGGCTACGCGCGTACCAGCGACCGAAACGGCTTTTCCGCACCGGCAATATTCGTGGAACCTGCTCGCATGGTCGATGTGGGAGAGCCCGGCGGATTCGGACAAGAATGTCAAATGGAATCGTGACTGCTGCGAGGCTCTGCGGCCGTTCCTGGTCCCCAGCGCCTACAGCAATTATCTCACCGACGAGGGCGAGGCTGTGACTCGCGAAGCGTACGGACCGAACTATGAGCGGCTGGTCGCCCTGAAGAGAAAGTACGATCCGAGCAATTTTTTTCGCATGAATCACAACATCAAACCGACCTAGGCTGAATGCGGCGCCTCTTCGCGGCGGCGGCGTTATGTTATGAAGCCGCGCAGGCAGGCGGCGCCGTCTGATTGACAGCCCGGCGAGCCCGGGCGCAAGCTAAATCAAGTCCGATTTTCAGCCAAAAACGCCAAAGATAACGCTGGGTCAGTCGGTGTCGTTTCAATCAGCGCAAGCTGCCTGAGACCTACACACCAGGGCGCGTCCCAGTCAACAATGGGGGTGCTCGTCAATGAAGAAATATCTGTGGATCATTGCTGCCGTCATGGCATTGCCGGGATCGCTCGCGCGAGCCGACGCGGATGGGGTGCACGGCGCGGGTGCGCGTCACCACGCTTGGAAGAAATACGTTCACCAGAACACCGGGGCAGCGACAGCTACGCACACCCCCGATGATGGTGATCTGGCGGCTCAGCAGGCTCAGTACGACTTCGAGCGGACCGCGCCCGCCGGCTTCGTTTCCGGCGACGCCATGGGGAGTGCGGCGCAGCAGGCGATGGGCATGTCGCGGAGCGGCGGCCGGTGGGAGGAGTTCACCACCGTCCCGTACAACGCTGAGCCGAGCAACTACACCGACCCATTCTGGTCGAACATCGGCGCGGGCTTCTCGCTCGTCGGCGGGCGGGTCACCGCGCTCGTCACGAGCGCTCGCGGCGACTGGTTCGCCGGAGCCGCTGACGGCGGGGTGTGGCGATCGAACGATGAGGGACAGAATTGGACTCCGGTGTTCGACTCGATGCCCACGCTATCGATCGGCGCCCTCGCGACCGACCCGAGCGACGGATCGTTGTGGGTCGGTACCGGCGAGGCGAATACCTCGCAGGACTCTTATGCGGGCACCGGTGTGTATCGCTCGACCGACCACGGCAACAACTGGCGGCGGGTGGGCGACGATCACGCTGGGAGCAATGCGCTGGCATCTCGCACGGTGTTTCGGATCGCGTTTGATCAGAGCGGTAATGCCTTCGCGGCCACCAACAACGGCCTGTTCAGACTCGCGGAAGGCTCGGACGATTGGAGCGAAGTGCTGGATCCGGCCGGATCAACCGACTTTCCGCCGTATGACCAGCAGGTGACCGATGTCGCTGTGCAGCCGGGTTCGAAAGGCAAGGTCGTGATCGCCGCGATCGGCTGGCACGGGCCCGGCAACACCGAGAACAACGGCTTCTACCAATCGACCGACGGCGGCCATTCCTTCGCGAGCGTGAAGCCCACCGGCGACCTCAACGCACTCGACATTGGTCGGACTACGTTCGCGTACTCGGCTGACGGCAGCAAGCTCTATGCGATCGTGCAGTCACTCTCGATGATCGCCGCGGGTGATGAGTCCGTTCTACAAGGGATCTTCGTCTCCAACGGCTCGGGCGGCAAGCCTGCGAGCGTGATCGGCCCGTGGACGAAGATCGGGGACGAGGCCAAGCTGGCCGCCTCGGGCTCGGCACTGGCCGTTGGATCCGGCTACGGCGTCGGCGTTCAAGCCTGGTACAACCAGGATCTGGCGGTGGATCCCAGCAATCCGAGTCACGTCTACGCCGGTCTCGAAGAAGTGTTCGAGTCGACCGACGGTGGGGCTACGTGGGTCACCGTGAGTCCGTACTGGAATTACTCCTTCACCTGCGACACCACGGGGACGTGCCCCAACACGACACATCCCGACCAGCACGCGATGATGATCACCGATGGCAAGATCGTCATTGGAAACGATGGAGGCGTTTACAGTCGCCCGCTGTCGGACACGCAGGAGGACGGCAACTGGAGCGACTTGAACGCGACTCTGCGCAACCTGCAGTACTACGATGCCAGGGCTGGAAAGCTGGCCGGGCACGACACCGCTGTCTGGGGAGGCATGCAGGACAATGGCTCCTCGTGGCTCAGCAGCGACAGCAGCCAGATGGTTGAGCCGGCCGGCGGCGACGGCTTCGATGTGATCGTCGATCCGAACAACGGCAAAAAAATAGCCGGCGAGTACACCGATGGCACGATGTACACGAGCACCGACGGAGGCCATAGCTTCAACGACTACATCTCCCCCACCTGCGTGGCCCAGGAAACCACGGGACTGTCGCCGAGGAGCGATTGCGACCCCGCCGCGCGATTCGTGACGCCTCTAGTACCCGACCTGCAGAACACGAATGTGTGGCTGATCGGCGGCGAGTTCGTCTGGGTCAGCTCAGACGGATGGAACACCGCCTGCACCGCGACCGCCTGCTCCTGGAAGCCGGTATACGATACCGGCGGGAATAGTGCGGTCACTGCGCTGACGTCGGCGGGTAGCGGCAAGATCATCTATGCCGCCTGGGTGCAGGCCGGCGGTAACCCTGGTCCATCGTTCGCCTCCGGCATCGCGACCAACTACGGCGGCAGCTGGCACCAGGCCAATATGACGGGGCTCCCCAACCGCTATATTTCCGGCGTTACCGTGGACCCGCACCATCCGGCGCACGCCTACGCGGTCTACAGCGGCTTCTCCCGCCGCTGGATTCCCGGCGGTGGCGTGGGACACGTGTTTGAAACCACGGATGGCGGTCAGACCTGGACGGACATCTCGGGGAATCTTCCCGACATCCCCGGTGATGCGCTGGTGCTGAGCCAGGGTCAGCTCGCCCTCGGCACAGACCAGGGTGTGTTCACCGCCGCAGCGGGCGAGGGCGCTGCCACTCATTGGTCCGTGCTCGGCACCGGCCTGCCCAACGCATCGGTGAACGATCTCACCGCCGGCCCCGATGGCTTCATCTATGCGGCAACTCACGGCCGCGGGGTGTGGCGCTTCGACTTCTCGAAGTAGCGGAACGCTGTCGAGCCACACGACCGATCACGCGCCGACGGCGCGGATCGGTCGTGTCCGTTCGCGCTGCTCTCCGGGCCTTCATTGCCCCGCGGTTCATTTGATGCTAGAAACTAACCAGCGGCCCAAGAGCCGTGCGGGATCCCAGGGCGCGAAGTTCTACCCCTATTATTCGTTCGTCGGGAGCAGCGATTACTCGTTCGCCTGGAACAGCGGAAACTGCACGATCCTGTTTGGCAACAACAGCGGACACGGCATAAACAACTTCGGCGGCGCTAAACAACAGTACGGAGCGCCGAATCTCTCCTGGTTCTACGGCCAGAATAGCAATGGACCGCAGGCCAACCCGTGTATCCCGCAAGCCGGGGATTAGAAAGGGAGAGATGAGGTCCGCCAGGCCACCCTCGGAGGTCTTTCGAGGGTGGTCTCGCCTTGCAATCACCGCTACCCACGCGTGCGATGCGGTGAACGGCGTTCAAGTATCAAATTCACGAGCGGCGCAACTATTTTCAGAAGCCGGCGTTTGAGACCCACCTTGGCTTCCAGATCGGAAAAGATGTCGTCCATGCTGTGACGTTGGAAGGCCAGCAGCTTTTGGCTTTCGGTCGTATCCAGCCAGTCTCCAAAAAAATGAGGAGGTCCCGGGCGAAGCACCTCGGGTTTGAGCGGTCCCAAGCCCACGGTGGAGAACATGCGATCGTAGAACGGGAGTGCGTGACTGCGGCAGCTTTCACCACCGCCGATGAGAAGGATCTTGCCGATCGCCTCCTCGGAACTCACCGCGTTGGCGAATGCCAACGCGGCATCGTCATTGTGCACCATCTCCACTCGACCGCTTGCGCTGGTGTTGAAGATGACCTCGAGGTTATCCACGTCCTTGAACGAAATGTCGGTTTGAGGACAGGCGGCGATCAATCGTCTGGCGATCGGTGAGGCTTCCATTTGTTGCAGTAACCCGATGGTCGCCGTCTGATTGACGGCGTACGTGAGCGAGGGATTTCGATCGGCGGCCGGCGGGATGATTGCCGCCAGGTGTAGGACCGTATCGATGTCGGATAGCACGCGCGACCACAAGCCAGGATCGCAAATGTTGCCCCAGACCGTTTCCAGCGCGCCGCCGAAGGTCGCGGCCAGGGCCTCCGTCTTTCGAGTCCTCAGGTCGATGGCGACCACACGGTGTCCTGCGGTCAGCAGGTGATGCACCGTGCGGCTTCCAATATTCCCAAAGGCACCGGTGATCAGTACGGAGTGAGACACGGCACTGTCATGGTACGGCCGCTGAGCGGCAATTGTCGCGCCTGGTGCGAGAGCCGCCAAGCCTTGCACGTTTGCACGGATGGGCTCGTTACGCCTACAGTGCTAGTCTTGAGGATTCGAGTCACAGGTACGGTTAATCATGGGTTCAACAACATGAACATTTTCAAATGTACTGTATGGTACTCAAAGCTTCTGATAATCAAGCGGATTCTGGCTTTCTTATTGTCATCGGCTGCATTGTTCGCAATTTGGCCGCAGAGCCTTTTGGCGGATCAAGACACGCAAGTCCCGGCAGTTCCGGCAACATCGCAGCCACCTTATACGCAACAGGCTCCGGAACAGTTGCAACAGCTGGTTGCACCGATTGCGCTGTATCCGGATTCACTGGTGGCGCAGATTCTCGCGGCATCCACGTTCCCGGAGCAAGTTGTCGAAGCCGACAGATGGGTGCAAGCGCATCCCGAATTGAAGGGGGACGCTCTCGGTCAGGCCGCTGACCAACAACCTTGGGACCCGAGCGTCAAGGCACTCACTGCATTTCCGGCCGTCCTTGGAAATATGGACAAGAACCTATCCTGGACTTCATCTCTGGGCGACGCTTATTACAACCAGCAACCGGATTTAATGAATGCCATTCAAATGATGCGCCAGCGGGCGCAGGCAGCGGGCAACCTTCAGACCACGCCGCAGCAAAGCGTGCAGACGCAAGGCTCGACAATCGTCATTCAGCCGGCAGTGCCCGATGTCGTTTATGTGCCTGCGTATGATCCGTGGGTGGTTTACGGTGGTCCGGTAGTGGCGTGGCCCGGTTGGTATCCCTATCCCGGAATTTGGTTTAGCGGTCCATATCTCTCGTTCGGAGCCGGCTTCGGAATCGGCTTCTTTGCGGGGTTTGGATGGGGCTGGGGTCATTGGGGATTCGATTGGTATCACCGATACCCTGTCTATAACCACGCCAGGTACTACTCTCACAGCAGCACGTTCTACAACCGAAACTATTACTACCGGGGAGGAGGCTATCGAGGCGTAACAACGAACGTCGGGCGCGGAGTGAGCGCCGGGCACGGTGGGTACACCGAACGCCCCAGCGGTGTTTACAACAGGCCCGGCGCGACGACGCATCCCTTCAGCGGAAACGCGCAGGCGGCCCGGGGATACGCTCAACCACATGCCGAGAGCGCACCGCATGGCGAAACCGGCGTCCGCTCCGGCGCGTTCAGCAACTACGATCATGGCGGTGAGGCAAGAAGCTATTCGTCACGCGGAAGCTCCAGCTTCAACAGCGGCCATGGGGGCGGGGAGGCGCATGGCGGCGGCGCGGCCCACAGCGGCGGCAAGCCACGGTAAGCAGAGCCTCATGCTGCGACTGGCTTGTAAACCTTGGAAATGGAGAGACGTCACATGCGTCGAATAAAGCAGAATGTCGAAAAATGTCGTTGGGCCAGGTTCCCTGAAATAGCTGCATTCGCTATTCTCCTCGTGGGGTGTTTCCCCTTCCGTTCCATGGCGCAGCAACCGGGTCAAAAAACATTTTCGTCGCCCGAGGAAGCGGGCAACGCACTGGTTGCGGCGATGCAGAACAACGATGAAAAGGCGTTGCTCGAAGTTCTCGGCCGGGATGGAAAGCAAATCGTCTCATCGGGAGACGAGGCCGAAGATGCGCACAGCCGCGCCAATTTCGTTCAGAAATATCGGGAAATGCACCGATTCGTGAATGAACCGGACAAAACCACCACCTTGTACATTGGCGCGAGGAACTGGCCTACGCCCATACCGCTGGTGAGCAAGGGTAACTCGTGGTATTTCGACACGGAGGTTGCCAAGAAGGAGATTTTGTACAGACGAATCGGTCGCAATGAATTGTCGGCCATCCGTGTTTGTCAGGAGCTCGTGGCGGCGGAAATGGACTATCGGCACGAGCACGACGAGTATGCCCGGAGAATCATGAGTGATGAGGGGCAACACAACGGTCTCTATTGGAAGGCGGCTGCAGGGGAATCCCAGAGTCCCATCGGTCCGTTGGTTGCATCCGCAGTCGCTCACGGTTACGCCGACGCGACAGGCGCGCTAACCGTCACCCCATACCGGGGTTATCATTTCAATATCCTGGCGCTGCAGGGTGACAATGGCCCGGGCGGCGCGAAGAGCTACATCGTAAACGGCAAGATGACCGGAGGCTTCGCTTTCGTCGCCTATCCGGCGGACTACCGGTCCTCGGGCGTAATGACGTTTCTCGTTGGCAGCGACGGGGTGGTATACGAGAAGGATCTCGGGAAACAGAGCGGTATTGTCGCTGAAAACATGAAGAAGTATGATCCCGATGCGACATGGCACAAGACCGAAGAGGCGCAAGAGCGCGCGCACGAGCCGGACACCAAATCGACGGCTCCACGGCCTTGAGACAATGCTCCAGCGGCTGCACCAGCAGGAAGCGCTTGAATGAAAAACAAAATAACTTCGCGCAGTCCGCCCGAAACCCTGGAGGACCTCAAAGCTGGAAAATCCGGGGAGCTCTCGAAGACCGATTTTCGGTCGGCGTGCCGGGCGATTTTTCGTAACTACATTCCCGCCATCGAGAACGGACGGTTGCGGGGGCACCATCGGGAATTTATCAGCCGAAACGAGTCGAGTTCAGGCGTGAAAAGATTTCGCCTGCACTCGGAGCTTCAGCGCTACGATCTTTCATCCATTACGGGGATCAATCCTCAGTTCAATCGCGAGCGCGAAGCGCTTACGGATGCAAAGCTGCGGGAAATCGAGCGCAGAGTCTGCGGCGTGCCATAGGATTGTCCGGCAATGCTTTCCCCAAGAGAGGTAGCGAGTTTTGCCGCAGTATGCGGGCAGATCGGCAACGAACTCGCGAACGAGAGTGGTTTCGTTGCCATCCGCGATTTGTTGGATAGGTTTCATACTGAAATCCTGATCCGGCCCCTGCTTGTTGAGGGGATGCTCGCGTCCATTGAAGATAAGCGAGGGAGTGAAGCGGGTACTCACCATTGGGCAGTTCTGATTGACAGCGAAACGTATCCAGTTACCGAAGCCGACATCGCTCATGAGACGAGCAATCGCCCCCTGCCGGCGCGACTGCGAAATACGGTGGCGCACGAGCTTGTTCATTCGCTCGCGTTTCGGCCCTCTGAGTTCGGGATAAAGCTGCAGGTGACGGACGGCGGCGCAGAAAGCAAATACGACTTGGTGCGATCCATTGAACAGGCAACGGAGTCACTGTCTCCTCTATTGCTTTTGCCGGAGAAGGCCCTCTCAAGCCTTCTACGCGGTCGCTCGAGCCAGGTGTCGGTCGAGGAGCTGGATGCGCTGCGTGAAGAGCTGGCGATTTCCCGGCCGCTGCTGATTTCGCGCCTCGCACAATTGAGCCCCAATGACGACGATGGTATGCGTGATCTGCCCGCGCTGCGAAATATGGGCATGGGCATCGGGGAGTGGACGCGGGACGGTACTGCCGTGCTTCGTAGCTGGCCGCTCTACATCAACTTCGAAAATAATATTGCGCCCGCGATATTTCGGAAGCTGCGGCGTCAGGACAGAGTGTCGGCGGCCAGTGTGTTCCCCGACAATTCGTTTGCATTGAGCGGCGGCGTCGAATGCACGACGAAGTTCGTGAGCGACGCCGGACTGCTCGATAATCCGACATCGGAAAAGATTCCGGTTGTCTGTGCAATTAGCAAGACCAGGAAGACGATAGGGTCCTCATTTCTCTATGTCATGCACCGTCCCGGCTCAAGCGGTGGCGGAAGAAGTTTGGACGACATCCGGAAGAAGTTCGGCAGTCCGTAACCACGGTTGCGCGGGCGTACACATCTCAAACGCCAACCGGCATGACCGTGGCGCCTCTAAGCCGGCGGCAAACCGATCGGGGTCGACGTCGTCTGCCCGACCTGGGAGTAGAAGGTCGCGAGGTCTATGTTTGAGCCACAAACGACGACCCCGATTCGCTGCCCACCCAGCAGTTCGGCCCGCAGTGGACCAAGAGCTGCCGCGAGCGCCGCGGCGCCCGCGGGTTCCACCACCAATTTCAGATCGCGGAACAAGATCCCCATCGCATTGCGCATGCGATCGTCATTGACCAACGTCATGCGATCAACGAATTGGCGGCACACCGCGAAGGTGTACGGGGTTGCCATGGGAGGTGCAAGCGAGTCCGCGATGGTCGACACCGACGGCAGCGACACGGGACGGCCGGCGGCAAAGCTTCGGGTCATCGCATCCGCTCCGGTCGGCTCCACGCCATAAATCCGGACACCCGGCGCCCGCTGCTTCATTGCTGCGGCAATCCCGGCAATGAGGCCGCCACCCCCGACAGCTACTACGACCGCGTCGAGCGACGCTGCCTGCTCTGAGATTTCGAGCCCTACGGTCGCCGTGCCCAATACGGTGCGCGGCCCCTCAAATGGGTGTACGAATGTTCTGCCCTCCAGGGCCTCGATTTCCTTCGCGCGGGCGAAAGCGCCGGCACCGTCGGCAAATTCGATTTCCGCACCATAGCTCCGCACGAGCTCGACTCGGGCGGGGTTTGCAGATTTCATCATGACGATCTTTGCCTGTGTGCCGATCACGCGTGCGGCGTACGCGACGGCGATCGCATGATTGCCCGCACTCACCGCGGTTACCCCCCGAGCACGTTCCGCGGCGGACATATCGAGCATTACGCAGAGGGCACCCCGCGGCTTGAAGGTTCCCGTAATTTGTAAAAGCTCGAGCTTGAAAACCAGGGTCGAGTCAAAGGCCGTATCGCTGTTCAGTTCACCGGGCTTCAACTCGATACAGGGTGTCCGCCTGATGTACCCGTTCAGCATGGAGCGGGCCGTTTGAATGTCGGCCAATGACGGAAGGTCGGACACGGATAAACCTCCGGTGAGAGTCAAGCCCGCTCGCGCGGAAGATGTAGGAACGCTGATTATATGGCACTGTGTCATGTCCGCGCCTTTTACCTCGATTGCGATTGGCCTCGCAAACGCAGGTTTGGAGTGACTGGAGTGAACTCAGAGAAACGGGGAGTAGGTAATGGCGGATAGACCGACAATCGTGGAAAGGACGCGACTAATCGCGGCGGCCGCTGCGATTTCAGCCTCCCTCCTGGCGATGATCCTCGCCGCCTGTGCACACACGCCAGCTTCGGCGACGGTGCGAATCGATAGTTCCACCCCGGAATCCTTTCATGCCAGCTGGAAACGATTAAACAAGAGCCTCACGCCGCAGCAGCGATCGGAACTTTCGCTCGCCATTCTGCCGATCGCTCTCGGAAAGTATACGAGTTTGGTGGATGCTCCTCCCGCTCTTCTCAACGCCGGCATAGGTCCGGATACGATTCGTGAGCAAATCGATGGGATGACATTTGCGGACATAGTGGATCTCGCGCACAAACAGTCGGTCAGACTGGAAGAGGCCGCGCGTCAACCGTGAGCCGCCGCCCCACGCGGATAGCTTAAGGATTACTTAACAGACCGTCAGGGCAGGGGGGCGATTGACCCGTCCACAGGTGCCAGGGGGGGCGGTAGGCCAAAGCACCTTGATCGTCGCTGGCAGAGTCATCGCAGGGGCGGTACGATCTCATACGTTGCATCAGCGGAGAGACAGTAATGGCGATCAAACGTCCAACAAGAGGCCGCGGTACGCCATCACACAAACCAGTCGCATCAGCGCCGTTGCGCCATGTCGATGTCAGGGCGCCGCAGCAGATGGTGTCGGGCGAGCTCTACGTAGGTTGGCTGTGCAAAAACGCAGCGTGCGGACGGGTCATCGCGATATCGACCACCGCGCCGGGCGGCAAGGCGTTGACGGATTTCAGCGATCAATTGACCGCGATCAAATGCCCTCATTGCGGGGATGAAAATCTGTACCGCTTGAGCGCTCGGAGCGAACACCAATACACGCCGAAAAGTGTGGGCTGAGGGAACCGGCATTGCCGGGCGACTGGCTCGACGGGAGGCGGCCCGTTGGCCATTGTGCCGCGTGCGTGCGACCGTCACCGTTTCCTAAAGCGGTTTCAAGAGCTGGTATACGTCCTTGCCCTGCTTGGCACTCTTGTCGACGTCTCGGCGGCGTCCGCAAATCAGCCGCTTGCAGCCGCAGACAATGCCTTCGGCTTCAGACTCTTCCACGAACTCGCCAAGGCGCAGCCGGCCACCAATATCTGTATTTCTCCCTACAGCACCGCAACGGTGTTGCACATGGTCGGCAATGGAGCGGCAGGGAAGACCAAGGCCGAGATGCAGCAGGTGCTGGGGACGGCGGGAATGCCGTTCGACGACATCAACGCCGCCAACAGGGACCTCGCGCAGTCGCTCGCGCGCGAAGATACCCACCATGTCATTCTCACGACCGCGAATGCCATCTGGTATCGCAAAGAAGCGCAGGTAAAGGCGAAATTTGTCGCAACCAATCGGCAGTTCTACGGTGCCACGGTTGAGGCGCTCAATTTTGACGACCCGCGCGCGGTTGATGTGATCAATGGCTGGGTCGGTGACAAAACCAAGGGAAAAATCCAACGTCTGGCGGACGGGATGATAAACCCGGTCAACACCCGGATGTTTCTGGCCGATGCAATCTATTTCAAGGGCAGGTGGTCCTCGCCGTTCGCGGCGAGGTACACGAAGAACCGTGCATTTCATTCGAGCGATGGCGGAGAGAAAGTGATTCCCATGATGCTGCAGTCGAAACGACTGGAATACCGCGAGGGAGGCGGCTACAAGGCGGTGCGGCTGCCTTACGAGGGTGACAACCTCTCGATGTATATATTTCTGCCGGACGTCCACACCACTCCGCAGACGATTCTTGGCACATTGAGCGGCGAGGCTGGCGACGCGCGACCGAGTCGGGCTTTAGCCCCGAGCATGTTAATTTGGTGCTGCCGAAGTTCAAGATTGAATACAGCGTGGAACTCGGTCAACCCCTGCAGACTCTTGGTATGAAAACGGCCTTCAGCGGGTCGAGCGCCGATTTTTCCGGCATTGCGCCGGGAATTTTTATTTCCGCCGCGCGGCATAAGACGCTTGTCGAGATCAATGAAGAGGGGACTGAGGCGGCGGCGGTTTCCGGTCTGGGGGCGACACTAAGCGCGCCGCCCGAAATCTTTGACATGATCGTAGACCGGCCCTTCCTGTTTTTTATTGAGGATAGTCAGACCGGGTCAATTTTGTTCATGGGCGCCGTCTTTGATCCGATGGCTTGATGGCGGTCGAAACATCAGGACGCACGCCGCTCGATGGAGATCGAACGCGCCTCATCCCTGCATTCCGGAATCGTGAGATGAAAGACGGCGCCCCCGGAGGCCAAATTCTCCGCCCACAACCGGCCTCCGTGCTCGATCAGGATCGAGCGACCCAGCGATAATCCCAAGCCTAACCCTTGTGGCTTGGTGGTGTAATACGACTCGAAGATTCTTTCTTCACCGCCCGGCGGGATGCCGGTGCCCGTGTCCGCCACGGAAATCCGAATAACACTTTCCGCCATTCGATCTGAGCGCAAGGTCAGGGTGCGATCATGTTTGAACGGTTGCGACATCGCATCCTCGGCATTGAGAATGAGATTGATCAATACCTGCTGAAGTTGCACGCGGTCGCCGCGTATCGGTGGGAGGCCGGGCGTGAGATCCGTGACCACCCGTACCGAGCGGCTCATCAATTCATGATGCATCAACCTGACGACATCTCGAATCAATTCGTCTGCTGCCAGCGGCTCTGGCTGGAATTTTCCCTTCTTCATCAGCACGTGCAGCCGGTCGATGACGTCCGCGGCTCGCTTGTCGTCCGCAACGATGTCATCAAGGATTTCGCGAACCTCCTGCAAGGGAAGATTGTCGCGGGCAAGAAAGCGCTGTGCAGCTTGAGCATTGCTCAAGATCGCTGCCAGTGGCTGCCTTAGTTCATGCGCCAGTGCCGAGGACAGTTCGCCGAGGCTCGCCGTTCTCAGCAGATGAGCCACCTCGCTGCGTTGCGTGTGGACTTCCAGTTCCGCCAGTTTTCGCCTCGTAATATCCAGCGAGACGCCCTGCAGACGCGCGGGTTGACGTTCACTGTTCAATTCGAGACGACCTTGGCAAGAGATCCAGCGTATTTGACCATCGGGCAGCAATATGCGGTGTTCCGCCTGGTAGCTACCATCTCCCTTGTACGCATTGTCCAGAGCTTGGAGCGTTAGCTCACGATCACTAGGATCCAGCCGCTGCAGGAAATTGTCGATATATAGCGTTTCGGAGCTCGTAAAGCCAAAAAGTGCGCGCCATTGATTGGAGGCGGAAAAGTCTTCCCGCGCATAATCGCAATGCCAGAAGCCCATGCCCGCGGCCTCTGCCGCCAGGGCTAGTTGCTGATCTCGAACTTGTAACTCGCGGTCCAGTTGGATGGAGCGCAGCGCTTCACTGCCTGCCTCGTATGCCATCGCGGCGACAACTCCGAGGTAGAACAAGCTCGGTGTGAGCGGCCACCGTACGTTGCTCCAGATAATCAATACGGCTTCCGTGCCGCTTGCCAGGACGAAAAACACGATACTCCCACCCACCAGTATCGCGAGGCGCCGGTCACCGCGCCTCCAGACGACGAGGGCAGCATCCACTACGAAAACCACGAGTGCCAACAAGCCGAGCAGACCCGCCAGCATCCACGGATTCGGCACGCCGTTTGCGACGTCGACAGGTTCGCCCAGGAATGCAATGTGACCGAGGCCGCTGATCTCGCGATAACTTAGATTTTGCCCGGTGCTAAAATTAAGCAACAAGGCTACCGTCAGCAAACCGCAGACGGTCCAAAGAAGCCATGTCCTGCCGGCGCGAAAATAGAGTCGAACGAATCCTGCCAGTGCGACAATGATCACCCAGTCCGTGAGGTGCGCCCAGCGCAATGCCGAAGCGAATTGCGCCGGCGAGTCCGCCAACATCGCCGCCAGATCACACCAGACAAGGGCCGCTGCCGCCAAAGCGGCGAGTCCGAACAGAAAGTGCGCCCAGGTACCCCGTTGCCGCCACCCGAGGAAGACGCAGATCAATGCCGCCGTCAGATACGTCGACGCAGTCATGGAGGAAACGACGGTGACCCAATTCATTTTACGGTGACCCAATTCATTTGAGGATAGGCTAACAAGTGACTGCAGGCATGGCCAGGGCTACGTTTTTATGGTGAATCGGCCGGTCAGACGCATTATCGATTCACCGGCCGATTCGCCGGCGTTGTTGAATGGAGCGAGGGTATAATGATAGCGCAGCAAGTACAACCTGGCGCGATCGCGACATTTGCTGATGCGCCTTGATATATGCTGAAAACGATGACCCAGCCACCATCCGCATCCGGTTCTCGAAGCACGAATGCTTGAGCTCGGCATCTTCGATCATCTCGATCACAATGGCACTTCGCTCGCCGAGCAGCTCGAGGATCGCCTGAAGCTCATCGGCTTGCTCGAGGCGGAGGGTTATTTCGCCTATCATCTCGCTGAGCATCATTCAACGCCGCTGGGGATGGCGCCGTCCCCGAGCGTGTTCCTCGCCGCCGTGGCGCAGCGGACCCGGAAGATCAAATTCGGTCCGCTCGTGTACGTCCTCCCGCTGCATCATCCGCTGCGGCTTTACGAGGAGATTTGTATGCTCGACCACCTGAGCGGTGGGCGACTGCAGCTTGGCGTCGGCCGCGGCGGTGCGCTGCTCGAGCACCTGCCGAAACCGACGCTGAGGCGCGACGCGTCGCAGACGAGGCCTATCGGCCGTGGCGCGAGAAGATGGAGTTCATGTGGCAAAGATCGCGCGTCGCCTTTCCACTGACGGCGGCCTACCCGCAGCGATTCGATGAGCTCGCTGCGATCGGCCATGGCATCGCCGGTTCGCCGGCGAGGGTGCTCACCTATCTTCAAGATCTCGCGCGCGAGACCGGTGTGAATTACGTCGCGTGCCAGATGATCTTCGGCACCATGCGCTTCGAGACGGCCGCTACGTCGGTGCGGCTGCTCGCCCGGGAAGTCATGCCGGCGCTACGACGACAGCCCTGACAACGCTCCCTGCGGAACTTTCGCCGTCTGAATGCGCCGCCACGAATACTGCGCGCGGATGGATAACCGAATGCCTTGTGGCGCATCGTATACAATAGCGGCAGGTCGGCAGTGCAACGGTGATGTTATGGAAAACCTTACGAAGATCCGTGCATTCGTACTTGGTGTTTGTGGTGTTGCCGTGCTGGCATTGACCGCTCCGGCGTTCGCGCAGCATGGCGGCGTGGCCGTCGCTCGCGGCGGCGGCTATGGTGGCGGGTATCGTGGCGGCTATTACGGTGGCTATCGCGGCGGCTACTACGGTGGATATCGTGGTGGCTACTATGGTGGATATCGTGGCTACTACGGTTACCGCGGCTGGTACGGCGGCTACTACCCCTGGGGCTGGGGCTGGGGTGGGCTCGGAGTCGGGCTTTATTTCGCAACCCTGCCGTATTATTACTCGACCTATTGGTACGGCGGCATGCCTTACTACTACGCGGACAATACATACTTCCAGTGGGATCCCGCGGTGAGCCAATATCGAACCGTGGCTCCTCCGGCCGGTGCGCCAAAAAGTCCGGGAGGCCAGGCACCCTCCGAACTGATGGTCTATCCGAAGAGCGGCCAAAGCCAGGATCAGCAGATTACGGACAGGTACGAATGCTATCGCTGGGCGGTCTCGCAGCTCGGGTATGATCCGACTTCGGCCGGGGGGAATACGGTGCGTCGCGACCTGACCGATTACAACCGCGCCCAAACGGCGTGCCTTGTGGCGCGCGGTTATAGCGTCAAGTAGTAGAACTTCGCGCGGCACTCGCTGCCACTGCATACCGAGACAGGCGTCATCTGATATGAAGCACTGGTGGCTGATCAGCGCTTTCACGCTGTCCCTCCCTGTGGCATCCGCCACCGCCGGCGATCAAGTCCCCTTTACCATGATTGGTACCGGAGGGCTCTCCTGCGGTAAGTTCATCGACTACCAAAAGCAATCAGGCAGCAAGGTGCAGATGGACGCGGTCGTACAATGGGTCTGGGGACGTCGTCAGCGCACGGAGAATTGGTAAGCGGAGCGGAACATGCCGCGCAGCATGTCCTTGTGATGTGTTGCCCGGATTCCGGTGCGCCCGTGTGATCAAATCTGGAGCCTCGCAATCAGGCTCTGACATCCATGAGTGATATCGACGGCGCCGCTCGATCCCCGTGCATCCGAAATTGCTGCCTGGACGACGACGACATCTGTCTTGGCTGCTTTCGATCCTTGGAGGAGATCAAAGAATGGGGGATCGTCGACGATCGTCGGCGCAGCGTCATTCTTCGGAATGCCGAGCAACGCAGAGCGGCGTGCCTGGTGTCTGATCGCGCGCACCGCCCGCGTTGATTGCGATCGCGCGCGCGGCTTCGATGCCTTGCTGAAATATCAAATTAGTGGCAAATTACGCCCGCTAAGATATGAAACACGATGAACCATAAAAAACCGGACCCGGTCATCCTGATCGCCGCAATTGCGGGCCACAACAGCGATTGAAGGCGCGGGCTGACGGCGTTTATTCCCGGCAATTCATTGCGCGTGGTGACTCATAGGGTGGAGGGTCGATCGAAATGAACATGACCGGCGAGCAGCACATTGCCATCCCTCGTCAGCGAGTTTGGGAGGCGCTCAACGATCCCGACATCCTGCGTGCAAGTATTCCCGGCTGTCAGAGCCTCGACAGAGCCGCGGATGATCGCTTCGCCGCGACGGTGGAAGTGAAGGTCGGCCCGATCGGCGCACGCTTCAAAGGGACGGTTGTTCTGGCAGACCTCAATCCACCCGCCGGCTACACCCTGCTGTTGGAGGCCAATGGCGGCATTTCCGGGTCGGTCAAGGGCAGCGCGAAAGTGCGGCTGAGCGAGGAAGGCGCCAGCACGCTCATCTCCTATGCGGTTGAAGCCCACGTCGGCGGGCGCATGGCTCAACTGGGTGGCCCGATCATCGATGCGACCGCGAAGCAGCTCGCCGGCAAGTTTTTTGGCCGCTTTGGTGAAATCGTCGGCGGAGCAGCGAAAGCGGGCGAGCCCGCCCGCGCAAGGGCCGCAGCATCGCCGCTGATCACGAGCGGCGCGCCCGCGGCGCGTGCTGCCACGCCTGCGCCCTCGGGCGGTTTCCCCATCGCCTGGATCCTCGCGACCGTGGTGGCGGCGCTCGTCGGTTTCCTCGTCGGCCGCGGCCAGAATGGGGCCGGCTCCGATTGGGCTGGACTTGCGATTGGCTTGCTTCTGATCCTGGTGGCGGGAGCCGCCTTCGAATACGGGCGGCGGTCGGCTGCGCCCGTGGTGGTGCTCGACGGCGCCCTGCTGCGGCGATTGATTGAGGGAGCGAAGGAGTGAAGCCCGCTCCCTTCGACTATGTCGCCCCGACCACCATCGATGAAGCGTGCTCCGTTCTCGCAGAAGCCGCCGGCGGCGCGACGGTCCTGGCCGGTGGACAGACGTTGATGCCGCTTCTCAACCTGAGGATGAGTCAGCCATTCATCATCGTCGATCTCAACAAAATCTCAGCGCTCGCCGGCATCGCCCGCGTCGATGGAGGCACGCGCATCGGGCCAATGACGCGGCAATGCGACGTGATTGCCAGCGAGACCCTGGCGCGCGATCTTCCCGTGCTGGTGCAGGCGGTGCGCCACGTCGGACACCACCAGACGCGCAATCGCGGCACGGTCGGCGGCTCGATTGCGCTCGGCGAGCCTGCGGCGGAGCTGCCGGCGACCGCTGTGGCGCTTGGCGCGACGATCGAGGCACGCTCCAGCCGCGGCACACGCCACGTGCCGGCCGGCGAATTTTATCTCGGTCCGTATATGAACGCGCTGGAAGCCGACGAGTTGGTGACCGGCATCATTTTTCCCGACTGGCCGAGGGTACACAGAACCCTGTTCCGCGAAGTGGCGCAACGTCCCGGCGACTTTGCATTGCTCGGCTTGGTCGGCGCATTGTGCGTCGAGGGCGACAAAATTGCGCGTGCCGGTCTCGCCTGGTTCGGCATGGGGCCCACGCCCATCCGGGCGAAGGCTGCGGAACAGATGCTGCTCGGCCGGTCGCTCGACGGGATTGACCCGCAGGCCGTCGCCGAACGCGCCGTCGCGGACACTGCGCCCTTCGACGATCATCACGCCAGTGCCGAATACCGCCGCACGGTCGGTACGCGCATATTCTCCCGCACGCTGCGCGAGGCGCTCAACATTGGAGAGGTCGCGTGAGCAAGCACCACGTTGAAATGACCATCAACGGTCGTCGCCACGCGAGCGATGTCGAGGCACGCGTCTCGCTATCCGATTTCCTGCGCGGCGATGCCGGCTACACCGGCGTACATGTCGGGTGCGAACATGGCGTCTGCGGCGCCTGCACGGTGATCGTCGACGGCAAGGCCGTGCGCAGTTGCCTCATGCTCGCGGTGCAAGCGGATGGCGCGAAAGTCACGACGGCGGAAGGCCTCGCCGCGCCGGACGGCACGCTGCACCCGGTGCAGCAGGCCCTGCTCGACGAGCAGGCGCTGCAATGCGGCTTCTGCACACCCGGCATGGTGATGACGCTCGCCGCGCTCACGAACGACGACGCAAAGCCCACGGAGGCCGAGCTTCTTGCAGCACTTTCCGGGCATATCTGCCGCTGCACCGGCTATCAGGGCATCCGCCGCGCGGCAAGACGCCTCGGCGGCGCTGACCGGAAAGAAAAATCATGAACGCTCCTGCCGGTATCGGCACCGGGCGCTACATCGGCCAGCGCATTCGCCGTAAGGAAGATCCACGCCTGCTGACCGGCCGCGGTCAGTTCGTCGATGACATTGCGCTGCCGGGCATGCTGCATGTCGCCTTCGCACGCAGCTCCATCGCGCGAGGCAGGATCCTCTCGATCAAGACCGATGTGGCACGCGAGATACCCGGCGTACACGCCATCTACACCCAGGAGAAGCTGGCCCACTTCAAGGTCGACATGATGAACTTCTTCTTCATCTCGCCGGAGATTGAAATAACCCCGCTGGCCAACGGGCGCGTCGCCTATGTCGGCGAACCGGTGGCGCTCGTCATTGCGGACAGCCGGTATATTGCCGAGGATGGGGCCGCGCTCATTGAGATCGAATATGCGGAGGAAGAGCCGGTCATCACCATCGCCGACGCACGGCGCGGACCGCCGGTTCATCCGACCGAAAACAACATCGCCGCGCAAATGGGCGACGAGGATATCGATGAGGGTCTCGGCGCGCTTCTCAAGGGCGCGCCGCACCTCATCACGCACAAGGTCGTTCACCAGCGCATCTCGCAATCGCCGATGGAAACGCGCGGGATCGTCGCCATTCGCGACGGCACCGAGGAGCTGACACTCTACATCACCTGCCAGAGTCCGCATCTGGTTGCGCGCTGGACCTCGCTTGCGCTCGGCCTGCCGCAGACCGCGATCCGTGTGATCGCCAAAGACGTGGGCGGAGGCTTCGGTCTCAAGAACCACCCGTGGAAGGAAGAGGTCTCGGTCATTCTCGCGGCGCTTGAATTCGGTCGGCCGCTAAAATGGATCGAGGATCGCTACGAGAACCTCATCGCCGCCAACCAGGCGCGTGAGGCGCAAATGGTGCTGCAGGTGGCGTTCGACACCGACGGTAAGCTCATTGCCTCGCACGGCGATTACAGCTGCAACAACGGCGCCTATCCGCAGCTGGCGGATTGCAACATCGCCGTGCAAATGTTCCTGTGGGCGGCCTACAAGATGCCTGCCTACGGATTTCTGGCGCGCGGCTGGTACACCAACACGGTCGGCCTTGCCGCCTATCGCGGTCCCTGGGCAATGGAATCACTCATCCGCGAAACCGCGCTGGATGTGGCTGCCCGGCGCATCGGCATCGACCCGATCGAGATCCGCCGCCGCAATCTGGTCACACTGAAGGATCAACCCACCACCTCTTGCATGGGCATTCCGCTCGAGGACATCACGCCTGCGGAATGCCTCGACAAGCTGCTCGATGCTTTCGATGTCGCCGCCTTTCGCAAACAGCAGGAAGCCGCGCGCAAGGAAGGTCGTTACCTCGGACTCGGGATCGCGACCTACATCGAACCGACGGGCTCCGCCGGCACCATCACGACGATGACGGGCGAACTTGCGCAACTGCGCATCGAGCCGACCGGCAAGATCACCGCGACGATGAGCACGCATTCGCAGGGTCACGGCACGGCAACGACCATGGCGCAGGTCATTGCCGAGCGGCTCGGCGTGGCTTACGAGGACGTCACCGTTTTCGAGGGCGACAGTTCGCGCGGGGGCTTCTCCCCCGGCGCGGCAGGCAGCCGCCAAGGGGTGATTGCGGGAGGCGCCGCGATCATGGCTTCCGACCTGCTCGCGGCCAAGGTGAAGCAGCTCGCCGGTCACTTGCTGAACGCGAACCCGGAAGCCGTGCGCATCGAGGAGGGGATGGTGCATGTCGACGGTGAACCAGAGAAGTCGCGCTCGCTGCGTTCGATCGCCGAGATCGCCTATGGCGAGCCCGACCGTCTGCCGCCGGGTTTCGAGGCCGGTCTCGAGGCGCAGTATCGATACCAGCCGCCGGCGATGACCCTCGCCAGCGCCGCCAATGCGTGCGTGGTCGAGGTCGACGCCGACACCGGCTTCGTGAAAATCCTGCGCTGGATTTCCTCGGAAGATTGCGGGACGGCGATCAACCCGACCGTGGTTGAGGGTCAGATCGCCGGCGGCCTTGCCCAGGCCATCGGCATGGTGCTGTTGGAGGAGATGGGCTTCGACGCGCGAGGCAACCCGACCGCGGCGACCTACAAGGATTACCTCCTGCCGGCAATTTCCGATGTTCCGGACTTCGAGTTCCTCCACTCCAATACGCCGTCGAAATCGGTGGGCGGGATGCGCGGCGTTGGCGAAGGCGGTGCGATCATTGGTTCGCCGACACTCATCAACGCCATTGCCGACGCGCTGGCTCCCTTTGGCGAGGTGCCCGTGGAACTGCCACTGACACCCAGCAAACTCCTCGGTGTGATCGAGGGACGGAACATCGCCGGCGCGGCTCAGCACGTGACTCGCCAGGCCACGGACCAACGGGCAGCTGCCGCCCCGGGTATTGGCGCTGGAACTGAAGTCCCGGCTTCCCATGTAACCCCGGCATCGCAGGCCGCGGTTGCCAAAACCCCGATCGACGGCGATTGGAGCATGGTGCTCGCCACACCGATGGGTCCGCGGGAAATGAAAGGTCATTTCGAAACCCTCGGTGAGGCGCTCAGCGGTTACCTGAGCAGTCCAGAAGGCACGCAGGCCTTCACCGGCAGCGTGGAGGGCAACCGTGTGAAGTTCGATCTCAAGGTGGAAAAGCCGATGAAGCTCACACTGAAATATGACATTGCGGTGGAAGGCGACCGGCTCACCGGCAAGGTGAAGATGGGCATCTTCGGCTCGGCCAAGCTGACCGGGGAGCGATCGTGACACAGGGAAGCAAGGAAAAAATTCGAGTGGAGCTAACGTGATGCGAACTCGTCGATCGATCTTCAGGGCGTCGCCGTTCGCGGCGGCCTTTGCCGCCGGCGGGCTGCTGTCTGGCGCGCCTGTTGTTGCCGCTGCGGATGCATCGGCAATCGGCAGCGGCGCGGAATGGCACAACGTGAACGGTGACAGCAACGAGACGGGCTACAGCCGCCTTGACCAAATCACCGCGGCAAACGCCCGCCGGCTCGGATTGGCCTGGTATCTCGACCTGCCCGGTGAGGCGAGCTTGGAAGCCTCGCCGATTGAAGTCAACGGTTTGCTTTATTTCACCGGTTCCTACGCGACGGTGTACGGGGTCGATGCGGCCAGCGGCAAAGTGGTCTGGAAATATGAGCCGAAGACCTGGGAGCACAATCCCACCAAGATGAACTACGGCTTCGGTGCCAACCGCGGTGCCGCCGTCGCCAACGGCAAGATCTTTTCCGCGGCACTCGACGGCCGGCTATTCGCGCTGGATGCGCGGACGGGCCGCATGATCTGGAGCACCGAGACCACCGATCCCAAGGGCGGCCAGACGGTGACCGGCGCCCCGCGCGTATTCAACGGCAAGGTGATCATCGGCCAGGCCGGTGCCGACTTTGGTATGCGTGGTTATGTCACGGCCTATGACCAAGAGAGCGGCAAGCAGGTGTGGCGGTTCTATGTGGTGCCCGCAAGTCCCGAGGCGAACAAGGGTGACCCGGCGATGGAGGCGGCTGCGAAAACTTGGCAGGGTGAGTTCTGGAAGAAGACGGGTGGCGGCGGCGGACCGTGGGACAGTATCAGCTTCGATGCCGAACTCAACCGGATCTATGTCGGTACCGCCAATGCTTCGCCTTACGATGCCGAGGCGCGCAGCCCCGGTGGCGGCGACAACCTCTACACGGCATCGATCGTCGCGCTCGATGCCGATACCGGCAAGTATGTCTGGCACTATCAGATCAATCCGCGCGACAGCTGGGACTATGACTGCACCCAACAGATGACGCTGGCGACGCTCACGATCGAAGGCAAACACCGCAAGGTGCTGATGCAGGCACCCAAGAATGGTTTTTTCTATGTGCTCGATCGCCACACCGGCAAGCTGATCTCGGCCGACAAGCTGGGTAAAGTGACCTGGGCGGACCATATCGACCTCGCGACCGGCCGCCCGGTCGAGAATCCGAACATCCGCTACGAGACCGGACAGTCCATCATCTATCCCTTCAATTCCGGTCTGCATAGCTGGATGCGCATGTCGTACAGTCCGGCGACCGGCCTGGTCTATGTGCCGACCATGCAGATGGCTACCCGCTTTCGCAGGGGCGAACCGGAGGACATCGACTTCAATGTCCTCGGTCTGAATGTCGCCAGTGTCGGCAGCGATCCCGGTGACGGCAAGGGAGCGCTGATCGCCTGGGATCCGGTGGCGCAAAAGGCGCGCTGGCGCGCGCCGCTTGATGCGCTGTGGAACGGTGGCGCGGTTTCCACGGCCGGCAACGTGGTGTTTCAGGGTGCGGCGGACGGCTGGTTCTCAGCCTACGATGCCCGCAACGGCACCCGGCTGTGGCAACAGAGTGTCGGCATGGGCATCATCGCCTCGCCAATGACGTATTCGCTCGGTGGCAAGCAGTACGTTGCGGTTTTGGCGGGTTATGGCGGGTCGGCAGCGGTATTGAGCGACATCATGAATGTGGGATGGAAGTATACCGGCCCGCGTCGGCTGCTGGCCTTTGCGCTCGACGGCAAGGCGGTACTGCCGCCTTCCGAGCCGCCGCGACTTAAAGTGAACGCACAGGACAATCCGGCGGAAGCACTTGACCCGAAGCAGATCGCGGCGGGCAAGGCGATGTATATGGCCTGCGCGGCCTGCCACGGCCGCAATGTGGTCGGAGCCGGCGGTCCTGCGCCGGAGCTGCGCGAGTCGCCGATTCCGCTTCAATTCGAAACCTTCTGGTCGGTGGTGCACGACGGCACCCTGATCGAGCGCGGCATGCCTCGCTTCGGAATGTTCGGCAAGCCCGAGATCGAAGCCCTGCGCCAATACATTCGATCACGCGCGCGCGAGGCGCTGGCGAAGCAGTGAGATCGCAGTCCGCAATGACGTCGCAGACCGAATAGCTGGCGGCGAGGACTCGCGCACTCAGGCGCGGATGACGAGCCTCTCCGCATGATCCGCCGCCCACGGTGTGATTTTTCTCGTCGTATCCTGGAAGCTCTCCGGCAGCTCCTCGATGATGCGGTAGGCCGCGGCCATGCGCCCGAAGCCGACGCAATAGGCCACGTGCATGCAAAGCTCCACGATCTCCTTCTCCGTGTAGTACTTGCGAAGGTTCGCGAACGTCTCGTCGCTGATCGCGAAATGATTGCTCGCGGCGAGATCGGCATACTGAATTGCCGCCTTCTCCGCATCCGTCAGATCGGTCGCCTCCATGGGCTTTTCGAGCGAGCAGACCAGACCCTCGGTCAGACCGTCCTCCACCGCCGACTCATAGCGCACCGCCATGCAGCTGCGGCATTGATTGTGAAAGGCAATGCGCAGCCGCACCAATTCGAGCAAGCGGCGCCGCAACGTGAAGCCCTTCGACATCGCGCCGGTGAAGATGAGGAAGGGCTTCGCCAATTGGGGCGCATTGGCATAGACGCCGAGCATCGTCTGCTGAACGGGGGGCAAGGTGTCGGCTTGCGCGAGCTCGCGCAGCTCTTTGTCCCATTGATCCACGGGGAGGGACGCGATTCGTGTCATAACAGCCTCGGCTCTGGGTTGAGAGGTGATGGTCGATCGCCCTTAAGGGTATCCTAATCCTCGCGCAATTCGATAGAGGCGGGGCAGATGCATGAGATGGACAGCGGCGGTGTGCCGCTCAAACGCATGGCGGCAATCAGTCTCGGAAACGCGCTGGAATTTTATGATTTCATGATCTTCAGCTTCTTCGCCGTGCAGATTGGGCGCTGCATCGTTCCCGCGCAGTTTTCCGCCAGAGGTCTGCTGTATGCGTTGGCGACCTTCGGCGTGGGCTTCTTCATGCGACCCTTGGGTGCAATCGTGATCGGCCGTTACGGCGACCGGCGGGGCCGCAAGCCCGCGATGATGTGGTCCTTCGGCTTGATGGGTTTGGCCATCCTGGGAACCGCGTTGACTCCCTCCTACGCGTACATCGGGGTCGCCGCGCCCATTTTGCTGCTGTGTTTCCGGCTGCTGCAGGGCTTCGCCTTGGGCGGGGAGGTGGGGCCGATTACCGCTTACGCCGCGGAGGCGGCGCCGCGCCGTCATCGCGCACGCTACGTATCCGTGCTGGGAATGGGGCAGGGACTCGCCGTGCTGTGCTCCGGCTTGATCGGCTATTCGCTCTCGCGACTGTTATCGCCCGCGGGTCTTGATGCTTACGGCTGGCGCATCGCGCTGTTGCTGGGAGTACTGGTCGTACCGGTCGGCTTGCTCATCCGCAGCCGCTTGCCGGAGACGCTCGAACGGGCGGTCGCCCAGGAGGCGGGCGAACCGAACGGGCAATCGCCATGGCGAGTGTTCTTCGTCGGCCTGCTGGTGGTCGGCGCGGCCACCATCGCCGGATATGCCCTGACCTACCTCGCGACCTACGTCCAAGACACGCTCAAACTCGGCGCCCGGCTCGCCTTCGTCGCAACCATCGCGCAAGGCATGGGGTACCTATCTTGTGCCTATGCGGCCGGTTGGCTCGGGGATCGCTTCGGCCACCGGCGCGTGCTGGTGCTCAGCTTGACGTTGTTGCTGGCGCTGATGTTGCCCGCCTTCGTGCTCATCAATCGGTGGCCCACGGCTGCGTCGCTGTTCCTGGTGACCGTGACGCTGTCAATCATCCATATGAGCGCCATCGTTTGTATGCAGGCGTTTCTCATCGAGTCCCTGAGGCCCACCGTGCGGTCCGGTGTCTTCGCGATGACCTATGCCACCGGCGTGGCGCTATTCGGCGGTACGACGCAGTTCGTTTTGAAGCTGCTGATCGACTCGACCGGAAGTGCCCTCGCGCCGCCCTGGTACGTCATGGCTGCGCTCTCGGTGGGAATGCTGGCGCTGAGCCGGCTGCCCGAAGTGCGGGCCTCGCGCCCGTGAAGAGATTGCTTCCCTAAACCTGCGGCGGTAAGTTCCGTTCATGTCATCCGCCCGCCACGATTCTTGGAAGACTCGCTTTAGATCCTTCTACTATGGGCGTGCGCCCGAACCAGCCGACCCGACGCTCGCGCGCGGCAAGTTGGCGCTGTTGGTGATCGACGTGCAGAACGTCTATTTGAAACGTCCCGACCCGGCGAGTCTGGATGCTTCCGGGCGCGCCGAGTACGATGCTTGGACGCCGTTCCACGAGCGCATGCACGGCACGGTGATTCCCGCCATCCAAGAGCTTCTGCGTCGATTTCGGCGCGATCGACACGAGGTGCTATTCGCCCGCATTGCGTGCCAAACGCGCGACGGACGCGATCGATCGCTCAGCCAAAGGCTGCCCGGCTGGAATAACCTGCTCCTCCCCAAGGACGAATGGGAATCGCAGATAGTTCCCGAGATTGCGCCGCAGTCGGACGAGATCGTCCTCACCAAGACAACCGACAGCGCCCTGACCGGCACCAATCTGCGGCTCATCCTCAATAATCTGGGCGTTTCACAAGTCGTCTGCTGCGGCATCTTCACCGATCAGTGCGTCTCCTCCACCGTGCGCACCCTGGCCGATGAAAGCTATTCGGTCATCGTGGTGGAGGATGCCTGCGCTGCCGGCTCGGACGCGCTACACCGTCAGGAACTGGAGATCATCAACATGATTTATTGCCACGTCATGAGGGAGGAGGAATTGATCGCCTATCTGCCGTGAGGCTGCCGCCGTGCGGGCTGGCGGGTGAGGGCCGCGCCGTCGGGACATGCGCCGTATCGGTGCGGTGGCGCGCGCTTTCATGCCCGGCATTAGTGCAGCCGCGCGAGCACGCCGCCGTTGGCCGGTCGTCGCATACGAGCAACGGCTAGCGTTTGCCTGGCTTCGCAAGCCGCGTAGAATGCTCGTCCAGAATTGCCCCGGTGGTACGTTTTTTGCTACACCGATTCGATAACAACTAAAGGGGTTCGACAAATGATGGGATCGATCAAGCTTCAATCGCCGCCCGGCCGGGGATGGAATTCGATGCTGTGCGCGGTTCTGCTCGGCGCAGCGGGCGGGACGACAGGCGTTTCAGCCACCGAGGCGACCACCGCCGCCGCCACCGAGGCGACCACCGCCGCCACCGCCACCTCACCGGCCACGACGGAAGCGGGGCTCGAGGAGATTACGGTCACGGCCGAGCGATTCACCTCGACCATTCAGAACACGCCGATCAGCATCTCGGCGTTGAGCGGCGATGAGCTGACCGCGGCGGGCCTCACGCCGCATCCAGGATATCGCGCACGAGGTACCCGGCCTTTCCATGCGATATGCGAGCGCCGGCTTGACCGAATACGAAGCGCGCGGTCTCGCCTCGAACGGCGGCGCCGCCCCCACGGTCGGCTTCTATCTCGATGAGATCCCCTTATCGCCGCCGGCCGTGTCGCAATCCGGCAAGGTCGTGATCGATCCGAATCTGTACGACGTCGAGCGCGTCGAAATCCTGCGCGGGCCCCAGGGCACGCTGTATGGATCGGGATCGATGGGCGGCACGGTCAAGGTGCTCACCAACCAGCCCAAGCTCGGCACCTTCGAAGGCTCGGTGCAAGGCACGGGGTCCTACACCGACGGCGGCAGCGGCAACGGCGGCGGCAATCTCATGCTGAACTTTCCGCTCGGCGATCAGTTCGCCGTGCGCGTCGTGCTGAGCGACCAGTATCGCAGCGGCTGGATCGACAACATCACGGTGCAACCGTTTCCGGTCAATCTCAACAGCCCGGTGCAGGGCGACGTGCTCGGAACGCCGGTGACGAACATCATCCGCAAAGCCAATACGGAGACGCTCTACAGCGGCCGTATCGGGCTGCTGTACAAGCCGAGCGAGGACCTCTCCATCCTCGCGACCGCCATGACGCAGGGCCTGCACATGGGCGGCTATGACCTGCTCGACGGCAGTCCGACCAGTGCCGTGCCGTACCGCGTCTACGATGCGCACTACGAGGCCTTTCCCCTGCGGGAGGGCATTCGCGACGACATCTCCATCTTCGGCCTGACCGTGAACGCCAACCTCGGCTTTGCGGACCTGACGAGCGCGACGTCGTACTTCGGCCGTCTCGGATACCAGGTCCAGGATGCCTCGGAATCGATCTACTATTCCAATCGGACTCAGCCACCGCCTTCGGTCGCCGGAACGCCGTTCGTTCCGGTTCCGTACGCGGAACGAGACCCATCGCATCAAATCAGTCAGGAAATCCGGCTGACCTCGCACGATGTTGGCAGCTGGCACTGGGTGGCGGGCGCCTTCTACAGCTCGCTGCATTCGGTGTGGAACGAGATCGGCCCGAGTCCGTTGAACGCCGACGCCGACGTACCCGACGGCTCCTACTTTATTTCCTGGAACGATTACGGGGTCCGGCAGACTGCGCTGTTCGCCGACGGGTCGTACAAGTTCAACGACCAGTGGAAGCTCGCCGCGGGTGTGCGCTATTACGACTACGAGAGCCATCAGGACGAATACTCCTGGGGTTACGACGGCCCCAACGCGACGCCGCCCGCCAATTCGAAAATCACCACGGCGAAGAACAGCGGCGCAAATCCGCGCGTCAACCTCTCGTATACGCCGAACACGGACTTGACGCTCTATAGCACCGTCTCCAAGGGTTTCCGTCCCGGCGGCGCCAACCAGATCCTGCCGCCGCCGACCTCAGCCGCCGTTCTGCCAGCAGGGCGCCCTGTCGTTCGGCCCGGATGCTGCGTGGAACTACGAGATCGGCGAGAAGGCGAGGCTCTTCGACAACTGGCTCACCGTCAACAGCGACGTCTACTACATCAAGTGGACCGGCATCCAGCAGGTGCTCACCCTGCCGTGCGGGTATCAGTTCTACGACAATGCCGGCAACGGCCGCACCTTCGGACCCGAGCTCGAGATCAATGCCAAGCTCTCGAGCGAGTGGAGCGCCTCGCTCAGCGGCGCGTATACGGATGCCAAGATCACCAGCCCGAACGCGTTGTACACGAGTTTCCTGACGAACGTCGCGACCTTCCCGGACGGCGTGACCCATCCGTGTCCGACCGCCGGCGGCGGGTGCACCGCGCCCATCATGAACGTGGTCAAGGACACCGCGAGCCTGTCGTTCATCTACGCGACGACGGTGATGGGCAACTATCAGTTCACGGCGCGCGCCGCCGGCCAGTTCGTCGGATCCTCGTACGACGTGGCGTATTACTTCGGATATAAATTGCCGTCTTACGCGCTCGGCAATGCCCGGGTCGGCTTGGCGCGCGACAACTGGTCGGCCGACCTCTTCGTCGATAACTTCACCAACAAAGAGGCGCTGATCTCGGCCAACAACACGAGCTTTCAGTTCAACATTCCGCAGGTCGTGCGCTATTCGACCAACCAACCGCGCACCGTCGGTGTGCAGGTCAACTATAAATTTTAACTGCAACGCAAAACCAAGCGCTTTGGCTTTGACAAGGGTGGCGGCAGACCATGCACTGCCGCCACCCGAATGGTGCCGACGCATAAGGAAGGCGCCGGCGCTTGATGGCGTCCGTCACAAATAATCGGGCAGCGGCGCCGTAGTCACCACCGGGCGTAACCGCATCAGCGCCCATGAGGCGGCCACCCAGGCCGCCGCGACGTAGGGCCATAAGTTATTGGGAAAATCCGGCACGGGATAGATGTTCCGATACAGCACCCATAAAAGCAGGAGCGGGCCCAGGGTGCAGACCGCCGACCATCGCGGCCGCCGTTCGCGCCACGCTTCCACCATCTCCGCGCCTCCGACGCCGATGTAGATCACGATCAGGGCGAGCGTGCCGATGGTGCTCGTGTAGCTGTAGAAATTGCCGGCGCCGGCGAATGGTGCCCAGAGCAGAAACGGCACGATGATGAGGATCGCGGTGAGCGAGGCGGCCGGCGCCGGGGTGCCGTGCACCGGATGTACTTCCGCGAGCTTCGGTGACAATCCGGCGCGCCCCAGGGCGAAGAGAATGCGCGCGGCCGCCGCCAGGCCGCCCAGCACGCCGGAGAAGCAACTGGTGGCGGCGGCAAGATCCAACGCGATCGCCAGACGCGGCGACGCATAGCGCAGAGCCAGGTCATCGAGCGGCGCTTGCGAGTTCGCCAGTTCCTTGATTCCATGCGGTCCGAAGCCGATCACTTCGCAATAGGCGACGAACACGAAGAACAGGCCGGAGCCGAGCACCGTGCTCATGAGTGCGACGGGAATGCTTCGCCGTGGGTTGACGGTCTCCTCGCCCAAAGTCGCGGCCCCTTCGAATCCCGCGAAACTGAGGACACTGAACACCATGCCGAAGCCCAATCCGATCCAGCCGTTGAAATTTGCCGATGGAGTGAAGCTTGCGCGGAGCTCTTCGGCCTGTGGGTGGACCTTGCGCAGGATGCAGATGCAGAGAAATAGGATGCCGGTCACCGCCGCCGCCTCGAGTGCGAGCATCAGCCGGCCGGCGAGGCGCATGTCGCGATAGGCGAACCACCACGCCACCAGCATCGAGGCACCGCCGACGAGGATCCAGAGGCGGCCGATGTCGACGCCGAAGCCCTTGAACGCAGCGGCCGTAAAATTTCCCACCAGGCCGGCGAAGCCGGTGGCGAACCCCAGATAGGTCAACAGCAACGTCCAGCCGGCGATGAATCCCATCCGGCTGCCGAAGGTATGACAGATATAGGCATAGGCCGAGCCGGCATGGGCCACGCGGTGGCTGAACGCCATGAAGGAGAGGGCGACGAGCGCCATCGCGATCATCCCGATCGCGAAAGCCAGTGGTGCAGCCGGGCCGGCCGCCTGCACCACCAAGGTGATGTTGAAGGCCGCAGTGACGGTCGGCGCGACCACCGCCAAAGACAGGCCGACCGCTTCCGGCAGATGCAGGCGCGATGCCAGCCGGGTCATCGGCTCACCACATCATGAACGGTGCAACGTCCGTGTCCGCTACGAGTCCGTGGTGCACGTCGGTCATGGCCCGGTCGATGATGTCGATGCCTTCCTCGGCCTCGGCCTCGCTCAAAGTCAGCGGCGGCGTCAGTTCCAGAACATTGCCGTTCAGGCCGACATAAAAGAACACGGCGCCCAGTTGATAGGCCCGGTAGATCACCTTTGCAGTCGTCGCAACCGGTACCGGTTCGCGCGATCGCGCATCGCTCACCAACTCCACGCCCACGGCAAGGCCGCGCCCCCGCACATCGCCGATCATCGGCTGCCGCGCACTCAACGCGCGCAGTCCCGCCGTCAATATGGCGCCAACGCGATTCGCGCGATCGATCAGGCCCTCATCGGCGATGGTCTGCAGCACTGCGCGGCCCGCAGAGGCGGCCACGGGGTTGCCGGCGGTCGTTTGCAACGCAAAAGCGGGCGCATGATCCATGATGTGCCGCGGTCCGATGACGGCCGAGAGCGGCAGACCGCCGCCCAACCCCTTGCCGAACACGATGAGATCGGGTTCCAGTCCTTCGTGCTCGAAACAGTGCATCTTCCCGCTCCTCGCGAGACCCACTTTGACCTCATCGACGATGATCTGAATGCCGTGCCGACGGCAGCGTTCCTGAACGGCGGCGAGAAAGCCCGGCGGCGGGACGATGAGTCCGCCGTCGGCCATCAAGGGCTCGATGAATATTGCCGCGACTTGAGCCGGCGGACAGGTGGTCGCGAACTGATAGTCGAGGAGCTTCAGTACGTCGCTCGCGCTGAAGGTGGCGCGGTAGGGATCCGGATAGGGGAGGAGCAGCAAACCCGCGCGCGGCAGCGTGTGGGTCATCGCGATGTGGCCGCTGATACTCATCGATCCCGAGAGATTCCCGTGATAGGACCCGATGAAGGAAATGAAACGCGAACGTCCGGTCGCGGCTTGAACGACGCGCATCGCACAGTCATTGGCATCCGAACCGGAATGTCCGAACCAAACGCGCCGCTCACCGCGTCCGGGCGTGAGCCGCAACAGATCCTCCGCGAGCGCCACCGCAGGCTCGTTCGGGTAGGCGAGCAGGCTCGCGCCCGCCATGTTCGCGCACGCCCGACTCACCGCTTCGGTGATCGCCGGATGGCTGTACCCGAGCGCTGCCGGTCCGAACGACGCCGACAAGTCGAGCAGCCGCCGACCTCCTTCCTCGATCAAATAGTTGCCGCGGCCGCCGACCAGCGACAGCGGTGAGAAGCGCAGGCGGCCGATGTTGGCAATCACCCGCGCGTCGCGCGCCCGCAGCGACTCCGCGCGCGGCGCGTTGGAATTCATGATCGTGCGCGGATGGTCGGCTGTCGGTTGCTCTCATCGGTGATGGCGAGCCGTGCGATCTCATCGAGCACTTCCTGGGTGGTGCGCTGCCGGCAATAGCCGCGGTTGTTGCGCAACGACCATTCATGCCGTTCCGCCGACAACGTGACGCAGGCGTCGGTCGGCACCGTGACCAGATAACCGAGATCGCAGGCATCGCGCACCGCCGAATCGACGCACTGGTCGGTGAGGCAGCCGGCGATGATCAGGTAGCGCGTTCCGAGATTGCGCAGCACGTAGTCGATGTTGGTCGAGATGAACACCGACGAGGAAGTCTTCGGAAACAGAATCTCATCCGCGGCAGGTGCCAATTCCTTCACCACCTTCGCGTCCGGCGATCCCTTCGGGACATTGAAGCCGGTGATCTTGTAATCGAGCGAGCGGTCGCGCCCATCGGCGGTCAGGCTCTCGATCACGGTGTAGGTCACCTCCATGCCGGCGCGGCGACAGGCCTGCTGCAGCCGCACCATGTTGGGAAGGGCGCTCTCCTTCAGCATGCGAAAAAAGTAGCCATAGCGCTGCTCCTTCTCGGCGGCGCTGAGGCCCGCATATTCGCTTCCATCCCAGGTGCAGTTGTAGTCCTGCACGTCGACGAACAGGAGCGCGGTGTGTTTGGGCTCGATCTCGATCTCACGGCTGAGCGGATGGGTCATTGGGATTCTCCGAGTAGCGCCTGTTCGGCCGCGTTGAGCGCCGCCGTGATTCGTCTCGCCCACGCGGTCTGCCCGGCGTCGTCGGACACCAGGTCCTGACGTATTTCAATCTCGACGTGCGGCAGACCGCGCGCCTCGCCGTGGCGCGGGATGGTGTAATCGGTCTCGTCGCTGACGAAGTAGGGCTCGTTGTCGGCGATGATCAAGTTGGGTTCGCGCCGCAGCGCCTCGAGCACCAGGCCGGCAAAGCGCCGATCGCGGTTGTACAGCACCGCGCCATGCATTTCGCGGCGCACGCCATGATAGGTATCGGTCATCGAGTGCTGGGACACCAGGATCGTCGGACGCCCCGCGGCACGCCGTGCATCGAGCAGGGCGCGCAAGCGATGGTGGTAGGGCTCGAATATCTCGACGCGGCGGGCGGCGATGTCGGCCTCGCTCAAGCCGATATTGCCGGGGATCTCGGTCGCCTCGCTCTTCGTGGGGATCGAAGAGGCGACCTGTGGATCGCGATTGCAGTCGATCACCAGGCGCGAATAATTCTGCGCCAAGAGCGTCGCATCGAGCGCCGCTGCGACCTGCCGCGCCACGGCGAGAGCGCCGATGTCCCACGCGATGTGCCGTGTCAGCTCCGCGGCGGGGATGCCGAGATTGTGCAGGCGACGCGGGATGCGTGCGCCGGCGTGGTCGACCGCGATGATGAAATTCGAGCGCCCGTCGACATTGTGTTCGAGGAAGGGCGGCGGCTCATCGGCGGCGAGCAGCCTCGCGCCGGCACCCCCCGTTGGTGCCGGGGCCGGGGTGCTCGTCGGGGAAGGGTCAGTAGGCTTCTGCATATCGGCGACAGATTTCACTTTCATCGAGATTTTCCAACGCCTTGATCTCCGCCCGCTTGAATAGCACATAGGCCGAGAGAAAGTCAGCCCCCAACCATTGCGCCGCGCTCTCGTTGCCTTCGAGCAGCGTCAGTGCCTCGGCCAGGCTGTGGGGCAGCGGAGGCGGGTTTTCGATCTCGATCCGCCGCTGCCGACGAATGCCGTCGAGCCCGGCTTGCACCAGCGCCGCGAGCGCCAGGTAGGGGCTCGCGGTTGCGTCGGCGACGCGAAATTCGGCATTGAATTGGCGGGCGCGATGACCGGGGTCGCCACCCACGACCGGACAGATCCGCACTGCCGCGCCGCGGTCGAGCGGCCTGACGTCGCCTTGTACGGGGGCCCAACGATTGGGGCGCAAGCGATAGTAGGATGCCACCGAGGGAGCGGTCACCGCGCACAACGCCGGCAGGTGATGCTGGATGCCGGCGATGAATCGGCTGCCCAATTCGGACAATTGCCATGGGCGCTTCTCGTCATAGAGTACCGGCTGGCGCTCCTGATCGAGAAAACTGAAATGAATATGCGTGCCGTTGCCGGTCCCGGAAGGTTCCGGAATGGGGCTGAAGCTCACCCGATGGCCGAGGCGAAAGGCGACCGCTTGGGCGAGCTCGCGCGTGATCACCGCATCATCGGCCGCCCGCACCCCGATGACCGGCGCGGAAGTGACCTCGAATTGTTGCCGCCCGAACTCGCACAGAAACGAGTCCGGTATCACGCCGACTTGCCGCATGGCCGACAGCAGCGCCTCACCGAACGGTCCCTGGCGACGGTAGCCGCTGAGATCATAGGGTTGCCAGGGCTGGGCCGGAACGCCGCTATAGGTGAACTCTTGCTCGAATGTGGCGAGCAATTGCAGACCCGTCTCGCTCTGCAGCCGCTCGATGGCACGGCGCAGGATGTGCCGTGGACAAAACTCCCACGGCGCCCCATCCATCGTCTTGATGTCCCCCAAAAAAAAATACTCCGCCGTGCTGCCCTCGAAGGGAACGAGCACCCGCGTATCGGGATCGGGGATGAGAAACACTTCGCCCACCGTGCCGAACGTCGTTACCTGGATCGGACCGAAGGCGGTAATGAATATATTGGTGGGCGCGAGGCCGACCCCGCGCTGTAATCGCGCAGGCAGGTCCGCCGCCGGGAAACTCTTGCCGCGGAAACGCCCGGCAAGATCACTGGTTCCCACGAAGACAATCTGTTCCTGCTGCATGGGTCTCCCGCTTGAGACGCCGCGACCAAACTCGCGTCGTGGCGTAAATACTATATTGCCAGCTCGGCCCGCCGCCGGTTCACCAGGATGATGCCATACACGAGACCGGCGAAGAGCCAACCCATTCCAAGCGTCATGGCAAGGGAGCTCATTCCGGACAACACGGCCAGCACGACGACGATCCCGGCGACCGGAACTGCCAGGTGAACGACCCATCGCCCGGAGCGTCCCTTGATCCAGAATTGGGCGATTACCGACACATGGAGGAGCAAGAACCCGGAGAGTGCACCGAAATTCACGATCGACACCAGTTCGTCCATCTGGTATCGCATCAGCAGCGCGACCGTGACCGAGATGGCGGCGGTCGCGACCATGCCGACATAAGGCGTCCCGTGTTTCGGGTGAATCTTGGCGAGCACCGCCGGCAACTGCCGGTCGCGTCCCATGGCGTACATGACGCGCGCGACGCCGACCTGCATCGGCAGCGCATTGGTGGCCCCGACCACGGTGGCCATGACCCACGCGGTCAGTGCGGCGGCCCAGGGCGCGATCGCCCAGGAGACCAACTCATAGGTCGCGGCTGCCGGATCCTTGATGGCAAAACCGCTCAAGAGATCGCCGAGAACCCACGCCGTCACCGCCAGCATCGCCGCCGAGATGAGCAGTACGGCGACGATCGCGCGGCCGACGATCCGCTTGTCGTCGCTCTTGACCTCTTCCGAGAGGGTCGAGATCGCGTCGAATCCGAGAAAGGACATCACGCAAATCGACGTCGCCGTGAAGATGCTCTTGAGATGATAGAGATCCGGTGCGTAGAGCGGCCGCAGCGTCAGCGCTCCGTTGCCCTTGCCGTGGTAAAGCGCGATGACTCCGAGCACGAGGAGCAGAGCGAGCACGGCGATCTGCACCGCGACGGAGATCAGATTCGCCCTCGAAGTGACCCGCACGCCGAACCAATTGATGCCGAGCGTCGCCGCGCCGAGCGCGACGATCCAAATTGCTCGATCCACCTGCGGCACCAGCGTCCCCAGGGCGACCGCCATGAAGACGTACACGTAGGCCGGTATCAGCAAATAATCGAGCAGGATCATCCAGCCGCCGATGAATCCGGCGAATGGACCGAGCGCGTGGCGTGCATAGCCGTAGATCGACCCGGCGCTCGGCACGGCCTCGGTCATCACCGCATAGCTCTTCGCGGTGAAGTACATGCAGATCGTGGCGAGCACGTAGGCGAGCACGATGAGGCCGTCGGATGCCTGCCAGACGAACCCCAGGGACTGAAAAATGCCGAAAGGGCAGACGTACGCGATACCGTAAATGACCAGGTCGTAGTAGGACAGCGTACGGCGCAGGGATTGCACCGCCTGACGGCCCTCGCCCGACGGTGGTGCGTCGGCGGAGTTCAGCGGCCCAGCGCCTTCAGCCGCTTCGGCTCGATGATCTCGATCCAGTAGCCGTCCGGATCCTTGATGAACGCAACGTCCTTCATCTTCCCCTGCTCGGGCCGCTTCACGAACGGCACCTGGTGCCGGTCGAACCAAGCGATCGCGGCATCCAGATCGGGTACCGAGAAGCAGATGTGACCGAAACCCTGCGGCTGCGCATTGCCGTCGTGGTATTTGAAATCCGTCTCGGTCTCGGTTCCCCAGTTATGAGTCAGTTCGAGCACCGCACGCTGCGAAAATGTCCAGGCCGTGCGCTCCCCGGCGTCCTCCGGGGGCGTCTCCGCGGCCGATAGGTGCGCAAGGAAATACAGGGAGAACTTCATCTCCGGAAAATCGAGCTTGCGCAGCACGCGCAGGCCGAATACCCGCGTATAGAAATCGAGCGCCACAGCCGGGTCTTTCACGCGCAGCATCGAGTGGTTGAACACGAAGCCCGACGTGGCTGCCGCGGGTTCTGCGCAGACGCCGGGGTGATTTTCGGTGGTGAAGCTCATGGTCGGATCTCGGTGCTCAGTATCGCATTACCGTGCGAGCCGTGGGTAGTGTCAAGTCCATGGCGTTGTCGAGCACGCGCCGGGCTCGGGTCGACATTCCACCGCGGCGCGGCTTAAGATGGAAATAGAACCGGCGGCGGTCGAATTCGCCTCACAGCCAGTCATCGGAGCCTTAGGGATGAGTTTCAGAATCATCGCCGCGATCGCCATGCTGAGCGCGAGCGCCGCCGCCGTTCCGCAGGACAAGGACGATCTCGATGCGGGCGCCAAACTGCCGGTTGCCGAGCCGCACGTGACGGCAACCCTGTCCCCGACGCATGCCCGGCGCCTTTTCGTCCTCGACACGGCATTTCCCGCGGCCGAGGCGGGCAAGACCCTGGTGATCGACGGCGACCAGGGCAAGCTCGAGGGCATGTTCAGCCAGGGATACTGGTCGAATTTCGCGATCGCGCCGGACGGTTCCGCGGTGTATGCCGCCGATACCTATTTCGAGAAACATACGCGCGGCAAGCGTCAGGACTTCGTCGTGGTTCGCGATGCGCGCACCTTGGAGGTGCTGAAGGACATTCCGTTACCGAACGGGCGCTTCCTGATCGTCTCGAAGAAATACAATTTCGGCGTTACCCCCGACGGGCGCTACGGGCTATCGTACAACCTCGCCCCGAGGACCACCGTGAGCGTCGTGGACTTGAGGCTCCGCGAGTACGTGGGCGACATCGACATCCCGGGCTGCGGCCTCATATTTCCACAAGCGCCGAATCAATTCACCACGTTGTGTGCCGACGGCTCGGTGGCAACCGTCACGTTCGATGAAAAGCTCAAGGCCACGAGCGAGCGCGTCAAGAAAGTCTTCGATGCCGAGAAGGACCCTGTCTTCGAGCACTCCGGGTGGGACAAGCACGATCGGATGCTCTATCTGGTTTCATATTCCGGAACGGTGATCCCGCTCGACCTTGCGGGCGCCGCGGCAAAGAGGCAGGCGTCCTGGTCGTTGACGAGTCCCGAGGAGAGAGCGGCCGGCTGGAAGCCCGGCGGTTGGCAAGTCACGCATTTTCACGTCCCGAGCAAACGCCTGTATGTGCTCATGCATCGTGGCAACGAATGGACCCACAAGGATTCGGGCACGGAGGTCTGGGTGTACGACGTGCAGGCGCAAAAGCGCCTGCAGAAGATCAAACTGAGAAAGCCCGCCCTGTCGATCGCCGTGAGCCAGGACGATTCACCCCTGCTCTATACGATCGTCGATGGAGCGGCGCAAATCATCACCTACAACGTTTCAGCGGGAAGCGTGCGCAGCGAACTCGACAACATCGGCTTCAGCCCCCAGATTCTCACCGTGCCCGGGGAGTAGACGAATTGAACGCGGTGCTCGCCGAAACCCTCGTCCTGTTGATCGCACTGGTGTTCGCCGGCTCCGCGCTCGCCAAGCTGACGGCGTGGGATGAGCTGCCGGGCGTGGTGCGCAACTTCCGTGTCTTGCCGCGCGCATTGGTCCCGCCCGTCGCGCTGCTGCTGCCGCTGTTAGAAGCTGCAATCGCGCCGGGCATATTGTTCAAGGAAACACGCCCGGTGGCGGCGTTGGCGGCCGCAGTCTTGTTTGCGGTTTTCGGCGCGGCACTGACGATGAACTATTTTCGCGGGCGTCGCCACATCGACTGCGGATGCTTTCGCTCGGAGCTCAAACAGCCGATATCGATCGCCGTCATCGTGCGCAACGGTCTTCTCACGGTCTGCGCGCTGCTGCTGCTGCCGGCCGGCGGGGCCGCGGCGCTTCCCCCCTTGGCGTGGGCGATCGCGGTCGCCGCAGCAGTGACCTTGTTTCTGTGCTATCTGTCGGTCGGCCTCCTGTTTCGAGCACCCGCGCCGTCGTACGAGGACAACTTCCATGCAGCCCGAGGACTATCGAATTAGGAATGCGTCATGAGCGAGCTGCTTCCCTACATCCTGGTTCTGCACACCATCCTCATTCTCGTGCTGGCGGTGATGGTGTTCGGCCTGACCCGGCAAATCGGCATTCTGCATGAGCGGTTGGCGCCGATGGGAGCAATGACCAACGACCATGGGCCGGAGGTGGGAGAGATGGCGCCGAGACTGCGCGCCCAGTCGATCGCGAACGAGGTGGTGCAAATCGGCGGTGCCAATGCCAAGGGGCGCACGACTCTGCTCATGTTCGTTTCGCCGACCTGTCCGGTGTGCAAGAAGCTGTTGCCCATCGCCAAATCGTTTTCCAGCAGGGAAAATCTGGAGGTGATCCTGGTGGGCGACGGCGACCGCGAGGAGCAGCTGCGAATGATCCAGAAGGAGGGCTTGCAGGCGCTGCCGTACTTGTTGGGGCCGGAAGTTGGAATTGCCTTCCAGGTGGGAAAGCTGCCGTATGCCGTTTTGATCGACCGCGAAGGGGTCATCCGCGCCAAGGGTCTCGTCAATAGCCGCGAGCATCTGGAAAGCCTGGCCGTCGCGGAGGAAACCGGCTACGGATCCATCCAAGCCTATCTCAAGGCTCGGGATCATTCGCACTCGCTTGCGCGCAGCGAGGAGCAGGTTTCATGAGATTGCTGTCGAAGAATTTCTTTGACCGGTTGGTCGAGCGAGGCTCGCGCTTGAGTGCGCAACGCATCTCACGCCGCTCTCTCATCTCGATGATCGGTAACGCCGTGGTGGTCTCGGCGGCGCTGCCGCTGCTTCCGGTGCATCGCAAGGCGCAGGCGGGCGAACTGAGTTCGCGCTTTGCGCGCAATGCGCAGACGAAGGACACCACCAAGTGCAATTACTGGCGCTATTGCGCGAGCGACGGCTACCTGTGCGCCTGCTGTGGCGGAGGCCCGAGCACGTGCCCACCGGGAACGACTCCTTCCCCGACCTCATGGATCGGCTCGTGCGTGAATCCCGAGGATGGCAAAACATACCTGATCGCCTATCGGGATTGCTGCGGGACCGATTCTTGCGGCCGCTGCTCGTGTCTCGGCCAGGAGGGCGATATGCCGAGCTATCGGCCCCAGCTGAACAACGACATCATCTGGTGCTTCGGCGCATCGAGCATGGTGTATCACTGCTCGAGCGCCGCGCTCGTGGGCCTGGCCAACTGAAGCCCGGACGGAGGCGCGTTCGTGAAGGCAATTTGCACCGCAATCACGGTAACGATGTTGTCCGCGGGCTCTTCTCTGCACGCGCAGCAATACCCCATGGAGCTCGTGCCGCCGCCGGACGAGCACGCGAAAACTCATAGTACCGCCGTGCGTCATCTATCGAGACCCGCCACGACCTATGCAGCCAATTGTGCAGGCTGCCACGGGCAATCCGGCCGCTCCGTCGGCGAGATCCCGAGCCTGGTCGATCGAATCGGCTATTTCGCGCGAATTCCCGAAGGACGTGCATATCTCGTTCAAGTGCCCAACGTGGCGATGTCCGCGGTCGGCGATGAGGATTTGGCTGAAATGCTCAACTGGCTTCTGAACACCTACAGCGCTGCACAACTCCCGAGGGACTTTCGGGCATATACCGGGGCTGAAGTGACCGAGTTGCGCAAGGTTCGCATCGTCCCCTGGTCTCGACGCCAGGAACTGGTCCAGGCCCTGCTCGCCGCGGGGGAAATCCCATCCCCCGACTCCCTGGACTGATGTGCGCAAGCAGAAGCCTCACCAGGTCAATGTCGCCGCCGTGCTGCTGGGCGCTGCAGTGATGGTCGCGGGAACCTCACTGGCCGCCGATCCCGACGTCGATGCCGGTCGGACTAAATTTACGCTCTGCGCAGGCTGCCATGGCGGCGACGGCCGGTCCGGCTCGTTGCCCCAGTATCCGAAAATCGCCGGACAGAACGCGAAGTATCTCGTGAATGCGCTCAAGGCGTATAAGAGCGGTCGCCGTACCGGCACCTACGCGGCACTGATGGCGGCCACCGCCAACAATCTTTCGGATGCGGACATCGAGAACCTGGCAGCGTATCTGGCCGGCCTCGACGACTGCAAATAGGATTTCAACTTCATGGGCAAACCGCGTGCGCGCGATCTCGGCCTCCGGTTTCCCGGGACGCCGGGCAAATTCAACGCGATCACCGATGTTCCCGGAGTGGAAGTCGGCTTCTCGACGTTGAAGTCGCCCGCGACGAATAATCGTCCGCAGATCTACACCGGAGTGACCGCCGTGCTGCCGCGAGGTCACCACCCCGTTCCCTTACCGGTGTGGGCGGGACAGTTCGACCTCAACGGCAACGGTGAAATGACGGGCAGCCACTGGGTACGCGACGCGGGCTATTTCCAGGGGCCCGTCTGCCTGACGAACACCCATTCGGTCGGGATCGTGCATCACGCTGCGGTCGGCTGGATGATCGAGCGTTATGCCGCCGCGTTCCGCGATGCGTGGGGCTGGGCGATGCCGATCGTCGCGGAGACCTACGATGGCATGATCAACGACGTCGGTGGGCGGCACGTGACGGAGAAACACGCCCTCGAAGCACTCAACGGCGCGCGCTCCGGCCCGCTCGAGGAAGGCAATGTGGGCGGCGGGACCGGCATGCAGACCTACGAGTTCAAGGGAGGCACCGGAACCAGTTCGCGGCAATTTCAGATCGAAGATCAAGTCCACACCGTGGGCGTGCTGGTGCAATCGAATTTCGGAATTCGCCACGAACTCAATATTCTCGGTGCGCCCATCGGCCGCCACCTCACCGAGAATGCGATCATCTCCGATGCGGGGCTCCCCGAGACCGGTTCGATCATCGTGCTGATCGCAACGGATGTGCCGCTCTCACCGATCCAGCTTCGCAGGCTCGCGAAGCGCGGTGCGCTCGGCATCGGGCGCACCGGCAGCAGCGGTGGGCACTACTCGGGCGATCTCATACTCGCGTTTTCCGTCGCCAATCCCATCTATTTGCCCGCGATCGGCGAGGCGCAGCCGCATAGTTTCAATTTTCAGTCTCTGAACGATGCGCACTGCGACCACGTTTACCGCGCCGCGGTCGATGCGATCGAGGAGTCGGTCGTCAATGCATTGATCGCAGCCGAGTCGGTGCCGACGCTAAAGCCACCGGGACGGGTACTGCAGGCAATCGATCATGACCTGCTCTTGCAGGTCATGCGCGCATTTGGTCCGGCCGGAGCGGTCAGCGACCTTGCCCTCGGCGCAGAAGGCGCTACCATCGATCACAACGTGGGCTCGTCGCGGTGATCGGCGCGGCCCGGGAGCATTGACATGACCACACTCGATATACGCCCCTTGCGGGAGGATCTTCCCTTCGGTGTCCGGATCGAAGGCATCACACGTGTGAATGTGCAGGATCCGGAAATTCGACGGGCGATGACCACGGCCTTCGAGCAGCACGGGCTGATCGTGTTCGCGGGCGTCGAGCCAACGAGCGCGATGCATGTCGCGCTGAGCACGGTGTTCGGGCCCTTGAAGGATCACCCGAATCCGGCCGTCGCGCGGGTCGATCGGGACTCGATGCCCGGGGTCATCGACATGCGCCACGTGCCCGCGGAAGGCGGCATCGTCGAGATCGAAGGACGGCAGCTTTCAATGTGGCTGCCCTGGCACTTCGATCATTGCTACAACAACGAGCTCAACCGTGCGGGGGTGCTGCGCGCGCTTGAGATTCCGCCCGAGGGTGGTCGCACCGGGTTCGTCGACGGCATCACCTTGCATCGCGCCTTCCCCGGGGAGCTGTTGGCACAGATCGAGGAGGCGAAGATTCTCTACCGGATGAATCTCGACTATCGGGACATGCGCTTCGGCCGGCCGCCAGGACTGGTCGAGCTGCGTGGAAAGCCGAGCGCCGCAGCGGTGATGGCGGCGGCGCAGGGACAGCCACGCGCGATTCATCCCGCGGTGTGGACGCGGGCGAGCGGCGAGAGGGTGCTACATGTCTCGCCTTGGATGTCGGAGGGCATCGTGGGGCGCGAGGATGATGAAGGGAATGCGCTTCTCGAGGAGGTTTGCCAGACGATCAACGCACTGGCGCAGCGGTCCAGTTATTTTCATCGCTGGCAGCCCACCGATATGCTGATCTGGGACAACTGGCGCGCGCTGCATTCCGTATCGGGCATGGATCCCGCCCATGGCCGCCGCATGCAGCGCACCACGATCAAGGGCGATTACGGCCTCGGCTACTTCGAAGGGGATCGGGTGGGCGGCCAGATTCTCGAAATGACGGTCTGATCCCCGCGCTACGGCAGCGAGCAACAAGGAACCGCCATGGCGCGCATCGTCATCTCCGCGATCGAGATCGATTACGAGCTTCTAGGACCGAAGACTGCTCCGGCCGTCGTCATTACGCCGGGAGGGCGCTATCCGCGCGTTACCCCCGGCGTACCCGAACTCGGGGAGGCGCTGGCCGAAGGCGGATATCGCGTGCTCATGTGGGACCGGTCGAACTGCGGTGCCTCCGATATTTCATTTGCCGGTCGCAGTGAAAGCACGTTGCATGCCGAGACGCTGCTCGGTCTCATCGGCGCCCTGGAACTCGGGCCGGTGGCGTTGGTTGCGGGTTCGGCCGGGTCGCGCGTGTCGCTGCTTGCCGCCGTTCGTGCGCCGCAGCTCGTATCGAAAATGGCCATTTGGTGGATCAGCGGTGGACCGATTTCCCTTGCCCAGCTGGCCGCCTATTACTGCGGGGACTCGGCGATCGCGGCGGCGAAAGGCGGAATGCAAGCCGTCGCGGCGTTGCCCGGGTGGGCCGCGCAGCTTGCTGCAAATCCGCGCAATCGCGACATTCTGCTCGCACAGGATCCGGAAGATTTCATTTCCAGGATGCAGCAATGGGCTGCCGCCTATGCCTATTCGGACATTTCCCCGGTGCCTGGGATGAAGCCTGAGGAACTCGCACGGCTGAGCATGCCCATCCTCGTTTTCCGTAGCGGCAAGAGCGACATCAGCCACACCCGCCGAACCAGCGAGTGGGTCCATGAGTTGCTTCCAAACTCCCGCATCATCGATCCGCCCTGGCCGGATCAGGAATGGAACAACTGCCAGGCCATTCCCGCCGAACCGGGCCGTGGACGCTTCGAGCGCTGGCCGATGCTCGCACCGATTCTGCTCGAATTTCTGAGAGGCCAGGGAGAGTTCGAATGAGGGCGATGCGGATCAGGCATCCCGCGGGAATCGATAATCTCTATCTGGGTACGGCCGAGGCGCCAGCCCCGGGACGTGGTGAGATCAGGGTGCGAATTCGCGCTGCCGCGTTGAACTTCCGCGACAACCTCGTGGCAACCGGCTACTTCCCCACCGCCGAAGGGCGTATCCCGTTGTCGGACGGAGCGGGGGAAGTCCTCGAGGCCGGCGAAGGCGTGACGGAATTCGAGGCGGGAGACGCGGTAGTCAGCACGTTTCATCCTGCCTGGCTCGACGGTCACATGGAACGCGCCCAACTCGTCGCCTCGCCCGGTGGAGCGGCCGATGGGTTTGCCTGCGAATTCGTCACCCGACCCGCGACTCATTTCACCCGTGCACCCCGCGGTCTCACGCACACCGAGAGCGCAACCCTCACTTGCGCAGGTGTCACCGCCTGGCGCGCGGTCGTCACCGATGGCCGGGTGAAGCCCGGCGCCCGGGTGCTCGTGCAGGGCACGGGCGGGGTCTCGCTGTTTGCCCTGTTATTCGCCAAGGCGGCCGGCGCCGTCGTCATCGCCACCTCCTCGAGTGCCGAGAAACTGCAACGGCTCAAGGCGCTGGGCGCCGACCATGTCCTCAACTATCGCGAAGTGGAGAAATGGGGCGAAGCGGCGCTTGCGCTTGCCGATGGTCTCGGCGTCGATCATGTCATCGAGATCGGTGGTCCGAATACGCTCGCCCAATCGCTGATCGCCGCCCGCACGGGCGCGCATATCGCAATCATCGGCGCCGTCGCCGGCTTCAAAACGGACACCATCCCGTTCGCCGTGGTCCAGGCCAAGCGCCTCCGCTTGCAAGGGGTGACCGTGGGAAGCCGCCGGGATCAGACTGACATGGTGCGTGCCATCGAGGCGGGCGGCATCAGACCGGTGATCGACCGCACGTTCCCGCTCGAGGAACTCGCAGACGCATTGCGCCACCAGCAGGCGGGGCAGCGCTTCGGCAAGATTTGCATCGAGATCCAGCCATGAGAAGCATCCGGTTTTGCGGCAGCGGCGTGACCAAGCTGAGCGCCATTCTCCTGGCGGTAGTCGTCGGCCACTCCCTGGCCGCCGCGCCCCAGACACCCGGATCCGCCAGCCCGGTCATCGAGGCGGTGCGGGAGCGTGTGGAAGCCCTGTCGGCGAGCGGTGAGCTGAGCGTCGAGGGCACTTCGCTCAGTGCGACCCGGTCAATCGCGGCGCTCTACGAACTGCATGGATTCGAGCCGTTCTGGGATTCGGTGCGTCTCACGAAGCTCCTCGACATCGTGCGCGCGAGCACGGCGGACGGATTGACGCCGGCCGACTATCATCTTGCGACTCTGGAAAGGCTGGCGGGCCGCGTTGACCGCACCGCGCTCGAGACTGCCCAACTCGATCTTCTCGCCACGGACGCCTTCACGGAGCTCCTCTATCACCTGTATTTCGGCAAGGTCGATCCGGTCTCGATCGATAGCCGCTGGAACTTCGAGCGCCGTGAGCTGAAGGACAGCGATGCGCTCCAATTCGTTTTCGCGGCACTGACCAACGACAATATCTCGGGTGCCGTCGATGCGGTCCGTCCGGATCACTGGATGTATCGGACCTTCACGGACGCGCTGGCCTCCTATCGACGGATCGAAGCGGCCGGTGGCTGGCCAACGATCGCCGACGGGCCCACGTTGCGCCGCGGCGTGACGGATCCGCGCGTCGCCGATCTTCGCCGCCGGCTCTCGGCAAGTGGCGATGATCGGGAGGCGGCCACGGCGAGCGTCCTGTTCGATCAGGCGCTCGAGGCCGCCTTGAAACGTTTCCAGGTGCGGCACTTTCTCGCGCCGGATGGGGCGGTCGGATCCGCGACGCGTCGCGAATTGAACGTGGGCGTTGCGCGGCGCATCGACCAGATCCGGGTCAATCTCGAGCGCGCACGCTGGGTATTGCATCAGAGCGCCGACGGCGACTTCGTGATCGTCGACGTCGCGGGGTTCGAAGTGAGGTACGTTCGCGATCGAGCGGTCATTTGGAAGACGCGGGCGCAGGTCGGGCAGCCGTACCGGCAGACACCGATTTTCAGATCCACCATCGAGGAGGTGGTGCTCAACCCGACGTGGACGGTACCGCCCGGCATACTCGCCAAGGACATCCTGCCCGCTGCGCGCCGCGACCCTGCGTATCTTGAAAAGCGCGGCCTGCGTGTGATCGACCGCAATGGCCGGCCGGTCGATGCGGCGAACGTCGATTTCACGCGGTACACCGGCGCGACGTTTCCGTTCATGATCCGCCAGGACCCCGGCCCGACCAACGCGCTTGGGCGCGTCAAGATCATGTTTCCGAACCCGTACCTCGTCTATTTGCACGACACGCCGAGCCAGGCCTTGTTCGACCGCGACCAGCGTGCCTTCAGTTCCGGTTGTATTCGCACCGAGCGCCCGCTCGAATTAGTGGAGCTGTTGCTTGCGAGCCCGGATCGGTGGAATCGAGCGATGATCGATGCCGCCGTCGCTTCCGGCACTACGCGCACGATCCGGCTCTCCAAGCCCGTGCCGGTGCTGATTCTGTACTGGACCGTCGACCGCGACAGTGAGGGGGCGATCGTATTCAAGCCCGACCCGTATGGGCGCGATCCAAAATTGCTCGAGGCGCTCGACCGTCGATTCCTGCGCGCCCCAGTGAACGGCGGTGTAGGAGAATCTTGACATCTCCGCTGGCTGCGGCGAGTCTGCCGGGATGATGAGTATGTCTGATCGGCTGATCCGGACGTTCTCTTTGGCCGTCCTGGTTCTCTGTCTGTCGTCTTTCGGCGGCGTCAGTTACGCGCAAACCGTACCGACGGAAGAGCAGTTGAATCAGCTGCTCGCTCCGATCGCACTGTACCCGGATACGCTGCTTGCGCAGATATGCGCGGCATCGACCGACCCGCAGCAGGTGATCGATGTCAACAACTGGGTCAAGCAGAACGCCAATTTGCAGGGACAGGCGCTGACGGACGCCGCCCAGAAGCAGGGGTTCGATCCGGCCTTCATCTCGCTCGTCACCTTTCCCGCGGTGCTGGACACGATGGCAATCAACATCGATGACTATGCCGCGTTGGGAGAAGCGTTCAAGGCGAACCAAGCATCGGTGATGTCGGCGATACAGGCATTGCGTCAACAGGCGTACGCCTCCGGCGCGCTCGATAGCAACCAGTATCAGCAGGTTTCAGTGGAGCAGCAAAACGGCGCCCAGGTCGTCGTGATCCAGCCCGCCAATCCCCAGGTGATCTACGTTCCGCAGTATCAGCCTCAACTGGTGTACGTCAGTGGGCCGAGCCAGTCCGATGTGGTCGCGGCATCGCTGCTGAGCTTCGGGGCGGGCGTTGCGATCGGGGCGCTGATCAGCAGCAACCAACCGTGGGGCTGGGGTGGCTGGGGGTGGGGCTGGGGGAGAGGCGGCGGCATGTACTACAACCATAACGTCTGGCACTACCACCATGTGTATGTGAGCCCGCGCCCGTACTACCGTCCACGACCGCCTGTGTATGGCCGGCCAATTTATGCGAGGCCGCCTCCGAACTGGAATCAGCGGCCGGGGTATCGTCCTCCGCCCCCCGGATTTCGGCCACCGATCTACAAACCGCCACCGAACAATGGCAGACCGCCCAGCGGCGGCGGCGGGTACAAACCACCGCCAAACAGCGACGGTAAACCTCCTCCCGGCAATGGCGGAGGCAAACCACCATCGGGCGGGAACGGAGGCGGCCGCCCCCCCGGCAACGGCGCAGGCACCAGACCGCCCAGCAATGGCGGCACGACCCGGCCGACACCGCAACCGCAGACGCGTCCCGCTCCCCGACCCGCGCCCACCAATCCCTACGCCGGTTTTCCACAGGGCGGTAACCGGCCGCAGGCTCAGCGACCGTCTCCTCAGCAGTACACGGGCGCGCGTCCGAGCGGCTTCAACAGCAACTTCAGCGGAAAATCCGAGCGTGCGGCGAGCGATCGCGGCAAAGCAAGCAGCGGCGCCGCCAAAGCAGGCGGCGGCGCAGCCAAAGCAAGCAGCGGCGGTGGCAATCGCGCCGGAGGAAAGCCGCGATGAGACGGAGTAACGGCGGGCGCCTGGTGGGGCCGACCCTCGCGATGCTGCTCCTCTGTGTTGCTGCATCCCCCCTTCGCGCCCAAGATTCGGACGTCAAGACGTTTCCCACCTACCGAGCCGCTGCGGTTGCATTCATGAGCGCAGTCAAGGCAAACGATCAGGATGCGCTCAAGCAGATACTGGGAGTGCGGGAACAAGAGTTGCTCTCGTCAGGGGACGCCACGCAGGATGAAAATGCGCGACTCAAGTTTCTCGAGCGATATGACGAGGCGCACGCCCTGGTTCGCAAGACGCGCGACAAGGTGATATTGACGGTCGGTCCGAGCGCGTGGCCGGTCCCGTTCCCGATTGTTCGCCTCGACGGCGCATGGCGCTTCGATGCCACCGAGGGTGCGCAGGAGATGGCGTACCGGCGCATCGGGCACAATGAGCTCGATGCGATCCGGGTGTGCCAGGCTTTGTACGCCGCGCAAAAGCAATATGCGGCAGCCCCGCATGATGAGGTTCCCGCCGGCACGTATGCGCAGCGCTTTCGCAGCGAACCGGGCGCGCAGAACGGTCTCTATTGGGAAGTACAGGAGGGTGAATCCCCGAGTCCTGCTGGCAGCCTCGTCGCCGAAGCGTCGAGCGAGAGCTCCGATTCGGCGAGGCAGAGCGGCAAGCGGACGCCGTTTCACGGCTACTTCTATCGGATATTGAAGGCGCAGGGCCCGCACGCCCCCGGCGGCGCGAAGGACTACGTGCTCGACGGCAGGATGTCGAGGGGCTTTGCGTTCGTTGCCTATCCCGCTGAGTACGGCCGCAGCGGCGTCATGACGTTTCTGATGGGTCCGCGCGGTGTGGTCTACCAGAAGGACTTGGGCGAGATGACGGAAGAATCTGCCAAGGGCATGGCCGCGTTCGATCCGGACAGCACTTGGAAGGTGGCTCGCTGATGTGCGGCACCAAGGCCCGCCACCTATCAAAACAATAAGTTAGCGCTTACCGACGCACCCGTTCGACTCGAGCCAAGCGTCACACGGCTTTGAGCGGTTTCGCCCGTTTAGTGCCGCTTCCCGCGGTCCAACGCAAATCTTTGGCATTCCTTTGGTCGAACTTTGGCCAGCTTTCATGCGTGAAGTCATCTCCCCGCTCCATCGTGTCGTCACATCGCTCGAATCCCGTTTTTTGAATCGAGCGAGGGACCGAGTCACTTAAACACGATAGGAGATGACCATGAATACTTCCACCACCCGCACTAGCATTGGTGTCCGCCCCTTCGTCCGCGCGGCCCTCGCCACGGCTTGTCTTGCCGTCGCGTCGACGGCGGTTCATGCCGCGGACAAGTTCTCGGACTCCGAGCCCATGAAGAAAACGGTGACGTACGGCGATCTGAATCTCGCCAATCGCCAGGGCATCGAGCAGCTCTATCGACGGATCGTTGGTGCGGCGCAGCAGGTATGCGATGTCTTCAACGGCCGTTCGTTGCAGGCGAAAGAACAATTCTCGATCTGCACCAAAGAGTCGATTGCGCGCGCGGTGTCTGCGGTCGATCAGCCGGCGCTCACGGCGTTGCATGCCAGCAAGACCGGCCAACCCAACAGCACAGTCAGGCTCGCGAAGCAGTAGCTATCGGACCTGGTCCGTACACACCGACAATCCAAACGAGATGAAATTCAAGGAGATGACCATGAACACAATCACCACCGTTCGCCGCTTTTATACAGTCATTGCAACTGCTCTTTTCGGCACCGTCGCCTGGGGATTCAACGCACCGCCGGCGGTTGCCGATAATGTCGATCCGCCTCAGATGACCGTGAAATACGGGGATCTCAATGTCGACAGCGCCAAGGGAGCGGCCGTGCTGTACGCCCGTATTCGGCATGCTGCAAAGAACGTTTGCTTGCAATTTGACGGGGGTGGCCTCGATGTCTATGGGCAAAGAGCCGCCTGCATCAATAAGGCGATCTTGGGCGCGGTGACCAAGGTGAATGTACCCGCCCTGTCAGCGCTGTACAGCGCGAAAACTGGAAAGGAAGTGCCGACGCGCCTCGTGTCGCGCTAATGCGCGGAGTGACGCCGTGCTGATGCAAGGGATGCGGGCCAGAGTCTCCCGCGCCAGTGGGTCCTGATTGCAGCACCGATCAGGACCCTTTCAACAGCCTCCCGGTTGCGCGGCCGCCGATCGCGGCGGTACTTCTCCCAGCATGCGCATCTGCGCGAGTAGCTGCAGCTGGCTCTGAAGCCAAGAGCGCGTATCCGCGGCGATCGCTTGAAACCGAGGGGTGGCACGAAGCGCCGCAAAGCTTGGGTCCCGATCGAGTCTTACCCACCAACCGACCCGGCCTCCCAGGGGAATCATTTTTTCCAGGTGATCGAGTGCTGCGTCGTTGTGCCCGAGCAATGCCGAGGCTACTGCCCGCGTCCACTCCTCACGCCCGGCCACGCCCACAGTTCCGCCCTGCTCCGTGAAGGTGAGAATGCGGTCCGCAAGATCGTCACCGAGTGCACGATTTCCGACGAAGTGTTCGAGGGTTGCGAGCTGCAATACCTGCGGGAAATTGTCCGAAACCACCGCAGCCGTGCCCCGATCCTTCTTGAGATCGAGGCTCACCAAAATGAATTGGCGAGCCGAGGCAGGAGCGCGCATCGCGATCGCCCGCTCGACGATTGCATCCGTAGCGAGAATGATAGCAAGGCCGTCGTTAACGTCCGGATCGTTCAGGCCTTTCCGCGCCAACGCTTCCGCTCGCTCCAGGTTGCCCGCGCGAAAACAGATCAGTGCTTCCTCGAGGGGAGTATCCGGCGCGCCGGGAGCGAAGCCTCGCACGACATCGCGTGCGGCGCTCAGATCGCCGACGTCGACATAAAACCAAACGAGCCGCGCGCGAGTCCAGTCGACGTGAGGCTCGATCGCCACCGACCTTTCGCCGTACCTGATCGCCTCGGCGACTCTTCCTTGATTCCAACGCACCTGCGCAATCCGCGTATACGCCGGATAAAAGTCGGGCTTTACCGCGAGCGCCTGCAAGTAGAGCGCGACTGCGTCCTCATTTCCGCGAAAACCGACGCGTAGCACTTCGCCTTTTCGATAGTGATTTTCCGCCGATAAGGGATCGACCAATCTCGCGCGATCAATCACGGTCAGCGTTTCGTCGTAGCGTTGCTGCTGGAACAAAAACTCGGCGAACATGCGCAGCCCGGGCCCATAATTTGGCGCGAGATCCAACCCCTTGCGAAAGTCGGCTTCCGCGCCACCTGGATCAGGGTGGCTCTCGTCGAGTTTGTATTCCGCACGCAGGAAATACGGCTCGCCGGCGCCCGCATCGATCTCAATGGCGCGATCCACCAGCGTTTTAACCTCGGGCCATAGCTTGCCGGCGTCTTTATTGGAAGTACCATGCACGGACACCAGCAGATTTTTTGCGCTGGCCAATTCGGCTAATGCCGCGGCGAATGATGGCGCCAACTCGATAGCGCGAGAAAACTCGCGAATCGCGTCCTCTATATCCGCCACCTTGCGAGACTGCATAAGGGCGCGTCCCTTGAGGAATGCGAGGTAGGCATCCGTTCCAATGTCTGCATATTCGGCCGAGCGTCCGTGCAAGGTAATATCCAGTTGTTGGGCCACGCGCTGCGCGATCTGGTCTTGTACCGCGAACACATCATCGATGGTACGGTCAATCTTCAGCGACCACAGTTCATTGTTTGTCGTCGTGTCGATCAGCTGGGCGTTGACTCGCAATGCCTTGCCCGCGCGTTGCACACTGCCTTCGACGAGGTAGCGTGCGCCCAGCATGTGCCCGGCGTCGCGCGCATCCGGCGCGGATTTGCCGAGCGCGAATGAGGATGAGCGGGCAATGACGATCAGCTCGGGAAGACTTGCCAGCTGATGCAGCACCAAGTCCGCCATTCCGAGAGCGATGTATTGGTTGTCGGGATCTGCGTCTGAGACTCTGGAACGGTAGCACAGCAACGCTACGCGGCCGGACCGCCACCACATCGACGCTTGCTTTTGGCTTGCTCGGTTCGTCTTTGCAGGATCTTGCGAACGCCCAACCCGCCGAATATCAAAGCGACCGGCTATGACAATGGCCCAAATGCCCAAGCGGCGGGATGACAATCGCGGTAGCGACGGCACCGCAGAAGATCGGACCTCCGGCGCAGAGATATTTGGTGATGCAACAGACGTCAGATCCGACGATTTCATCGCTTCCGTCGATGCGATACTGCGCTCCACGGTGGGAATCAGCCGGTAGCCGCGCCCTCTCAATCCTTCCACATAGCGAGGATTGCGAGGATCGTCTCCCAATGCGTCGCGCAAGAGCTTGATGCGTTGACTGACGGTTTCCGGACTGACGATGCAGCTTCGGCCACACCTCTCCCATCAGTGCATCGAGCGACAGGAGGTTGGGCGCTGCGCGAACGAGCGCAATCAGCAGATCATAAGACAGCTTCGGCAGAGCGATTACGTTCCCATCGCGCGTCACGCGCTGAGGACCCGTGTCGATGGAGAGATCGCCGACGCGATATTGCAAACTGCCGCCATTCGAAGCGGTGCGGGCCGGCTCGCTCACCGGAACTTTGCCCTGAACGCCACAAAGAACTCCCGGCCCAATAGATCGTACGTCGGGAAGGTATTGAGACCGCCGGCCGCGCCGTAGCTGTCGCCCGATGGAAGGAACGGGGGGTCCTTGTCGAACACGTTGTTGATTCCGGCACGAACCTGGATCCCTTGTGCCACCGTCCAAATTGCCGACAAGTCGAGGTAGCTGTAGTTGGGAATGTGGGTCACTATCGGATCATAGAATAACTCCTCCTGGCCTTTTAGAAGCAGTTGCGTGGAGTTGTTGTCGAAGCTCGAGTGGCCGATAAACCGCCATTGCGCCGACAGCAGCACGTTCCATGGAGTGTCCCAGTTGACGCGCAGATTGTGACGCCACGTTGGATTGACCGAGCCATTGAGACAGGTATTTCCGAAAAGACCTGCACAGTCGTAGCTTGGCGCGCCCGCGTACGGAGTGACGGAGTTGTGCTGAGTCCAACTGCCGCTCAGGCTCGCGCTCAGCGTGCCCCATCCGTTCGCCAGCGGCCATCGATAATTTGACTGCAGATCGATGCCCGAAACCAAAGCGCCCCCCGTGTTGACATTCGTTTGCAGGATGTATCCACCACCGGCAATGGTAGCCCCACTCAAATTACCTTGTGGTGTTCGCACAATCTGGCTGCAGTAGACTGGATTCCCGGTAGCGAGACACTGCTGCAGAATGATGTTTGCAGGGACTATTCCGATCTCGTTCGTGAGAGAAATGTGGAAATAGTCGAGGCTAGCCGTGAAGTTCGGAAAGGCAGTAGGCATGAATGACAGGCCCAATGACCACGTGTCCGCGGTTTCCGGCGCGAGATCAACATTGCCGCTGGTGACCTGACCACAGCCGCCGGGACATTGCACGATCGTGCTCGTGCCTCCAACCGAAGCGCCGAAGCCGTTGCCGTATTCCGCCGCGCTTACGCCAGTGCGCTCGCAGTCGGTCAGACTGGCGGTGGCGCGTGTCTTTCCGTTGTTGGTGGGCGCGCATGGGTCTTCGCCTAGCACGTTCGACTGTCCATAGACCTGAGGGGTATAAAGCTCGATGAGATTCGGCGCGCGAACTACATGATCGTACGAAAAACGCAACCGGACATCAGGCAGCGGCGCATATTGCACCTCGAACTTGTAGGTGTTGGTCACGCCGGCGGTCGAGTAATTCGAGTATCGATATCCCGAATCAACCGTGAGATCATAGACACCCGCGCTGACCTTGCGCGATTGGAGCGCGCATTTCCAGGAAGCCCTCGTTGACGCTGTATTTCTGGTCGATCGCAACCAACGCACCCTGCATCCCGCCAGGCGCCCGATAGTTCAGCCGCATCTGGAGCGAAATCGAGCGTTTCCAACCGATGCTCTGCCCCGACGTTCAATGCGATACCATCGTGTGCCCACGGCGACATGATTCCATACCGCTCGAGTCGACCTGTCATATCCACGTGAGCGATCTGCTCCGAATTGGCTCCGCTGTCGGTGCCGGTTGTGTACAGGTAACTCAGTTGATTGGCCGTCACTCCGCCGCTCGTAGAAAATGTCATACGGTACGCAGCTCCCGCCGATGATGCATGCCGGTTGACCGGAAGCGTTCGTCTTGACCTGGAGCGCGTTGTTGATCGCCGCGTAGTTAAGGTAATTGAGGTTCGATTGGAAGAGGCTGGTGTAGTAGTACAAAAGATACGCATCGTACGTCCACGCGTCGCCCAGCGTTCCATTCGCACCTGCGACTGCGCGATAGTTGATGTGCTCGTAGGCCGACTCGCGCCCGCCGCCTTCGATATTGCGGCGTCCGATGTCAAGATCTGCGCTCACCGATCCCGGATCGGCCCTATCCGCCGCAATCTGCGCTGGAGTACAGATCGTCGCCGCCTCTTGCGCACTCAGCAAGGGATTGCTGCAGTTGATGAAATACGTTCCGTTGCTCGTGAGCGTATTGCCACCCTGAAAGAGTCCCGATGGCGCAATCTGAGTCAGCGTGCGATCGTTCATGAAACTCAAATCAAGATAGGGTTTGAACGTCTCATTGACGGTCAGATGCAACGACAGCCCCGCCAGGTATCTCGTGTCCTGCCGCTGGGCGTACTCATAGGGCTGCTGAGTTAAAATACGGTGGCGGCACCGAGCCCGCGGCGGGGTAGGGAACGAACTGCTTACCAACGACGGAATAATAGCCGGGGCCTGCGCCGGCGTTGGTCACGAAACTTGTTCGAATCGGAGCTTCCGAAACAGGTAAAGCCGGTCTGTGTCGGCACGCCGTCACCGCGTTATGTGCTAGCGGCCAGACAGTCGGAGAAGTCGCGGGCTGCGCCAGGCACAGCATCTTGGTTGTGATAGACGAAATATCCGGTGATATTGCCTTCACCCTCATCGAAGTTGGTGCCCGCGAGGACGGACACGTCCCGCTTGTAACCGTCCCGAATACTGCCAGTCGGCGGGTGATGCCGTCAGCCGCTTCCTGCTCTTGGATGTAATAGTTTTGCTGGTCGTGCTGCGCGAATCCGTATTGTCCGTCGACCTCAATACCCTCGAAATTTTTCTTCATGATGAAATTCACGACACCCGCGATCGCATCCGATCCGTAGGTCGCTGAGGCGCCGCCGGTCACAACCTCCACACGCTCGATCAGCGCCGTGGGGATTTGATCGAGATCCGGCGCCGGGTTGGGATTTCCGGTATTGGGGTCTCCGATGCCCAAGCGTCGGCCATCGACGAGCACGATCGTTCGCTGCGGACCGAGGCCTCGCAAATCAGCCGTCGCAAAGCCGCCCGGAGCCTTCGCGGGGCTCGAATTGTTACCAAAGTCGATCCCAGTTGATGACGGTCTGGGGCAGTGAATCAAGAATGTTCGATCGGCATCGGTCTGACCCGCCAAAGCGATGTCTTGGGCCGTAACTATCTGAATCGGACTCGTCGCCGTGATATTCGCCGGTACCGGGATGCGTGAGCCGGTAACGACGATTTCCGCTAGCGCCGCGCTGGATTCATCCGGGGCGGGAGCGGGTTGCGCGAACCCCAATGCCCAGAAACTCCCGAGTACGTAACAGAAGACATGGGGAGAAGAATCGTGACAAGCGGCCACGTCCATTTCTTAGAGTTCGGCGCTGGTAAACCCACAGGCGCTCATCCCTTCATCCCTGCGCCAATCCTCAGGCTACCGCTGCCGTTCGAGGTGCTCTCAATCAAGATATCAAATCCAAGAGCGTCGACATGTCGATTTGGGGTCGCGCATATAGGCGTTGCGCCTCAGGTTTCAGTTCTCGGGTAAATAATTGATTTTTAAATATTTTATTGCGCTACATCGCGCCACGCGGTACCAATCACAATGGCGCGGTTCAGCGGAGAGCCCAAGGCGCCGGGCAACGAAGGTCACCTCAGTGTGAGGAACTCATCCGCGCCGGGCGTCCGGCGCGTTGCCCACCGGCTCGTACTGGAAGTCGACGTGCAGGCGTGTCAGCCGCTGCGCCGCAATGCGCCAGCGGCCGTCCTTTCGAACGTAGCGCTCGTGATAGTGGCCATAGCCGGTGTGCCCGACATAGCCCATCTTCGGCATCCGATCCGCGCCCCAGACCACGCGATCCTGCATCGCCCAGATGACGTGTGCCGTGTCGCCGTCGAGCTTGATTTCGGGCGAATGGACCTGATGGGCCGTGTGCGCAGTCTCGACTGCCGAACGGACCATGCGGATCGCCGCCTCGCGCCCGTGGATCGTCGGCGGACCACCCGCCGCTGAGGTGTCCAACTCGAAATCCTCGGTAAAGACGTCGGCGTAGCCGGCCCAATCCTTGGTGTCGAGCGTTCGGCAATAGCGCGCTTTCACCTGGCTGATGGCGACATAGGCTTCGAGTTCGGCGATGTCAGTCATGGCGGTCTCCCCTTCGCTTGCGTCCATCTTGATCGGGTCCGGTGGTTGCTTCATTTTTGAAAGCTCAGCAATAAATGCGTCATCGTTTCTGCCGCCTGTCTGCGGGGCATGCTCGAGAACATTTGGAACGCTTCGGCGAGATGCGCGGGTACGAGAACCGGACCGTTTGCGATGTTGTCGAGGCACTCGCGCGCGACGTCGTCCGGTTCGGCGACGAATTGGGCGGGGTCGTCCGTGAGACCGGCGCGCTCTCTGGCCGGTGTGCGGGTCGCGCCGAGTACGGCATACAGAACATCCACCCCGTGCGGCTTCAATTCCGACCACAGTCCCTCGGCGAATAATTGCGCGAATGCCTTGGCTGCGCCGTAAAGAACGGTGGTGGCGGCGCCGGCATTTCCCGCGAGCGAGCCGATGAAGATGATGCCGCCTCGGTTACGCGCAGCCATTTTCCTGCCGAAATGGTGTGCGAGCGACGTCTGACCCACGGGACCGAGCCGAACGGCTTTGAGCACACCCTCGAGCGATGCGTCGAGGAACGTACCGAGACCGGTCGAGGCGGCGGCGTTGAAGACGACGAGTCCCACGTCGACATCGTCGGTGGCTTCGCGTATCCGTTCGAGTACGTCGGTCCGTGTCAGATCGAGCGGCACCACCCGCATCTGCACGGAGCTTTCGGAGCCCACCGCGCGAGCCAGCTGTTCCAAGAGGCTCTTCTGGCGGGCGACGAGGATCAGGTTGATTCCGGCCCTGCCGAGCTGCTGCGCAAACGACACACCGATTCCTTCCGATGCGCCGGCGATGATGGCCCACGGACCATATGACTTGGCGTCAATCATGTTCACTCCAGAATGAGCGTGCCTTGCCGTCCGGATCCGATGCAACACGACTGGCGATGTCGAAGGGCATGTCGACGGAGCCGCGCTAGTTTGCCGCCTCGGCGGACTCTGACTCCACCTCCGCCTCGGCAAGCATGATGAGTTGAATGTGCTCCGTCGCGAGCCGACGCTGATTTTCCGTGCAGTCGTGCCGCAGCAAGCTCGCCTCGAGCTTTTTGCGGTGCCGACGAAGGGCCCGGCTCATCTCACCAATGAGCTTCTTGGTTTCCTTGGAGCGCGGGCCGCCCGGGCGAGCCATGGCGGCGACGTTTTTCACCCGCCGGATGTTGCCGATCAATTCAGTGACCGCGCGCACCAAATCATCGGTTTCCTCGCTCATGACAAGCCCACCGCCGTTCGCTGGAGAGTCTGCTGCGTCTGCGTAGTATAGATGAGGGATTCCGCACGCGCCTCACGCATTGACGGCCGCACGAGCGGCGACCGAAGACTACCTCGGCTGCGATGGAGCGCAGGGGATCAGGGCAACGGTTGGGGCGCCGAGTTCAGCCTCGACGGCACGCGGCGGTGTCCGTCACGGCAACAGACCGAAGACCGCTACACTGTTCGTAGTCGCGACGAAGACCTTTCCATCGGCAACCACCGGGGCGATGTATTTATTGCCGGCGCCGAAATGGTCGCGCCCGTTGGATGCCTGATTACTGTTGTACAGCTCGGTGGCGAGGTTGCTCGCATTGTAGGCGTGGAGCACCGCGGGGGAAGTGTTTTCGTAGGCCCAGACAATCGCGTTCGCCGTGCCATTCGCCGAAACGACCGGGAAGGTACCGGGATAGGCGAACTGAGCGGAGGTCTGCGATGTCGGCGAAGTCGACAGCAGCGCGTTGGTCACGGAAAAGGCCTTTAACGGGCCGGCTTGGGGACCATAATAAATGGTGGAATTGAAGTATGCGGGCGTCGACCAGACGCCGGGGTTCAAGACTCCATCGAGTTCCTGCCAGATGTTGTTCGCCACGGAGGTGAACTTGCCCATGTTGTCTCGATTGACGACATAGAGGTTGCCGTCCTTGCCGGCTCCGACGGCCAGGTGCCGCACGGTTCCGTTGGCGTCGCTCATATCGGGTAGCAGCATCACACCGCCGGAACCGAGATCGACGTCGCCGCCGGACTCGGCGACCTCGCCCGACATGGCGAAGTAATCGGCCACCCCGAGGAGGCCGCCCGATGAGGAGATCTTCACGAACGAGTTGCCGTAGTCCCCGCCGCTCGGAAACCCGGCGGCGCTCAGGGTGGTCTCGAAACGGCCGTTGGCCGTCAGGACGTACACGTTGCCGGCCGAATCCGCCGCGGGTCCGCCGCCGCTCATCCAGATCGAAGGACCCTGACTGGCATAGCCGCTGCCGCTCGCACCCTGCGCGACATTGAGAACACTCGTGATCGCGAGCGAGGACTGGCTGAGCGCGATGATCCAGCCGCCGTAGGCGCCATCATCGCAATGAGATGCCCAAGTCGTGTAGAGGATGCCGTTGTTCAACAGCAGGGCGGCGCGCTCCTTGTATTGCCCGGGAGCAAAAGCGGTCGCGCCGAACATTGCGGTAATCTCCGTCGGGCTGGCAGCCATTTCCAGGCCAGTCGTAACGTCCAACGCGTGCAGCCGCTGGTGATAGTTGGATGAAGCATCCTTCGTCATGGCGACGACATATATCGTGCCATGAGGTCCTGCACCTCGATCGATCACCGGTGTCGAGGTGACGCCGATCTCGGGCGTTACCTGGCCGCAACCGCGATCGTCGCTGGTGGTCTCTGCGCCATTGATCAACGAAACCTGCCATAAGTTGGTCCCCGTATCCGCGTCGAACGCGTAAACCGAATCGTGCTCGGTCGCAACGAAGACCACATTGTGTGCGGCACCGGCCACGGTGAGCTTCGAAAGATAGAGCGGCTGGGCGTCGACCAGTCCATCGACCATGAGATTCCGCAGCTTCCCGAATGTCGCGGAAGTGACGTTCGCCGGTGTGAGAGCCAACTCCGCGACATTTTGCCCGGTGCGCATGACGTCGTACTTGTAGGTCACCACATCGGGTCCCACGGCGGCGGCAGTCACGGTCAGCGTTGCGGCGTTGCTGGTCATGCTGCCCGTCGCGTTGCTGACGACCACGGTAAAGCTCGAGCCGCTATCGCTGATGACGGTTGCCGGGGTGGTGTAGCTCGATGCGGTCGCCCCCGCGATGGTGCTGCTGCCCACGCGCCACTGATACTGCAACGGCGCGGTACCCGTCGCCACCACGCTGAAAGTTGCGGTCTGCCCGGCGCTCACCGACTGATTCGCCGGTTGAGTCGTAATCTGCGGTGCGGTCGCGGAGTTCTGCGGTTGTGTCGCCGGCGTGGAGCTCTGCCCGCCGCATGCAGCCAGCGTGGCGAGGATCGCAAAGGATGAGGGAAGCCACCCGTAACATCGTGCCATGAGTTCGAGTACCCGCATTGGTACGAAGATGGTACGCAGAATTACAGCTGCCGGCGGATCACGTGCGCAAATTTGCGAAGTGCAACCGGTCTTGAACCGCCAAACAGTCTGCGAAGAGCGACAGCAGCGGAAGCAACTCCGGTCAAGGGGGGGCGGGCGGGGACGGAGGGGATTGGCGTCGCGTCCGCCAGCTCTCGACCACCGCGTAGAACACCGGCACGAGCGCGACCGCGAGCAGCGTCGAGGACAGCATGCCGCTGAACACCGTGATGCCGATGGATTGGCGCGCCGCGGCGCCGGCGCCGCTCGCCACCACCAGAGGGACGACGCCGAGGATGAAAGCGAATGAGGTCATGAGAATCGGGCGGAAGCGGCGGCGGGACCCTTCGAGCGCCGCTTCGACGATTCCCTTGCCGTCGCGGCGCAGTTCCTGGGCGACTTCGACGATCAGAATCGCGTTCTTGGCCGAGAGTGCAATCAGGAGCACGAGTCCAATTTGTACGTAGATGTTGTTCGGCAGTCCGACAATCGCGAGCGCCGATACCGTGCCGACGAGCGATAGCGGGACGGCGAGCAGCACCGGGATCGCCAGCCACCACGATTCGTACTGCCCGGCCAAAACCAGGTACACCAGCAACAGCGCGAGACCGAACACGATACCGACCGTGGGTCCCGCGACCCGCTGCTGATAAGAGAGGCCGCTCCACTCGAATCGTACCCCTGGGGGCAGCACTCGCGCGGCGAGTGCCTCCATCGCATCGAGCGCTTGCCCCGAACTGTATCCGGGGGCGGCAGCGCCCAAGATGGCCGCGGTGGGGAACAGGTCGTACTGCGACGCGATTCCAGGTCCGCTCGTATCGCTGATCTCGATGAAGGCATTGATGGGCACCATCGTGCCTGACCGGCTGAGTACCGTGAGATCGCCGATACGGGTGGCATCGGCGCGAAATTTGGGATCCGCCTGCACGTAGACGGTGAAGTTTTGTCCGTACTTCGAGAACAGATTCACGTAGGTCGATCCGAGATAGCTTTGAATGGCGCTGTACGCATCACCCACCGACACACCGGTGCTCTCGGCGCGGGCGCGGTTCAATCGCAGTTGGATCTGGGGGACGTTCGCGCGCAGCGACGTGAACGCGAATTGAATGCGCGGATCATGCCCGGCCGCCTTTATCAGTGCGGTGGTCGCGGTGTCGAGCTTGTTGAAGTCATTGCTTCCGTCGGCCAATTCAAGCTGCATTTGAAACCCGCTCGAAATTCCGAGCCCGTTGATCGCCGGCGGTACCAATACGCGGGCGGTGGCTTGAGGCAGCTTCGCCATTTCGGCGGCCAGACGTGCGCAAATGCCTGCCAGGCCTTGTCCGTGACCGCGCTCGTGCCAGGGCTTGAGCATGACGTAGACGAGGCCGCCATTGGACAAAGTCGCATTGCTCGACAGCATGGAGTCTCCGTCCAACGGCGAGACGCCGCCGAAACTGATCGCGTGGCCGACGCCCGGTACTCCGAGGGCGGCATCGACGATCTCCCGCAGAGTCCGCTGGGTGCGCTCCAATGAGGCCGCATCGGGCAGTTGCACGGCCACCATCACGTAGCCCTGATCCTCGACGGGCAGAAAGTCGGTGGGGATTCGCACGAATCCGTAGCCGGCCACCGCGATCAACGCGAGCGCCGCGAGCGTGCTCTTCGCGCGGTGCCGGAGCAGCCCGCCGATCATCCGCACATAGCCTGCCTCGCCGCGCGTCAGGGCGCCGTTGAACCATTGCGTGAATTTTGTCGGCTGCCGATCTGGATCGGGCGGACGCAGATACTGCGCAGATTGGGCGGGTTTGAGCGTGATGGCATTGATGCCGGAGAGCACGGCGGTGGCTGCGATCACCAGGGCGAATTGCCGATACATTTGACCGGTGATGCCCGACAGGAAGGCGGCGGGCAGGAACACCGCGATCAGCACGAGGGTGATGCCGATGATCGGGCCGATCAGCTCCTGCATCGCGTCGATTGCCGCGCGCCGCGCCGATTTGCCCGTCTCCATCTGCTGCGCCACTCCTTCAACCACGACGATGGCATCGTCCACCACGATGCCGATGCACAGTACGAGGGCAAACAACGTCAACAGATTGATGCTGAAGCCGAGCAGCGCCATCGCGGCGAACGCGCCGACGATCGTCACCGGTACGGTGGTGGCCGGCACCATCGTCGCGCGCCAGTTCTGCAGGAACACCAGAATCACGATCAGAACCAGAATTCCGGCTTCGAACAAGGTCAGGTAAACCTCGCGAATGGACTCCTTGACGAATATCGTGGTGTCGAACGGAACGTCGTAGCGCATGCCGGCCGGGAAGTTGGGCGCGAGGCGCGCAAGTTCGGCTCGCACCGCCCGGGCCGTGTCCAGCGCGTTGGCATCGGGCAGCTGATAGATCGTGATCCCGCCGGCTGCCCTGTTGTCGAAGTGAAAGTCCTGGTTGTAGTTGACGCTGCCGAGTTCCAGGCGCGCGACGTCGCGAAGTCTCGTGATGCTGCCGTCCGGTGCCGTGGCGACGACCAGAGCGGCAAAGTCCGCCGGGTCGCTCAAGGGATTGTCCACCGTGACGGTGAGCTGCTGCTGCTGACCCGACGGCGCGGGCGGCATGCCGATCTGTCCGGCACCGATGGTTTGGTTCTGCTGATTGATGACGTTGATGACCGCGGACGGATCGAGGCCCCGCTGCGCCATCTGCGCGGTGTCGAGCCACACTCGCATCGAATACTGGCCGATTCCGAAGACATTGACGTCGGCCACTCCCGGCAGCCGCGCCAGGCGATCGCGCAATTGCAGACTCGCGAAATTGCTCAAGAACAGCGCATCGTGCGCGGGATTGCTCGAGGTCACCGTAATGATCTGCAGGATTGCCGTCGATTTCTTCTTGGTTGATACACCTTGCTGCTGGACGGCGGTCGGCAAGGTGGGCAGGGCGATATTGACGCGGTTCTGGACCGCGACCTGTGCCTGATCGGGATTGGTGCCGACGGCAAAGCTCACGGTCAGCGAGTAATCGCCATCATTGGATGCATAGGAATGCATGTAGATCATGCCTTCGACGCCGTTGACTTGCTGCTCGATGGCACGCGCGACCTGTTGTTGAACCGCGGTCGCGCTGGCGCCCGGGTAGCTCGTCGTGACCTGGATGGTCGGGGGGGTGAGTTGCGGGTACTGATTCACCGGCAAGCCGATGATCGCGACCGATCCCAGGACCAAGGTGAGAATGGCGATCACGTTCGCGAGCACCGGTCGCTCGATGAAGAATTGGGCGATCACCCGGGCGCATCCGGGCTGCCTGCCGGCAGGGCGCGTCGGGTCGGCGCGCCGTGCGCCGCCTGGCGCCGCATCTGCCATCGGCCGGTCAGCACGAAGAAGACCGGCACGAACGCGACCGCCAGCAACGTGGAGGCCAGCATGCCCGAGAACACGGTCACGCCGATCGACTTGCGCGCCGCCGCACCGGCGCCGTTGGACAGGATCAATGGCACGACGCCCAGAATGAACGCGATGGAGGTCATCAGGATCGGTCGGAAACGTCGTCGCGATCCCTCGAGCGCCGCGGTTTGTGGATCGGCGCCTTCGCGCTGCAGTTCGTGCGCCACCTCGACGATCAGGATCGCGTTCTTGGCCGACAGTGCGATCAGCAAGACCAGGCCGATCTGGACGTAAATGTTATTCGGCAGGCCGACGAGCGTGAGCAGGGCGACGGTGCCGACCAAGGACAAGGGTACCGCGAGCAGGACCGGTATCGGCGTGAGCCAGGATTCGTACTGGGCGGCGAGGACGAGGTAGACCAAGAGCAGCGCGAGGCCGAACACGAGATCGACCGTGCCGCCGACCAGCTTTTCCTGGTAAGACATGGCGGTCCACTCGAAATCGACGCCGGGCGGCAACAGGCGTGCGGCCGTGCGTTCCATGATCCGCAGCGCTTCGCCCGAGCTGTGACCGGCAGCCGCGGCACCATTGATCGCCGCCGAGGGCAGCAGATTGTATTGCGACGCAATCGCAGGGCCGCGCACCGGCGCGTAGTCCATGAAGGCGCTCAACGGCACCATGACGCCGGAGCGATTGCGTACGGTCAACCGGCCGATCGCGCCGATATCGCGCCGAAACGGTCCATCGGCTTGCAAGTAGACCGGGAAATTCTGGCCGAACTTGGGAAACTGATTCGCGTAGACCGGACCGAGATAATTTCCAAGCACGCCATAGGCATCCCCGAGAGTGAGCCCGAGCGTCTCGGCGCGCGCCGCATTCAGCGTGAGCTTGATTTGCGGCACGTTGACGCGCAGAGAGGAGAAGGCCAGGAGTATGCGGGGATCGGCATTTGCCGCGGCAACCAGCGCCCGCGTCGCCCCGCTGAGCTTTTCATAATCGCCGCTGCCGTCGGTGAGTTCCACCTGCATTTGAAATCCGCCCGACAACCCCAGACCATTGATCGGCGGAGGTACGAGAACGACGGCCTCGATGCCGGGCTGCTTGCGCATCTCGGCGTTGAGCCGCCCGTAGATACTGCGCAGATCCTGTCCGGTTCCCCGCTTGCTCCAGTCATTCAGAGTGACGTAGACCAACGCGCCGTTCGACAGCGTCGCATTCCCATCGAGCGGGGAGATTCCACCGATGCTGATCACGTGCGCCACGCCGGGAATCTTGAGGGTGCTGCCGACAATCCGCTCGAGCGCGTGCTCCGTGCGTTCCAGGGATGCCGCGTCCGGCAGTTGCACCGAAATGATCAAATAGCCCTGATCCTCGGTCGGAATGAAGCCGGTGGGAATGCGTGTGAAGCCGAACATCGCCGCTGCGATCAGCAAACCCGCGAGGGCGGCGCTGGCCCAGCAATGCGCACACATCGCGCCGATGAGACGCAGATAGAAGCTCTCCGCACGCGCAAGCATGCGCCCAAATCCGCGCGCAAATCCGCCGGGCGCGCGGCTCGGGTCCCTCGCCCGCAGGAATTGCGCCGACTGTGTCGGCTTCAATGTGACCGCATTGATGCCCGAGAGGATCGCGGTGGCGGCGATCACCAGGGCGAACTGCCGGTACATTTGTCCGGTGATGCCCGGAATGAAGGCCGCCGGCAAAAATACGGCGGTCAGGACCAGCGTGATACCGATGATCGGGCCGATCAACTCGCGCATGGCATCGATGGCGGCTTGTTTGGCGGCCTTGCCGGCATCGAGGTGCTGCGCAACGCCTTCCACCACGACGATCGCATCGTCGACGACGATGCCGATGCACAAGACCAGCGCGAACAGCGTCAGCAAATTGATGCCGAACCCGAGAGCCGCCATCGCGGCGAAAGCCCCGACGATGGTAACGGGCACCGTCGTCGCCGGCACCAGAGTCGCGCGCCAATTCTGCAAAAAGACCAGGATCACGATCAGCACCAGCGCGCCGGCCTCGAACAGCGTGCGATACACCTCGTCGATCGACTCCTCGACGAACCTCGTGGTGTCGAACGGAATGTCGTAGCTCAAGCCGGCGGGGAAATCCGCAGCGAGCCGCGCCATCTCTGCGCGCACCGCTTTTGCGGTATCGAGCGCATTGGCATCGGGCAGCTGGTAGATCGCAATACCGCCTGCCGGGTGGTTATCCAGATGAAACCCTTGATTGTAGTTGGCGCTCGCCAATTCGATCCGCGCCACGTCGCGCAGCCGGGTCAGGCTGCCGTCCGAGGCGGAACTGACGATCAGTTCGCCGAACTCATCGGCGCTCGTGAGCGGGGAGTCGACATTGATGGTGAGTTCCCGCTGCTGACCGGAGGGGGCCGGCGGCATTCCGGTCTGTCCGGCGGTGACGGTCTGGTTTTGCTGGTTGATGACCGAGACGATCGTGGAGGGGTTCAACCCGCGCTGACTCATCTGCGCGGCATCGAGCCACACCCGCATGCTGTATTGGCCGATTCCGAACACGCTGACGTCGGCGACGCCGGGCACGCGCGTCAGAACGTCGCGCAAGCGCAGCCCGGCGAAATTGCTCAGGAACAGCGCGTCCTGGCGTGCATCGGTCGATGTCAGCGTGACGATCTGCAGAATGGCGGTGGATTTTTTCTTCGTCACGACTCCTTGCTGCTGCACGGACGCCGGCAGCGTCGGAAGGGCGATGGCGACGCGATTCTGGACGGCGATTTGCGCCCGATCCGTGTCGGTCCCAACCGCGAAGCTCACGGTCAGGCTGTAACGACCGTCATCGGAGGCGTTCGATTGCATGTAAATCATGCCCTCCACGCCGTTCACCTGTTGCTCTATCGCGCGCCCCACCTGCTGCTGCACGATCACCGCGCTCGCGCCGGGGAAACTCGTGCTGACCTGGATCGTCGGCGGAGTCATCGACGGATATTGGGCGACCGGCAGTTGCAGCAGCGAAACGCCGCCCAAGACCAGCATCAGGACGGCGATGACATTCGCCAGAACCGGCCGTTCAATGAAGAACTCTGCAATCACCGCGACGCACCCGGCAGCGGCGATGGCCGGCTCAACCGGCTTGCTCCGCACCGGCGATGAGCACCGCCTGTCCGTCCGTGAGCTTGTTGGCGCCTTTGACGATGACCTGTTCGCCCGCCTTGAGGCCGCTCAAAATCTCCTTCTCTTCGCCCGGCAACGCAGCGGTGGAGAGGTTGCGCCGATGCGCGCGATGGTCCTCGTCGATGACGAAGGCATACTCGCCCTGCTGATCGGATTGTATCGCCGCACTCGGCAGTACCAGCGCCTCGCGGGGAGGTCCGACATCGATGCTTAATCTCGCGTAGAAGCCGGGCACGAGGTGATAGCTCGGGTTGTCGAAGCGGCCGCGTACCTGGACGGTGCCGCTCGTGGGGTTGACCTGGTGATCGATGAAATCGAGCACACCGGACTCTCCCGGTTCCGGCTCGCCCTGCAAGCGGGCATGCACCACCGCGTGGCCGACCCCTTGCATTGGGTTTTGGCCGGCCGCCATTTTCTCTCGTACGCGAATGGCTTCGCGTTCGCCGATCGAGGCATAGACGAAGGCGGGAGAGACCTGCATGACGGTGGCGAGGACCGTGCCGCCTTGTGTGGCCCCGACATAGTTGCCTGGATCGACCTGGCGCCGCCCGACAATTCCATCGAATGGCGCTCTGACGACCGTATAGTCGAGATTGATCTGCGCGAGCTTCACGTTGGCCTCGGCCTGCTTCAGATTCGATAGCGAGGTCTCGACATTGGCCTGGGAGCTTGCGTTTTCCTTCAGCAACTCACTTTGACGCTTGTAGTCGGCTTGAGATTGATCGAGTTTTGCCTTGTTGAGTTCGAGCTGCTCGATATAGGGCGGCTGCTCGATGATGAACAACACCTGCCCGGCACGGACGCGATCACCATCCTTGAATCGGACCTCCTCGAGCGTGCCTGCCACCCGGGCCACCAGATTCACTTGCTGCATGGGCGAGACCGAGCCGTCCAACTCGACCACGTCCCGGATGCGCTTCGTCGCGAGCATCCGTACCGAGACCGCCGGCGGCGCGACCTCGGAAACCCGGGACTCGGCCTGGGGTTTCCCGCATCCCGCCACGGACGCCAGCAGCAATCCCGAGAAGACCGCTCCGGCCGAGGATCGAAGCCGCGACGCGCTCATCGTTCCGCACTCATCGTTCGACTCCCTGGTTGCGGCCCCGCAGAATTGCCCGATTCCCAGCCTCCACCGATGGCCCGGAACACCGTGATGTGGGCCTGCAACACACCGGCTTGAGCCTGCACCAACGCATCGGAGGTCTGCGCATGGGTCTGCTCCGCCGTACTCACGGTCGTGTAGTCGACCTGACCCGCCCGGTATTGCAGCAGCGCCAGCGAGGCCGCGCGGGCCGCAGCGGAATCGGCGAGCGCCAACTCTTTGGTCTGCGCGGTTTGCCCCGTGACGGAGGCCAGGCCATCTTCGACATCCTGCTGCGCGGTGAGGACCTCATTTTGGTAGGCGAGAACGGCCTGGCGGAACAGGCTGTCCTGGATCTGCACCTGGGCAATCAGCTGTCCGCGATCGAAGATCGGGAGCGTGAAGCCGCCGCCATATTGCACGGCGCGATTGTTCCATCGGAACAGCGTGCCGAGGTTGCCCGTGGTTGCATAGCCGAATTGACCCGTCAACGAGAATGTCGGATAGAGCGCCGCCTTGGCGACGCCGATGCGCGCCGATTGGGCCGCCGCGTTGAACTCCGCCTGCAGCACATCGGGCCGGCGGCGCAGCAGGTCGCGCGGCGCACCGATGGGGAGGTCCTGCGGCACCGCGGGCAAGCCGGTGCCCGCAGGCTCATGATGCGCGAAATAGTCGGGTGTCTCGCCGACCAGCACGCTCAGTGAATGCTGATACTGCGCGAGGGACTGGCGCAACACCGGCAGTTGAGCGTTGGTTTGTTCGTATTGTGCTTCCGCCTGGCGAAAGTCGAGTTCCGAAGTCGCTCCCAGTCGGTACTTGGCAGCCGCGATCCGCTTGTCTTCCGCTTGCTGCATGAGATTGGCCTCGGCCACTTCGATGCGCCGCTCCGTCATGCGCACATTGACATAGGCATTCGCCACGCTCGCCTCGAGCGAGACGCGCGCCGCAGCCAACCCGGCTTGAGCGCCTTGAAGACTCGCTCGGTCGCTCTCGAGGGCTCGCCTGACGCGACCCCAAAAGTCGATCTCCCAACTCAACTGCCCCAGGAGCTGATCCGTCGTGGCACCGAGGTTTTTTCCTTGCAGCTCCGAGGCGATGGTGGGTGCCGCGTAGTTGCTGCCGGCGGAGATTTGCACCGCCGGCAGGAGATTGCCGACATCGATACGCACCTGCTGACGAGCCTGGGTGATCAGTTCGACGCTGCTCAGCAGGTTCGGACTCTGATCATCGCCTTTTTTGAGCATCCGGATGAGCGTTGCATCGTGAAAGCCGGTCCAGTATGTCGCGGAGCTGACGGTCTGCGGCGCCGCGGCTGCCGCACCGGGCATCTCGCTCCAATCCGATTGCAAAGCCGGTGCGGGCCGTCTGAAATTCGGTCCGACAGGTGCGCACGCGGCGCAGACGAACAGGCTCGAAATCACGAGCCATTCGGCCGTGCGGCTGAATGGCGAGCCGGTTTTACGCGCCAGGCAGATCGTGGCGATCCGCAGGCGGCTGGGCCACGGCATGGTTCTCCTTGTCGGTTTGTGCGTGAACGGACCTCTAGCGCTGCCTGGATCGGGGACCGCCCGAGCCTTCGGCGCGGGCGCTGCCCCAACGGCCGCTGCCGGCCTGCCGTCCAAGACGGTCCTGCTCCAATTGCTGGTAGTTGCCCCGCTCCATGGTTCCAGATCCCGCGCCGCGCTGGCCGTGCTGCGTAGCGCCGGTGTTGCCGGCGCCAGCACCTTGCGTTGTATTCCTCGAGGGCGGCTGCACCGGGTTCCAGGAACCGTTGTCGTATTTCGACCAGCCGCTATCCGAATGTTGATAGACGTTGCCGTCGTGTCCGGCATACACATCGCCACTTTGCGTTTTGACGACGCCGCCGGAGCCGCCCGTGACACTGTTTTGGTAACCGGCGCCCTTGGCGCCTGTCGAGGAGTTGAAGCTTCCCGCCCGTCCGTTGGCGTTCGCACCACTCTGCGTATTGACCGTCTGGTTCGGACCCGAAAGGCTGCTCGATCCCCAGCGGCTGTAGGGGTTCGCGTTCTGGTTGGTCGAGCCGGATACGCCGGTGCGCGCGTTGTAGTAGCTGGCATTGGCACTGCCGGTGCCGTTGCTCCACGAGGCGCTGCCGTGCGCGTAGCTGCCGGTGCTCGGGTTGTAGGCCGACCATGCGCCGGCGCCGCCATTCGGTCCGTAGATCGCTCCGCCGCGCGCCCAGGCACCGGTGTTCGGATTGTAGTAGCTGCCGCCCGTCGCCACGCCGCCGTACGGTCCGTAGATCGTGCCGCCACGCGCCCAGGCGCCGCTCGTCGGGTTGTACCAGACTGCGCCCGCATAGGTATACGGATAGGGATAAAAAATCGGCACGGGTCCGGCAATGATCACGGGCGGATAGTAGTAGCCCGTACCGTAGACCAGCACTCCGTAGCTCACGTAACCGAGCGTGTAGCCGGCGGTGAAGCCGTAAGTCACCGCGACGGGCGTGACGGCATAGACCCGCACGTAGGTGATGTTGTAGAGGGGACTCGTCGGCGGAATGGAGCGGACCGCCGCCGGAATGCTGTCGGCGAGCACCCAGGGCCCCGTCGGCATTGCCGCGACGAACCATGCGCCGCCCTCGCAGGCATAGAACGCCGTGCCGATCTGCAGGACGTAGCTATTGGTGTTCACCGCATACAGCATCGAAGTTCCGGTCAGCGGTATGAAACGAGGCGGGCCGGAATAGACGATCGTCAATTTCGCCGTGCTCCGATTGATCGTCGCGGTGGTCGGGATTTGCGCCCTCAACAGCGCCTCCTGTGCGGCGACCGTACCCGGTACCGAGGCAAGGATTGCCGCATCGGGGGCGTTCGGCGGAATCAGCGAAAAGTCCGGCGGCAATTTGTCCGTTGCGAATTGCCACGGCCCGTTGAGACCGGCGGCAGAGAACCATCGGCCGGACAATTGGAGATAGAACAGGCCGCTGGTTGGTGCAAAGAACAGAATGCTCGGTGTGTTGATCACGCGTTGCAAACCGGTTCCCTCGACGGGCCGGAAGCTCGGTGCCCCGTTGCTGACGATGATTGCGGCAGGTTTCATGCTGACGAAGATCGTCGCCACCGGATCCTTCGGCGTTGGCGCTCTGGCCGGCACATGCTGGCTCACATTGCTGAAATTGGCCGTTTTCGGCAGTGCATTGAACTCCGCCGGCAGATGGGCGACGGGCGCGTAGGGACCGGTTGACCGCGGCGCCGCATACCAGAGGCCGTTGTTGAGCAGATACCACATATCATGGGCCACGAAGACATCCCAGTTCGTGTTCACCGCGAACGACAGCCCCGGCGCGCCGGTCGGAGTCAGAACCGGGTCCCCGTCGAACACGACCAAGCTCGCGGGTCGATCGGCGTAGAAAATGATCGGCGGATCATTGCTCACCGCGACCGATGCGACCGGCAACTGTTTGAGACTCAGGAGCACCGCCGCCAGTGGCACCTCCTTGGTATCGATTTGCGTGATGGCGGCCCGGATCTTCGCCTCCAGCGCGGCGGCCTGCTCGGTCTCGAGCGACGGAAAATGCGTGGTGAGCAGCACCGGGTTCGCCAGATAGACCACTCCTCGGGCTTCGTCGACGCGAGTGGCGAGGGTGAGTTCGATGCTCCCAAGCAGCGGCTTGGTCCGCCCGGGCCGTACGATCGCGATGGCGGTCCGAGCGGTGAGGGTGCGGCGCTCCGGCCAAGCGATTGCCTGCGGTTGATATACCGTAACAGTCGCGCCATCACGCGTAGTCGTGTGCGGCCACGAGGCGGCGGCCGTCTGTGCGGCGAGGGGTTCCGGCGTTGGCGGTTGCTGTGCGGGCGCGGGCAATACCGCCGCCATCCCCGCGGCCATCAGCAGGAACGTAGGTCTCGGACTACCGCGGCGGATCCAATCCGCCAGCTTCGTCGCACAGTCGGCAAAAAAGTGGACCATGACTCCATGACTCTTCTTCTTGTGTCCCGTCTTGGATTCTACCGGGTTGCGAGGCCGGTCGATACGCGGCGAGAATCAGCGCCGGTGCGGCATCGAATGCGCGCCCTTGCGGGACACTGTGCTCGTGGACGCCTGCTTCTGCGCGTGTTTGTGATGCGAAGCTTTCGCGTGGCCCAGGATGGGCGGCTGAATCGGCGTGCCGTAGATGTGGCTGTGGGTGCCGGTCTGCGGAACGTAAGAGCTCGGCTTCGAGGCAGCGGCGGGCGTCGTGGCGCCCGCAACCGGCAATGCGGGTCCCGCGAGCGTGATCGCGGCGACTACCATGATGGCGATCGTTCTCATGTTCCCAAAAACCTCCGGCCCAATCATAGTCAATACGTTCTCCTTCCGTGCCGGCTGCACGGCTGAACGTGATGCGCGTCTCGAAAATCTTCGACGCGACCGGGCAGCAGTTCCCAAGGGAAGGCGAGCGGGGATTACCGGGTGACGGAGAGACCGAACTCCGCGGCGCTTTGCGCGAGTACATGCCAGAAGTTCTCGGCGAGACTGCGGAACACGGCGATCTCGAACACCGGCGTACCGTCGGCCGCATCGTCCAATCGCCAAAGCGTGATGCCGATATGCGACGCCACGGTCGATGCCACATCCCCGTGCCTGAACGCTCGCGGGTGTACATCGATGAGGATGAGCTTGGCCAACGTGTCGCGAACCCTGGTTCCGGTCAACCGCAGCACCGCATAGCCATCGCTTTGATCCGATATGGATGCAAGGGCACCGATCTGCTCACGCAGCAACGCCGGAAATTCATTGCCCCCCTTCTCGGACGTGGCGAGCCAGGTCTCGGGACCCAGACCGGCGAATGCCACGCCGTGCGCCTGTTTGCGGACATTCCCGCGGGGCAGCTCGATTTCGTAGCGTTCGCGAATTCGCTGCGCCAGCGCGTCGATCTGTCCGCGTTTCACGATCACGGTGGCAAGTCCCAGTCCATCGCGGTCGCCGACGATGACACCGCGCGTGTTGCCGGACGCGGCGTCCATGTTCATGAAGGGCGCACGGGCAATCAATACTTCCCGGTCAACCATGGAGGCGCGCTCCTTGCGGATCGAAGAAAATCGGCGAGACGACCTGCACCTCGGTATCGCCGCCGCGCACCGGACTGTGCGCGCGCAGGCGCTCCCCGTGCCGCTGCGGACCGCGCTTGAGAAGCCCCAATCCGATCCAAGACCCGAGCATCGGCGAGTAGGCAACGGAAGTCATGTAGCCTTGATCGTTCTCGAGCGTTGCCGGCGCATCCGCGGCGAGAAAATGCGCGCCGGCATACAGCCGTCCCGACGCATCGAGCGGCTTGATCCCGACGAGTGTCGGTCGATCGGGATCGGTGAGACCGGGCCGTTCCGACAGCACGCGGCCGATGTAGTCTTTCTTCTTCGACATCATGCGACCCAACCCCAGGTCGGCTGCGGTCGTCGTGCCATTGAGCTCGTTGCCGGCGACGTGACCCTTCTCGATGCGCATGACTCCGAGCGCTTCGGTGCCGTAGGGAGTGACGCCGAACCCGGCGCCCGCCTCCATGAGGGCGCGGATGGCGGCATCGCCGTAGCGCGCCGGAACGGCGAGCTCGAATGCCATCTCCCCGGAGAAGGAAATGCGGAACAGCCGCGCCGGGACGCCCCGCCACGTGAACTGCGCGCAGGCGAGATAGGGGAATGCCTCGTTCGAGAGGTCCAGTGCGTCGCCGAGCAGGCGCTCCAACAGTTGACGTGAACGCGGACCCGCGATCGCATATTGGGACCATTGCTCGGTGACCGAGACGATCTGCACATCGAGCTGCGGCCACAACACCTGCCGGGCGTGCTCCATGTGCTGCATCACCTTCGCGGCATTGGCGGTGGTGGTCGACATGACGTAGTGCTCGGCGCCGAGCCGCGCCGTCGTGCCATCGTCGAGGACCAGGCCGTCCTCGCGCAGCATCAGCCCGTAGCGCACTCGCGCGATGGGCAGCGTCGAGAACATGTTGATGTACAGTCGATCGAGAAACGCGGCCGAGTCCGGACCCTGAACGTCGATCTTGCCCAACGTCGACACGTCGCAGACACCGACGGCCGAGCGCACAGCCTTGACTTCGCGTGACACCGTTTGCTGCCATTGCGTCTCGCCGGGCGCTGCGAACCATTGCGCGCGCAGCCATTGTCCCACCTCGACGAATGTGGCACCGCGCTCCCGGGCCCAACCGTGACCGGCCGTGAGCCGCGTGGGTCTGAAGTCCTTGCCGCGATGGTGGCCCGCAAAGGCGCCGATGGCGACGGGAGAGTAGGGCGGCCGCGATGTCGTCGTGCCCACCTCGGGAATCGCCCGCTCGGTGAGCGCGGCCATGATGGCGTGGCCGTTGATATTGGAGGTCTTGCCCTGATCGGTGGACATCCCGAGCGTGGTATAGCGCTTCAGCAGCTCCACCGAGCGATAGCCTTCACGTGCGGCGAGCACCACATCCTCGTAGGTAACGTCGTTCTGAAAATCGACGAACGCCTTGGATGTGGATCCGGCGACGTGCCACAAAGGACTCACATGGGTCGCCTCGCCGGCGACGCGCCATGTCGGCGGCGCGGTGCGAGCACCACCGGTGCAGGCGGCGGCGTCGGCACCCGCCGCGGACCCTTCGCGCAGCGCCTCGGCGAGCGTCATCGAGCCGCCGGCCGCGCCGGCAACGCTCATATTGCGCGGCATCTGTCCCGGAACGAAGGCATGGATTTCATCCGACCACCGAGGCCGTCCGCCGAGGTGTGTGGACAGAGCCAGGCTGGGATTCCAGCCGCCGGACATGGCGAGGGTATCGACCGACAGCCGTGTGATCTGCCCCTGCGCGTCGCGAACTGCGATGCGCTCCACGCCATGTGTGCCGTGGGTGTCGATCACGTGCGCACCGAGAAAGATGCGCGCCTCGAGCCGCTTGGCACGCTCGAGCATGGGCGATGCGACCTCACGTCGCGCGTCGACGATGCTCTCGACCGCAATGCCGGCGGCGGCGAGCTCAAAGGCGGTCCTCCAGCCGTCATCGCCCGAGGTGAATACCGCAACGCGCCGTCCCGGCGCCACGGCGAAGCGGTTCAGGTAGCCGCGCACCGCAGACGCCATCATGACGCCGGGTCGATCGTTGCCGCCGAACACGATCGACCGTTCGATCGCGCCGGCCGCGAGCACCGCGCGCGTGGCGACGATCTTCCACAGCCGTTGACGCGGCAGATGGGGCGGCGGCTCCGGTAGATGGTCCGCGACGCGCTCCAGCGCCCCGAAGGTTCGGGCGCCGCAGAGCCCGTCGTCGTACGCGCCAAACACCGTAGTTCGCTGCATCAAACGTACTTCCGGCATCGAACGCAGCTCGGCCTCGGCCCGGCGGGCCCAATCGCTGCCGCTCAGGTCGTCGATTTCATGGCGCTCGTGGTTGAGGCGCCCGCCGAGCAGAAAATCCTCGTCGCAGAGAATGATCCGGGCGCCGGAGCGTCCGGCGGCGAGTGCAGCAGCGAGACCGGCCGGGCCGCCACCGATGATGAGCACATCGCAGAATGCATGAGCCTTCTCATACGTGTCCGGATCGGCCTCGTGGCTTGCGCGACCGAGACCGGCCGCGCGCCGAATCAGCGGTTCGTAGACTTTCTCCCAGAACGCCGCCGGCCACATGAAAGTCTTGTAGTAGAAACCGGCGACGAAGATGGGCGATAAGAGCGAGCTGATCGCGCCGGCATCGAAGGCGAGCGAGGGCCAGCGGTTCTGGCTGCGTGCTTCGAGCCCCTCGTACAGTTCGGCGACGGTGGCTCGCGTGTTCGCCTCGCGCCGCGCGCCGCTGCGCAGCTCGACGAGCGCGTTCGGCTCCTCGGATCCGGCGGTGAGGACGCCGCGCGGACGATGGTACTTGAACGATCGACCGACGAGCCGGACGCCTGCGCCGAGCAATGCCGAAGCCAACGTGTCGCCGCTGAAGCCTGAGTAGCGCCGGCCGTCGAAGAGGAAGGACAGCATCCGCGAGCGATCGATGAGCCCGGGGATCGCGAGCCGGTTCGGTGAGACCGCGTTGCGCGCGTCGTTCACGATTCGGACGTCGCTGCGGCGGTGCCGGATTTGGCCAAAGCGACGCCGAGAATTTCGTGCGTCAACGTGTTGCGATGAACGCGCAGCCAGCTGCGGCATCCGGAGCCGTGATACCAGAGCTCGAGATGCGGACCCGCCGGGTTGTCGCGCAGATAGACCGCGTCGAAGAAAAGCTCCGCGGCATCGGCCGCGTCGGGATCCGGCCGGTGGGCGTTGGCATCGCCGTGATAGACGAACTCGCTGAGATCGCGCGCTCCGCAGAAGGGACATTGAATACGCATTTAGCGTGCCTTGGCGTGAAACTGGGGGTCATGAGGGTCAATGCAGGTTGGGCTGCGCGCCCACGCCCTTTTCATCGATCAGACGTCCTCGCGCAAAGCGGTCGAGACGATAGGCGCGCGCCACTTCGTGCGGCTCATCGCGGGCGAGCAGATGCGCGAAACACCAGCCCGAGGCCGGCGTCGCCTTGAACCCGCCGTAGCACCACCCGGCATTGAGGTACAGGCCCTCAAGCGGTGTGCGATCGATGATGGGTGAGCCGTCCATGGACATGTCCATGACGCCGCCCCAGGACCTCAACAGACGCACGCGACCGATCGCCGGGATCAAAGCCATGCCGCCTTCGCACACGTCTTCCACCGTCGGCAGATTGCCGCGCTGCGCATAGGAGTTGTAACCGTCCAGATCGCCGCCGAAGACCAAACCGCCCTTGTCCGACTGGCTGAGATAGAAATGCCCGGCCCCGAAGGTGACCACACCCGGGATAAAGGGCTTGATGGCTTCGGAGACGAAGGCCTGAAGCACGTGGCTTTCGATCGGCAGTCTGAGGCCCGCCAGAGCGGCGAGCCGCGATGTGCTGCCAGCGACCGCCAGCCCGATTTTCCCCGCGCGGATCGACCCACGCGTGGTCTGCACGCCCGCGATCCGTTCGCCCTCGCGGATGAAGCCGGTGACCTCGCAGTTCTGAATGATGTCCACACCGCGATCGCTCGCCGCGCGCGCATAACCCCACACGACGGCATCGTGCCGCGCGGTGCCGCCGCGGCGTTGCAGAAGGCCGCCTTGAATTGGAAAACGCGCATTCTCGAAATCCAGAAAGGGCAGCATGCGGCGCACGCCCGCCGCGTCGAGCAGCTCGGCATCCACGCCATGCATGCGCATGCCGTTGCCGCGCCGTACGTAGGCATCGCGCTGTGCGTCCGAGTGGTACAGGTTGAGCACGCCGCGCTGGCTCACCATGGCGTTGTAATTCAGGTCCTGCTCGAGCCCCTCCCAGAGCTTCATCGACCATTCGTAGAACGGATTGTTGCCGGGCAACAGATAGTTCGAGCGGATGATGGTGGTGTTGCGGCCGGCATTCCCCGAACCGATCCAGCCTTTCTCCAGCACGGCGACTTTGCAGATGCCGTGCACTTTCGCCAGATAATGGGCGGTCGCGAGGCCGTGGCCGCCGCCGCCAATGATGATGATGTCGTATTCGCTCTTCGGCGCCGCGTCGCGCCATGCCGGCCCCCACCCACGATGACCGCCCAGCGCCTGTCGCAACAGATTGAATATCGAATAGCGGATGGCGCTCGCTCCTGGGCTCCAATCGCGGAACCTGACGGTGCGCTACGTTAGACCAGCCGCCGGCATTCGATTGACATTTCACGACATGAAATCTACATTTAGCGGCGATCGTGCGGCCAGCCTCACCTCTCTCTGAGTCCAAGACGCCTCGGGCCACCGACTCGCCGATCCGAACCGTCGGATTTCTGCTCATTCCGGGATTCGCGCTGCTGTCTTACGCCGCCACGGTCGAGGCCTTGCGCGCGGCGAATCGATTGAGCGGAAAGGAGCTGTACCGCTGGTGGCATTCCGCCCCGGATAATCAGCCCGCGATCGCCTCGAGCGGCGCCGCCGTACTGCCCGATTTCACCTTCGGCGCCGACGTCGGCCGGCTCGATTTTCTGCTGGTGTGCGCGGGCGGCAATCCTGCGGCCTATGATGATAAGCAAACCTTCGCGTGGTTGCGCAAATTGGCGCGGCAGGGTGTGGTGATCGGAGGCGTTTCGGGCGGCCCCTTCATCGTCGCCAAGGCGGGGTTGCTTGCCGGGCGACGCTGCACGGTGCACTGGGACCACATGCCGGCGTTTCAGGAAGCGTTTCCGAACGTGAAGCTGACTCGTTCCCTTTTCGAGCTCGACGGCGATCGCATCACATGCTCCGGAGGCGTTGCCGGTCTCGACATGATGACCGCATTGATTGCCCGCGACCACGGCCATGAACTCGCCGCCGCTGTGAGCGACTGGTTCCTTCACACCTCTGTGCGCGAAGGGGTCGGACCGCAGCGTATGGATCTGCGCTTTCGGCTCGGCGTATCGGACGAGAAGCTGCTCACCGCGTTGCAAGCAATGGAAGAGAATCTCGAGGAGCCTTTGTCGCGCGAGCAGCTCGCCGAACTCGCCGGTATATCGCTGCGGCAGCTCGAACGCGCGTTCCGCAGCACGCTGCAGCGCGGGGTTCATCAGCACTATCTGGCCTTGCGCTTGGAGCGCTCGCGGCAACTGCTGCGCGAAACATCGCTTGCCATCGTCGAGATTGCCCTCGCGACCGGCTTTGGATCCGCGAGCCAATTTGCGCGCGCCTTCCGGCGGGTATTTGGATTCTCGCCGAGCGCGGAGCTGTTGCAACAGAAGCACGCATCGAGCGGAGCACTCGCCAAGCATTGATGGTAGGTGATGCCGCCCATCCGAAGAGAGCAGGGGGGGGCGCGCACCGTCATGGTGCAACTACGCCCGGCGTGGAAGAGATCGGCGAGTTTTGCTAGCCTTATCGGCCCGCAGAGGGGCTGGTTGAGGGCGGCACGCAGTTACCGGGTTATCCATTGAACAATAAGCAGTTGATTTAAAACACCTTTCAAATGGATCTTGGGGTATCATAGCGCCCGCTTTTTTGTAATGAGAAATGTAAGGAGTGGTATATGGCACGGCGAAAGAGCGTCAGGACCGATCGGGTTTGGCTGCGCGACGACTTCAACGACAGGCTCGATCAACTCGATCAAGAGCAAAAATTGGGCGCTTTTCTGCATTCGACGCCGAACGGGTCGGCCATCGAAGAGTATCTGCGGCTGGAGCGCAGAGACCGTGAAAGCTACGAGCCGGAATACCGCTTCTTCTACGATGCGGACTCGCAGAAGGCCGATTACGTCGCCGTGTGGGTTCAAAAGGAAAAGTACCCCACAGTGATACGTCACACGGTCGAGAATGTCACGCCCGATGAGGCCAAAACGATCGATGCACGCACCGCTTCCACACTGCGATGGAGCCCCGCACAATTTGGGTGGGCCGTTGCGGAATTGGAAATCGAGCGGCAGTCGAGTCTCGACACGGCGGAATAAACTCTAAAGATCCCCCGCACCCCGGCAGGAGCATCGCGCTTTTGCCGGGGTTCTCCTGAACGCACGCTTCCCGCGTCGCGCGTCTGCCTCAAGACGCTGGTCAACGCAATCAGTGCCCGAACTTCCTGATATCAATGCCTATCTCTCGGCGCTCGGCGAGCGGATCGTCGGCCGGACGCTCGACAAAGTCCGGATCGCGAGCCCCTTCGTTCTTCGCACCGCGCAGCCGCCCATCGCCGAGGCGCAGGGGCGGATGGTTCGTGAGCTCAGGAGGATCGGCAAACGCATCGCCATCGGGCTGGACGAGGAGTTATGGATCGTCGTTCATTTGATGATCGCGGGACGCTTGCATTGGCGACCGCCCGGAGTGAAGCTCGCGGGCCGCTCTCTCGCGGGAGAATCGAACGCTGAAGCGTGCGCTCACGGACCCGCGCATCCTCAGCGGTATCGGAAACGCGTATTCGGACGAAATCCTGCATGCAGCGCGGCTTTCACCGATCGCTCTCACCCACAAACTGAACGCGGAAGAATGGCGGCGGCTTCATTCGGCGACGCAGGCCACGCTCGAGATGTGGGTGGATCGTCTGCGCGGCCAGGCGCAACGGGGATTTCCCGAGAAGGTTACCGCGTTTCGCCCCGATATGGCGGTGCACGGACGTTTCGGTCAGCCCTGTCCGCGATGCGGTGAAACGATTCAGCGCATCCGCTACGCCGACAATGAGACAAATTACTGCGCGCGCTGTCAGACCGGCGGAAAATTACTCGCGGATCGCGCGCTATCTCGTCTGCTGGGCGCGGATTGGCCGCGGACGATGGACGAGCTCGAGGCGCTCAAAGGGCCGCGGGGCCCCGGGTAGCGGGCCGGGGTTGCGTCCGGCACAACTGCGTGTCTTTGCTAGTAGTAGCGAGGAATCGGTCCGTCCTGCGGAGTCGTGTTGCTCCCCAAGTCGAAGAAGACCTCGTCCTTGTAGCACCAGCCCCAGCCCTCTGGAGGGTCGTAACCCTCGATGATCAGATGATTGGTCGTTTGATGGTGGCGCGTCGCATGGCGGCCCGGCGATTGATCGCAGCAGCCCACATGTCCGCAGGAGCGGCAGATTCTCAGGTGAACCCAGGTGCTGCCAGTCTTGAGGCATTCCTCGCAGCCGCGTGCGCTCGGGGTGACTTTCTTGATGGTGTTGAGATGCGTGCATTTCTTACTCATGACGGTGCACTCAATGTTTGGATGACCATTCTCCCCAGTTCCGGGGGATAACCCTGTGTATAAGCAGCCGCTGAAACCAAAACGTCACAATTCTTTCAGCCAGTTAGGTTGCGCTGATGTTTTTTTGATCAATTCGCCGCACCGATTCGCTTGCGCCATACTACCCGCCGGTCAGCCGACGGCGCGCCGGCAGACCGCCCGGTCACTTGCGCTTTTTTGCGGACCGCGTCTTTCCGGTGCGCCTTCGTTTGGCTGCTTTCTTCTTCGCCTTGCGTCTCATCTTCACGAGCGCGTCGATCAGGTCGTCGACCGGCTCATGCTTTTTCGCCTTGCGCCGCATCCATACGAGGGCGTCGAGAAGGTCCTCAACGGGCTCGCGTTTTTTCGCCATGCATCATCCTAGGCGAAAATCAAGCGTGCGCCAACGATTATTCCGCAGCGGCGGAGTTCGGGCAAGCGCCGCTGTGCGCAGGATCCGCATGGTCGGGGACAATGCCAGTAATATGTTTTCGATTGTTCACAAAGCGATCGCCGGGCGCGGAACCGCTCGAGCGCAAAGGGAGTGGATCATGACGAAGGATTTTTTCGCCGGGGTTGCGGCGGGATTGATCGGCGGAATTCTCGGTGCCTATCTGATGATTCACCTTGACCGCGGCCGGTCGTTGAGCGTCGCGGCCGCGGCGCCGCAAGTGGTGTCCGCAAACCGGATTCAGCTCATCGACGCGAGCGGCAAGGTGCGCGCGGAATTCGCGATGTCCGCGGACGGCGGCCCGGCGCTGTTCTTCTACGATAGCGCGGGACAGAAACCGCCTGGTGCTGGGTCTATATTCGCCGGCCGAGGGCGAGGCGCCGTCCGTCGTCCTGAACGATGCCGCAGCAGCACGCGGCCGGCATCTTTCGCCTGTTCGGCGCCCCATGACACTCCGGTCGTCGTGTTGAAAAACGAGGGCCGGGACCGCTCGATCTACGGCCTCAATCCGAACTCGATGGATCCGTTCCTCGCCAATTACGCCGGCGACGGCAAGAAGAGCGATGTCTTCGGCGACTACTAACCGGCGACGCGGCTGATTCTGGCGGGTATCGCGGTGCCCTGGCCGGCGGCGGCCTTGGTTCGTCTGGCGGCAGCATGCCAAAGCCGCATCGTCCCCGGTACGTGCTGATCAACGAGACCGGACAGCATGACTACGACCGCGCCTTCACGATGAGCCTCAAACTCGCCGAGAAGAAGTCCGGAATCGAAAACGCGCTGGTGCTGCTCGAGTCGCTGCCGCCGTCGAAGACCATCGAGCAAACGGCAGCGGAGCTGTTTTCGCAACTTCGAATCGGCGCGCGGCGCAACGGGCGCGGCATTCTTTACCTGTACAGCGCCAAGGAAAATCTGCTGAAGATCGAGGTGTCCTATGCGCTCGAAGGCGACATTCCGGACATCTACTGCCGCCGTCTCGAGGAAGCGGCGAAGACCTACATGCTCTCGGAAGTGCCGCAGGATTTCATTTCCGAGCTCATCATCACGACCAACCTGCGCGGCACGGGCGCGACGGGTGCGCGGGTGCGACGGCGCGCGGCGCGCAGTCGCGGCCGCAATGGGTGAACAGCGACTTTCTGTCGGGCGGCGGGGGAGCGCTGGTGCGCGGCTATCAGCAAGACGTTGGCCGACTACGAGAGCGCCATCCGTCGGCTGCCGGAGGCGGAATTGACGGAATACCTGCCGGCGCCGGATGCCGACGTTTCGGTGCGAACGCTACCTTGCATCGCTCGCGGCGGGCATCGGCGATCCGCGACTGCCGCTGTTGACGGAAGGCAGCCGGCTGTTTCGCGCCGTCGTTCCGCGCGACGAGGCGCAGCAAGAAAGGATTGCCGAGTTCTTCCGCGCCGCGGCTCCTTATCGATTGATGTTCGCCGGCGACTCTGGCGCTTGCCGTTCCGCAGGCCGATCACTCGAATCTGCCGCTCGTGCTTCGCCGCGGAACCGACGATCTTTGGTACGTGGACGAAGCGAAGTCTTGGACCTACTTTCACCGCTTCGAGGACAACGTCAATTTTTTCGTCAAGTACGCCGACAATCCGTTCCTCGGCGCATTGCGCGCATTGAAGGTGCCCAACATGGACTATGCGATCTACGGCGCATGTCGCTACGCCTGCATTGCACGCGTATCCCTATTCACTCGCGGCGGCCATCCGGAGCGCTGGAGGACAAAATTCGTCAGGCCCCGCGCGATGCGGCAAATCATGCCGCGCTCGGAGACCTTTATCTGTTCGAGTCGAACTGGCTGTCGCAAGGCGATTGCGTCCTATGAGAAGGCCTCAGCCCTGGCTCCGGAAGATCTGACGTACCGATGGCGGCTCATGGACCTTTATCTCAATGCGTCACAGGTCGACAAGATGCTGGCGGAGCTGAAATATCTTTCGGAGCACTTGCCAGCCGATCGGCGAACGCAAGAGTGGTACCGTTACTACGAAAGAGAATATGACTTCGATCGCGACTGAGGATCGGCGCACATCAAAACCGGGCGCTCACGGTCGTGTCAGCGATGCCCCGATGCACTTTGATCGCTACCAACGCATTGCGCGGGCTTGCGGCGATGGCGGTCGCGAGATCCGACAGCGTGTTCACCGGCCGTCCATCGAATTCATACAGGATGTCGCCGACGATGAGGCCCGCCTTGTCGGCAACGGAGTCGCCGACGATGCCGGTGACCAGGATACCGGATCGATTTGGTTGCCTGGTCGTGGCGGCGACGGCCATTCCGGCAATGCCGAGATCGGGCTTCATCGATGCGCCGGCGGCCGTGGGAGGCACGAACGTGGTCGGGGCAGGGGGAGGCACGAACGTGGTCGGGGGAGGGGGCGGCGCGAGCGTGGCCGCGGGAGGCGCGGCGCCCGGTCTCACCGCGGGAGCGGTTCCCGCGGTGGTCGGTAGAGGAGCGGCAGGGGGACTCGTGGTGTTGGCTTGTACGGCCGGAGCTGCACCGCTCGCTTGGTCGATCCTGGCGAGAAAGCCGGCGATCTCGGCACTCGACAGTTCGCCGCTGTAGTCGGGACCCACCTTCGGGATGAGTTTGAAGTGCCAGATCGCCGGGTTGCCTGGAACATACCCTGCCGCGAGCTGGCGCAGCAATGCCTCATCGACGGTGAAGGCGACGCGCTCGGTGAACAGACAGTTTCCCACGGCGCAGGTCCCGATGTCCCTGCCGAGCTGCACCGTCGACAACGAGCGCGCGCCATTGGCTGCCTGAAAGTCCACCGTGCCGTAGGTTCGCCACCTGCCATAATAAGAGACCGATGCGTCAACCTGAAACGACTTCTGACCGGTCTTCTTATCGATGACACCCTTCAAAAACTCATCGCTCGATACCGATCGCAGGATGCCCTTGTGGCTGACGAAGCCCTTTTCGGTTGTAATCGTCGTCGTGCCGGCGACCGGGTCATCGGCGACCGTCGCGGTGTCCCTGAAGTGTTCCATCGGGAGCGAGGCGAGCGCGGGATCTTCCGCCCGTGCCTTGCTCATGGTGCAGACCAGAGCGATACCCAGGGCTAGTGGCGCGATGTTGAATTTCATGCTTTTGCTCTTGTTTCGGTGCGGTCGGTGCCCGGGTGCGCTCGGATGGTAGCCGATTGATGCTCGTGCGGACAATCTCGGCCGATCACGTGCGACAGGGGCGCCGATGAAGATAATCGCAGTCACCAACATCAAGGGTGGCGTGGGCAAGACCACCACCGCCGTCAATCTTTCGTACCTCTGTGCCGCGGGAGGGCGTACGACCCTGTTGTGGGACCTCGATCCGCAAGGCGCGGCAACCTACATATTGAGGGGAGAGCCGTATGAACACGCATCCGCGAAGAAATTGCTCGCCGGCAAGCGGCAGCTGCCGGAATTGATCCTGTCGACCGGGTATCCGGGCCTGGATCTTTTGCCCGCCGATTTCTCCTACCGCAATTTCGATGTGCACCTGAGCGATCGAAAGCGGCCGACGGAACGGCTTCTGAAAATGAGCAGGTCGCTCAGGGACCTTTATTCGACTCTGTTCCTCGACTGCGCTCCCGGCATTTCATTGCTGTCGGAGAACGTGCTTCGCGCCGCCGACGCGATCGTCGTCCCGTTGTTGCCCACGCCGCTGTCGGTGCGGATGCTCGCTCAGTTGCAGGAATTCATCCTCGGCCAGGGGTGGAAAGACTTGCTGCTGCTGCCGTTCTTCTCGATGGTCGATCGACGCAGGTCGCTGCATCACGACGTCATGGCGAGTGCGCGTGAGCAGTTTCCCACGATGCTGACCGCCGAAGTGCCGTACTGGAGCGAGATCGAGCGCATGAGCCAGCGGCGGGCGCCGATACCCGCGTTCGCGCCGGGAAGCGGGGCCGCACAGATCTACGCTTCGCTGTGGGCGGAGGTCGACGCGCGGCTGGAGGCATCCCCGCCCGTGGCGGCCGAACAATAAATTCGCCGCGGCCGCCGGGCGCTCATCGCCGCCACGCCCGCGTGGCGGCGTCGGCTACGGCTCGAGCCGCCGAGCATCTTGGCTGCGGATCACCCGGCGCAAGATCTTTCCGGCGGGCGTTTTGGGAATCGCATCGCAGATCACGACGTCGCCGATCTGCTTGTAATCGACCACCTTGGCGGCGACCCACGCCTTGATGTCGTCGATGTCCACCGGGCCACGCGCTACGAGATAGGCAACCGGAGTCTCTCCGGTTCGTTCATCGGGCCGCCCAATGACTGCCACGTCGGCCACCAGCGGATGCCCTTGCAGGATGGCCTCGAGCTCCGCCGGGGCGACCTGAAAGCCCTTGACCTTGATCAACTCCTTCAATCGATCGGTCACGTAGAGATAACCGTCGTCGTCGAAATAGCCGATGTCGCCGGTCCTCACCCACCCGTCCTCGGTAATCGTCGTTGCCGTTGCAGCAGGCTGATTGAGGTAGCCACGAAACGCCTGCGGACCGCGAAACCACAGTTCACCCGGCGAGCCTCGGGGCAGGTCCTCGAGAGTGAGGGGATCGACGATGCGCGCCGCCGTTCCCGGCAGCAGCCGTCCGGCCGCCCCATCCCTGGACTGCGATGAATCCGACGCCGCGATGACACCCGACGATTCGGTCATCCCGAAGCCCTGCGCGACCGAGCACCCGATCCGCTCGCGAACCTTCTGCTCCAGCGCCGCGCTCAGCGGCGCGGCGCCACAACCCACTTTCTCGAGCGAGGACAAATCATGCTCGTCCACCGCCGGGTGCGTGGCAAGGAAGTGCATCAACGGCGGCACGACGGACAAATGCGACACGCGATGTCTCGCGATCGCTTTCAAAAAGGATCCGGGTTCGAAACGCGGAATGGTGACGATCGTCGCGCCGCTGGCGAGCCCGCAAAGAGTGATCACGGTGAAGCCGTAGATGTGGAACATCGGTAGCAGGGCAAGCGTCACCGCGCCCTGCGGCAGGGGAATTGCCTGCATATACTGGCAAATATTCGACACGAGATTTCGGTGGCTCAGCAACACTCCCTTGGGCATGCCCGTGGTGCCCGACGAATAGGGCAGGGCCGCGGGAGAATCCGGATCCGATTGGATCGATGGCTCCGCATCCGGGCACGCGAGCAAGCCGGAGAAACCCGATGCACCTTCGCTTTCATCCGACAGGATGATGAGGTCGGAACCGGTCATCGTCGCGGCCTTGCGCGCCGTCGCGAGAAGCGGGGCGGCGGTGAAAACGATGCGCGCCCTGGCGTCACGCAGTTGGTGCGCAAGATCTTCCGCGCCGGACATCGGATTGGCGCCGCTCACGATCCCGCCTGCGGCTAGCGCACCGAGCGCCACGATCGGCCACTCGGGTGAATTCGGGGCGAACATCAGCAGAGTCTCACCCGGTCCGAAGCCGAGGGCTGCCAGCCCCGCAGCGCAGCGGCCGATCGAACGATCAAGATCGCCGTAGCTGTACAGTCGCCCGGTCGGCCCGTCGATGAACGCGATCCGGTCAGGCCATTGGCGAGCCCTGTCCCGAACGAACTGCGGGACGGTGAGGGAGGGAACCTCGCTCTTGAGGGCGGGCCCTCGCATCAATTCGGCCGCAGGTCGGTCCATTGGAATATCATAGCCTCATGCATACGACGACGACATTCGAGCTGCCCGGGTACCGCACCGTGAAGACTCTGGGCGTCGTCCGGGGCATCACGGTGCGCACGCGTTCCCTTCCCCTGAGCATCATCGGCGGCCTGAGAACCATCTTCGGCGGCAGAGCGGGGATCTTTTCCAATCTGTGTGAATCCGCCAGACAGGAATCCTTCGAACTGATGCTCTCGCACGCGAGAAAAATGGGCGCCAATGCCGTCGTCGGGGTTCGGTACGACACTGGTCCCATGGTCGGTGCAGCCGAGGTGCTGTGCTATGGCACGGCCGTCATCGTGGAGCCGGGCTAGAAGCCTTTTATCTTGTCGAGCGCCCGGTTGGCAGCCTCGAGGTCGAATCGCGCAGGATCGAACCGGCCCCCCGACCACTCCTGATAAGTCTCGTGCTCCTCGTGATTGGGATCCGAGATGGCAGCGACGAGAGTCGCGTACCGAAGCGCACCGCCGACATCTTCGGGCGGACAGGCGTTTTCCCCTCCCGTGCAGCGAATCGACCTCGTCGGCGCGATGTGCTGATCTTCCACCAGCACCACATGATGCCAGTCATCGCCGAAATCGTAGACATAGTCGAAGCACCGTGCATCCATCCCCAGCGCCTCCTGCAATGCGACGTCGCGCTCATCGACATCATCGGAATCTGCATCGAAGTCCGGATCCGGACCGCTGTACCGTACGCCATTGATCACAAACTCATGCAGGTGGGAGTTAGTCCAGCCAAGGGTGGCCTGAAGGACTTCATGCAGCGTGGGCAGCGTGATGGTCTCCGGAACGAGGAGGCGTCGCCACACGCACGGGCTCACATCGAGCAACTCGATCTTCAGTTGCCACGCCCATGAAGCCTCGCGGGGTCCTGCGGCGGCGCTCTTCGCCATTGAACTGCCATCCTCGATTGTGCGCGTTCAGCCTACCACAGGCAGAAAGACGGGACATTTCAACCCGCCCCGCTCAACCCGCGTCGCCCGGGTTCTTTCGACCTTCGTCCGCCGAGAGTGCATATGATCTGCTCTTCAGACGGGCGAGACTGCAGATGCCTGCGATCACGGTCAAACCGGCGGCGACCAGTGCCGGGACGCGTTCGCTGCCGGCCCCGATCGAGAGCAAGGCCGCGAGCACGGTGGCGCCGAGTGTCTGGCCGGTCAATCGCGTCGTCGCGATCAATCCACCCGCAGATGCCGCGCGCGCACGCGGGGCAGAGTGCACGATGAGCCTCGCATTTGGGGAAAGAAACAGGCCGAACCCCACCCCGCAGAGTGCCATTCTCCATACCAGGTCGAAGTGCGATAGGTGCTCCGGCAGGAAAGCGAGCAATATCAAGGCGATCGTCGCGATCGCCATGCCGATGCCCCCGAGCAGCCACGCGGGAAATCGATCCGACATGAGGCCCGCGAGTGGGGCAAAGAGCATCATGGCGAGGGGCCATGGGGTGATGACCGCGCCGACCTGCGCGGGCGAAAACCCAAAATGCTGCTGCAGCCGAAATGGCAGCGAGAGCATCAGCGTCATCGATGCGATGAAGGCGCAAAGGCCACCCAGCGCGGACAGGGCGAGGACAGGTCTCGTCAGCAGGTCGACCGGCAGGATCGGCATTCTCGAATCGAGTTCGCGCCGCACGAAGAAGAAGGCAATCGCCAGACCCGCGGCGGTGATTGCCGCTGAACCCGCGGGGGAGCTGCCGTGAACCGCACCCTCGAGGCCGGCGATGGTGAGGCCGAAAGTCGCCGCGCATAGAAGCGCGCCGAGGACATCGTAGGGCTCATTGTGAGGTGCGGGGTCGGGCAGCATCCGTCGACCCAACAGCAGCGACAGCAATGCCAGGGGCGAGGCCGCGGCAAAGATCCACGGCCAACTGGCGAAAGACAGCACCACGCCGCCGAGTGTCGGCGCGATCGCTCCGGCACCCGCGACGACGAAGCTGTTGAGGCCGAGTCCTCGACCGAGTTGATTGGCAGGATAGATGGAGCGGATCAGCGCGCTCGACACGCTCAGCGTCGCGGCCGCGCCAATCGCCTGCATTGCCCTTACCGTGAGCAAGAATGGCAAATTTCGGGCAACGAAACAGAGAATGGTGGACAGCAAAAATGTCAACTGCCCGCATTGATAGAGACGCCGCAGTCCGATGCGGCTGCCGAGAGCCGAGAAGGGCAGCAAGGTCATGACCAGGGTCAACTGGTACACGGTGACCACCAACACCGCTTCCGAGGAATGCACGTGAAGGTCGTGCGCCAAGGTCGGCAGCGCGACCGTCACGATCGAACCGTCCAGAACGGCCAGCGCCGTCCCAAAGGCAATTGCGAGAATCGCGAGATAGCGGCGCGGCGTCGGCAGACCATCCATCAGCGGCTGATCGGCATGCAACGCGGATTTTGCGGGGCGCAGATCAACCCGAGTAGGACTTGCGCCGCATGTCCATTCTGGGCCTGCTCCCACGCAGTGCATGCATGCAGAACTTTGCATACAAGCCGAGATTCGACAGAGCATCGCCTGGATGCTTTACCCGGAAGAGCCGCGGATTGTAAGTCGGATCAAGCGGGGTCGCCGTCATCTCCTGACGCTTTGCCCCGTATGGGAAGAAGTGCGAGGTGAATGATTTGCGGCTGAGGCGAGGATCCCGGTTCGAGAACGCGCCGTGCACCAGGAAGGGATGCCAGAGAATGACATCGCCCTTGTCGATCGGCATGCCCTTCGCTTCAAAGCCATGCTCCTCGATCATCTTTTTCGTGGCCTTGCGAAACTCTTCGTGATCGAGATAGTCGGCTTTGTCCAACCGCGGAACGCGGTGGCTGCCCGGCATGACGAAGAAGGTTCCTGCCTGCACCTCGATGTCCTCGAGCGCATACCAGGTGCCGACGAGCGACCCCGGCGGGTCCGTGTCGAGGTACCAGGTGTCGGCATGTTCGATGGTCCCGGTGGACAGGTCGAAGAACATATCCTGCCAGGAAATGTGGCGCTCATGCCCATCGAGCGCGGTCAATGCATCGGAGATTGCACCGTGATAGATGCATTCCTTGATCGCCCCGGAGAAACGCGGGAACAGTCCGAGACGTGACGGGTCGGCGATCGATTCGCGGATGAATCCGTGCTCGTTCAATTGCGGCCGAATTGCGCGATGAATGGACTGGGAATTATAGATGAAGGTCCGCGAGCGCTTGATGCGCTCATACTCGATGAGAAAGCGGTCGATGAGCGAGTGTTCGATGAGCGCCCGGAGCACGACGTAGCCGTGCTGCTCATAGTGTTCGCGCAGGCCGGTGACATCGTCGACTTCGAACTTGACGAGTTGCTGACGCAGAATCGGATTGGCGTTCATGTCGGCGATCCTTTCGGGGTTTACGGCCAGCGGCGGGCCGGCAACATCTCGGGTGCAGGCGGCGGGGATGCGGTCGGGGCGATCGCCGATCGGGCCGTCAGTTTTGCGACCCGCTCGATGTGAGCTGCGATCCTGCCGCCGGTCGCGTCCCAGGAATAACGACGGCCCACCCAGTCGCGCCCGCGCGATCCGAAGCGTTCGCAGAGCGACGGATCGTCGAGCAGTCTCTTCAATCGATCCGCCAGTTCATCGGCATTTTGCGGGGCCACGAGGTAGCCCGATTCGCCGTCTTGCACGATCTCGCCGATTGCGCCGATCCGTGTGGCGACGATGGGTAGTCCGTATGAAAACGCCTCCAGGAAGACGAGTCCAAATGGTTCGTTGAGGGTTGGCAGACAGAAGATCGACGCCGTACGGTAGTATCCCGGGACGTCGGTCAGCGGTACGCGGCCGACGACGTGAACGCCGGCCTGATGAATCGGCGGGGCACAGCCGACGATCGTGAGCACGGCATCGGGATGCGTCTCTCGGAGCGAGCGGAAAGCCTCGAGCAGGACCGGTCCGCCCTTTCGTTCCCAGTCGACGCCGACGAACAAGATATTCTTGGCATGGAATCGGCCGCGGTCGATGGTTTCGAGCGCGTCCGAACTCACGTTGCTTCCGGCGTACACGCACGCGATGCGCTGCAGCGGACATCCGTATTCCTGCACCAAGGAACGCGAAATGTTCTCGCTCATGGTGAACACCATGCTCGCGTGGTGATAGGCGCTCTTCTCCAGTTCCACCCACTCGCGGGACAACGAGGTCGCGGCCGTCCAAGCGGGATACTTGAGGTTCTCAAGATGGGTATGGTCGGTGTAGATGAAGTGCGGGGTGCCGGGAACGCTCGCATCGAACAACGATTGGGTTTGAAACGTGAAATCATAGCGCCGGCTTCCGAGGCGCTGCAGCAACGCACCGCGGGTGCGGTGAAAGAAATAGCTCGTCTTGAGCAGGTGGCGGCGAAAGCGCTCGCGGCCAATGAATGCCGATACGCCGAATTGTCGAGCGACGTTCAACGCCAAGGGCGGCAGGTTCCTCTTGCTGACGACGCGCAGCTTGCCCACGTCGATCACATCCGGCTGATGGTGCGGAAAGCACGAGCGCACTTGCTCCAACACGCGACGATTCGTGTGCGAGAATTCGCCCATTTTCACGAAGGCAAACGCGGGGGGATCTGATTCGATTTTCGCCAACTTGCTGCCCTCGGCTTCCGCTCAGCGCGCCATCCGAGACTGGTGCTCGATAAGTGTTTGGCTCGAGCTCAATCATACCGAATTCGGCTTTGAATATAGGACGTCTTGGGACTGATGCGGTGCGAAATCGTGATAAGGCGATTATGTAATATTCGGCCCGTGAAGCGCCCGGCACGCGCGGAGCGGATCGGCACCTCATGGAGCCAAGCCGTAAACCGTCACCTGCTCTCGCCCGCCAACATAGACGTGGCCGTTGGCGATGACGGGTACCGTGAATTTGACCGCATTGCCGGCGGCGTCGGCGCCAAGTGTAGCGCTGCTGTAGAGCGTCGTCCCGAGGTTGCCCGCATCGTAGGCGCGCAGGATGGCCGCGCCGGCCGGAGCGTTCGCGTTGCCCTGATAAAGCGAGTTGTCGAGCACCCACACGAGCGCGTTGCCCGCCGGTGAGGCGGAGATCGACGGTGACGGACTCGGAAATTCATAGAGTTCGGTGCTGAGGGAGGAGGGGATTGCGATGGCTTGTGCGTTGGCGTTGAACAGGCCGTTCGCGAGCGGCAGCGCCAGCAACGGGCCGTAGCCATAGGAAATATAGACCGTGCCATTGTGATAGGCGGGGGTGGCGTAGACGCATGCATCGCCGCAATCGCTCGCATTCGGCAGCGTGAGATATTGGACCGTGTTGTCCGCGGCCTTGTTGAACTGCCCCATGGCGCTTCGATCGATGAGCCACAGATGGGATTGCTTGTCGGAACCGACAAGCAAGTTCGGGTGCCCGGTCGGACCGATGCCATCCGGCAATATCGTAATGCCGGAGGAGGAGATATCCCAATCCTCGCTCGACCAGAGTGACTCGTTGGACGGTGTGTAAAAGTCGCCGACCGTGAGAGTGGTCGGATCGAACTTGAGGAAACTCATGGAAAAGTCGTTGTTCGGCGCGAGAGGCGGCAACACGTTGTTCGAATCGTCGAAGGAGCCATTGCCGGTCGTGACGTAGAGACTTCCGGAGGGATCGACGGCCGGCGCACCTCCCGACATCCAGATGCCGCCTTCCTGACCGTTGGGGGTCGAATTGAATACCGCCGTCGGCGCGAGTGTCGTTGCGTCGTACCGTATCAGCCACCCATGCCAGGTGTTCAGGTCGCAGTGCGACGACCAGGCGATGAAAACACCGCCGCCGCTGAATGCGAGTCCCGCTCTCTGGTTCTGCCACAACGGTGAGAAAGTGACGCTGCCGCCGGCGTTGATCGGCACGCTCGCCTGGATCGCGACCGGCGAATTGGCCTGCTCGGCTCCGGTGGCGAGACTGAGGGCGTGGAGCCGCTGGACGTAACCGCCGCTTTCCTTGGTTGCGGCGACGACATACAGCACTTGGGGGGTAGTGCCGATGACCGGCGTTCCCGTGATTCCAATTTCCGTCGGTATGTCATTGCAGCCCGCGCCGTAGTCGCCCGCGGGAATCGAAGTGACACCCGCGCCCAGGAAATTCACGTGCCAGTAGGTCGCGCAGCCCGGGTCGTCGGCATCGAAGGCATACAGCGAATCATGTTGGGTCGCCACGAACAGCACGTTATGCGTGCCCCCGGCGATCGCGAGATTCGCGACGTAGAGCGGTTGCGCATAAACGTCGCCATCGACCGCGCACGACCAGCGCTTGCCGAAGCCGCTGCCCACGTTCGCTGCAGTCAATGCATATTCTTGAAGGTTTTGTCCAGTGCGCGGAAGGTCGTTGTGGAATGTATAGATGCCGCCCAAATCAGTGACGGCGACCGCCGCGGTTCCCGACTTCGTCGGGTCCGCGACGCTGGTCGCGAGCACGGTGTGGATTCCCGCAGTCGGCGGCGGCGCGTAGAGACCGGTGGTACTGATGGTGCCGACGGTGCCGTTGCCCCCGGAGATACCATCGACCGTCCAGGTGGCGGGGCCGCCGCCGGGGACCGCCGCGGTGAATTGCCGGGACTGCGACAACGTCAACGCGGCATTTCGCGGCGCAACTGTGAAGCTGTTTGGATTCGTGATGCCCACGACGGTGGAAGCCGTATGGCTTCCACCGCCGCCCGTGCAAGTGAGCGTGAACGTCGTCGCCGCAGTCAATGCGCCGCTCATCGCGCTGCCGCTCGGGGGCTCGTTGCCGCTCCAGCCGGCCGAGGCCGTACACGCAGTGGCGTTCGTCGAACTCCACTTCAGTGTCGTCACCGCGCCGCTCACGACCGAAGCCGGGCTCGCCGTCAGCGCGATCGTGGGTGGGGGTGTCGACACCGCGGTCACCGTGACCGTAGAGGCCGCCGGACTCGTGCCCGCGGCACCGGCGCATGTGAGCGTGAAGCTCGTCGTCACACTCAGTGGGCCGGTACTCGCGCTGCCGTTCGTGGGTTCGGCGCCGCTCCAGCCGCCAGTGGCGGTGCATCCTGTCGTGTTCGCCGAACTCCACGCGAGCGTAGCGGCGCTTCCGATTTGCACGGTCGTCGGGCTGGCGTTCAGCGTGGCGGTCGGAGTCAGCGCAATCGTAACCGCTGCGGTTGCCGGCGAGGCTCCCGTCGCCCCGGCGCAGCTCAGCGTGAAGGTCGTGGATGCGCTGAGTGCGGGGGTCGTGAAAGATCCGCTGGTGGGTTCGGCTCCGCTCCACCCGCCCGACGCAGTGCACGCGGTCGTGTTCGCCGAGCTCCAGGTGAGTGTTGCGACCCCGCCCGCATGGACGCTCGTCGTATTCGCCTTCAGCGTCACGCTCGGTGAGGGATCCATCGGTGCCGACGAGCCGCCGGAGGAGCATCCGCCGAGGAGTACCGCGCACGCGGCCGCCGTAGCGCAGATTCGCCGGCCGCGCACGGTACGAGCCCGATGGCTCGTCAATAGCTGCGCGCGGAATATCCCCCGGAGAATCGAATGAGATCTCTTCGTCATTCTTCCTTGCCCTTCTCGCGCGGGCAGTCGGAATCGCATGTGACCCGGCTTGCGACGGGACCTTATGCGCCTTCAATCCGTGGCCCTGCGTTTGAGGCCACTTTAGGAAATGGATCTCGCGAAAGCAATTGCAGCAGACATATCCGATGACCATTCGCGGAGCGCAAAGCAATTATGTCAATCAGTGCGCGGCGCGATGGATCGGCGGCCTCGTCAAAAGCGTGAACCCGGTCCGCGACCCGCTTTTACCTTATGGAAAACTCGTTGTCGGCCCGGTGATCGAGGGGCTGCGAAAATCGCTATACTGCCCCATCTTCCCATGAAGCGCTCAAGCATCATCCCACGACCCGCACTGACGCTACCTACAGTCGGACCCGGGCGCAGCCGCTTGAAGCAAATTCTCGCCTCGGGACGATTTGCGCTGACGGCGGAAATCACTCCGCCCGCCTCCAGCAGTCTCGCGGACCTGCTGGCCAAGGCCGCGCCTTTGAAGGAGCTGGCAGATGCGGTCAATGTCACCGACGGTGCAAGTGCCCGGGCCCATTTGGAAGCGACGATCGCGGCAAGCACACTGCTGCAAAATGGAATCGAGCCCATCCTGCAGCTGACCTGCCGGGACCGAAACCGAATCGCGCTGCAGAGCCAGTTGTTGGGAGCAGCGGCGCTCGGCATCACGAACATTCTGGTATTGCGGGGCGATGATCCGAAGGCCGGCGATCAGCCGGATGCAAAACCGGTGTTCGATTTGGACTCCGCCGGACTCGCTGCAACGGCCGTTTCGATCCGTGACCACGGGCAATTGCCGAACGGGCGAAAGGTTGGCGGTTCGGCGCATTTTTTCATCGGCGTCGCGGATGCGCCGATCGATCCTCCGGAAGATTGGACGCCGATCGGATTGATGAAGAAGGTCGACGCGGGTGCGCAATTCGCTCAGACTCAATTCTGCATGGATGCCGATGTGTTGCGCCGCTACGTCGCACGGCTGGCGCAAAGCGGTCTCGCCGAGAAACTGCCCCTGTTGGTGGGGGTCGCGCCGCTTGCCTCGGCCAAGTCGGCGCGCTGGATCAAATCCAACTTGTTCGGCTCGATCATTCCGGAATGGATCATCGAGCGCCTGGAAAAGGCCGGCGACCCGCTCGCCGAGGGGCGTGCCATTTGCATCGATCTGTTGCGGCAATATGCGGAAATTCCCGGCGTCGGGGGCGCTCACATCATGGCCCCGCTCAACGAGAGCGCCATTCCCAAAGTGATCGAAGAGCTGCGCGCCTCGATCTGACTCCCTCTCGGAGGCCGGACGTGTTCGCGCGCGCGGTCTAGTCGATGCGCTCCCCGATCCGCTCACTGGTCTCGCGACGTCGCGCAGCGGTCGCCGCTCTCGGGGAGAAGATATCGCGCACGCTGCTCGGAATTCCCGCCCGCTCATGATATCGCTTCGCGTAGGCGCGCATGGCGGCGGGGACTCTTGCGACATCGTTGAGCGCGCGGCTGCCTGCTCGCGGACACTCCATCAAGTTCCAGATTCGCTCGTAGAACGCCCCTTCGGGAACCCCGAGGTGATCTCTCGCCACCCTGGCAACGTCGGTTCCCGGCGTCACCTGCAGCATCTCCCCGATACGCCCGAGCATGCAGCCCAGCGGGCAGGATCGACTCGGCGTGCGCGCATGAGTGAACGAGTACAGCGCGGGATTATGCTCGATGTGATCGGCCGCTCGATTGATTGCCTCAAATATGTCCATCATCGATCTCCTGTGTCGTGTCGCCATGCCGCGTGCGCGTGCTCGTCCCAGCGCGATGTTCTTAACGCGATGCCGCCCGGCGTCCTATAGGCGTATCGCCGATAGTCGTGACAGACAAAGCCGGGTTACGGGTCGCGCATGGCACTCCAGCCCTTGGGAGGCCCTCGAGTCATCCGTGTTAAGCTAGATTATTCAATCTCTTGAGAGCCTTTTCTCGCGAGCACTGTGGCGTCCGCACCGGGGCGTCCGCGTCGAGCAGCGCGCCGGCGCAGGGCGCCGAGCGCGGCGCCTCCCGTTGCGCTATTGTGCCCACCGTGAAAAAGGGAGCGGGGTCGCGACGAATATGAAACAACTCACACGCACGCGCCGGGAGTTTCTGGCGGGTGCGGGCAACGGCATCGGCGTTGCGTGGATTTCGGTCCATTGGCCCGCCATCGCCTCGGCGCATGCGCACGCGGCGGCTTCGATCGCCGCTCCAGCCTCCTCCGTGCTCGAGTTCCTCACCCCGGAGGAGGCGCGGCAGGTCGATGCGATCACCGCTCAGATCATACCGACCGATGACACCCCCGGCGCACGGGAGGCCGGCGCACTCTACTTCGTCGATCGGTCTCTGCGCAGCTGGGCTGCGGCGTCCGCTGCCCCGTTTCGCGACGGGCTGCGCGAATTTCGGGCGAAGTTCTCCTCCGCGCATCCGTCGCTGGAGTTTGCGGATGCCGACGCCGCGACGCAGATCGAATTCTTGAGCCGGGAGGACTCGACCCCATTCTTCGAGTCCGTGCGCTTTTTGACCCTGCTCGGCATGTTCGCGAACCCGTCCTACGGGGGCAATCGAGGCGGTGCCGGATGGCGCTTGATCGGCTTCGAGGACACGCACGGCTTTTCGCCGCCGTTCGGCTACTACGACCGCGATTATGCCGGATTCGTGATCCCCAAGGACACGACATGACCCGCCGCTACGCCGACTCGGAGGTGGTGGATTTCGTGGTCATCGGATCCGGTGCCGCGGGCGGCGTCATGGCGCGTGAACTCGCCCAGGCCGGCCTCGGGGTCGTGCTCCTGGAGCAGGGTCCGCGCTTCACCGCACAGGATTTCGAGCACGACGAGCTCAAGTACTGGGTCGATCACGGGATCACCAATGGTCCGGCACAGAGTCCGCAGACTTTCCGCAAGACACCGTGCGACGAAGCCACCGCCGCGGATCCGGGTGCGTGGCTGCCGCTCAGCTATGCGCGCATGGTGGGCGGCAGCAGCGTGCATTTCACCGCCAACTTCTGGCGGTTTCATGAAATTGATTTTCACGAGCGCAGCCTGCTCGGAACGTTCCCGGGAGCGGCGCTCGAAGACTGGCCGATCAGTTATGCCGAACTCGAGCCGTACTACTCGAAGGTCGAGTGGGAAATCGGCGTCTCCGGACTTGCCGGCACGCACCCGAACGAGCCGGCGCGGTCGCGGCCTTACCCGATGCCGCCGATGCCGGTGAAATCCTCCGGCGTATTGCTCGAGCGCGGTGCACGGCGTCTCGGCCTGCATCCGTTTCCGGCGCCGCTGGCAATTGCCTCGCAGCCTTACCGGGGCCGCGCGGCCTGCATCCACTGCGGCTTTTGCATGGGCTTCGGATGCGAGGCCAGGGCGAAATCCTCGACGCTGTACACGATGATCCCGGAGGCCGAGGCGACCGGTCGATGCGAGGTGCGCAGCGAAAGCTACGCATTCCGGCTCGCGACCGGCCGCAACGGGCGCATCACCGGTGTCCACTACTTCGACCGCAACCGCCGCGAGCGCTTTCAAAAGGCGCGGGCGGTCGTGGTGTGCGCGAACGGAGGGGAGACCCCGCGATTGTTGCTGATGTCTGCGAACGCGCAATTTCCGGACGGCGTTGCCAATAGCAGCGGGCTGGTCGGCAAGTACCTGATGTTCAATCAAGGAGCCGAGACCTACGGCGTGTTCGAGCATGAGCTCAACGAGTACAAGAGCGTGCAGGCAACGCGGGTCGTTCACGACTTCTACGATGCGGATCCAAAGCGTGGATTTTACGGAGGCGGAGGCATCGATGCGCGCATCGGTCCGAATCCCGCACTTTGGACATTGACCGGGCCGCCGGGGCGACAGTGGGGCAAGACCTACAAGGATCACCTGCGGACATTTCCGCGCACCATGCTCGCCCAGGGACACACCACATCGCTGGCGGTCGAGGCCAACGGCGTATCGCTCGATCCCGCGCTCAAGGATGCATGGGGCATGCCGGCAATGCGATGTACCTACAAGGATCACCCGGACGATCTCAAATTCGCCGTGTGGCTGCAGGACCGCGCCGCCGAGATCCTCGCGGCTGCCGGCGCACTCGAGATCTGGCGCGTGGGAGTCGCCGAATCGACGATGGGTGTTCACCTGCTCGGCACCTGTCGCATGGGAAACGATCCGCAGCATTCGGTGGTCGACCGCTTTCATCGAACGCACGATGTCCCGAATCTGTTCCTGTGCGACGGCAGCAGCTTCGTGACGAGCGGGCGCGGCCAACCGACCATGACCATTCAGGCGCTGGCGTTTCGGGCGGCGGAGCACATCGCGGGCTTCGCGCGCCGGAACGAAATCTGAAATCCCCAACAACGCGCACTGACGCCATCGCGCATGCGCTACCATGTCGCGCGCGGCGATGCAGGTGCTCGATCTCAAATAGCGGCAGCAATCGTCCGCGAAGGAGCCGGTCATGCCGGCTCCCTTCTCCATGCCACCTGAGCGATGAAATGCGGCATATTGGATGAATGCGGCGATTCGTCTCCGTCGGTAGCTCTCTCATTAGTACGCTCGCGTTGCTCTCGGCCCCGGATCTGGTGCCGGCCGCGGCACAGCCGGACGCCGGCGGCGATGCACCGACCGACCAATTGCAGGAGATCACCGTGACCGCCGAGAGACTGCGGCTGATCGGCATCGCGACGAGCGCGAGCGAAGGGGTGGTCGTAAACGAAGAATTGGCGCTCGCGCCGGCGTATCGCCCCGGCCAGCTGCTCGAGACGGTTCCGGGGCTCGACGTCGCCTCACACAGCGGCGAGGGCAAAGCAAATCAATATCTCATGCGCGGCTATAACCTGGACCATGGCACGGACCTGGCGACGTTCGTCGACGGAATGCCGGTCAACGAGCCGACGCACGCGCATGGCCAGGGTTACACGGATCTGAATTTCCTCATTCCCGAACTGGCGACCGACATCTTCTATACCAAGGGAACTTACTACGCCAATGAAGGCGATTTTGCGTCGGTCGGCTCGGTGCATATCGAATATCTGGACCGCATCCCCGATGAGATATCGGCGACGGCCGGCAATTTCAATTATCAACGCCTGTTCGCCGCGGGATCGGCAACGGTCAACCACAGCAACGTGCTCGGCGCGCTGGAGCTGCAGCACTACGACGGTCCCTGGGTCAACCCGGACGATCAACGCAAGATCAATGTGCTGCTGCGCGATCAGGTGGGCGACGCGCACGATGGCTACTCGCTGACGGCCTCCTATTACCACGATCTTTGGAATGCCACGACCGATCAACCGCAAAGGGCCATCGCCGGGGACTTGATCGGCCGCTTCGGATCGCTCAACCCATCCGACGGCGGGATCGCGCAGCGCGCGAACTTGACCGGCCGGTACTACGCGCAGGCGGGCGGCGGCCAGTTGACCGTCGGCGCCTATGCATTCAGCAATTACTTGACCTTGTGGAATGATTTCACGCATTACCTCGTCAATCCCGTCCTCGGTGATCAAGAAGAGCAGCACGAGAACCGCAGCACGGCGGGCGGATCGATCTGCTACAGCCACCGCGCGCAATGGTTCGGGCGCAGCAACGAGTGGTTCGTCGGTTCGGATGAGCGCTATGATTTCCTGGTCGTCTCGCGTTCGCTGACGCAAAACCGGGCGTCGATACCCGCGCAGTCCGCCATGGGCGAATACGATCGGGTGCGTCTCGGGAGCAATTCGCTGTACGCGCAGGTGACGACTCATTGGAGCGCGCGGTTCCGCACGGTGCTCGGGTTACGCGAGGACTATCAACGCGGCGTCGATGAAGGCACGAACTACGGCACCGCCAGCAGGGCATTGTTCGAGCCCAAAGGCAGCCTCATCTTCACGCCGTCGGCGACCATGGAATTGTATGCGAGCGCGGGACGCGGCTTTCACAGCGACGACCTGCGCGGCGTGAACGCGGCGAACATCAAGGGCATCCCCGGCGCACCGCTGATCGCCGCTCAGACCGGGGAGGAAATCGGCGTGCGGCAGGAGATGTACGGCGGCCGGGTCGCGCTGACCTTCGCGGTGTTCAATCTCGATGCACAGTCGGAGATTACCTACAATCCGGATGTGGGGATGGATACGGCCGGACCGGCGAGCCACCGCTACGGTTACGAGGTCAATGCGACGTATCAAGCCTCGAGGTGGCTGGAGATCTACGGCAGCTTTTCGCAGGATCGAGCCCGGTTCGACACGCCGTATGCGGACGGCACCGGACATATCGGTTATTTCCTGCCGAACGCGCCGTTTGCAACGGGCTCGCTGACGGCCTATATGATGAATCTCGGCCCGTGGAGCGGCGCTCTGCAACTGCGCTATTTGAGCGGGTATCCCTTGTCGTCGGATGATGCCGTTCGAGGATCCGGTTACCACGAATGGAACGGTGACGTTCGCTATGCGCTGGGCGGCGGTTGGGCTGCCGCAATCGGGGCTTATAATCTGCTCAATACCAAGGCCAATGCGATGGAATTCTGGTATGTCGATCGGCTCCCGGGGGAGGCGGCGGGCGGCGTCGCGGATGTGCACATCCATCCGCTCGAACCGTTTTCGCTGCGCTTGACGCTAACGAAGAGATTTTGAGGGCGGTGAGATGCAGGCGCTGATTCATTGGATCCTGGGTACTGCGGCGAGCAAAACGGTCGCGAACGTCGCATGGGTCATTCCGGCCGTGCAAACGATCCACATCCTCGCGATTTCAGTGGTCATCTCGACCATGGCCATGCTCGATTTGCGGCTCATGGGCCTCACCGCCAAGCGTTACACCATCCGCGCGATAGCCGGCCGATTTCTGCCCTGGATGTGGCGCTCCGTGATCGTGCTGCTGATCACGGGCCTCATTCTGATCACCGGCGAACCGGACCGGGCGCTCGGCAATTGGGTGTTCCAGACCAAGATGGCGCTGTTGATCGCCGTGCTTGCAATTAGCTGGGGCCTCAATCGCGTGCTGAAACGCGACCTCACCGACTGGGAAACGGGTTCGAGGCACGAAGCGGCCGCCAAGGTCACCGGTCTGGTATCGCTTCTGCTTTGGATAGGCATCGTGGTCGCCGGACGTTGGATCGCGTATGCGGCGTGACCCATGATCCAGAGCTTCTGCCAATGGCTCGAGGCGCAGCCCTTCTCGATCACAATCAGCGAGTCTGGCTGGCTGTTCCCCAGCATCGAAACGCTGCATGTGCTGGCGCTGACATTGGTCGTGGGATCAATTGCCATGGTCGATCTGAGATTGCTCAATCTCGCCTATCGCGGCCATTCGGTGAGGGAAATCAGCCGCGAAGTACTGCCCTGGACCTGGACGGCGTTCGTCGTGGCGGCCGTCTGCGGGGGGCTGCTGTTTTCGTCGGCAGCCACGAAGTACTACGGTATCGCCACGTTCCGCGCCAAGATCCTGTTATTGGGCGTGGCGGGCATCAACATGCTGGTCTTCCACTTGATCACCTATCGGACGGTTGACGAGTGGGGCGCCTCCGCGCAGACCTCGCTCCCGGCGAAGATCTCAGGCGGTCTTTCGCTGCTATTGTGGGCGACGATCGTCGCGCTCGGCCGCTGGACGGGCTTTGCGTAACGGTCGCTCCCCGCTCACCGGATGATCGATCCCGTCCACGCGGCGAGAACCTGCAGCATTTCGTCCCGCACCTCGGGATCGGTTCTCCCGCTGCGCGCAGGTACATGAAAAGAGTGGTCCGCATCGGCAAGCAGGACCAGACGCGCGCGCGTCCCCAACCGCCCGGCGAGTGCTTCGAGCAGCGGCAACTCGGCGAAAGCGTCCCGCGAGCCCTGCAGGAAAAGCATTGGGATATGCACTTTCATCAAGTGCTCACCCCGGGCATCCGACGGCTGCTTTGGGGGATGCAGCGGAAATCCCAGAAAAGCCAATCCGCAGACTCCTTGAAGCGGAGCGGCGGCTTGTGCCTGCGACGTCATTCGGCCGCCGAAGGATTTGCCGCCCGCTATGAGAGGAAGCGTGGGTTCCGACCGTCGGGCCGCAGCGACGGCGGCGCGCACAGTGGCATGGCAGAGCGCCGGGGGGTCGGGCCTCCGGCTCGCATTTTCCATATAAGGAAATTGATAGCGCAGCGTCGCAATCCCGAGCGCTGCAAGATCATCGGCGACCGCGCTCATGAATGGATGACGCATGCCGGCTCCGGCGCCATGCGCGAGCACCAAGCATGCATCGGCGCGCGCCGGACGCTGCATCAAGCCGGAGACCTCGATCGTCCCATCGACGGCGATCGTCACAGGTTTGGGAACTACGGCTGTCACCCGACATAGTATGCTCCTCCCGAGGAGACCTTGATGGCGTGGACAAAAAGCCAGCGCAACGTGGTGGTGGCCGCTTACCTGGGCTGGACCCTCGATGCATTCGATTTTTTCCTGATGGTGTTCATGTTCAAGGATATCTCGAGGGAGCTGCATGCGAGCATGCAACTCGTCTCGACGGCCGTACTGCTCACGCTCGGTATGCGGCCGGTCGGCGCCTTTCTCTTCGGCCGGCTCGCGGACCGCTTCGGCCGCAAGCCGACGCTGATGTGGAACATCCTGGCTTATTCGGTACTGGAGATGGCCTCGGGTTTTGCGCCGAACATGTCGATACTGCTGATCGTGCGTGCCCTGTTTGGAATCGCGATGGGCGGAGAGTGGGGCGTCGGTTCCGCGCTGACGATGGAGACGATTCCCGCTTCGGCGCGCGGCTTCGTGTCGGGCCTGCTGCAGGTCGGCTACCCGTCGGGTTATTTCCTCGCCTCCCTCGCGGTCTACCTGCTCTACGACCGGGTCGGATGGCGCTATATGTTCGTGCTCGGCGTCATCCCGGCCGTGCTGGTCTTCTTCATTCGCGGCAGAGTCGAAGAGTCCCCCGCATGGCAGGAGCAACGACGCGCTCCGCGTGCGGGTATCTTTGCCGTGCTGAAGCGCGAGTGGAAGCTGGCGTCGTATGCCGTTCTACTGATGACGGCATTCAACTTCTTCAGTCACGGCTCGCAAGACGCATATCCCGGCTTGTTTCTCAAAGTGCAGCATCACTTCGATACCCGCCTGGGGTCGCTCGTGACGGCGGTGGCGAATATCGGGGCGATCTGCGGTGGACTGCTCTTCGGATCCATGTCCGAGAAGGTCGGCCGTCGCCGCGCCATCATCATCGCAGCCCTCTTGGCACTGCCGGCGCTGCCGTTCTGGGCGTTCGGCTCGACCCCGCTGATACTCGCCAGCGGCGCATTTTTGATGCAGCTCTCCGTGCAGGGCGCCTGGGGCGTGATTCCCGCGCATCTGAACGAGCTCTCGCCGCCGGAGATTCGTGCAACATTTCCCGGCTTCGTCTACCAACTGGGGAATCTGCTTGCCGCGGTCAATTTAAATCTGCAGGTCGCGATCGCAGAGGCGCACGGCAACGACTACGGCCTGGCGATGGCGATCGTCGTCGGCGCGGTCGCCGTGGTGATTTCCGTGATGGTCGGTCTCGGCCCCGAACGGCACGGCATCGCCATGAGCAGCGCGCAAGCACGCGCTCGAGCGGGCTCGTATTGACTCGCCGGCCGCCGACGTTGCAGCATACGGTGCGCACCGACGCGACAGTCTTCAACGACGCGACAGTCCTCAACGATAAGGCACATTGCATGAACGGAAAGTTCGCGAACGCATTGCAGTCGGTGGCTTGCGCATGGCTTGCCGCCATCGGTGCGATGTCGGCACCCGGTTCCGCTCAGGCATCCGCGTACGTCGGCAACCAGGCGAGCGGCACCGTGTCGGTCATCGACACGGAGCGCGATGAACTGACGCGCACGCTGCCGGACCACGGCAAGATCGGCGGAAAAGTTCAAGCGGTGATCACGGACCAGGCCGAGAAAACCGCGTTCGCCGTCGATGCGGACGCGAACGCGCTCGTTGCCGTCGACGTGGCGACGGGCCGGATCATGCGAAGTCTCGATGTCGGCCAGGCTCCCGAGGGCGCCTCACTGTCGCCGTCCGGGAAGACGATCGCCGTTTGCGTCGAAAACGACAATGTCGTGACTCTGGTCGACGTCGATCAATTTCGCATCGTCAAAAAAATTCCAACTCAGGGCAAGAATCCCGAACACTGCGCCTTCAGTCCGGACGGACGCTCCCTGATGACGAGCAACGAGCTTTCCGACGACGTCGACATCATCGACCTGAAAGCGGCGCGTTCGATCGGCACGGTGCACACATCCGGCCACCCGCGCGGGATTGCGTGGCTGCCGCACGAGCAGATTGCCTTCGTGGCCCAAGAGACCGCGGGGGGTGTCGACGTCATTGATGTGACCGCCCGAAAGGTGGTTCAGTCGATCGTCACCGGGCTGCGTCCGGCCGGCGCAGTCACGGCGCCCGACGGCAAACAGGTGTTCGTGAGCAACGGCGGGGACGGCAACGTTTCCGTGATCGATGTCGCCAGCCGTAAGGTCGTCGCGACCATTGTGGTGGGAAAGCGACCTTGGAACTTGGCGCTCACGCGCGACGGGCGAAAGCTGTACGTTGCCAACGGCCGCTCCAACAACGTGAGCGTGATCGATACGATGACGCTGCAGGTCACCAAGACGATCGCGGTCGGCGAACTGCCCTGGGGCGTCAGCATCCCGTAGCGCCGGCATGGCGCGTCGCTCGCGCAGCGCCTTCAAATTTGGTGCGTCGCCTCACGAACGGCGCAATCGCGACTGCTCCACTGTCACAACTTTGGCACAGTCCCCCATGCCGGCTCCTGGCCCGCACTGCGTGGGCAGTATAAATACATGATTTAAAACAATTTCCGGACCAAGCAGTATTTTCTTCGAAGTAGTGCGCGATGGCATAGCCATTGCTATTCAATCATCGCGGTCCTGTCAGTTGCACAACGCTGACATACCAGCTCATTGGGATCAGACTGGTGCCGATGGGTTTGACCAGAGAACTAAAAGCTAGAGGAGGGAGTTTTCTCAGTGAACACGATCCATGGTCACAATTTCAGCACGGCACTCAGGCCAGAACTGTGTGCACGCCGCTTCACATCAGTGACGGTGATAGGCAGACCCCAAGCAGGAGGAGAATCGAGATGAAATGGCTTACCGCAAAACGTCAGGTCAAAATGTTCTACGTTGTAGCAGCGCTGGGCATGACCTGCGGCACCGTATTGGCTGCAACTGATTCCGAACAATTTCAGCGCTTCAAAGACCCAAATCAGTGGGGCGCTCCGGCAGGCAATCTGAACCTCAATCGCTATAGCGCCCTTAAAGAGATCAACACCGGCAACGTAAAGAGTCTGCAGATGGTGTGGTCTCAGTCGAGCGGCACAATGCGTGGCCACGAGGGGCAGCCGTTGGTCATCGAGGACGTCGGCGGCAAGCCGATGATGTTCATGGAAAGCGGCTGGCCGAACATCGTGCAGGCGATGGATTTGAGCGATCCGGATCATCCGGTGCAGGTTTGGAGCTACGTCAAAACCGGCGGTCGTGATGAATCGGCGGTTCCTCGCGCCTGCTGCGACACCGTCAATCGCGGACTGTCGTATGCCGATGGGAAGCTGGTGTTCGGCACGCTGGATGGTTACGTGATTGCACTCGATGCGGCGACGGGCAAAGTAGACTGGACGGTGAAGTCACGCCTATCCCGAGCACGGCGAGACGATCACCCCGGCACCGATTATCGCCAACGACAAGGTGATCATCGGTTTTGGTGGCGATGAGTTCGCCGCACGCGGAGCGATGTGCGGCCTACGACCTCGCCGACGGCAAGAATGGCCTGGGACTGCTACTCCACCGGCAGCGACAAGGACGTGTGCCTGACGCAAGGACACCAACAAGAAGCATCCGGAGTACGGCACCGCCGGCAAAGATGTCGGCATCAGCAGCTATCCGGGGGATGAATGGAAGCGCGGCGGCGGCGCGGCGTGGGGTTGGTATGCCTACGATCCTGAGCTGCACATGGTGTACTACGGCACCGGCAATCCGGGCCTGTGGTCGCCCTCATATCGCTGCAGCCCGCCGGTCACTCAGGAGAATTGCAACAGCGGCAAGTCCGACAACAAATGGTCGATGACCATTTTTGCCCGCAACGTCGAACACCGGCGAGGCGTCATGGGCCTACCAGATGACGCCGTTCGACCAGTGGGACTATGACGGCATCAACGAGGTGGTGCTGGTCGACATGGACGTCGACGGCAAGACGCGCAAGTGCCTGGTGCATTTTGACCGCAACGGCTTTGCCTATGTACTCGACCGAACGGATGGCACGCTGCTGCGTGCGAACAAGTACGTCACGGTGAACTGGGCCGAGAAGGTCGATATGAAGACCGGCAAGCCGGTCAAGGTGCCCGAGCATTCGCCGCTCAAGGTGGGCGACAACACGCAGGCTTGCCCGTCCGCCATGGGCGGCAAGGACCAGCAGCCGGTGGCGGTGGATCCGAGCGATCCGACCAACTTCTATGTACCGACCAACAACTGGTGCATGGAAGACGAGCCGCAGTCGCGCTCGCATACCCAGCAGGGAACGGTGTACGTGTTTGCCAACGTGTACATGTATCCGGAAAAGCCGGGCGTGACCGGCAAGTTCAAGAAGTTCAATGTGTCTGACCGGCAAGACCGAGTGGGAGATTCCCGATCAGTATCCGAACTGGGGCGGTGCGCTTGTGACCGGCGGCGGTCTGGCGTTCTACGGCAGCTTGGGCGGCGATTTCCGAGCGGTCGACCGTTCGACCGGCAAGGTGCTGTGGTCGCGCAAGCTGGGCTCGGGCATCATCGGCAACCCGATCACGTATTCGGTGAAAGGCAAGCAGTACGTGTCGGTATGGTCCGGAATCGGCGGTTGGATCGGTCTGCCGGTGACGGCGGGCCTCGATCTCAGCGACAAGTATGGTGCCATCGGCGCAACGGCGATGACCAAAGCTGCCGGTCTCAACCACATCCCGCAGGGCGGTACGCTGTACACCTTCCGGGTCGGCGACTGACGCAAGTAACGGGAATTTGCAGGAAGGAATGGCCCGGTGCCGCGAGGCACCGGGCTTTTTCTTGTGGATGCCGTCCTGCGGTGAAGGCGGGCCGTGAACTGAACCTTGGAAAACCCGTGGTCGAATTACTGACCCGCCGCCGTAATGAAGTCCGCGGTGTGCACGCCTCGAGGAGAACAGCAATGAATCTCAAGTCGGTAAGCTTCATGTGCAGCACAGGCGCAGCCGCGTTTCTGCTGGCCGCCGGCTCGAGCGGGAGCGCGTTCGGCGCCGAGTTGAAGTCCCTGACCGTGTGTGCCGATCCTGGCAACATGCCGCTGTCGAACCAGAAAGGCGAGGGCTTCGAGAACAAGATTGCGCAAGTCATCGGCACCGCGCTTGGTACGGGCGTGCAGTATTACTGGCGGCCCTCGATCGAGCGCGGGCTCATGCGCACCACCTTGAGCGAGGGCAATTGCGATCTATGGATGGATATGGCGGCGGACACCGAAGGCGCCGTGGTCCTGACTCCGCTGTACCGCTCCACCTTCGTCCTGGCCTATCGCAACGACAAGGGCATCGACATCAAGACCCTGGACGATCCGGCGTTGAAGAAACTGCGCGTGGGTGTGTTCCAGGTGTCCGCCATTCGTGAGGCTCTGTCGGAGCACCGTATGGTCTACAATACCGTGATTCACTATCTCAGCCATAATGGCGACCTCGTGCCGGAAAACCAACCCTCCTACCAGGTGCAGCAAGTCATCGACGGAAGCCTCGACGTCGCCGCGGCCTGGGGTCCGATGGCCGGATACTACAAGAGCTGCGCATGCGCCGCTGATCATCCAGCCAGTCAACCTGATGGAAGATGACGTGCCGATGGAATTCGACATGGCCCTCGCCGTGCCGCGAGGCACGGCCCGACATCAAAGCGGCGATCGAAGCAGGCTGTCGCGGAGCACAAGGCCGAAATAAGGCAGATTCTGCTCGACTTCGGCGTCCCTCTGGTCAAGTGCGACGAGTGCGCGATTTCCGGCGACCTGCCTTCTCACGGTCCTTACGAGCCGGCCAGCCCGCGTGGACACCGCCGCGGTAATCGCCAAAATGCACGCAGGCGCGAATGGCCGATCTCAAGAAATGGCTGGCCGCCGGGAGCGAATCCCGACGATGAGTTGAACAATGCCATCGTCGCCAACGACATCGACCGGGTGCGCTACCTGATGACGCATGGAGCGCACGCCGACACGCCGGATGGCGAAGGCTATACGCCGCTCGATCAACGCCACACGCTTCGGCTTCGTTGGCGTAGCGAGTATCTGATCGAGCACAAGGCCGATGCGAATCAGCCGGACCGCAGCCACTGGACGCCGCTCATGTATGCCGCGTGGGACGACAACCCGACGTTGTCACGATGCTCTCGTCATGGTGCGAGACTCGATGCGGAGGACAAGAGGTCTTGACGCCGCTCGCGATCGCCGCGCAAAACGGCAAGATCAAGGCGGCGGAGGCGTTGGTGGACGCCGGCGCCGACGTCAATGCACCGGTCGCCGAGGGCGGCTATACGCCGCTGATGCTCGCCGCGATTTCGGGCTCGAGCGAGCTCGCGACAGCGCTCATCGATCACGGCGCGAAGGTCAACGCCGCCAACCCGGGCGGCGTCACCGCACTGATGATCGCCGCCGCCGACAATCATGCGAACCTTGTCGCGTCTGCTGCTGAAGTCCGGAGCCGACGTCCGTGCGCGCAGCGAGGACGGCCGCACCGCGCTCAGCATCGCGCAGTCGAACAATAACGATGCCATCGTCGAGCTGCTTCGACAAGCGCGGCGCAATGGCGCAACGAAGTCGACTTAAGGCTGAGGGAAGGAGGAACTGTGCTGAGACGAGTGTTACCCGCAGTTGTCATGGCGTTGCGGTCGCGTTCCTGACGGCGCTTGGAATTTTCGGCAGCGTGTGGGCGGGAGGAGAGGCCGGCGAAGCGTCGATTACACGAAAATTTCGCCCACGGATCTGGTCAAGAGCACGCCGAAAGGACAGCTGGCCAATCCCTACAAGGACACCCAGGCGGATATCGTTGCGGAAGGGGGCAAGCTGTTGCTCAGTTATTCCTGCAGCGGCTGCCACGGCGGCGGCGGCGGCGGCGGCATGTGTCCGCCGCTCACCAACGACACGTGGGTATACGGCGGCGACGATGACACCTTGTTCCGCTTGGTGACCCTCGGCAGCGAGGACTTGCAGAAACAAGGCTACACGCGCATCGGTCGTGAGAATGTCGTCGGCCCAATGCCGCCGTTCGGCGCGATCATCAAGAATTCCGATGATCTCTGGAAGATCCTCGTCTTCGTCCGATCGAAATACAACGGCGATCCCGCCTATAAATTCGGTGCGCCGAAGCCCCCACCGGAGCCCAGCTCCTAGACTGTCTCATTTTTGATACAGGCAGCGCGATTTCAGTTGCGCGATTATTGTAAATGGACCACGATTTGGGTCGGCTGGCTGAGGGGGAGAGGCATGCCGAACGATAATCTTGCGACGAGTCACGCGTCACGCATTCTTCATGTCGTGCAAGGGGGGTTCCAGCCTGCGGGTATAGAGCCGCACGTCACCCGGTCCTGGCATCGATGCTTGCGTGAATACGGCATCGAGCCGTCGGCGCCGCGGCAGATTGCCGTGCTAAATCCGGGCTCTCTCAAGGAGTCCCAGCAGCGCATGGGCGAGTTGCTGCCCATTGCGCGTGCGGAAATGGAAAGCCTCTACGAACAGATTGCGGGATCGGGTTTTGCGGTGATCCTGTCCGACACCCAGGGGGCGGTACTGAGCACCATCAGTGATCCGGCCCTGCAGCGCGAGTTCCGCCAGGCTGGTTTATCGCTCGGCGCGATGTGGGACGAACGCCACGAAGGGACCAACGGCATCGGGACCTGCCTCGCCGAAGGCAATTCGGTGACGGTGCACCGGCAAGAGCACTTCCGCGGCTACAACGTTTCCCTGTCCTGCTCCGCTGCGCCGATTCTCGACCCCCATGGTGCGATCCTCGCGGTGCTCGATGCATCCACGGCCAACTCCAGCGACAGCCGGCTCATTCAGCGCCACACCATGGCCCTCGTCAACATGTCGACGCACCTGATCTCGCGTTGGAACTTTCTCAACGAGTTCAGCCAGTCGTGGATATTACGATTTCACAGCCGCCCCGAATTCGTCGGTTTGCTGCACGAGGCTCTGATTGCCGTGGACGGCTGCGGCAGCATCCTCGCAGTCAACGAAAGCGCGCTCATGCAACTGGGGTGTTCGACCCGCAAGGCGCTGATCGGGCAGTCGATCGAGCGCTTCTTTCAGTTCGATTTTGGCACGCTCGATCATCGCTCCAAGTTCGAACCAAGCGCCATCTGGCCCGTCAGAGATCTTGCTCATGGAAGGCGCTTCTTCGCCGTCGTGCGCGCCCCGCTACGCTCACTCACACATGTCCCGGCTCTCACCTCGAGCGAGCCGCGCAGCGCCGCGCAGGCCGTCCAGCACGAGCGCGGGCAGCATCACGTGGTCGAGGACACGCAGATGCGAAAGAATCTGGCCGCGGGCCGGCAGCTGTTTGCAAAGCAGGTACCGATTCTGCTGCTGGGAGCAACCGGCACCGGCAAGGAGGCGTTCGCCAAGGCGCTGCATCGCGGCGGTTTGTGGTACGACAAACCTTTCGTCACGGTCAATTGTGCCGCGATTCCGGAGAGTCTGATCGAGAGCGAGTTGTTCGGCTACACCCGGGGCGCATTCACCGGTGCGGTGAAGGAGGGCAGGGTCGGCAAGATCCTGCAATCGAATGGCGGGACTTTGTTTCTCGACGAAATCGGTGATATGCCCCTGATGCTGCAGACACGGCTGCTGCGCGTCATCGAAGAGAGGGAAGTGGTGCCCCTCGGTAGCGACCAGGCCACCCCGGTGAATTTGCACGTGATCAGCGCCACGCACCGCGACATTCATCAGATGATCCAGAACGGCGAATTTCGCGAGGATTTGTACTACCGCTTGAACGGAATCGCGCTGCAACTGCCACTGCTACGGGACCGCGAGGACAAGGCCGAGTTGATCAGGACCTTGCTGCGGGAGGAATCCGGCGGCCAGGAGGGCGTTCAGATCGCGGACGACGCATTCCGCAAGCTTTTGGACTATTCATGGCCCGGCAACATCCGCCAGCTGCGCAATGCGTTGCGCACCGCCTCGGCGCTATGTCGGGACGGAATCATCCGCTTGTCGAATCTGCCCCAGGAAGTCGTCGACTCGGATCCGCGCGCGGCACCGGTGGCTCGCCCCGCCACTGCGGCACCGGATGCGGCGGCAGCGACCGCGACCGGAGTCAACCTGCCGTCAGCGGCTCTGCGCGAGGCTGAATGCGCGGCGCTGCTGCGCGAGCTCGAAAGAATGCGCTGGAACATCAGCCGCACGGCTCAAGCGCTCGGCATCAGCCGCAACACGCTATATCGCAAGATACACAAACACCACATCGTTCTCGAGCACTGATCGTCTGCTCGCGCGCCGGACGCGAACAGAGCGTGTAACGTCCTGAACGAAACATAGGTCTCCGCCGGCCGGAGACCTTGTCTCATGCGGCCTCTCAGGCCTTCAGCACGCCCGATTGCTTCGCCGCGTGGGTCGCCAGAGCGTCCATCAGCGGCGGGCTCAGGCAGTCGTAGGGTTCGAGGCCGAGTTCCTTGAGTCGGCTGCGCACCGCACCCATGTTCTTCGGATCCGCCCCCGACTCGATGATGGAAGAGACGAACGCCGCAAATCCGGGCGCCGACCAACCCTGCTCCGGGGAGAGTTCCGTATGGATGAAATCGAGCCCGTAAAATGCATGCTTGGTGTTTTCGATCCGGCCGAACATATGCACGCCGCAGGCTTTGCACGCATGACGCTGAATGGTCGCCGACGGATCGACGACGGCGAGCTTATCGCCATTTTGGACTACGCTGACCTTGTCTTTCGGCACCACCGCAACGACTGAAAACAGGGCGCCCTTCGGTTTCCAGCACTTCGTGCAGCCGCAGGCGTGGTTGTGCATCGACTGGGCCTTGACCGAGACTTTGACCGGCCTGTCGGTGCACTTGCACACCAAGGTCCCGCCAGCGAAGTCTTTCGCCCCCTGCTTGATGCCGTTGTCGACCGACGGATGAATTGAAACTGCCATAATGGTTCCTCTCGATGGTTTTCTAACAGCCGCTCACGCGGCTTCTCTTGGACCGTGAATCATACCGATAAACTTCGCCCTGCCTCCTTAGAACTTGATCACCGAACGGATCACCTTGCCCTCGTGCATCAGGTCGAAGGCCTCGTTGATCTCATTGAGCGGCAACACCTCGCTGATCATCTCGTCGATCTTGATTTCACCGGCAAGATAGCGATCGACGTAGCCCGGTAGTTGCGAGCGGCCCTTGACACCGCCGAACGCCGAACCGCGCCACACCCGACCGGTGACCAGCTGAAACGGACGCGTCGAGATTTCCTGGCCGGCGCCCGCAACACCGATGATGATCGATTCGCCCCAGCCCTTATGGCAGCATTCGAGCGCCGAGCGCATCACGTGCACGTTGCCGATGCACTCGAACGAATAGTCGACACCGCCGTTGGTCATGTCGACGATGACCTGTTGGATCGGCTTGTCGTAATCCTTCGGGTTCACATAATCAGTCGCGCCCAACGCTTTCGCCATGGTCCATTTACTCGGGTTGAGATCCACCGCGATGATGCGCGATGCCTTCGCCATCACCGCTCCCTGGACCACTGACAATCCGATGCCTCCGAGACCAAATACGGCGACCGTCGATCCCGGTGTCACCTTGGCGGTATTGAGCACCGCGCCGATGCCGGTGGTGATGCCGCAGCCGAGCAGACACACCTTGTCGAGCGGAGCTTTCGGGTTGATTTTCGCCACCGAGATCTCCGGCAACACCGTGTACTCTGAAAAGGTGCTGGTGCCCATGTAGTGAAGCACGGGTTTGCCCTTGATCGAGAAGCGCGAGGTGCCGTCGGGCATCAACCCCTTGCCCTGGGTCACGCGGATCTTTTGACACAGATTGGTCTTGCCGGATCTGCAGAACTCGCATTCGCCGCACTCAGGGGTGTAGAGCGGAATGACATGATCGCCCGGCTTGACGCTGTTCACGCCGGGGCCAACCTCTTGCACGATGCCGCCTCCCTCGTGACCCAAGATCACCGGAAACAGGCCCTCCGGGTCGGCTCCCGACAGGGTAAACGCGTCGGTGTGGCATACCCCCGTGGCGATGATGCGCACCAAAACTTCACCGGCCTTCGGGCCGGCCAGATCAACCTCCTCAATGCTCAAAGGCTTGGCCGCTTCCCAGGCAACAGCTGCTCGTGTCTTCATGAAATGGCTCCTAACGCGCGAGGCCGTGCAATTGGTTTCACCGCTCGAAACGAATACCCACAAGCAGCTTGCGTGCCAGATCGATACTTGGGAGCAGATGGCTTCCCGATCAGAGACTTGCACGCAGAATAGTCCCTCGCGGAAGCAGCCGCGGCGTGTGGTGTTTCTGAACCGCTACAGTTTGTGCCACAGAATTGAGGCAGCGGAGCGCTCGAGGAGCGATGGCATGGAGTGATCGCAGCAGTGACCGTCGCCGATGTGCATCCGGCGGGGCCTGTATCTGAATCAATACAAAATGCGACAGTTTTGATTCAAGACGTGACAGTCGCGAACTACTTCGGCCGTAGCACAAAAACAACGTGCGCTTTTGCGCGGTTTTTTCCTTTGTTGCGCATTGGTACGCCTCTTGCAGCGTCCGCGGCAGGCTTCACGCGACGCCACGCGGCGTCTGGCGAGTGCAGTGTCGATGCCGAAGCGTTCAATGCTCAATCACGTTATAGAAACTCGAAGCGACAAGGGGGTTTTCATGAAAACGAGTACCAAGCTGGTCATCGCAATGGGTGCCGCGATCTGGATGATTCCAGTATCGGAGGCGCTTGCCGGAATTGACATCACCGCCGGGGATTGGAAGGTGGATTTTTCCGGCAACGTGAACGGATTCTATGTCGGCACCACCTGCGACCACAACGCCAACACCAGCGTCACCGGTGGTCTGGCCTGTACGGGCGATAACTCCGCCTCGGTGCGCAACGGCCTGCTGCCGGCCGCGCTGGTGTTCAGCGCTTCCTCGCGGCAGGCCGATTACGATGTAAACGTGACCATCGGGTTCTATCCCGGCATCAACAGTTCGGCGGCCGCAGGCGTCAACGGCCCCGGCTTACCAGCGGCCCTCCAGACCCCCGGCATCGATGCACGCCAGGCATTCTTCACGTTCGGCGATGTCAGTTGGGGCACGGTGAAAATCGGGCGCGACATCGGTCTCTTCGGCAAGGATGCGATTCTCGACGACATGACCTTGCTCGGGATGGGCACCGCGGCGGGCAACGCCGCGCCCGGCAACACCAGCTTGGGACGGATCGGCGTCGGCTACATCTACACCGATTGGGAACCGCAGATCACCTACACGACCCCGACTTGGAGCGGCTTCAGCGCGTCGGCAGGCGTGTTTCAGCCGCTCGATTCGACATCGGGCACGGTGGCTTATACGTCCCACAACTCACCTCAGGTGCAAGTGGGCGTGAGCTACGCGTGGGGCGACCCGAAGAGCGATGCCCTGAACGGCAAAGTTTGGATCGACGGCTTCACCCAGCATGCGAAGGCGGTCTCCGATACCGTTGCGGGTAATAACGCTGCCGGCATCTCGAGCGACTTTACGGGCACCGGCGTCGACGGCGGCGTCAAGATCGATGTCGCGGGGTTCGAGGGGGTGCTGTACGGGTACAGCGGAAAAGGGATCGGGACGACCGGCTTCTTCATTCTGGCCACCGACGACTTGGGTAGCACGCGCAAGTCGAACGGCGGCTACGCGCAGGCAACGTACAAGCTCGACAAGCTCAAAATTGGCTTGAGCTACGGCATTTCCAAGCTCGAGCAGTCGAATAATGAAGAGGCGCTTCCTGCGACCAACCTTCTCAAGAGCAATGCCTCGGGAGTCGTCGGGCTCTACTACGCCCTGACCAAGAGTGTGAATCTGGTCGGCGAATACATCGACACCAAGGCGAAAGCCCAGAATGGCAACGAGGCGACCGAAAAAGACTTCGCGATCGGTGGAATCTTTTTCTTCTGATACGCCGCTCGTGAGCACAGCTCGGTGCCGGGGGATCGGCGACGCATGCGCGTCGCCGATCCTTCGTCTCATCGGCGCCGCATTTTCTCCCAGCCCTTGCGCGCGCGTTCTATGGATGTATGTGGCTGATCGAGGAAGAACTCCAATGAGGTGCCGCTGGAAAAGCAGTAGCGCTTACCGTCATCGGGATCGATCCAGTTGATGGAGCAGTCGGCCTTGATTTTCGCTCCCGAGGCGACGCCGATCGGATCGAAACCATCGAACTCGCCGCTCATCGGCTGCGCCGGCACCACCGCCTTCCAAATTCCGCCGGCACTCATGCCGTGTGTGCCGTCCGGCGCGGCCGGCCCGGCCTGAGCATCGTGAGCGGCGAGCGCAAACACGATCGTCGCACACATCCAGGCGCTTGCAGTGCGCAGGGTTCCCATGGTGAGCCTCCTCGAGAAGAGAATATGCCTGAAATGTATCAGATGGAGGCGCATCGCCGTCATTCCTCCGGCGCAGCACCGAGGTGCGTGGGGTCCGGGCCGCGTCCTTGGGATATGCTATGTCGCAAGAGCGCGGTCTTCGAGGCATATACGGCGGCGACGACATGGGGAATCCTCGGAACATAGGACTGGCCATCGCCGCACTGGTGGTGAGTCATTCCGTCGCCGCTGCCGGCGAAACCGGAGGGGCCGTTCACGGTGAACCACCGCCGGGAAGTTCGAGTCTCAATGCCGAACAGCTGCGGGCGGCTGGAATAGGCGTCGCCCATCCCTTGGCCGCCACTACACCCGTGCGCACCCCAGCGCTCGGGGTCGTATTGGATGCGACGGATTTGATATCGGAGGCAGGCGAGGTGTCCGCCGCCGCCGCCGGCGAGCAGTCGGCATCTGCCGAGGTCCTGCGATTGCGCGGCCTCGTCAACGCCGGTGCCGGCGCATCGCTCAAGATGCTCGAAGCGGCGCAGGCTGAGCAGGCAAGAGCGCAGGCCCAGATCCAAACGGCACGCGCTCGCTTCGCCCTGCATTGGGGTCCGATCGCCGCGCTCCCGATGAGTGAGCGGCAGAGCCTCATCGACGCTGCGACCGGGGGCCGCAGCGTACTGCTTCGTGCCGATGTCGCCGGTCGGCACAGTGTGGGAGCGATTCCGCGCGATGCCCTGTTGGATGTCGATGGGCTGCAGGTGCCGGGACGGGTGCTCGGCCCATTGCGCCAGGCGGGCGAGCTGCAAAGTGCCGGTCTTCTGGTCGAGGTGAAGAATGCACCATCGGGGCTCGGACCGGGCGCCCGCGTGCCGGTGGCCTTGCTGGCGGCGGCGCGCAAGGGCTTCGTCGTACCTCGCGATTCGGTGCTGTACGATGATCAGGGTCCCTACGTCTTCAAACAGGTGGTCAGTCGCTCCGCGGATCGGAACGTGCGCTACGCAGCGGTGAAGGTGACTTTGCTCGCGACCTATGGTGACGGCTGGCTCATCGAGGGCGTCGACGACGACGACGACATCGTCGTACGCGGCGCCGGCGCATTGTGGTCGCTGCAAGGGATGGCGGGGCACGCAGCTGACGGTGATGAGGACGACTGACGCAGCATGCTTGCCGCCATCGTTCGCGCCTCGCTCGGTAATCCGCGCATCATAACCGCGCTCGCCTGCCTCATCGCCGTCCTCGGTGCCGCCGCGCTCATCGAGGCGCGCTTCGACGTATTCCCGGATTTTGCGCCACCGCACGTACTCGTACAAACCGAGGCGCCGGGACTCGACGCGACCCAGGTCGAAGCGCTCGTTACCCGCCCGCTCGAGGGGCTGCTGGCGGGAACGGAAAACGTCAAGACGGTCCGCTCGACCTCCAGTCAAGGACTGTCGGCAATCCAGGTGGTCTTCGATCGCGGCGGTGATCCTTACCGGCAGCGTCAAGTGGTCACCGAACGCCTGGCCGACTATGCAGGCCTCTTGCCGGAAGGAGTCAGCGCGCCGCTGCTCTCGCCCCTGAGCTCCTCGATGGAATACCTGGTGCATTTCGGCTACACCAGCGATCGTCTGTCGCCCCTCGCGTTGCGCGACCTCGTACAGTGGACGGTCAAGCCGCAAATCCTCGCGGTGCCCGGTGTCGCGCAGGCGCAGATTTTCGGCGGCGAAGTGCGCGAGCGCCAGATTACGGTGGATCCAATCAAGCTCGCCGCGATGGGCTTCGATCTCGATGATGTGCTGGCGACCGCCAAGCATGCGACCTCACTCATTGGCGGCGGCTATCTCGAAACGCCGGCGCAGCGCATCGTAATCCAGGCGCAGGCGCCCGGCTCCTCGCTCGATGCGCTCGCACAAGCGGTCATCGGCATGCGGGCGGGTTTACCGGTGCGCCTGCGCGACGTCGCCGGTGTCAGCGACGGCGCCGCACCCCGCTTCGGGGATGCATTGATCGCGGGACGCCCCGGTATTCTGATCGAAACCTCGACGCAGTTCGGCGCCAACACCCTCGAGGTTACGCGCGCACTCGAACAACGGCTCGACTCGCTCGCGCCGGCGTTGGCCAAGCAGGGAGTAACCTACCATCCCGCGCTGCTGCGGCCCGCGAGCTTCATCGAAAGCGCCATCGAGAAGCTCCGCAACTCCCTCGCAATCGGAGCGGTGCTCGTCGTTGCCTTGTTGCTGCTGACATTGCGGGACTGGCGTGGGGCACTCGTGTCCTTCAGCGCGATTCCGCTCACGCTGCTGACCACCGTTTGGATTCTCGAAGCATGGGGCTTGAGTCTCAATACGATGACGCTCGGCGGCCTCGTGGTCGCGCTCGGCGTGGTCGTCGATGATGCCGTGATCGACGTCGAGAACATCCTGCGCCGCCGTCGCAACGCGACGCGCGAGACGGACATTCGTGAACTATTCATGAGCGCCTCGCTCGAGGTGCGAAGGCCGGTCTTCTACGCGACGGCGGCCGTTGCAGTCGCCTTCCTGCCCATTCTGATGATGACCGGCCTGCAGGGGTCGTTCTTCCGGCCGTTGTCGATTTCATTCCTGGTGGCGGTAGGCCTGTCGTTGCTGGTTGCGATGAGCGCGACACCGGCGCTGTGCGCATTGGCGATGGCACATCATCAACCGAAGCCTGAGGCGGCGTTTCTGCGACATTTGAAGCGCGGACAGCTGCGCACCATCACCTACTTGAGCGAGCGTCCGCGCACTCTGCTGACGATTCTGATCGTGAGCGGAGTCGCCGGAATCGTCTGCCTGCCGATGCTCGGCGCGCGACTACTGCCGGATTTTCGCGAGAACTACCTGATCGCCCATGCGTCCCTGAGACCGGGGATATCGCTCGGCGAGACGCGGCGGGTCGGCGAAAAGATCTCCAAGGGTTTGATCGCAATTCCCGGCGTCAAGAGCGTAGCCGAGCAAATCGGGCGCGCCGAGAACGGGCAGGACCCCGACGCGCCGAACAAGAGCGAGTTCGAGGTGCAGATAGACCCGCGGCGCGGCACCAGCGCCACCGAAATAGACGCCGCCATCCGCGACGTGTTCGATGATTATCCGAACCAATTGGTGGAGATCTATTCGGTATTGGCCGAGCGAATCGGCGAGACGCTGTCCGGCGAGTCGGCGCCGTTTTCGATCAGCGTCATCGGCTCCGATCTCGATGCCGATGACCGTGTCGGCGCGCAGATCGTCGAGGTGCTGCAGCACTTGTCCGACACGAAATCCGTTCGCCTGAGCATTCCGCCGCGCGAGTTCGAGCTGCGCGTGGAGATGCGCCCGGAGCAACTGGCCCTGTACGGCATCCAGGCGGAGGATGCCCTGCAAGTCATCAATGCGGCCTACCACGGCAGCGTCGCCTCGCAGCTCAATCAAGCCGACCGCAGCGTGCCGGTGGTGGTGCGCATCTCGGGTGCCGGGTCGGATCCGGCCGCTTTGGGCGCGCTGCTCGTCCGCGGCCGTGACGGGGCGCCGGCCCCCCTGTCCAAAGTGGCTGCGATCGAGCCCGTGTTGGCGCGCAGCCTGATCGATCACGAAGACGGGTTGCGCCGTCAGATCGTCGTTGCATCCTCGAAGGGCGCCGACCAGACTGGGTACGCGAGGTCCGCACGCCGGGCGATTGCATCGGGCGTGGAATTGCCCCCGGGAGTGTATCTGCGCTACGGCGGCGTCGCCGAAGCGCACGCCGCAGCGGCGAACGAACTGCTGCTGCATTCGATCGCGGCCTTCGTGTTGATCGTGTTGCTGCTGTCGCTCGCGTTCACGCAGGCGCGCCATGTCCTGCTCGTGCTGTTGGCGCTGCCGAGTACGCTGATCGGCGGCGTCGCGGCGGTGGCGGTGACCGGCGGCACTCTCACGCTCGGCGCCATGGTGGGATTCGTCGCGCTGTTCGGCATGGCGGCGCGCAATACCATTTTGCTGGTGTCGCACTATGATCACCTGGTATGCGAGGAATTTCAGCCATGGAATCTCGCGACCGCATTTCGAGGCGCCGAGGAGCGGTTGACGCCGGTTCTGCTGACCTCCCTGCTCACCGGCCTGGCGCTGCTGCCGGTGGCGCTGCAATTGCACCAGCCCGGGCACGAGATCGAAGGCCCGATGGCGGTCGTGATCCTGGGCGGCCTGGTATCGTCGACGCTGGTCAGCCTGCTGCTGATTCCGCCCTTGTCGGCGCGCTGGCTGCGCCCAGCCCGCGTCGATGAGGCCCCGGGCCCCGTCGATGCAAGTTGATACGATCGATCGAGCGAGATGACAACAACTACACGAGGAACGAAGACCATGAAAATGATGATCCCTGCAACCGTATTGGCGATATCCGCTTTGGCGGCCGGCTACTGTGTGGCGGCGGCACCGCAATTGCACGTCAAGAAGTCGATTACCGTCAACGCTCCAGCGGCCGCGGTGTGGCGCGTGGCAAAAGACTTCAACGGCTTGAACACCTGGCATCCGGCAGTGGCGAAGGATGAGATCGTCGAGGGCGAGAACAATACCGCGGGCGCCGTACGGCTGCTCACCTTGAAGGATGGCGGAACGATCAAGGAAAAACTGCTGAGCTTCGACGACGCGGGCCGCACGTTCAAATACGCCATCATCGAGGGTGTATTGCCGGTGAGCGATTACACCTCGACGTTCACCGTGGTGTCGGCCGGTAAAAACAAGACGCTGGTAACCTGGTCGGGCCGATTCAAGCGCAAGAACCCCGGCGAACAGCCTGCCGGAAATGAGAACGACAAGACGGCCGTCGACACCATCGGCGCGGTCTACACGGCGGGACTCGACAATCTCAAGAAGCTCGCCGAAGCGAAGTAAGCGGTGGTGGACCGCCGGAAAGCGACTCTGACGTCGTGGAGTTGGCTTTGCTTCGCGGCCTCGGCAGCGCCGCTTGCGGCGGGGGCGGCCGATGCGGACACCGGCGCGGTGCCGGGCAACCCGGCCACCGCGCAGGAGCTGCAGCAGATCGTCGTCATCGCCAATACGCCGCTGCCGGGGCTCGGTTTACCGTTGAACCAGGTGCCGGCCAATGTGCAGACCGGCGACGCCAAGGACATGCAACGTCAGCAAACGCTCGATCTTGCGGAGTATCTCAACAATAACTTCAGCGGCATCAACGTCTCGCAGAGCGCGGATAATCCGTTTCAATTGGATCTCAACTACCACGGCTTCGCGGCCTCGCCGCTGCTCGGGACGCCGGTGGGCCTGTCGGTCTATGTCGACGGTGTGCGTGTCAACGAGTCGTTCGGGGATACCGTCAACTGGGATCTGATCCCCGAATCGGCGATTTCGACGGTGACGCTGCAGTCGGGCTCGAACCCGGTGTTCGGCCTCAACACCCTGGGCGGATCGCTCGCGGTACAGACCAAGAGCGGACACGACAATCCCGGCACCGCGATCGAGGGCTATGGGGGATCCTTCGGCCGGCGCGCATTCGAGGCGGAATCCGGAGGGGAGGCCGGCAATTTCGATTATTTCCTCACCGGCAATTATTTCGATGAGACGGGTTGGCGCGACCTGTCGCCGAGCAGGCTCTATCAGGGGTTCGCCAAGGTGGGCTGGCAAAACGACCAGACCGATATCGATCTGAGCTACACCTATGACGATACCAGCTTGTACGGCAACGGCGCCGCGCCGCAGAGCATGCTCGATTTCCGGCGCGAGGCGAGCTACACGCCGGATTACACCCAGAATCTTCTTAATTTCGTGAATCTCACCGGCACGCAGTTTCTGACCGGCCATCTGCTGTTGTCGGCCAATGCTTACTATCGCCGGCTCGCCACCGCGAGCATCAACTCCAACGTCAACGGCAATTATCTAACCGCTTATCCCGGGGCGCCGATCGACTGCACCGCGCCGCCGGCGAGCCGCGCGGATCTGGCCTATTGCGCCCCCGGCCAAAACGCCGTCTCCCGGTTGCTCCAACGCAGCGCGGGATCCGGCGTGCAATTGACCGATTCGCAGGATCTGTTCGGCTGGAAAAACCAGGCCATCGTTGGTGCGGACTATGACGACTCCCGCGACTCGTTCGCGCAAACCTATCAATATGGCGCCTTGGCGGCCAATCGGACGCTGATCTACGAGGCCGGTCCGTTCAACGACGAAACCGTCATTTCGCTCAGCGGCAGCAACAAGATCGTCGGGACATATCTGACCGACACGCTCTCGCCGAGCGAGTTGCTTCACGTCACGGCGTCAGTGCGCTACAACCGCAACACCGAGACGCTGAACGGGTACAGCGTGGATACGGATGTGAGTGATGTGGGCTCCGGATTCGATCAGGCGAGCCCTCTCACCGGGAATCACACCTTCAGCCGCGTGAATCCTTCGCTGGGATTCACCGTGACGCCGACCGATGCGTGGACGTTCTATGCGGATTACAACGAAGCGAGCCGGGCACCGACGGTGATCGAATTGGGCTGCTCCAATCCCGCCGTGCCTTGCGGCCTGCCCAACAACTTCGCGAGCGACCCCAACCTCCAGCAGGTGGTTGCCCGAACCGAAGAAGTAGGCCTACGGGGCAATTTGCCCGATCAGCGTTTGGTTTGGAGCGCGGATGTGTTTCACACCGTCAATAACAACGACATCCAATTCATCGCCGCGACCACCAGTCAGGGATATTTCGACAATGTCGGCAATACGCGCAGGCAGGGATTGGACGTAGCGTTCGGCGGCAAGCAAGGCGGCTTGAGCTGGCGTCTCGCATACAGCTTCGTCGACGCCACCTTCCAATCGAGTTTCCAGGTCAACGCCGAATCGAACAGCACGGCCGATGCGCTCGGCAACATCCTGGTGCGTCCCGGAGATCGGATTCCCTTGATCCCGCGGCATACGGGGAGACTGGTGCTCGACTACCAGCTCAACGGTCGATGGGACCTCGGCGGCAACCTGGTGGCGGCTTCGGGCTCGTATCTTCACGGCAACGAGAACAACGCCAATCACGCCGGAGGCACCAACGGCGCCGGGGATTTCGTCTCCGGCAGCGGCTGGATTTCGGGATACGCCCTCATTAATTTGCAGGGCACGTATCACATCACGAAATACGCCGATCTCTTTGCCCGCGTGGCCAATTTGACGAACAAACAATATGCGACGGCCGGCTTTCTCACCAGCAATGCATTCGATCCCAACGGTTCGTTCCGTCCCGATCCGGCGGATTGGACCAATGAAAATGCGGTATCGCCGGGGTCGCCGCGAGCCATTTGGGCGGGCGTGCGGATACGCTGGGAATAACGGCGGTGGTCAGGCCTCGATCAGCCCGTGCCGAATGGCAATCAACGTCAATTCGGACTGATTCGCCACCTGCAGCTTCTGTTTGATGTTGTAAAGATGAGTGCCGATGGTCGATGCGGAAAGATTCAAATCCTGAGCGATGCGCTGCACCGTGGCGCCGCCCGCCAAGCGGACGAACACCTCGAACTCCCGCTCCGAGAGGCGCTCGATCGGCGATTTCGTGCCACCCTCGAATTCCGCCAATGCCAGCTTCTGCGCGATGCCAGGATCGAGGTAGCGCCGGCCTGCCGCGACCGCGCTAACCGCTTCGAGCAGTGCTTCGGGGGCGCTGCGCTTCGGCAGGAACCCCAGGGCACCTTCCTGCAACGCACGCCGGGCGTGCATGGGATCGTCGTGCGCAGAGAGGGCGAGGATCCGCGCTCGCGGATCCCGGGCGCGAATGCGCCGCAGCGCCTCGAGGCCCCCCATGCCGGGCATCGCAAGATCCATCACCACCACGTCGGGTGCGAGGGTGAGGTACAGCTGGCATGCCGCCTCGCCGCTCTCCGCCTCGGCGATCACCGACAGCTCCGGCAGCGATTGCAGCAACAGCCGAAATCCGGTGCGTACGACGGCGTGATCATCCACCAACATGACGCGGGTCATGCCTTGGCAACCTCCGTCAGCGGAATGGAGGCGGTCAAACGCACACCGCGACCCTGCTCGCTGTCAATGTCGAAGGTTCCCCCGAGCTGACGCACGCGCTCGGCGAGTCCGCGCAATCCGAAATGTCCCGGGCGCGCCCAATCCCCGGGCAGTCCAATACCGTCATCGGCCACCCGCGCGACTAGTTGTCGCCCGTCCGAGAGCACCTCGATCGCGACCCGCGAGGGCTGCGCGTGCCGCAACGCATTGATCAAGCCTTCCTGCACGACCCGGTAGATCGTCAGGGTGACACTCGGACCCAGATCGGCGGGCAACTCCTGGCGAAGGGTGAGGGTAATGGCGGGGTGGCGGCGCTGCCAGTCGCGCACCAGGCTCTCCAGCGTCGCGGCGAGCCCGAGCGTGTCGAGCGACAACGGCGCGAGCCTCGGGATGAGGCCGTGCATGGCATCGTACAGGCGTGCTGCTTCGTCGGAAATCAACCGCGCCACCTTGCCCATCTCCGGGTCCCGCGCTCCGCCTTGAGCGGCGATGGCAAGCGCGAGGCTGCGAATGGCCGTGACCGACTGGCCGAATTCATCATGTAGCTCGTGGGCGATGAGGCGCCGCTCCTCCTCGACCCGCTGGTCCGCGAGGGACGCCATTTCCCGCCGCTCCTCGAGCCTCGCCTCGGCATCGCGCGCCTTGCGCTCGGCCGCGACCTTGTCTTCGACGGCTTGCGCCATGCGGTTGAACGCGGTGCCGATCGCATGCGCCTCGAATCCCGCCAATCTCGGCAGGCGAAAATCGAGTTCTCCGCGCTGAATACGCTCCAGGCCGTCCGCGATGATGGGGAAGGGCTTGAGCACATGCGCCACGGACCAGAAGGCGAGCCCATTGACGATGACCAACATGCCGATGGCAATGGCCGATAGGCGGGTAATGTCGTCCCAGGCGTCGAGAACGGCGCGCGAGGGCTGGGACTCCACCACCAGGAGGACGCTGCCGCGCAGCGAGAAGGCGTATCGCGCGGGAGGCGGCGCCAGCAAGCGAAAGAACCACCGCGGCGCTTCCCGGCCGGCCTTGTAGGTCGCGGGCGGAGAACGGTAGAACACCTCACCCGTGACCGATTGCAGATAGATCTCGTTCGCCCGGACGCGTCCGATCTGCTGCAGGAACTGCAGCACCGCATCCGGGCCTCCCATCGTGGAATAGACGAGTGCGAGCCGGCCGAGCAGCTGCGCAGCGACGCGGTTTGCGGCCTCGATTTCCTCGCGAACCGAGGCACGAGCACTCTGGATCTGGGCGGCGATGAGCACGGCTACGAATGCGGCGCTGAGGCCAGCCACCACCAGATTCAGGCGTGTCCGCAATGTCATTGATCGGATGGTACCAGGGCTGGCCGGGCAGCGCCGTCACGGCGGTCTCATGAAAATCATGAGCCCCTTTTCATTGCGCGGCTGATTCGACGGATCAATGGGCGGGTAACTATGGCGGCGTACCTCAAAGAAGGAGATTTGCATGAAGTGGGAAACCCCTGCGGCCATTGAAATGCGCTTTGGCATGGAAATCACGATGTACGTGGCCAATCGCTGAGCACAGGTGAGGGCGATCGCCCGCTTATCCGGGCGACCGCCCACCTTCCTTGAAAATTCGAGTCTTGGGGTCCGCCGCGGGTGGCGGCTTTCCACAGTGGAATTGCAATTGCCGCAACTGCGCAGGTCACCGATCAGGCGCACTCCGTGCATTCGCCCGGCTGCAGTCCTCCATTGCCGTTGCCGGTGACACCCCCGGCTCCTGGGTCCTGGTGAACGCATCACCGGACATTACCGCCCAGCTGCAGAGCCATCCCGATTTACAGCCTGCGCGCGCACTGCGAGACACGGCGATCGTTGCCATCGTTCTCGTCGATGGGCAGATCGATCATACGACCGGCCTTTATATGCTGCGCGAATCGACCAGACCCTGGCCCATCTGGTGCACCGACAGCACCTACGCCGACCTGACGCGCGGCAACCCGATTCTCGGCGTGCTGGCGCATTATTGCGGCGTGGATCGGCGCCGCATCGACCTGGAGGATCCGTTCGTGGTTGGCGGCCTCGCCGACCTGCACTGGCGTGCGCTGGCGGTTGCCAGCAAGCCGGCTCCTTATTCCCCTCATCGCGACGCACCCGTCCGGGGAGATAACGTCGCCCTCGTCATCGAGGATCGGGCGACGGGCAGGAGCGCCCTGTACGCGCCGGGCTTGGGTGCAATCGACGACGAGGTGTGGGATGCGATGCAGGCTGCCGCCGTGGTGCTGGTGGACGGGACGTTTTGGACGGACGATGAGATGATCGTCACGGGCGTGTCGCGCAAGCGCGGGCGCGAAATCGGCCATCTGCCGCAAAGCGGTCCCGGGGGCATGATGGAGTGGCTCGACCGCCTGCCGCCGGGTACGCGCAAAATCCTGATTCACATCAACAATACCAATCCCATTCTCGATGAGGAGTCGCCCGAGCGGGCACAGCTCTCGCGCCGCGGAATCGAGGTCGCGCACGACGGCATGGAGATCCTGCTGTGAGCGCCGCCTGGAGCGCCGCGGAATTCGAGGCGCAGTTGAAGGCGCGCGGAAGCTCTTACCATATTCATCATCCCTTCAATGTCATGCTCAATGCGGGCGCCGCCACTCCGGAGCAGATTCGCGGCTGGGTGGCGAATCGCTTCTATTATCAGATCAACATTCCGATCAAGGATGCGGCGATCCTCGCCAATTGCCCGGACCGTGACGTGCGCCGCAGCTGGGTACAGCGCATTCTCGACCATGACGGCTACGGCGAGGATCCCGGCGGCATCGAATCCTGGCTGCGCTTGGGAGTTGCCGTCGGGCTTTCCCGCAGCACCGTGGAGAACCTCACCGAGGTGCTGCCGGGCGTGCGGTTCGCCGTCGATGCGTACGTGAATTTCGCGCGCCGGGCCCCGTGGCAGGAAGCAGTGTGTTCCTCGCTCACCGAATTATTCGCACCGGAAATTCACAAACAGCGCCTCGCCAACTGGCCCACCCACTACCCGTGGATCGATCGCGCGGGACTCGAGTACTTTCAGAGCCGCGTGAGTCTCGCGCGCCGCGACGTCGAATTCGGTCTTGCGTTCACCCTCGGATACTTCAATTCGGCCGCCCTGCAGCAGCGTGCACTGGAAATCCTGCAATTCAAATTGGACGTGCTGTGGCAGATGAGCGATGCGATGGCGCTGCGCTACGGAGTTCCGTTATGAGCGACGATGCGATCGGTACGGCGGCGCGACCGGCCATCGAGCGCGGATTCCGGCTGCAGTGGGAGGAGGCGCAAAATGCCCATGTGCTTCTGTATCCGGAAGGCATGATCAAGCTCAACGGCAGTGCGGGAGAGATCATGAAACGCTGCGACGGCACGAAAACCATCGCGGAAATCACCGCGGATCTGGAACGCGAGTTCGCGCTGACCGGGCTCGCCGACGATGTTCGCAACTTCATCGTCATGGCGGTGGCCAAGCGATGGCTGCAGATTCGCCCATGAATGCAGCGAGGACCAAGCCCGGACCGCCGCTGTGGCTGAACCTCGAGCTCACGTACCGGTGTCCGCTGCATTGCGTGTTTTGCTACAACCCGACCGATTTCGCCTCGACGGGCGCCGAACTCGGCACGGAGGAGTGGATCCGCGTCCTGCGCGAAGCGCGTGCCGCGGGAGCGGTGCAGCTCGGCCTGTCGGGCGGAGAACCCATGGTGCGCGACGATCTGGAGGCGATCGTCGCCGAGGCGCATCGCCTCGGCTTCTACACCAACTTGATCACTTCGGGCGTTGGCTTGAGCGAGCCGCGCATTCAAGCTCTCAAGAACGGCGGATTGGATCACATTCAACTCTCGTTCCAGGACAGCTCGCGCCAGATGAACGACTTTTTGAGCAGCACCCGCACCTTCGAACTGAAATCGAAAACGGCTGCCCTGATCAAGCGCTACGATTATCCCATGGTCTTGAACGTGGTCCTGCACCGCCTCAACATCGATCATGTGGAGGAAATATTGCGCATGGCCGAGCAATTGGGCGCGGACTATGTGGAACTCGCCAACACCCAGTACTACGGCTGGGCGTGGCACAATCGGGATCAGCTGCTGCCCAGCCGAGAGCAATTGAAACGCGCGGAGGAGGTCACGCAGGTTTTTCGCGAGCGCCTCGCCGGACGCATGAAGATCTATTTCGTGGTGCCTGACTATTTCGAGACGCGTCCCAAGCCGTGCATGAACGGTCTCGGTTCGATCTTCCTGACCATTGCGCCGGATGGCACCGCGCTTCCCTGCCACGCCGCGCGGATGCTGCCGGGGCTCGAATTTCCGAATGTGCGCGATGCGCGCGTGGAGCAGATCTGGTTCGATTCAGCCGCTTTCAATCGATATCGCGGCGATGAATGGATGAAGGAACCCTGCCGCAGTTGTCCCGAAAAGACGCGCGACTTCGGCGGCTGCCGCTGTCAGGCCTACTTGCTGACGGGCGATGCGGCAAACGCGGATCCGGTGTGCGAACTTTCCCCGCATCATCATCTGGTCAGCGACGCGATCGTCAGGGCCGAACGGGCGGTGCCGGTCGAGCCGGCGGCGCCGGTCGAGCGGCTGGGGCCGGGGGAGAAACCGCTGGTGTTTCGCAGCGAGTACAACTCCAAAACACTGTTTACCCGGCGGGGAGCCTGACTTCGAGCGGCGCGCGGCGGGGGTTCAGAACCGGGCGGTCACGGTCATTTCCGTGGTGCCGCGATACAGCTTGATCGAAGCGGCCGAGTTCGCAGTGCGCGCGGCCACCGCCGCCTGAAGGTCCGTCAGCCCCTTGATTGGACGACCATCGACCTCGGTCACGATGTCGCCGATGATGATGCCGGCCTTTTGCGCAACGGAGCCGTGGTTCACGTCGATGATCAGGATTCCGGAGCGATTCGGATATTCGGCGGTGGCGGCAACCGGCATCCCGCCGACACCGAGATCGAGCTTGAGAGATGCGCCGGCGACGCCTGCTTTGACCATGGGAAGCGCGTGATTGTAGTCATCGACCCTCGCGAGGAAGCCGGCGATCTCCGCGCTCGAAATTCCGCCCACGTACTCGGGCCCCTGTTTGGCGATCAGCTTGAAGCGCCAGAGGGTGGGTTTGCCGGGCGCGTTCTCGCTCGCGAGCTGACGCAGCAAACCCTCATCGATCGAGAATGCGACGCGCTCGGTGTAGATGCACTCCCCGACGGCGCAATTGTCCGATTCCTTGCCGATCTGAACGAGCGGCACCGACCGGGGTCCGGCCGGTGTCTGGTAACTCGCACTCTGATAGAACCGCCAGTTCCCCCGGTACGTGATCATCGAGTACACCTGAAAGCTCTTCTGATCCGTTTTCTCATCGATCAGGCCTTTCAGGTACTCATCGTTCCACACCATTCCCATCAGACCCTTGCGCTCGACAAACCCGTTCTCCGTGGAAATCGTGGCCATCGCGCCGGGCCGGTCCTCCTTGACCGTTGCCGTGTCCCTGAAGTGCTCCGCGGTGAGCGACAGCAGTGCCGGATCCTTCGCATGCGCTAGGCCGGCGGCGAGGCCGAGCAGTGCGAGCGCGACGGATGCCGTGACCGCGAATCCCGGGTGGGTACGGTTCAAACGCCGAAGCCTTCCCGGCTCAAGGGCAGCGTTCGCACGCGATGCCCGGAGGCGGTGTAAATGGCATTGCATACTGCCGGCGCCAAGGGTGGGAGCGCCGGCTCGCCGACGCCCGTGGGAGAGAAATCCGACTGAATGTAATGCACATCGACGATCGGGGCATCGGGCATGCGCAGTAGACGGTAATTTCCGAAATTGTCCTGCTGCACGCGGCCCTCTTCCATGGTGATCTCGAGCGCGAGCATCGTGCTCAGTCCGTCGATGACGGCGCCCTGACATTGATTTTCGGTGCCGCTCGGATTGAGCACCGGCCCGATATCCCCGGCCACGGTCACCCGGTGCACCGTCAGCTTCTTCGCCGGCGTCACGCTCACCTCGGCGACCTCGGCAAAATGACCGGCATGACTGAAATAGAACGCAAGACCGAGAGCCCGTCCCCGGGGTAGCGTCCGGCCCCAGCCCGCCTTGTCCGCAGCAAGCTTGATGACGGCGGCCGCGCGGGCGGTGTTGAGCGCGCGCTCGTTGCGCGGCTCGAGCCAGCGTGGTTCGCCAAGAATCTCGAGCAGGAATTGCAGGTGATCGCGCCTGGCCGCGCTCGAGAGCTCATGCAGGAAACTCTGCAGCGCGAATGCGATGGTATTGGAACCGGGCGCGCGCCACGGTCCGCATCGCGTTCCCAGAGGAAGAAAGCTCTGGCTGATATGAACGTTCGGCAGGAGCGGCACCGGAAACTCGGCACCCGTCAATGCGCCGCCGGCCACGGGCTTCTGCCCGTCGGCGCTGAAGGTCACGAAGTGATCCTGCCACGATACCAATTTGCCCTGCGCGTCGAGTCCTCCCTTGAGGGAGTGAAATGCGCCGACGCGGTAATAGTCGTGCGTCATGTCGTCTTCGCGCGTCCATACGAGCTTCACGGGTCCCTTCACCTTCTGCGCGATGAGCGCCGCCTCGGCCATGTAATCGACCATGAGCCGCCGGCCAAAACCGCCTCCCACCCGCGTTTGATGCACGACGACGCGGTCGAGCGGCAGATTCAACATGGCGGCCACGGTCGCGCGACCTCGATCCGCCATCTGGCTCGGTGTCCACATTTCGATGCCGCCGTCGTGCATCCAGGCGGTGGTGTTTTGCGGCTCGAGGGGGGCGTGCGCTACGAAAGGACAGGTGTAATAGGCGTCGAGGGCATGCTTCGCCGTTGCAAACGACGCCGCCGCATCACCGCTCGTCACGATCGTATTCTCGCCGGGACCCTTGCGGGTGAGCGCCTGCGCCTTCTGGACCGCATTGCTCCAGCTGTCGGTTGAGGCGGCACTGACGCCCCAGTTCACCTCGAGACGGCGCTTGGCACTGAAGGCAGCCCACGTTGAATCGGCCACGATGACCACGCCCGGCGGAGCATCCCCACGCGAGTCCCCTGACGTGATGAAGACATCCCTGACGCCGGGCTGCGACCGCACCTCCTCGATGTTCGCGTCGAGCACCGCACCCCCGTGGGCCGGGCTCTTCTCGTACACGGCATAGACCAGGCCCGGCAGGGTCTGGTCGATGCCGAATAGCGGCTGACCCGTAACGACCTTCACATTGTCGATGCCGCCGATCGGCGTGCCCAGGATTCGGTAATCCGCGCGCTTTTTCAAAGGCACGCCATTCACGTCCGGCATTGGGACGGCTGCAGCCTTTTCGGCAAGCCGGCCGTAGCTTGCCATGCGCCCGCTCGCGGCGTGCATCACCGTGCCCGCCCGGGTGGTGCATTCGCCGGCGGCCACCCCCCAGTCCGCGGCGGCGGCAGAAAGCAGCATCTGCCGCGCCACCGCCCCGGCACGGCGCAATTGATCCCAATTGCTGGGAATGGAACGAGACCCGCCCGCACCTTGCGAGCCGAACACTTCCGGCTTGATAGGCGCTTGCTCGATTTGCACCCGCGTCCAATCGGCATCGAGTTCCTCGGCGATGATCATGGGGAAGGCGGTCTTGATGCCTTGGCCAATCTCCGGTCCCTTGCTGTAAATCAGGACCGAATCGTCGGAGCCGATGCGAAGGAAGGCGTTCGGTGAAAAGTGGCTGCCGGCCTGCGCGCCATCCGCGGCAGGGGCCGGTGCGGAGCGCAACGTGAAGGCCAGCATCAAGCCGCTTCCGGCGAGGCCGCTCAGCCGCAGAAACTCGCGGCGCGAGAGCGGCCGTACCTCGAGCGTTTGATCGGCATGCACCGGCGAGGCCTCGGCCAATTCAAGCGCCTCGTGAGCGAGCGCATCGGAGCTGCACGCGCGGGCCGGCAGCGGGATGCGCCGGAGTCGCTCAGTCGCCATGCGAATCGCCTGCCGCAGCGGCACGCGGGGAACCCGAGGCCGCGCCATGTATGGCGGCGCGAATGCGCAGGTACGTGCCGCAGCGGCACAGATTGCCGGCCATCGCGGTGTCGATGTCGGCATCGCTGGGGTGGGGCGTGCGGCGCAGCAGAGCGGCGGCAGAGATCAGCTGTCCGGCCTGACAATATCCGCACTGCGGCACGTCGTGGTCGATCCAGGCTTGTTGCAGGGGATGCAGCCGGCCGTCCACGCCGGCCAAGCCCTCGACGGTCGTGATCTCCTGACCAGCAACGTCCACCGCGCGAACCGAGCACGAACGGGTCGAGGCTCCATTCACCATGACCGAGCAGGCGCCGCAGTATCCCGCCCCGCAACCGAATTTGGTGCCCACCAAGCCGAGATTATCGCGCAGCACCCACAGCAGCGGGGTCGAGGGATCGATGGACTCCTCGATCGTGCGTTCCCGTCCGTTGATTTTCAGGCGCAACATGCCGTCAATGCTACCGCCCGCTGCGCGCTTGCGCCATGCCACCGCTATCGCCCGGCAGCAGCTCATCGAGAAGCCGCGCGAGAGGGATCGACTCGCGCTGCGCGCCGTCGAGAATCTGCTGCCGGCAACTGGTGCCGTCGGCAATCACGATGGCCTCGGGCCGAGCGCGCACGGCCGGCAGAAGGGACGCTTCCGCCATTTGCATGGAAATTCCGTGGTGCGCGGCTTCGTAGCCGAAAGCACCCGCCATGCCGCAGCACGAACTCTCGATGAGTTGCGGTATCGCCTGCGGGATCATCCGCAACACCTCGAGTATCTGACTGACCGTGCCGAACGCTTTTTGGTGACAATGAGCGTGCAGCAAAATCGGCCGCTCCACCGGGCGCAGCGCGAGCGCGAAACGTCCGCTGCGCGCCTCGCGGGCGACGAATTCTTCGAACAGAAGCGCTTGGGCGGCGACGATTTCCGCGCTCTTGCCGATTCCCAAGACCAGTGCCTCATCGCGCAGGGTCAAAAGACACGAGGGCTCCAGACCGATGATGGCAATTCCCTCGCGTGCAAATGGTTCGGCAGCGCCGATCAAAGCCTGCAGCTTCGCCTTGGCGCGCGCCACCATGCCGCTGCTCAGGTAGGTGCGGCCACAACAATACCCGCCGCCGGTCTTCGCGAGCGCATGCACGAGGTAGCCTGCCCTGCGTAACACCCGAGCGGCGGCGAATGCATTGTCGGGCTCGAACATGCCGTTGAACGTATCGACGAACAGCACCGCCACCCGGCGGCCGGCCCTGGCGGCCTCGAGTGCGGCCGCGCCGCTCGCCCATTCGGGCGCAGCGTGCGATCTCCAGAAGGTGTTGGATCGCCAGGACGGCAGCGAACGCTGCGCCGACAGCCCGAGCAACCGCTCCGTCAGCCACTTCGCGCCGGGAACGCTGTTTCGCGCATTTGCCGCCCAGGGCGCGCGGCTCACGAGAGCGGCGTAGTCCGGAAGGCGGCCAATCACGTGGTCCTTGAGCGTGTAGCCGTGCCGCGCTTTATAGTGCGCCAGAAATTCGATTTTCATCCTCGCCATGTCCACACCCGTCGGACATTCGCGCTTGCAACCCTTGCAGCCGACGCACAGGTCCAAGGCTTCGAATAATGCTTCACTCGTCAATGCATCGGCGCCGAGTTGTCCGGAGAGTGCGAAGCGCAGCGTGTTGGCCCGCCCGCGTGTGACGTGCTGTTCGTCGCGCGTGGCGCGAAAGCTCGGACACATCGTGCCGGCGTCGAATTGCCGGCACTGACCGTTGTTGTTGCACATCTCCACGGCCTTCGCAAAGCCGCCGGTGTTGTCGCCGCCGCCGCCCGGCGCCGTGATTCGCCCCGTCAGAGGATCGTTGCGTACGTTCCATGCCGACCAATCGAGCACCGGCGTCAACGCCAGGGTGCGGTACGGGCGCGGCGACGAAGGCGGTGCAAATCGGAACAACGCGACCTCGTCCATCCGCGGCGGATCGATGATCTTGCCGGGATTGAACAGCCCGATCGGATCGAGCCGTTCCTTGATGGCCCGAAAGGCTTCGTACAGCGCTGATCCAAATTGCCAGCGGATCCACTCGCCGCGGCACAGGCCATCGCCGTGCTCGCCGCTGTAGGCGCCCCGGAATTTGCGCACCAGCGCCGCAGCCTCCTCGGCAATGGCCCTCATTTTGAAGGCGCCGCCGTCGGCTCCGTCCCGGCGCATGTCGAGAATCGGCCGCACGTGCAGCGTGCCGACCGAGGCATGGGCGTACCAGGTTCCATGGGTTCCGTGTCGCGCGAACACTTCCGTGAGCGCATCGGTATATTCGGCAAGGTGCTCAAGCGGAACGGCGCAGTCTTCGATGAAGCTCACCGGCTTGCCGTCGCCCTTGAGGCTCATCATGATGTTGAGCCCCGACTTGCGCACGTCCCAGATATTCCTCTGCTCACCGGCTTCCGTCAGTGCCACGACGCTGCCCGGCAGGCCCAGATCCCCCATTAAAGCGACGAGATCGTCGAGCTTGACCTGCAGACCCGCCGCATCATCGCTGATGAATTCGACCAGCAGCAGAGCCTGGGGCCGCCCGATCAGCACGGGTTGCAGCAGCGGTCCGAAGTTCGGGTGCGCGAGACCGAGTTCGATCATGAAGCGATCGATCAACTCCACCGCGCTCGGCTCGAGCGCGACGAGGTGCTCCGCCGCCTGCATGGAGGCGCGGAAAGTGGGGAAATTGACGACGCCCAACACCCTGTGGCGCGGCAGCGGCGACAACCGCAACGTCAAATGGCGCGTGTAGGCCAGCGTCCCTTCAGAGCCGACCAGCAGATGAGCGAGATTGACCTCGTCGCCGTAGGGACGTTCGCTCTGATTGTGGAAGATGTCGAGGTTATAGCCGCCCACCCGCCGCATCACCTTGGGCCAGCGCTCGCTCATCTCGTCCCGATGCCGCGCCGCAAGCTCGCGGACGAACTGCGCGATTTGCGCGGCGCGGCCCGTGAGCGATGGGAGCGGACCGAAATCGAGGAGCTCGCCGCTCGACAGCCACGCGCGGACACCGAGCACGTTGTGCACCATGTTGCCGTACGCAATCGAGCGCGATCCGCAGGAGTTATTGCCCGCCATCCCGCCGAGGGTGGCCTGCGCACCGGTCGAAACGTCGACGGGAAACCAGAGTCCGTGCGGCTTGAGCTGCGCATTCAGCTCATCGAGCACGGCCCCGGGCTCCACGACCGCGGTGCGGCTCTCAACGTCGATGTCGAGCACCCGCCGGAGGTACTTGCTGTTGTCGATGATCAAGGCTGCCCCGATGGCCTGTCCGCATTGACTGGTGCCGCCGCCGCGCGCGGTCACCGGGACGTTCAGTTCGCGGGCGATGTCGAGGGCAATCGAAATGTCCTGCTCGCCGGCCGGAATGAACGCGCCCACCGGAAGGATCTGATAGATCGAGGCATCGGTTGCATAGCGGGCGCGGGAGGCGGGATCGAACAGCACCGTCCCCTGCGTCTCACGGCCCAGGCGACGGTGCAGGAGGCGGCAGACCTCAGGCGGCGGCAGTACGGTGCCGTTCGACTGCGATCTGCCTGCGGTCAAGGGATCATCCAATGCAATACGTACTGCTGGAGCACCACGAGAACCCCGAGGAGAATCGTCAAGGCGATGCTGTGCTTGAACGTGCGGGCGAGAACATGGCCCTCCTGCCCCTTCAAGTCGGTGACCGAGACGCCCGTGGCGATATTTTGCGGCGAAATCATTTTGCCCATGACCCCGCCCGAGGAATTGGTCGCCGCGATGAGCACCGGATTCAGACCGAGCTGATTCGCGGCAACGACTTGCAGATTGCCGAACAGGGCGTTCCCGGAGGTGTCGCTGCCCGACAGAAACACGGCGACCCAGCCCAAGAACGCGGACAGCATGGGAAAGAAAATGCCCGCCGATGCGACGCCCAACCCCAGTGTGTAATTCATTCCGGAGTAATTCATGAGATAGGCGAGACCTACGATCAGCGCGACCGTGAGGATGGCCAAACGGCTTTGCCGCCAGGTCGCGAGGATCGCTTCAATGAATCGACCGGGCCCGACACCGAGCAGCGCCGCCGTGATGATGGCCGCAATCAAAATGGCCGTTCCGGTGCCGAGCGGCTGGAACACCCAATTGGCGGCATATGGCTTGTGATAGAGGGTGATGTACACCGCGTTGTGCAGACCCGGCCAATGAATGGTCTGTTGAGCGATTGCGGCGATTTTCAGATGCGTCCAAAGAATGACCACCACCGAGACGATCACCCAGGGAATCCAACCCTGCCAGGCGGGGACGTTTCCCGCCGAGGCGGGGACGCCGCGGCTTGGCACGCTCGCGTCGGGCCGCGCAATCGCATACTCCGCATCGGCTTTCGGCGACCAGAGCCTGAGGAACGCCAGGGTAACGAGGAGGGAGGTCAGCGCGGCCAACACGTCCGTGAGCGAATAGTCGAGATAATTCGAGGAGAGAAACTGCGCCAGCGCAAAGCTTCCCCCGGCAACTGCCAGAACCGGCCACAAGGCGCGTACCGATCGCAGACCGCCATAAATTCCGATCACGTAAAACGGCAAAATCAACGCGAAGAAGGGCAGTTGGCGCCCAACCATCGCTCCAAGCTTCACCGCGGGCAGGTCGGTGACCTGCGCGAGCACGGTGATCGGCGTCCCCAGGGCGCCGAAGGCGACCGGTGCGGTGTTGAAGATCAGCGTCACGGTCAAGGCCTCGAGCGGCGGCACACCGATCAAGATCAGCAGCGCGCTCGTGATCGCGACCGGCGTGCCGAATCCCGAAATGCCTTCAAGCAGGCAACCGAAACAAAAGCCGATCACCACCAGCACGATGCGCCGGTCATTGGGCAGATGCTTGAGGATCCAATCGCGAAATGCATCGAAACGCCCGGAAATGACGGCAATGTTGTACAGCAGGAGCGCATTGACCACGATCCACATCACCGGCCAGAGTGCGAACACGGCTCCGGCTGCCACGCTGTCGAGCGCCAGCCCCACGGGGAATTTCCACACCAGGACGGCGATGGCCAATCCAGCCAATAGGCCGGCCAACGAGGCCTGCCAGGCCGGCCGGCGCAACACACCGAGTGCAACCAGCACGGTAGCGATCGGCATCGCCGCGACGATAACCGATAGGACCAGACTTCCGCCGACCGGCGATAACGACTGGTTGAACATATGCTTTTCCCCTTGTCGATTGAAGTGTTGATTTTTCTCTGGGTTCGATCGCCCGCCAATTGTTTCATGTCCCGCCGCAATTCGCCCCTCACCCTGGCCCCCATCCCGTGCTGCCGTTGCTGCCCGTCCGGCGCCCGAAGCGGAGGGGAAGCATGCGAATTGGCTCACAAAAACGCGGGTTGCGGGTGGGGCCCCGACGCACGCTGCTGCATCGCAAGGTCCAAAATGTGATTCACACACGCCCACGCGACCTGAAATTCCCTGACGCTACAAGACGTTGCGCCGACCATGCGGAAGAGGCCTGGCACGCCCGGCGCGGGCGCCACCTGTCCGCTGTCCCGGCGCCGCTTCGATGAGGAAGCCGCGTACTTTTATGGTGAGATCCCGATGACGCCGTTGGCAAACAAAGCGGTCCGAGACCAGAGCCCCACCGCGCACCTCGAACGCGCCGGCCGCCGCTGCCTGGTCGTTCATGACGATCTCGATCTGCGCTTGAAGCTGGCCGACCTTGTGCGCCGCGCACCCGTCAAGGTCGATGCCGACACGGTTACCGGGTCGGGACTCGACGGTCTGTCCATCGACCAACTCGGCGGCTATGCCGCGGTACTGTTCATCGTCGAATTCATGCAACGGGGGGCGGGCGACCCGCTAGCGCAAGTTGCACGCTTGCACGCCCGAGCTCCACGACTGCCGATTTTCATCTTCGCGCGCCAGGGTGACGAGCGTTCGGCGGCCCGTGCAATCAAAGCGGGGGCGGTCGACTACTGGCCGATCCATTCGGTCGACCTCGCCGAACTCGCGACGACGCTGGAGCCATTTCTCAATCCACCGCGCGGCGCCCCCGCGAAGCCCAGGCCGGCCGATCAAGGATTGCCCGACGTGGCCGGCTATCAGATTCTGAAGAGGATCGCCCACTCGTCGGCGGCCACGGTGTATCTCGCACGCAACGACGATTTGGCGCAACCGGTGGCGCTCAAGGTTCAGGCGATCGACGGTCATGCGAGCGTGTCCGAAGAGGATCGCCAGCGTTTCGCCCGGGAATGCGAAATTCTTTCCAGCTTGAACCATCGATCGATAGCCGACGTCATCGATTTCGGCATCACACCCGAGTATTTGTATCTCGCGCTCGAGTATTTCCCCTGCGGCAGCATGCGCGAGCGCTTGAAGAATCCCGTGAGTGAAGTTGATGCGCTCAACTATGTCCGGCAAATCGGCGAAGCGCTGCAAGTGGTGCATGCCGCCGGGATCGTGCATCGTGACTTGAAGCCGTCGAATCTCATGTTGACCGGCGACAATCGCGTGGTCTTGATCGATTTCGGATCCGCCCGCGCGCAGCTCGTGGCGCATGATCTATCGCGTTCGGATCTGATGACCGGAACCCCCTACTATGTCTGCCCAGAGCAAATTCAGGGCAACAAGACCGATCAACGCGCCGATCTCTACAGTTTGGGCGTGATTTTCTACGAGATGCTCTCGGGCGTGCTGCCATTCCGCGGCAAGACGCTGGCGGAAATCTTCGAGGGCCATCGCTCCTCCCCGGTGCCGCCGCTGCCCGTATCGTTGATGCGCTATCAACCGCTGATCAATCGCCTGCTGGAAAAAAATCCCCAGGACCGCTTCCCATCCGCCGCGCAATTTCTCGAGGCGTTCGATGGTGTCGGCGCAGCGAGGCCGAAGCGAGCTGCGGCACCCTGAATATGCCCATTTCGAGGCTCCCGGAGTACCTCGAGCCTCGACTGCGACCTGGTTCCCAATTTGCAGGTTCCCGGCGCGGACGCCGCAGGCTCGGACGATCCGCATCACACAAAATGTGATCCACACCAGCACGCGGAATCCTTGTTTCCATAAGATGGAATGGGCCCCAACAGAATGATCCGATTGCCGGAGTGCGTGCTTGACGAAGACAGCAAGAAAGCAGGAGCCTGCCGCGCCGGCGATCGGTCGCGAGTCGACTGCGTCAGCGTACAAAAAAAAGCTCCCGGTTTTGCTGGTCACGGCGGACGATGAGCTGTGGCAGCAGATCGGCCCGCATCTCCGCGCTGACTTCGCCCCGAGGCAGCTCGATTCGATCGACGAGTTGCTCGGTACCACGGGCCCGGATCCGGCAATCGTTCTGTGGGATGCCCGCGACCATGCCGAACCCGCAGCGGAATTGTCACGGCTGCAGTCGCTGTGCGCGCGCTGCCTCATCATTGCGCTCGATACCGCTGACAGCACGGCGACGTGGACCGTGGCGGTGCAACACCGGCATATAGCCTCACTCGTGACCTTGCCGGTCGATCCGGCCGCCTTGACCGAAGCGCTCACGAGGGCTCAAGAGGAACTCAATACCCGCATCGTGCTGCTCGGCTCTGACGACGCTGACGGCTCTGACGACGCTGACGGCTCTGCTCCTCCGCCGCGCGCGCCGACGGCCTCGAAAATACCCTGGGTCACCGCAGCGAGCCTGGCCGCTGTGCTGATCGCGGCTGCCGCGGCGTTCATCCACTTTCGCACCGCCACCCCGCCGGCCGGGTCCGCGGTCAGGCCAACGCCGGCACCGAATGGTTCCACGTCGCAGGCTCCTGCGGTATCCGCGCCCTCATCCAGCGCGAGCCCCGCTGCCGGCGGCAGCTCCGCCAGCGAGGAAAAGGTCGACCTTCTCATCGAGAAGGCGCAGCAGGCGATGCTCGACCGGCACTTCATCGAGCCGGCGGAGGGCAGTGCCCTGACGCTCTATCGCGATGCCCTGATGCTGGATCCTGCGAACGGTGAGGCACACCAGGGGATGCAGCGGCTGCTCGAAATTCTCATTGCACGGGTGCAGTCCGCGTTGGACGAGAGAAAGTTCGATGTGGCGCTGCAGGCCCTCGAGACCGCCCGCAGCATTGCGCCGGACGACGGCCGCCTGGTGCCGCTCGATGGACGAATCGCGGCTTTGCGGGCCGAGCTCGGGCCCGCGGAGATCCAGGCTGCCATCAACGCGCAAAACTTCGACCGGGCTGCGCAGCTGATCGACGAAGCGGCGCGGTCGAAGACGCTCGGGAGTGCCAAGACGAATCAACTGCGCGACGAGCTGCGCCGACACCGCGCGGAGGGCGACGTCGCACGCCTGTTGGCGCTGCTCGACAGCCGTTTGGAGCAGGATCATCTGCTCGATCCGCACAACGACAACGCCGTCTACTATCTCGAGCAGGCGCGGCAAGCGGGCGCGAGCGCCGCCGCGGTTCAGCCGCAATACCGGGAATTGCTCAATCGACTCACGCAGGCCGCGCAGGGCGCCATCGACCAGCACCGTATCCTCGATGCGGACCGGTTTCTGGCGGCGCTGCGCAGCCTGAGCGCGCCACCCCAGGCGGTTGCGACTCTGCAGCGCCAACTGGCCGCTGCGCGCGTACAGCCGACGCATGAAAAACAGGAACCGCAGCTGCTCGATCTGGCGCGAGCGCGGCTCGCACAGGGCAATTTGCTCGAACCCGATGACGATAGCGCGCTGTACTACGTGAACAAGCTGCGCGCGGCGGATCCGCACAATGCCGGCTTGCCGCAGATATCGAGCGCGGTGCAGGCGCAAATTCTCGACCGGGCCCGAACGGCGATCGATGGCGGTGACTATGTGAAAGCCGACACGCTGCTGCAGATGGCCGGCGTCCTCGGCGACTCCAAAGAGTCGAATGCGTTGACCGAGCGAATCCGAGCCGCTGCGCTGTCGGCCGCCGATGTGCCGCAGGAAGTGCCCGAAGCGACCCTCACGCGCACCAAGAAGCTCAGTGTGGACTATCCGGCGAAGGCGCTCGGGAATCAAATCGAGGGTGAGGTCCAGGTGGCCTATACGGTCACCGCGAAAGGCACCGTCACCGACATCAAGGTGGTTCATACGAGTCCGCCGGGCATCTTCGATGCGGCGGCCACCAGTGCAGTTTCCCGCTTGCGCTACAAGCCCGTGCTGCAGAGTGGAAAAGCGGTTTCGGTCACGACGAAGTTGCGCGTCATATTTCACCTGTCGGGCTGATGGCAGCAACTTTCCAAGGAGCTTTGAGTCATGAATTGGCGCTCGTTGAAATCCTCCATTCCTGCCTTCTCGCCCGTCGGCCTCGGCGCGCTGGTCGCCGTTCTCGGCATGACCTTCCTGACGACGGTGCTCATTCCGGGAATCGAACTCGCAAGCGAGCTCGTGGAGAGCACGGCGGCCCTGAAGTTGGTCGCCGACCAACAGCGCTATCCGACGTTGCTGCAGTCCTCGTTGGAGGTCATGCGCGACCGGTTGAACAATCGGGGTTATCTGCAGGAGGCCGCCGATCAGCTTCGCGATGCGGTTGGGAAGATCGATGCGGCCCTGCCCGCCATGACCGCGCCGCGTCCCGCGAGCTGGCTCGCTCTGGCCGGGGACACCGGCGCCACCGCCGAGTCGATCGCCGGCAGGAGCGCGGCGCAATTGCACGAGCTTTGGGCGCGCGAACGCGCGGTGCTCGAGCCGCTGGTGAACTTCAACGGCGTGCCCTACAAGGATAACGAGTCCACTGGCACCGCGCTCAATGACAACGGGCGCCAATTGGAGCGTGACATCGCCGCCGCGGCGCGCACGAGCCATCACGTGCTCCCCGAACTCGACGCGCTGCTGTTGCAAATCAGCGCCCGGCTGCAGTCGAGCAACGTGCAGGCCGCGAAGGAGCTGCAGCTGGTGCTGTTCATGGGGCTGCTGATCGCCGCAGTATTGGTGCTGCTGGTGCTGTTGATGATCGGCGCCAGGCAGCGTCAGGATGCGAGCCTGCGCGAGGCCCGCCAGCAAACGACGGACATACTCCGCACCGTCAAGGACGGTTTGTTCCTGCTCGACCGCAATCTCGTCATCGGCACGACCTTCTCGACCGCACTGGAAACCCTGTTTCAACGCCGCGACATCGCGGGACTCTCCTTCGAGAGCCTGCTGAAGAACATCGTGTCGGAGAAGACCCTCGATACCGCATTGAAATTCGTCACGGTTCTTTGGTTGGAGCGGACCAACGAGAAGCTGGTCAAGTCGATCAATCCTCTCGGTGAGGTCGAGGTGCATCTGGATGCCGGCGGCGGCAAATTCGAAACGCGCTTTCTCCAATTCGAATTCCACCGGGTACGGGTCGATGGCAGGATCACGCACATCCTGGTGTCCGTCTCGGACGTGAGTTCCCGGGTGGAGCTCGCCCGCGAGCTGCAGAATTCTCAGAGCCAGGCGCAGGCGCAGGTCGATACGCTGCTCGGCATTCTGCACATCGATCCGGACCAGCTTGCCTCGTTCTTGAACGATTCGAATGCGGCCATGAAAATGATCAACGCGGTGCTGCGCGAGCCGGCGCGGGAGGAGGGCGCGTTCCGCAAGAAACTCGATACGCTGTTCCGGCAGGCGCACTCGGTCAAGGGAGAAGCGGCCGCGCTCGGGCTGTCCTCGATCGAGAGCCGGGCCCACTCCTTTGAGGACGACCTGAAGCTGCTGCGCGACAGGCCCGGATTGTCGGGCAACGACTTCTTGCCGCTCGTCATCAAGCTCGACGACTTGCTGACGCACCTGCAGTCGGTCAGCGAATTGGTGTCGCGGCTGTCGAAGTTTCAAGTGCCGCAGACGGAGATCGCGTTTGCGCCGGCGCCCGCCGCCGGGGGCGCGGCGGAGCAGGGTACGCCGGTCCTCGGCGCAGCCGATGGGGGGTTGCAGACCGGGCTGGAGCAACTCACGGCACGGGTGGCCGCGGAGAGCGGCAAACAGGCCGCCTTGCATTGCTCGGGCTTGGACGCGGTACCGGAGGAATATCGGCGGATCGTCAAGGACATCGCCATCCAAGCCGTACGCAATGCCATCGTCCATGGCATCGAAGCTCCGGCGGCACGTGAGTCGGCGGGAAAGCCGTCGGCCGGGGCGGTGCGGCTGGTATTCAAGGAGTTGGGCGAGGGAGGCTACAAACTCAGCGTCGAGGACGATGGGCGCGGCCTGCTGCCCGAACGCATCAAGGAAGTGGCGCTCCAAAAAGGCTTCATCACCGCGGAGCAGGCACCGCGCCTCGACGCGAAGCAGACGTTCTCGCTGCTGTTTCGACCCGGGTTCTCGACGGTCGAGCATGCCACCAAGGACGCGGGTCGCGGCGTCGGTATGAATCTCATGGCGGATCTCATGCAGCAAATCGGCGGGCGCGTCGGCGTTGCCACGTCGGTGGGAAAATTCACGCGCTTGACGATGACCTTGCCGGCCCCCCGCAAGCCCGTGGACGACACCGTGGCCGCTTAGATGGATACGAATACCCGCCTGCAAACCCCGCTCAAGCTCATGATCGTCGATGATTCGAATATCATTCGACGACGCATCGAGCGCTCGCAGCAGATCGCGCGCCTCGAGGTGGTGGGAGCCGCCGCCAATGGCCGCGAGGCGGTGGATCTGTTCCGGCGTACCCGGCCGGATGTCGTGACCATGGATCTGACAATGCCGGAAATGGATGGCATCTCCTGTGTCGAGCAGCTGGTGGCGCTCAACCCGCGGGTCTTGATCCTGGTGGTGTCGGCGCTGGCGGACAAGGCCACCGCAGTCGAAGCCATCGAGAAGGGGGCCAACGGCTTCCTGTGCAAGCCGTTCACCGATCGCCAACTCAATGACGCGCTGGAAGAGTTGCTGTCGGAAACCTGATGTTGAAAGAAGCCGAAATTCGCACTTTCATCGAAGGCACGACGAACTACTTCGAGGTTTCCGCGCAGCAGGCCGCGAGCGTCGGCTCACCGTATCTGGTGACCGACGGCAAGCCCGGCTGCTACGAGTACACCGGCGTCATCGGCATTTCCGGTGCGCGCAAGGGAATTGTCTACTTCACTGCGCGCCGCGCCATGCTGATGGTGCTGCTGATGCGGATGCAGGAGACCGACTCGAGCGAGGAGACCATCAGGGATCTCGTCGGCGAAGTGGCCAACACGATTTCCGGCAACGCGCGCCGCGATTTCGGCAAGAACTTCCTCATATCGGTTCCGACGGTCATCGCCAACGAGCCGGAGCTGGTCGTGGCGCCGCACTCACGTTCCTATGTGATCCCCATCAATTGGCGCACCCACTCGGCAAGGCTGGTCGTTTGCCTCGAGTAGCCGTGAGCCGACGAGGCGAGCGACGGATCAGGCGGCGGCAGAGTCCGCGGAAAACTCCACGGTCGCCGCCGCGGCATCGACCGTCTTGAGCAGCACGGGGCGCCGCCAGACGTGCTTCACATACTCGAGGACCCTGCGTGCCCGGTCCGCGTCGAGCCCCCGGCCGTCGAGCCGGCTGTCGTGCTCGAGCACGAGCGTGCCGTCGTGACGTACTTCGGAGACCAGGACGCGCGGGGCGCCGAAGTTGTATTTCTCGAGCAGCAAGCTTTCGTGCAGATCGCCGACGTCCGCCTCGACGACTTTGATCGGCCCGTTCTGCTGGCGTTGATATCGGAACAACCCCATCTCGGCGGCGATCTCGCGCGTGAGATGATTGCGCACAAAACTGAAGTCGTCATCCTCCTTCATGACCTGGCGCGCCGCGTCGATGCCGGAATTCTTGACGATCTCCTCCCACAAGGTGAATCCGAGATGGTACGGGTTGATCGTCAGCGCCACCTGTTCTCCCGTGGCGACCGGGCGTACGACGTCCGAGTGGCACTTGATCGCATCGAGGTAGGTCGCCTGCGGAATGAAATCCGCTTCGCGCAGCAGCCGCGCGTGCCAGTAGGAGGCCCAACCCTCGTTCATGATCTGCGTGGCGAATACCGGATAGAAGTAGAACGATTCCTCGCGCACGGCGAGAAAGATGTCCCGCTCCCAGCTCTCCATCTCCGGCGCATACGAGGCTATGAACCAGAGCAGATCCCGCTCCGGATGCGGCGGCACCGGCGCGCGGAGTTTACGCGCTTGCGGAGCCGTGCCGGTTCCGGCATCGAGCGTCGCGAAGCGGGAACGAAACGCATCGTCCGGCGGATGCGCATCGGCCGGCGCGTACTCCGGGTAGAGCTCGCGGCGCAGCGGCTGATCGAGGTCGATGTATTGCTCGAGGGACAGCGCCGCATCGAGCACCTGCTCCACCGCCTTGAACCCGTGGGCTTCGATGTCACGCTCGATCTGACGCGCGTGGCTCGCCGCGTGCTCGATGATCTGCGCGTTGCCCTGTTCCTGGCAGCGGCGGAACAACATGTTGTTCTTGGAAAAGTCCGCATGCCCGAGCACGTGGGCGGTCACGAGCACATTGTCCGCGAGCCCGTTGCTCGCGGCGAGGTACGCACGACCCGGATTGCCGGGGAACACGACCTCGAACAAGCGGGAATAGCCCATGTGCCGTTGCAAGAGCTGGTAGATGTAGCGTGCCCCGAACGACCAGTGCGGCATGCGTACCGGCAGTCCGTACACGGCTATTTCGGTCATGAAGCTGTCGGGAACGGCCTCGAAGATGACCGGCGACCAGTCGAGTCCGAGTTTGCGGGCCAGGTCCTCGAGCTGTGGGACGTGAGCGCGCCAATCGCCCTTCATGGAGCGGCTCCCGTCGGATCGGATTGCGCGGCCGCCTGCGCCTCGGTGGTGAAGAAGTGGCGCACGGCACCCGAAACATCGTCCGGTCCGGTGATCGAATAGCGGCTGCAGGGCAGGCCTGCGTCCGCGACGTCCTGAAACAGGCGAACCGTTTCGCTCTGGGTGCTGCGCGCTCCCGCTGAGATCTCCACATAACCCGCATAGCGCGCCACCTTGGCGATGCCCTCGAGCTCCTGCGCGGCCGGCCCGCGGTCGTCCGCGGCGTTGTCGCCATCGGATGCGTAGAAGAGGTAGACATTGCACGTCGCCGGATCGAAGCGCGCCTGCATGATCTCGCGCACTTTCGCGAGGCCGGCCGAGGCAACGGTGCCACCGCTGCCGGTGGTCTTGAAGAAATCCGCCTCGCTGAATTCCCAGGCGTCGGTGGTGTGTGCGACGAACACGATATCCAGCGCCTTGTATTCGCGCCGCAGCCCGGCGGCCACCCAGAAGAAAAAGGTCTTCGCCAGTTGTCGATCGCGCTCGGACATGCTGCCGGAGACGTCGAGAAGAAAAAACACGGCCGCGCGCAGCGCCGGCTGCCGGCGGCGGGTGAGCTGCCGAAAACGCAGATCTTCGTCGGTGAAAGCCGGCGAATCGGGCTCGAGCGCGCGCCGCTTCACGGATTCCTTGAGAGAGCGGCGGCGGTCGAGGCGCGAGCGCGCACCGCGGCGATCCCAGCCCTCGCGCTTCCACTCGGATTCTTCGCTCGCGCCGCCGCGCGGCTGAAGATTGGGCAGCTGCAGGTCCTCCCACAGCCAATCGATCACATCGTCCACTTTGAACTCGAGCATCAGCTCGGTGCCGCCTCGCTCCCTGCCCCCAGCGCCTTTCTGCCCGGGCCCGCCGGCGGGTTGCGCCTGGCCGAGCACATCCCCGGGTTTCGCCTTGCCCTGGCCGACTCCCTGCGATTCGCCGGTCGACAACAGCCGAAAGCGATAATGCTCGAGCATGCGCACCGGCACCCTGACCGTGCGCGAGCCGTCATTGATGATGTCGGAGCCCGACACGATCTGCGGCAGGTGCTCACGCACCGCCTCGCGTATCTTTTCACTGTGCCGGAGCCAGTCGCGCGAGCCTCGCGAGAACAGCTCATACCAACCATTAAGCGTATTTGACTCGTCCCCTGTCGAGTCCGAGCTCATCGGCGCCCCGGTTCCAATGTGCGTGTCATGCTCTCCTCACCTACTCCTGTGACAAGAGCGTGGTGACGTAGTTCAGTGCTTCCTGGGCGCTGTGTTCGTCGTAGCCGTATTCCTTGACGAGCCGCTCCTGCACGACGGATATCTTTTGCCGGGCTTCATCGTCGGGCCTCGCGGTGGACGTGACCAAACGCAGCACGTCGCGCCGCTCCTCGAAGAGATACTGCTCGATCGCTTCGCGCACCCGCGCGTGGCTTGCGAGGCGGAATTTCTCCCCCGCCTTGAACGCGACCATGGCCTTGCGGATGACTTCCTGCCGAAACGATTGCTTTCCCGATTCGGAGACCTTGATCTTTTCCTCCACGGAGCGCAAGAATCGTTCGTCCGGCGCACGGTTCTCGCCCGTCATCGGATCGGTGACCTTGCGCTGGTCGAGCGCAGCCTCAACCTCATCGAGATATTTCTCGAGAAGTTGCTGCGCCTCGTCCTGGAACGAGGCGAAGAGCGCCCGGTGCACGTCCTCTTTGACCCAGCGATTGTAGAATTCCTTGCGCGCCGTGACGAGGTGATCGAACCAGAGCTTCTTCTGCTTCGCGTCGATGCGCGCGTCGCTCTCGATGGCATCCTTCAGGGCGAGCAACAATTCCATGCTGGTGAGGCTGCGCGCATTGCCGCGGGTGATGGCGGTGGAAAGCGCGTTGATCACGAAGCGCGGGCTCACTCCCGACAGTCCCTCATCGGGGGCCTCCGCTCGCAGCCGCACGGCCTCCGTCTCGGAGAACCCTTCGACGGCTTCTCCGGCGAATATGCGCACCTTCTTCGGCAGATCGAGCCCCTCGCGCTCCGGCTTCTGATGCCGGGTGAGGATCGCAAACACGGCGGCAAGGTGCAGTACATGGGGATCCAGGTGCGTATTGCGGAATGCCGGAGCGCCATAGACCAACTTCTTGTAGATGCGCGCCTCGTCCTTGTAGGACAGCGCATAGGGCACCTTGATGATCACCATGCGATCGAGCAGCGCCTCATTCTCCTTCTCTTGAAGGAAGCGGTTGAATTCCGCGAGGTTGGTGTGCGCCAGAATCGTCTCATCCAGATAGATGAGCGGAAAGCGCGCCACTTTGACGTTCTTCTCCTGCGTCATGGTCAGCAGCAGATAGAGAAACTCGCGCTTGACCTTCAGAATCTCGATCATCTCGAGCACGCCGCGGCTCGCGGCGTATACCGCGCCGGACCAGGACCAGGCGCGCGGATCGCCTTCGTCGCCGACCCGGGCCACCTTGGACAAGTCCACCGAGCCGACCAGATCGGCGATATCGGCGGTCGACGGATCATGCGGCGCGTAGGTGCCGATTCCGCAGCGGGCCGCCTCCGATAGGAAAATGCGCTCGACCGGCACCCGCAGGTAGTCACCGTCGCACTCGCGATCCAAATAATCCCGCGCCCACGGGGAAAGCTCACCCGAAATATCGACTCCGTAGGTCTCGCGAAACTCCGGCCGCAGGCTCGCCGGAATGAGGTTCAAAGGCGACTCGCGCAGAGGTGAGCCTTTGATCGCATACAACGCGCCCTCGTCGGTGCGGCTGTATTCTTCGAGCCCACGTTTGAGCAGGATCGCCAGCGTGGACTTGCCGCCCGAGGGCGGCCCAAGCAGCAGCAGCAGCCGCCGCCCGACGTCCGAGCCCGCCGCCGCGGCCTTGAAATAGTCCACGACCCGGCCGAGTGGTTCATCCACCCCATACAACTCGCGCTTGAACAGTTCGCGCGCCTTGTGAGTGTCATCTCCTTCGCTGCTGCGACCATGCCAGAGCAGCATGTCCCAAATGTATTCGTGGCTCGTGCGCACGAAGGCGGCGGGGCGGGTCGGCAAAATGTGCGTCAAAAAATCGCTGAGGCTGCCTTCCCATCGCTGCGCGCGATGCTCCTTGCTGAACTTGTTCAGTGAATCGATGAAGTCCGAGGGATTGGACTCTACGCTAAGCTGTGATGCTCCCATCGTCGAACCTCCGCTGCGGAATTGGACTGGGCACTAGCCGGCAAATGCTCAGCTTAAGTTAAAGACAAGTTGCCCGAGTGAAACGTGACCGCTTTCAACTCTATGAGACTGTTTTATGTTAGATCGGTCACAGCTTCAAGTTGTTTCTGGAAATCATTTCCGCAGCGGCGCGCAGCGTGTATTAGCGCGCGCGTTTGAGGCGCGGCATGCGCGAGATTCGAGCACATTCGCGCCAGGCGGCGCCGCGCAATGTGTGCTGGAAAAAAATTTCGAGCGATGGATGATGCTTCCCGACACCAAATCCCGCGCAGCGATGGCGCAGTGAACTCTCGCCGCGGCGGAGCGCAGCGGTCGCGCGGGCGACATGGCCCCGCGGGCTGGTATGCATTATGATACGCTCGCAACATGCACGATATTGCACTATCGGTGTTTTGGACGCACTCCAAGGGGTAGCGGTGAGAGAGCTGGGGATGAAAACACAATCGGCACCATCGAGCGGTCCAAGGCGGCTCCCCCTCAAGCCGGGCGACCCCTTTCTGACCCAACTCGGCACCCGCGCGCGCCGCCTTCGAGCGAGGAGTGGCCTTACCCGGCGGCAACTCGCCAAGGAGGCCGGGGTCTCGGAGCGTCATCTGGCGAACCTGGAGAGCGGAACGGGCAACCCGTCGGTGCAGATTTTGCGGCAGGTGGCACGCGCACTCAATTGCAGCGTGGCGGAGCTCGTCGGCGATGAGACCGATGAGTCGGCCGACTGGCTTTTGATCCGCGATTTGCTCCGCGGCCGCAGCACGAAGGAGCTGGCGGACGCGCGCCGCGCCTTGACGGATCATTTCGGCTTGACGGGAAGCAGTGCGCGGCGCGCCGATCGGATCGCGCTCATCGGCCTGCGCGGCGCCGGCAAGTCGACTCTCGGCCGCATGCTCGCCGAGGAACTGCGTTATCCGTTCGTCGAGGTCAACCGCGAGGTCGAGCGCTTGGCGGGCTGCAGCCCGCAGGAGATTCACGCGCTTTACGGCGCCAACGCGTACCGCCGTTACGAGCGTCACGCGCTCGAGGAAGTGATTGCGCGTAATCCCCGCGTCGTGATCGCCACTCCGGGCGGCCTGGTCTCGGAGCCGACGACCTTCAACCTGTTGCTGCAGAATTGCCTGACGATCTGGCTGAAGGCGGCGCCGGAGGAGCATATGAGCCGGGTGGTTGCGCAGGGCGATGCCCGTCCCATGGCAGGCAACCGGCAAGCCATGGAGGATCTGCGCCTCATTCTCGCCGAGCGCGCGCCTTTCTATGCGAAAGCGGACCTCACGTGCGACACGAGCGGCAAGTCGCCCGCCGACAGCTTCAGGCAGCTGAAGGCCCTGGCGTCGGCCCAACCCTGATCTCAGGATGCCGACGGCGCGATGGCCGAGGGTTGAAGCTTGGCCACCGGCGGCAGCCGGCGCGCCTGCGGGTCCTTGACGAGATGCAGCACGCGTCCGAACAGATCACGATGCAAGGCGCTGCGCCCGATGTGGATGACGGCGCTGCCGGCAAGATCCTTGAGGATCACATCGCTCACCCTGCGGAACGTGTCGTCATCGAGCGCATCGAGCACTTCATCGATGAGGAGCCATGGTGGGGCGTGAATCACCGCCCGCGCGAAGGCCACGCTCTGTTGTTCCCCATCGCTCAAGAGCTGCTCCCAGCGCCGGGTTTGGTCGAGCAGTGGCACGAGGCGCTCCATGCCGAGCCGCTCGAGTGCACGTGCAAACATCTCGGGGGCGAATTTCGCAACCGGGGATGGATAGGCGAGAACCTCGCGCAATGTGCCGGGGGGCAGGTAGGCGGTGCGCGGGATACACACCATGGATTGGCCGATGGGAAGTGCGATGCGACCCGCGCCCCATGGCCAAAGACCCGCGAGCGCACGGAACAGCAGCGTCTTACCGGTGCCTGCCTCGCCGACGATCAGGACGCGCTCGCCCGCTTTCACCTCGATGTGCGGCTCCTCGAGTTTGGTGCAACCGCCCTGCGAGGTTATCTCGAGATGATCGATGACCAGTGTTCCCGGCTCGCCTTCGACGAAGGCAATCTGACTTTCGACATCGTGCAGCACGTCGGCGCCGAGCACGGCGCGCCGGAAGCTCGCAACGCGCAGCAAGGTCGCGCGCCAGTCGGCGAGCGTGCTGAAATTGTCGACGAACCAGCGCAGCGAGGACTGCACCTGCACGAACGCGCCGGACGCCATCATGAGGCCGCCGAAGGACAGATTTCCGGCAAAATAGAGCGGAGCCGCCGCGAGAATTGGCGCCACCAGGGTGAACCAGCCATACCCGGCGGTGACCCAGGTGAGACTCGTGAGTCCCGCGACGAGCCTGCGCGTCGCGAGCAGAACTCCCGAGAGTTCATGCTCGATGCGCCTCGCCTCGTCGGCCTCCCCGCCGGCGAGCGCGATCGCATCGATATGCTCGTTCACGCGAACGAGTGAAAAGCGCAGTTCCGCCTCGCGCGCGTAGCGCTCCGCATTGCGCTCGATCAGGCTGCGTCCGACCCAATAACTGAGCAACGAGGCGGAGCCCGCGTAGATGATCGCGGCCCACACCATATAGCCGGGGATCGCGAGCGTCCGGCCGGCGACATGAAACTCGAATTGACTGGATATGCCCCACAGGATGGTGATGAAGGTGATGAGCAGGATCGAGTCTTGCAGCAGACCGATCCCGAGGTCAGCGGACAGTTCGGTGAGATGCCGCGCATCCTCGTGCATGCGCTGGTCGGGATTGACGCCGATGTCGCCCGCATTGGCGAGGCGAAAGGCGCGGACCGGCGACATCCAGCTCTGCACCAGATCGTGCACGAGACCCTGGCGCAGCTTCAGTTTCAGCATCTCGCCCAACCAGCGCTGCGCCACGTTCAGCACGAGCAGCGTGCCTGCGATGATGCCGAAAACACCCAACTGCATCAGGAAATGGGGAAAGTCCCGGCGCGACAAGGCATCATAGAAAGGCTGATTCCAGCTATTGAGGCGAATTTGCCCGAAGGCGGTGGCGACGATGACGAGGAACAGCGCGGCGGCGAGTAGCACGAGCACGTTGCGGGTGGGCGAGGCCCACAACGCGCGAGCCATCATGGTCAATTGCGAAATCAGCCCCGATTCAGCAATCTCGTCCTTATTCGGGATGGAAGCGATGATGTCGTCCGACCGGTCTGTCGCCATGGCTTGGCTCTTTTAGGGGTGAACAGTTGCGCCATTATCCATGAATCGAATCGATCTCCTGCTGCGAAAGATGTCGATGCCCGAGAAGCTCGGCCAGCTCACGATGTCCGCCGCGGGGCATGCGGTGACCGGCCCGACGATTGCCGGAGATTCGACCGAGGCGATCAAGGCCGGCACGGTCGGCAATCTGCTCAACCTGGTTGGCGCAGAGGAGGTTCACGAGATGCAACGCCTGGCCGTGAAGGAGTCCCGGCTCGGCATACCGCTGCTCATCGGTTTCGATGTGGTGCACGGTCACCGCACGCTGTTTCCCATCCCATTGGCCGAAGCGGGACTGTTCGACCCCGAAACCTGGGCGCTGACGGCGCGGGCGGCGGCCAGGGAGGCGGCCGCCGATGGAGTGGCCATGACGTTTGCTCCCATGCTCGATGTGGCGCGCGACCCGCGCTGGGGACGCAGCGCGGAAGGACCGGGAGAGGATCCGTGGCTGAGTGCACGCATCGCCGAGGTCAAGGTGCGCGGTTTCCAGGGAGCCGATCTCGCGGCAGCCGATGCATTGGCCGCCGTCGCCAAGCACTTTTGCGCGTATGGCGCTGTGACCGCCGGTCGCGACTACGCTGCCGTTGATATTTCCGATCGTACGCTGCACGAAGTGTACCTGCCCGCCTTCGCGGCCGCGGTTGCCGCCGGCGTATCCGCGGTCATGCCTGCCTTCACCGACCTCGCCGGCATTCCAATGACCGCGAACGTGCCGCTGCTCAAGGGCTGGCTGCGAGAGCAGTCGGGATTCGACGGAGTCATCGTGAGCGACTACAACGCGATCGCCGAGCTCATCCACCACGGAGTCGCCGCCGATCTCGCGCAGGCAGCGACGCTCGCGCTCAAGGCGGGAGTGGACATCGACATGATGGCCGGCGCCTATCGACACGGCCTGCCGGTCGCACTCGACCGCGGCTGGGTGTCCGTCGAGGAGATCGACGCCTCCGTCCGTCGGGTGCTGACGCTGAAGCTGCGGCTCGGTCTGTTCGACGATCCATATCGCCGCGGCTCGGTGGCGCAGAAGCCCGCGGCCCGCGCATCGCGCCGACGACTCGCGCGCAGCGTCGGCGCCCGCGCCATCGTGCTGTTGAAGAACGATGAAGGTGTTCTGCCGCTGCACGGCGGTTTGCAGCGGCTCGCGGTCGTCGGTCCGCTCGCCGATGCGGCCGCGGAAATGCGCGGCCCCTGGTGGGGTGTCGCGCAGGCCGACGAACCGGTCACCGTCCTCGCGGGTCTGCGCGCCGCGCTCGCCGGAGGCGAGGTGTTGCACGCCCCGGGCATCGACATCGATGGCGAGAATCTGACGGGTATGGTCGAGGCGCTCGAGGTGTGTGCGCGGGCGGATGCCATTGTGTTGTGTCTCGGCGAAGCGGCGGGGATGAGCGGCGAGGCGGCGAGTCGCGCTCACCTCGGGCTTCCGGGACGGCAGCGCATGTTTGCCGAGGCCGTGTTCGAAGGCGCGGCGGCGCAAGGCAAGCCGGTGATCGTCGTCCTGTTCTCGGGCCGGCCGCTCGCGGTACCTTGGTTGATCGACAGAGCCGCCGCAGTGCTTGCGGCCTGGTTCTTGGGAAGCGAGGCGGGCAATGCGATCGCGGATGTGGTCACCGGCAAGGTTTGCCCGAGCGGCCGTACCGCCGTCACCTGGCCGCGCGCCTTGGGGCAGGTGCCCGTGTTCTTCGGCGAACGTCCCAGCGGACGTCCCGCCGATTCCAAGGACCGCTTCACCAGCAAGTATCTCGACGTATCGAACGAGCCGCTGTTCCCGTTCGGGTTCGGTCTGAGCTATGGACGGTTCACGTTGTCCAATCTGCGGCTCACCAGCGAGCGAATCACGGAGAAGGACACCGTCGTGGTACGCGTGGACGTCCTCAACGACGGCGAACGTGCGGCGGAAGAGACGGTATTCCTGTTCACGCACGATAAGCTCGCAACGGTGACGAGGCCGCTGCTCGAGCTCAAAGGATTCGCGAAGATCAAGTTGGAACCCGGTCAAACCGGTACTGTGACGCTGTTTCTCGCGGCGACCGAATTACGCTTTCTCGGCCCGGATCTGCGCCCCGTCTTCGAGCCCGGGGAGGTGGAGATTCTCGTCGGACCGTGCGCGGATCGTGTGCGACTGCTCGTGGGGACGATTGTTCTGGGCGGCTCAGAGACTGTCTAGGAGACGTCTAGCGCTTCGCGGGGCCGCACGCCCACAAAAATGTCGTCTCCTCGCGCGTGCCCGGCACGATCGCGTTCCAGGGAGTGTTCTTCGGATCGGATTCTTCGGTTTGCTGGCTGCCCTGAACGTTGTTCGCGACGTAGTAAACCGCCAAGAGGTCGCGAGTCTGCTCTTTCTTGCAGTCATATTGGACCTTCTCGACCTCGCTGAGATAGGAGCCGGTGTTGCCGGTCTGAGGCTCGGCGTACTCCTGTCTCAACCAAACAGTGACGACCTGGCCCGAGCGCTTGAGCTGATGGCTGCTGCTGAAGGTGGCCCAGGAGGCGCGATTGTCGACTGCTCGAAATTCCCAACCGCCGGAGGTCATCGGATCGAGCGTACGAACCCACCCCATCGGATCGGCACTGCGCGCCTGGCGCTCCTGCGCCAGGCGTTCGGCTTTGATCTTCGCCTCGGCGAGGGCGCGTGCGCGCTCGGCCTCCCACGTTTTTTCCTGTTCCGGCGTTTGTCCGACGCTCGGCGCGGCTGAGAATAAGGAGGCGGCAACTGCGGCGATCGCGGCCCACCCGGTATACGTTTGCATGCTTCCGGAATCTTACCGTATGGAGCGCGCCCGCTACGAGGAAAAACTGCGGCGGCGGTGGGGATCCAGTTTTTCGATCCGTGCACTCGCCGTCGGGATGGACAGCAACAGGTCCTGCATGATTTGCGGAATGGCGCCGTTGGCGCGCAGGACATCTTCGGCCGCCATCGGCCGTGCGATGAGGTAACCCTGCACGTACATCGCGCGATTCCCCGCCAAGCAGGCGAACTGCGCGGGGCGCTCGACGCCTTCCGCGGTCACCTCGAGCCCGAGGCCGTCGCAGAGCTTGATGAGGGCGGCGGTGACCGCGGCTGAGCGCATGTTGGTGTCGATATTCGCGATCAACGTGCGGTCGAGCTTGATGCGCGAGAGCGGCAGCTGCTCCAGGGACGCGAGCGATGAGTAGCCGGTCCCGAAATCGTCCAGGGCGATGGAAATGTCGAGGGATCTGAGCCGGCGCAGCGTCTCGATGGTCGCGGGGCCCGTCTGCAGCACGGATTCGGTCAGCTCGAATTCGATGCAGCGGGGCGGCAGCTTGTACTCCCTCAGCAAGGTCTGAACACGATCGACGAATCGCTGATCGAGCAGCTGGCGAGCGGACACGTTGATGGCGATCCGGACGCCGGGCCAGAGCCCGTAATGCCACATCGATGCGGTCTCGACCGCCTTCCGCAGCACCCAATTCCCGAGTTCGATGATCAGGCCGGATTCCTCGGTCACGGCAAGGAACTCATCCGGAGTGGCGCGCCGCCCATCCGGCAAGCGCCAGCGCACGAGCGCCTCGACCAACCCGACTTCCAGGGTTTGCAGGCTCACCTCGGGTTGAAACACGAGTTCGAACTCGTCGTGCTCGAGCGCGCGCCGCAGACCCTGCTCGGTGGTGAATTTCCGGGTCGCGGTTTCGAGCAGTTCTGGCGTGTAGATCGCGAGCTGACTGCGCCCGAGAGCCTTGGCTCGGAAAAGCGCTGCGTCAGCCGCGCTCAGGAGCTCCTCGGGACGCAGCTCGTGATCCGGATACAAGCTCGCACCGACGCTCACGCTCACACTCACGTCGCGTCCGTCCACCGTCAGGGATTCCTGGAACGCTTCGACGAGCTTGCGGCCGGCGTCGTGGGCGACGTGCATCGGCGAGGCATCCTCATACACCACCGTGAATTCATCGCCGCCCAGGCGCGCTGCGAAGCCGGCGGCGCCGGCGGTGTCCTGCAGCCGCTGCGCGACGCTCACCAGCACACGGTCGCCGAAGGCATGGCCCATGCTGTCGTTCAGGTTCTTGAAATTGTCGATGTCAATGAAGAAGACGGCAACGCTGCTGCCGCGCAGCGCCGCGCGCTGCAGCGAACTGCTCAGAAGGGCGAAGAAATGGCGCCGGTTCGGCAGCATGGTGAGAGGATCGTGTTCGGCCAGATATTGAAGCTGGCGCGTGCGCTGCTCGACCTGGGTCTCGAGATGTTGCCGATAGTTTTGCGTCATGTTGCGCGCTGCCGCGAGCTGCGCCGCCATCCGATTGAATGCGACCGCCAACGTATCGAGTTCCTTGATGCCGCCGCGGGGTACCCGGACATGGACATCGCCGCCGGCGAGCTTCTTGGTCGCACCCAGCAGCCGGTTCACCGGCAGCACGATGCTGCGGACCGTGAGCACGGAAATCGCCAGCAATACCGTGAGCACCGCCGCGGTGATGGCCGCGATGGTCGTGCGGTGCAAGTCCTCGTCGGGAACCGTCGTGGTGATGACGGCATCCGCGACCGGGGAGGCGATCGCCGGCACGATGGGCGCCGCACTCGGCGCCGCAGGCGCGACGATGGGCGGCTCGACCGCCGCTCGTACGACCGGACTGGGCGGAATCTTCGGTATTGCACCGATGAGCTGCACGCGCGAGTCGGCGAAGCGCTTGGCGCCATCGCGCGACTCGGCGTCCGCTTCGGTGATCGCCTCGCGCAGCGATTCGATTTGCGACAAGTCCTCGCGCATCCGCCGGACCCACTCGGCGCCCTCGGATCGTTTGAAGCCGCCCTCGTTGCGGTTGAACGTTGCGGCCAGGGCGAGCTCACTGGCCGAGAGGGACTCGATGGTGCCGACATCGTAAGCCTCCGCCCCACCGATGCCGGCGAAGCGGTGGTGCAGCTCCTCGAGGTCGCTGTGCATCTGCATCAGGGATTGGCGGGCAATGACCCGGCCGAATATCTTCCACGCCCGATCGAGCGAGGAGCTGACGCGCGTATCCATGGAATCCAGGCGCCGCGCGTATTCGCGCAGCGCGATACGGCGCGTGTCTGCGACTTGCACGAAGCTGCCGCCCTCCGCCATGTAGGCGGCGAGCTTCTGCGGGAACGGCCGCGCTGCCGCCGCGAGCGGAGCGGCCGCCTTTTGAAGATACTCGGCGGTGCCCTCGAGTTCGCCGCCAGCCGCCTGCAGCTCATCAACGGTGCCGGCCGAGTCGACCGCCTCGCGTGCCTGAATCGCGTGTTGGTAGCGGTCGATGCTACCGATGAGCCGCTCGCTCTTGATTGCGTGTGCGGCGGCCGGCTCAGCGATCTGCGCGGCGGGCTCGACGCGATGCTTGACGGCCTCGTGCGGGACGGTCTCCGTCGGTACAACGGGCGAGGGCAACGGCGAGAACAGACCGCGCTCCAGACGCGTCGTATGAACAACGGCAACGCCGCGCTCGATGAAAAGGTTGGCGGCAGCGGCCAGAACGGCAACGGCCGTGAAGGAAACCGCAAGACGTCCCGCGATGCCGAAGGAAAGATGGCGGCCCAGCCGATAGAGAATGCGCCGCGACGTGCGTCTCAAGCCCGCCCGGAAATTTGTCGACCCAGGCCCCATGCAAACGGTACTCGCCCAAGGAGAGCGCCATTCTTGCACCGCGCCAGAGCGGCCACAGTCCTCACTTCAGGAACTGTGGAGTCGATCGCGCAAGCCGCGTTATGTTCTATGCCGGAGACCGTCTTGTCCTACAAATCCCCGGGAAATCAACCCTTTTTCAGGGTTTGATCCCGAACGAATCGCCGCGGGTACCGAGCAGCGGATCATCGGTGTCATCCTCGTCGATGTCGAGGCCATCGTTGTAGAGGGTGTCCTTTTCCCCATCGAGATGCAGCTCGGTGTCCGGATTACGCGAACGCTCATACGTAGCATGATCCACGGCCTTCTTCTGCTCGGACCCTTCCAGCGGGCCGCCTCGAAGCCTGCGCTCGGACTCATCGCGCGCCGATGGATCGTCGTTCGGAGCATCGGTATCGCCCATGGAGTTCTCCTCGTTGACGGTTGAATGTCGTTGACGGTTGGATGGCGACCGAAGCTTAGGAGCTCCGCACCCGTCCGGTAATTGGTCCAAAGGGTCACAGCGCGTAGGAGGTTGCCGACAGCCTCCGCACCACGTGCAAGGGGTCCTGCCCCTGCGTACAGGTTGCTGCGGCGCGGACTACTGGGTGGACGCCTGTTTCATCAATCTTGTAGTTTCTCTTCCCATGATCCGGCGCCGCACCGTCCATGATCCGCTCGAGCCCACTGCGGCGCCGCGCTGGTACGTGGTGCGCAGCATGCATGGGTCCGTGCTCGAATCACGCGAGCTGCCTCCGAGGTCGGATCTGAAGCGCGCATTTCTCGCCGCCATGCTGACCTGGATCGATGCCGGATGGAAGCTCGGGGAATTCTCCTCCACGTCGGGGAGTTTCTTCTGCGACCGTATGGCGGAACGCCGCATGGTGAGCATCGATCCGACGGATCCGTACGATGTGCCGATGTACGGCGGCGCTCATTTGGGCGGCGGCTGTCCCACCTGCGGCGACTAGGTCGCCGCATTCACCGGCGCCGCCGCCGGCGAAGCGGCGGCCGACTCGGGGCTCCTCGGCGCCGCGCTCGTCGTGGCAATGGGTAGCACCAGCATGACGCTGAGCCCGGGGCGTCGGTCCGAGAGCTCGAGTACGCTGCCGTGAAGCTTGGCAACGGCTTGCACGAGACTGAGCCCGAGTCCCACGCCGGGCGTGCCGCGGCTCGCGTCACCGCGATAGAAGCGCTCGAAGACTTTGGCCTTCTCCGCGTCGCTGATGCCCGGGCCGTTATCCGCGACTGCGATCTCCACCGCTGCGTCCGGCCTCTGCCGCACGGCGACCTCGATCGCGCCATTCTCGGGCGCGTATTTCAACGCGTTGTCGATCAAGTTGCTCAGTGCCTGCGCAAGCAGGATCGGGTCGCCCGAGACGGTGAGCGGGCGATCCGCATGAAAGGCGAGCGAGATGTTCTTGAGTTCCGCCGCAGGCGCGTAGAACTCCACGGCGGTGGCGGCAAGGTCGACCACGTCGAGCGACACGAAACCCGAGCGGCGCATGCCCACATCGATTTCCGCCAACCGCAGCAGGGCGTCGAAAATGCGGATGACGCGGTCGACGTCGGCGACCGCTCCGTCGATTTCCGCGAACGTCGCCTGCGGCGGGGGCCGCATCAACGCGAGCTCCTCGAGGCGCGAGCGCAATTCGGCGAGCGGCGTGCGCAAGTCATGAGCGATGGAGTTCGAGACATTGCGTACCCCGTGCACCAGGAGCTCGATCTGATCGAGCATCCCGTTGATGGTGCGCGCGAGGATGTTCAGCTCATCGTCGTTGAGGCGCGTCGGCAGCCGATGCTTCAAGTCGCCGTGAATGATTGCCGAGACGGTGCGCCGGATGCTGTGGACGCGCGACATGAGGGCGCGCCGGGTGATCAGGCCGACCAGCAGACCCGCGATCGACAGCACCGCGATGGCGGCGGCCAACCCGTACCAAAACCGCCGCTCAAGCGGCGCAAAGAGCTTGTTGTCGCGGCCCACCAGGAGATAATTACCGCCGAGCAGTGCGACATGCACGAGGGACTCCTGAATGCCCTTCTCCCCCATGTCGACCTTGATGCGGTAGTTGCCGGGAGTCACGGGGAGATTGCGCGGCCAGGCGGAGAGATTGCCGGCGAGCGGCTGGAGCATCGGGTCAGTGAGCAAGAGGATGCGGTCGCCGGCGATCTGCATGTGCACACGGGTGTCGATGAATCTCTTGAGCGCATCGCCGCCGTCGCGGCGGTAGACGTCGGTGAGCCGCTGGGCGTCGGCCTGCAAAATCTCGCTGCGCCCATCCTGGATCGTCACCTGCCACGCATACCACAGCGGCGCGGCGAACAGCACCAACGAGGCGATTCCCAGGGCGACGTAGCCGAGGGCCAGGGAAAGCGCAGATGACCGCATCATGCTATTCGGCCGCCGTCACCATGTACCCTGCGTTGCGCACCGTGCGCAGCAGCGGGCGCTCGAATTCCGCATCGATCTTCTGCCGCAATTTGCTGATGTGGACGTCAACGACATTCGTTTGCGGATCGAAGTGATAATCCCATACGTTTTCCAGCAGCATGGTGCGCGTCACCACTTGATCGGCGTGGCGCATCAGATATTCGAGCAGCTTGAATTCACGCGGTTGCAGGGCAATCTGCCGTTCACCGCGGGATACCTTGCGCGTCAACGGGTCGAGATGCAAGTTGCCGACTGACAGCGGGATTTCGCGGTTCACGCCCTGCGAACGACGGTGCAGCGCGTCCAACCGTGCGAGCAATTCGCCGAACGCAAAGGGTTTGGTGAGATAGTCGTCGCCGCCGCTGCGCAGGCCGCGAATCCGGTCATCGACCTCGGACAGCGCGCTCAAAATCAGGATCGGCGTGCGTTTGCCCGCCTTGCGCAGCACCTCGATGATCGCCAGTCCGTCGATGTCGCCGGGCAGCATGCGGTCCATGATGATCACGTCGTACGGTTCGCTGGCGGCGAGGAACATGCCCTCGCGCCCATTGGCGGCGTAGTCGGCCGTATGTCCCGCCTCCTGCAGTCCCTTGATGACGAACTGGCTGACCCGCTCATTGTCCTCGACCAGCAGAACTTTCACGGCGCCTCGCTGAGCGGCGGCGGGTGATCGGACATCGGGGGCAGCGTCGGCTGTTGTGTCTTGCCGCGCCGGCGCTTCAGCCAGAGCCGGAACTGATCGAGGTACAAATAGACCACCGGGGTCGTGAACAGCGTCAGCGCCTGGCTCACGATGAGTCCGCCGACCATGGTGTAGCCGAGCGGCTGGCGCAGCTCCGAGCCGGTGCCGCGGCCGAGCGCGAGCGGCAAGGCCGCGAGCAGCGCCGCCATGGTGGTCATCATGATCGGCCGAAAGCGCAGCAGGCAGGCCTGGCGGATCGCATCGTGCGGCGACAGATTCTGCTGCCGCTCGGCTTGAATGGCGAAGTCGACCATCATGATCCCGTTCTTTTTGACGATACCGATGAGCAGAATGATGCCGATGAGCGCCATTACCGACAGCTCGATGTGAAACAGCAGCAATATCAGCAGCGCCCCCATGCCGGCCGACGGCAGAGTGGAGAGAATGGTGAGCGGATGTATGTAGCTCTCGTAGAGCATGCCGAGAATGATATAGACCGCCACCAGCGCCGCCAAAATTAGATACGGTTGGGTCTTCAGGGAACTCTGGAACGCCTGGGCCGTGCCCTGAAAGGTCCCGGTGATGGTCCCCGGCAGGCGCATGCCGACCGTCACCCCGTTGATCGCATCGACCGCATCGCCGAGCGCGGCGCCCGGTGCGAGATTGAAGGACAGCGTGACCGCCGGAAACTGCCCTTGGTGGTTGATGGACAGATACGTCACCTGCTGGGTGTCGTATTTCGTCATCGCGGAGAGGGGCACCATCTGCCCCGTGAGTGGCGATTTCAAATACAGCTTCTGCAGCGAGGCCGGATCGCCCTGCAGCGAGGGCGTGATCTCGAGAACCACGTGGTAGCTGTTGGCCTGGGTGAAGAACTGCGCGGCCTGGCGTTGGCCGAATGCATCGTAGAGCGTCTGGTCGATGGCCTGGGGTTGAATGCCGAAGCGGGAGGCCTGATCGCGGTCGATGGTGAGGGCCAGCATGCCGCTGCTCGTCTGCTGGTCCGAGGCGACGTCGCGCAGCATCGGCAGTTTCTGCAGTTGCGCCAGCACTTTTGGCGCCCACTCGTTGAGCTCCTGGATGTCGGAATCCTGCAAGGTGTATTGATACTGGGTACGGGCCAGCCGGCCGCCGATGTTGAGATCTTGCGCCGCCTGGAAGAAAACCGTCGCCCCCGGCACCTTCGCAATCTGCGGCCGCAGGCGGTTGATGATCTGATCGGCGCTGGCGCTGCGCTGATCGCGGGGCTTAAGCCCGATGACGAGGAAGCCATTGTTGATCGGCCGGTTTCCGCCCAGCCCGGTGCCGTAGCTGGCGACGTCGGGGTCTCGCGCCACGACATCGGTCAGCGCATGCTGCCGGCGCACCATCTCATCGAAGGAGATATCCTGCGGCGCATCGGACAAGCCCAGGATGATTCCGGTGTCCTGCTGCGGAAAGAATCCCTTGGGAATTTCAATGTAGAGCCAGACCGTCGCCGCGACGGTGAGCAGGAATACCGCCATCGTGGCACGTTGATGATCGAGCACGACGTCGAGCGCGCGGGTGTATGCCGCCAGCAGCCGGTCGAAGGCGCGCTCGATGGCCATATACGCTTTGCCGTGCTTCGCATGCTTCTCATCGCGCAGGAACAGCGCACACATGGTCGGGGAGAGCGTCAAGGCGACGAACGCCGAGACCGCGATGGTCATGGTCATCGTCACCGCGAATTCGCGAAACAGCCGGCCGATGATGCCGCTCATCAACAAGAGGGGGATGAACACGGCGACCAGCGAGACGCTGATGGACATGATCGTAAAGCCGATCTCGCCTGCGCCCTTGAGCGTCGCCTGCAGCGGCGACATTCCCGCCTCGATGTGACGGTAGATGTTCTCCAGCATCACGATGGCATCATCGACCACGAAGCCGACGGCAATGGTGAGCGCCATGAGCGATAGGTTGTCGAGGCTGTAATGGCAGACATACATCATCGCTGCGGTGCCGAGGAGCGCGAGCGGCACGGTGACCCCGGGAATGATCGTCGCCCAGGCGTTGCGCAGGAAGAGGAAAATCACCATCACGACCAGCGCGATGGTGAGCGCGAGGGTGAATTCCACGTCGCGCACGGCGGCCTGGATCGTGGTGGTGCGATTGGCGACGGTCTCGACCTTGATGGAGGGCGGCACCGAGGCGAGCGCGTGCGGCAGCAGCGCCTCGACGCGCTGTTCGGCCTCGATGACGTTGGCGCCAGGCTGCTTGTAGATCAGCAGCATGATGCCGCGGCGGCCGTTCTGCCACGACGTCAACAGCGTGTTCTCGGGGCCATCGACGGCGACGCCGATGTCGCGGATGCGTACCGGCGCGCCGTTCTTGTAGGCGACCACCACGTCGTTCCAGGGTTTTGCCCTGAGCAGCTGATCGTTGTCGTAGATCGTCAGACTGCGTTTGGGGCCGTTGATCGATCCCTTGGGCGCATCGACGGTGGCGGTGCTGATGACATTGGCCACGTCCTCCAGCTGCAGGCCGACCGCTGCCAGCTTGATGGGATCGATCTGCACCCGTACCGCCGGCTTTTGCTGGCCGCCGATCGATACCTGGGCGATGCCGGGAATCTGCGAGATCTGCTGGGCGAGGATGTTCTCCGCGTAGTCATCGACCGTCGTCACGGGCAGTACGTCCGAGTGCACCGCAAGGAACAAGATGGCCGATTCGGCGGGATTGACCTTGCGGTACGTGGGAGGGGTCGGCAGATTCTTCGGCAGCTGCCCGCCGGCGGCATCGATCCCGGTCTGCACGTCCTGGGCGGCCGCATCGATGTTTCGATCCAGGTCGAACTGCAGCGTGATCTGCGTCGTGCCGAGCACGTTGGTCGAGGTCATCTGCGACAGCCCGGGGATTTCCGCGAACTGGTATTCGAGCGGCTGCGCCACCGATGAGGCCATCGTCTCGGGGCTGGCGCCGGGAAGCTGCGCGGTGACCAGAATCGTCGGAAAGTCGACCTGCGGCAGCGGCGCCACGGGCAGCAACGGGTAGACCACGAGACCCACGAGAAAAATGCCGCCCATCAGCAGCGAGGTCGCGATAGGCCGCCGCACGAAGGGTTCGGAAATGCTCACGATTCGCCACCCGACTGTGTGCTCGGCGCGGACCTGTGAGTCGATGCTTCGGCAACCGCGCTGCGCACGTGCACACCCGCTTGCAGCCTATATTGATTGCTGGTGACGACGTGTTCGCCGAGTGCCAGACCGCGCGTGATGATCGTCTTTCCACCGCTGTGCTCACCTAATGTCAGGGCGCGAACCTCGACGGTAGAGTCGCCTTTGACGACATAGGTAAAGGGTCCATCGGGGCCGAGCTGCACGGCCGCATCCGGGACGGTCAGGGCACCGCGATCGGTGCGCACCTGCACGCGCGCATTGACGTACTGTCCCGGCCAGAGCGTATTGCGCGTGTTGTTGAAGGTTGCCTTGAGTTTGACCGTGCCGGTGGCGGGATCGATCTGGTTGTCGATCAGCGACAGGGTGCCCTCGTCGAGCTCGGCCTGACCGTCGCGCGACAGGGTGGTGACTCTCACCCGGCCCGCGGTCAACGCGGCGGCGACCGCGCCCAAATCCTCCTCCGGCAGCGTGAATATGACCGAGATGGGCTGAACCTGCGTGACCACCACGATGCCCGTCGTATCCGCGGCGTGCACGATATTGCCCGGATCCACCAGGCGAATTCCCGTGCGCCCGTTGATGGGGGAGGTGATGCGGGTGTAGGCGAGCTGCGTGCGTGCATTGTCGATCACGGCCTGATCGACCTTGAGCTGCGCGCCGAGCTGGTCGACCATGGCTCTTTGCGTGTCGACCGTTTGCTTGCTCGCGAGATCTTGAGGCTGCAGCAGCGTATAGCGCGCCAGGTCGCGCTGCGCGTTCGCGAGTTGTGCCTCGTCTTTTGCCTTGGTCGCGACGGCCTGCTCGAAGGCGGCCTGATTGGGCCTGGGATCGATCTGTGCCAACAGGTCGCCCTGATGCACGGTCTGACCCTCGGTGAATGCCACCCGCTGCAACTCGCCATCCACCCGTGCGGTGACCGTGACCGTGTAGAACGCCTGTACGGTGCCGAGTCCCGTCAAGTAGATGGGCACGTCCGCCTGCGTCACCGACGCCGAGTCCACCGCAATCGCCTGCGCAGGCTTTTGCGTTGCCGCATCGGCGGACCTGTGCAGCACAGCCCGGCCCACGAGCACCAGCACCGCCGCCAGAGCGAGCGCGCCAAGCATGGGTCGTTTACCGATTTTCAATATTCGTTGCATCGCTACCCCTGTTGCCAACCGCCGCCGAGCGCCGTGAACAGATCCACCAACGCCTGGAGATGGGAGTATTGAACCTGCACGAGAGTGTCTTGTGCGCTGAAGAGGGCATTTTCCGTGTTGAGAACCGTCAAGATGTTCACCGTGCCGGCCGACATTTGTGCCTGCGCGAATTCGTAGGCCCGGCGCGCCTGGGCAACTGCGCTCTGCTGCCGCTGCTGCTGCTCGGCGGTTTCCCGCGCGGCGACGAGCGCGTTCTCGACGTTGCTGAATGCGGTCAAAACCGTCTTGTGGTAGCTCGTGAGCAATTCGGTATAGCGTGCCTTGCTGTAGGCAAGCTCCCCACGCAGCGCACCGCCGTGAAAAATCGGTTGAGTCAAGCCGGCGGAGACGGCGTAGATGCGGTTGGCGGGACTGACGAGCGAGGCAAGCATGGTGCTTTCGTAGCCTCCGCTCGCCGTCAGATCGATCGTCGGAAACAGCGCGGCGCGGGCAACCGTGATGTCGCCATTGGCGGCGATCAGCTGCTGTTCGGCGGCCGCGACGTCGGGGCGGCGCGATAACAAGTCGGAGGGTATGCCGGCGATCACAACCGGACTCGTCAACTCGCTCAAGGTGCCGCTGGTCACGTCGATCGATTCGGGCGTCTTGCCGAGAAGCACGGCCAGCGCGTTGACCGTTTGACGGAATTGCTCCTCGAGTGGCGGAATGGCCGCGTACAGCAAGGCGACCGCCGTTTCCTGCTGCGCCACATCGAGGCCGGTGGCCGTACCGGCGGACTGCTCGAGCGTGAAGCCGCGCAATATTTGCTGGCCATTCGCGAGATTTTGCTGCGCCACTTGAATCCGATCGCGCAGCTCGAGCGCCTGAAAGTAGGTCGTTGCAACGCTGCTCACCACGGTCAGCGCCACGGTCTGCTGGTCGTAGCGGCTCGCAACCGCTGCGGCGCGCGCGGAAGCCCGCAGCGCGCGGTTCTTGCCCCAGAAATCGAGCTCGTAGCTCGCCGTGAGCTCGGGATTGAAGACGTTGAACGGGTGGGGCGCGAGCGAGGTCAGCACGGTCCGTTCGCGCGTCGCCGCGGCGCTCAGGTCCACCGTCGGCAGCAGCGGTGCTCCGGCGATCCGTGCCTGCGCGTCCGCTTCTTCGACGCGTGCGATGGCACCGGCGAGGTCATCGTTGCTGCGCTGTGCCTGCTCGATGAGTTCGTCGAGGCGCGCAGAGCCGAAGAGGTGCCACCAATCGGCCGCCGGCCAGATGGGCGCGGCCGAGGCGCCGGTGGCCGCGGGCGCGGCCCACGCGTGCGGAAGGTCGATATCGGGCCGTCGATACGGGGTGCCAACCGAGCAGCCGAGGGATGTGACGCATACCAATCCCACGAGCACGCGAGCACACGACTGCCATTTCATGCCCGCTACCCTGGGGCCGCCGCGGTTAACCGCCGGTGGTCGAATTGTTAAACCGGGTTAATGTGGGGAGTGCGTCTCGAATGTGGCATCGAGCGTGGCGCGAATTTTCACCGCCAGCTGATCGACTGTGAAGGGTTTTGCCAGGAAGGCTCCCTTGCGATCGAAGTCGCCGCCCTCAGCGACGGCATCGCCGGTATATCCCGTGGTGTACAAAACCTTGACCTGCGGTCGAAGCGCCTGGATCCGCCCGGCCAGGGTGCGGCCGCTCATGCCGGGCATCACCACGTCGGTGAACAACATATGCAACGGGTCGCCGCCATCGAGCATGCCGAGCGCCTGTTCGCCGCCGGCGGCCGACACGACCCGATAGCCCAAGGTACGCAGCGCCTCCACAGTCATGCTGCGCACGCCCTCTTCGTCCTCGACCACAAGAATGGTCTCCTGATTGCCGGCGGCGGGCTGCACCTCGCGCGGCGCGGCGGCGGCGGACTCGTCCGCGCCAAAATGGCGCGGTAGATAAATGCGCACCGTCGTGCCCTTGCCGAGTTCCGACTCGAGCTTGACGTGACCACCCGATTGTTTGACGAAGCCGTAGACCTGGGACAAACCCAAACCGGTGCCTTTGCCGGTGCTCTTGGTCGTGTAGAACGGATCAAACGCTCGTGCCAGCACCTCGGGCGACATGCCCGAACCGGTGTCCGTTACCGAAAGACACACGTACTCGCCGGGTCGCACGTCCATGTGTACCGCGGCGTCGCGCTCATCGAGGTGCGCATTCGTGGTTTCCAGCGTGAGGCATCCTCCCTCGACCATCGCATCGCGGCTGTTGACGCACAAGTTGATGACGGCGCTTTCCAATTGCGAGGCATCGACGAACGTTTTCCACAGATTGTCCGCGAGCACGGCATCGAGGCGGATGGCCGCCCCCAGGGTGTGATGGAGCAACTCGGACATTTCGCTCACCAACGCGTTCGCATCGAGCGCACGCGAATCGAGCGGCTGCCGGCGCGCAAACGCGAGCAGCCGCGAGGTCAACTGTGCGCCGCGCTGCGCGCCTTCCATGGCATTGACGATGAACCGCTCCGCCTTCGCCGGGTCGCTGTGAAGATGGCGCTTGGCGATGTCGAGCGAGCCGACCACGATGGCGAGCATGTTGTTGAAATCGTGCGCGACTCCGCCGGTCAATTGGCCGACCGCCTCCATTTTTTGCATCTGTCGAATTTGCGCCTCGGCGGCGGCACGCGATGCCGCTTCGTCGCGCAGGCGCTGATTGGCCGCTTCGAGCGCTTCGGTGCGTTCCCGAACGCGGATCTCCAGCTCCAGGTTCAAGTGCTTTCGCTGTTTTTCGCTTTGCGCGAAATCACGAAAGGCGAGATGCATGACCGCGACCGACGCCAGGATGATGACGACCGCGAAGACGTACATACCAAATCCGAGTGCGCTCGGCGGCGTCGAGAGGCCGGCGGCGTTCAACGGCACCGGGGCGATGAAGTACCAGCGCGCTGCGGTTCCCAGTATCGCCGCGACCGCACCGGCACGCCATCCGCAGATGAAGCTCGTCAGCAGGATGGCGGGAATGAAGGTGAGAAAAGGAAAGCCGCCGCCGTGCCCCGCAAGCACCAAACGAGCCAACAGGGCGAGCGACACGGTTGCCAGCGCGAACGCGTAGCCGGCGAGGCGGTTTTCGCGCAGCGTCGAGGTGCTTTCGTAAAAGTCCCGCGCTCGGGTGATCAGCATAGGCGGTCATGATACGAGATACCGGCTCGCACCGTGAAATCCGCGTTGTCGTGAAATCCTTGTTGTCGATTATTGCGTCAGCGGGGATGCGGGAGCGGGCGGAGGAGGCGCCGTCGGCATCACCGGCGGGAGCAGGCCGGAGAGCCGCGGTGGTTCGGCATTGCGCACGACCGCAAAGGCCACGATGTGCTCGAGCACATGCTGTACGTAGCTGCGGGTTTCGCCGTAAGGAATATTCTCGATCCAGATGTCGGCATCGATAGGCTGCAGCGGCGTCCAACGGGCAACCGACACCGGTCCGGCGTTGTAAGCCGCCAGGGTCAAGTCCAGTTGATTGCCGTAGCGGTCGAGCAGTTCGCGCAAATGCGCCGCGCCGAGCTCGATGGCGACGGTCGGATCGAACAGAGCGTCGCGGTTCGGGACCGGCAGATGCCGGCGGCGTGCGACCGCCGTGGCGGTCGCCGGCTGCATCTGCATCAGCCCGCGCGCGTCCGCCCGGGACAGCGCATCCTTTCGAAACAGGCTCTCCTGGCGAATCACGGCGAGTATCCAATCGGCCGGGATCTCGGTCGATTTGCTGGCCGATGCGATGACGGACTCATAGGGTCGGGGATAGCGAAGCGCCACGTCGTCCCATTGGTCAGCCTGAGCGAGGGTGGCGATCGATTGTGCATACCAGCCCCACTGCGACGCCAGATGCGCCGCCTGCACCTTGAGCGCCGGCGGCGCGCTCGCGATCACCGCGGCCCATTCCGAGCCTGCATCGTCGGCCATATCGCAGTCGAACAGAGCGTGCGCGCGGATCAAGCCGGGTTCGGAGCCGAGCGCCTCCTGCACCGCCGCATCGATCAGTGTGGGATGAATGTTCAGGCTGTAGTTCTGATGCAGCCGGTCGGCTGCCAGATAGCCGTAGTAATCACGCAGTCCGGCGATCTCGGCGAACAACGGGGCCGCCGATTCGGCTCCGCTGGTCGCGGCAACCGCGCGTGCGCGCCAGTACCGCCATCGCGGTTGACTTGCGAGATTGGCGGGCATCTGCCCGATCCATTGCAGGGCCTGATCGTAGGCGCCAACCCAGAGAGCGGCGCGAACGCGCCATTCCTGGACCTGGGCGTCCACGTCCTCCGGCGGCAACTGGTTGAAGGCGGCGACCGCGCCGGGCTGCCGCCCATAGGCGGCACCGAGCGCCGCAGCGCGCCGCAGCTTCCCCTGCAGTCCGGGAGTCATGTCGGGCCGCGCCAGCAACAGCGGCAACAGCCTCGAGGCCTCGGCCGAGTCGCCATAAGACAGATGAGTGAAACCGGAGAGGAGCGCGTCCGCTTCGACGGCCACTTGCGGATTCATTGCGAGCAGGTTGAGCGACGGCCTCGGCGCTTCCAGCAATTGCAGCCACTGCATCAGCGGTGCGGCACGCTGCGCCGGAACCTCGGCGATGAATTCGCGCGCGAGGGGAGCATTGTCGGCCATGAGCGCGGCCCGGGCGCGAGTCTCCTCGAGAGCCGGCGTTACCAACCCCTGTGCGCGCAGCCATGCAAAGACCCCAGCGCATTCCGCCGGCTGCCTCTGCGCAATGCTCCAGCGCGCCAGCACCTCGGCGCCGAGCTTGTCGGTGTCGCCGGTTGCAAGGCGGCCCGACAGTCGATCGCAGATCAATTGCGGGTCGGTCACATCGGCCGAACGCGGCAGGAACCAGTCCCATCGGCGCCGTTGTGCCAGGCTCGCCAACCATTCGCGATGCAGGACGCGGGAGACCGGCTGTCCGGCATGCGCGTGCAAAAAACCCTCGACGGCTGTGTCGAGTTCGTCACTGGGCGCAGTACTCAGCTCGCGCCGCAGCCGTGCCGCAACCAGATACTCATAGATGGGGTAATTGCGGAGCGCGGTCGAGTCCGGCGGTTCCGGCAGGTTCAGCCGCGCTCGCTGCATCGCTGCCATGAATTCCTCGCGGGGTAACGGCCGGTTCGACGGCGGGGCTTGGCCGGCGGCGGCAGCGGCAAGAATCAACAGCAACGCCGCGACACCGGAAATGACACGATTTGCCATGCGCGCCGGAAGGATAATCGGCGCCGCGACCCTACTGGGGTCGTGGCACCCGACTGGCCTTGGCGTTCGTCCTGGCCGTCGCATAGTCGAGGTCCGCCTGCGCGCTACACGATGGCTGCTGCGGCGGTGGGAGGGTCAGGCACTTCTCGAGCGCCACCTTATGATCGCCGTCGGCGCGCGCCATCGCGATGTCATAGGCGCCGGTCAGCTTCGCCGCGCCGACATTCTTCGAGTCCGCACCCATGGTCTTGACGGCGCTCTTCACATCTTTCCCGGCTTCGATGCGCGCCTGGTCGACTTCGCGACGCGCCTCCCCCTGCGCGGCCTCGACGTCGCTCTGGGTCGCCTGCGGCTCCGGCGGCTTTCGATGGCAGCCGGCGACCAGCATCAGCAGCAACACCCCCATCAGCGCCGTCCCCGGCAACCGCACGGCGTTACGTCTTGGCATCACGGGCGGGTGTTGGCATCACGGGCGGGTCTTGGCATCACGGGCGGGTCTTGGCATCAGGGGCGGGCGAAATCTCGGAAAACTTCATCTCCTCGCGGCTTCCCATCCGGGACCAGTCGCAGCGGAGGCGGTAGCCATCCGCGGCATACACCTCGGCCCAGCCGCGCACTCCCGGTTGAGTGGTCTCCTTGCGGTTCGGCTGCGGGCTGGGGCCGCCGTGACGAGCGAGAAATTCGCGGATTCGGTCCTGGCTATCGGGAGAGGTATCCTCGCCGAAGCTCGCATCTGCATCCTGCTTCACGAAACCTCCAGATGTGAACATGCATCGGCAAAATCATATAATGCATCGATGAGGATCCTAGGGAATGGACGCCGAGGGTGCAAGGGCACGCCGACTGCGGCTTCGCGTCGGAGTATTCCTGCACCGGCCCGAGGCGGCCACCGCACGCTGCGTCGGTCCCTCGCACCGTAAGCTCCCCCGATGCCGATTTATGAATGCGACCCGTGGCGTAGACAGTACTTCACGGAAGTCGACTGCCCGCCCGACGTGCACATCCCGACCGACGACACCGACGGATACAACTTCAATCCGCGGCATCGGTGGATCTACAACAAATTGCTGGTCGCCAAATCGCAGGGGTTGGCATGCGGGCTTGCCGGGACCGTACCTGCGCGGTTTCCGGTCTTTTGCAAGCCGGTGACCAATCTGAAGGGCATGGGCGCGGGCAGCTGCGTCCTCAAGGACGAGAGCGACTATCGGGAGAAATGCAAACCGGGCGATTTTTGGATGAGATTGATGACCGGGGAGCACATCAGCACCGATTGGGCGGTCGTCCGGGGTGAAACGGCGTGGTGCCGGCACACGCTCGGGATCCCGGGCGTCGAGGGCACGTTCGACTATTGGGTCATACAGGCGCGCGGACGCCCCGGATTGGAAAGTTATTGCCGGGATTGGATCACTGCATACCTACCCGACTACACCGGCATGCTCAACATCGAGACGATCGGCGGGCGCATCATCGAGGTGCACTTGCGCTTTGCGGACCAGTGGCCCGACCTCTATGGGCGTACATGGCTGAACGCTCTGGTCCGGCTCTACCAGCACCACACCTGGGATTTTTCCGATTCCGAACGCGCCGACGGTTTCAGTGTCGTGTTGTTCGGTCCGCATGGCATACCCTATGTGCACCCCACGCCCAAGATGCTCTGCTCGTACCGCTCCACTCCCGGTGTGAGCAGCGTACAGATCACGTTCTTCGAAGACCGTCCGCAGGATTCACACGTGATGCCACCCGGCGGCTTCCGTCTCGCCATCGTGAACAGCTTCAGTTTAGAGGCGGGTATGCGCGTGCGGAAGACCATGGCGCGCGACTTTGGGCTCCGTGTGCTCGAGCGGCGCGAGAAGCTCGCCGGCTAGCCCGCGGGCACCGCCGGCAATTTCGCAACCAACTGGTCGGCGAGCGACGCCAGACACACGCTGAGCGCCTGCGCGACGGCAGAATATTCCGCACCCTCGATCGGCGCCGAGAATGTATCGCCGCCGAGCTGGTCGGTTTTCGCCGCGGGATCGACGATGCGCCAGTGGGCCTCGAGCGCTGCACGGCCATTGCGCCGGGCGGCAATCCGCACGACATCCACTCTGACTTTCACCGGCGATGTCCCCGCGCGATCAAAACCGCGGTCTGCGACCACGACATCGCTGCGGCGCCGTTCGATGTCCCGGGCCAGAGCATCCGAGACCTGTTCGGCGAACGGTGCCGCCCAGCGCTCGTGTTCCAGGATCAAGACCCGGCCGTTCGAGCCATCCAACACCAATTCGCGCCGGTCCATGAGGGACGGCACGGTCACGGTGAGAATGACGTGAGTGCTCAAGGTCCCTGCAGGTGCGCGCGCCGCATCGGGAAGGGGCGTCAAGGCGTAAAAGTGATCCGGCTGCGTTGCGCACGACGCCATCAGCACCGCGAAGGCCGCACCGGCGTACAGGGACATCTTTCTCAAGGCTCATCTCCCGGTTTGCCGCGAATCAGCGCCTCCGGATGACGCTCGAGGTACTCGACGAGTGCGCTCACGGATTTTGCCGCTCTCGACAGCTGCAGCAGCGTCGCGCTGAGGTCCGTTTGCAGCGGCGCGTCGGGTGCAAGCGCGCTCTTGGCGTTTTGCATCGCCTCCTGCGCCTCTTTCAACGTCGCATCGACCTGCGGTGCGATGCTGTCGTTCACCTGATGCAGCAACTTGTCGGAGCTCTTCAGCGTCTGATCCAGGCTCGCCATGGTGCTCATCAAACGCGCCGAAATCTGCTCGAAAGGTATCTTGTCGAGTTTCTTGGCGATGCTGCCGACGGAGTCCTGGAGCTCATCGAGCGCACCGGAGGTCGTCGGGAACACGGCGGGCTGCTCGTTCCAGTTAACGTGTTCGGAGGCGATGCCGCCGTAGATATCCAGCGCCACATATTTCTGGCCCGTGAGAAGGTTCCCCGTCCTGATTTCGGCGCGCATGCCGTGCGCGACCAGACTGTCCACCAACCGGCGATTGGCCGTATCCGAGCCGTCGGCGCCATCCGCGGCGTCATGGGCGTGATCATGTGTGTGCCGCTCGCCGAGGATGCGCTGCGGGAAGATGTCGACCTGCACCGGAAAGCGCAGCACGCCTGCGCTCCGCTCGTATTCCACCGACAGCTTCTTCACTTCACCGATCGTGATGCCGCGCAGATCCACCGGTGCACCAACCGACAGGCCGCGCAGGGAGCCCTTGAAGTACATGACGAACGTCTGCACCGATGCGTTGGGCTCCTGCAAGGCGCGATCGTGATCGGGAAACAGTCGAAAGGAACTACCCTCCGCGACCGGCGCGGCCGACGTCGATCCGGCCGCCTGCTGAAACGCGACGCCTCCCTCGAGAATGGACGCCAGCGATTCGGTGTGCAGCTTGACGCCGTCCGAACTGATCGACATGTCGACGCCGCTTGCCTGCCAAAATCGGGTCGCCGCGGTCACGTAGGCATCGTAGGGCGAATTGACGAACACCTTGATGGTGACGCTGGCGCCGCCCGGATCGAGATCGTACGCCACCACTTCCCCGGCGGGGATGTGGCGGTAGAAGACCGTCGAGCCGATGGTCAATGACCCGATGTCCTCGGCGTGCAATGTGAATTGACGGCCGGGCAGGCCGGAAGTCACGACCGGGGGCACCTCGAGACCGGTGAACGCGCGCCGTTTGACGCTCGAGTGGCCCACGTCGACACTGATGTATGCGCCCGACACGAGCGTGCCCAAACCGGTGACGTTGCCCCCGTTGACGCGCGGCCGCACGACCCAGAAGCGGGTGTCGGCGACCAGATAATCGCTGGCGTCCCGATGAATCTTCGCCGTGACGATGACCTGTTTGCGATCCTTGGCGACGCGAATCGCCGTGACCTCGCCGATTTCCACGGCTTTATAGCGGATCTTCGTCTTGTTCGGCTCGAGATCGTCGGCGGTGCGAAAGCCTATCTCGATGCTCGTGCCCTGCGCGATCTTCTGCTGGATTGCGACGAACGCCCCGGTCAGCACCACCAGGGCGGGCAGGATCCACACGTACGGCACCCGCCTGTGCGATCGCGGGTCCGGCACCGCGGCCGGCAGCTCGTCGGCGGCCGGCCGCTCCTCGGGAGGAAGCGGCTCAGCCATCGGATTGGGTGTCCCAAAGCAGCCGCTCGTCGAACGATTGTGCGGCGAGCATCGTCAGCACCACCACCGCCGCAAATGCAAGAGCGCCGAGCCGTACGTGGATCGTGGCCAGAGACTGTACCTGCACCAGAGTCACCAGCAGCGAAATTGCGAACACATCAAGCATCGACCAACGGCCGATGAATTCCACGACCCGAAACAACCTGCTGCGCTGCCGCCGATAGCGGCCGGATTTGCGCGCGACCGCGAGGAGAATGTCCCCCATGGCGACGAGCTTGAGCAGCGGCACGACAATGCTCGCGAAAAATACCAGCAGCGCGAGCGGCCATGAGCCCGACGTTGCCAACGAGATGACCCCGCTCATGATCGTGTCGTCTTCGTCGCTGAAAAATGTTTGCGTATTCATGACGGGCAGCACGTTGGCGGGAATGTAGAGCAGGGCGGCACTCAGTACCAATGCGGTGGTCGTGGCGATGCTGTGGGGCTTGCGCGGATGGAGGGGGGCGCGGCAACGCGGGCAGAGCGATCGGTCGGCGCCGATGGATCGAAGAGTGGCACGGCAATGGCCGCACGTGAGGAGTCCCATGCTGAGGCCCGTGACCGGGACGCTCAAGCACCGCTCCGTTCGACCCAACGCCACAGCTGTTCGGTCGGCGTGGCGCTGGTAAGCGCCGACAGTGTGAGCATCAGCAGGCCATAGGATAGGAGTGCGATCCCGGGAACGACATCCGCCAGAGAGGACAGCTTCACCAGTGCGACCAGCGCCCCGAGCATGAACACTTCGGCCATCGCCCAAGGCCGAAGCGGGGCGAGCGCACGCAACAAGGCATTTCGCCCGGGCGCCGGACGCCGGACGCGCAGCGGAACGAGCACGTACAAGAAAGTCAAGATCTGCGCAAGCGGAACCAGGAAACTCGTAAACGCAACGAGAACAGCGATGGCCGCATACTGTTGCCGATACAAGCCGAATGCGGCGCCGAGCAAGGTCGCGGCGCGCGTCGTGCCATTTACTTCGAGAAAGACCAACGGATATGCGTTTGCCAGCACGAAAAACACCAGCGCCGTCGCGGCGAGGGCGATCGCGATGTCGATGTCGGCCGAACTGGTGCGATAAAGCTCCGCCCGGCAGCGTATGCAGCGAACGCGCGCCGGAGAGACCATATTGTCGAGGCGGTGCACCAGGTCGCAGGCGTGGCAAACGATCAGTGACGGCACGCACTCACCAAACGGGTATCCCTGGTTTCGTTTTCAACGTGGAAAGATAGCATTTATTCGGCCGCCGATGCGCTTCACAACACCCCGTGTCGGCGTAGGACCGATCTGGCTACCTACGATAATTCAATTTAGGATCCTCGATGCAATTAGGATCCTGGGTGAAATGCGCTTCAACCTCCCGCGAATGTGCGCTCTGGTGCTGGTCGCCCTATGCTGCGCGACGCGCGTGTACGGCGCCGATCCTCAGCCCTACAAAGTCGACCTCGCGCCGACCGGCAACAGTGCTCTGGATGCGACCCTCCACGCGACTTCCGATCTCATTGCTCTGCGCACCTCGGCGCCCGTCAGTCCATTCGGCCTTATTGCGCGGGCGCGCAGCGACATCGACCGGCTGAAGACCGTGTTGGAGAGCTACGGCTACTATCAATCGAAGGTCACGATTCAAATCAACGGCATGGGATTGAGCGACCTCACGCTCGCCGATGCGCTGGTCGCATTGCCGAAGAACAAGGAGGCGCGGGTGACCGCCGCATTCGAACCCGGGCCGCTCTATCACCTGCGCAACATCGCCATCGACGGTGAACTGCCGCAATCGGCACAGGGCGTCCTGTCGCTTCAGCCCGGCGCGCCGGCCGTGGCGGCGAACGTGCTGGCCGCGGGCGCCCGCCTGTTGTCCGTGCTCCAGGATCAGGGATACGCGTTTGCGAAGGTGGATCCGCCGGTCGCCTACGAAGATGCCATGGCACCGGTGCTCGACGTCAGCTTTCACGTGGAAGCGGGTGCAAGAGTGCGCATCGGGGACATCCATCTCGAAGGTCTGCAGCGCATGCGGGAAAAGCTCGTACGTCGCAGGCTCACGCTGCGCACCGGCGAGCAGTACAGCTCGAGCGCGATCGAGCGAGCGCGCCAGGATCTCCTCGGCCTCAACGTCTTCGCCTCGATCAACGTGCACGTGGGTACCGCCGTCGACGGCAGCGGCGGCGTCCCGATCACGTTTCAATTTCACGAGCGTCCGCGCCACCTGGTTACCATCAACGCCGCCTACTCGAGCGATCTCGGCGGCAGCGGCGGGGTCACATGGGGCGACCGCAACGTTCTCGGCAACGCGGAGCAACTCAACATCGGCGCCAGCGTGACCAATGTCGGCGGCAGCGCGACGACCGGGCTTGGCTACGACACCACCGCCAAATTCATCATGCCGGATTTCGGCCACCGCGATCAGTCGCTGCAGCTTGCGGTTGGTGCGGTCAAGCTGTTCCTGCAAGCCTACGATCAAACCGCGCTCACGAGCAGCGTGACGCTGACGCGCAGGCTGTCGAAATCCTGGACGGTGAGCGCGGCCGTGAGCACGACCGAAGAGCACATCCTTCAGAATCAGCCGTATTTTTGTCCTACCGACGAGATCGGCGTGCTGGGGTCTTGTGCGCCCCCCGGGGTCATCGTTCAAAATCCCGTGTCGCACGACTACACCCTGGTCGCGCTGCCGATGAGCGTGAGCTACGACTCCACCAACTTGCGATCGCCGCTCGACGACCCCACCCACGGCATGCGCGATTCGCTGAGCGTCGCCCCGACACGGTCGTTCGGGCAGACGAGCGCCACCTTCCTCGTGACGCAGGTCAAATTCGCCACGTATTTCGATCTCGAGCGTCTGATCGGAACCGATGCCGGGAGAAGCGTGCTCGCCGCGCGAGTCTTGGCCGGCTTGGCGCAGGGCGCCGGTGAATTGAGCCTGCCGCCGGATCAGCGATTCTACGGCGGTGGCAGCGGTACGATCCGCGGCTACCGCTATCAGGCGGTCGGTCCGCAATTCGCCGACGGCACCCCGATCGGCGGCACCGCCATCACCGCCGGCAGCCTGGAATTGCGGCAGCGGATCGGCATGGACTGGGGCGCCGCCGCATTCGTCGACGGCGGCCAGGTGAGCGCCTCGTTGCGACCCTTGGCGAGTTCATTTTACGTCGGTGTGGGAGCGGGTTTAAGGTACTACACTCCCATCGGTCCGATCAGATTGGATATTGCCGTGCCGGCGAAGCACTACCCCAACCCCGATACCTTCGAGGTCTACATCGGCCTCGGCCAGGCATTCTGATGCGCCGGGCAGTCAAGATCTCCCTCTGGGGCGCCGGCGTCGCGATTGCATTCGTACTCATTCTCGCCGCCTCGGTGTTCGTGATCGGCAACACGGCGCCGGGCCGCGCGTGGATCGAACGGGTGACCGACCGTCTCACCGCCGGCCAGGTGAAGCTCTCCGGTCTCGGCGGTGCGTTTCCGGCTGAATTGACACTGGCTCATTTGGATCTCGCCGATAGCGAAGGCGTCTGGTTGAGCGCCGATCGAATCACGCTGCAGTGGTCGCCTGCGGCGTTGCTGGAGCGGCGCGTGCAGGTCGGTAGATTGCAGGTGAGCCGCCTGGACGTCGAGCGGGGTCCCGTCTCCCAATCCTCGGGTGGGAGCGTTTCCATCCCCCACATCGACGTCGCGCAGCTTTCCATCGATGAGCTGCGCCTCAGCGCGGCATTGGCGGGCACGCCGGCGACACTGTCGGTGCATGGCAACGTGGAGTTACGCTCGCTCGAGGACGCGAGCGCCGACCTGGTTGCGCATCGTACGGACAGCGACGGGGAGTACTCGCTGCACCTGCGCTTCGATCCGCAGCGGATGGAGGCGTCCTTGGCGCTGCACGAGCCGGCGAGCGGGCCGCTGGAAAATATCCTCAAGCTGCCGGGGCTCGGTGCGTTGTCGGCGACCCTGCGACTGAACGGCCCGCGTCGTGCGGAACGCGTGGAGATGATGCTCGATGCCGGTAACCTGCACGCGCAGGCGCAGGGCAACCTCGATCTGGTGCAGCGTTCGGGGGACATCGAGTACTCGCTCGAGGCGCCCGCGATGAGTCCCCGACCGGACGTTGCGTGGCAACGCTTGTCCTCGAAGGGTCGTTGGCATGGCAATTTGTCGGAGCCCGCGGCCGATGCGCGCGTGGACGTCGAGGGATTGCGCCTCCCGGGAGGCATGGGGGTCGGTACCCTGCGCGCAGATCTCTCGGCGAGCAGGGGCGCCGCCGCGCTCGACGCCGTCGTCAACGAACTCGTGATTCCGGGGCCTCAACCCAAGATGTTCGCGCGGGATCCGTTGGCCATCAAGGCCTCCTTGCGCCTGGACGAGCCCACGAGACCGCTGCTGCTGACGGCGACGCAGCGGTTATTTTCACTGCGGGCACAAGCCACAACCGCGGGCGAGCAATCCGCCACACTCGATTTACATCTGCCGGATGTCGCGCCGTTCGCCGCGCTCGCGGGACAGGACGTGCACGGCGACGCGACGGTCACGGCGAAACTCGCGCGGCGCAGCGCCGATGTCGGAGTGACGATGGAGGCCAGGGCCGGCTTCTCGGGGGGAACCGCCCCGTGGATCGGCATCCTCGGAAATCGGGTGGCGATGCAACTATCCGGTTCGCTCTCGGATGCCGCGATCAACGTCGAGCACCTGCAGTTGTCCGGCCGCTCACTCACGGCGTCGATGACGGGCCGCGCGACCCGGCCATCACCGGCCGCATCGGATACGTTCATCAAGGACCTGCAGGCCCGATGGCAGCTCAAGATTTCCGACCTCGGCATCATCGCCTCCGAGCTGGGCGGTGAGCTCGAGGCGAGCGGGCGCCTCAGCGGAGCGCCCACATCGTTCGTCGGCGATGCGGAAGCGAAGAGCACGCTCTCGCTACGCGGGTCGCCGCCGGGCACCATCTTCGCCGAAGTGCAGGCGCGCGGCCTGCCGTCGGCGCCGAGCGGAACGCTGCGCGCACACGGGATCCTCGATGCCGCCCCGGTCACCGTCGATATCTCTCTCGAGCGCGACGCACGCCGCGGCGTCCACGCCGTCGTGCGAGAAGCCAATTGGAAGAGCGCTCACGCCGAAGGCAACATGACCGTCGAATCGAGCATTGCGGAAAGCCGGGGTCAGCTGCACCTGAACGTCGGCAACCTGGCCGACCTCGATCGGCTCCTCGGCACGCATCTCGGCGGCAGCCTCGATGGGAGCGCCACCTTCCTGCCAGCCGGCGGCCGCACCCAGGCGCAATTCGTCCTGGACGGCCGCGACCTGGCGGCGGCCGGATTCGCGGGCAACGTGCATGTGACCGGAGAGGGGCCGACCAATGCGGTCGCTCTGCAGCTCGCGGTACAAGTGCCGCACGTGAACGGCGGAACCGGCGATGCCAGCGATGCCGTCGACGCGACATCGAATGCGATGCTCGACCTCGATGCCCGCGAGCTCCGCGTCGCGAGTGCCGCTGCGCATTACCGCGGGCAGGAATTGAAGCTGCTGTCGCCGACCCGGGTGTCGTTCGCGAACGGGGTCTCAATCGATCATCTCAAGCTCGGCATGCAGGACGCGATCTTCCGGCTGGGGGGAGAGCTCACGCCCACCCTGGATATCCGTGCATCGGCACGCCAGATCGGGCCGAAGCTCGTCGATGTGTTCGTCCCCGATATGCTGGCACAGGGGGCGATCGAGGCGCATGCACGGTTGCAGGGACACCTCTCGGCACCCACCGGCGAAATCGTCTTGAACGCCACCGGCATGCGCATTGCCGACCCTGCGGCGGTGGGCCTTCCCCCGCTCGATATGCATGCGAGAGCGGACCTCACCGGAATCGCGGCCTCGGTCAAGGCTCGCCTCGGCACCGGCAGCGAGGCCTTGCTGACGGTGGAAGGCGAGGTTCCCCTGCAGGCCGACGGTGCGTTCGATCTGCAGATTCTGGGCAAATTCGACATCGGCCTGGCCAACCCGCTGATGGAGGCGCGCGGCATGCATGCCGGAGGCAAACTCGCGGTCGACGCCACCGTGGGCGGCAGCGCGTCGGCCCCGGACATTCACGGCACGGTCACCCTCGCCCAGGGCAATTGGCGTGATTATGTGCGCGGCGTGAATCTGTCGAACATCAATGCGGAAGTCGAAGGCAGCGAAGGCACGCTACAGATCAAAAGCTTCAAGGCCACCGCCGCTTCCGGACCGGTGACCATGACGGGCAGCGTCGGCGTGCTTCAGCCCGGCATCCCGGTCGACCTGAAAATTGTTGCGAGCAAAGCCCAACCGGTCGCAGGCAGTATCGTGACTGCGAACCTCGATGCCGACCTCAGCATCCGCGGCAAGGCGCGCGAACGAATCGACCTGTCGGGCAAGATCGACGTGAATCGCGCCACCATCGGCATCCCGGACGCCCTCCCGCCGGATGTCGCCGTCCTCGATGTGCGCCGCCGCGGTCAGCGCGCGCTGCCGCCGGCGGGGAAGCTCGTGATCGCACTCGATGTGACGATCAATGCCCCGCGTCAGATTCTCGTCCAGGGTCGCGGTCTCGATGCGGAATTAGGTGGCTCGGTGCACATCGGCGGAACGCTCGATGCACCGCTCGTCAGCGGCGGCTTCGAATTGCAGCGCGGCAGCCTTTCCATCGGCGGCACCCGGCTCAACCTGCAGACGACACCGCCGGGTCTCGTGAGCTTCGACGGGGCAGGCCTGAAGCGCACCATCGATCCCACCTTGGACTTCACCGCGAAAACGACGGTGCCGAGCACGGGGACGGACGTCACCTTGCACATCAGCGGACACGCGGATTCGCCGAAAATCGAGCTCACCAGCTCTTCGGGCGAGTCGCAAGACGACCTCATGGCACTGCTCTTGTTCGGAAAGCCCGCCTCGCAACTGACCGCCATCGAGTTGGCACAGATCGGCTACGCGCTCGCCAACCTCACCGGCGTCAGTGGCGGCTCCAACCCGCTGGCCAAGCTGCAAAAGAGCCTCGGACTCGACCGTTTGTCGGTCGCCTCGGACACGACGACCTCGCCGACCGGCGCCCCGGTGAATTCGGGCGCCGCCATCGAAGCCGGGCGCTACGTCTCGAAGCGGGTGTACATCGAGGGCAAGCAAACCACCACCGGCACGAGCCAGGTGCAGGTCGATATCGATCTCACGAAGCGGTTGAAGCTGACGACTCGCCTCGGCAACGGCACGGCCATTACGCAGGGCACGACGCCGGAGAACGATCCCGGCAGCAGCATCGGACTTTCCTACCAGTTCGAATACTGACCCCGGTGTGACCGGCGCGCGGCCGGCAACGCTGCGCGCTCGAACCTACACGTCGCCCTTTTTCTCCTTGATGGCGTGCAGCAGCGCGTGTGGGTCCGCCGGTTTCGTCATTTCCTGCATTTGCTCCGGCGTGTGCGACTGGGGGTTTCCCCGCAGCACCGTCAGCTCGCGATGCAGCTCATCGACCATTTGCACGATCTTCGACACTTTCTGCTCGGTCAAGAGATTGATCTGCAGGTCGAGGTGCGAGCGGTGCTCGGCCAGCTGCGCCATGCGGTTCTGCCGAATGAGTACGGCCACCGTCAATAACAAGGCGTTCGAGCTGACCATGCCCTGCAACCACGGGAACGGAGGCTCATCCACGTGGACCCAACCGGCATGGGCGCCCCACAAATTCACCAGGATCCACGAAACGATGAACAGCGTGGCAAAGACGAAATAGGCGGGACTGCCGAAAAAGGCGCTGATGCACTCGATTGCGAGCTGAATCCCGGAGACCCGTGCCTGCTCGCGGTCGTCGAATTTCGCCAGCAATTCGAGGTTTTCCTTGGCCGGTGCGGAGAGCTCCGCCCGCTCCTCGGACGGCGCGCGTTCGTGATCGGTTTTCATAGATCCTGTGACTTGAGAGCGCCGAAAGAGTTCGGCTGATGCGCCGGATCCCGATGCCGCATAACGCGGGGCCAGTGCGCGGGCCGCACACCGGACCTTCCGGGTGTTAGTATTTCTCGACGGACTCCTCGCATAAGATGAGGCGGATGCAAGCACAATTCGGCGAAGGATTGATCGAAAAGCGCTCGATTGACTACGTTCCGCTCGCCGAGCGCCACGGCAAGGTCTGGCACTTGTGGCCGGTGTGGTTTTCCGGGGATGCGCACCTCGCCACGGTCGCGACCGGCGTGGTCGGCATCGCCCTCGGTGGGAATCTCGCTTGGATGGTCGTTGCGGTCATGGTCGGTTCGGCCCTCGGCACCTTCTTCATGGCGTTTCATTCCACGCAGGGGCCGCAGCTCGGGCTTCCACAAATGATCCAGTCGCGGCCGCAGTTCGGATACGTGGGCGCTCTGCTGGTGTGGGGCGTGGCGCTGATCGCGTACGTGGGGTTCAACGCCTTCAATCAAATTCTCGCCGCCGAGACCCTGCATTCGCTGTACGGAGCACCGACGGCGCCGACGGTGCTGGCGTTCGCGCTGCTCGCGGTCTCGCTCGCGGTCGTCGGCTACGACCTGATCCATCTCGCGCAGCGCTGGATCGCCTACGTGCTCATCGTCGCATTGCTGGTGTTCTCCGCCGCCGTCCTGACGAAGACGCATCTGCCGGCGGACCGGCTTGTATGGCGCGATTTTCGGGCGGTGCCGTTCCTCGCACAGCTTTTTGCGGCGGCCTCTTATCAGGTTGCATGGTCGATCTACGTCTCGGACTATTCGCGCTACCTGCCGCGCGACGTCGGCGTCAGCGCTTCCTTCTGGTGGACCTACCTCGGTGCATTCGTCGGCGGCTCGTGGACGATGCTGGTCGGCACGGTGGCCGCAGCGCTGTATCCGAAGCTGGAATTCGCCACCGCCCTGCGCACCGCGGCGGACGCGGTGATTCCGGGTTTCGGCAAGCCGCTGCTGCTGTGCTCGCTGCTCGGGCTGCTGACGATCACGACGCTCAATTTCTACGGTGCCTCGTTGACGCTGATGAGCGTCGTCGACTCATTGAAGCCCGGGCGGCCGACGCTCGCGAGGCGCGTGCTCACGCTGGCCATATCGACGGTGGTCGCGAGCGGCATTGCGCTCGCCTCGACGCAGAACTTCGTCGAGAAATTCGGTGAATTTCTGGCGGTTCTCCTGTATCTCTTCACGCCCTGGACGGCGATCAATCTGGTCGATTTTTACTGGGTGCGCAGGGGACACTATTCGGTGCGCGAGATATTCAATCCGCACGGCATGTACGGGCGCTGGAACTGGCGCGGCTTGCTCGCCTATGGCGTCGGATTCGCGGCGATGATTCCATTCTTCAGCGTCGCCGGTCTGTACGTCGGTCCGGTCGCCGCGGCAATCGGCGGTGCGGACATTGCGATGCTGGTGGGGCTGCCGGTGGCCACCGTGGTGTACCTGTGGGCGTGCCGCTCGCTCGACATCGAGGCGGACCGGCGCCGCGCCGAGGCGGCTGACGTCGGGCTCGACGAGGAAATGTCGAAGCTCGCCGCCTAAAGCGCGCTCAGCGGCGGGTGGCTAATTCTTCAGTCTGTATCCAGTCTTGAATATCCATGCCACGACGGCGAGGCAGACGAGGAAAAAGCCGAGCGTCAGACTGAAGCTGATGCGCACGTTCACATCGGAGGTGCCGAAGAAGCACCAGCGAAAGCCGCTGATCAGGTAAACGACGGGATTGAACAGACTGAACGTGCGCCATGCGGGCGGCAGCATGCTGATCGAATAGAAGGCGCCGCCAAGAAAGGTGAGCGGCGTCACGACCAGCATCGGAATGAACTGTAGTTGCTCCCAGCCCCGCGCCCAGATGCCGAGAATGAACCCGAACAGGCTGAAGGACAGGGCGGTCATCAACAGAAATGCGATCATCCAGATCGGGTGCAGGATGTGAAGGGGCACGAACAGCGATGCCGTCGCGAGGATCACCAGACCGAGAACCACCGACTTGGACGCCGCCGCGCCCACGTAGGCGATGACGATTTCCGCATAGGAGATCGGCGCCGACAACAGTTCATAGATCGTGCCCACGAATTTCGGGAAGAAGATTCCAAAAGAGGCGTTCGCCAGGCTCTCGGTGAACAGCGCGAGCATCATCAGCCCCGGCACGATGAAGGCACCGTACCGCACGCCGTCGACGGAGCTCATGCGCGAGCCGATGGCGGCGCCGAAGACGACGAAATACAAGGACGTGGTGATGACCGGCGTCACCAGGCTTTGCACCAAGGTGCGCAGCGCCCGGGCCACCTCGAACTTGTAGATCGCCCAGACACCATGGCGGTTGAATTCGAAATGCGCGGTCGGATGGGTGCCGCTCATGCGCCGCGCTCGACCGCCGAACTGGCGCGCTCGCTCACCAGGCTGACGAAGATGTCCTCCAATGAGCTCTGCTGCGTCTGCAGATCCTTGATCACGATCGACAGCTCGCCCATTCGCTGAAGCAGCGCCGGAATGTCGAATGCGCCGGTGCCCTCGACGGTGAGGACGAGGTACTCGCCGTCATTCTTCAACTCGAGGCCCCAGGGGGTCAGTTCATCGGGAATGCGCGTCATCGGCTCCTTGAGGTGCAGCGTGAGCTGCTTCTTGCCGAATTTCTTCATCAACGCCTCTTTCTGCTCGACGAGAATGAGCCGCCCCTTGTTGATGACGCCCACCCGGTCGGCCATCTCCTCGGCCTCTTCGATGTAGTGCGTGGTCAGGATGATGGTCACGCCGCGCGCCCGCAGCCCCCGCACCAGATTCCACATGTCGCGCCGCAGTTCGACGTCGACGCCCGCCGTCGGTTCATCCAGGAACAGGATATCGGGCTCGTGCGACAGGGCCTTCGCGATCATCACGCGCCGCTTCATGCCGCCCGACAGCGTCATGATCTTGCTGTTGCGCTTGTCAGTCAGCGACAGATCGCGCAGCAGTCCCGAGACGTAGTGCGGATTCGGCGCGCGGCCGAAGAGTCCGCGACTGAAGGTGACCGTGGCCCAGACCGTCTCGTAGGCGTCGGTGGTCAACTCCTGGGGCACCAGCCCGATCTTGCTGCGCGCCGCGCGGTAATCGCGCACGATATCGTGGCCGTCGGCAATCACGCGGCCGCTGCTCGCCGTGACGATGCCGCAAACGATGTTGATGAGGGTGGTCTTGCCGGCACCATTCGGTCCCAGCAGCGCGAAGATCTCTCCTTTCTCGATACCGAGATTGATGGGCTGCAGCGCGCGCAGGCCGGAAGCGTAGACCTTCGTGACGTTCTCAATCGAGATGATCGGCATTCGCAATCCGCTTGACCAGCGCACGGGTGAATTCCGCGGTATTCGAGGTGCCCCCCAGATCGCCGGTGCGCACGCGATCGAGATTGAGGGTTCGATCGATCGCGGCTCGCAGGCGTCCGGCGAGCTCCGGCAGCTTGCAATGCTCGAGCATCATGGCCGCCGCCAGCAGCAATGCGGTCGGATTGGCGATGCCCCTGCCGGCGATATCGGGCGCCGAGCCATGCACAGCCTCGAATATCGCCGCGTTCGCGCCGATGTTGGCGCCGGGCGTCATTCCCAAACCCCCGACCAGGCCGGCGACGAGGTCGGAGAGGATGTCGCCGAAGAGATTGGTCGTCACCAAAACGTCGAATTGCCACGGGTTGAGCACCAGCTTCATGGCGCAAGCATCGATGATCACGGTCTCGAGGGCGAAACGACCCTTGTACTTGCGCTCGTACAGCTCCTTTCCGGTATCCAGAAAGATGCCGGTGAGGGCCTTCATGATGTTTGCTTTGTGCACGATCGCGACCTTCTTGCGGCCGGTGGCGACGGCGTGCTCGAAGGCAAACTCCAGCAGCCTTCGGCTGCCCTGCCGCGTATTGACGCCGGTGGCCATTGCGACGGCATGCGGATCGTCGTCGATTTGAATGTAATACTCATGGCCGATATAGAGCCCCTCGAGATTCTCTCTCACCACCACGAGATCGATGTGATCGAAGCGGCCGCCCGGTATCAGGGTACGAGCCGGACGCAAATTAGCGTACAGCTTGAACTCCTCGCGCAAGCGGACATTCGAGGAACGATACCCTCCGCCCGAGGGGGTTTCGAGGGGACCCTTGAGCGCCAGACGCGTGCGCCGAATGCTAGCGATGGTTTGCGGCGGCAGCGGATCTCCCGCCGACTTGACGCCTTCGAGCCCCGCCGCTTGCCGATCCCACTCGAATGGCGCGCCGAGCGCATCGAGCGCAGCCAGCGTTGCGTCCATGATCTCGGGTCCAATGCCGTCGCCGGGAATCAGCGTGGCGGGAATGCGTTCTGACATCGACTGGTCTCGCACGAGATGAAGGGTGGATTAGAATACTCGAAACTCGATGGCCTGAGACCGCCGACTCCTCCAAGGAATCCACGCATTGACAGCGAAGAGATAATCGGCGCCACGCGCCGCTGGCTCGAAAAATCGGTCATTGGGCTCGAATTGTGCCCCTTTGCCGAAGGTCCATACCGCAGCGGGCGGGTGCGCTTTTGCGTGAGCGAGGAGCGCAGCGCCGCAGGATTGCTGGAGGAGCTGCGGACGGAGTTGCTTCATCTGCACGGCGCGGATCCGCGAATCTGCGAGACGACGCTGCTGATCCACCCTTGGGTGCTCACGGATTTCATCGAATTCAACGACTTCCTCGAGGTATGCGAGGCGGCGGTCGTCGACCTCGATCTCGAGGGAGAGTTGCAGGTCGCGAGTTTTCATCCGCAGTACCAATTCGCCGGCACCGCGCCCTCGGACATCGATAACTTTACGAACCGCTCGCCCCATCCCACCCTGCATTTGCTGCGCGAGGCGAGCATCGAGCGTGCCCTGGCGACGATCGAGGATCCCGCCGAAATCTACCGCCGCAACGTGCGTACCCTGCGTGCGCTCGGACTCGCGGGCTGGCAGGCGCTCTGGAAGGACTAGGAAACTCCCGGCGGCCGGGCCGCAGTGTTCAGCTTGCGGGGGTTCACGTACACTCTCGGGCCGGCGCGAACGTCTCTCGCCTGGGAAAAAATGGGAGCTCGATCATCGTGATCATCAAACTGTTGCGGGCTGCGGCACTGCTGATTTGTGCCTCGTCGGCGTCCACGGCGATCGCCAACGAGTTCCCGGTTCCCTTGCCGGCGGACAGCACGCTGAAGGTCGAGACGCTGCCGGCCAAATATCCGACAGGCTGGGCATTTCTCAACTATGCCGGCGATCGGATCGAGCTGCGCAACGTCGGCAGCGATGGCCGTGAAGTCAAGGGCGAGCTGCAGGCGCACGATTCGGCCACGCTGCTCGTGTCGACGACACGACCCGAGCTGTATACCGCCGACACCGTGTGGTCGCGTGGGGTGCGCGGTACGCGGACGGATTTCATCACCGTCTACGATGCCCAGACACTCAATCCGGTGGATGAGATCGTGCTGCCGGGCGGCAAGCGCGCCTTGATCACGGCGATGGAGGGGCTGCTCGCCTTTACCGACGATCAGCGCATGGCGCTGGTATTCGATTTCACCCCCGCGTCCTCGGTGACGGTGGTCGACCTCGTGAAGCGTCGGGTGCTCGGCGAGATCGAAATCCCGGGTTGCATGCTGGTCTACCCGTCCGGCAATCGGGGATTTTCGACCCTGTGCTCGAGCGGCACTCTGTTGACCATTCGGCTCGATGAGCACGGCGCGGTCGCGGGCCGCACCGAGTCCAAGGCATTCAATCTCCTTGATCGCGATCCGCTGTTCACCGCCAGCGCGGCCATCGCGGGGGTGCGTTATTTCCCGAGCCTGCACGGCCGTGTTCAGCCCATCGACATGCGCACGGACGACGTCAAGATACTGCCCGACTGGCCGTTGTTGACCGCGGCGGAGCAGGCGGAACAATGGCGCCCGAGCGGCTGGCAGGTCATCGCGAGCGACGAGCAAAAGCTCCTGTACGTGTTGATGCAGGCGCATGCGCAGGAAGGCACCCACAAGGATTCGGCCGACGAAGTGTGGGTCTATCAAGCAGCCAACAAGGCGCGTGTGAAGCGGATGCGTCTCGTGCGTCCCGGCTCGTCGATTTCGCTGACGCACGCCGCGGAGCCGTTGTTGCTGGTACAGGCGGGCGAGCGGCTCGATGTGTACGACCCGCTCAACGGAAGCCTCGTGCGCAGCCTGGATCTGCCGGGATTGCACACCCGCATGCAGATCGAGCCGGTACGTTGATGATCGGGGGAAGCGCCATGCTCGGCGTCGTGCGCATCCTCATCGCGCAGCTCGCCGCGTTCCTGGCATTGCTCCTGCTCGCCTCGGCCGTTCACAAGGCGCTCCGCTGGCCGCACACGCGGCACGTGGTGCGCGATTTCGCGCGCGTACCGGCAGCGGCGTCCTCCATGATGGCGCTCGCGGCAGCACTCATCGAAACACTCGCCGGCGCGCTGTTGTTCGCCCCGGCCCATCGCCCGGCAGGAGCGGTGCTGGCGGCGCTTTTGTGGACGGCGTACTCGGCCCTCATCGTGCGAGCCATCATCCAAGGTCGGCGCGAAGTCGATTGCGGCTGCAGTTTTGGCCGGGCGCATCGTCCGCTCGGTGCATTTCACGTGGCGCGAAACGCGCTGCTCGTGTTCCTGGCCCTGCTGGTTGCCGTCCCGGCAGCGGGCGAAAGCGTCCCGGTCATTCCCGCGCAAGTGTGGGCGGCATGCGCGCTGCTGGCGCTCTACGCGGCGCTCGATCAAGTGATGGCACTGCAGCCGTTGCGTCGCGGGGAGGTCTTATGAGTTTCGTGATTGCCTCACAGATCGCTCTCTGGGCGGGGCTGTTCATCTTGGGAATCGTGTGCATCGCACTCGCCCGGCAGATCGGCGTGTTGCATCAGCGCATCGCGCCCGCCGGAGCACTGGCGCTCAAGCAGCCGCTGACGCTCGGCGACGCGACTCCGGAGTTGACGTTGAATTCTCTGGACGGAACGGTCGTGAAAATCGGCGGCGTGCGGGGCGGCCGCAGTCAGCTCCTGCTGTTCCTCTCGCCCGACTGCGCCATTTGCGAGGCGCTGCTGCCGGCACTGCGCTCGGCACATGGCGCCGAACGCGCCTGGCTCGACATCGTGCTCGCGAGCGATGGCGAAACCGACCAGCACGCGAAGTTCGTCCGCGACAAAGGCCTGTCGAAATTCCCCTACGTGATATCCGAACAACTGGGGCGCAGCTACGGTGTCGCGAAGCTGCCGTATGCCGTGTTGATCGATGAGGCGGGCAAGCTGTCGGCGACCGGCCTCGTCAATACCCGCGAGCATTTGGAAAGCCTGTTCGTGGCGAAAGAGCGCGGCGTCAGCAACATCCAGCAATTCCTCGCCCAACGTGACCAGAAGCGTGCCTCTTCGGGAGATTAATGTGCCTCCGATCGATCATTTGGCAGAAAAAGTATTGCGCAGCTTTGCCAGCCGAACTTCCCGGCGCAGCATCTTCAGCGTGCTGGGGGGATTCCTCGCCGGCGCCGCGGCACTGCCGCTGCTGCCCGTCGCACGGGGGGCGGAGGAGAGTTCCGCGGACCCGAATTCCGGGCAGACGCCGCCGCAAACCTCGGGTAGTCCGCAGGACCCCGGCGATCGCACGAAATGCGATTACTGGCGCTATTGCGCCATCGACGGCTCGCTATGTTCCTGCTACGGCGGCACCGTCACCTCGTGTCCGCCGGGCACCGAGATGTCGCCCATCACCTGGATCGGCACCTGCCGCAATCCGGCGGACCAGCGCAATTACATCATTTCGTACAACGATTGCTGTGGCGGTGTGGCCTGGGGCCGCTGCGCCTGTCAGAACAACAAGGGCGACCGGCCGGTCGTGCGGCCGCAAACCAACAACGAGGTGACTTGGTGTTTCGGCACGAAGAGCCAATCCTACACTTGCACGGTCGCGATCATCTTGGGTGTCGCGATTGATCAAAAATAGGCGGCCGCTGCGGAGTCGTCGCGTACCGGGGCGTCTCGGAGGAGCGTTATTCGTGACCGCGGCACTTGCGATCGCGCTGCCGATCGCGGCTGCCGCGGACTCCGAGCCGCGGGGAGTTGAAAATACCCAGCGGGCGTGGCAGAACTGGACTCTGAACTGTCAGGGGTGTCACCGCTTGGATGGCACGGGCTCCGCCACCACGTCGCCGAGTCTCGCGGGAACCGTCGCGAAATTTCTGTGGGTCCCCGGCGGCCGCGAGTATCTCGGACGGGTGCCCGGCGTTGCCACCTCGCCGCTCTCGAACGCCGATTTGGCTGAGTTGGTGAATTGGATGCTATGGCGCTTCGACAGGCAAAATCTGCCGGCGACCTTCGAGCCGTACACGGCGGCCGAGATCGGACAATTGCGCACGCAGCCGCTGCGTCTGGAAGCCTCGCGGATGCGCAGTGATCTACTGAACAAGGCTCTTGCTTCCGGACCGCCGTGATGGCGAATCACCCCGGCGAAGAACTCATCACCACCACTTGTCCGCGGGACTGCTACGACTCCTGCGGCATGACGGTCGTCAAGCGCGACGGCATCGTCACCGCCGTTCGCGGCAACCCCGCGCACCCTGTAAGCAGGGGCACTCTGTGCGGCAAGTGTTCGACGGCCTACAACCGGGAGTGGCGCGATCCCGCGCGGCGCCTGGGCGCGCCCCTGCGGCGCTCGGGACGCAAAGGTCAGGGAGGCTTCGAGCCGATATCGTGGGAAACCGCCCTCACCGAAATTGCCGCGCGGCTCAACGGGATCCTCGCCGATCACGGCGCCGGCTCGATATTGAATGCGCACTACACCGGTACGATCTCGCTGCTCGCCGGCATTGCGCCGCTGCGATTCTTCAATCGCCTCGGGGCAACCGAGGTGACCCCGGACACGATTTGCAACATGGCGGGACACGTCGCGCTGCGCTACGTGTACGGCACCTCGCTCGATGGCTTCGATCCGCGCACGGCACAAGAGGCCGCCTGCATCGTCGTGTGGGGAGCGAATCCGCACGCCTCCGCACCGCATGCGCACGAGTACTGGCTGCCGGAGGCGCCCGGAAAAGTGATCGTGGTCGATCCGATTCGAACGCCGACGGCGGCGCAGGCCGACATTCACGTGCAGCCCTTTCCCGGCAGCGATGCGGCGCTCGCGTTCGCGCTGCTGCACGTGATGCACCGCGACGGCCTGATCGACAAGGCTTTCATCGCGTCGCATGTGCTCGGCTGGGACGAGCTCGAGCCCACCGTGGCTGCGTGCGATCTGCGGCGATTGAGTGCCGCGACCGGCGTGCCGATTGCGCAGATCGAAGAGGTCGCCCATTTGTATGCGAGGGGACCGTCACTGCTGTGGCTCGGTCAAGGCCTGCAGCGCCAGGCGACCGGCGGCAACGTCATGCGCGCGTGCGCGCTGCTGCCGGCGGTGACCGGTAACCTGTGCAAACCGGGCGCGGGATTTCTGTATCTCAACGGAAATTTGCGCCAGCGGGGTATCGATGAGGAGTATCTGCTCGGCGCGCATCTCGCCGCCGCTCCGCCTCCGCAATTGAGCCACATGGATTTCGCCCAGGCCCTCGAAGATCCGGCGCGCTCGCGCGCCCTCATCGTCTGGAACATGAATCCGGTCGCCTCGTGCCCGCAGCAGTCGCGCCTGCGCCGGGCCTTGGAGCGCGAGGACCTGCTGACCGTGGTACTCGATCTGTTTCCCACCGATACGACGGCGCTGGCGGATTACGTGCTGCCCGCGGCGAGTTTTCTGGAGTTCGACGATCTGATCGCCTCCTATTTTCAATTGACGCTGTCGGCGCAGGTCAAAGTCATGCCGCCCATCGGGCAAGCGCTGCCGAACCTGGAGATCTTCCGCCGTCTGGCGCGGGCCATGGGATTTTCGGAACCGGAACTGTATGAGAACGATGCGCAGATTCTCGACACCCTGCTCGCGCGCAGCGGGCTCGGCGAGGATTTCGCATCGCTGGCCGCTAAGGGCAGCCTGTGGGTTCCACGCGAGCCGGCGGTGCAGTTCGCGGATGGCACATTCGCAACGCCGAGCGGGCGCATTGAAATCGCGAGCTCGCAGGCGGCTGCGGCGGGCTTGCCGCGGCTTCCGCAATGCTGGAGCGATCCGCGTCCGTTGGCGGGCAAGCTGCGCTTGCTGAGTCCGGCGCATGACTGGCTGCTCAATACGAGTTTTGGGAATGTCAGTCGAATTCGCACGCGGCTGGGGGAGGCGACCATTGCACTTCACCCTCTGGATGCCGCGGAGAGGCGGGTGACCGACGGCGACAGCGTACTGGTACACAATGACTGCGGCCGCCTCGAATTGAAAGTGACCACCTGCGACGAACTGCCGCGGGGCGTCGCGCTCACTCATAAGGGCCGTTGGCTCTCGACCGATCCCACGCAAGCCAATGTCAACGTGTTGAATCCCGGGCACAAGAGCGACATGGGGGAGAGTACCGCCGTCCACGGCGTGGAAGTGCTGGTGCAGGGCTGGCCGGGCGGCTCGCCGAATGGCCGGCTGCCCGCCGCAGCCCGTCGATGAGCACGCCCTCGACGGGCACCCCGTCGGTGAGCGCCGAACCCGGCGCGGCGCTTCACCTCAAGCGCACATTGAAGTTTTGGGACCTGGTGCTCTACGGTTTGGCATACATCGCTCCATTCGCTCCCTTGAGCACCCTCGGCTTCGTCTGGATCGAATCGAATGGCCTGATCGTGCTCGCCTACCTGCTCGGCGGTGTTTGCATGTACTTCACGGCGCGAAGCTACGCCACGATGACGGAGATGCTGCCCACGGCGGGCTCGGTATACGGCTTTGCCCGCCACAGCCTCGGGGCCTTTCCGGGCTTCATCGCAGGCTGGATGATCTTGCTGGATTATCTGTTGATTCCGGCGTTCGTTTACGTGCTCATCGCGGTGGCGCTCGAAACGTTGCTCCCGGGCATCGATCGAGGGGTCTGGATCGCGCTGTTGGTGGCGGCGACGACCGGCGTGAACTGGTTCGGCATCAAAGTCACGTCGCGCGCCAATTTCGTCTCGGTGGCCCTGCAGGTTATCATTTTGCTGGGGTTCGTCGGCCTGGGGCTGATCGCCCTGCGTGCGGGCAAGGGCGATGGCGCACTGACGCTCAAGCCGGTGTTCAATGCGGCGAGCTTCAGTGCCGCCAAGATATTCAGCGCGACCTCGATCTGCATCATGTCCTTTCTCGGCTTCGACGCCGTTTCCACCCTGGCCGAAGAAGTGGAGGGGGGCGATCGGCGGGTGGTCGGCCGGGCCATCATCGCGGTATTGGTGCTGTCGGCTGCTTTTTTTGTCGGCGTCACCTGGGTGCTCGGAGATCTGTTGCCCGGCATTCAGATCAAGGATCCCGCCGCGGCAGTATACGAACTGGCGGCCTGGGCCACCGGTCCGTGGACGGCGGCCGTGTTGGCGTGGGCGTACGCGGGCATCGTCGGACTGTCGAATGCGCTGCCGATGCAGGTCGGGGTGGCACGCGTCGTCTTCGCCATGGGCCGCGACCGCCAACTGCCCCGGGCACTGGCGCGCATCCACCCGCGGTATCACACGCCCTATGTCGGCATGCTGGTCACCGCGGCGATTTCGCTGGCCGTCGCCCTGTTCATGAAGAACCGTCTGGACGATCTCGCCTCGATCGTCAATTTCGGTGCCTTGAGCGGGTTCTTCTTCCTGCACGTGTCGGTGCTCGCGCGCTTCGCCTGGAAGCTGCGTTCGCGCGCATGGGCGGCACACTGGGCCGTGCCCATCTGCGGAATCATCGTCGTGCTCGCGGTGTTCACCGGAATGAGTCCGCTCGCCCTCAAGGTGGGCTTGACCTGGTTGCTCGGCGGCCTCGTCTATGGCGCCGTCTTGAAGGCGATGCACCGCGAGGAGTTGCGCGCGGAGTTGTGATGCCGGATGTTGGTTAGATTGACGGCCAGGCAGTAGGACGATTCCCGCGGTTCGATGCGGAATCGCCAACTGTTTTTCGCCGCGCACGCACCGCAAGCTGTAACGAGGTCATCAGGGAGGGGTTCGCCATGCAAGCTTCGCTCGCATTCATGAACGGCGCCGGCATCCGCACCGGCAAATCGGGTCGGCGCAACAATGCCTTCCTGGAGGTGTTGAACCTCCTGCGTACGAGCCCTCGGGCGCTGCCGCGGCGGAGGCAGCGGCCGGCGGGCTCGGGGGGTCGGGATCCCTCAAAATAAAGGGACGTTTTAACGTCGTCGGGACGTCAAAACGTCAAGACGCTACAAAACTAAAGGTGTGGTGGGTCCCCGGTCACGCCGGCATCGACTTCCCCGACCGGCCATATTGAGGCGAGCCTCTGGATTTGAGCAGGCGTTCGTATAACATGGATTGCAAGACGGCCGAATAAATCAAAACTGGATCCGGCGCTGCAATTCCTGGCGCTGCAATTCTTGTGGCTCGCCGCATTTTTGCCGGATTCCGAGGTGTTCTCATGGCATCGGATACCACGCTTGCCGCGCTCATGCAGAAGCGGCGCGCTGACATTCTGTCCAAGTGGACGCGGCAACTGGCTGCGACCACCTCAGGCGTCTCGAGGGGACGCATTTCGCCGGACGAGATCCACCGTCAGGCGGCGCATTTCCTCGACGTGTTCATGAGCGCCGCGCAGCGGGCCAGGCTGGACGACATCACCGGCGCCGAATGGTCGGACGTGCGCGCGTTTCTCGAGGATCTGTCCCGACAGCGCGCGCAGGCGGGATTTTCCTCGGATGAGACCGCGACCTTCATTTTTTCCCTGAAAAGAGCCCTGTTCGAGGTCCTCAAGGAGGAATCGTCCCGCGACGTGGAACTGACGGATGGCGCGTGGAAGGTGACGGTGCTGCTCGACCAACTGGGTCTGCACACCGTGAAGACCTATCAGCGGGCGCGAGAGGACGTGATTGGCCGCCAACAGCAAGAACTGCTCGAACTGTCGACTCCCGTGGTGAAATTGTGGGACGGCATTCTGGCGCTGCCGATGATCGGTACGCTCGATTCGGCCCGCACGCAAATCGTCATGGAATCGCTGTTGCAGAAAATCGTCGAGACCGAATCGCAAATCGCCATCATCGACATCACCGGCGTGCCGACCGTCGACACCCTGGTCGCGCAGCATCTGCTGAAGACCGTCACGGCGATCCGCCTGATGGGTGCCGATTGCATCATCAGCGGCGTAAGGCCGCAAATTGCGCAAACCATCGTGCATCTCGGCGTGGACCTGCAGGGGGTGACGACCAAGGCCAATCTCGCCGACGCGCTGGCGCTGGCACTCAAGCGCTGCGGCATCGCGTTCGGCAAAGCATAGTCGATGGACCGCATTCCCATTTTGCGCATGGGCGAGTTTCTGCTCGTGACGATTCAGGTCGACATGCACGACCAGCTCGCGTTGCGCCTGCAGGACGATCTGACGCACGCGATCCAGGCGAAGGGCGCCAGGGGCGTTCTCATCGATATTTCCTCGCTCGAGATGGTGGATTCCTTCATGGGCCGCATGCTGTCCGACATCTCGGGCATGGCGCGCATTCTCGATGCGAAAACCGTCGTCGTCGGGATGCAGCCCGCGGTTGCGATCACCCTGGTGGAACTCGGATTGTCGCTCGCCGGAGTCGCCACCGCTTTGAATGTGGAGTTCGGAATGCGTCTGTTGAGGCGCTCTCTCTCCGAGTCGCATGACGATCACCCTGTCCAGCGGTGAGCTGCCGCTCAAGAACGAGCACGACATCGTGCTCGGCCGCCAGGCCGTGCGGCGCCTGGCGCAGGAGCAGGGGTTCTCCCTGGTCGATCTGACCAAGCTGGTCACGGCTGCGAGCGAATTGGCACGCAACGCCCTCATTTACGGCGGTGGAGGTTCGCTCAAGTGGGAGGTATTGCTCGATGGCAACAGACGCGGACTCAGGCTGGTATTCGTCGACCAGGGGCCCGGAATCCCCGATGTAAATCTTGCCCTCACCGACGGCTGGAGTTCCGGGACCGGCCTGGGGTTGGGGCTCAGCGGCGCGCGCCGCCTGGTCAATGAATTCGCATTGGAGTCCACGGTCGGGGTGGGAACGCGTGTGGCGGTGACGCGATGGAAATGACCTGCCGAATCATCGGCGCTGCGCAAAGGCGGCTCGAAGTCAGCGATTCCAGTCACATCGGCGAGTGCCGCCGCCAAGCGAAGCGTCTGGCCGAAGGCTACGAATTCGACGCAACCGCCACGGGCCGGATCGGCATCATCGCCACGGAATTGGCAAACAACCTCGTCCGCCATGGCGCCGGCGGCGAAGTGCTGCTGCAGGTACTGGATGACGGCGCCGCCCCGGAGATGGAACTGATGGCCATCGATCGAGGCGATGGAATGGCGGAAATCCACGAGTGTATGCGGGACGGCTATTCGACGGCGGGGACCGCGGGTACCGGGCTCGGTGCCGTGTCGAGGCTCTCGAACACGTTCGACGTGTTCTCCGCCGTGGGCCAAGGCACGGTCGTGATGGCGAGGGTGGCCCGCGAATCCGGGTCGGCCGCGAGTGCCCTTGCCCGCGTGGAATCGCGGCTCGAATTCGGCGCGATCTGCATCGCCGTTTCCGGAGAGGTCGAGTGCGGCGACACGTGGCGCATCGCCGATGGCGGAGTCACGGTCAGCATGCTGGTGGCCGACGGCCTGGGGCATGGTCCGCTCGCCGCAAGGGCTTCCATGGCGGCGGCGGAGGTTTTCAGCGAGCGCCCGTTCGATGAGCCGTCCCGCGCCATGCAGAACATGCACCGCGCCCTGGCGGGCGGGCGCGGCGCCGCGGCGGCCTGCGCGCTGTTGCGCGCCGAGGACTCGAAGGTGGATTATGCGGGCGTCGGCAATATTTGCGGCACGGTCGTCGCGGGCGGGCGCTCGCGCGGGATGGTCTCGCACAATGGGACGCTCGGCGTGCAACTCATGCGCACACAGCAATTCATCTACGACTGGCCAGTCGACGGCCGCGTCATCATGCATTCGGACGGCCTGTCCGCGCGCTGGAGTCTTGCCGATTACCCGGGACTGCACGGCAGGCACGCCGCCGTCATTGCCGCCGTTCTGTATCGAGATTTTGCGCGCCGTCGGGACGATGCCACCGTCCTGGTCGCCCGTCTCCGCCCATGAGCGCCGAGATCGAAAGCCTCAAATCGCAAATTGCCCGGCAACAGGCGGAGCTTGCCGGCTTGCAGGCGGAGCTGTCAGAAACCAATAAGGGCGTGCTCGCGCTGTACGCGGAACTCGATGACAACGCCCTGCAATTGCGCGAGGCGGCCGATCTGAAGAGCCGCTTTCTGTCCTACATGAGCCACGAATTTCGCACACCGCTCGCATCGATCACCAGCATCACCGACCTGTTGCTGGCCGGCATGGACGGTCCACTGTCGCCCGAACAGCGCCGGCAACTGAATTTCGTCCAGGGCAGCGTGCGCGACCTGCGGGAAATGGTCGATGATCTGCTCGATCTCGCGAAAGTCGAGGCGGGGCGGATTTCCATCTCACCCGAGTGGTTCGAGATGGTCGATCTCTTTGCCGCACTGCGCGGCATGTTCAGGCCGATTGCAGGCAGCGGCGCGGTCTCGTTGATATTCGAGGAACCCGACAGCCTGTCGTCCATCTACACGGACGACAAGAAGCTCGCGCAGATCCTCAGGAATTTCATTTCGAACGCGCTGAAATTCACCGTCGAGGGCGAGGTGCGCGTGAGCGCTGCAATGAGTGGTGCGGATATGATCGAGTTCGCCGTGAGCGACACCGGGATCGGCATCGCAAAAGAGCATTTGCCGGCTCTATTCTCCGATTTCGTGCAACTGGATACCCGCATCCAGAAGCGCCTGCGCGGCACAGGGCTCGGGTTGTCGCTGGCAAAGAAGTTTGCCGAATTGCTGGGGGGGCGGGTCGGGGTGCAAAGCGAGCTCGGCAAGGGCTCGAGGTTTTCCGTGCTCATTCCCAGCCGCTATGCCGGGGACTCGAGGGCGCCATGATCAATCCGGCCGACATTACCAAGAAATCCCAGGCCATTCGCATCCTGGTTGTGGACGATGATCCTGCGGCGCTGTACGCCACCTCGCGGGTGCTGCGTTCGGCACGTTACGAAGTGACGGAGGCGAGCACCGGCGGGGCCGCAATCGCTGCTGCTCAGCACGCGGATCTCGTGGTGTTGGACGTCAATTTGCCGGACATGGATGGTTTCGAGGTCTGCCGTCGTCTGCGAGCACGGCCCGAGACCGCGCAGCTTCCGGTCCTGCATCTGTCCGCGACGTTCACCAATTCGGCGGATTTTGCACTTGGCTTCGAAGCGGGAGCCGACGGCTACCTGACCCGGCCGGTCGAGGCTCCGGTGCTGATTGCCACCGTGAGGACACTGTTGTTCGCGCGGCATGCCGATCTCCTGCGGCGCGGGCTCGATGCCAGGCTGCGCACCATGTTCAACCTCGCCCCGGTTGCCATCGCCATTTTGGACGAGGGTCTTCGCTACGAAAGCGTCAATCCCGCCTATTGCACCCTCACGGGATATGCGGCGGACGAGCTCGTCGGCCAGCCGTTCACGAGTTACCTCCATCTCGAGTTCTCGCAGACGGAGCTACTCGCCGCCGCGCAGTCTCCGGCCGGGCACGCGCCCCACATCGCGACGTTCCGACGGAAGGATGGCAGCGTCGTGGAGATCGAGTGGCAGTTTGCCGTGGAGGGCATTTCGGGGGTTCGGATTCTGGTGGCCGCCGACGTCACGGAGCGGGTGCAGACGATGCGGGCGCGCGAGAGCCTGCTGGCGAGCGAGCGCGCCGCGCGCAGCGAAGCCGAACGCAGCAACCGCCTCAAGGAGGAGTTCCTCGCAACGCTGTCGCACGAACTGCGCAATCCCCTGAACGCCATTCTCGGCTGGGCGACGGTATTGAGCCGCAAGCCGGGCTTGCCGGAACCCGTGATGCACGGACTGCAGGCAATCGAGCGCAATTCGCGCATTCAAGCGCAGATGATTGCGGATCTGCTGGATTACGCGGGAATCACGTTCGGTAAGGTCCGTCTGGTCGCCGAAACCATCGACCCCTATCCCGTCGTGCGCGCGGCGCTCGATGTGGTGCACACCGCGGCTGAGGCTGCGGGTATCACGGTACGGGCATCGTTCGCGGAGGAGTCATTGCGCATCGATGCGGACGCGTCGCGTTTGCAGCAGATCGTTTGGAACCTGCTGACCAATGCGCTCAAGTTCTCGGATCGCGGAGGGGAGGTCGAGCTCACGGCGGGGCGCAGCGGAGATTCCTTCTGCCTCGTCGTGCGCGATCAGGGCAAAGGGATCGAGGCGGAATTCCTGCCGAGGATTTTCGACCGCTTCAGTCAACAGGAAGCCACCACGAGCCGAAGCCATGGCGGTCTGGGACTCGGCATGGCCATCGTCAAGCAGCTGACCGACCTGCACGGCGGGTCGATTCAGGTGTTCAGCGCTGGACAGGGCTTGGGCGCAACATTCACCCTCAAGCTGCCGCTGAGTCGCAGCGCACCGACGCGGGATTTGAGCGACAGCCAGGCGCTGCGCGCGATGGATTTCTCCGACGTGGTGGCGCTGGTCGTGGAAGATGACAGCGATGCGCGGGAACTGACGCGGCGCATCTTGACGGACGTCGGAGCCAAGGTGGTCGAGGCATCGAGCGCCGAGGCGGCGTTGGCCTGCATCGCCTCGTGCAGGGTCAATGTCCTGATCAGCGATATCGGCATGGCGCAGCAGGACGGCTACGAGCTGCTGCGCCGGCTGCGCGCGTTGGGGTATGGCGCCGACGTGCTCCCCGCGATTGCACTGACCGCGTTCGCGCGGATGGAAGATCGGACCGCGGCGCTCGCCGCCGGATTTCAAGATCACCTGGTGAAGCCGCTCGATCCGCAGACCCTTGTCATGAGGGTCGCGTCCTTGCGCCACAGGGAAGCAAAGCCCTGAGGCGCGGCCCGTTCAACCCGCCGGAATGTCGCGAACCAGCGCAGCCGCCGCGTCGATCACCGCGGCTTGATGCGGCAGGAGGTTCTGTCCAGCCATCTGCATCAACTCCTCGAGATAGGGGTCGACGACACCGGTCCTGATGCCGGCGAACTCCTCGAGAATCGGCAGCCCGCAAAAGGGCACGTAGGCGTTCGAATAGCCGCCCTCGTGGGTGGCGAGGAGGCGACCGCCGCAAAGCTCCCGGGCGGCGCGCACGATGCGTGCCGCCATTCCCCGGTAGGTCTCGCTGGTGCACAACATGCGGCCGAGGGGATCCATTGCGCTGGCATCCAGTCCCGAACACACCACGATGAGCTCGGGGCGGAAGCGCTCCAGGGCCGGCACCACGACCCGATCGAACGCCGCCAGGTACGCCTCGTGTCCAGAGCCCGCGGGTAAGGGTATGTTCAAGTTGGTGCCGGCGGCGCGCCCGACGCCGGTCACGCCCACATCTCCCGTATCGGTGGGATAACGCCTGAGATCCCTTCGATCGAGCCTGGAGCGAGGCGGGCCTGCCCCGGTCGGAGGGCGGGGAGTTGTGCGATGTAGGATGCGCCAGCTTCTGGTACGCGGCCACGTTGCATGCGTTTTTTCGACCAAGACGCCTGCTGGGGGTCGATGTGGAGGGGGTTTCGCCTGTTCAAGGATGGCCGGACGCGCACCGATTACGCCGCCGGCTACGTGTCGCGGCTGCCCGGTGCCGGTTTCCTCGTGGCGGATTACTCGTCGTTGGCGCAACCCGCGGGCGTCATCACGGCGTGGTTTCCGTCCGTGACGCCGGGGGCCATTCTGACCTGGCGCCTACCCCTGTCGCTGTTGCAACCCGAGCGCTTGTTTCGGCGAATCCACCATAATCTGCGCCCCGATGGGCTCTTCGTCATGGTCAATCACGGGATCGAGGCGGCGGCGTTGGCTGCAGAATTGTGCGGCGCCGCAAAACTGCGGTCAATTTGGAGCGATGCCCCATCGTCCCGGGTCCCCGCCCCCGTCTGGGGCACGCGCGCGGTTCCGGCAATCCTCTCCTGTTGGCGGAGGGCTGACGCTCAGCATTAATTCGTACTAATCAGCAATTTGCTGTAGTATCCGCCGCGGTTCGTGAATTTCTACTTGGTCCGTTTCTGGTCACCGCGCCGCTCCGGCGTCACCTTGGCCACAACCCACAAAGCAGGTTTCTTCGATCCAGGTGGTTGGCATTCCGCTCTCACACGTGAGGCACGCGTGACCAGCCGATAGTTTCTTTTGTAGTAGGTATTCTTCACATGACGAAAATGTATGTTGGCAATCTCCCGTTCTCAATGGACGAGTCCGCGGTGCGTGCACTGTTCGAGAAGCACGGCCCCGTGCAGTCCGTGGCGCTGATCAATGATCGCGACACCGGTCGGCCCCGCGGTTTCGGCTTCGTTGAAATGGCAAGCGCAGACGCTGCGCGCGCCATGCAGGCCTTGAACGGCCACGATGTCGACGGGCGAGCGCTGAAGGTGAACGAGGCTCAGGAGCGCACCGGCGGCGGTGGTGGCGGTGGTGGTGGTGGATCGCGCGGTCCGAAGCGCTGGTAAATCGGCGTTTTGATTGAGCGAGAACTGGGGCCGCAGCGATGCGGCCCCAGTCGTTTCTCGCGCCTGCTCCGGCGCAATCAGGGTTTACGCTTGAGACGGGTTTGCCTATAATCGCGCCCCTCGGCGGGGGATCGAAAGCTCGCGTGCAGGCGCAGTCGACCGATCTTCAGAGGCGAACGTTCCGAAGAACGCTTTAGTGGAAAGAGCCCCGAAGGGGGCTTTTTCGTCAAAGAGAAAGGGGGCCGATGGTCCCCTTTTTATTTTGGTGCCGCGCTTCTGGCGAAGCGTCGTTTGCGAAGGGTGCGGAATGCGTGACGCCTTGATGCGCTTGTTGGAGCCGCCGATCGAGGCGCTCGGGTTTGAACTGATCGATGTCGAGTTTGCCCGGGAAGGGCGTGGGGGAGTGCTGCGAATTTATATTGATCGCTGCGCCGGCGGTAATGACCGCGCGGGCGGCGATCAAGCGATGATCACGGTCGATGACTGCGCGGCTGCGAGTCATGCCGTGAGCCGGGTGCTCGAGATCGAGGATCCGATCAAGGGTCATTACACGCTGGAAGTGTCCTCGCCGGGGTTCGATCGGATCTTGCGCAAGCGCGCGCATTTCGAGCGCTTCATCGGAGAGCGGATATTTGCCGAGTTGAAGGTGCCGATCGAAGGGCGGCGCCGCTTCGTCGGGGTGTTGAAATCGGTGGTGGACGACGGAATTGTGGTGGAAGTGGACGGGCAGCCTCACGAGCTGCCGCTCGAGCGGATACAGAAGGCCCGACTGCGGCCGGAGTGAAGGTCTATGAACAAAGAAATTCTGATGGCGGTTGACGCGGTTTCCAACGAGAAGGGCGTCGACAAGGAAATCATATTCGACGCGCTCGAGGCGGCGCTCGCTTCCGCGACGCGCAAGAAGCACGGCGAGGAGCTCGACGTGCGCGTGGCGATCAACCGCAAGACCGGCGCCTACGACACGTTCCGCCGTTGGAAGGTTTTTGCCGACGAATCCACCGAGCTCGAGGTTCCGGAGCGCGAGCTGCGCCTCGATGATGCGCGCGAGATCGACAAGGACGTGGAGCCGGGCGGCTACGTCGAAGAGCCGATGGAATCCGTGCCGTTCGGCCGCATTCTCGCGCAAACCGCCAAGCAGGTGATCGTGCAGAAGGTGCGCGAGGCCGAGCGCGCGCAGGTGGTCGATGCGTACAAGGATCGCGCCGGCACGCTGGTGAGCGGCATCGTCAAGCGCGTCGACCGCAACGGCGTGTATGTGGATCTCGGCGCGAATGCCGAGGGTTTCATCGCGCGCGAGGAAATGATTCCCGCGCGAACCGGTCCGCTCGCAGGATCGGATCAAAGCTTATCTGAAGGAAGTGCGCACCGAGCCGCGCGGCCCGCAGCTCTTCCTGTCGCGCACCGCACCGGAATTCCTGATCGAGCTGTTCAAGCTCGAGGTGCCGGAGGTTGGCCAGGGCCTGATCAACATCCTGGCCGCCGCACGCGATGCAGGCGTGCGCGCGAAGATCGCCGTGCGCAGCAACGATCCGCGGGTCGATCCCGTGGGCGCCTGCGTCGGCATGCGCGGCTCGCGCGTGCAGGCGGTTTCGAATGAAATTGCCGGCGAACGCGTGGACATCATCCCGTTCGACGACAACAGTGCGCAGTTCGTCATCAATGCCATGGCGCCTGCGGAGGTGACCTCCATCGTGGTCGACGAGGATTCGCACTCGATGGACATCGCCGTTTCCGAGGACAAGCTCTCGCAGGCGATCGGCCGCGGCGGCCAGAACATCCGCCTGGCGAGCGAGCTGACGGGATGGGAATTGAACGTGATGAGCGAGTCGCAGGCCGAAGCGAAGAGCGAGACCGAGTCGCTCGCACTGCGCGAAACCTTCATGAAGCAGCTCGATGTGGACGCCGATGTCGCGAGCATCCTGGTGCAGGAGGGCTTCTCGACCATCGAGGAAATCGCCTACGTGCCCGCCAGCGAACTCAACGGCATCGAGGAGTTCGACGAGGAGATCGTCAAGGAGCTGCGCACGCGCGCGCGCGATGTGCTGCTGACGCAGGCCATCGCCAGCGAGGAATCGATGGATGGCGCCGAGCCGGCCGCCGATCTGGTGGAGGTGGCGGGCGAGTCGCTGAGCAAGACCCTCGCGCGCAAGGGCGTGCGCACCCGCGAGGACCTCGCGGACCTTGCCGTCGACGAGTTAGTCGAGATGGGCGAAGTCGACGAGAAGAAAGCCGCCGAATTGATCATGGATGCCCGCAAACACTGGTTCGCGGAAGAAGCTAAGGTTTAGGAGCTAGCGCTATGGCAGATGTAACGGTCGCACAATTCGCCGAGGTGCTCAAAGTACCGGTCGATCGGCTGCTGCAGCAGCTCGACCAGGCTGGCATCAAGGTGGACAGTGCCGAGGACATGATCAGCGAGGATGCGAAGCACGAGCTGCTGACGCATCTGCGCCGCAGCCATGGCCGGGAGGACGCCCAAGCCGACGCCGCGCCGCGCAAGATCACCCTGCGCCGCAAGTCACAATCGGAGCTGAAGCTTGCAAGCCCTCAAGGCCGGGCCCGGACCGTCAACGTCGAGGTGCGCAGCAAACGGACCTACGTGAAGCGCGAGGTGCTCGAGGACCAGGCGCGGCACCAGCAGGAGGAAATCGACCGGCTGCGTGAATCGGAGGAGCAGGCCAAGGCCGCGCTCGAGCGCGCCGAGCGCGAGCGGCTGGAAAAGGAGCGGCTCGATCGCGAACGCCTCGAAGAGGAGAACCGCCGGCGCAGCGACGAGGAGAATCGCAAACGGACCGCCGAGGAGGAGGCGCGGCGCCAGGCCGAGGTGCAGGCCCGCGAGGCGGCCGAGCGCGAGCGCAAGAGCGCCGCCGCGGCCAAGCCGGGTAAGGCGGCGCGCGAAGTCGTCGACGACAAGGCCACCCGCTACGGCCGCCAGGAGCTGCACATCGTCGGCGACGTGAGCTCGCGCCACAAGAAGAAGAAATCGCGCGACGGCCGCCGCCGCTCGGTCGGCGCAGAGGGCGATACCAAGCATGGATTCGAAATGCCGACCGCGCGCGTGGTGCGTGAAGTGGCGATCGGCGAGGCGATGACGGTGGGCGAGCTCGCGCAGAAAATGGCCGTCAAGGCGACCGAAGTCATCAAAGTCATGATGAACATGGGCGTCATGGCGACGATCAATCAAATGATCGAGCAGGACACGGCGGTGCTGGTGGTCGAGGAGATGGGCCACACCGCGGTTCTGCGCAAGGAAAATGTCATCGAGGACGATCTTCAGGGCGAGACGGATTCATCGCTCGAGGTGCTGCCGCGGCCGCCGGTCGTGACCGTCATGGGCCATGTCGATCACGGCAAGACTTCGCTGCTCGATTACATCCGCCGCACCAAAGTGGCGGCGGGCGAGGCCGGCGGCATCACGCAGCATATCGGCGCCTACCACGTGGAGACCTCGAAGGGCATGGTCACCTTTCTCGATACCCCGGGACATGCCGCGTTCACCGCGATGCGCGCCCGCGGCGCGAAGGTCACCGACATAGTCATCCTGGTGGTCGGCGCGGACGACGGCGTCATGCCACAGACCATCGAAGCGGTTCAGCACGCACAAGCCGCCAAGGTGCCGATCGTGGTCGCGCTCAACAAGATGGACAAGCCGGAGGCGGATCCGGAGCGGGTCAAGCAGGAGCTCACCAAGTACGGTGTGATTCCCGAGGAGTGGGGCGGCGAGAACATATTCGTCCCCGTCTCGGCGCGCACCGGCCAAGGGGTCGATCAGCTGCTCGACAGCATCCTGCTGCAGGCGGAAGTGCTCGAATTGAAGGCACCCACCGCCGGTCTTGCGGCGGGCTATGTGATCGAATCGAGCCTGGAGAAAGGCCGCGGCGCCGTCGCGACGGTGCTGGTGTTGCGCGGTACGCTCAAGCTCGGTGATCCGTTGCTCATCGGCCAGGAATTCGGGCGGGTGCGGGCGCTGTTCGACGAGGCGGGCAAGCCGGTGGAATCCGCCGGGCCCTCGACGCCCGTCGTCGTTCTCGGCTTGTCGGGTGCGCCGAACGCCGGCGATGAGCTGCTGGTGGTCGAAAGCGAGCGCAAGGCGCGTGAAGTCGCGATGCACCGTCAAGCGAAGTCCCGCGACGTCAAACTGGCGCAAAAGAGCGCCAACATGCAGGATGTCTTCTCCAGCATGGGCGAGAACAAGCCCAACCTGGTACAGCTTCTCGTCAAGGCCGACGTGCAGGGAAGCGTCGAGGCGTTGCGCGATTCACTGAACGGCTTGTCGACGGGCGAGGTTGCCGTCAACGTGGTGGCCTCCGGAGTCGGCGGCCTCACCGAGTCGGACGTCACGCTCGCGGCGGCCTCGAAGGCGCGCATCATTGCGTTCAACGTGCGCGGTGATGCCGCGGCGCGCACTGCAATCAAGGACCATGGCGTCGACGTGCGCTATTACAGCATCATCTATGAGGCCATCGACGATATCAGAGCGGTACTCACCGGCATGCTCGCTCCCGAGGTCAAGGAACAAATCGTCGGCCTCGCCGAGGTGCGCAGTGTCTTCCGCTCGAGCAAGTTCGGGACGGTCGCCGGCTGCATGGTGGTGGACGGCTATGTACGCCGCAATTTCCCGATCCGTGTGCTGCGCGACAACGTCGTCATCTTCGAGGGTGCGCTGGAATCCTTGAAGCGCTTCAAGGACGACGTCAATGAAGTGCGCGCCGGCACCGAGTGCGGAATCGGCGTGAAGAACTACAACGACGTGCGTGAAGGCGACCAAATCGAGTGCTATTCGCGGGTGGAAGTTGCGCGAACTCTGTAAAGGCGCCGCGCGCCCTATTTGACGGGGTCGGGGCGACCCCGTCCGAGATTGCATAAACATGGCCAAAGATAATCCGCGCGCGCGACGCCTGGGTGAGCAGATCCAGCGCGAGTTGACGGAACTGCTCCGCCGCGACGTGAAGGACGAGCGCATCGGCAACGTCACGATCACCGCCGTCGACGTCACGGGCGACCTGCGCACCGCGCGCGTGCACTACCTGGTGTTCGGCAAGCAGGGCGCCGATCCGCAGGTGCAGCGCGGACTGGAGAGTGCGGCGGGATTCTTGCGCAACGCCCTGTCGAAGTCGTTGATGATCCGCCACACCCCCACCTTGAGTTTTGCGCTCGACACCTCGATCGAACACGGCGTGCGGCTCACGCAGCTCATCGACTCGGTGAACAAGCCGCCGCGCAGCCCGGACGGCGAGAGCGAGTGATGCCCGCGGAAATTCACGGGATATTGCTGCTCGACAAGCCCCTCGGCGTCAGCTCGGCGGGCGCGGTGGCGCGCATCAAGCGGCTGTTCAATGCGCGCAAGGCGGGACACACAGGCTCGCTCGATCCGCTCGCCTCGGGGATGCTGCCGATCTGCTTCGGCGAGGCGACCAAGTTCGGCTCGCAACTGCTCGATGCGGACAAGACCTACCGCGTCAGCGTGCGCTTCGGAGAGCGCACGGCGAGCGCCGATCGCGAATCTCCGGTCATCGAGCGCCGCGAGCTGCCGGAGCTCTCGATGCAGCGCCTGGCGCGGGCGCTCGAGGAGTTTCCGCGCGAATACGCGCAGGTGCCTCCGATGCATTCGGCCATCAAACAGGAGGGCAGACCCCTCTACGAATACGCGCGTGCCGGAGTCACGCGCGAACGCGCGCCGCGCGCCATCGTGATTCACGAGCTGCGTCTGCTCGACTGGACCGCACCGGACCTGTCATTCGATGTGCGGTGCACTAAGGGTGCGTACATCCGGGTCCTGGCCGAGGACTTGGCGGCGCGCCTCGACACCGTCGGACACGTGATCGGCTTGCGCCGCCTGGGAGTGGCGCCATTCGAGGGCGAGCCGCCGTGGACCTTCGAGGCGCTCGAAGCCATGACGGCCGCGCAGCGCGTGACGGCATTGTTGCCCGTCGATGCCGCGCTGACCGACTGGCGGCGATTGGATCTGCCCGCGACCGGGGTGAGCGCCTTTCGGCAGGGGCAAACGGTGGCGGTACCGCCGGAACTGACGGGAATCACGCCCGGCAACGTCAGGATTTATGCGGCCGGCCTGGGCTTTCTCGGGTTGGGCGCCGTTCAGGCCACCGGACGGTTGGTGCCGTTGCGGCTGATTTCCTCGGCTTAGATGCCCGCTCGAATCGAGCTTGAGGGCAAGTGCCGCGACGCGTACAATGCGCGCCTTCTTAAAGGGTCTAAGTTATTGATTGAGGTTTGATTTCAATGCCACTCACTCGCGAAGAAAAGACGGGCGTCGTCGGTAAATTTCAGCGCAGCGCGCAAGACACCGGTTCCCCCGAAGTTCAAATTGCCTTGTTGTCCGAGCGCATCAACGGCTTGAGCCAGCACTTCACCACGCACAAAGCCGACCATGCTTCGCGTCGCGGATTGCTCAAGATGGTCAATCAACGGCGCAAGCTGCTTGATTATCTCAAGGGCAAAACGCCGGACAAGTACACGCAATTGGTCGAACGTCTCGGGTTACGCCGCTAACAGGCGCCGCCGCCAGTGCCTCGCTTACGCGGGCTCTGCGTGTCTAATCATTTCCGACAAGAGGGGCAGCCTACGTGAGCTATTCCAAGAAAAGTTTTCAATATGGCGATCACACAGTAACGATCGAAACCGGCGAGCTTGCACGTCAAGCGGACGGCGCGGTGCTCGTCACCATGAGCGAGACGGTGGTTCTCGTGACCGCGGTGGGTCTGAAAAAGCCGACGCCGGGCCGGGATTTCTTTCCGCTGACGGTCAATTATCAGGAGAAGACCTACGCCGCGGGCCGCATTCCCGGCGGCTTCTTCAAACGCGAAGGACGGCCCACCGAGAAGGAGACGCTGACCTCGCGCTTGATCGACCGACCGATCCGTCCGCTGTTCCCGGAGGGCTTCACCAACGATGTGCAGGTCGTGGCCTCGGTGCTTTCGGTCAATTCCGAAGTGGACCCGGATGTTGCCTCGCTGCTCGGCGCCTCCGCGGCGCTCGCGATTTCCGGCATGCCATTTTTCGGTCCGATCGGCGCGGCACGAGTCGGCTATAAGGACGGCAGCTACCTCCTCAATCCCACCGCGACGCAGCTCGGCGAGTCGAAGCTCGATCTCGTGGTCGCCGGCACCGAGGAAGGCGTGCTGATGGTCGAGTCCGAGGCGCACGGATTGGATGAGGAAGTCATGCTGGGCGCCGTCATGTTCGGTCACGAACAGATGCAAGCCGCGATCAAGGCGATCAAGGAGCTCGCGGCGGAAGCCGGCAAGCCGAAATGGAATTGGGACATACCTCTGGAGATCGTCGATCTGAAGCAGGCCGTCGCCACCTCCGCCGAGAAGGATCTCGGCGCGGCGTACGCACTGACGGAGAAGCAGCAGCGGCACGCGAAGATCACCGAGATCAAGAATGGATTGGTCGATGCGCTGGCGGGCGGCAACGCGCCGAAATTCACCAAGGATGAAGTCGCCACCGAGTTTTTCAATCTCGAGCATCGGCTGGTGCGCGAGCGCATTCTCGCGGGACATCCGCGCATCGACGGCCGCGATACAAAAACCGTCCGCCCGATCTCGATCCGCACGGGCGTGCTGGCGCGAACCCACGGCTCGGCGCTGTTCACACGCGGCGAGACGCAGGCGTTGGTGGTCACGACGCTCGGCACCGGGCGCGACGCCCAGATCATCGACGGCCTGACGGGTGAACGAAAAGAACCGTTCATGCTTCATTATAATTTCCCCCCGTTCAGCGTCGGAGAGACCGGCATGATGGGTTCGCCCAAGCGGCGCGAGATCGGCCACGGCAACCTCGCCAAGCGCGGCGTCAAGGCCGTGATGCCGGACATGGAGCGCTTTCCATACGTCATCCGCGTCGTGTCGGAAATCCTCGAGTCCAATGGATCGAGTTCCATGGCCTCGGTTTGCGGCACGAGCCTCGCGCTGATGGACGCCGGAGTGCCGATCAAGGCACCGGTGGCCGGAGTCGCGATGGGCTTGGTGAAGGAAGGCGACCGCTTCCAGGTTCTCACCGATATCCTGGGCGACGAAGATCATCTCGGCGACATGGATTTCAAAGTCGCCGGCACCAAGGATGGCATCACGGCGCTGCAGATGGACATCAAGATCACGAGCATCACGCGCGAGATCATGAAGGTGGCGCTCGATCAGGCGCGCGCCGGGCGGTTGCACATCCTGGGCGAGATGAACAAGGTACTCTCGAAGCCCCGGGAGAACATGTCCGAGTGGGCGCCGACCATCATCACGCTCAAGATCGATCCGGAAAAGATTCGCGACGTCATCGGCAAAGGCGGCGCGGTCATCCGGCAGATCACCGAAGAGACGGGCACCTCGATCGACATCGAGAACGACGGCACGGTGAAGATCGCCTCGGTACAGGGTGCCGCGGGGCGCGAGGCGCAGCGGCGCATCGAATTGATCACGGCCGACGTCGAGGTCGGGCGCATCTACGAGGGCAGGGTCGCGCGCCTGATGGATTTTGGCGCGTTCGTGACGATTCTCCCGGGCCGCGACGGCCTGGTGCACATCTCGCAGATATCGGAGGAGCGTGTCGAGCGCGTCGGCGACAAGCTCAAAGAAGGCGACGTGGTACGCGTCAAAGTGCTCGAGGTGGACCGTCAAGGTCGGGTGCGCCTGTCGATGCGCAATGTCGACGCGGCCTAAGCGAGCGAGCTCCACAGTCTTTTTTCGATCAGCCGCGCTCGCGGCGGCTGCGCTTTCTTCTCGGACGGCCGCGACCGGCCGGGGGGCCGCACGCGCGGAAGGCCTTGCCGGCAGACAGCCTCGCGAGCCCGATGGGCATACGAGAGCTGGCTCGACCGCTCCGTCAGCACCGGGCGAGGATTTCTTTCGCTTCGCGAACGGCGGCTGGCTCAAATCTCATCCGATCCCTGCCGGATCGCGCCTACTGGGGCGTCGACACCGTGCTCGAGCAGGCGAATCAGACCTTCATTCGCGGGCTGGTGGAATCGCTGAGCAAGACCGACTCGCCCGAGGGCAGTGCGCAGCGCAAAGTGGCCGACTTCTACTCGAGCGGGATGGATGAGCGCGCCATCGATGCGGCGGGAGTCACGCCGTTGGCGCCGGAATTCGCGCGAATCAGCAGCATCGGCGATGCCGCGGATCTGCTGGCCGAGCTTGCGCACCTGCAGGCGATCGGGGTGGCGGCGCCGCTGCAAATCGGTCAGATGCAGGATTTCAAGGACAGCACGCAGGTCATCGCGGTTGCGAGCCAGAGCGGCCTCGGATTGCCGAACCGCGACTATTATCTCAAGCACGCGACCTTCGCAGCGGCGCGCGCCGACTATGTGCAGCACGTGGCGCGGATGCTCACGCTGCTGGGCGATCCGGCGGCGCGCGCCGCGCACGAGGCCAACGTCGTCATGGCGCTCGAGACGCGGCTCGCCGCGGCCTCGATGTCCGAAGCCGAACAGCGCGATCCGACGGCGATCTACCATCCAGTCTCGCTCGAGAAGGTGCAGGCGCTTACTCCGCACCTGAACTGGCGCGGATTGCTTTCGGGTGCTGGGGCATCCGGAGATCGAATCGCTGAACGTCGGCATGCCCAAGTTCCTCCAGGCGGTCGACCGTGAATTGACGCGCACGTCGCTGGAGGATTGGAAGACCTACTGCGCTGGCAGCTCATCGACGCCTACGCGCCATATCTTTCAAAGCCGTTCGTCGACGAGGATTTTCGCATGACGGCGGTGCTCACCGGCGCCCAGGAATTGCAGGCGCGCTGGCTGCGCGTGTTGCGCGCCGAGGATGAGGCGCTGGGGTTCGCGATCGGCGAGCTGTATGTGGCGCAGAAAATTTTCGCCCGAGGCCAAGCAGGCGGCCACCTCGATGGTGATGCACATTCGCGATGCGCTGCGTGCGGATCTCGACGACGCTTGGGATGGATGACGCCCGGCGTCGCGCCAGGCCGCACAGCAGCAAGCTCGAACTGATGGAGCTGCGCGTCGGCTATCCGGAGCGCTGGCGCGACTATTCGGGGCTGCACATCGACACGCGGGCCGTACGTGTTGAACGTGCTGCGCGCCAATGAATTCGAACTGCGGCGGCAGCTCGCGAAAATCGGCAAGCCCGTCGATCGCAGCGAGTGGTACATGACGCCGCAAACGGTCAATGCGTACTACGACCCCTCGATGAACAGTCTGAACGTTCCGGCGGGAATTCTGCAGCCGCCGTATTTCGACCTGAGCTGGTCCGATGCCGTCAACTACGGTGCGACCGGCGCGACGATCGGCCACGAGATGACGCATGGGTTCGACGACGAGGGCGCGAAATTCGACGGGCACGGCAATCTCAAGGATTGGTGGGCCCCGGCGGATCTGCGCAAATTCCGCGCCGCGACGCGCTGCATCGCCGAGCAATATTCGAAATTTACCGTGGGCGGCGGAGTGCACGTGCAGGGCGAGTTGGTGACGGGCGAGGCGGCCGCGGACCTCGGAGGATTGGTGTTGGCATGGCGCGCATTGCATGCGCTTCACCCATCCGTCGCCCCTGGCGCAGAGTCTTTGCATGCGCTCGACCCGCGCTCCGCCTCCGGCGCGGAGTCAGGCGCCGAGCGGGAGTTCACGCCGGAACAGCAGTTCTTCATTGCCTATGCGCATTCGTGGGCATCGGCCATCCGCCCACAGCAAGCCCAGGAATTGGTCACCACGGACCCGCACCCGCCGGCGCGAATACCGCACGAACGCCACCCTCGCCAACAGCCGGGAATTTCAAGCGGCGTTCGAGATTCCCGATTCGAGCCCGATGGTCAAGAAGGACCGTTGCGTCATTTGGTGAGATTCGATTCGTCGCGATCCTTATCGCTGTCGCGGATACGCACCGGGGCGAGCGGCTTGTAACCTTCTTCCGCCGTGCGCAGCCGCGGCGGATCCGCCGCGGTGAACGCCTTCGCGCGGTCGCGTGCCTGCGGGTGCTGACTCAGCAACGCCTTCAAGGCCTGCTCCAAATGTCCGCTCACCGCATTCTGCATGCTGCTGCCATAAGAGCGGATCACGTTGACCATGAACTCTTGCGTCAAGATCGGTTCGGGAAGCTGCTCTTGCTCGGCGATTACCTGCAGCAGAATACTGCGCGTGATGTCCACGTTGTTCTTCTTGTCCACGACAACGAAGTCGATTTTCTCGACGACCAACCGTCTCACGTCCGCCAATGTGATGTACCGGCTTTCCACGGTATCGTAGAGGCGACGATTGGGATATTTTTTAATCACTCGCGGATCGCTCATAGGGCTCCTCGCTCGTGTTGGCCGACGCGCTACCGGAAGATGCCGGTCCGTGCCTGAGTACCAATGACCAGTCGTTGGAACTGAAATCAAAGGATAGCGCAATGCAGCGTTAAGGCAAGCCGGCTTTATTCCGGGCGCCGGTCAATGCGCCAGGGGCCGCGTAAGGCGCCTGCCGACCCGATTCATATCCCACCGCCGGATCGCCCAAGTCCATGCCGCGCCAATGGTTTCCGTCGCGAGAGAGGCGGGCGGCTCGAGACCCAACAGGTCGAAAACGGACAGCAATTGCGGCAGCGCCGCGCGCGCCTGCAGGGGTACGCTGCGTGCCGATTTGGCCAATTTACTGCCGTCGGCCTCCACCAGCACCGGCAGATGCGCATACAGGGGTGCGCGCAGCCCCAGCAGGCGCTGCAGATGGATTTGGCGGGGCGTATTGTCCAGGAGGTCGGCGCCGCGCACCACGTGGGTGACCCCCTGCGCGGCATCGTCGACCACCACGGCCAGCAGATACGCGAATAGCTGATCGCGGCGTTTGAGGATCACGTCGCCCACCGCGGCCGCGACGTCCTGGCGGTAGCTCCCCTGAATGCGATCGTGGAACTGCACGTAGCCGGGATCTACGCGCAGCCGCGTCGCCGTTGCCGTGCCGGAGACCTGCGGGCCCCGCCGGCATGTTCCGGGATAGCGATCCTCTTCGGCGAGCTGCAGGCGGCTGCAGGAACACTCGAAGGTGAGACCTTGCGCGCGCAACGCGTCGAGCGCAGAAGCGTAGTACGCCGTGCGTTCCGCCTGCCGGACGATGGCGCCATCCCATTCGAAGCCGAAAGATTCGAGGGTGCTCACGATGTTCGCCGCCGCGCCCGGAACCTCGCGCGGTCGATCCACATCCTCCATGCGCAGGAGCCAGCGGCCGCCGTGCGATCGCGCATCGAGATAACTCGCCACCGCGGTGTAGAGGGACCCGAGGTGCAGATCGCCCGTCGGCGAGGGGGCGAAGCGTCCGACATAAAGAGACGCCCCTGCGCCGGGGCGTTCTCCTCCGGGACTGCTGTCGGCAGCCGCGGCCGCGGGATCCGTGGTGCTACCGGTAGCGGTCGTCGCGGTCGCCGTACTGCTTCTCGCGGCGCTCGCGCCGCTCCTGCGCTTCCACCGAGAGCGTCGCGACCGGCCGCGCCTCGAGCCGCTTGATGCCGATTTCCTCGCCGGTCTCGAGACAATAACCGTACGAGCCGTCCTCGATGCGCTTCAATGCCTCATCGATTTTTCGGATCAATTTGCGCTCGCGGTCGCGCGTGCGCAGTTCCAGGCTGAATTCCTCTTCCTGGGTGGCTCGATCGTTCGGATCGGGGAAGTTGGCAGCCTCATCCTTCATGTGCAGCACCGTGCGGTCGACCTCCACCATGAGATCGCGCTTCCAGTTCTGGAGGATGCGGGCGAAATGCTCCAACTGCTCCTTGTTCATGTACTGCTCGCCGCGGCGAGCGATGTACGGCTTCACGTTGCGCGGGCCCGCCAGCAGACTCGCGGCCTGATCGCCGTCCGCGTCGTCGTCGTTTTGCGCGACGCGGCTGGAGATCACCAGCGGGCGAGGATCGAATCGGATCGGGGCAATTTTCTCCGCGGGCAATTTCATCTCTTCGGGCTTGGTCTCGGTTTTAGCCGGTGCGCTGTGAGGTTTGGTGCGCATGGCGCCCGCAGCAGGCTTGGCCGGCGCGGCCTTGGCCGCTACGGCTTTGGATATGGGTTTGGGTACGGGTTTACTCGGTTTCACTGTTACCTTCGATGTGGCGGTCGTGGGCTTGGAGTTAGAAGGCGGCCGCGCCGTCTTTTTGACGGCGGCTACTTTGTGGGTAGCTTTCTTGGGTGTCGCCTTTCCTGGCTTCTTAGCCGCTTTATTTGGTTTTTTCGAGGGCATTTGGGATCTCCGCCTCCTAACGAAAGAGCGCGCGATTATACCGACGCATTACCGCCTGTACAGGCCGTCGACGCAACATCTTTGCAACTTTATTTAAATAGCCTAACTAATTGATTAAAAAGAACATCGGGACCCCGATGTCCGCTAAGGCAGGGTGACCGGCTCCGGGCCGATCCACGCGGGCTGGCGATGTTCGGCGACGACCGAGGTGTAGATGCCACCCCGTACGTTGAACTCGGCGACCAGGCGCATGAATCGCGGCGCGGTCGCGTTGACCAGGTCGCGCAGTATCTCGTTGGTGACGGCTTCATGGAAGGTGCCGCGGTTGCGGAACGACCAGATATAGAGCTTGAGGGATTTCAATTCGACGCAGCGCTCATCGGGAACGTACTCGAGTTTGAGCGTCGCGAAATCCGGCTGGCCGGTTTTCGGACACAGGCAGCTGAACTCCGGAATCGTCATGCGAATGGTGTAGTCCCGCTCGGGGGCCGGGTTGGCAAAGGTTTCCAGGGAAGTATTCATCGCGATCAGGGGTTTACGAAGTTGGCGTTTACTTTACACTACGCGCCACATCGACGGCCACGCGCCCCCACGGCCACTCGCCGACTGTCACGCACGTGCCGTCATTTCGAAAGACCCGTGAACCTCGAGGGCCGGTACAGCTGATGCGCCTAACGAAACTCAAGATTGCAGGCTTCAAATCCTTTGTCGATCCGACGACCGTGACCTTTCCCAGCAGCCTGACCGGTGTGGTGGGTCCGAACGGTTGCGGCAAATCGAACATCATCGATGCCGTGCGCTGGGTGATGGGTGAGATCTCGGCCAAGCACCTGCGCGGTGAGTCCATGGCGGACGTGATTTTCAACGGCTCCGCCGCGCGCAAGCCGCTCGGTACCGCTTCGGTCGAGCTGGTGTTCGACAATGCGGAAGGCAAGATCGGCGGCGCCTACGCGAACTACAACGAGGTGGCGTTGCGGCGCTCCGTGAGCCGCGACGGGACCTCGGATTACTACATCAACGGCATCAAGGTGCGCCGCAAGGACATCACCCAATTGTTCCTGGGTACGGGCTTGGGGACCCGCAGCTACGCAATCATCGAGCAAGGCATGATCTCCCGGGTCATCGAGGCACGGCCGGACGACTTGCGCGCGTTCCTCGAAGAGGCGGCCGGCATTTCGCGCTACAAGGAGCGGCGCCGGGAAACGGAAAATCGAATCTCTCAAACCCGCGAGAATTTGGACCGGCTGAATGATCTGCGCGAGGAGGTGGAGAAGCAGATCCGCCACCTGCAGCGCCAGGCGGCCACCGCGCGCCGCTACCAGGTGCTCAAGGAGGAGGAGCGCAAGCTACAGGCCGAGTTGCTGGCGCTGCGTTTGCAGGGATTGGACCTGGAAGCGGGAGTTCGCGATGCGCAGACGGCACGCTGCGAAACGGCCATGCACGGGGTGCTCGCGGACTTGCGCGAGGCGGAGTCCGGCATCGAGCGCATTCGCGTCGATCAGTCCGTGAAGGCGGAGGCCCTGAGCGCCATCCAGGCGCGCTTCTATGGCGCCGGTGCCGAAGTGACCCGTCTCGAACAGAGCATCCAATATTCACGCGAGCTGCGTCAGCGGCAGCGCGCCGATTTGGAACAGGCCGAGAACCAGGTGCAGGATCTCAGCGGCGTCATTCGGCGCGATCGCACGCAGCTCGAAGCGCTGATGGCGGAGCTCGCGGTCATGAATCCCGGGCTCGATGCGGCGCATGCGGAGGAGGGGGAGGCGTCCCGGCTGCTCGAGCAGTGCGAGCGCGCGCTCGCGACTTGGCAGCTGGCCGCGGACGAGCACGCTCAATCGGTTGCGCACGGGCAGCGCGAGACCCAGGTCGAGCGCGCCCGCATCGAGCAGCTCGAAAATCAGCAGCGCCACCTGCTGCAGCAGCAAGAGCGCCAGGAGAGGGAGCGCTCGACGCTCGTGCAACTGCAGCCGCCCGTCGCCCTGGAGCGGCTTGCGGAACAGGCGGAGCTCGCACGCGTGGCGGGGCAGAAGGCCGCCGACGAGCTCGCCGAGTTGCTGGCCGAATTGACGCTGGCGCGCGACCTGGAACGCGAGCAGACCCAGGCACTCAATGCGTTGCGTGCGCGCTGGCAGCAGGCGCTGGGGACGCAGGTTTCCACGGAGGCGTTGCAACAGGCGGCGCTCGGTAAAGTGTCCGGCAAGATCACCCAGTGGCTCAAGGCGCATTCCCTGGACACCCGACCGCGCGTCGCGCAGCAGCTGCGCGTGGAGCGCGGCTGGGAACGGGCGGTCGAAACCGTTTTGGGTTCCTATCTCGAGGCGGTGTGCGTCGACGGCCTGGATACGGTCACCGGTCTGTTGGAAAGCTTCGACGGCGGGCATCTCGCGGTGGTGAGCGTGGGCGAGAGCGGCGCCGGGGTGAGGGACGCGACCTTGCTGCGGGCGAAGGTGCACGGTGCGGCCTATCTGGGCTCGGTGCTCTCCTCGGTATACACGGCGGAGACATTGGGCGAGGCGCTGCGCTTGCGGCGCGGCTTGACCGCCGGGCAATCGGTCGTCACGCGGGACGGCATCTGGTTGGGAGCGGACTGGCTGCGCCTGTCACGCGATCCGGACCCGCACACCGGGGTGATCGAACGCGAAGAATCGCTGCGCGAGCTCCGCGGCGAGGTCAGCCGGTTCGCAGCGGAGGTGGCCGATCTCGAACGCAGCTCGAGATCACGCGCGAGCGGGTGCGCGACCACGAAGACCGGCGCGAGCGAAGCCAGACCGACGTCAACCGGCTGCACCGCGACCATGTTGACCGGCGGGCGGAACTCGATGCGGCCGAGGCGCGCATGGCGGACGCGACACAGCGGTTGAGCCAGCTCGAGACCGGTCTCGCCGAGGTGCGCGCGGAACTCACGCGAACCGAGACGGATCTGCGCTCGGCGCGCGGCCGGATGGAAGCCGCCATTGACGCGTTGGTCGCGCTCGAGCCGAAACGTCTGGAACTCGAACAGGAACGCGACCGCATGCGTGCCGAACTGACGGCGGCTCGCGCCGCCGCGCAGGCGGCACAACAGCGCGCACGCGAGATGGCGCTGCAGGTCGAGTCGCGACGCTCCTCGCATGCCTCCCTGAGCCTGACGCTCACGCGCGTGGAGAAGCAGCTCGAGGAGCTGACCGCGCGCCGCGACGAACTGGCGGCGCAGCTCGCGGACGGCCAGGCGCCGCTCGCGGGCCTGGAGGTGCAACTCGAGCACGCTCTGCAGGTGCGTTCGCAGATCGAGAGCGAGCTGCAGGCGGCCAAGATTGCAAGCGATGAACTCGACGCCCTGTTGCGCGACCGCGAAGCGCAGCGGGCCGCGATCGAGCTGAAGGTCGAGACCGCACGCGGGCGCGATGGATGATGCGCGTTTTGCCGCCCAGCAAGTGCGCGTCCGCCGCGAAAGCATCGCGGAGCAGTTGGCCGCCACGCACTTCGAGCTGCCCGTGCTGCTCGCGGGTCTTGCCGCGGAGGCGACCGTGGAGGCGTGGGAATCACAGCTCGAGGAGACGCGGGGAAAAATCGAGCGCCTCGGGCAGGTGAACCTGGCCGCCATCGGCGAGTTCAAGGAACAATCGGAACGCAAGGAATACCTCGACCGCCAATGCAAGGATTTGACGGACGCATTGGAGACCTTGGAGTCGGCGATGCGCAAGATCGACCGGGAAACGCGCACGCGATTCCAGGACACCTTCGATCGGGTCAATGCGGGTCTCAAGGAGAAATTTCCACGCCTGTTCGGCGGTGGCCATGCCTATCTGGAGCTCACGGGAGAGGAGTCCGAGGCGGCCGGGGTCTCGGTGATGGCGCGCCCGCCGGGCAAGCGTAACAGTACCATCAGCCAGCTGTCGGGCGGTGAAAAGGCGCTGACGGCGGTCGCGCTGGTGTTTGCGATTTTCGATTTGAATCCGGCGCCGTTCTGCCTGCTCGACGAGGTGGACGCGCCGCTCGATGAGAACAACGTCGGACGCTTCTGCGACATCGTGCGCGATATGTCGCGCAGCGTGCAGTTCATATTCATCACCCACAACAAGAGCACCATGGAGATGGCCTCGCAACTCGTGGGTGTCACCATGAACGAGCCGGGTGTGTCACGCTTGGTGGCGGTCGACGTCGATGAGGCCGTGCGCATGGCGGCAATGTAAAGGCGAGTCATTTGGCCGAGTTTCGCTGGATATTGTTGGGACTGGGTCTGTTGCTGATAGCCGGCATTTGGTGGTGGGGCGCGCGCCGCTCCCGCCAGGCGCCGGGAAATGCCGAGCTGCGCGAATCGACCGCAGCTTCGGCCGCTGCGCCCCCACAGGCGTTCGCCCGCTCCGCCCGGGAGGTGGCTTCCTCCGAGATGCCGACGGTCGAGATCGGCTCATCGCGCGAATGGGGGGTGCCGCCACTCGAGCCGCTCAGCATTCGCACCGCCGATTTCGAGCGCGTGCCGGCGTTCGAGCAACCCATGATGGCGGAGTTCGAGGAGGTCGATCTGCCCATGGAACTGGACACCGACCGCGTGGAGGTGCGCCGCGAGGAAGCCGATCGCGTGGCCGACTTCGATCGCACGGCGGACCTTGGCCGCTACGAAGGTGGGACGGCCCCGGGCAGACCCTGAGGCGGCAGACCCTGGGTCGGCAGACCGTGGGGCAGCAGAGCCCGGCCACGCAGAGGAGTTGTACGTCGAAGAATTCGACATGACGCAAGAATCTATCCGGACGGATGCCCCCCGTGGCGCGCCTCCGCACGCCGTGCCTCCCCATGCCCGAGCCCCAGAGTCCACCCCTCCCGCGCGGCCGCCATACCAGCCGGCGTCGATACCGAGACTGCGCCCGAGTACCGAGAACAGCGACCGACTCGCGGCGGTCACGGCCGCGCCGCAAGTTCCGAACGCGAGCGAACGGCAAAGAATCGTGACCATTCGCGTCTGCACGGTGGGTGAGTCACGCTGGTCCGGAGAGGCGCTGATGGCTGCGCTCGAGCTGCACGGCCTCGCCTATGGGCGCTACCAGGTCTATCACCGCAAACACAGCGACGGGCGGAGCATCTTTTGTGTCGCGAGCCTGGTCGAACCGGGCACCTTCGATATCGCACGCATGCCCGAGGAGGAATTCCGCGGCGTCACCTTGTTTGCGGTGCTGCCGGGTCCGCTCGAGGCGGTGCAAACCATCGATGCGCTGTTCGCCACCGCGCGCGATCTGGCGCGGGATCTGTCCGGCACCGTGCAGGACACGAAGGGCATTCCGTTCTCGCCGCAGCGTACTGCGGCGCTGCGCGAAGATGTGGCGCGCTTTCAGGCCGCGCTCTTCTCCTGAGTCGGTTGCCTCGTGAGCGCCAGGAGTGAAGCGGGCGGAGCGAAACGGGCGGCGGCGCGCGCCGCAGAGCTGCGCGAACTCTTGGAGCGGTACAACTACCGCTATCACGCGCTCGACGATCCGGAGGTGCCGGACGCCGAATACGATCGGCTCATGCTCGAGCTGAACGGTATCGAGACGCAGAATCCCGAGCTGCGCACGGCCGATTCGCCGACGCAACGGGTCGGGGCGGCGCCGGTCGGCGCTTTCGGAGCGGTCCGGCATCGAGTGCCGATGCTCTCGCTCGACAATGCTTTCAGCGACGAGGAGGTGCGGGATTTCGATCGGCGCATCCGCGAACGACTGCCGCAGGTGCAGTTGATCCGCTACTCCGCCGAGCCGAAGCTCGACGGGCTCGCGATCAGCGCGCGATACGAGGACGGCGTTTTCGCGCAGGGTGCAACCCGCGGCGACGGCGAGACCGGCGAGGACGTCACCCAGAACCTGAAGACGATCCGGGCGCTGCCGCTCAAGCTGCGAGGGACGGACGTGCCCCGGATTCTCGAGGTGCGCGGCGAGGTCTTCATGCCGCTCGCCGGCTTCGAGCGCTTCAACAAGGAAGCACTGGCGCGGGGCGAGAAGAGCTTCGTCAACCCGCGCAATGCCGCGGCGGGGAGCTTGCGGCAGCTCGACCCGCGAATGACCGCGGCCCGTCCGCTCGACGTGTTCATCTACGGAGTCGGTCAGGTGGAAGGTGGGGAATTGCCGCCGCACCACGGCAGGATGCTGCAGGTGCTGCGCGGCTGGGGCTTCAAGATCTGTCCGCAATCGCGCGTGGTCGAGTCGGTCGAGGGCTGTCTCGAGTATTACCGCGAGATGGGCGAGGCGCGCAGCAAGCTGGCGTATCAAATCGACGGTGTCGTGTACAAGGTCGATGATTTCGAGCTGCGGCGTCAGTTGGGTTTCGTCTCGCGTGCGCCGCGCTGGGCCATTGCGCACAAGTTTCCCGCCGAGGAGGCGTTGACGACGGTGCGCGGCATCGAGTTTCAGGTCGGACGCACGGGGGCTCTCACTCCGGTGGCGCGTTTGGATCCGGTCTTCGTCGGCGGCGTCACCGTGAGCAACGCGACGCTGCACAACATCGATGAGATGACCCGCAAGGATGTGCGACCGGGCGACACCGTGGTCATTCGCCGGGCAGGCGACGTCATTCCCGAGGTGGTGCGGGTGCTGACCGAGCGCCGCGTCGAAGGTGCCAAGCCGGTCCTGCTGCCCGACAAGTGCCCGGTCTGCGGATCGCCCGTCGTGCGCGAGCCGGATCAGGCCGTGGCACGCTGCACGGGCGGCAGGACTTGTGCGGCGCAGCGCAAAGAGGAGCTCAAGCACTTCGCCTCTCGCCGGGCGCTCGACATTCAGGGGCTCGGCGACAAGCTCATCGATCAACTGGTCGACCGCGACTGGGTGCGTTCACCGGCGGATCTGTTCGATCTCGAGGCCGCGAAGCTCGAGACACTGGAGCGGATGGGTGAGAAGTCCGCGCAGAAATTGCAGTCGGCCATTGCCGCGGCGAAGAGGACCACGCTGCCGAGGTTTCTCTATGCGCTCGGCATACGCGATGTCGGCGAGGCGACGGCGTTGGCGCTCGCCGAATACTTCGGCGATGTGTCGGTGCTGCGCGCGGCGACCGGGGAGCAGATCCAGCGCGTGCCCGACGTCGGGCCGGTCGTGGCGGGCAACGTACACGCCTATTTTCGCAATCGCGAGAATGCGGCGCTCGTCGACGGGCTGATCGCGCGCGGACTCACGTGGCCGCCCGTGGATCACGCCGGGGCGGACCGCGAGGGCGCTTCCGGACCGTTCGCGGGCAAGACCTTCGTCTTGACGGGCACGCTTGCCAACTTGACGCGCGAAGCGGCACAGGAAGAGATCACCCGGCGCGGCGGCCGGGTCAGCGGCAGCGTGTCAAAGAAGACCAATTACGTCGTGGCGGGTGAGGATGCGGGTTCGAAGCTCAAGAAGGCGAACGATCTCGGCATCGCGGTGCTCGATGAACGGGCATTCCTGGATTTGCTGAAAGAGTAGCGGGTCCCCGCGGACCCGCCTGCTCGTGGAGGCTTCGGGGACCGCTACAGTTTCTTTTCGATCTTGGCGTCTTTTTTCAGTTGATCGACGTAGGTCTGCAGCTTCTTTCGAATCACGGCGTTGGTCAGCTGCGCCTTGACCTGATCGAACGGCGGCGGAGTGACGTCGCGCGTATCCTCGAGCTTGATGACGTGCCAGCCGAATTGGGTCTGCACGGGCTGTTGGGTGTATTCGCCCTTCTTCAGGCCCTTCACCGCATCGCCAAAGGGCTTGACCATGCGCGCGAGCGTGAACCAGCCCAAATCCCCGCCGTTGGTCTTGGAGCCGTCGATGGACTGGGTTTTGGCGAGGTCCTCGAATTTGGCGCCGCCTTTGAGCTTCTTGATGATCTGGTTGGCTTGATCCTGGTCGGCGACCAAGATGTGGCGCGCGTGGTATTCGTTCTTGTCCATGCCCGCGATGGCGCTGTCGTATTCGGCATGCAGTTCGGCATCGGTCGGTTCCTGGCCCTTCAAAAACTTCTGCGACTCGGCGTCCGCCATGACCCGCATGCGCAACACCTGCAGCTGCGCGGCGGTATCGGGATCCTTCTCCAGGCCGTCCTTGTCGGCTTGGGCGGCCAGAAGCTGCATGCTGATGAGCTCATCCAACACTTGATTTTTCTGCTCGGGAGTCAGCTCCTGCTGCTTGCCTTGCAGCAGATTCTTCACATAAATGTCGTATTCGGTGCGCGATATCGGCGTACCGTTGACGATGGCCACGGGCGCGGCCACCGGCTTGTCCGCGACAGGGGCGGAGGCGGGCGCTGCCGCCTGCTGTGTCTTGCCGCAGGCCGTCAAAATGGTGACGGCGGCCACCGCGGACAGCACCGTCCACGGCGTACGAAAAAATTGGCTCATTGGGATCCTCTTCGCAAAAAAGCGACTATGGCCGACGTGGCCGGTGCGCCCGGGGAGCGGCAGTTTATGATAATTCGATGCGGATGGCTAAAAAGCAGGTTGTCAATCGGCCGGGGGCACCAGCGCCTCGATGGCGAGTGCATGAATGTCATCCCGCAACATGTCGGTGAGAGCGGCATAGACCAGGCGGTGGCGGGCGAGCGGAGGCACGCCGCGAAAGGCCTCCGCGACGATGCGTACGCGAAAGTGACTCTGTCCGCCGGCGGCCCCCGGGTGGCCGGCATGCCGGTGACTTTCATCCTCGACGATGAGCTCCTTCGGCGAGAACGCCTCATGGAGCCGGCGCCGCAGTCTCGCCTCACGGGTGTCCCCGCTCATGGCGGCGCCCCATCCGTTGCGATCTTGGCCTTGCCATGCAGCCAGATCACCTGAGGGATCATGAACAGCAGCATCGCTGCGCTGATCCCGAACACCTTGAAATTCACCCAGACGCTCTCGGCAAACGTGCGCGCGACATAGATGTTCGCGGCGGCGAGCAGCGAAAACCAGCCCACCCAGAGCGAATTGATCAGCACCCACGTGCGCGAGGAGATTTCCAATGGCGAGGGGAAGGCGCTTTCGAGCATGCGACGCGCGAGGGGCTGTTTCCCGATCACCGTGCTGCCGAGAAAGGCGAGGGCCGTCAGCGCGAGCAGCACGGTGGGCTTCCATTGTATGAAGCGCTTATCGTGAAGCAGCAAGGTCGCCGTGCCCAACGCCACGATCACGCACGCCGTGACGATGTGCATGGTCTTGTAACGGCCGGTGCGGCGGCGGTGGGCAAACAGCACGAGCGTGCTGACAAGCATGAGCGCGGCGGTCGCCCAATAAATGCCGTACAACTTGAACACCAGGAAGAAAACGAGGAGCGGTGACCATTCGATGAGCTGATTCATGCGCGTATCATAGCCGAGGAGCCTGTCTGAATTTTTTCATAGGAACATGAGCATCTATCTGCAATTGCACCCTGTAACTCCACAGCTCCGCTTCGTTCGTCAGGCGGTTGGGGTGCTGCGTGGCGGCGGCGTCATCGTGTATCCCACCGATTCGTGCTATGCGCTCGGCTGCCATATCGGCGACAAGGCGGCCTTGGAGCGCATTCGCGCCATTCGCGAGACCGACCGCAACCATCATTTTACGCTCGTCTGCCGGGATCTGGCGGACGTCGGCAAGTACGCTGTGGTGGACAACTGGCAGTATCGATTGTTGCGCGCCCACACGCCGGGACCTTATACATTTTTGCTGAAGGCTTCGCGCGAAACGCCGCGCCGTCTGAAGCACGAGCGGCGCGGCACCATCGGCTTGCGTGTTCCCGATCATCCGGTGACCGCCATGCTGCTGACCGAGTTGGGGGAGCCGGTGATGAGCTCCACCTTGCTGCTGCCGGGGGAAGAGCTGCCGCGCACCGATGCGAGGGAGATCTATGAACGCCTCGAACACCGCGTGGATCTGGTGCTCGACGGCGGGAACTGCGGACTCGTGCCGACGTCGGTGATCGATCTGTCCGGCGATCATGCCGCCATCGTTCGCGTCGGCCGCGGCGACGTCGCCCCCTTTGCGGTCGCTGCGACCGTATAATGCGCGCGACAATGCGGGCCTCGGAGCTCGTGTATAGTTTAAATAACGAGTGCAAGCATTGGATTTACCTGCTTTTTTCTCCAAATTATCCGTCTGGGCAATCCCGGGTCTATTTGCGATCACACTGCATGAAGTCGCGCATGGATGGATGGCGAGGTATTTCGGCGACCGCACCGCTGAGTTGCTCGGGCGGCTGAGCCTGAACCCTCTGCGACACATCGATCCCATCGGCACCGTACTCGTGCCGGGAATCCTGTTGGCGATCGGCGGACCTCCGTTCGGTTGGGCGAAGCCCGTCCCGGTGGCCACCAAGGTGCTGCGCAATCCACGACTCGCGATCGCTGCTGGTCGCCGCTCGCGGGCCCCGGCAGCCAATCTGCTCATGGCGGCGATGTGGTGTGCCGTGTTCGGCCGGCATCGCGCGCGTCAACGGCAATGAGACCGTGGTCGAGCTGGATCGCGCTCATGGCTCAAGCCGGCATCGTGATCAACGTGGTGCTGGCGGTCTTCAACCTACTACCGATTCCCCCCCTTGACGGAGGCCGCGTGCTGGCGGGTCTGCTGCCGAGCCAGTGGGGTGCGCGGCTCGAGAAGATCGAACCGGTCGGGCCTGTTCGTCGTGCTCGGCTTGTCCGCTCTCGGCATGCTCGGCTGGCTGTTCGACCCGGCACTTCGCGTCATCGGGCACGTGATCAACTCTTGCTCGTCGGGTCGCCGGCTTGAGCGGCTCCATTCAGAATCGCCGCGTACTGTCCGGTATGCGGCCGAGCGGCAGCTGCATCTCGGTAATTATCACGGCGCTCTGAAGAACTGGATCGAACTGCAGTATCAATACGAATGCTATTTCTTCATCGCCGACTGGCATGCGCTCGACGACCGGCTACGAGGATACCTCCAAGCTCGAGGAATACGTGTGGACGATGGCCGTCGACTGGCTCGCCGCGGGACTCAATCCTGGAGTGGCCACGCTGTTCATTCAATCGACGGGTGCCGGAGCACGCCGAATTGCATTTGCTGCTGTCGATGATCACCCCGTTGGGATGGCTGGAGCGCGTGCCCTCCTACAAGGATCAGCAGACCCAGCTGGCGGATCGCGATCTCGGCACCTACGGCTTCCTCGGCTACCCCCTGCTGCAATCGGCCGATATCCTGCTCTACCGCTCGCAGTACGTGCCGGTGGGCGAAGATCAGGTCGCGCATGTCGAGATCACCCGCGAGGTGGCGCGGCGCTTCAATCACATCTACGGGCGCGAACTGCAATTCGAGCAGAAGGTGGAAAAGGCCATCAAAAGCCTGGGGACGCGCAATTCGGCGATGTACCGCACGCTGCGCAAGGACTATCAGGAAAAGGGCGACGCAGAAGCTCTCGCGAAGGCGCGCGCGCTGGTCGAGTCGAATGCGCGGCTCACGGTCGCCGATCGCGATCGGCTGTTCGGATTTCTGGAGGGAACCGGCATTTCGATCCTGCCCGAGCCGGAGGTGCTGCTCACCGCGACACCCAAGGTCCCGGGGCTCGATGGGCGCAAGATGTCGAAGTCCTACGGCAATACCATCGGGCTTCGCGAAGAGCCGGAGTCGGTCGTCAAGAAGCTCAAAGCCATGCAAACCGATCCGGCACGCGTGCGCCGCACGGATCCCGGCGATCCGGACAAGTGCCCGGTGTGGGATCTGCACAAGGTGTATTCAAACGCCGACACCCAAGCGCTGGGTGCAACGCGGATGCCGGACTGCGGGCATCGGCTGCCTGGAGTGCAAGGCGCCGCTGATCGAGAAGGTGGTCGAGGAGATCGCGGTGCTTTCGAAAGCGCGCGCAGGAGTTCGAGGAGAATCCGGAACTGGTACGCGGTATCATCGCCGAGGGATGCGAGAGGGCCCGTGCGGCGGCGCGCGATACCATGGACGCAGTACGACAAGCGATGGCGATGAACTATCGATGAAACCCGAACTGACGCTCGTGCCGAATACACCGGTCACGGCGCCGGCGCCCGTGCCCCCTCCGGCACAGGGCGAAATGCCATTCGCGGTGGTCGAGGGCCAGCCGATCTCGGAAATGCCGCGCGATCTGTACATCCCGCCGCAGGCGCTCGAGGTGTTCCTCGAAGCCTTCGAGGGTCCGCTCGACATGCTGCTCTACCTCATACGGCGGCAAAATCTCGACATCCTCGATATTCCGATTGCCGAGATCACCCGTCAATACATGCGCTACATCGAGTTGATGCAGGTATTGCAGCTGGAATTGGCGGGCGAATACCTGCTGATGGCCGCCACCCTCGCGGAGGTCAAATCGAGGATGCTGTTACCGCGCGCCGCAGAGCGCAACCGACCGGCGAGGAAGCCGATCCGCGCGCCGAGCTGGTGCGCCGTCTGCAGGAATACGAGCGTTTCAAGCGCGCCGCCGAGGGCATCGAGCGCATGCCCCGCCTGGAGCGCGATACCTGGGTGGCCTCCGCGGAGCTCGTCGATCGCAAAGTCGTGCGGCTCGCCCCGCAAGTCACCTTGCAGGAGATGCTGCTCGCTTTCCAGGAGGTGCTGTCGCGCAGCGACATGTTCGCCCATCACCACGTGCAGCGCGAACCGCTATCGGTACGCCAGCGCATGACCGAGGTGCTCTCGGCTTTGAACGCGAGCGCCTTCATGGACTTCGTGCGCCTGTTCCGCGCGGAGGAGGGGCGCAGGGGCGTCACCGTCACCTTCGTCGCCATCCTGGAACTGTTGCGCGAAGGGTTGATCGAGATAGTCCAATCCGAAGCCTACGGACCGCTGCACGTGCGGCTCGGCAATCCAGCCCGACACCTCAAACTGGTGGCCGACGACGATGCCGCCAACGATGCCGACAACGATGACCTTGGGAGATCCCAGTGAACGACCAATACGTACGCAATGTGATTGAAGCGGCGCTGCTCGCGGCCGGGCGGCCGCTCGCCTGCCGATGAGCTCGTCGGCCTGTTCGACGAGCGCGATGGATCGAATGCAGAGGAAGTGCAGGCGGCGATCGGCGCTTTGCGCAACGACTATGAAACCCGCGGCCTCGAACTGGTGGAGGTCGCGAGCGGCTATCGGATCCAAATCAGGGCGGCGGTGGCGCAGCCGGTATCGCGATTGTGGCAGGAACGGCCGGCGAGGTACTCGCGAGCGCTGCTCGAGACCCTGGCGCTCGTCGCCTACCGCCAGCCGATCACGCGCGGCGAAATCGAACAGATCCGCGGCGTGGCGGTGAATCCGAACATCATCAAGACCCTGCTCGAACGTGGCTGGATCCGCGTGGTCGGGCATCGCGACGTACCGGGAAAGCCGGAGCTGCTCGGCACCACCCGCGAGTTCCTCGACTATTTCAGCCTGAAGAAGCTCGACGACCTGCCGACGCTCGCACAGCTCAAGGAGCTCGAGGACCTGCGCGTGCAACTGACGCTGCCCGGTGCGGACGCGGTGGTGTCCGCCGAATCCGCGGCGTGCCGGCGACGGAACTGTCGGCGATGGGGCCGCAAGGCGGTCCCGGCGATGCCGCCGACGCCGGCGATGCCGCCGACGCCGGCGATGCGCCTCCCGATGAGGATGAGTTGGAGGCGGCGGGCGCGGCGCAGCCGCGGGCTCAAGGACTGGTCGCCCGCGGTGCAGCCGACGATGCGGATTGATGCGTTCACGCCCGCCCCGCAAAGAGCCGACCGGGCGCAAGCCCGCGGCGCGACGAGGAGCACCGGCAACTCGGAAGCGGCCGGCGCCGCGCAGCGATGCACCGCCCGCCGCCGCGTGCAAAAGCTCCTCTCGGCGGCGGGCATCGGATCGCGGCGCGAGGTCGAGCGCTGGATCCGCGAAGGACGGCTGCAGATCAACGGCGAAGTCCCGGCGCTCGGCGCGAGGCTGTCCGCGGCCGACCGCATCACGCTCGATGGGCGTCCCGTACGCTTGCACACGCCGAAGCTCAAGGAATTGCATGTGCTGCTGTTTCACCGCTCGCCCGGCGAGACGCTCGATCTGCAAGCGGCGACGTCGCGCGCCGCAGAGCATCTGAATCTGCCGCGTTCCTCGGGCCGCTGGCTTGCGATTCAGCCGATGCCGCCCGTGGACGGCGGCCTGGAAATCCTCACCGATGACGGATCGTGGGCGCATCGGGTTTCGCAAGGCGTGCACGCTCTCACCATCGACTACGTGCTGCGGATGCGCGGCCCGCTCAACGAGGCGTTGGTCGAGGAATTTCGCGCCGCCACGGATTGCGAAGGCGAGGCGATGACCATCTTGCAGGCCGACGCACAGTACGGCGAGGGCTTCAATCACTGGCTGAACGTCACCGTGCGCGCGACGCGATCGGCTCAGGTGCGCCATTGGTGGGCGGCGCGCGGCATCATCGTCAGCCGGCTCATGCGCGTGCGATTCGGCCCGGTGCATCTGTCGCGCGAATCTGCCCCGCGGGCATTCACGCGCGATGTTGGCGAGCGAACGCAATGCGCTGATCAACGAAATCGATGCCGCAAAAGCCGCCTACGAAGCGCAAAGGCTGCAGGCGGGCGAGGTCCCTGAGCCCGGGACGGGCTCCGCCTAGACAGCCGTTCAGCCGCCCGTTTTGGGTGCCGACGAAGCCAGCAACTCACCGCAGATATTGCTGCCACACGGCGGCCCAGGTGTGCGTGCCGTGCCCATGAGTCTGCTCGAGGCGGGCAGCAACACGAAGCGCCCGTTCTTGACGCGCTTGATCTCGCGTTCGGCGATGCCGAGTTCGGGTGGATTGATGAAATCATCCGCCGAATTGATCCAGAGCATCTGCGCCGTGATCTTCTCGAGACCCGCCGACGGATCGTAGTTGCGCGATGCGTTGACCTGATACAGGAGATCGTTCGCGTCGAGGTCGGGAATTTCGCGCTCCATGTATTTTTGCAAGAACTCATCGGCGGCATCGCGCGTCGGCAGGGCGATCTGCATTTGGATCGGCGCGCTGCCGGCAATGAGCAGCAGGCCGGCTGCGGCGCGCAGCGCTGCCGGGGCTCGCTGCGGTACTCACCCTGCTGCCACTCGGGATCGGTAGCGGATCGCGTCCATGACGAGGTCGCGCCACAGGCGATTGCGCCCGGCAATCTGCACCGGCAGGCAGGCGAGCGGCATCAGCGGCATCCATGAACTCGGGATATCGTTCCGCCCACATAAAACGAATGCATGCAACCCATGGAAGTTCCGATCACGAGCCGCAAATGATCCACCTGCAGTCCTTCCGTCGCGAGCGCGTGCTGGGCGGCAACCATGTCCTCGTAGTCATATTGAGGAAAGCGCGAGTGCAGACCATCGCTCGGCTTGCTCGATGAGCCGTGGCCGATGCCGTCGGGCAGAATGATGTAATAGCGATTGCTGTCGAGCAATTGGCCTTTGCCGAAGAGCACTCCGGCGAATCGGTCGATGAGAAAACTATGGCCCGATCCGCCGGTGCCATGCAGGATCAGCACCGCATTGTCGACCCGGCCGTGCGCGTCGCGGTGCGGTTTGCCCAGCGTCGTGAAATGCAGCCGCAATTCCGGCAGCGTTTCGCCCGAGGCGAAGTGATAGTTCGGAATGACGTAATCCCCCTCGGTGGGCTTGGGCGCCGCTGCCGGCGCATCCGCGCGCACCGCGGATGCGGCGAGGCCGAGACCGGCGATGGTCGCGCCGTAGGCGGCCATCAGCGCAAACACAGGGATTCGCATGCTCATCGTTTCACGCTCCTCGGATCAATCATTGCGCATCGAAATACCCGCCGTCGACCCCGCGGGCTTGTGCACTCAGCAGGTACAGAAACGGGCCGGTCAACGAGGCGGGGCTCGGCACGCTGTTCGGATCTTCACCAGGATAGGCGGAGGCGCGCATGGCGGTGCGCATGCGGCCCGGATTGATGGTGTTGAAGCGAATATTCTCTTCGCTCTCGAGTTCCTGGGAGAACAGGCTCCGCACCGACTCCAAAGCGGTCTTCGAGACGGCGTAGGCGCCCCAAAAAGGACGAGGATTCTTCACGACGCTGCTGCTCAGGAAGATGACCGACGCATCCTGTGACCTGCGCAGGTTGCGCAGCAACACCTGGGTGAGAATGAACGGCGCGGTGAGATTCACGTGCAGCACCCGGCACCAGGTGGGTACGTCGTACTGCTCCAGCGGGGTGCGGTCGCCCAGCAGCGCCGCGGCATGCACCAAACCGTCCAGCTTGCCGAATTCCCGTTCGATGGTGTTCGCCAGGCCATCGTAGTCGACCGCGGTCGCCGTCGCGAGATCGAGTACGGCGATCGCCGGCTGCGGTGCGCCGAGGGCCTCGATCTCATCGTAGAGCCGCTCGAGCTTGACGCTGCTGCGTCCGGACAAGATGACCGTGGCCCCGGCGCGTGCGCACTCCAGCGCGAGCGCCCGCCCAAATCCACCGCTCGCGCCGGTGATCAGGATCGCACGTCCCTGCAGCAAGTCGGGGCTGGATGCGAAATTCAACGGTATCGGCATGTGTGCTCCCGACGATGCGCTAACGATGCGCGCCTGCGCGCCGCGCGGTAATCCAAGCCAGATACAGATCGCTCAGGCGAACATCGGCGCCTGCCTCACCGCCGGGGCGATGCAAATTCCTCGCACCGAGGGCGGCAAGAACCAACGCAATGGCGCATCCGCGCGCGCTCCGCCACGGGCAATTCGCTCGCCGCGACGGCAAAGTGGCGCGCCGCGCGCCCGCGCAGCCCCTCGAGATACGATTGTAGATGAGGGGGCGGTTCCGCGGCGGTGAGATCCGCATTCTCGATGCCGGCGGCGAGCAGCTCATCGACCGGGAGAGCGACCCGCCCGGCGCGCGCATCGCGCCGATAATCGGCAATTGCAGCGGCCAGATATTCGGCGGCGGCGAGCGCGGCGGCGCTGCGGCCGGATGTCAGGGGATCGCTGTCCGCGCCGGCCAATCGCGCGGCGACCAACAGAGGCTGGCCGCGAAGCGCGCCGCTATGCGCCTCGAGTTCCCCGCCGCGCTCGAGCGGCGCGCCGGCGAGCTGTCGGGAGGCAGCTTGCACCGCCCCGATCAGCGGCGCGAAGTCCGTATCGCGGGCCCGCGGCAGCGCCGCGAGATACCGGCTCACCGGGTGTACCGGTGCGCCGGCGGTGAGACGCTGCATTTCCTCCTGCCACCACGCAAGTTTCAGCTGCGCCACGGCGGTTTCGGTGTCGGGGTCCATCAGCGCGCGCCATTCGGCCAGCAGCGCGTAGATGCCGAGCAAGGGCTCACGGCTTTCGCGCGCGGCGAACAGCCAGCTCCAATAGCGCGCGCTGCCCGCCGGCACGGCACGCGTTCGGTAGGGCTCCTCAAGGGGCCGCAGCGGGCGTCTCATCGGCAGGAACGTCCGTCGGCGGCGCTGCACCCGTGAGCCGCGGTGCGCGGGTCAGCGTATCGACGTGATCGATGGGCTCGAGTTCGCGGTTGACGCGCAAACCGAGCTCGGGAAAACGCCGCGCTGCCGGCAGCACCTGCTGCTCGAGCGAGCCGACCGCCTTGTTGAAGGAATCGACGCTGTTGCCGAGCGATTTGCCCAACTTCCCCAGGTGCTCGCCGAACACCGCCAGACGCTTGTACATATCCTCCCCGAGGCGGCGAATCTCGGCCGCGTTATCGGCGAGGACGGTCTGCTTCCAGCCGTAAGCGACCGCCTTCATGAGGGCGACGAGACTGGTCGGGGTCGCCAGCATGACGTTTTGCCGCAGCGATTCATCGATGAGCCCGGGGTTCTCCTGCAGCGCCGCCGACAGGAATTGATCGCCCGGCAGAAACAACACCACGAAGTCCGGGCTGTGCTCGAACTGCGACCAATAGTGCTTCGACGACAATTCGCGCACCCGCACGGCGACGATCTGCGCGTGACGTCCGAGCTGCTGCGCCCGTTCCTCGTCGCTCTGCGCCTCGACGGCCGCAAGATACGCATCGAGCGGCGTTTTCACGTCCACCACGATGTCGCGCCGCTCCGGCATGTGCACGATCATGTCAGGTCTGACCGGGCCATCATCCGTGCGTTGATGATGCTGTTCGGTGAAGTCGACGTGGGCGGTCATGCCGGACAGTTCCACCAGCCGCTTGAGGGTGATCTCGCCCCATTGGCCCCGCACGTCGGGCCGGCGCAGCGCGGTCACGAGATTGCGCGTCTCGCGCGAGAGCAGGTTTTGCCCGCTCGCCAGCGCCTCCATTTGACTCTTGATCGTCGCAAACGAATCGATGCGGTCGCGTTCGATGGTCTGAATCTGGGCCTCGGTCCTGGCAAGTGCTTCGCGGATCGGCCTGACCATGCTTTCGATGGCGGTTTCCCGCTCCTTCAGCGCGGCCGACGCGTCGACTTGTTGACGCATCAACCGCTCGCGCGCCAGTTGCAGGAACACCTCGCTGTTGCTCTGCAGACTGTCGCGGGCCAGATCGCCGAACACGGCCTGAAGTTGCTCGCGCGCCCGGATCAGGGCGTGCTCGCGTTCGGCGCTCACGCTCTCCTCGGTCCTGACCCGCACCCGCAACAGCTCCGCCTCGACCCGCAGCGCTTGCTCGCGTTTGGCGCGCCAGAGCAGCGCCGCGAGCACTCCGAGCGCGCAGCCGAGAAGGCCACCCGCCGCGAATACCGGCCAAGCCACCTCTGAAGTCACGCGTGCCCGCCGCGCTCGAGCCATCCGAGCAGGTCGATGGGCCGCTGCACGAAACCATCGCCGCCCCAGGCTTGCCAATCCTCATCGGCGCGCAAGTAGCCGTAGGTGGCGACGAGCGCGCGAATCCCGGCCGCATGGGCCGCCTGAACGTCGCGCTCGGCATCGCCCACGTAGACGCACGAGGCCGGCTCGACGCCCGCGAGCATCGCGGCATGCAGCATCGGCAGCGGATGCGGTTTGCGCTCACTCACGGTATCGCCGCTCACCACACAGGCGAAGCGGTCGCGCAGCCCCAATTGCTCGAGCAGAGGATCGGTGAGCCAGCCCGGCTTGTTGGTGACTATGCCCGAAGCCACGCCGCGCTCCGAGAGGTGCGACAGCACCGAGTCCATGCCGGCGAAGAGCCGCGTGTGCGTGCCGAGGTGCGAGCGGTACAACTCCAAAAAGCGGCGCTGCAGGAGCGCGAACTCGGTCGGGTCTGCGTCGGGGAAACCGAGCTTGACCAGGCGCGTGGATCCATGGCTCACCGAGGAGCGCGCCGAATCGAAGGGCAGCGCCTCACGACCCCGTTCGAGGCGCAGCGCATTCAGCGCGCCGATCATGTCGGGCGCCGTGTCGAGCAGCGTTCCGTCCAAATCGAACAACATCGCGCGCAGCGGGGTCTGCATTCAACCGGGGTCCGCGCGCCGAAAACGTGCCAGATAATTGACTTGGGTGTTCGGCGCGAGGCGAAACGCCCGCGTCAATGGATTGTATGTGATGCCGGCGAGATCCTCGAGTTCGAGGCCCGCCACCCTGCCCCAGCGCGCAAGCTCGGAGGGGCGGATGAACTTCAGGTATTCGTGCGTGCCGCGCGGCAGAACGCGTGCGATCAGCTCCGCCCCGACGATCGCAACGGCGAACGCCTGAGGGGTGCGATTCAAGGTCGACACGATGACATCGCCGCCGGGCTTCACCAGTGCGGCGAGCGCTGCGAGCGCGGCGGCCGGATCCGGCACGTGCTCGAGCATCTCCATGCAGGTCACCGCATCGAACGCAGCGGGGCGCTCGCGGGCGAGCTCCTCGGCGGAAGAGCATTGATACCCGACCGTGACTCCCGCCTCGAGGGCGTGCAGTTCGGCGACCTCGAGGACGGCCTGCGAGAGGTCGATGCCGAGCACTCGAGCACCGCGGCGCGCCATCGATTCGGAGAGGATGCCCCCGCCGCAGCCGACGTCTAGGATGAGCTTCCCGGATAGGGAAACGGCGCGATCGATGTATTCCAGGCGCAGCGGATTGAGATCATGCAACGGTTTCGACGGGCCGTTCGGTTCCCACCAGCTCTGCGCGAGTGAGCTGAACTTGGCGAGCTCGGCCGGATCCGCATTGGGTGCCGTTGAAGTCATCGGGTGCTAACCTCCAAAAACATGGCGCGCCGAATCAAGGCGCGCCGCCACGCCCGGCCAATCCAAGCGCGTGAATCGTCCTTCGCTCAAGAGCTGCCGTCCGGCGACCCACACGTCGCTCACCATGTCACGGCCGCCCGCGAAAACCAATTGCCCGATCGGATCGCGCGACGGCTGCGTCGCAGGCCCGCTCATATCGATGCAACAGACGTCGGCCCATTTGCCCTTCTCCAGGGTGCCGATTTCCGCCTCGAGACCCAACGCGGCCGCGCCACCGCTGGTGGCGGCTGCGAGCGCGTCCCAGGCGCTTTGGGCCGGTGCGGCATGCAGCGCCATGAGCTTCATCTCCATCCATATGTCCTGATCGTTCCTGCAGCCATCGCCGTCGCTGCCCAGGCTCAAGCGCAACCCCGACGCCGCCAAGTCCGCGACCCTCGCCACTCCGGCTCCCCGCAAAAGATCCGAGCCGAGGCACAGAGTCACGCCGATGCCGCGCCGCTGCGCGAGCTCGAGATCCGCCGCGCTGAGGTGCACCATGTGCGCGGCGGTCAGCGCCGGCGTGAGAAGCCCCAGAGCCTCGAGCCGGTCGATCGGCCGCCGGCCGTAGCGGGACAACGATTCCTCGATCTCCTGCTGCCTGGCATGCAGCGAGATGAGAACACCCGCGTCGAGCTCATCGGCGAGCGTGACGATATGGGCAAAGCTGGCATCGCTCAAAGCGCCCGGTTCGAGCAGGGCAAATGCCGTGGAAATGGACGGATGGCCCTTGTACTCATCGCGCAGCTGCAGGGCCCGCGTCACGTATTCCGCGGCATTTTGCGCCCAAGGGCTGGGCTGTTGCGCGACCGGCAGACCGATCACCGCACGCAACCCCTGTGCAGCGGCGAGCTGCGCCGCATCGCGCGGAAAGTAGCCGATGGGGCAGAAGCAGGTGATGCCGGCTTTCAGCATGTTCGCAATGCACAGCAGTCCCGCATCGCCCAGGAATCGAGGGGTTCCGGCAGCCGGGCCGAGCGCGCCGATCTGCGTCAATGCGTTGACGAAGCCCGGCAACACGAGGTGCGCGGGGCGCTCCAATGCTACACGGGGGTCGTAGAGTTCGCCCGCCGCGGCGCTCGGCAGCACATCGAGGATGCGGCCGTCGCGCATCACCAAGGTGTGATCGGCGAGGAGTTCATCGCGCCCGGTCATGGGCACGATCCAGCGGGCCTCGATGCTAAAATCGGCGGGTACGGCGGGCATTCCCAAGTATATCGGCTTATCCGCATCGCAGGCTTAAGACCGCAGCGGATCTATGCTAGAATCCGGCGGATGTTGAGACCGTGTCTCGCCTCCTTTCAACCCGCTTAAATTGTAGCCTGACGGCTCATCCGGACTCTCGCATATGGCCGAGATCGCTCGCGAAATATTGCCCGTAAATCTAGAAGACGAGATGCGCAAGTCCTATCTGGACTATGCCATGAGCGTGATCGTCGGCCGTGCGCTGCCCGATGTGCGGGACGGCCTCAAGCCCGTGCACCGCCGCGTGCTGTTCGCGATGCGGGAACTCGGCAACGACTGGAACAGAGCCTATAAGAAATCCGCTCGCGTGGTGGGGGACGTCATCGGCAAATACCATCCGCACGGCGACGCCTCGGTCTACGATGCGATCGTGCGCATGGCGCAGCCCTTTTCGATGCGGTATCTGCTGGTCGACGGGCAGGGGAATTTCGGCTCGGTGGACGGCGATCCGCCGGCGGCCATGCGCTACACCGAGGTGCGCATGTCGAAGCTCGCCGCGGAACTGCTGTCGGATATCGACAAGGAAACGGTCGACTTCACACCGAACTACGACGAGTCGGAAAGCGAACCCTCGGTTCTTCCGACCCGCATTCCCAACCTGCTGATCAACGGCTCTTCGGGCATTGCGGTCGGAATGGCGACCAATATTCCGCCGCACAACCTGCACGAAATCATCACCGCCTGCATCGCGCTCATCGAAAATCCCGACGTGACGCTCGCACAGCTGATGCAGATCGTACCGGGACCGGACTTTCCGACCGCCGGCCTCATCAACGGGGCCCAGGAGATCGTAGCCGCCTACAAGACCGGTCGGGGCCGCCTGCACGTGCGTGCGCGCACCCACATCGAGGATGTGGGCAAGGGCGACCGGCAGGCGATCATCATCACCGAACTGCCGTATCAGGTGAACAAGGCCAAACTGATCGAGCGCATCGCCGACCTCGTGCGCGACAAGCTGATCGAAGGCATCGCCTCGGACGGACTGCGCGACGAGTCCGACAAAGACGGCATGCGGGTCGTGATCGAGTTGAAACGCGGCGAAGTGCCCGAGATCCTGCTGAACAACCTGTTCGCGCAGACCACCATGGAAACGGTGTTCGGCATCAACATGGTCGCGCTCGTCGACGGTCAGCCGCGGTTGCTCAGCTTGAAGGAGATGCTCGACGCCTTCCTGCGGCATCGGCGCGAAATCGTCACGCGCCGCACGGTCTACGAACTGCGCAAAGCGCGCGAGCGCGGGCACATCCTGGAAGGACTCGCGATTGCGCTCGCCAACATCGATGAAATCATCGCCGCGATCAAGGCCTCGCCGTCGCCCGCGGAGGCCAAGGTTGCCTTGCTGTCGCGCCCGTGGAACTCCGGCGCGGTGCCGGAAATGCTGGCCCGCGCCGGGGCCATCAGCACGCGTCCGGAAGGCGAGACCGCGGCGCTGGGATTGGTGACGGGCGGTTACCGGCTGACGGAAATCCAGGCGCAAGCCATCCTCGACATGCGGTTGAATCGGCTGACGGGGCTCGAGCAGGACAAGATCCTCACCGAGTTTCAGGAACTGCTGGTTCAGATCCGCGATCTCGGCGACATTCTCGCGCGCCCCGAGCGGTTGCTCGGCGTCATTCGCAGCGAGCTCGAACACATCCGCGAGACTTTCGCGGACAAGCGGCGCACGGAGATCATCACCAATCACGAAGATCTGACGATCGAGGATCTGATCTCGCCCGAGGACGTCGTCGTGACGCTGTCCCATGGCGGCTATGCCAAGGCGCAACCGGTATCGGCCTATCAGGCGCAGCGCCGCGGCGGCCGCGGCAAGGCGGCGACCAGCGTCAAAGACGAGGACTTCGTCGACAAGTTGTTCGTCGCGAACACCCACGACACGCTGTTGTGTTTTTCGGACCGGGGCAAGTTGTACTGGCTCAAGGTGTATCAATTGCCGCAGGCGAGCCGCGGCTCGCGCGGCAAGCCGATCGTGAACCTGTTGCCGCTGCAGGAAGGCGAACGCATCAGCGCCATGCTGTCGATCAGGGAATTCGAGGAAGGCAAGTTCGTCTTCATGGCGACGAGTCTGGGAACGGTGAAGAAAACCTCGCTCGCCATGTTCTCCCGGCCGCGCGCCAGCGGCATCATTGCCGTCGCGCTCGAGCCGGGTGACAAGCTGGTCGGTGTCGCCATCACCGACGGTACGAAGGACATCCTCCTGTTCACCACCGGTGGCAAGGCGATCCGCTTCGTCGAGGATGAGGTGCGCCCGATGGGTCGGGAAGCCGCCGGTGTGCGCGGCGTCAAGCTCAGTGAGGATCAACGCGTCAACGCATTGATCGTGGCCGAGCAGGGCTACATCCTCACGGCGTCCGAAAACGGCTACGGCAAGCTCACGCCGCTGGAGGATTTTCCGCAGCATGGCCGCGGCGGCCAAGGGGTGATCGCGCTGCAGGTCACCGAGCGCAACGGCCGGATGATCGGCGCGCTGCAGGTGAGTGTCGATGACGAAATCATGCTGATGAGCCAGAGCGGTGCGCTGGTGCGCACTCCGGTCAGGGACATCTCGGTGGTGGGCCGCAATACCCAGGGCGTGCGCCTGATTCGGCTGGAGGAGGGCGATCAGCTTTCCGGCCTGGAGCGCATCGACGGGCTCGCCGCCGAAGCCGACGTGGCGACGGGGGACCTTGCGCCGGACGACTCCTCGGCCGATGAGCCCCCGCCCGGCGAGCCCGCAGCAGATGAGCCCGGCGATCCGGGTACCGAGGCCTGATCACGGGAGCGGGGATGCGACCCTACAATTTCTCGCCCGGACCGGCTGCGCTGCCGCTCGAGGTGCTGGAGCAGGCCCGCGAGGAGTTGCTCGACTGGCACCGCAGCGGCATGTCGGTGATGGAAATAAGCCATCGCGGCAAGTCTTTCATGCAGGTCGCCGCCGAGGCGGAAGCGGACCTGCGCGAGCTGCTCGCCGTACCGGAAAGCTACAAGGTGCTGTTCGTTCAGGGCGGCGCCTCCGCTCAATTTGCCATGGTACCGCTGAACCTGACGGCGCCGGCCTCCACGACCGACTATCTCGACACCGGGCACTGGTCGAAGAAGGCGATCGAGGAAGCTCGCCGTTATTGCGCAGTGCGCGTCGCCGCCGAGTCGGGGAGCGGCCACCCGCCGGCCGGCCCGGGGGACGGCGTCACCGCGTGCGCGGCGCGTCAGCGCGTTCCGCCGCAAAGCGAGCTCACGCTCGATCCACGAGCCGCCTATGTTCATTACACACCGAACGAGACGATCAGCGGCCTCGAGTATTGCTACATCCCACAGACGCGCGGCGTGCCGCTGATTGCCGATATGTCCTCGAGCATCCTGTCGCGCCCCCTCGATGTGTCCAAGTTCGGCCTGATTTATGCCGGCGCACAAAAGAATATCGGTCCGGCCGGTTTGACGGTCGTGATCGTTCACGAGGATCTGCTCGGCCGGGCGCGTCCCGAAACACCGTCGGTGTTCAATTACCAGGCGGTGGCCGGCAGTCATTCGATGTTGAATACGCCGCCGACGTTCGCCTGGTACATGGCCGGACTCGTATTCAAGTGGCTGAAGAAGAATGGCGGGCTGGCAGCCATGGGCGAGCGCAACCGCGACAAAGCCCTCGCGTTATATGCGGCGATCGACGGTTCGGCGCTGTACCGCAATTCGGTGGCCGAGGATTCCCGCTCATGGATGAACGTGACTTTCACCTTGAACAAACCGGAACTGGAGGCCGCTTTCCTCGATGAGGCGGCGGCGGCCGGCCTGCACAACCTGAAGGGCCATCGGGTCCTCGGCGGCATGCGCGCGAGTCTGTACAACGCCATGCCGCTCGCCGGTGTGCAGGCGCTGATTGCGTTCATGCGCTATTTTGAGCGCAGACACCTGTGAGGTCGGCGCATGGCAACTCGTAGAAGCAAGAAAGCGAAGAAAAGCACCCATCCGGGCCGTGATCCCGGCGCACGCCCGGGCGCCGCATCCGGGGCGGCTGCCTCCGCGCCCGCGCCGCAGGCGCCGAAGGTCGGTGCCCTTCCCGCCGCTGACCTCGGGAACATTCGCGAGAACATCGATTCCATCGATGCGCGTATCCACGCGTTGCTCAACGAGCGGGCGCGCTTCGCGCAGCTGGTCGGAATCTCGAAGACCGCGACCGGCAAGGCGGTCGACTTCTACAGGCCGGAGCGCGAGGCGGAGGTGTTGAGGAAGGCGCTCAAGCGCAATCACGGGCCCTTGCGCGATGAGGAAATCGCGCGGCTTTTTCGCGAAATCATGTCGGCCTGTCTGGCACAGCAGGAGCCGCTCAAGGTGGCGTTCCTGGGCCCGGAAGGCACTTTCACCCAGGCGGCCGTGCTCAAACACTTCGGCTCCTCGGTGCGCGCGCTGCCGCTGCCCGCCATCAACGAGGTCTTTCACGAAGTGGAAGGCGGCATCGCCGATTTCGGCGTCGTGCCCATCGAGAATTCGAGCGAAGGCACGGTCAATCACACGCTCGATATGTTCCTGGGCTCGTCTTTGAAGATATGCGGCGAGGTGGAGTTGCGTATCAGTCATCACCTGATGGGCCGCATGAGCGATATGGCCGACATCAAACGCGTGTGCGCGCACGTTCAGGCGCTGGCGCAATGCCGCGGCTGGCTGGACGAACACCTGCCGGAGGTCGAGCGCGTCGCCGTATCGAGCAATGCCGAAGGCGCGCGGCGCGCGCGCGATGAGCGAGGCACCGCGGCAATCGCGAGCCGCGCCGCCGCCGAAATCTACGGTCTCGGGCTGCTCGCCCATGAAATCGAGGATCGCGCCGACAACACCACGCGCTTCCTGGTCGTCGGACGCAAGCTTTTCAGCGCGAGCGGCGCCGACCGCACCACGCTGCTCGTCTCGGCGAGCGACACCGACGATGCCGGTGCGCTGTTTCGACTGCTCGAGCCCCTGGCCGAACATCGGATCAACATGACGCGCATCGAATCGCGCCCTTCGCGCAAGCGGAAATGGGACTACGTTTTTTTCATCGATGTCGAAGGACACGTGAGCGATCCGCCGTTGGTGAAGGCGCTGGCGTCGTTGGAGGAGCGCGCGTCCTTGTTCAAGGTGCTCGGATCCTATCCGCGGGCCGTGCTCTGATGAGAATGACGACCGCCGCGCGCATCTTCGAGGCGCGACCGACGCAGCAGGTATCCGGCACTCTCAGCGTGCCCGGCGACAAGTCGATCTCGCATCGTTCGCTCATGCTATCGGGCCTCGCCGAGGGTACCAGTCAGATCCACGGTTTCCTGGCGAGCGAAGATTGTCTGGCGAGTCTTGCCGCGATGCGATCGATGGGCGTGCGCATCGAACAGCCGAGTCCGACGCGGCTGCTGGTCCATGGAGTGGGGTTGCACGGCCTCAAGGCGGCCGCGCATGCGCTCGATATGGGCAATGCCGGCACGGCGATCCGGCTGTTCACCGGACTGCTGGCGGGGCAAAGGTTCGATTCGCAACTGATCGGTGATGAGTCGCTGATGCAGCGGCCCATGGAGCGCGTTGCCAGGCCACTGCGTCAGATGGGCGCGGAGGTGCGCACCCGAAACGGTACCCCGCCGATCGATATCAGCGGCCACCACCGCCTGCGCGGCATCGAATATCCCATGCCGGTGGCGAGCGCTCAGGTGAAATCGGCCATCCTCCTGGCTGCACTTTATGCGGACGGCGCCACGACCGTGGTCTCCCCGGCGGTATCTCGCGATCATAGCGAGCGGATGCTCGAGGGCTGCGGCGTCCGTGTCGAGAGCCGGGGCTTGACGACCACGATCCATCCACCCGAGCGGCTCGAAAGTCTCGAACTCGAGGTGCCCGGCGACTTCTCCTCCGCCGCATTCTTCATCGTCGCAGGGCTCCTCGGGGCAGGCAGGGAGGGATTGGTGTTGCACAACGTGGGATTGAACCCCACGCGCACCGGCCTCCTCGATATCCTGCGCAGCATGGGTGGGGATATTAAGGTCGAGAATCCGCGGCTCACCGGGGCTGAGCCGGTGGGAGATCTGCGGGTGCACCGATCGGCGCTCAAGGGGGTGCGGGTCCCCGCATCGCTGGTGCCGCTCGCGATCGATGAATTTCCGGTGCTCTTCATTGCCGCAGCCTGCGCGCAGGGAGAGACCGTCGTCAGCGGTGCGGAGGAATTGCGCGTCAAGGAAAGCGATCGCCTTGCCGCGATGAGCGCAGGTCTCTCGACCTTGGGCGTGAGGCACAGCGTCATGCCCGACGGCATGCGCATCGAAGGGCGCCCCGACGGCCCGGCCTTCGGCGGCGGAGAGGTCGACAGCCGCGGGGATCACCGGGTGGCGATGTCCTTCAGCATGGCGAGCCTGCGCGCCGCGCAGCCCATCGCCGTTCGGGACGTGGTCAATGTGGCGACGTCCTTTCCGGGCTTCGTCGGTCTCGCTCGCTCCATCGGCCTGAATCTCGCGGAGTCGGCCGCATGAGCGAGGTGCCGGTGCTCACCATCGACGGGCCGTCCGGATCGGGCAAAGGCACGGTGAGTCGCGCCGCCGCCAAGGCCCTCGGCTGGCATCTGCTCGATAGTGGTGCACTGTATCGCCTGGTCGCCCTGGCCGCACGGCGGGCAGGAACACCTCTCGACGATGCGGCCGCGCTCGCCGGTGTGGCGAAACGGTTTGACATAGCCTTCGACTCGGGCCCGGACGGGGAGGAAATCGTCCGCCTCGGGGGGCAGGAGGTCACCCGCGACATCCGCACCGAGGAGGCGGGCAACGACGCCTCCAAAGTGGCCTCGCTTCCGCAGGTGCGCGCCGCGCTGCTCGAGCGCCAGCGGCGTTTTGCCGTGTCACCCGGCCTGGTGGCCGATGGCCGCGATATGGGCACCGTGGTCTTCCCCCGAGCCCCGGTCAAAATCTTCCTGACGGCAAGTCCCGAGGAGCGTGCCCTCAGACGTCATAAGCAGTTGAAAGAAAAGGGGGTTGCTGCTACCCTTGCCGCCCTTTCGCTGGAGATAGCGGAGCGTGACCGGCGCGATATTTCGCGCTCCGTTTCGCCTCTGGTCGCAAGCGCCGACGCAGTTCTGCTGGACACGACCGGTATGTCCGTCGATGCAGTGGTGGAGCGCGTCTTAGGGGTTGTCCGCGGGCGTCTCGCCCCCAGATAGACAGGGTTTCGATGGCGGCGGATCACGGATTGATCGCCGATTTTTGGTAACCCCTGATGCACACGGGAACCGTGCTAGGGAAACGTTTATAGAGAACACATGACAGAAAGTTTTGCGGAACTGTTTGAACAAAGCATCGCCAGCCAGCGCATTCGTCCTGGCACCATCCTCAACGGATTGATCGTCGAAGTCGGCCAGGATTACGTCATCGTCAATGTCGGACTGAAGTCCGAGGCGGTGATTCCTTCCGAACAGTTCAAGAACGAAAAGGGCGAGATCGAGGTGGCCGTCGGCGAGACGGTCGAAGTGGCGTTGGACAGCGTGGAAGACGGCTCGGGCGAGACCCGGCTGTCGCGCGAAAAGGCCAAGCGCGCCCGAACCTGGACGCGGCTCGAGACCGCATTCGAGAAGCAAGAAGTCGTCATCGGCATCATCACCGGCCGCGTCAAGGGCGGCTTCACCGTCGAGATCGACAACGTCCGCGCATTCCTGCCCGGCTCGCTGGTCGACGTACGACCGGTCCGCGATCCTTCGTATCTGGAAAACAAGCCGCTCGAATTCAAAGTCATCAAGCTCGACCAGAAGCGCAATAACGTCGTGGTGTCGCGTCGTGCGGTGGTCGAACAGGAGTACAGCGCCGAACGTTCCGCGCTGCTCGACAATTTGCAGGAGGGCGCCGCGGTCAAGGGCGTCGTGAAGAATCTCACCGACTACGGCGCGTTCGTCGATCTCGGCGGCATCGATGGGTTGCTTCACATTACCGACATGGCGTGGAAGCGCGTCAAGCATCCGTCCGAAGTGGTGAAAGTCGGCGAGGAAATCGACGTACGCATCCTCAAGTTCGATCGCGAGCGTCAGCGTGTCTCATTGGGCTTGAAACAGCTCGGCGCCGATCCGTGGCAGAACATTGCGCGCCGTTATCCGGCGAACACGCGCCTCTTCGGCAAGGTCACGAACATCGCCGACTACGGCTGCTTCGTGGAGATCGAGGAGGGCGTGGAAGGTCTGGTGCATGTCTCGGAAATGGACTGGACCAACAAGAACGTGAATCCGGCGAAGGTGGTGCATGTCGGCCAGGAAGTCGAGGTGATGGTGCTCGACATCGACGAGGAGCGACGCCGCATCAGCCTGGGTGTGAAGCAGTGCAAGACCAACCCGTGGAAGGAATTCGCCGAGAACTACAACCGCGGCGACAAGGTGAGCGGCCAGATCAAATCGATCACCGATTTCGGCATCTTCATCGGCCTTGCCGGCGGCATCGATGGTCTGGTACATCTGTCCGATATCTCCTGGGACATGCCCGGCGAGGAAGCCGTACGCAGCTACCAGAAGGCGCAGCAGGTCGATGCCATGGTGCTGTCGATCGATCCGGAGCGCGAGCGCATCAGCCTGGGGATCAAGCAGCTCGCCAAGGACCCGTTCTCCGCCTACATTGCCGAGCATCCGAAGGGCAGCATCGTTCGCGGCGTGGTGCGCGAAGTGGACGCCAAGGGGGCGATCATCGATCTCGGCAACGGCGTCGATGGGCAGCTGCGTGCATCGGAATTGTCGCGGGACCGCGTCGAGGATGCACGACTGCTGCTGAAGGTCGGCGAGGAAGTCGAAGCGAAATTCACCGGCGTGGATCGCAAGGGCCGCAGCATTTCGCTGTCGATCAAGGCGAAGGACATTCACGAGGAGCAGGAAGCCATGCAGAATTATCGTACCGATTCACCCACCGGAACCAGTTTGGGAGATCTCCTCAAGGAGCAAATCTCCGGGCAAGATTGAGAATTCAAGGCATGGGCGGCGGCCGATGAGGCTGCCGCTCGTGTGCTGCCACGACCATGTCCAGCGACGCCCACGGATCGATAATGACGAAATCGGAACTCATCGAGATCATTTCGGCCAAACAGAAGCATTTGCCGGCGAAGGATGTGGAACTCGCCGTGAAACAATTGCTTGAAATCATGAGCGATGCGCTCGCGACGGGCGAACGCATCGAAATTCGCGGGTTCGGCAGCTTCTCCCTGCATTTTCGCCCGCCGCGGCAGGGCCGAAATCCCAAGACCGGCGAAGCGGTGGCGCTTGCCGGCAAACATGTGCCGCACTTCAAGCCGGGCAAGGACCTGCGCGAACGCGTCAACGACGGTGCGGATCAGCCGATCCGCGATTGAAGGGAGCGGTATTCCAGAAGCCTGTCTGAATACCCGGACAGCCTCCTCGGCGACCACGAAGCGATGCCCGATCTTTCGCTGCTGACTTGGTCGGTCATATTGGCGGCGCTGGTGATCGGCCTTCTCGCCGGACACTTTGGCTGGGGCAAACGCTGGCCCGCAGCCTTCGGCAAACTGCATCCGGACTATCTCACCGGACTCGACTATCTCGTCACCGAACAGCCGGATCGTGCGCTCGACATGTTCCTGAAGCTCATGGATGCGAGCCCCGATACCGTCGAGACGCATTTCGCGCTCGGCTCGCTCTATCGGCGGCGCGGCGAAGTCGAGCGCGCCATCCGCATTCATCAGAATTTGCTGGCGCGAGAAACCCTCGCCCCCGAACATCGCGAACAGGCTCTGCTCGCACTCGCGCAGGACTACCTGCGTGCGGGCCTCCTCGATCGGGCGGAGGGCTTGTTTCAGCAGGTGAGCGAGGTACCGCGGCTGCGCGCGAGCGCCCTCGACTCGCTGCGCGGCGTCTACGAACGCCAGCACGATTGGCAGCAGGCGCTCGAGACTTATCGGCAGCTCGCGCGCATCAAGGCCGCGCCCCCGCGCCTCGTGGCCGCTCATTACCTGTGTGAACTCGCCACCACCGCTATCGAGCGGGGCGAGATCAGCGCGGCGCGGGATCTGTTGCGCCAGGCGCGCGAGGAGTCGAAGCCGTTTCCGCGCGCAGCGCTGCTGCGCGCACAAATAGCGGAGCGCGAAGGGCAGACGGATCTCGCGATGCGTCTGCTGCGCAGCGCACTGCACGAGTCGCCGAAATTGCTGCAAGACGAGCTTCCCCACCTGTTGAATCTGGTCGGAGCTGAGCGCCGCGATACCGTGCTTGCACAGCTCGTCGCCGATGCGCAGTTGCGTGAAGGCGAGCTCAAGCGTCTGGTCTTCGCCGCGATCGCGGCCAATCTGGCAACGGCCGAGCCGTTTCGCGCCGCCATCGAGAGGGTGTTCGTCCAGGATGCGACACTGAAGGCGCTCTGGGAGGCGGCCAGCGGGCAGGTCGAGCGCATCGCGCAAGAAATCGGTGCATTGCTCGCGCACGCCGAGAAATATCGGTGCAGCGAATGCGGTTTCGCGGGGCGCAATTTCTACTGGCATTGCCCGGCCTGCCAGAATTGGGACACCTTCGAGCCCTACGCCATTGTTAAATTGCGCTAGAAATCCGCTATGATTTCGTCATGGCAAACAAACCCGTAAGAACTTGCGTATTTCCCGTCGCCGGGCGCGGCACGAGATTCCTGCCCGTCACCAAGGCGAGCCCGAAGGAAATGCTGCCCATCGTGGATAAACCGCTGATCCAATATGCCGTGGACGAGGCGCTGTCAGCGGGCGCTGACACTCTGGTGTTCATTACGGGAAGTTCGAAGCGCGCCATCGAGGATCATTTCGACACCAATCCGGAACTCGAGGCGGTGCTGCAAGCGCAGGGCAAGCAGGAACTGCTCGATACGCTTTCCGGCATCCTGCCGAGCTGGGCTTCCTGCGTGTACATCCGGCAGCCTGCGCCGTTGGGCCTCGGACACGCCGTGCTTTGCGCCCGGCCGGTGGTCGGCGATGCGCCCTTCCTGGTGCATCTCGCCGACGACTTGATCGACGCGCCCGTCTCGTGTCTGAAACAGATGGTGGATGTGTTCAGCAGCTACGGCGGCAGCGTGCTCGGCGTGCAGACGGTGCCGAAGCAGGATACCGACAAGTACGGCATCGTGACCCTGGAGCAGAAGATCGTCGGTCGCGTGGGCAAGATCTCGCACATCGTCGAGAAACCGAAGCCCGACAAGGCGGAGTCCACCCTGGCTGTCGTCGGCCGCTACCTGTTGTCGGCTTCCATTTTCGATGACCTCGCCAAGATCGGCAAAGGGGCGGGCGGCGAGATTCAGCTCACCGATGGCATTGCGCGTCTCATGCAGCGTGAATCGGTTTACGCCTTCGAATTCGAGGGTAAGCGCTACGACTGCGGCAACAAGCTCGGCTACCTGCAGGCCACCGTCGAGTTCGGCCTCAAGCACCCGAGTTTGGGAGCCGAGTTCGCGACCTATCTCAAGCAGTTGGTGGCGAAGCTCTAGGAGCCTGCCTGGTTACCCAGCCAGGCTCCCGGTCATCGAGCGCTCAGTGCGAGCGCCCGCGTTGTTGCTGGCCCTGATAGCGGGCGTTCGGGTTCGAGCTGCGGCGCGTATCGCGCCGATCGCCGCCGCGGTTGCCGTGAGAATTTCCGAGGTGCCGACCCTGTGGCTGCGCGGCGCGATGACCCGGGGATTGCGCCTGCGTCGGCGTTTCGACGATCTTGAACACGGGCGTCTCATGGGTCGGAATACCGCGCTTGAGCACCCGCTCGATGTCGCGCAGCAGGCCGTTTTCGTCTGACGAGACCAGTGAGATCGCCTCACCGGCGGCGCCCGCGCGGCCCGTGCGGCCGATGCGATGCACGTAATCTTCCGGCACGTTGGGCAGTTCGTAGTTGACCACCTGCGGAAGCTCCTTGATATCAAGGCCCCGGGCGGCCACTTCGGTCGCCACCAAGGCGGTCACTTGTCCACGCTTGAACATGTCGAGCGCCTTGACGCGCGCGGCCTGGCTCTTGTTGCCGTGGATTGCCGCGGCGCGGATGCCCGCGCCTTCGAGCTGCTGCGTGAGGCGGTTGGCGCCATGCTTGGTGCGCGTGAAGATCAACACCTGGTGCCACTGTCCCTCTTGAATCAGGTGCACCAGCAGATGCCGCTTGTGTTCCTTCTGCACACGATAAGCGCGCTGCTCGACGAGCTCGATCGGCGCGTTGCGCGGCGCCACCTGAATCGACAGCGGATCGTGCAGCAAGCGCTCGGCGAGCGCCCGGATGTCATCGGAATAGGTCGCGGAGAACAGCAGGTTTTGGCGCTTCGAGGGCAATAATTTGATGATGCGCCGAATATCCGGGATGAAACCCATGTCGAGCATGCGATCGGCTTCGTCGAGCACCAGCACCTGCACCTGCGACAAATCGACGGCGCGCTGCTGCGCGAGATCGAGCAACCGGCCGGGCGTCGCCACCAGAACATCGCAGCCGCTGCGCAAGGCGCTGATCTGCGGATTGATGTTCACACCGCCGAATACCTGGGTGATGCGAACCTGTACATACTTGCCGTAATCGCGCGCGCTCTGGGCGACTTGGGCGGCGAGCTCGCGCGTCGGGGTGAGCACCAGCGCACGCGGTGCGCGGCTGTTACCGCGCGCCGTATCGGCGAGCAGCCGCTGCAGAATCGGCAGGACGAAGCCGGCCGTCTTGCCGGTGCCGGTTTGGGCGCCGGCGAGCACATCGCGACCCGCCAGAACCGCAGGAATCGCCTGCACTTGGATGGCGGAAGGGACGTCGTAGCCTTTATCGGCAACAGCACGCAGCAATTCGGGCAGGAGCCCGAGATCAGAAAATGGCATTAAATAATCCTTAAAATTTGGACTCGCACGACGGAGCCTTGGGGCTCCGCAGCGGCCAGCAGCGAGGGGGGTAAATGAACGGAGTGCGTCGAAGACGGACCGCGAGCTAGAGACGGCGCTGACCGAGCGCCAGTCTTTACTTAGCTGCAAGCATGATACAGGGAGCGCCGTCTCCCGTCCAATGGCGCCCGGGACCGGCTAGGGACGCGCTTCGAGCACGAGATTGAACGGTGTCTCCGTCGCCCGCCTGAATCGTCCGAAACCGCCGCCGGAGACCACCACCTCGCGCAGGCGCTGCTCGCCCGCTTGCGCGCCGAGCGCAGGACCATGGCGGGCGAGCGACACGGGAACGCAGATCTGCGCCGATGCCCCGTACATGACCCGGCCGACCGCGTTGAGGTTGTCCTCAACGGAGTCGTTGGCGAACGGCTCGACGATCATGGCCGTTCCGTCTTGCTTCAGTGCGCGTCGGGCGTGACGGGAAACTCCGATTGGATCGCCCATGTCGTGGAGGCAATCGAAGAAGGCGATCAGATCAAAATCCCGGCCTTCGTAGCTCACGGCATCGCTCACCTCGAACCGCACGTTCGCAGCGCCGGCGGCGGCGGCCCTGTCGGTCGCCGTTCGAATGGAAGCGGCGTGGTAGTCGTATCCAATGAACGTCGAGTTCGGATAGGTCCTCGCCATGAGCACCGTGCTGGCCCCGTGACCGCAGCCGACGTCCGCAACTTTGGCGCCGGCCTTGAGTTTTTCGACGACGCCATCGAGAGCCGGCAGCCACGACGTGATGAGATTGGCATTATAGCCGGCGCGAAAGAAGCGCTCCGTTCCGTGAAACAAACAGGGGTGATGTTCTCCCCATTCCATGCCGTTGCCGGTCTTGAAGTTGTCGAGCGTGCGATCCAGGGCGTGAAACGTAGCCTCGACGATGTTGTAGGCGCCCGGCATGTCGACAGGCCCGTTGGGGTCCGCGAGGCACAGCGCCTGCTCCGGACTCAACGACCATTCGTCGGTGGCCGCGTGATACTGCACATAATTGCCGGCGCCTTGATTGCCGAGCCACTCGCGCACATAGCGCTCGTTCGTGCCGGTTCGCCTGGCCAGCTCCGATGAACTCACCGGGCCTTTCGCGAGTTCCTTGTACAAACCGAGCCGGTCTCCGACCAGCATCAGCGTGGCGCTCATGGCGGCGCCGAGATCACCGACGGCCTTGCCGAGAAATTCATGGAGTTTTTTTTCGTCGACGGACATGATGATTTTCCCCTTGTCGAATTCGATGCTTCGATCTGGGTATCGCGTTCGCCCGCTTAGACTACACCCGCATTCTTGCGCCAGCCAGGAGTCCAACTGTTGCGACGCACAGCGAATTTTGCTGCCAAAACCCCGCGGCGGCGCTAGGCTATCGGGAGTGAACAGCCTCTTCCTGGGTATTCAAGGCGTTCGCCGGTTTCATCTTGCGGCCCGATGAATACACGGCGTTCGATGCGACCTCGCTCGCCGAACTGGTGCGCCGGGGAGAGGTTTCCGCGTCCGCGCTCACGGAGGCGGCAATCGAACGCATCGAGTCGTTGAACGGTCGACTCAACGCGGTGGTCGAGCACAATTTCGCCGCGGCGCGCGCAGCGGCACTTGCGGATGAACGGCGCGGTCCCCTGGTGGGCGTGCCGTTTCTCGCCAAGGACATGAACATCGAGGTCGCGGGCTTGCATCTCACGTCCTCGTGCCGTTGGCTCAGGGATTTGCCGCCAGCCCGCGGCGACGCGCCGCTGGCGGCGCGCTGGCGTGCCGCGGGATTGAACATTCTGGGCAGAACGAACACCCCCGAATTCGCGGGCGAGTTCGTGACCGAACCCACCTGGCGCGGTCCGACCCGAAATCCGTGGAATCTCGGACACAGTCCGGGCGGATCGAGCGGCGGCTCGGCTGCCGCTGTTGCCGCGGGCATGGTGCCGATCGCCCACGGCACGGACTCCGGCGGTTCGATTCGCGTGCCTGCGGCCGCCTGCGGGCTGGTGGGCTTGAAACCCAGCCGCGGCTGGGTACCGGTCGGGCCGCATCTCGATGAACTCGCCGGCGGCCTCGACGTCGAGCATGTGCTCACCCGCAGCGTCCGGGACACTGCGCTGATGCTCGAGGTGACCTGCGGTGCGGAAGCCACTTCGCGGATGCCGCTCGCGGGGCCTGACGGGAGATTCATGGCGGCACTGGCGGTGGCACCGCCGCCGCTTCGGATCGGCGTCGGCTTGCAGGCTCCGGGCGGTGGTCGGCCGAACGATGAAATCGCGGCGGCGGTCGAGCGCGTGGCGCAACTCCTCGGCCGAGCCGGACACCACGTGGGCTCATTTCAGTTTCCGGACTCGGCGAACATCGGTGAGCCGGCGGGCATCGTGTGGCTGACCGCGATCGCCGAAGAGATCGATTTTTACCGGCAGCGCGTCGGACGGCCGCCCCAACCCGACGAGCTGGAGGCACTCACCTGGGCTGCCATCGAACTCGGCAAGCGTTCCAGCGCGGTCGACTACGTGCGTGCCCGCCGTGCGCTCACGACCGCGACCCGTGATATGGCCGGTATTTTCCGGCTCTACGACGTGTTGCTGCTGCCGACCACCGCGGACCATGCGCCGCGCATCGGAGAAATCGACGGCCGGACGGCGGCATTCAATCTGCAGCGCTGGAACGAGCAATCGTATGGCTACGCGCCTTACACGGAGATTTTCAACGTCACCGGCCAGCCCGCGATCTCGCTGCCTCTGGCGATGTCAGCTGCCGGCATGCCCATCGGCGTTCAATTGGCGGCGCCGCTCGGGGAGGATGCGCGTCTGCTCGGGCTCGCCGCCTGGCTCGAACGCGAGCAACCTTGGGACAGCCGCTTGGCGGCGCTCAGGCAGACGCTGTAGTAGTTATCTGCGGCAGGCCCGCTCTCACCCGGACCGGGAACCGGCAGCTTCGAGAATCTTTTCGCGGCGCCGCGCGGTCAGGATCCCCTCGGTATAGCCGTTCGGCTGTTCGCGTCCCTTGAACACGAGATCGCACGCGGCTTGGAACGCGACGCTGCCCTCAGGATCGGTGCCCATGGGCCTGTAGGCAGGGTCGTGCGCGTTCTGTCGATCCACCACCGCGGCCATGCTCCGTAATGCGACCAGCACCTGGGTACGCGAGCAGACGCCGTGGCGCAGCCAGTTGGCGACGTGCTGGCTGGAGATTCGCAGCGTTGCGCGATCCTCCATGAGCGCGACGTTGTAGTAATCCGGCACTTTGGAGCAGCCGACGCCGAAGTCGATCCAACGCACGACGTAGCCGAGAATACTCTGGGCGTTGTTGTTGACTTCCTCGTCGATTTCTGCGGCCGTCCATCCCGGCTGGGCGACCAGCGGCGGGCTGAGGATATCGTCGAGCGATGCGCGGTTGCGCGTCGCGAGCTTACTCTGCACCGCGGCGACGTCGACCTTGTGGTAGTGCAAGGCGTGCAGGGTTGCAGCGGTGGGAGAGGGGACCCATGCCGTGCTCGCACCGGCCAACGGGTGCGCCAGCTTCGCCTTCAGCATGTCGGCCATGAGATCGGGCATTGCCCACATCCCTTTGCCAATTTGCGCATGGCCGCGCAGACCGCAGGCGAGGCCGACATCGACGTTGTTGCGCTCGTACGCATCGAGCCACACCGCCTTCTTCAGATCGGCCTTGCGTCGAACCGGCGCTGCCTCCATCGAGGTGTGGATTTCGTCCCCGGTTCGGTCGAGAAAGCCGGTGTTGATGAAAACGACGCGCCGCTGTACGGCGCGAATGCACTCGCCGAGGTTGACGCTCGTTCGTCGCTCTTCGTCCATGATCCCGATCTTGAGAGTGTACTCAGGCAGCGCCAGCAGGGTTTCGACCCGCGCGAACAGTTCGTTTGCGAAAGCGGCTTCCTCCGGTCCGTGCATCTTCGGTTTGACGATGTACACCGAGCCGTGGCGCGAATTTCGCACCCCGCCGGAGGCGCGCAAATCATGCAGAGCGATGAGCGAGGTTACCGCCGCATCGATGAAGGTTTCCGGAATCGGCGAGCCGTCGCGGGTGATCGAATCGGACATCATGTGATGTCCCACGTTTCGCACCAGCATGAGGCTGCGGCCCGGAAGCACCAACTCTTCGCCGGACAGGGTCTTGTAGCGGCGGTCCGGGTTCAAGCGCCGCACGAACGAGGTTCCGCCTCCCTCGACGCGTGCTTGCAAGCTTCCCAGCATCAGTCCGAGCCAGTTGCGATAACCATTCACCTTTTCGGCGGCGGTAACCGCGGCCACCGAATCCTCCAAATCCTGGATGGTGGTGATCGCCGCCTCGAGCACGACGTCGCTGATCCCGGCCGGATCGTCGCGCCCGATGATGTGCCCGCGGTCCATGCGAAGCTCGACATGCAGACCGTGATGCCGCAACAAGACCACCGAGGGCGATTCCGGCGCGCCTTGAAACCCCGCGAACCCGCCAGGGTCCGCGAGCGATACCGTGCGCCCATCCCCGAAGCTCACCTCGAGTCCCCGAGCGGCGACCGAATAGCGAACCGCCTCGTGATGGCGCGCGCCGAGCAACGGAAAATGTTCGTCGAGGAAATCCCGCACGAAGCGGATCACTTTGGCACCGCGCACCGGATTGTAGGTGCCGCGGCGGACGGCGCCGTCGGTCTCGGCAATCACATCGGTGCCGTAAAGAGCGTCGTAGAGGCTTCCCCAACGTGCATTGGCGGCATTCAAGGCATAACGAGCGTTGCTGACCGGCACCACCAATTGCGGTCCGGCGATGCTCGAGATTTCGGGATCGACGTCGGCCGTCGCCACCGCGAACCGGTCCCCTTCGGGCACGAGGTACCCAATGTCGGTCAAGAACGCCTTGTAGCTCGCGCGGTCGAATTCCGCTCCGGGATGTTCTCGATGCCAAACATCGATCCGCGCCTGAAACTGATCGCGACGTCCCATGAGTGCTGCGTTGCGCGGCGCCAGTTCGCCCACCAGAGAGGCGAATCCCCGCCAAAAAGCCGCTGCGTCGATCCCTGTGCCCGGTATGGCTTCCTGAACCACGAAATCGTAGAGGCCCCCGTCGATCTGAAGGCGATCTACGCGGACGGTGTCGGGCATGGCGCTTCCTCGGGCTTACGGATGAGCAAACTCAGCGAGGGGACATCGAATCAACCTCGCGCAACGGCAATGTTATAGTTCCGCCTCACATCTTGCGAGGCGTGCCTCTTGCGAGGCGTGTCTTTTGCGAGGCATGCGGCACGCTTCAGGAGGAGAAGAGGCTTGAGTGTGCTGGTTCGAATCAATCTGGCGCTCGGCGCCTTGTTCATCTGCGCGGGCCTCATTGCGGGATATTCCTGCTGGACCCTGCTCGAATCGAATGCGCGCCGCGAGGTGCTTTCCGACGCAGCGCTGATGCTGGACAGCGCCTTCGCCATGCGTGCCTACACGGCAAGCGAGATCTTGCCGCTGCTGCAAGAGGACATGAAGAACAGCTTTCCGCCGCAAAGCATCCCTTTCTACGCCGCGACCCAGCATTTTCTGAAGCTTCGGGAACGGCATCCGGAATTCACCTACAAGGAAGCGACGCTCAATCCGACCAATCCGCGCGATCGGCCGGCGGATTGGGAAGCCGACATCATTCAACGCTTCAGGAACGATCCTGCGGCCCGGGAAGTGGTGGGCGAGCGCGACACGCCGATGGGCAGGTCGCTATATCTTGCCCGACCGATCCGCAGCGAGCCCGAATGCGCCACCTGTCACAGCACGCCGTCGGCGGCTCCCGCCACGCTGCTGGCGCGTTACGGCAACGGCAACGGATTCGGTTGGCAGAACCATGAGATCGTCGGCGCGCAGGTGGTATCGGTGCCCTTCGCGAGCGCCACGGTGAGCGCGCAGCGGGCTTTTCGCGGCGTCATGAGCTCGCTGGTTGCCGTATTCGTCGCAGTATTCATCCTGATCAATGCGGTGCTCTACCTGCTGCTCATCCGTCCAATGCGCCGGATGGCGCTCATCGCCGACCGCATCAGCGTGGGCGACATGGCCGCGCCGGAATTTCCAGCGCGCGGACCCGCGGAGATCGCCTCGCTGATCCGCTCCTTCAATCGCATGCGCAAGAGTCTCGACAAGGCGCTGCACCTGCTCGGGCCGTAGCGCCATGGAGGGAAACGTATTCATCAGCTACTCGCAGCCGGATCGCGAGTGCGCCTTCGAGATGGTGGCGCGGCTCGAAGCGCAGGGGATTCGCTGTTGGATCGCGCCGCGCGACATCACGCCCGCATCGGATTGGGCGGCAGAGATCATCGACGCCATAGCGTTGGCACGCGCGATGATCCTGGTGCTGTCCGCGAGCAGCAACGATTCGCCCCAGGTGCGGCGCGAGGTTGAGCGAGCGGTGCACAAACAGCTCGTCATCTTGCCGTTTCGCATCGAGGATGTGCGGCCGTCGAAGAGCTTGGAATTTTTCCTCAGCACGCAGCACTGGATGGACGCGTTCCCGCCGCCACGCGAGCCCTACTATGCGCGACTGTGCTCCTACCTGAAGAGGCGGGCGCCGCCGGCGGCCATCGAGGAGCACGCGGAGGTTCCGGTCGCGGCGCCCGCTGTCCAGGCGCGGGCCGCTGGCGTTCGTGACTTCGAACCCGCCGCGATACGGGACATCGAGGCGCTCCTGGCCGCCCACATAGGGCCGCTGGCGAAGCATCTCGTCAAGCGTGCGGTTGAACGTGCCCAAGACCTTGGGGATCTCATCGAGCGCCTGGCGGCGGAGCTCGACGCGCCGTCCGAGCGGCGAGCATTCGTGCAGAGGTGCCGCGAGATCGGCCGCATGAACACCAAATGAACATACTGAATAATGTTTAAAAAAAACATTATAAATCAATCCACTAAGAATAAAATCAAAAGTTATTTAGAACCAACGATCAGAGCTGCGAAGCGCGGTGTGAATTCAGCTTGCCGATGATCCGCTGCACCTCTTCGTGCACCGATGGAGGAAATTCGACCGGCCTCGCGTCGCTGCCGAAATATTTGAGCGGCGCTTGCGAGTCGCGGTACCACTGATCGACGACGCTCTCGACGATTCCCTCATCGTCATATAAATCCATTTGCAGGCGAAATAAAATCACGGCGTCCGCGATCGGCAGTTTTCCGGTATGCACCAGCTCGGCCAGCGTCGGGTTCCATGCGAGCAATTCCGCGTAGCGGACCGTCTGCCACCTGACTTCCCGCACCAGCCATTGAGTGCAACGCGACGCCTTGCCGCGCGGCAAGCCGCCACGTCCGCGTATGAGTTGCGCCAAGCGCCGCTTCTGCGAGGTGGAAAAAGGAATCATGCGCATCGACTCTGCCATGGACTGACCGCCGCGTTCCCCGTCATTATCGAGCTCGACCCGAGCTCTTATTCTGCACGATAGGGCCGCTGAGTGGCTCGATTACCGGGATCTTTTTTTGTCGCAGAACGCCGCTCGATACCGCGCGACCTGCACGCGCTGTCGAAAGATGCGCCGGTGGGCTAGTATTATGAAAAATTGCCCAAGGCCGGAGCACTCGTGCCGCTCAGTTCATTCGAAAGAGGCAAACTAAAAATTGCAGCGCATGTGCGTGAAGAACTCGACCGCGCCGGAATCAAGGCGCAATCGATTCAATGCAAATCGGGCGGCATCCATATGCCTCCGGACACCGCCAGATTGATTGTGACGGTCGACGGAACTCCTTCACAACTCGACTTCGAGGCGCACGAAGTCGAAGATTGCGAAGACATCGTGGCGGGCGAGGTGTGGAGAAAGATAGCCGGCTTGCTCGCGCGGTTCGCGCACCGGGGCGGCTGATCATCGTATCGCGAGCGCGTACGTGTCCACACCGCGGAGGAATCCGCGGACGTTATGTCATAGGCAGCGCGGCGCGCGGCTCTCCCAGAGGAATATCGAAGGGAGGCTGGCGAAAAAAATGTTGCGAGCGAGTGCGGTCCCTGATTCAATGCTGCAACGCGAAACCCTGTCGCGAAATGCCGGGGAATCGAATCGCCACGGAGGCTTCAAAAGGAGGAATCCGTGGTCGCTCAAGTTCGGGAGGGCAAGGACGCCGGCCACTCTCGGTGCCGATAGAGGCCGGGCCGAAACCGGCCGAAGGAGCCGTAACCCTCAGGCGGGCCGGCGTCAGCTACACCGGCCATTGGGCCACGACCGGAGTTAGGATCTTCGTCTATCTGGGAGCAGACGAGGAATCGGCGAGCCTGGGGATGTTCGCAACGGAACCTCAAACCCTGGCCCGCATTCTGCTGTCCGAGTTGATCAATCGGCAGCTAGCGAAATACACGAAGCCGCTCAAGTAAAAATCTGCGCGGCGCCGGCCAACGCGCGGGCGCAGTCGTGGGAATTCGCACCTGTAACGCCGAGGCGGTAGCATGGAGCGCCGTGACAATCAGGGATCATCTCCGGCGACAAAGAAACAAGATGGCGCTGCTCGTGCTCCCGGGCATCGTCTTCTGCGTGTTGTCGGCGCTGTATGCCCCCGGTAGCTTTTGGTTGAATTGGCTATCGCTGGCCGCTTTGTTCGCCGGAATCGTGGCGATCATCCTGCTGATGCGCCGCACTCCGTGTCCCAGGTGCGGACTTCCACTCGGGGCCGTTGCAGCGCGGGCCGCCGGCGGATGGGCGACGGGGCACTGTCCTCATTGCAAGGTCAGTATCAATGCGCCGGCGAGCGTCACGGCGCCCCATCCCGACGAGCTCAAGAGCGGTGGGTGAACGATCGTCCGTTGTGAGCGCCGCGGCCCGGGAGTCGCGGTGATTACCTTCCCAGCACCAAATTGGAAAACTTGAAGCGTCGCGAATGTTTTTGGCCGGCCTCGGAGTCGAAGGGCGACTTTTGCTTCGCGAGCAGCAGCCTCGCTCTGAGGGACAGCCAAATGAACGGATACACCACGCACGCGAGCAGCGAAGTCGCGGCCACGAAGACCACGACCAACGCGACTCCGATACATCCGAGGGTAATTCCCATCGGCGTACGCCGTAGGTAGATGACGGCAGGTTTGTCGGCGTTCGCCCCGATCGCCGTATCTATCCGAGCGTTAGCACGATGGCGGATCATAGTCAGATTTCAACCCGGCTGGCGCATTCGCCGATGGGACAAGGATTGAGCGCTTCCGCGTTTGCGGCAAATGGGACGATGCGAAAGGCCGCGGTCCATCGCAGGTTGAAATGCGCTATGTCATCTGCTGCAGCAATATGTCGCCTCTCGCATCGCCATCCGGCGCCCGCTCGAGATGCCGCGCCATGATTCGTTTGAGCCGTGCGATGCGCTTTTCAATGACCGCGGCGCGGGCGATGAGTTCGTGAAGCGCCAAAATGTCATCCGCGCCCTCGATCCAGGCCTCGAGCGCGGCCATGTCGGCACGCCAGGAGGCTTCCCATTCTTGCTGGCGGCGTGCCTTTGCGCACCATTGTTGTTCAGTGAGTCTCTGTCCCCTCATTCTTCCGCATCTCCTCGGTGCACGATATTCGGGCCGCGATCCGACGGCGGCAAACCGGAATTGCACAAGCGCGTCGTGCGTCGCAGCTGCTCGTGCGATATGTTTCGTCACCGGCGCGCGAATCGCCGGCGATGGCCGGCCCCAGGAGCCACCTAAAGCATTGATTATCAAAGTATTGCATTTAGGCCGATGCCATTAACATACGATAGGTTTCCTTTCTCGCAGGTGTCCGGACCAAACTCCAATGCGTAGAGAACGATCTTCGAGGGCACGGATCCACGACGACGAGCACGGCAAAAAAACGCGTGTGGATGTCAGGGAGAGAATCCTGTGCGAGGCGACAAGATTGTTCGGTGAACGGGGTTTCGGCGGTGTTGCGCTTCGAGATATCGCAAAGGCCTGCGATATTCCGCTGTCGACCCTGAGCTCGCACTTTGCGCGCAAGCGCAGCCTTCAAGACGTCGTTTTTCAGCGGGCGGTCGAGATCATCGTCAAACGCGATCTGGCTTCGAAGCTCGCGATCGGAACTCCAAAGCAGCGATTTCGACAATACCTGGCCAACGTCGTCGAGTTGTTTCTGAGCGATCTTCCGGAAATGAAGGTGCTGGACAAGGAGTTTCAGGAACTCGACAAACCCTCGACCTTCGATCGGCTGGTTCGTACATCCCGCGAGCGGCCGTCCATGGATTCCTTGATGTTCATCGCCGATCTGGCCAGGGACACGAAATCCGACATCCTGAAATCGATACCCGCAATCGAGCTCGTGCAAATGGTATTTGCCGCAATCTATGGGATTGTAAAGTTGAGATCCCTTCATCGTCACGTCATCGGCGGAAGACCGGCCGGCAGGGCTGCGCTCACGCGCGACATAACACTCATGTTCGAGCGCATGCTGCGCATCTGATCATCTCGATGCCCGTGAGCGTGTGACAAATCGTCCCACTTGACAAACGTCAACCGGCATGGACAAATGTCCGATAGATACGGACATTTGTCCGTCCATACCTGAACGGTGGCTCCAATGAGGCGCGATTTGCAAAACTCAACTCTGATCGTAGCGACGATGATCCTGGCGAGCAGTGCTGCTCTCGGCGACACCGGTTACACCGCGACATTGGCGCAGCCGCTTGCCGGAAAAAAGGAATTCATCGTCAATGGCAATTTCTTCCGTTGCGACGGGTCGACCTGCATTCTCGTCTCCAAACCCTCGGATGCCGGCTCACTGCGCAACTGTCGCGCGGTGCAGCGCGAAGTCGGGACGCTGACCGCCTATGTCGCGGACGGAAAGCCATTCGACGCCGACAAGCTGGCGAAATGCAACTCCCCCTGATCGGGAAGTGAAGGACCTCTACGTGTCCTTCTTCAGTGTCTGTCGACGGGGCTGGTCTCGAGGACGGCGGCCGCGGGCCTGAGCACCCGTCTCTGATCGCCGACCCGCTGGGTGAACCCGATCCGGTCGAAGTACTCCATCAATTCGATCGAGATACCGCGCCCGAGATCGGACCGGTCGCGAAACGCCGCCGCATCGAACAATCCACCGTTGGAGTTCGCTGCAAGCGTTTCCGCCCTGGCCGCAAGGTCTAGAAATGCCGACTTGTGCAAGAACCGTCCCGGGGTAATTCGCACCACGTAACCCGCCCGAGCGGCGCGCTCCAGTACCTGCCTCACGATCTTGAAATCGAGCTTCTGGCTCGCGGCGATGTCGTGCAGGGTCATGGGTCGGCGTTCCGGGCCGAGCAGGGGTGCAAGTCGGCGCCAAAGCAGCTTCTCGGACTCGGATAACTCGATCATGTGCGCCGGGAGGCGGACGTGCGCGCCTTCGCGAACCAATTCCTGATCGTGGAGCAGACTTTCGAGGATTGCCCGCTGGAATTGACGCCGACCCGCGGCAACTTCCGTTGGCAACACATGGGCGGCCGACGGGCCGCACTGATCGGGATGGGTGGCGTGGAAGCGCGCCACCCGTGCCAACAGGCCAGCGCGGCCCTGCCGCCACCGTGCGGCATCGTATCCACGGCCACCGAAGCGAGCGAGCCCGACGCTTTGCCAGAGGGACTCGATCTCGTCCGGCCGAATGTTCCAGGCGAGCGCGAAGCGGTCGAGACCGATGCCATCGTCGGCCACCGGCAACACGTTCGCCAACGCGCTTCGGGCATCGGGCCGATCGAGTGCGGCCAGCACCGCAGTACGTTCAGGCCGCCGCCTCCCGCGAAGAGGCGGGAAAGGGTCAAGTACCGTTCCGCCGGCCAGGGTCTTCTGCGCGCCTGCATGACGCAAGATGAAAACGTCCTTCGCCAACGCATGGACTGGCTCGTCGAGGACAACTTGCACGTAGGGTGGCCCGGCATCGCGGGACAAGGGCACCAGGTGACCGTGGGTGGAGGCCGCGCCATGGCAAAACTCAATGCGGGCGCCATCATCGAGCACGGCCCCTGCGGCGAGCGTGAGGCGGGCATCGAGGTGCCGGGTGGTTGCAAGCGCGAGCTCCGGCGCGACGAGCCAGACCCCCCGTCCCAGTTGCGAGCGATCAAGGTCCGCGGCAACCACATTGATGGCGCAGCGTTCGCCTGCGCCGAGACTGTCGACCGCGCTTTGATGCGCATGCAACCCGCGCACCCGAAGCAACGTGCCGGGCGGTACCACGCCGAGGCGATCGCCGACGGCGACCCTGCCTGAAGCGATGGTGCCCGTCACGATCAGACCGGCTCCTTTCACCGTGAAGGTTCGATCGATCGGGAGGCGGAACAGTGCACCGTGTCGATGCCTGTTCACTCTCGTGGCCCGCGCGATGAGGTAGTCGCGAAGCGCGGCTATTCCCATATTGCCGGGTGCCGATACGGGGAAGATCGGAATGCCCGCAAGGTGCGTTGGTGCAAGCAGCTCTTTGATCGAGGCGGTGACCTCCGCGAGCCGCACCGAATCGACACCATCGATCTTGGTGAGTGCGACCGCCCCCCCGGTCACCTCCAGAAGGTCGAGCAACTCGAGGTGCTCGCGAGTCTGAGGCATGATCCCGTCGTCGGCAGCCACGACCAACAGCGCGAGATCAACTCCGGTGATGCCTGCGAGCATATTGCGAACGAATCGCTCGTGACCGGGTACGTCAACGAAGCCGATGAAGCCCCCACCTGGCAATGCCAGTCCGGCAAAGCCGAGGTCGATGGTCATTCCGCGTTTGCGCTCTTCAGGAAGGTGCGTGGTGTCCGTTCCGGTCAGCGCCTTGATGATGGTCGTCTTTCCGTGATCGACATGCCCTGCGGTCGCGACGATCATCGCGTCAAACCGAGCGGCGAGAAAAGGACGATCACGGCTGGTAGTATATTCGTACGCGGACACGGATCCGCCAGCCGACCTAACTGCAGCGGGGAGGGCCTTATGACGACGATCGAAGTACTTGATCCGGCGGGCGAGGTTCAGAGGCCGGCCGCGCTTCAGTGCAATCCGGTGCTGCCGCTCGCGGGCCGCAGGCTGGCAATCCTCGATAACGCGAAGCCGAATTTCCATCGACTGGCGAGCCTGGTGGCGGGGAAACTGCGCGACGATTGCTCACTCGCGAACGTCGCGCATTTTAGAAAGGAAAACCCGGCGGTCGGGGCCGGCGCCGAACTCCTGGATCAGATCGCACAATCGGCCGATCTCGTACTGACCGGTTCAGCCGACTGAGGCTCGTGCACGTCGTGGAGTCTCCATGACCTCGCAGAGCTAGAACGCCGCGGCGTCCCGACCGTGGTGCTGGCGTCGTCCGCCTTCTATCCCAAGGCGCTGCATGACGGGCGTGCTCTTGGATTACCGGATGCACGAATCGCCGAATTCACGCACCCACTGGGCGGCCTCTCGGATCGGCAGATCGTCGATCGTGCGGAGAAATTGTACGCGAAGGTGCGCACGGAATTGGCGAGGGTGCCGGCCGCTGCCACGGGATCCCAGCCGCCTCGCGCGCAGCGCATACTCGCGCCGGCCGATCCAGCCGAGCTGCAAGCGTGGTTTTTCGAGCGCCGGTCGAGCGACGGATTTCCTGTCATTGCGCCAGTACCCGAGGCGGTTGCCAGGATGATCGGTGGCTCGGGACGGGACGGTCAGGAAATCGTCGGGGTAGTGCCGCCGCGCGGCGGCATTGCGACCATCGAGCAGATCGCCGTCAATGCCGTCATGGCCGGATGCCGTCCGCAGCACATGCCGGTCCTGGTGGCGGCGGTTGAAGCGATGCTCGAACCGCGCTTCAATCTGGCCTCGCTGCAGGCCACAACGCATCCAGTCGCGCCCCTTCTCATCGTGCACGGGCCGATTGCAAGGGAGCTCAACATGAACGCGGGCGCCGGGACCTTCGGGCCGAGCTCGATGGCCAATGCCGTCATGGGGCGCGCGATCCGGTTGATCTTGTGGAACATCGGCGGCGCTCTTGCGGGTACCATCGACCGCTCGACGCAGGGTGCCCCGAGCAAGTACAGTTTCTGCATCGCGGAGAACCTGGAAGCATCGCCATGGGGCTCATTCATCACGGACCGAGGCCTGGCCGATGGCGCGAACGCCGTCACCGTCTTCGGCGGCGAGCCGCCGCACAACGTGAACGACCACGAGCACGGCGATGCCGAGGGCATTTTGCGGGTCGCGGCTGACGTCCTGAGAACGCTTGGCAGCAACACCTGGTTCATCGCCTGGCATGGCCGGAAGGAGTTGATGGTGATCCTCGGCCCCGAGCACGCGGCGAGCATCGCGGGTTCGGGCTGGTCGCGGCGCCAGGTGCGCGAGTACCTGTACCACGCCGTGAGCCGACGGCGCGACGAGCTTTCCTTGGGCGGCATGTACGGCATGCGCGATTGGCCGCCCGAGCTCAATGCGATGGCCGCGGACGCGCTCATTCCCGCGGTACCGGGCGCGGACGACATTCTCATCTTGGTTGCGGGCGGCGAGGGGAAGCATTCCGCGGTCCTTCCAAGCTTCGGGGCTACGGTCTCGGTCACCCGCTCAATTTCGGGCCCTTGAGAGGAGGTTGGAAATGGCAGAAGTTGCAACTACGCCTGAATCAGCACTCGTAGAGCGCACCGCCGATTCATTGAGCGCGAGCAGGCGCTACTACGCCCTCTTCGTGCTCACGCTCGTCTGCACGGCGAACTTCTTCAACCGTCAGGTGCTGACCCTTCTGCTCGAGCCGATCCGCCATGAACTCTCGCTCAACGACACTCAAGTCGGGTTTCTCACCGGGATCGCCTTCACCTTCGTCAACGTGACGCTCAGCATTCCCGTCGCGCGTCTCGCCGACCGTTGGTCGCGGCGCAAGGTCATCGCGTTGGCGATCACGGTGTGGAGCGCAATGACCATCTTCTGCGGGCTGGCGCAAAACTTCGTTCAACTGTTCCTCGCGCGCATGGGCGTGGGCGCCGGTCAGGCCGGCGGCAGCCCTCCGAGCCATGCGCTGACCGGCGATTTATTTGCACGCCAGCAGCGCTCCACGGCCATTGCGATCCTGCTGATGTCCACCCCGTTGGGCATGGCGCTTGGATTCTTATGGGGCGGCTGGGCGCTCGGGGAATTCGGCTGGCGGCAGGCTTTCATCCTCGCCGGGCTACCCGGAATTCTGATCGGCGCACTCGTCCTCTTCACCCTGCCGGAGCCGCGCAAGGGCATGGCCGATGGCGTACGGGCGCCGCTGCAGCAGCCTCCCCTTGGGGCGACCGTGCGCCTGCTATGGTCGATCCGTTCATTGCGCAATATGACGATCGCCTCCATGCTGCAGACGTTTTTGCAGATGGGTTTGACCTTATGGGTTCCGTCCTTTCTCATGCGCTCCTACGGATTGAGCCCACGCACGGTCGGCACCGGAATGGCGCTGGCGTTCGGCATCGGGTTGACCGTCGGGACCCTGATGGGCGGTCGGCTGATCGATGTGCTCGGGCGCCGGGACCCTCGTTGGCATTTCTGGATTCCGACCGCCGCCAGCGTGCTCGCCGCCACCTGTTCCATAGCCGCGTTCACGGGGCCGCCGCACGATGTCTTCCTGCTGCTCGGCGCGCAGATCGTCTTCGGGTCCATATTTGCCAGCTCGATGACGGCGATCGCGCAGTCGCTGGTGCCGGTCGCGGTACGCGCGACCACGATTGCCTGCGTGCTGTTCGTGATCAATGTCGTTGCCATCGGCATAGGCCCTCAGGTGATGGGGATCGTGAGCGACATGTTGCGTGCCTCATACGGCGAGGATTCACTGCGGATCACGCTGATCGGGTCGGCGATGAGCGCGTTGCCGGCAGCGCTGTTTTTTTTCCTGGCAAGCCTGACGTATCGGTCGGATCTCGCCGCCGCCGATCAGCGTAATCAGTAGCGCGGCGCGGAGCAGGGTGTCGCACCGAGTGCCGGCCAATACGCCTCAAGAAGCCGATTGGAGGAAGCCGCTGGTTACCAGGGCATGGATGCCGTTCCAGCAGATCTGAACACCGATGCACAGCAGGATGAATGCGGTCAGACGCACGACTACGCCGGTGCCCGTCGCACCCAACTTACGAAGGATGCGATCGGCGTAGCGGTAGCAGAAATAAACGCCGAGGGCGACGAGCAGGATGCCCACTGCGTGCGCGAGTGTCGTCAGGAGCAACGGCCGAAGTCCAGCCGGCGGGTTGGCTCCGAGGGTCAGCGCAACTGAGATCGAACCAGGTCCCACGGTGAGCGGCATTGTCATCGGATAGAATGCCCGCTGACTCAGATCGTCGGGCGTTGCGGTTTGCGGGGCATTGCGATCGGCCGCCGCCGGCGTATTGGGGCTGTTCAGCAGCGACCACGCGATCAGGCAGACGACAATGCCGCCCGCAACCTGCACCGATGGAATTGACACGCCGAAGAAGTCGAGTACGTACGCCCCGACCAGGGCCGAGGCAAGGAGCAGAAGGAAACTGTTGATCGCGACCGCCTTCGCCATCCGCGCCCGGTCCGCGGAGCTAAGGCCGGCGGTCATGGCCAGATAGATCGGTGCTCCGCCGAGCGGATCAACGATGGGCAACAAGGCGCCCACTGCCAGCATGAGGACTGAGCCGAAATGCACCAGACCGTTGAAAATGGAGACAGCAGACAAGGCTGCGAGCATCATCGATGCGCCGTTCAATGTCCAGTGGGGCTGGTCGAATACCGTGGCCGGTCGAGGAGATGATGATGACCAAAGGCTCTACCTTGCTGGTTGCGGCGCTGGAAAACGAGGGCGTTGACCGAATCTTCGGCATTCCCGGAGAGGAGAATCTCGACGTCGTCGAGGCGATCCGCGGCTCCTCCATCGAACTGGTCTTGACACGGCACGAACAAGCCGCCGCCTTCATGGCCGCGACGTACGGCCGGCTGACGGGCAAGCCGGGCGTGTGTATCACCACCCTGGGACCTGGCGCCTTGAACCTCACGACCGGCGCGGCGTACGCCCTTCTGGGTGCGATGCCGATGATCATGATTACCGGGCAGAAGGGGATTCTGTCGTCACGACAAGCGCGCTTTCAAGTCGTGGACGTCGTTGCGACGATGAAGCCGCTGACGAAGCTGTCACGGCAGATCGTCGCGGCCAGCATGATCCCCACCCTCGTACGGGAGGCATTTCGTGTCGCACAGGAGGAGCGCCCGGGTCCCGTCCACCTGGAAGTGCCGGAGGACATTGCCGCCGAAACTTGCGAGGAAGTTGCGCTGATCGCGCCCCACCCGGTCGAGTTGCCGGTGGCCGCGCCTGAGGCGCTCGATCGTGCCGCGCAGGTCATCATGATGGCGAAGCGTCCGCTCGCGATGCTGGGTGCGGCCGCATCGCGACCGCGTTCGACGTCCGACCTCGCCCAGTTCGTGCTGCGCACGCGAATTCCCTATTTCACGACGCAGATGGGCAAGGGCACCGTGCCCGGCGGTACCGAGTTGTACATGGGTACCGCCGCGCTCTCGGAGCGCGACTACGTGCACGAGGCCATCGATCGCGCCGATCTCATCATCACCATTGGGCACGACACCGTCGAGAAGCCTCCCTTCATCATGGGTCCCGAGGGACCTCAGGTGGTGCACGTCGGCTATCAGCCTGCCAGCGTGGAGCAGGTCTACTTCCCGCAGACGGAGGTGATCGGAGACCTCGGCCCCTCGCTTCGTCTTCTCGCGGACCGGATCGAAGGCCGGATCCCCAACGCCGGCGCCCTGCTGCCGCTGCGCGAGGGTATCCTCGCCCGTATCGCGGCCCGCGCCACGGAAGAGCGATTCACGCCGCAACGCCTGGTGCACGATATCCGACGGGTCATGCCGTCCGACGGCATCCTTGCGCTCGACAACGGCATGTACAAGATTTGGTTTGCTCGAAACTATCGGACCCGCGTCGCCAACACTTTGTTGCTCGATAACGCGCTCGCCACCATGGGAGCGGGTCTGCCGTCGGCGATGGTGGCAGCCATGCTCTACCCGCGGCGCCGCGTGATGGCCGTCTGCGGCGACGGCGGATTCATGATGAATAGTCAGGAGATGGAAACCGCCGTACGGTTGAAATTGAACCTGGTTGTTCTAGTGATTGAAGACGGCGCCTACGGCATGATCCGCTGGAAGCAGGCCGTCGATGGGTTTCCCGATTTCGGCATGACCTTCAACAATCCTGATTTCGTGAAGTATGCCGAGGCCTATGGTGCCCGGGGGACACGCGTCGAGGCGATCCGCGAGTTCATACCGGCACTCGAAAGGGCCTTCGCCGAGGGCGGCGTGCACCTGGTTGCCGTGCCGATCGACTATTCCGAAAATCAGCGTGTTCTCGTGGACGAGCTCCGCGAGCATTTGCCCCGCGGCTGCTTTTAAGGCATTCCCTCAACTACTGCAGCTCGTGTCAACGCTACGCTTGGACGGACGTTGATGAGCCGGCGCGGTCCTTGGAACCACGCGTCGGCCTTGTAACCGAAATTCGGGGGAAACCATACGGTGAGTGTTGAGCCCACGCCCCGGCACCGGGGCGCCATCAAGGTCCTGCACATCGAAGATGATTCAGGCGTGGCCAGATCCGTCGCGAGAGTGCTACGCCTACAGGGGTATGAGGTCATCAGCGCCGCTTCGGGCGACGATTCCATCCAGCTGGTTGAAGACGGTCTGATTCCGGACCTGATCTTGACCGATTACCATCTACCCTCGGGCATGACGGGCGATCAGGTCATCACTGAAATCGAGACGCGACTGGGGTTCAAGCCCCCGACCATCATGCTGGCCAGCGTTCGCGCACCGTGCGTCGATGAGATCCAATCGGTTGCCAACCGCGTTTTCGCCAAGCCAGCCGATATGGATGCGGTGCTTCGAGAGATGGGACGGCTGCTCGGCACGCGCGTCTGAAGGAAAGCCCGAGAGCCCAGGCTGAGCAGCCTGGGTCCCGGCGCGCGGAAAGAAAGCGAGTAATGTTGTTGAAGTTCGCCCTGCCTCTCCCCTTATTTCCGCATCGCCGGGTTCCTGCGATCTTCGTCCGCGGTTTCGAACGCGGCAACGCCGTATTTGCAGAGGCGCGCCGTACGTCGCAAGTCGCGACACGATATGTCACGCACGAGCGCCTGCGGCAGACTCGTTGCGCGCGCTCGTCGGCGTCGTGAGCGTACCCAGGGGGCGGGGGCTGGAAACTTGACTCGGTAGAGTCTCAAGAAGTATTCGTAAGCTACTGTATATGCAACAATTATAATAATCGTGCAGCCAATGATGTCATGGTTGAGGCGCGACTCTCAACGCTGCAACCCGTCATGCAAAAAACAATGGAGCGAAGGGACGTCGTGGCGCACCGCCCCGACCTGGCGTCGGGCGCGCTTCGAGAGATCGCGATTGATTTGGAGAGCTGCGGCGCTGTCCGATTCGAAGTCAAGGTGAGTATCTACTCAGTTACGTGACATTCGGAGCTTGACGAGGTACATCGGGTGGGCGATATAGATTGCTGGTAGGCCAACTGCTCCAGCCAACCCTTCCGGACAAAGCTGCCGGCGGTCTGTATCGATACGGGGTCTGGCGGCGGGTGTCTCGGCACGAGTGCAATGGCCGATTGGCGGCAGTGGCGCCCTCGACGCCTTGCTCACCCCAGCGCCGAAAAAAAGCCGTCAGGAATTCGACGTTGCGACCCCCTCGCCCGGCGCCGCTCACGGTCACCGTGGTTTCTCCGCCCGACAGCAATACACAGGGCGCAGCGACGGGCTGACTCCGTTCGGCAACCTGCAGCGCAATGCTGGCAAGCACCTTCCCCATGTCGCGCGCCTCGCCCTCGAGGGAATCGCCGAGAATGTGGGCATCGACGCCCGCGGCTGTGCGCCGCTGCCTCGAGTGCCAAATCGTAACGGTTGATATGATCTCACGTGAGTATATATAATGGGCTATCGTTCCTGCGAATGAAAAGGCTCAATTGTGAACCCGCTGCGCACTTTCGGCTTCTTGTTGAAGGATACCAGCCGTCGATACGTGGATCGCTTCGAACAAAGAGCGCGGTCGCTCGGCCTGACCTTGCCGCAATGCAAAGTTCTCGTCTACCTGGCCAATAACGAAGGAATGAGCCAGGCGCAGCTCGCGGAACGGACGGATCTCGAGCCGATGACGCTGGTTCGCACGGTCGATTCGCTGGAGTCGCAGGGGTGCCTCGAGCGGCGTAACGATCCTGCGGACCGGCGGGCGCGCCGGCTGTATCTGCTGCCTAAAGGCAAGCCGCTCGTGGATGAAGTGTGGCGTCTGGTGGATTTGACGCGTCGCGAGGCGTTTGCAGGTATTCCGCGGAAACAAGCCGATCTCATGATCGCATCGCTTGAAAAGATTCAGAGCAACCTGGCCTCGCTCGAGCCGCTACCGATGCCTGCAAGGGCGGCCCCGCCGGCGGGCCGTGGAGGCGCGCTGCGGAGTCGACGAGAGCGGGGGTCCTTGCAGCCATGACTCCGGGCGGCTCCGCAGATTCCGAGGCTGCAGCGCCGGTGCGCAAGACACCTCTGCAGCGCCTGCGCTGGCCGCTCATGTCGGTCGCAGTCATCGTGGTGCTGGGCGGCGGTGCATATTTCTACCTCACGAGCGGCCGGTATCAAAGCACCGATGACGCGTATGCCCAAGCGGCGACCGTGTCGATCAGCGCGCGTGTCGCCGGGCACGTCAGCGAGATCGACGTACACGACAATGAAATCGTGCGGCGCGGCGCAACGCTCTTCAAACTGGATGACGCGCCGTTCCGCATCGCCGTCGACGATGCCGCCGCGCATTTAGCCGAGACCCGGCTGCAAATCGAGTCGCTGAAGTCGACCTATCGGCAACGGCAGGCGGAGCTGCGCGCTGCGAAAGACACCCAGAGCTACGCGCAGCAGCAATACGAGCGCCAAACCCGCCTGCTCGCCTCCGGCATCGCTTCGCGGGCACAATTCGATCAGGCGGCCCATGCGCTCGATGCCGCGAAACAAGAGGTCGCGGGCGTCGAGCAGCAAATCGGGGTGGCACTCGCCAATCTCGGCGGCGACCCGACCATTGAGCCGGAGCGGCATCCTCTGGTCGCGCAGGCGCAGGCCGCTCTCGATCGCGCCCGGCTCGACTTGTCCTACACGGTGGTCAGCGCGCCGGCCGACGGGGTCGTCGCAAAGGTCGAGCAGCTGCAAGTCGGCGATACCATTGCCGCGTCCGCGCCGCTGTTTGCGCTCGTGTCCACGCACGATGTGTGGATCGAGGCGAATTTCAAGGAAGTGCAGCTCGCACACATGCGCCCGGGCCAGACGGCCACGATCAAGCTGGACCGATATCCGGGCAGGAAATTCTCTGCGACGGTCACGAGCGTGAGTCCCAGCACGGGTTCGCAGTTCTCGCTGCTGCCGCCGGAAAACGCGACCGGCAACTGGGTGAAGGTCGTGCAGCGTGTGCCGGTGCGCCTGCAGCTGTCGGATCTCGAGGACGGCTTCATCCTGCAGGCGGGACTCAGCGCCGATGTGACCGTCGATACGCAATCGCGTGATGGCGGAGCGGACGCGACACCGGCACCCGCTTTGGCCGGAGCGACCCCGCGTTGAGCGATGCGGCCATGCCGGCTACGGAGATCGACGGACCGCGCCGCGCGCTGATCACGGTGTCCGTCATGTTGGCCTCGGTCATTCAAACGCTCGACAACACCATCGCCAACGTCGCGCTGCCGCGAATTCAAGGCTCGCTCTCGGCCACCCAGGATCAGATGGCGTGGGTACTGACCTCCTATATCGTCGCCGCTGCCATCATGACGCCGTTGAGCGGCTGGCTTGCGGGTCAAATCGGCCGAAAGAGGGTGTTCCTGTTTTCCGTCGCGGGCTTCACCCTGGCATCGATGCTCTGCGGTCTTGCGCAATCGCTGTCGCAGATGGTCGTGGCGCGGCTGTTCCAGGGGCTCTGTGCGGGCGGCACTCGTTCCCCTGTCCCAGGCAGTACTGCTCGACATCAATCCGCCCGCGCGTCATGCACGGGCGATGTCGGTGTGGGTGATGGGCGTGACCTTGGGGCCGATCATCGGTCCGGCTCTCGGCGGGTGGCTCACCGAGAACTACAATTGGCGCTGGGTGTTCTACATCAACGTCCCGGTCGGAATCCTGGCATTTCTCGGCATCGCGAGTTCTCTCCCCAAGGCGGCCATCCGCAAGTCGCGGTTCGATTTCTTCGGTTTTACCGCCTTGAGTGTGGCAATTGGCGCTCTTCAGATCCTGCTCGATCGCGGTCAATTGAAGGACTGGTTCAGTTCGACGGAAATCTGGATCGAAACCACCATCGCGGCGGTCGCCTTCTATTTATTCATCATTCACATGTTGACGACGACCGAGCGGCCCTTCGTGAGTCCGTCGCTGTTCAAAGATCGCAACTTCATCACCGGCAATGTGTTCATGTTCGTCTCGGGGGCCATCCTGTTTTCAACGCTGGCGCTGCTGCCGCCGTTGCTGCAGAACCTGCTCAACTATCCGGTGGTAACGACGGGTTTCGTGACGGCGCCTCGTGGGGTGGGTACCATCATTTCGATGTTCATCGTCGGCCGCATCATTGGCAAGGTCGATACGCGCCTCATCATGGGTGTCGGCTTCGCGTTGACGGCCATTTCCTCCTGGCAGATGACCGGATTCGATCTGCAGATGGACTATACCAAGGTCGTGTGGACAGGAATCTTGCAAGGCTTTGGAGTCGGCTTGATCTATGTACCGCTCGCGACCGCGGCATTCGCGACGCTGCCGCCGGCGCTGCGCAATGAGGGTACGGCGATGTTCAGCCTCATTCGCAATATCGGCAGCAGCATCGGCATCTCGGTGGTGACGACGTTGTTGACGCGCAATACCCAAATCATGCACGCGACATTGGGCGAACATGTGAACCGCTACAACCCGTTGCTGCGCGCTCAGCTGCCGGCAGGAGCGCCGAGCTTGCAAACCTTGGCGGGGTTGAATGCGACCGTCACCGAGCAGGCGGCCATGATTGCCTACAATAACGACTTCAAATTGATGATGTTGTTGGCTCTGGTGGCGATGCCGTTGGTATTGTTGCTGCGCAAGGGCGGGGCAGACAAAGCTGCCCCGGTTCACATCGAATGATGCTCGGCAAGGTGACTGCGTCTGCACGCTCCGCTGCACCCAAGGCGCGTACGGTGGGGCTGATCTGTCTGCTGAGCCTTAGCGGCTGTACCGCGGGTCCGAACTTCACACGGCCCGCGGCTCCCGCCGCGACGCGTTACACGGCCGAAAACCTCGGCATCGAGAGCGGGGCGGCGAGCGACTCCGCGCAGCACATCGCCCTGGGCCGCGAGATCGAGGGCGCTTGGTGGACACTGTTCGGCTCCGACACCATCGATCAACTCGTCAAGCGCGCGGTCGAGCACAACCGCAGTCTCGAGGCCGCAACCGGGACGCTCAGGCAGGCCCAGCAACTCGCCCTGGCGCAGGCGGGGTCGAGATATCCGCAAGTGAGCCTGACTGCCGGGGTCGGTCGCCAACAGTACGGGGATGAGTTCCTGGGAGGCTTTGGAAACATACCGCCCTTTACGTATTTTGCCGCCGGGCCCGCCGTGAGCTACACCCTCGACTACACGGGAGGGGTCGCGCGCAGCGTGGAGCAGCAGTACGCCCTGGCCGAGGTGGAGCGACGCCGACTCGATGCGGCGTATCTCACTGTCACCGGCCAGGCAGTCCTGCAAACGCTGGCGATCGCCTCGGCCCGCGCACAGATCGCGACGGTTGAAACAATCCTCGCGGAGGATAAGGACAACCTGCGGCTCGTGCAGACGGCATTCGACAATGGATCGGTATCGCGCGAGGACATCGTGAGTGCGCAAAGTCAGGTTGCCAACGATATGACGTTGCTGCCGCCATTGCGTCAGGGCCTGGCGAAAGCGCGGCATGCGCTCTCCGTGGTGCTTGGCCAGGGGCCGGCGGATGAACTGCCCGACATCGATCTGGCGCATATCACGCTGCCGCGCGAGGTGCCGGTGACTTTGCCCTCCGAACTCGCCCATCGCCGGCCCGACATTCTTGCCGCGGAGGCGCGTCTGCATGCGGCCACCAGCGCCGTGGGTGTCGCGCAGTCCAATTTGTATCCGAAGATTCAGCTGAGTGCCACGGCGGGGCAGCAATCGCTCAAAGCAGAGCAGTTATTCGACCGGGCGAGCAACGCCTGGAGCCTGATCTCCGGTTTGACCGCACCGATCTTCGATGGCGGCACGCTGCGCGCGGAGAAGCGCGCGGCGGTCGAGGCCATGCATGCGAGTGCCGCCGACTATGAGCAGACCGTGCTCGAGGCGTTTGCTCAGGTGGCCGACCTGCTCGAGGCGCTGGATCACGACGCGGAGCAGCTCGATGCCCAGGCTCAGGCGCAGCAAGCCGCGCAAAGCAACATCGATCTCGCGCGCGCCAGCTACCGGGAGGGCAACGCGGGCGTTCTTCAGGTCTTGGACGCCGAGCGTCTGTACCAGCAGGCGCGGCTTGGGTATGTCAGGGCCGTAGTCCAGCGCTACCTCGATACGGTGCAGCTGTTTCTCGCACTCGGCGGTACGAGTCCGGGCGCGGGCGCGGGCGCAGCGGTAGCGGTCAGCCGATAGACCATCCCGCGATCCCTACGGTCGCCGGGAGGGTCGCTTGACATTTAATTGCCGAGGCAAATATAATTTAAAAAAATATTGTCGGAGCAAGCATGGCGGAGTCCTTTTACACGCTGGAATCGCTGCAAGCCAATAACAGTCTGGGCTTCCTCATCAAGCGCTGCGGCATCGTCATGACGCAGATTGCGGAGCGAAGATTCGAGTCCCACCAAATATCCTTCACCGAATGGATGGCGCTGATCTGGCTGTCCCAGCGTCCCCAGGCATCTCCAACGGAGTTGAGCGCGCATCTTGGGCACAATATGGGCGCTCTCACGCGTGTCGTCGATGAGTTGGAGCGCGAGGGCATGGTCCGCCGCAACCGAGGCCAGCATGATCGGCGCGCCGTAGAGATCGCGATCACGGCGGAAGGTCGTCGCGTGGCGCTCGCCGGCAAGCGGCTAATGGTCGGGTTGTTGAATGAACTCGTCGAGCCCTATTCCAAGGCCGAAGTCGACACGCTCATATCTCTGCTCGGGCGCCTCCTGTTGCGCCTGCAGGACGCGGGTCTCTCGGCACCGTCCGACGGGGAGGGTACCGCATCGAACCCGGTCGGCAAGCGCAGGCCAGCACACACGCAGCCGCGAAGATCGCGTACGGCGCTTCGGCGGAACACGGTTCCATGAAGCACCGGTGTATAAACGCGCTACGGCTTCTCCTGGTCGGTGCGCTCGCCGGGATCGCGACCGGTGCCTGCACGGTGGGTCCTGACTTCAAGCGGCCGGATGTTCCAGCTGCGTCGGGTTATTCGCACTCGATACCTGCGAGCGGGGCCGCCTCCGGCCTGGCGTATGGCGGCGACGTCGCCGAGGACTGGTACCAGCTCTTTCACTCCGACGCTCTCAACGGTCTGGTGCGTCAAGCACTCATCGATAATCCGGATCTGGAGGCGGCCCGTCATGGACTCGTGGCGGCGCAGTTCGAGCTCATGGCGGCCTCCGGGTCCGCCCTGCCTCAGATCGACGCTGCCGGCCAGATTGGTCGCGCTCACATCAACGGCAGCTTCTTTTATGGTCCTGTGGATGCCATCTCGGCCACCGGCTACCGATTCGCTCTGGGGCCCTCACTCGCCTATAACCTGGATCCGTTCGGCGGCGTGCGCCGCTCGATCGAAGCGCAACGGGCAGCAACATCCGATGTGCGAGACCAGGTGCTCAACACCTACGTGACGCTGGTCGACCAGGTGGTCATCACTGCGTTCGACTACGCAGCGACAGCTGCGCAAATAAAAGTTACGCGGGCGCTGATCGACGAGTTGCGCTCCCAGTACGATCTGACGCAAACGCTGGAGACCGCAGGCAAGATCACGCGAAGCGACACATTACAAGCTCAGACCCAGCTCGAGAATGTACGCGCGACGCTTCCCGGCCTGGAGCAGCAGCTCGACACCTATCGCAACGCGCTCGCTCAATTGAGTGGAAAGACGCCCGATGAATTTCGCCTGCCGGATCTTTCGCTCGAGGACTTTACCCTGCCGCCCGAGGTGCCCGTGTCGGTGCCCTCGATCCTCGTGCGACAGAGACCGGACATTCTGGCCGCAGAGGATAATCTGCACAAAGCCAATGCCGCCATCGGCATGGCCGAGGCGGCGCGGCTCCCCTCGCTCAGCATTTCCGCGCAGTACGCCCAACAGACCACAAAGCTCAACGAGTTCTTGACCGGCCCAGGTGGTGTCTGGTCGGTTGGAGCGGATCTCACCGCCCCGCTGTTTCATGGTGGAACCCTCGCCGCACGCGAGCGGGAGGCCAGGGAGCAGTACCTGCAGGCCCGGGCAATGTACCGAAGTACGGTGATCGCAGCGTTCGTCGAGGTCGCGAATGCACTGCGAGCCTTGCAGCACGACAGCGAGAGCTACGTCGCGCACAATCGGGCACGCGACGCAGCACGCGCGAGCCGGGATCTGGCCGTCGCGCAGTATCGGGCCGGCAGGTACACCGAGCTGCAGGTGCTGACTGCCGAGCAACAGTATCAGGATGCCGCGCTCACCGAGGTGCAGGCGGACGCGCAGCGATTCACGGATATCGCAACCCTGTTTCGTGCGCTCGGCGGCGGTTGGTGGAATGCACCACACGACCCGTCGCTGCTGCCTCTGGCAGGAAATACTCATGAGTGAGCAGGATGGTCGCGAATCCCCCAAGGATGCCGGGAAATCGCGCTCGTTACCGACGATCTTGTTGATATGCGTGCTCGCCGGCATTGCGATTTTCGCGATCTACTACTTTGCGATCACGCGTAGCGAGGTGAAGACCAACGACGCCTATGTCAACGGCAATCTCGCGCGGCTGAGTCCGCAGATCAGCGGCACGGTGATTGCCATTGACGCGGATGAGACCCAGTACGTGCAGCGGGGTCAGGTGCTGGTGCAACTCGACCCGCGCGATACCGAGGTGGCCTTGGCGCAGGCGAAGGCAAGCCTGGGTCAGACCGTGCGTGATGTCGCGCAGCTCTTCGCGCAGGAAGCGCGGGATGCCGCGCTGGTCGATGCGCAGCAAACCTCGTTCAAACAGGCGACTCAGGATCTGGAGCGTGACCGCCTGGTCTTCGCCGTGCACGGCGTGTCGGACGAGACCCTGAAGCACGATGAGCACGCGGTACACAGTGCGCGCGCGGGCCTGGAACAGGCGCAGGCCTCGCTCGCGAGTACCCGCGCGCAGATCGCGGGTACCAAGCCCGAGAGCCATCCGCGGGTGCTCCAGTCCGAGGCTAATCTGCGAAGCGCCTGGCTGGCGGCAGCGCGCGCCCGCGTCGTCGCGCCGGTGTCCGGCTACGTGGTTCGACGCTCGGTGCAACTCGGTCAGCAAGTCTCGCCATCGACCGAGATGCTTGCGATCGCGCCGGTCGACTCCGTGTGGATTGACGCAAATTTCAAGGAGAATCAGCTTGGGAGTTTGCGCATCGGACAGCCGGTGGAGGTATCCGCCGACATGTATGGATCACACGTGCGCTATCACGGCAAGGTGTTGGGCCTGAACGTCGGGACCGGGAGTGCGCTCGCGGTACTTCCAGCACAGAACGCCTCGGGAAACTGGATCAAGATCGTGCAACGCCTGCCGGTACGCATCGGACTCGAGCCCGGTGAACTGCAGCAGCATCCGCTGTTCCTCGGGTTGTCCACGACGGTCGCGGTCGATGTGCATGATCAAAGCGGAGCTCCGCTGTCGAAGCAACCGGTGTGGCAAGCCGCGCTGCATACAGACGCGTACGCCTCGCAAGATGCCGGAGCAGACGATGAGATCAACGCGATCGTCGCCCGGAACCTGGTGCGCGGGGAGGCGGCGACGTCGTCCAGCCGCGCCGCCGGGGCAACACCGTCCTCCCCGTCAGCGGGCAAACCTCCGTGAATGAGGGGTCGGCGCCAGGCAGAGGCTGGCTCATCGCGCCCGTCGTCGCGCTTGCAGCGTTCATGGAGATCATGGACATCTCGATTGCCAACGTCTCCCTCCCGCACATCGCCGGGGACCTGTCATCGAGCCAGAGCGAGTCGACCTGGGTGCTGACCAGTTATCTGGTCACCAATGCGATCGTCATGCCGATCTCGGGCTGGCTCTCGAACACCTTCGGTCGCAAACGCTTCTTTCTGGTGTGCATTGCAGGCTTCACAGTGGCCTCTTTCCTCTGTGGTCTGGCGCCCAACCTTGCCTCATTGATTGCGTTGCGCGCTTTGCAAGGTGCCGCCGGAGGAGGCTTGCAGCCCTCCGGCCAGGCGATTCTCGCGGACAGCTTCCCGCCCGAAAAGCGCGGCATGGCCAGTGCGATCTACGGCATTGCCGCCGTCGTTGGCCCGACAGTCGGTCCGACCCTGGGCGGCTGGATCACCGATAACTACAACTGGCGCTGGATTTTTCTCATCAATGTGCCGGTCGGGCTTGTGCTCTCGTTCCTCGTCACCTCATTGATTCGCGAACAGCCCGTCAGCCGCGACAGGAATGCGCGATCTCCCGTGGACTGGATGGGATTTGGATTCGTGGCGCTCAGTCTCGGGTGTCTGCAAATCGTACTCGACCGGGGCCAGGAGGACGACTGGCTCGCGTCCGGATTCATTACCGCGCTGAGCTTGATTTCGGCCGCTGCTTTCGCGCTGCTCATCTGGTGGGAGCTGCGGCGGACCGATCCTATGGTGGACCTGCGCCTCATGCGCAACCCCGACTTCGCTATCACGTTCATCTTGATGCTGATGCTCGGGTTCATGCTCCTTGGCAGCACCTTTCTCATCCCGGCCTATGCGCAAACGCTGATGGGGTACCGGGCAGTCGATGCCGGTCTGGTGCTGACACCGGGCGGCTTGGTGACCATTGCATTGCTACCGCTGGTAGGCCGGATGATCAACAAAGTCGATGTGCGTCTCCTCGTCGCCATCGGTCTCGTCATGGGTGGAATCAGCCTTCTGTGGATGACCAACTTCTACCTCGGCATCTCATTCACGCGTTTGATGCTCGCCCGCATGTTGCAGGCCGCCTCGCTGGCTTTCCTGTTCGTGCCGCTCAACACAATGGCATTCCGCCGTGTCCCCGCAAACAGGATCAACAGCGCATCCGCCTTGATCAACCTCGCCCGCAACCTCGGCGGCAGTATCGGCATCTCGGTCGCCTCCACGTTGCTCATCCGCCGCGAGCAGTTCCATCAGAGCCGTCTCGTCGAGTATCTGCAGCCGATGAATCCGTCTTATCCGGATTACGCTCGAAGTCTGGGCGATGCGCTGGGTAGCGGCGCCGATGCGCCCTCGACGCTTGCGAACATCTACCAAAGCATGATCGACCAGGCGACACTGTTGTCGTATCTGGACGATTTCAAGGTGCTGGGGTTGGTCTTCCTCGGGCTGCTGCCGTTGTTGCTGCTGGTCAAGCCTGCGAAAGGCGGTGCCGGGGGAATGGCGCATTAGCGGCGCAGGGGGTCCCGCGGATGTTCGACGATTTGCCCGTTTGCGTTGCCGCGTACGAGGCTCGCAAAGCGCTGGCCAACTAATGGCAGTGGCCGCTGACGCGAGTTCCGAGCCGCCGCGAGTCTTGGCTGCGATCCTTTATTCGACCCGCACCTCGACGAGCATCGGCACGGTGGCCGCGAACGCCTCGAGCAGCGCGGCATCCAGATCCTCGCAGTGTTCGATCCGCGCTGCCGCCATTCCCTGGCTCTGTGCGAGCGCGCAGAAGTCGAGGTGCGGCAGGAGGACGCCGGGCAGCGCGCCGATGCCAAACCGGCGGCCGAATTCCTCGAGCGCGCGGTAGCTCGCGTTATTGACGATGACGAATGTCACCGCGGCACCGGTTTCCACCGCGCTCCATAGTCCCTGAATCGAGTACATGGCCGATCCGTCGCCGGCGATGCAGATCACCTTGCGTCCTGGGCGAGCGAGTGCAACGCCGACCGCCGCGGGTACCCCGTGACCGAGGCCGCCGCTCGCACAGGTGTGGAAGGCATCGCGCTCGAGCATCGGCAAGTGCTCGTGCATCGCTGCGCGGCTGCTCGGGGCCTCCTCGACGATGATCGAACCGGGCGGGCGAAGCGCGGCGATTTGCTGCATGAGATAGCGATCGCTCAACCGGTCCGGCTGGAGGTGGGCGGCGCGTGGTGGCAGCGAAGGCGCTGCGCGTGGGGTGTCCGCGGCGGAGCCGAGTAGTGCCGCCACGCCGAGCTTCAGATTCGTCACGATGGAGGTGCCGACCGGACACCAGGAAGCGGCGCCGGGATCGTCGGTGAGCTGCACCAGCGTCGCGCCGTGCGGAATGTGCGGCCCGTCGCCCTCGACGTGGTAGGTGAAGGCCGGCGCGCCGAGCACGAGGATCAGATCCGTGCCTTCGAGCAGCGCGACTATCCTGGCACGATCGGCGGGCAGGAATCCCGCGAACAGCGGATGGCGCTCGGGAAAGGAATTGCGGGCCGACATGGGGGCTGCCCACACGGCCGCGCGATGCTTCTCCGCGAGCGCGATCGTCTCATCCCACGCATCATCGCGGGCGACCGAGGCGCCGACTACGATCACCGGGCGCCGGGCGGCTTTGAGCACGTCGGCAGCCGCGGCCAGCAGCGCCGGATCACCGGCGAGTCTTCGGCTGACCTGCCTGGCCGCGATCCCGAAGCACTCGCGATCCCAGTCGTCCACCGGCACCGAGACGAAAGTCGGACCCCGCGGCGGCTGCATGGCGATGTAGTAGGCGTGCGCGATCGCCGCGGGTACATCGGCGGCGCGCGCCGGCTCGCAGCTCCATTTGACGTACGGCTTGGGGAACTGGGCGGCCTGCTCGGAATAGAGAAACGGCTCGAACGGCAGCATGGACCGTGCCTGCTGGCCGGCGGTGATCAGCAGCGGGGTTTGGTTGCGATACGCCGTGAATATGCTGCCGAGAGCATGACCGACTCCGATCGCGGAGTGCAGATTGACGAGCGCCGCATCGCCTCTCGCCTGGGCGAAGCCATCGGCCATCGCCACGACCACCGATTCCTGCAAGCCGAGCACGTAGCGAAAATCCGCGGGGAAGCGGCGGAACAGAGGCAGCTCGGTGGAACCCGGGTTGCCGAAGATCGTCGTCAGCCCGAGCTCGCGCAGCAGCGCATAGACGGCCTCGCTGACGGTGAGCTGGGAGCGCCCGGTAGTCAAATGCGAAGCACCACTTTGCCGAAGTGCGCACCGCTCTCGAGATAACGGTAGGCAGCGGGTGCTTCGTCGAAATCGAACACGCGATCGACGACCGGCTCGAGCCGGTTGCTCGTAATGGCCGCGTTCATGCGCAAAAAATGCCCGCGCGAGCCGACAAAAATGCCGTGGATGCTCGCTTGCTTGCTGAGCAATCCATAAGGATTCACGGTGCCCGCGAATCCGGTCAACAGGCCGATCAATGCGATGCGACCGCCCGCGGCCGCCGAGGCGATCGAGCGGTTCAGCGTTCCCGTTCCGCCGACCTCCAGCACGTGATCCACCCCGACCCCTGCGGTGAGGGTCGAGACCTCTCGCTCCCACTCCGGATGGGTCCGATAGTTGATGCAACCGTCGGCTCCGAGCGCGCGCGCGCGAGCCAGCTTCTCATCGCTCGAGGAGATGACCAAGACGCGCGCTCCGGCAAGCCGCGCGAACTGCAGCGCGAATATCGAAACACCGCCGGTACCGATCACCAGCACCGTCTCGCCGGGAGCGACGCGGCCGATTTCAACCAGCGCATGCCATGCCGTTACCCCGGCGCAGGGCAGGGTGGCTGCCGCCTGCGTGGACAGATGATCGGGAACGGCAACCGCAGCGCTCTCGGGTAGCACCGCATATTCGGCCAACATGCCGTCGGTGGGTGGTGAGCCGAGCGCGACCAACGGCTCGCGCGGCGCCGGACCGTCGATCCAATTGCGGAAGAACGTGCCGGCGACACGCTGACCCACCTTGAAGCGGGTCACCGCCTGACCCAGAGCCACCACCTCCCCAGCGCCGTCGGACAGCGGGATGACATCGGCTTTCACCGGACCGCCTCCGTAGTGTCCCTGGGCGATCATGACATCGCGGTAGTTCAAGGACGCGGCCTGGATACGGACCAGGATCTGGGCCTCCCGGGGCACCGGATCCGGGCGCGTGCAGCGCCGAAGTCCTTCGATGGAGTTGCTGCCGGCCACTACTTCATAGGCGCGCATGACGAGATCCTCGCAAGTCCGACGCCCGATTTGACCGAAAGATCGAGCCCATCGATCGACTGACGCCGAACCGTCTGTCCACTCGCAGCGAAGCTTAGCCCAGAATCAGGTGCTCACGCAGGGCCTTTGCCACCGCATCGGGCTGCTCGATCGGCGCCATGTGTCCGGCATGCGCAACCTCGACCAGAATCGATCCGGAAATCAGTCGCTGCATGTGCGCGTGTTGGGAGACGGGGGACCAGGCATCCTGGGAACCACTGAGCAGCAGCGTGGGAACGCGAATGGTCGGCAGCAGCGGTTCTGCATCCGGTCGATTGAGGAGTGCCTGGATTTGCGCGGCAAAGCTTTCCGCTGTCTGACCCTCGACCATGCGCGTCAGGCGTTGCATGACCGATCGCTGCTCGGGCGTCGCGGCGCTTCGCGCCATCATGGGTGGCAGCCACTCCGCGGCCAGGGCGGCCATGCCGTGTTCCCGCGCAATTTGGACCAATCGAGCGCGGCTCGCCGGCTCCTCCGGCCGTCGCGGAAAGTCACCGGTATTGAGCAACCCGAGAGCCGCAATCCGCTCAGGCGCGCGTCGCCACACTTCGAGCGCGACTCGACCGCCCATGGAATGTCCGACGAGCGTGAATTTTTTTGGGGCCTTGAGCAGAACCCGCTCCGCCATCCCGCCGATCGAGCTGCAATTGGGAAAGGAGATAATGCTCACGGCGGCGTTGGCCCGCAAGCGGGTGGCAACGTCGAGCCAGGGGGTGTCGTCGCACAGCAGTCCCGATAGGAGTAGTAGTTCGCTCATGATCGATCATCATCCCCAAAGCGCGCTTCACTCATGGTCGAGTAACCCGCCGGCGGGATCAGTAGTCTACAGACCGGCTCATTGAGCACAAAGGGGGGGAATCGATGCGCGCGGCGGTATTTCATGGTCCACGCGACCTGAGACTCGAGTCGGTGCCGGAACCCGAGGCCGGGCCCGGTGATGTGAAGCTGCGCGTGTTGTACAACGGCATCTGCGGCAGCGATCTTCTCGAATACTATGACGGCCCGGTCACCACGCGCACCACACCGCATCCGCTGACCGGCGTGAAGAATCCCGTCATTCTGGGCCACGAATTGTGCGGCGAGGTGGTGTCGGTCGGCAGCGGTGTCGAGGATTTGGCGCCGGGAGATCGAGTCGCGGTCGAACCCATCGAGACGTGCGGCCGATGCGTGTGGTGCGAGACGGGACAGTACAATCACTGTCCGAGTGCGGCGCTGCACGGCTACAACCGCGGCGGCGGCGGCCTGGCGGAGTTCACCGTGGTACGCCGCTCCATGGCGCATCGCCTGCCCCCGGGCATGACGCCGATGCAGGGGGCGCTCATCGAGCCGCTGGCGGTCGCCTGGCACACGGCGAACCGTTGCCGCCTGCAAGCGGGACAAACCGTCGCGATTCACGGGGCCGGACCGATCGGTATCGGCGTCTGTCTCACGCTCAAAGCGCGGGGAGTTGAGGTCATCGTCGTCGATCCGTCCCCACAGCGGCGCGCAGTGGTCGAGCGCCTGGGCGCGCGCGTGGCGCTCGACCCGGGCGACTGCGATCCGATCGCCGCCATTCGCGACCTGACCCACGGCCGCGGCGCGCATGCCTCGGTCGATGCGGCGGGGGTTCCAGCAGCATTTCGCGCGACCTTGCACGGCACCCGCGTCGATGGCACCGCGGTGGTCGTGGCCATCCATCACGTCCCCGTGGTCATTCCGCCGTTCGATCTGTTGATGCCCGAGGTCAGTCTGACCGGTGTCGCCATGTCGGTGAATGCATTTCCGAGCGTCATCGATGCGATGGCGCGGGGCGACTATCCGCTCGAGGGCTGGGTGCAGACCATACCATTCGAGCGGGTAATTGATGACGGTATCGAACGCCTGCACCGTCAACAGGGATTGAAGATTTTGGTGGCATTGGCATAGGGGGCACGCCATGAGTCTCGTGGGTTTTGGTCAACCGGACGATGGAATCATTCAAATGTGCTATGTGGTGCCCGATATTCGCGCGGCCATGAAACTATGGATCGACAAGCTCAAGGTGGGTCCGTGGTTTTTGCTCGACCACTTCAGCGGCACAACCCCAAGTATCGCGGCCGGGACTCCAAGGCCGATGTGTCGCTTGCCATGAGCTTCGCGGGCCATATGAATATCGAGCTCATCCAGCCCAACGATGCGGAGCCCTCGGTGTATCGCGAATGGATCGAGAAGCGCGGTTACGGATTTCATCACTGGGGCCGCGCCACGGCGAATTTCGAGCGGGACGTGGCGCACTATCAGGCGCAGGGCCATGCTCTCGTGTTCATCGCCGGCGTGCCGAGCGGGGGCAGCGTCGCCTACATGGACACCACCGCGCAGCTGCCCGGCTACTTGGAACTCATCGAGCTGGGTGCGGGCTTCGAGCCCCTGTTCAGCAAGTTCTATCGCGCCAGTATCGGCTGGGACGGAGCGGACCCGGTGCGCCCATTCATCTGACGTTGATCTCGAGCTTGACCCCGTTGGGATCCTTCAGAAACAACTGGGTCAGTCCGGCGTTCGGCACTTCGTTGATGGAATAGCCGATGTTGTGCGCGGACAGCCGGGCCCTCAGGCCGGCCAAATCCATCGCATTGAATGCAATATGATCGACGGGCCCGGTGCCCGATGCCGGCGTCGATATGCCGATGCCGGCGGCAATCGAATGCGCGCGGTAGCTATTCCATTCGGCGATGTGGATACAGGGCACATCGCCTACATAGAGCCAGTAGCCGGGAAATCCCAGCGGCGGGCGCGCTCCCTCGCGCAATCCGAGTGCGTCGCGATAGAAATTGCGCGTCCCGTCGAGATCGTCCGTGAGCACCAAGAAGTGTTCGAGTTGAGTCAGAGGCATTGGATCACCTTAAGAGATCGCCGGGCTCTCTTGCGATAGGCGGATCGGCGCAGTCTCGCGCAGAAACAACGCCAGCACCGTGCCGACGATCGCACAGGCCGCCATGATCATGAGGGTCGCCTGCAGACCGTAATGATCCGCGGCGCGGCCGGCAATCGCCGGTGCGCTGACGCCGCCCAAGATCTCACCCAACCCGACCACCATGCCGAGCGAGGTCGCTACGTAGCGTGCCGGAATGGTTTCAGACGGCACCGTGCCCATGAACAGCGGAAAGGTTCCGCTGGCGGACCAGCCGATGAAAATCAGCGTGCCCAGCATGAATAGCGATCCCTGGAAATACAGCGCGGCGAGCGGCACCAGCAATCCGATGAAATTGAAGATAACGATGACGGGCCGCCGCCCGAAGCGGTCGGAAAGCGCCGGCACCACGAAGCTGAAGAAGGCGGCCGACAGGCCCAGCACGCTCATCAGCACGCTCATCTGCGCCGTTGCTGAGCTTCGGACCTTGGTATAGAACAGCGGCAGAAACGCCCAGCCCAACACCATCCACGCCACCATGAAGATGGCCATCAGCATGCACAGCCACATGTTCCTATGCCGCAGCATGTCCCGATAGCCCATGCCCGCCTCGGCGAGCGGCGCGGCGGTCGTGCACCGCCGGCCTCGCAGGCATGATGCGTCGCGTTGCCGGTTCGGCGCACGAATTTGGCAATGAGCAGCGCCATGATGAGACCCGGCACGCCCGCCAGATAGAAAGCCCAGCGCCAGTTGAAGGTCGACGCGACGGCAACCAGGACGAGCGGCGCCACGAACGAGCCCGAGCAGATTGCTGCCGAAGTTCTGCATCACCCCCATGTTGTTGCCGCGCCTGGCGGCGGTGGATTCGATTGCCACCAGCGACTGGGCGATCGGCAGTATCGGGCCCTTCGGCCAGGCCCATCAGCAGACGGGTCGAAAACAGCGTCACGAATGAAACCGCAAGTCCGGAGGCGAACGAGCACAGCGAAAATGCAACGACGGTGATCAGCAGGAAGGATTTGCGATTGCCGGTGCGATCGGAGTACGCGCCACCGAGAAACGCGGCGACCGCCCAGGTAAAGGACAGCGCGGAGGCCACCAGTCCGACCTGGCTGTTGTTGAAATGCAAGTCATTGGCAATGAAGGGCATCAGGAAACTGGCGGCATTGCGGTCGAAGAACACAAAGCCAAAGGTGATGGTCAGCACCCAGATCAGCCTGGTTTCGTATTTCATCCGCCGTTTACCTCAGGAATCGGGGTTCGTGTCGCGGACCGCCGGCGGCCACTCGAGCGTTTGCGGGTGGTACGCTGGACAGCAGGTTCTTGTTCACTATGAGTAGAGTCTAACAGCTCCCCATGACGGACCCTTGCGGTACTGTTGAATACAAGCGTCCACGCATATCCGATTCGCTGCAGAGCGCCGACCGCCGCTCGTTCGTGCGCGGAGTGGGCATGCTGACTGGCGTCATTGCCCTGGGCAGCCCGCTCGCCGCGCTGCTGCCCGGCCGCGCCTGGGCGGTGGAGCTGCGCGTGCTGTCTTCGGCAGAGGCCGCAGCGTTGCTCGCCATGATCCGCACCATTGCGCCGCACGACACGCTGGATGATGCCGCCTATGCCCTGGTCGTCAATGCCATCGATGCCGATGCGGCAGGCTCGGCGCAGGCGCGCACCGATCTCGAGCCGGCATTGCCAGTCTCGGCGACGGTTTTGAACGCATGGCCGAGGACGCATGCGTCGAACACCTCAGGCAGATCGAGTCCGGCACATTCTTCCAGTCGGTGCGGATCAAGACCTTGATGGTGCTGTACAACAACCCGATCGCCTGGGCGCACTTCGGTTTTGAGGGGGAGTCGTTCTCGAAGGGCGGCTATCTGCTGCGCGGCTTCAACGATTTGAAGTGGCTTCCCGACGTGCCGTTGGCGGACAGCGGCCCGATGCCGATCGGCGTAGAGCACCGCCGCATGCCGCGATTTCGAGCTCAACGATACGGACGTCGTCGTCATCGTCGGTTCCGGCGCCGGCGGCGGCACCATGGCAAATGAACTCACGCGCCGCGGCTTCAAGGTGGTGCTGTTCGAGGCGGGCAAGCGTCAGTCGCTCTGCGAGCTTTCTCGCAAAACCCGGGCGAAGCGTTTGCGCCAGCTCACCTGGCTCGAGCCGCGCTCGCAGAGCGGCACCTGGGACCCGGTAAAAACTTCGCCGACGCTTCCGGCCTGGCACTGCCGCACCGTGGGCGGTACGACGGTGCACTGGACCGGCGCAACGCCGCGCCTGCAGCCCTACGAGGTCCGCGCGCGCAGCGTGTATGGCGATATTCCCGGCGCCTCGCTCGCCGATTGGCCGATCGACTACGCCGAGCTGAAGCGCTGGTATCAGGTGGCCGAGAAGCGGCTCGGAGTTACGCGCCGCAACGGCAATCCGGGCATGCCGGCATCGAACAATTTCAAGGTGATGTATGCCGGCGCGCGGCGCATGGGTTACAAACGCGTGCACACCAACTATCTGGCGATCAATTCGCGCGCCCGCGACGGCCGCGGATTCTGCATTCAGCAGGGCTTCTGCGTGCAAGGCTGCAAGACCGAGCGCCAAATGGAGCACGCTGTATACGGAGATTCCGCGGGCCGAGGCGAGCGGCAAGCTCGACCTGCGCAGTGAATGCTTTCGTCACCCGAATCGAGCATGACGACGCCGGCCGCGCCACCGGCGTCGTCTATCGAGACGCCGCAGGGTCGGAACAGCGCCAGCGCGCGCGCATCGTGTGCGTCGCGGGCAACGCCATCGAGACCGCGCGCCTGCTCCTGCTTTCGGAGTCCGGACGCTTCAAGCACGGGCTGGCCAACGGATCCGACCAGGTGGGTCGTAACTACTGCCATCACGTCTTGAGTTTTGTTTTCGGCATTTTCGATCAGCCGGTCAGTTTCTGGCGCGGCGCGGTGCTGGCGGGGGTCGTCGAGGATGAGAATATCCACGATCCGCGTCGCGGTTTTGCGGGCGGCTATCACCTGGAACTCGCGATGCTCGACCTGCCGACGCTCCCGCTCATCGGGCTGCCCTACGGTTGGGGGCGCGATTTCGCCTCGGTCATCGACAACTACCGCAACATGGCCGGCATGCTCGTCAACGGCGAAGACTTGCCGCGCGCCGACAATCGCATCACGCTATCGACGACGCTGAAGGACGGCTACGGCTTGCCGGTGGCGCACATCCACTGCGACCCGCACCCGAACGATGTGGCCATGCGCGCTCACGCGACCGGGCAGGGACGGAAGATTTACGAAGCAGTGGGCGCGAAGCGCACCGTGGTGAGTCCCGTAACGCCGGCCACGCACCAGATGGGCACCGCGCGCATGAGCCACGACCCGGGCCAGGGCGTCACCAACGCCTACGGGCGCACGCATGAGGTGCCGAATCTGTTCATCTCCGATGGCAGCGTGCAGACCACGGCCGGCGCTGCGAATCCCACGCTCACCATTGTCGCCCTGGTGCTGCGTCAGGCCGAGCATATCGGGCGCGAGGCGGCTGCGGGGCGGCTGTAGGTGTGCAGCGGCAGAAACAGACAAGAGGACATCATCGTCATGAGTCAGCAAAATCTCGACAATCTGTTGAAGAGCGCCGGCAACACGGTCGACATGCTGCGCAATTCAAGCATCGGGGCCTATGTGTATCCGGTGGTGCCGAGCGAATTCTACAACTGGCGCGATGAGCAGCGCGCCTGGCGCGAAAGCGCCGTGCTGTTCGACCAGACGCACCACATGGCGGAGCTGACGGTCAAGGGTCCCGATGCCTTGAAGCTGATTTCGTACACCACCATCAACAGCTTCAACAACTTCGCCGTCAACAAGGCCAAGCAGATGGTGCCGATCAGCTACGACGGCTACGTCATCGGCGACGGCATCCTGTTCTATCTTGACAAGGACGAGCTGCTGTTCGTCGGCCGCGCGCCGTCGGTGAACTGGATTCAATTTCACGGCGAGACCGGCGGCTTCAAGGTGGACATGATCCGTGACGACCGCTCGCCCTCGCATCCGCGCGGCAAGGCCGTCACGCGACGCCACTATCGCTACCAGATCCAGGGTCCGAACGCCGCCAAGGTGCTGGAAAAGCTCAACGGCGGACCGCTCCCGGACGTCAAGTTCTTCACCATGGATGCCATCAACATCAAGGGCCGCAAGGTGCGCGCCCTGCGCCACGGCATGGCCGGCGCGCCCGGACTCGAGATCTGGGGCCCGTACGCCGAGGGCGAGGAGATCCGCGACGCGATCACTGGAAGCGGGCCGCGAATTCGGCCTGGTGCCGGTGGGTTCGCGCGCCTACGCCAGCAACACCCTGGAGTCCGGCTGGATTCCTTCACCGCTGCCGGCCGTGTACACCGGCGAGAAGATGAAGAAGTATCGCGAGTGGCTGCCGGCCGGCGGCTACGAAGGCACCGGTTCGATCGGCGGCAGCTTCGTCTCCAAGAACATCGAGGACTACTACATGACGCCGTATGAGCTGGGCTACGGCCCGTTCGTGAAGTTCGATCATGACTTCATCGGCCGCGAGGCGCTCGAGAAGAAATCCAAGGAGCCGCATCGCAAGAAAGGTGACCTTCGCCTGGAACGGCGAGGACTGCGCCAAGATCTTACGCCTCGTTGTTCATGCCGGGCAGCCGACAACTACAAGTTTCTCGACATGCCCATCGCCAACTACGCATCCTCCTCCTACGACAAGGTCATGATGGGCGGCAAGGTGGTCGGCTTCTCCATGTTCGGCGGCTACAGCTACAACGAACGCACGGCGCTGTCGCTCGGTGTCGTCGACCCCGACATCAATGTGGGCGACGTGCTCACCCTGGTGTGGGGCGAAGAGGGCGGCGGCACGAAGAAGACCACGGTCGAACGGCACAAGCAGCTCGAAGTGCGGGTGAAGGTGGCGCCGGTCCCCTATGCCCGCGATGCGCGCGAGGGCTATCACGAAGGCTGGCGCACCCGGCAGTCCTGATCGGCGTCGGATTGCGTTCGGGCGGGAGACTGCCGCACACTGACAGAGCGGACCAAGGCGACGTTATGTCGCGTCGGAGTGAATCATGAGCGCGCAGCCCAAACCCCGGGAGTTCCCCCTGCCCAGTTCGGTGAAAGTCATACCGGGAACCGAGAGGGCGCAGGCGGCTTATCCGTACCATATCCAGTTCTCGAAAGCCGATGACGGCAAATTCTGGTTCTACAATTCCATGCACTTTCCCGAACCCATGTCCGCATTCGACATGGTGACGGCAGAGGCGGCGTACTGCGCGCTGGGCGCCGCCAACACCCGCGTGCATTGTCTTCCGACCACGCTTGGGATCGATCACCGAATCGTCAATGGCCGGGTATACATCGGTGGAAACGCGGTCACCGATCCGGCCGAAATCGCCCGCCGCACGGTGGAGTTCCAGAAGCGCGCGTTCTATTACTATCAGAATTGGGAATCGCTGTACGCCCAGTGGAAGCAGAAGATGCTGAAGCTGATCGAGGACGCGAAGGCCACGCCGGATCCCGCATTGCCGGAATTCGAGCCACTCGAGCATGTGCTCGCGGGCCGCGGTATTGCCTCGAACCACGACCTTCTGGTGATTTACCAGAAGACGATCGAGGGCTACTTTCGGATGTGGCACCACCACTTCGAGTTTCTGCTGCTGGGCTACGGCGCCTACCTGACCTTTTTCGGGTTCTGCAAAAAGGCGTTTCCGGAGATCACGGACCAGACCATCGCGCGGATGGTGGCGGGTATCGATGCGGAGATATTCCGGCCCGACGATGAGCTGCGGCGCCTCGCACGTCGCGCCGTCGAGCTCGAAGTCGATGCGCACTTCCTCGAGGGATCTTCGGTCGACGACATCATGCGATCGCTGCGCGCATCGGGTGAGCCGGGTCACCGCTGGCTCGAAGAACTCGAAACCTCGCGCGATCCCTGGTTCAATATCAACGTCGGCGATGGGTTCTATCACTACCATCGCAGTTGGAATGACGATTTATCCATGCCGTTCTCCGCGCTTCAGGGTTACGCGCGCAGCGTACGGGCGGGCGAGTCGCTCGATCGGCAGGTCGGCCGGCTGCTCGATGAGCGCAGAGGGCTGATCGCGGACTATCGTGAGCTTCTTGCCGACGATGAAGAGCGTGCGGCCTACGACCAGATGATCGCCCTGGCGCACCGGGTGTTCCCTTACGTCGAGGGGCACAAGTTCTACTGCGAACATTGGTACACGAATCTGTTCTTCAACAAGATCCGCAGCTTCGGTGCGATGCTCGCCGCGCAGGGCTTTTTTGCGAGCGCCGAAGACGTGTTCCACCTCACACACTACGAGCTCGAGGCGGCGATCATCGACCTGATGAACGCGTGGTCAAGCGGCTCCGAACCGCGCGGCCCCGCCCATTGGCCGCCGATCGTCGCCGAACGCAAGGCGGCGATCGCAGAGTGGGCCCGCCACGAAACACCACCGGCGCTCGGGCCCATTCCGGAGGTCATCGACGATCCCGCCATCGTGATGCTGTGGGGGATCACGCGCGAGAGCCTCGATAATTGGCTCTCTGCCGGTGCGGCGACGGACAGCAACGAGGTGCGCGGCTTTGCCGCCTCCTCAGGGGTGGTGGAAGGGATCGCACGCATCGTGAAGTCGGTGGAGGAGATCTCACGGTTGCAGCAGGGTGACATTCTCGTCTGCCGGGTCACGAATCCGACCTGGACGCCCATCTTTCAGAAAATTCGGGCCGCCGTGTCGGACATCGGCGGCTCGATGAGTCATGCGGCCATCGTCGCGCGCGAATACGGGCTGCCGGCGGTGGTGGGCACCGGTAATGCGACCTCGAAGATCAAGGATGGCCAGCGGATTCGCGTCGACGGCGGCCGGGGCATCGTCACATTGTTGCAGTGACCTGGTATCACACCGATGGCGAACTACATCAATTGGTTTCGGGAGATCGGTCTCGAGGACCGTCCCAAGGTCGGCGGTAAAGGTGGAAGTCTGGGCGAGCTGAATCGAGCCGGCATCAATGTGCCGCCGGGGTTCGTCGTGCGCACGGAGGCGTTCGAGGGTTTCATCGACGCGCTCGAACGGCAGGCACCGCTTCGGAGCCGCGTCGAGGGGCTGGCGGCAGATGACTTGGAGGGCATCGGGGCAGTGTCGCGCGAGCTGCGCACGCGCATCGAAGAGGCCCCGCTGCACGCAGATGTGCAGCAGGAGATCCGCGAGGCTTATGCTCATTTGGGCGGCTCGGGCCCCGTCCCGGCGGTCGCGGTGAGATCCTCTGCGACGACCGAAGACGCCGCCGACGCGAGTTTCGCGGGCCTGCAGGACACTTACCTGTGGGTCATGCAGACCGAGACAGTGATGCGCAAGATCCGCAGCTGCTGGGCCAGTCTCTATTCGCTTGAGTCGCTGAGCTATCGGCGGCGGCATGGGATTACCGAATCGACGGTGGCCATGGCGGTCGTCGTGCAGCGCATGGTTGATGCACGCACGGCCGGTGTGATGTTCACCCGCAGTCCGATCAGCGGGGATCGATCCGTGATCGCCATCGAAGGGGCCTGGGGCCTCGGCTCGGCGCTGGTGAGCGGCGAAGTGACACCGGACCGCTGGGTGGTGGCGAAAATCACCGGTGAGATCTCGGTGCGCGACATCTCCGACAAGGCGATCCGTCATGCGCAGTCGCCGGCCGGTGGTGTCGAGGAGCTTCCCGTGGAGGAGGCTCAGCGCCGCGAGCCCTGCCTTTCCGACCAGGAGCTCGACTCGCTTCGAGCCATCGGCAGACAGATCGAGCGTCACTACGGCCGGGCACAGGACATCGAGTGGGCCATCGACCGGCACACGCAGCAGATCATGTTGCTGCAGAGCCGGCCCGAGACGGTTTGGTCGAACAAGGAGAGCCGGCCCGCGGTACCGTCCGCCGCCGATCCGCTGCTGCATGTCATGCGCATTTTTGGAGGACGACGGTGACCTTGAGCGCCGCCGACGTCGCGGAAATCATGCGCTTGGTCGAACAGTCGAAGTTCGACGAGCTGAGCCTCGAGATGGACGGTGTCAAGCTGACCCTGCGGCGTACCGGCGGCGGACTTGCCCGGAGCATGCCGATGCAATCGGGACCCTTGGAGGCGGCAGACACGGGCGTTGCGCCTTCGGATATCGCAATGGCAAAGCCAGCTGCGCCCGCCGTTGCCGCGGGCCCGGTCGATGCGAACCCCGGGGATATCACATCGCCGATGCTCGGGACATTTTACCGCTCGCCCAAGCCTGGATCCGCGCCGTTCGTCGAGATTGGCTCGGTGGTGGATGAGGACACTGTCATCGCCATCATCGAAGTCATGAAGCTCATGAACACGGTGCGGGCGGGCATCAAGGGTGTAATCACGGAGATACTGCCCGCCGACGAGACGCTGGTGGAGTTCGGCGAGGTCCTGATGCGGGTGCGCAAGGACGCCTGATTCATGGCCATTCGCAGAATACTCATTGCCAATCGCGGAGAAATTGCGGCGCGCATCATCAGAACCTGCCGCGCCCTCGGCATCGAGGCCGTGTTGGCTGCGTCCGCAGCCGACCGCGACAGTGAGCCGGCACGAGAGGCCGATCGTGTCGTGTGCATCGGCCCGGCACGGTCCTCGGAAAGCTACTTGAATGCCGCCGCCATCGTCCACGCCGCTGTCGCCACGGGTGCGGATGCGATTCATCCTGGATACGGTTTTTTGTCCGAGCGCGCGTCACTGCCGCAGTTGTGTGCAACTGCGGGGATCGTTTTCATCGGCCCGACGGTGGAGCAGATCCTCGTGATCGGCGACAAGTTGCGGGCGCGTGCCGAGGCGGAGGCGGCCAACGTACCGGTCGTCCCCGGCGGTGCGGCGAATTCGCACGAGGATGCGCTGGGTCTGGCGCGCAAGATCGCGGTGCCGATCCTCGTCAAGGCGGTCGCCGGGGGCGGCGGACGCGGATTGAAGCGGGTCGAGCGGATCGTGGATTTACCGGAGGCGCTCGATTTGGCCGCAGCCGAGGCGGGCGCAGCATTCGGCGACGCGCGCATCTATCTGGAGCGCTACATCGAGCATGTTCGCCATGTCGAAGTGCAGGTGCTGGGTGATGGCGAAGGGCGGGTCATACAGCTGGGCGAGCGCGATTGTTCCGTACAGCGCCGCTATCAGAAACTCATCGAGGAGACACCGGCTCCGGGCTTGTCCGCGGCGCTGCGCATTTCACTGCAACAAGCGGCCGTTCGCTTCGCGGAACGCCTCAGGTATCGCGGCGCCGGAACGGTCGAATTCATCGTCGACACGCCTCGCGAGGCCTTCTATTTTCTCGAGATGAACGCACGCATTCAGGTCGAGCATCCGGTGACCGAGGCCGTCACCGGTATCGACCTCATCGCCGAGCAGATCGCCATCGCGTCCGGGGGCGGACTGCGGCTGCGACAGTCCGAGATTCGAAGCAGCGGATGTGCCATCGAATGTCGGGTCAACGCGGAGGATTATCGTAACGACTTCCGCCCCAGTCCCGGACGAGTGCGCGAGGTGTCATGGCCCTCCGGGGAAGGTATCCGCGTCGATTCTCACATCGTACCCGGATCCAGCATTCCGCCTTTCTATGATTCGCTGATGGGCAAGATCATTGCCTCGGGCTCCGATCGCGCCGGTGCGTTGGCTCGCCTGGGCGGCGCAATCGGGGCAACGCACATCAGCGGGGTGAAGAGCAATCTCGGCTTCCACGGCGCTGCGCTGGCCGATCCGGAATTTCAACGCGGCGGTGTGGATACGGGCTTCGTGGACCGGTTGTATGCCCGCCGGCCGGACCTCTGCGATCAAGGCGACGCCGAGGTTTCACATGGCTGAAGTTCAACTCATCGAGACCTCGCTGCGCGATGGCAACCAGTGCCTGTGGGCAGCGCTGGGCGTCGATACGGCCAGGACGCTTGCCATCGCCGGGGTGATGGATCGTGTCGGTTTCCGCGCCATCGACTTCACGACCTCTACACACATGGGTGTGGCGGTGCGCTACAAGAAGGAAGACCCGTGGGAGCGGATTCGACTCATGGCGGCCGCGACGCCGCGAACGCCATTGCAGTTCATGTCGACCGGATTTCGATTCATCTCCTGGGAGACTGCCAGCCCGGATTTCATGGCGCTCGCATTCCGCACGCTGGCGCGCAACGGCATCCGCCGCTTCTGCCTCGCGGACCCCATGAACGATGCGGACTCGAACATCGCCTGTGCGCGCATGGTGAAGGAGGGCGGCGGCGAATACGTCATCGTGGCACTCGTATTCACCATCAGCCCCATCCACGACGATGGCCACTACATCGAGCGGGCGCGCAAGCTCGCATCGTGTCCGTCCATCGACGCGCTCTATATCAAGGACCCGGGCGGACTGCTCAACACCTCGCGTGCGCAAACCCTGATTCCGGCCATCAAGGCCGTGATGGGCGGCAAGCCTCTGGAGCTGCATTCCCACTGCACCATCGGGCTCGCCGAACACACCTACATGCAGGCACCCGACCACGGGGTGTCGGCGCTGCAGTGTGCTTCCGGGGCCGCCGCAGACGGAACCTCGAACCCGCACTCGGCACGCGTGGTCGCAAATCTACGGGCGCTGGGACATCGCGTGGCCGTCGATGACGAGGCGCTGGGGCGCGTCAATGAGTACTTCACCCAACTCGCCGAGGCAGAGGGCCTGCCCGTCGGGATGCCTCAGGCTTTCGATGCCCGCTACCTCCAGCATCAGCTGCCGGGCGGCATGGTCGGCACCACGCGCCGCCAACTCGCCGAGGCCCGGCTGCCGCACCTCGAGGGCGCCGTGATCGAAGAGTTGGGCAGGGTCCGCGAAGAGCTCGGGTGGCCCATCGTCATGACGCCCTTCGCGCAAATCCTCATGACGTTGGCGGTGATGAATGTGACGAATAAGGAGCGCTACAAAATCATTCCGGACGAGGCGATCCGTTACGCGATCGGCCGATTCGGCCGGCCGACGGTGCCGATCGCCGCCCACGTGATGGAGCGCATCGAATCGCTGCCGCGCACACGGGAGTTGCGCGCCGAGCCTGAAATGGCGGGCGTCGATGAATTGCGGCGGCGCGTTGGCCTGCGGTTGAGCGATGAGGAGTTTCTGCTGCGCGCCACGATGCCGGCTGGCCAGGTCGATGCGATGCTTGCGGCCGGTCCCGCCCGGCGATATTACGATCCGACGGTGAGGCCCGTCCTCGATCTGATCCGAAAACTCGCGGCGCGCGATGACCTCGACTATATCGCGGTCGACAAGGCGGGAATGAAGCTGGAACTTCGCCGCCATACCTCGAGCGATACGCCGCACGACGGTGCAGGGGATGCGTGTTGAATCGGACTGCGACATCCGCCGCGCCATCGCGCCTGAAGGGGCTGATGTTCGATCTGGACGGTACGCTTCTGTTGAGCGACCGATCCCTGGGTGGTTATGAAATCCTGCCGGGCGCGGCGGAGCTCCTCACCGAGCTGGCGCGGCGGTCCTTTCCCTTCGTCGTGTTAACCAACGGTTCCGCGTATCCACCCGCCGAGCAGGCCGCGAAATTGCGCAGCGCAGGCTTGCCGGTGCCCGACGACTGCATGCTCACTCCGTCCAGCGTCGCCGCGGACCTCATGGTGCGCTCCGGCGTGCGACGCGCCCTCATCCTCGGCAGCCCCGGAGTCGGTCAGGCCCTCAGGGACGCGCGAATCGATACCGTACAGGGCGACGAGCGCGGCGAGCACGAGGTGCAGGCCGTGTATGTGGGCTGGTATCCGGAGTGCACGATGAAGGCCATCGAAGCCGCCTGTCATGCGATCTGGGCCGGAGCACGGCTTTATGTGGCTTCCGATGTGCCGTTTTTCGCCACGAAGCAAGGCCGGGCGATGGGCTATTCGCATGCGATCGCCGGCGCCATTCGGCGTGTGACCCGGGCGCCGATGATCCTCACCGGCAAGCCCTCGCTGCACGCACTGCGATTCGTGGCGCGCCGACTGGGGCTGCGCCGCTGCGACTTGGGAATCGTCGGTGACGATCCATCGGTCGAGATCATCATGGCGCGACGTGGTGGCGCCAAGGCCTTCGCGGTGACGACGGGAGTCACTGCGCGGGAGGAGTGGGAGAGTCAGACCGGCCTGCGGCGCCCGGAACAGGTGCTCAAACGGCTCGGAGACCTTCTGGAAGATGTGGCCCCATTGCCGTCCGGTATCCGGGAAGGTGTGATGCGATGACGACCATTCGCGAAGGGGAGCTGTTATGGACGCCGAGCAAGGACCGGCGTGATCGCTCGCAGCTGCGGCGCTTCATGCGATGGCTGAAAGAGGAGCGAGGACTTCGACTGGAAGACTACGATGCCTTGTGGCGCTGGTCCGTCACCGATCTCGAATCCTTCTGGCACGCGATCTGGGATTATTTCGGCATTCAGGCGTCGGCGCCCTTCAACCGGGTGCTCGGGCGGCGAAGCATGCCGGGCGCGGAGTGGTTTCCGGGAGCGCGGCTCAACTATGCGGGCCATATTCTGGCGCGCGAGCGCACCGATGCGACAGCCATCATGAGCGTGCGCGAGGGCGAACCGCTGTCGCGGATGAGCTGGGCCACGCTCGGGGACCAGGTGCGCATCCTGGCGACGCAGCTGCGCCGCATGGGCGTCAGGCCCGGAGATCGCGTCTCGGCGGTGCTCCCCAATGCACCGGAGGCCGCGATCGCAACCCTGGCAACCACCAGCATTGGCGCCATCTGGAGCTGCTGCGGTCCGGACTTCGGCACCAAGGGCGTGTTGGAGCGCTTCAGGCAGTTGGCGCCCAAGGTCTTCATTTACGTCGATGCCTACCAGTATGGCGGCAAGCGCTACGACCGCAGCGCCGAACTGCGCGATATTCTGAAGGGGCTCGATACCGTCCAGCACGCGATTTACGTGCCTTACGATGCGCCAGCCAGGCAGACGATGCCCGCCGACGTGCGCTGCTGGGACGAGTTGATGGATCAACCGCGGATCGCTGCGGCGGATTTTGCATGCGAGCAGGTGGCCTTCGACCATCCGCTCTGGATTCTGTTTTCCTCGGGAACGACCGGGCTCCCCAAGCCGATCGTTCATGGGCACGGGGGCATCCTGCTGGAGCACCTCAAGCATCTGCACTTCAACTACGAGGCAACGCCCGGTGAGCCGCTGTTCTTCTTCACCGCCACGTCGTGGATGATCTGGAATTTTTTGCTGAGTTCGCTCGCCGCGGACGTCATCCCCGTTCTCTACGACGGCAACCCGGCCTATCCGGGCCCCGATGCACTGTGGAAAGTCATCGAGGATTCGGGCGCGACGCTGTTCGGCACCAGTCCCGCCTACATCGATCTGCAGCGCAAAGCCGGTGTCGTTCCCCGGGAGGGATTCAATTTGGAGCGGCTCGAATCGGTGACGCTTGCCGGCTCGCCGGTCAGCGCGGAATGCATGCAATGGCTCTACGAGAACGTCAAGGCGGATCTATGGGTGGCATCCGGGAGCGGAGGCACCGACTGCTGCACGGGGTTCGTGAGCGGCGTGTCGTTGCTGCCGGTGTACGCGGGCGAGATCCAGGCGCGCGCGCTGGGATGCGCTGCCTTTGCATTCGACGAGCAGGGGCACGAGATCGTCGATGAGGTGGGCGAACTGGTCATCACACAGCCGATGCCGTCGATGCCGGTGAAATTCTGGGGCGATCCCGGTGACCAGCGCTACCGCGAGAGTTATTTCGACGTCTATCCCGGCATCTGGCGTCACGGGGATTTCGTTCGGTTCAATCAGCGTGGCGGCGTGTACGTGCTCGGCCGGTCCGATTCGACTCTCAACCGGCACGGTATTCGCATCGGCACTGCGGAAATCTACCGCTCGCTCGCGCTCATCGAGGAGATCGACGATGCGCTGATCGTCAATCTGGATCTGCCGGGCGGCAAATTTTTCATGCCGCTGTTCGTGAAGTTGCGGGGCGGGCGGTTGCTCGATGAGTCCCTCATGCGGCGCATGTCCGGGCAACTGCGCCGCGATTATTCTCCGCGCCATGTGCCGGACAAGATTTACCAGGTGCTGGACATACCTTACACGCTCACCGGCAAGAAGCTCGAGGTACCGATCCGGCGAATACTCATGGGCGTGGATCCCGACAAGGCGGCGAACCGCGCCGCGTTGAGGAATCCCGCCGCGCTCGACTACTTCATCGACTACGCGAAAAACCAACGTGACTTCGCACGGGAGCAATCATCGTGACGGATCTCGGCAAGGAACCTGTGCAAGCTAAAGCCCCGAAATCGATCATCGATCACGGCGCCATGAGCGTGGGCCAATGGCTGGCGGTTCTCGTCACCGTCGGGCTCAATGCCATGGATGGTTTCGATGTCCTGTCGATCAGCTTCGCCTCGCCCGGAATTGCGAAGGACTGGGGGGTGGACAAGGCAACGCTCGGCTGGGTTCTGTCGATGGAATTGGTGGGCATGGGATTGGGCTCCGCGCTGCTCGGCGGAGTGGCCGACAAGATTGGGCGGCGCCCGACCATCCTCGGCTGTCTCGTTGCCATGACCGTCGGCATGTTCGGCGCGAGTCTGGCCGGCGGCGTCCCGACGCTGCTCGTCTGGCGGTTGCTGACCGGTCTTGGGATCGGCGGCATGCTGGCGTCGATCAGTGCAGCCGCTGCGGAGTTATCCAGCCAGCGCTGGCGGAGCGTGGCCGTGTCCCTGATGGTGATCGGCTATCCGATCGGCGGAGTGATCGGCGGTACGGTCGTGCAGAGATTGCTGGCCGGCGGTACCTGGCACGATGTCTTCATCTTCGGCGGCTGGGTCACCGCGGCCTTCATCCCCATCGTGTGGTTCCTGCTGCCCGAATCCGTGGCCTTCCTGGATCGCCGGCGCAAGCCGGGCGCACTGGAGGCCATCAATCGGATCCTGAGGCGCTTTGGACACGAGTCGATGGCCGCGCTGACCCCGGACACGGTCGGAATCCGCGCGGCGCTCGGTGATGGATATCTTCAAACCGGGCCTGATCGTGACCACGGTGCTCATCACTCTGGGCTATTTCGCGCATGTCGTGAGCTTCTACTTCATCATCAAGTGGGTGCCGAAATTGGTGGTCGACCTGGGCTTTGCGCCCAAGGCGGCGGCCGGCGTGTTGACCTGGGCGAACGTGGGCGGGGCCACGGGAGTCGTGATCTTCGGACTGATTGCAACGCGCGTCGGGCTGAAGGCGCTCACCATCGCGACGCTGGTCGGCTCGTCGGCCATGGTCGTTTGGTTCGGGCGCGGGTCGCCCGACCTAGCCTCGCTCTCGAGCACGGTGGCGATCGCCGGCATGTTCACCAACGCGGCGATCGGCGGGTATTACCTGCTGTTCGCCAGGGTTTTTCCGACGCATGTACGAGCGACGGGCACCGGCTTCGCGATCGGCGTGGGCCGCGGGGGTGCGGTGCTCGCGCCCGTCATTGCCGGGTACATGCTCCAGGCGGGATTCGGATTGCAAGCCGTCGCCACCATGATGGCCATGGGCTCGCTGCTGTCGGCGGCTGGCGCTGCTGGCGCTCAAGGTGCGAGTCGACGGAGTGAGGCGGTCAAGCGGACCTATTGCGCCAGCTGTCGGCGTAGGCCGTGCGGGCCACATTCGAGTACGGGACCGGCGATACCACGGCCTTGATCTCCACCTGCTTGTGGCGCTCGACCGCGGGTTTGCTCGTGCCGCCGTCGGGCTCGCCCCACACGAACGTCACCTCGGTGCCCGGTGTCGCATAGCGCTCATCGAGCATGGCCAACGTGAGCATCTTGCCTTCATTGGCGCTGTAGCCGATCCAGGTGGACAAGCCGGCGAGCTTACCGTCCACCGTCACCCGATCGAAGGGATGCATTGAATAGACCGCGCTCGGAAATTCGATGAACTTGGCGCGCAGACCCTGATCGAACATCGTAAACAGCGCATCGGTCACCGACACGTTGTCGAGAGCCAGCGTGACCTTCTTGCGATGCGGCCCTGCGGCCATCTTCTCCAGCGCCGCGCGGCCGATGAACTCGTGGTCGAATTTGACGAACAGTCCGTAACCCAGCTCCCAGGGAGTGAGGTAATAATCCTCGATATTGCCGGAGACGAAACTTCCGCCGATGGAGGCCTTGGCCTCGTAGTGATTCACCGTCAGCCATTCGCGGTAGGGTTTCATCTTCTCGCCGGTGTAGATGGCGGGAAGCGGCGAGGGTATCCAGCCCGATTCCAGCGTATTCGAGGAGTAGCAGCGCCCGCCGACCAGCTTCAAGCCATGCGCCTTGCCGGCCTCGACCAGGGCCGCGTGAATTGCGGGGCCGTCGGCCCACGGACCCATCAATTCGAATCCCGGCTGCCCGGCCATGCCGTGCCGCAAGGCGCGCACCGTCGCGGCCGGCGATCTGCATGCCGACACATGTTGAAGAATTTGAGGTCCGGCGCGGGGCGGCCGGTTGCCGATTCGATCACCTTCGAGGCGTTCGGTCCCTGCAATTGATAGCGGTAGTGGCGCCGGTTCTGCGGATCCGGACGCGCCGCCGTGCGTTCGTCGTAGCTGCACGTGACCCGGCGTCCGCTGATCTGCGCGTTGAACAGCACCCAGTTGAGCACGGGTGCACGGCCGACCAGATTGAACTGGTTTTCCGCCAGGTAGAACAGGATCACATCGCCGATGACGTAGCCGTCATGGCTGCAGGGCACGAACTGTTTGGCCTTGTCGGGAGCAAAGCCCTTGAAACTGTTGATGCCGAGGCCGTTGAGAAGCGCGAGTGCATCCGGCCCCTCCACCATCAGCTCGGCCATGTGGTAGGACTGGTTGAACAGAACGCAGCTTTCAGCCCAAGCGCGCTGCTCATCCCGCCAGTTCGTGTACTCGGCGGGCACGCCCGGATAGACGTTCGGGCCCGCCTGCTGATTGCGCAGAAAGCTCGACGATGCTGCCGACGCCGTTCAGAAGCGATTCGAGCGACGGAGCGGCGCCTCGTGATGGTGCGGACATTGTTGTGCCTAGAGCTGAATGATGACCGGTCTTCACTTCCGTGTAAGCCTCGACGCCTTGCCGTCCCTGTTCGCGCCCGATGCCCGACTGCTTGTAGCCGCCGAAGGGCAGTGCCGGATCGATGACGGCGTGGCAGTTGCCCCAGACCGTGCCGGCCTTGATCTTGGCGGCGAGCCGGTGCATGGCGGACAGGTCCTTGGTCCAGATGCCGGCGCCCAAGCCGTAGCAGGTGTCGTTGGCCGCTTTCGCGACCTCGTCGAGATCATCGAATCGCTGCGCCACCACGACGGGTCCGAAGATTTCATCGCGAACGACGCTCATGCTGGGCTTCACATCGACCAGCACCGTCGGATTGACGTAGTAGCCGTTGGCCGCGGCGCTATCGCCTCCGATCGCGACCGAAGCACCGTCGCGTTTACCCGCCTCGATGTAACCCATGACGCGATCCATCTGCTCTTTCGAGACCAGCGGGCCCATGTGCGCCTGCGGATCGAGCGAGGGGCGCGGTTTCCAAAACGCCGACGCGGCCGCGACGCCCTCGATGACTCGGTCGAAGATGGAGCGGTGCGCAAACAGGCGGGAGCCCGCGATACAGACCTGACCGGAATTGAAGAAGATGGCGCCGGCTGCGCTGGCGGCCACCTTCGTCGACGTTGACATCCGGCATCACGACCACCGGCGACTTGCCGCCGAGTTCGAGCGTGACGCGTTTCATCGTATCGGTGGCATTGCGGTTGATGAGCTTGCCGACCTCCGTCGACCCGGTGAAGGCGACCTTGTCGACTTGAGGATGCTTCACCAGCCGATCGCCGGCCGTATGGCCGTTGCCGGTGATGACATTGATGACGCCCGGCGGAAATCCCGCTTCGGCCACGAAATCGGCGAGTCGCAGCGCGGTGAGCGAAGTCTGTTCGGCGGGCTTGAGAATCACCGTGCAACCGACCGTGAGCGCCGGCGCGATCTTGAGCGCGGCCATCAGCAGCGGGAAATTCCACGGAATGATCTGCGCCGCGACGCCGACGGGCTCGCGGGTCACGTAGCTCAACATCTTGCCGCGCGGCACGCCCTGCGGTTCGATGAACTCGCCGCCCAGCTTCGATGCCCAGCCCGCCATGTAGCGCAGCATGTCGACCGCACCGGGAACGTCGATCGCGCCCGCCATGCCCACCGGCTTGCCGTTGTCGATGGCCTCGATTTCGGCGAATTCCGCAGCATGCGCTTCGATCAGATCGGCGAGCTTGTTGATGATGCGTTCGCGCTTGTTGGGTGGAAGATTCGACCAGCGGCCATCATCGAACGCCGCCCGGGCCGCAGCGACCGCGCGGTCCACATCCGCATCGGATGCGTCCACGATGCGCGTGATCTCCCGGCCCACCGAGGGATCCTCCACCACGAGCGTTGCGTTGTGCGTCGAGCGCACCCATTCGTTGTTGATGAAGAGCGCCGGTTGGCGTGCCAGCGCGCGCTTCGCCGCCGGCGAATAGTCGAGCTGAACGAAAGAGGCGCTCGATTGAATGTCCGTTCGTGCCGTTGCCATGGTGAATCCTCGCCAGGCTCGATCAGAGGGTTCGTCCCGATCGGCCGGAATGTGTGAAAAACCGAAACCCCGCCGTTGCCGGGAAGGCCCCACCCCCAGGGCCGCGTTGTGGGGTAGGGCCGCCGCAAATTCCCAACGCCTCGTTACGGCATCTTGAACAGGAGCGACACGTACCACATACGCGGCGGGTTGTAGTAGCCACCGACCTCACCGGCTCCGTAATTGGGCGAGCCGGCCGTGACATATCGATCGTTCGTCAAGTTCTGGCCGCCGACCGCGAAGTCGTAGCGCGAATCCGCCGAGATGTAGTGAAGCGAGGAGTCGAGGTTGCGAGTCGGCGGCCGTCGCAGCTGCGGCGTGTTGAGCGAATCGTTGAACATCTCCGCGGTGTACGTGAACGCGGTGACCAGGCGCACCGTGGCGCTGCTCGGCAGCTTGTAGTCGTATTGTGGAGCGAGCGTGCCCTTGTACTTCGGTGTCTTCGGCAGCTTGGCGTCCGTGGCGGCGACCCCCACCCATTTCACCCCGCAGATGGGAGGTCCGGCGGGACACACCGTCGTGCCGTCGGGCAGAGCGTACTGCGGGAAGTTTGCGCTCGGTACGACAGAAGTGTAGTACGCATCGATGTAGTCGGCCGACAAGTTGACCAGCAGCCCCCCGCCGACGAGCGCCTGCAGATCGAGTTCTGCGCCCTTGATCCTGGCGTTGCCGGCATTGGTGTACACCGGTGAGATGCCCTGCTGCACATTGAGCTGGATGCCGTCGTAATCGGTGTAGTACACCGCAGTATTCGCCTGCACGCGGTGATCCAGCCATTCGGACTTCAGGCCCAGCTCATAGGTCTTCGAGTACTCGGGCTGGTATCTCGCAGACGTCGGGCTCGTGATCACCGCCGACAGGCGCGTGGTCCAGCCGCCCGCCTTGAATCCCTTGCCCCAGCTCGCATAGGCCATGAGGTCGGGGTTGAAGTGGTACTGCACGCCCACCGTGGGATCGAAAATATGCCACGCCTGACTGTCCGGAATGGCCGGGAAGTAGCGCGTGATCGTGGTGCCGTTGACCGGGTAGTTGCCAACACCGACGGGGAAGTTGTTGAGATCGGCCTGGCCCCCGAGGAAGTAGGTCTGCGCGTCGGTGTAGCGCCCGCCGGCAGTAAAGCCCCAGGCATCGGTGAGCTGATAGTCGGCATGGATAAAGGCTGCGTAGTTTACGTTCTCGACGTCGTTCGAAATGTCGTATACGTACAGAAGTGACTCGAACGGAACGTAGTCATGTACGTAGCCGGCCTCCTTGAAGTAGTACAGCCCGCCCACGTAGTTGAGCTTGTTGTCGAGAGCCCTGCCGAGGCCTGAAACTCCTGCGACACCTGCCACTGATGCTGCGCATCGGTGACTTCCTGTATCGTTTCCGGCGTGCCGTCGAGATCGGTGCCGATGTTCCATTTGATCTGCCGGTAGCCCGAAATGGACTTGAGCGAGATGTCATCATTGAGCTGGTAGACCCCGGTGATCGATCCGCCGAAAGCGTCGTTGCGCGCAAAGTCGGGCCCGTTCGCGTACGTAGAATCGAGGTTGCCGGTGTTCACCGCGCCCGCGCCCCACCACAGCCGCGGCGAGTTTGAGCCGAGGTACGGCAGCCCGGCCGCAACGTTCGCCGCATTGTACGGGCCCGGAGGCCCGCCGACGTACCCGGCGCCGAGCAACGGCGCGCCGCCGATCGATATCCCCGGAACGTGCGCCCGGGGCCGGCTGCACATGCTCGCAAAAAAGGAATTGATCGGCTGTACAAACGGCGGCGGCCCGCCGGTCTGCGCCGATGGCCCCGGGCATCGATGCCGCATTGTTGCTGATGCAGAGGTTGTAGAGGGTGGAAAACGTCGATGTGCTGCGGCCAGATTACCGCTGTACGTGCCGAGCACGGTGTAGGGCAGCGCGGTCTGATCCTCGTACGTCCAATCGGCAGCGAATGTCACCGTCAGCTTGTCGGAGGCTTTCCACAACAGCTTTCCGCGGACGGATTGCACGTTGGTTCCGCCAAAAGTGTCGGCCGTCGTGTAGCCCGCCTTCGGATACGCCGTCTGCGGATCGACGACGAACGAGGTCTGTCCATACGGCGAGTTTGCGGGGTAGGGGATGACATTGACCCAGCCGGTCTGCTTCTGCGAGGACACGCTGATCGTGCTCAGCAGGGTATTCGCGATCAGTGGGATGTCAGCCGTGAACCCGGCATCGAGCCGGTTGTATTGCCCTCCCGTGGCGGTGGCGATGAAGCGCTCGCTATCCCCGGGCGTATGGGTGACGACGCTGATCGCGCCCCCGATGGTATTCGCCCCGAACAGCGTTCCCTGCGGACCCTTGAGAATCTCGATGCGATCAACGTCCAGCAGCTGCAGATTCGAGCCAATCGTACGGGCGAGGTATACACCGTCCAAGTAGACGCCGACGCCCGGATTCAGGTTGAACGCGAAGTCGTCCTGGCCGATGCCGCGTATCGATGCCGACAGCACCGAGCGGTCGCCGGAGAACGGCGCACCGGCATCGAGGTTGACACCCGAGGTCAGATTGCTGAGCGCGTGGATATCGACCAAATTGCGGCTCTGCAACTCATCGGCGGTAAACGCCGTAATGGCGATGGGCACCTCCTGGATGTTCTCGCTGCGTTTCTGGGCCGTGACGGTGATTTCCTCCAGCACATCGGCGAAGGCCGCCGATCCGATGAGCGTCGCTGCGACGGCGGCTGCAACCGGGCCGGCCGTCAAGCGATAGCGGCGAGCGTTTGCCGGAAGAATTTTCCCTAGCAGTAAAGTTCTGGACATCCCAAGTTCCCCCAATGATCTTTCTAGGTTTAACGCGCGTGGCTGGCACGCGATCACAATTGCGTATTTATTCTTGAGAATTTCCCCCGGTACGGCCCTATATAGCGGTCAAAACGCGCCTCAACGGGTCGCGCTGGCGCGGTACTCGGTCCGATTTATACACCATCGACGCCGGGGTGATTCAATTGAGAGCGAACTCCTCCTTGTCCTACAGAGTCATTCCCCGCAATCGGGTGGCCGGCGAGAAAGCTCAGGATGCAGGAGGAGGCTCTGGCTATACTGGTCGCTCTCACACGGCCGAGCAGCGGGGATTCAATGGCATCGCCAGGAATGGATCAACAACGTCTTGCCGAGCTGCAGAATGTCATCCGCGCGGACATCAAGGCCGGGTTGTATCACGGCGCCGTCATCAAAGTGGCGCGTGCGGGTGCGGTCGCGCTGGAGGCGGCCATCGGCGCAAGCGACGCGGCGCAGACCCGCCCGCTGGCGCTGAACTCGGTGTTCAGCATCTTCTCCATCACCAAGGCGTTCACCAATACGCTGGTGCTGCGGGCCATCGAGCTCGGACAGTTCGCGCTGACCTCGAGCGTCTCGGAGCTGATTCCGGAGTTCAGCGGTCACGGGCGGGAAAAGGTGCAGATCTGGCACCTGCTGTCGCACCAGGCGGGCTTCCCGATCATCTTCGAGGTCAAGCCGGGGATGTACATCGACCGCTTCGAGGAGATGATCGCCGCGGTCATCGAGGTGGTGAGGCCCGTGGAACCACCCTGCACGACGGTGGCCTACGCGCCGCTGGTCAATCACGTGCTGCTCGCAGAGTGTGTGCGCCGCGGCGACCCGAAGCGCCGCGGTTACCGGCAAATCGTGCAGGATGAAATTCTGACGCCGCTCAGGATGAACGATACCTCGGTGGGATTGCGCGCCGATCTGAAGCCGCGTCACGTGGTGCCGGATTTTCGCGGCAACTATCCGATCGGGCATCGCGGCCACAGCAACCTCGGTCCCAATGGAGCGTTCGAGGAAGAACACGCCGAGATGCCCTGGGTGGGAATCGCCTCTACGGTGCCCGACATGTTTCGTTTTGCCGAGATGTTCCGCCAAGACGGCACACTCGATGGTGCGCGCATCCTGTCGCCGGCGACGCTCGTCCTGGCGCGCCGCAACTGGACCGGCGAGAAGCCCAACGAGCTGTACGCGGCGCGGGGCCGCGAGCGCGGCTGGGATCCGGCTCCGGCGTACATCGGTCTCGGGTTCTCATTGCGCGGCACGGCGATGTGCCGCCACATGTTCGGCACGCTGGCCTCGCCGGGCACTTTCGGCAACTACGGCGCCGGGACCACGCTGTTCTGGGTCGATCCGGAGCGCGATCTCACATTCACCTTTCTCTCGGCGGGTCTGATGGAGAGCAACGCCAATACCGAGCGCTTCCAGAGACTGTCGGACATGGTGATTTCGGCCGTGCAGTAAACTCGGCCGCAAACGCGCCGGCTTCAGTGAGCGGCGAACGCGCGCTTTGATGGGAAGTCGAATGGGACCGTGGCCGATCGTGGTCATCCACGGTTCGGGTGCGCCGGCCGCCTGGAAGTGTTCGATGCTCTCGCAGAGCGCTCCGAGCAGCGCCTCCGCTTCCAGGAGCGCGAGCACCCTGCCGACACAGGCGTGCACGCCATAGCCGAAGCCGAGATTATCGCGGTTGTTTCTGCGCACATCGAAGCGATCCGGCGCGCCCCAGCGGCGCGGATCGCGGTTGGCGGCCGCGAACATCAGGCCGCAGCGCTCGCCCGCCGGAATGACGTAGCCCTCGATCTCCACATCCTTCATGGCAATGCGTCCGGCCATGCGCGAGGGCGAGTCCCAGCGCAGACTTTCCTCGAACGCGGCCCTGATGAGCGCGCGGTCGGAGCGCACCAGCTGGTATTGGTCCGGAAATTCGCAAAACGCGCGAATGGTGTTGGCGAGGGTGAGCACGGTGGTATCGGCCGCCGCCGACAGTAGGATGCCCACCAGCAGATTGGCTTCCTGCGGCGTGACCTCGCCGCGATCGGCGGCTTCGTACATGGCCATGCCAAGGCTTCCCGGCCGCGAGATTTTCCCGCAGTTGCAGCACTGGCTCGCCCAGGCGATGACGGCTTCGGTATTCTCCATCGCCTCATGGAACAACTCGTTCATCGGCCCCATCGTCGCCCACACCATGTTGCCGAAGGCGTACATATGTTCGCGCCCCTGTTGCGGGCAGGCCGATCAGATCGGGCAGCACCTTGTAGACGAACGGCTGCGTGATGTCGGCGACTGCATCGATGGTCTCGTCTTCGCGCGCGCGCAAGCCCTCGACGATGCTCCGGGCATCGCGGCGAAAGGCTTCCGACATGTGCGACAGCGCCCGCGGCGAGAGCGCGTTCGCGACGACCGCACGCACACGGGTGTGTTTCGGTGGATCGTCGGTGAGCAGCAGTTCGGGGCGGACCGATTTCGGGTCGTGCCAGGGGCGCGAGGTGGAGGAGAAGCTCTTCCAATCCTTGAGGCCCGCGGCGACATGCTCGAAGCGCGCGAGCATGGTGATGTTTTCCCGCGGCAGCCTGACGACGGGCGCCAACTCGCGCAGCCGATCGTCCACCGCGCGCGCGTTCAGCACCGATTCGCGCGAGAACGGGTCGGTGTCGAATCTCGGGAATTGCCGTCGGCATTTGGACCCGCCCCCTTACCCCGCGGCGGCAATGCCGCCGTCGACGTGCAGAATTTCGCCGTTGATGAACGACGCCGCGCCGCTCAACAGAAATGCGCAGGCCTCGGCGTTGTCCTCTGCGCGGCCGAGCCGGCGCAACGGAATGGAGCGCTTGCGTCGCTCGTATTCGGCCGGATCGTTGAGTCCCAGTGCACCTGGGGTCGGCACCGAACCGGGCGCGATGGCGTTGACGCGCACGTTGCGCGGCCCGAGTTCGGCGGCCAGGACCTTGGTGAGCGTGACGATCGCGCCCTTCACGAGGCTGTAGGCCGCCGAGTTGGGGAAACCCTTTTCCGCCACGGGTGAGGCCATGTTGACGATCGCACCGCCGCGCACCGCATCGTAATGGGCGAGCAGCGCCTGCGCGCCCCAGACGCTGCCGTTGATGCCGATGGCAGTCATGCGATTGAGCGTTTCCGGCGTGATCTTCTCCACCGGCTCGTAGCGCAGCCACATCGCGTTGTTGATCACGGCGTCGATGCGGCCGCAATGCCGGGCAAACTGCGCGGCGGCCCGCATGAACTCATCGCGCACGGCGACGTCGACGGGGTACGCGAGCGCGGCGCCGTCCGTCGCGCAGATCCCCTGGGCAACCTCGTCACAGCCGTCGGCATCGACATCGGTCACCGCCACCGTGGCACCGCAGCGGGCCAGTTTCTCGGCCACCGACCGGCCCAGGCCGCGTGCGGCGCCGGTGATGAAGACGTGCTGGCCGGACAGATCGGGGTACGCCGCCATGCCGCTCACAACTCGAGTTTCCACGCCTCGCCGTCGGGCACGATTCGGCCTGCGGTAGGCTCTGCAAAGTGGCTGCCGATGACGAGCGTACCGGTATTGCAAAAGCGCTCAACGAAGTCGCGGCGTGTGCGCGCCGCCTGGGGCTTGTCCATGTCGAAGCGCGCTTCGGTGGCGGGTACGGCGATCTGGATGGGATTGTGCATCAAATCGCCGGTAATGACGGCCCGCTCGCCGCGCGATTCGATCAGCACGCTGACGTGCCCCGGTGTGTGGCCCGGCGTGGCGATGAGCGAGACCTCATCGGTGAGGCGGAAGTCCGCATCGATGTATTCCTCGAGCCCGGCCGCGAGTATCGGGTCGATCGAATCCGACAGATGGTCCATGTGATGATAGCCGCCGGTGTCGCGCAGATGCTTCCAGTGCTGCCATTCGCGCCGCCCGAAGAGGTATCGCGCCTGCGGGAAGGTCGGCACCCATTGGCCCTCGACCAGCCGCGTGTTCCAGCCCACGTGATCGAAGTGCAGATGCGTGCACAGCACATCGGTGACCTGCTCGGCGGGGAAGCCGGCACTGCGCAGATCTTCCAGGAAGGTGTTCTGCATGTTGCAGAACACCTCGAACTCACGCCGCCGGTCGTTGCCGATGCAGGTGTCGATCATTGCCGTGCGGCCCTGCGAGCGCAGCACGAAGCACTGAAACGAGATGATCATCCGGCCATCCGGCGTGGCGAAGTGCGGCACCAGCCAGCCGAACTGCTGCACGTACTGCGGCGTGGCGTCGGGCAGCAGCATGCTGATGTCGTCGACGAAGCCGTAGACTTCGACGATGCGCGCGATATCGACATCGCCTACGCGCCAGTGCCGGATATGTTCAGCCGCCATGCCTGCTCCCTCAAGCTGCGCCCGGTGATCAAATCGACGGCCTTTTCGGCCACCATCACGATCGGCGCGTTGGTGTTGCCGCCCACGATACTCGGAAAAACCGATGCGTCCACTACCCGCAAGCGCATCGATGCCGCGGACCCGCAGGCTCGGGTCCACCACCGCCATGGCGTCGATGCCCATGCGGCAGCTTCCCACCGGATGATGGACGGTGGCGGTCGCCTCGCGCAGATAGGCCTGCAGCTCGGCATCGCTTCGCAGCCCGCGGCCGGGGCGCACTTCGGTGGCCTCGTAGGGCGCAAAAGCCGGCGTATCGCAGAGCCGCCGGGCAAGATCGCAGGCCGCGCAGCAGCGGCGCACTGTCCTCGGGATCGGCCAGAATATTCGGATTCACGCGGGGTGCGACACGCGGGTCGCTGCTCGCGAGCCGCACCTCTCCGCGGCTGCGCGGGTAGAGATTCACCACGCTGAATGGCGAACCCATGGCCGAGCGGCAGCGGGAATGCATGCGGGTTGCGGCGCGCCGGCTGAAATGCGATCTGGATATCCGGGCGATCGGCGCCCGCGCCGCTGCGAATGAAGGCGGTCGACTCGAACACGTTGCTCGCCAGCGGGCCGCGCCGGGCGGCAGCATATTCGGCGAGGTTCCACAGCGCGCGCGGCAGCGTGCGCCACGACAATCCGTAGGATGTCGTATCGCGCATCTCGAGCGCGATCGGCACAGCCGGGTGGTCGTGATAGTTCGCACCGACGCCGGCGAGGTCGGCCTTGACGCTGATGCCCAGCGATTCGATATGCCGTGCCGGACCGACACCCGACAGCATCAGCAGCTGGGGCGAGTGAACCGCGCCGGCGCACAGCAGGACCTCGCGTGAAGCCGAGCATCCCGGCGCTGTCCAGCGGCGGCCGACACATCCACGCCGGTGGCGCGGCCCGCCTCGATGCGAATGCCGGTGACGGCGGTCCGCGTGAGCACGGTGAGATTCGGGCGCGGCAGGGCCGGCATCAACATGGCGTCGCGCGGAGGAATCCCGACCGGCCGCGATGAATCGTGCCCTGGCGAAGTCCGATACCCTTCCGGATCGAGTCCGGTGAAATCATCGCAGTGCCGATATGCGCCGAGCGCCGCAAAGGCATCGAGAAACGCCTGATTCAGGCGATTGGGATTCGGAATGAAAGTGACGTGGATGGGTCCGTCGACGCCGTGGACGCGAGCTGTCGCGCCGGTCGGCATTGTTTTCCGACAATCGAAAGTAAGGCAGTACCTCCTGCCAGCTCCAGCCCGAGTTGCCGGCGGCCGCCCAGTCGTCGTAATCCTTCGGGTGGCCGCGGTGATAGGCCATGCCGTTGATGGAGCCGGAACCGCCGATCACCTTGCCGCGCGGCAGCGGCAGCCGGCGGTCGTTGAGCGCCGTCTGCGGTTCGGTGTGCAGCCCCCAGGTCAGACCGCGATGCGCGATCGCCGCGCCCACCAACGCCGGCACGTGGATGAAGGGATGGCGTGCCGGGCCGCCGGCTTCGATCAGGCAGACTCGGGTGTGGCGGTCCTCCGACAGGCGCGCGGCGAGCACACATCCGGCCGTTCCCGCACCGACGATGACGTAGTCGAACTGGGCGTCGCTGGTCACGGATGCCGCGTGCGGCGGGGCTCTCAGCCCCTGCGGAACGGCAGCGTCAGCAGAAAAAAGAATGAGCCGCGGCGTCAGCAGTTTCAGCGCCGCGCGCGCGGCCTCCGGAGCTCGAGGCGCGCGTTCATCGGCATGGTGCCGAACACCTTGCCCTTGATGAGCAGGGAATTGCCGTCGCGCTCGAGCGCGGTCACGGTCATGAGTTCGCTGCCGTCGCGTGGAGTGCAGTTTCACTTGACGCGCCCTCGCTTCTCGAAGTCCATGCCGAGCGCTTCGAACATCTTCATCGCCGTGGCGCGGCCCGCGCCGAACACGCCGCCGCCGGGATGCTGGAACGGGCCCACCAGATAGAAGCGCTCGAGGCCGGGCACCGTGTACTGGCCGAGTTCCGGCGTGGGGCGATGCGCGCCGCTCTGATAGGTGGCGGTGGCGATGCCGTGCAGGTCGCCGCGCCGGAAGCTCGGCGAAGTGCGCTCCATGTCGACCGGACTGTCGATGTGGGCCTGCAGCACACAGCCCGGAATGTTCGCGACGAACTTCGACAGGTGGTCGAGCATGCGATCGCGCATAGTCCTGCTTGGCCTCATCCCAGCTGCGGCCGTCCGGGCGCAGGTACGGCACGTAATCCCACAAATGCAGAATGGCCTTGCCCGGCCGGCACGCGGCTCGGGTCGAACTGCGACAGCGAGCCCAGCCCAGCAGCGGGTAAGGCATGAACCGACCGTAGCGCAGCTCGTCGAAGTCGCGCCGCAGCGTTTCGTAGCTCGTCCGGCAGCATCTCGACCATGACCGCATCGACCGGATCGCGGGTGCGGAACTTCAGCGGCTCGCCGAGCGCGGCATGCACCGTGATGCAGGCCGCGGCGGTGATGTGCGTGGCCTCTGCAGCCGCGCGCGCGCGCGCATCCATGCCGTCGATCATGCTGCCGAGCAGGTGCGGATGAATGGCGCCGATGACGGCGTCCTTGCGCCGTAAAGCTGCGGCCATCGACCGTCTCGACACCGGTGGCGCGGCCGTTGGCGACCTTGATGCGCGCCACATCGGCATTGGCGATGACTTCGCCGCCGTGGTCGCGGATGCAGGCGATGAGGGCATCGGTCAACCTGCCCGCGCCGCCGCGCGCCACACCGAAACCGCAGCCTTCGAGAAAGCCCGAGGAACACGTAGACGCCGAGGGCGGTGGCCTTTTCATCGGGAGACACCAGGTTCTCGCCGGCCACGCGCGCGAAATGCATGCGCACCTGCTCGTGCTCGAACAGCTCGCAGAGCAGATCGTGACTGCTCATCTGCATGACGCGCCACAGCTCGCGACCCTCGCGGCTCTGATCGAACATGGCATGGGTGGCGCCCACCGGAGCGGGCGGCGCGTACAGCGAGGATGCGATCATCGGCAGCCAGGCGGCGGCCTGCAGCGACACCCGGCGAAAAGCTTCGGCATCGCGCCTCGAGAACTTCGCGATCTCGGCCGCCGACTTGCTCGCGATCGCGGTACAGTTTGAGCGTGCTGCCATCCTCGAACACCGACATCATCGGCACTTCCGGGAAGATGTACTCGAGTCCGTAGCGCGACTTCAGCCCCAGCTCGTCGTTCTTCAGCAGCGGATTGGCCTGGATGAAGATGTGGCTCATGGAATGCTGGTCGTGGCGGAAGCCCGGCAGCGTGAGTTCGCGCGACACCACGCCGCCGCCGAACCAGGCATTGCGCTCGAGCACCAGCACCTTCTTGCCGGCCGCCGCCAGATAGGCGGCGGCCACCAGGCCGTTGTGGCCCGACCCCACGGCAACGATGTCGGCGGTCGTCATGGTTGTGTTCATTCTCGGAGTTGCTTGTTGCGGCGGATCCCGCGAGCATAGCGCCATGGCTTCCGAATTATGAAATCTGCGCGGTCCGCTATGCCCATCTGGAGCGCACCGCCAGCCACAATTTCATCGGCGGCGACGAGCACGACGGTCCCGATGCCGCTCGACTACTATGTCTGGACGCATTCAGGGTCCCGGTGTTTGCTTTGTGCTCGATACCGGATTCGATGCGGAGATGGGCGCCGCGCGCGGCCGGCAGCTGGTGCAGCCCGTCGCGGCGGGGCTTGCGGCCGTGGGGGTCGATCCGGAGCGGGTGACCGATGTCATCATCAGCCACATGCACTACGATCACTCGGGCAATCACGAGCTCTTTCCGCGCGCCCGTTACCACTTGCAGACCGAGGAGATGGCTTTCTGCACCGGCAGCGCGATGTGCCACGCCCTCATGCGCTGCGCCGTATGAGGCGCGCGATGTGCAGGCGATGGTCGGCAAGCTGTTTGCCGGGCGGGTAGTGTATCACGACGGATCCGCCGAGCTCGCGCCGGGCATCACGCTCCACCGCATCGGCGGCCATACGCGCGGCCTGCAGGTCGTGCGCGTGCACACGCAGCGCGGCTGGGTGGTGCTGGCCTCGGACGCGGCGCATTTTTACGCCAATTGGCTCGAGCGGCGGCCGTTTCCCATTGTCGACAATGTCGCGGCCTACCTCGATGCCTTCGCGACCATCGAGTCGCTGGCCAGTTCGCCGCAGCATGTCATTCCGGGTCACGATCCGCTGGTGCTGGCGCGCTATCCAGCGGCGCGCGCCGGCCTTGCCAATGCGGTGCGCGTGGATCTCGAACCGCGCAGCTGATGCCGCCGGCTGCTAGACTCGACGCTGCGGGGCTGATACAGGGGGCTGCGTGGGCGAAAAGATTGCCTTCATCGGCGTGGGTCGCATGGGTTCGGGTATGGTGGCGCGGCTCATCGCGGCCGGGCACGAGCTCACGATTTACGATCCGCTGGCCTCGGCCATGGCGCCGGCGGCGGCGCTGGGCGCAAGGGTCGCACGCTCCGCGGCGGAGGCTGCGGCTGCTAGCCCTGTGGCCATGGCCAGCGTGCCCGGTCCCGCCGATGCGCGCGAGACTGCGCGGCTGATCGCCGACTCGCCCGCGGTCAAGGTATTCGTCGACCTGTCCACCTCGGGCCCCGCCGCGGCGCAGGCGATTGCGGCGCTGCTCGCGCCGCGCGGAATCGCCGCGATCGATGCGCCGGTGTCCGGGGGCGTGAAGGGCGCGGCCGCCGGCAAACTCGCGATCATGGCCTCCGGTCCCGCGGCGGCCATGGAACGGGTGCGTCCGCTCCTCGAGGTGCTGGGCAAGGTCTACTCGGCTGGGCGAGAAGCCGGGCCTCGGCCAGACGGTCAAGCTCGCCAACAATCTGATGTCGGCGGCATCGCTCGCCATTGCCGCCGAGGCGCTGGCGATGGGCGTGAAGGCCGGTGTCGATCCGGCCGCGATGCTCGACGTGCTCAACGCCTCGTCGGGGCGCAACAGCGCGACCCAGGACAAGATCCCGAAGCATGTGCTGAATCGCAGATTCGATTTCGGATTTTCCAATGCACTGTCGTTCAAGGATGTGCGGCTGTGCCTCGATGAAGCCGAGGCACTGGGCGTGCCGATGGTGGTCGGCGCGGCCGTGCGGCAGATGTTATCCATTACCCACCAGCTCCATGGTGCAGCGGCGGATTGCACCGATCTGGTGAGGGTCGTAGAAAACTGGGCGGGCTGCCAGATCGGCAGCAAAGAGGAGTAAGGCCGTGGGACAGGATCGATTCGACGAAGGGCTTGAAGCTGCGCAAGCAGGTGCTGGGCGCCGACTATGTGGAACGTTCGATGGCCGGCGCCGACGAGTTCAGCATGCCGATGCAGGAGCTCTCGACCGAGTACTGCTGGGGCTATGTGTGGACACGGCCGGGGCTCGCGCTGCGCGATCGCAGTCTCATCAACATCGCGATGATCAGCGCGCTGAATCGACCGCATGAGCTGAAACTGCACGTCAAGGCGGCACTCAACAATGGGGTGACGCGCGAGGAGATCCGCGAGGTGCTGCTGCAGGTGGCCGTTTATTGCGGCGTGCCCGGCCGGCATCGACAGCACGCGCATCGCGCGCGAGGCGTTTGCCGAGGTCGATCAGGCGAAGCAGGGGTAACACATGGTGACCGCGCGCACACCGCAGGAGCAGCTGGTGCTCGATTTCTTCCGCATCTTGAGCAGCGGCGATCTCGAGGCCATCCGCGCGACGCTGCATCCGCGATGCCACCTGGCGGCCGATGGTCGAGGGCGTGCCGGGGGCCGGCGTTCATGGGCCGCGCGACAAGATCGTCGATGAGTTTCTGGCGCCGGTGCGCGGCTTGTTTGTACCCGGCGATCCGAAGACCACGGTCGATCGCATGGTGTCGAGCGGCGACACCGTGATGTGCGAATCGCGCGGCATCGGGGACGCTGCGCGACGGTCGGACCGTACAGCAATCGCTACGCCTGGAGCATCGACGTGCGCGATGGCAAGATCTTTGCCATTCGCGAGTACATGGACAGTCACTACGTCGCGACCCTGTTCGGCGGCGGAGCGTGACGCCGACCGCGATGTGACCGCGGCCGCTGAGCGAGGTCTTCGATTACGTGATCGCCGGCGCCGGCACCGCCGGCTGCGTGCTGGCCAACCGGCTGTCGGCCGAGGCGGGGTCACCGTCGCGCTGATCGAAGCGGGCCCGCCGGATGACGATCCGGCGATCCGTGTGCCGGCGATGGTGGCGAAAGCCATCGGCAATCCGCGCCAGTCTTGGGGCTATCAGACGGTGCCGCAGCGTCACGTCGATAACCGCGTGCTGCCGGTGCCGCGCGGCCGTGTGCTCGGCGGTTGTTCGTCGATCAACGGCATGGTGTATTTTCGCGGCCATCCGCGCGAATACGATGAATGGCAGCAGCCCGGCTGGCGTTACGCCGATCTGCTGCCCTATTTCCAGCGACTGGAGAACTACGAGGCCGCGCACACGCCGCAGCGTGCGCGCGGCGGTCCGGTCAATGTCATCGATATCCCAAGACCCAATCCCCTGGTCCGCCGCTTCCTCGCGGCCGCCGATTCGCTCGGCCTGCCGCGCTGTGCCGATTTCAACGGCGGCGATCCGGAAGGATTCGGCCCGCGGCAGGCGGCGATCCGCAACGGGCGGCGCGAGTCCGGCGTGACGGCGTATCTCAATCCCGTGCGACACCGGCCGAATCTCAAGATCGTGACCGGCGCGCTGGTCACCCGCGTGTTGTTCGACGGGCGGCGCGCAACGGGCGTGGAGATCGAGCGGGGCGGCGCGCGCAGCATCGTGCAGGCCCGCCGCGAAGTCATCGTCGCCTGCGGCGCCTACGGTTCACCGCAGCTGCTGCAGCTCTCGGGCGTCGGCGATGCCGCTGCGCTTGCAATCCCTGGGCATCGCGCCGCTGCTCGATCTGCCTGCGGTCGGCAAAAATCTGCATGATCATCCGGCCGCATCGATTGCCGTGCGCACGGCCAATACCGAATCCTATGGCCTGTCGTGGCGCACCGTGCCGCGCAGCTGCGCTGATAGCCGCGCAATACCTGCTGCTTCGCTCCGGCCCGCTCGCCAGCAATGTGTTCGAGGCCAATGGTTTCATGCGTTCGAGGCCGGAAGCTCGATCGCCCCGATCTGCAGATCATCTTCATGCCGGCGCATCGCAATGCCAGCGGCCACTGGCTGCCGCGCGGCCATGGCTATGGCATCATTTTCGTGAACCTGCGGCCCGCCAGCCGCGGCAGCGTCACGCTGAGCGAGCAGCGACCCGCACGACAAACCGGCGATCGATTTCAATTTTCTCGCCGACCCGCGGCGACATCGAGGTGCTGGTGCGGGGCTTCGAGGTCGCGCGTTCGATTCTGGCGGCGCCGTCATTCGCGCCGCTCGCCGGCCGGGAGATTTCGCCGGGCCGCGAGGTGCGCGAGCGCGCGCGAGATCGAGGCGCACATCCGCAGATCGTCTGGTCACGGTGCACCACGCTTGCGGCACCTGCCGCATGGGCGAGGTGGTGGACGCGATCGCTGCGGGTTAGAGGCATCGATGCTCTGCGTGTGGTGGACGCCTCGGTCATCCCCACGGTGATCGCGGGCAACAGCAATATTCCCGTCAATGCGCTGGCCGAGCGGGCGGCGGATCTCATACTGGGGAGAATTGCAATGAAAGACCTTGCGGGCATGAAGATCATCGTTACCGGCGGCGCGGGCAGCATCGGCCATGCGACGGCCTGCGTGCTGGCGGCGAGGGGCGCCGATATTCTGTTGGTCGACATCAATCGCGACGGGCTCGAGCAGCGCCGCGCCGCCGTCGCGGAATTCGGCACGCAGGTCGAGATCTTTCATGCGGACGTCAGCCGCTCCGATGCGGTGCAGGGTTATGTCGCCGCAGCCTGCAAGGCCTTCGGCCGCATCGACGGGCTGTTCAACAACGCCGGCACGGAAGGCAAGGTGGCGTCCATCGAGAGCTATGAGGAGGCCGAATTCGATCGGCTGATGGCCGTGAACCTGCGCAGCATCTTTTTGGGCATGCGGCATGTGATTCCGGTGATGCTGCGCCAGGGCGGCGGGTGCGGTGGTCAACACCGGCTCGATCGCCAGTGAACGCGGGCTTGCCGGAGCCTGCGCCTACAACGCCACCAAGCACGGGGTGATCGGGCTCACGCGCACCGCCGCCGCCGACGTCGGCGCCCGCGGCGTGCGCGTGAACGCGGTGATGCCGGGCGTCATTGAAACACCGCTGCTGGAAGCCATGATCAAGACCCTGTTCAACGGCGACATCGAGCTCGGCAAGCGCACCTTGGGCAAGGTCGCGCCGCAGGAGCGCATCGGTCAGCCGCGCGAAGTGGCCGAGACGGTGGCGTTTCTGCTGTCGCCCGCGGCCAGCTTCGTCAATGGCGCGGCCTGGTCAGTGGACGGCGGCGCACTGTGCACCATCCGCCACTGAGCCGCTGGCCGCGGGAAACGCATGTCGGCTTCCATGGGCCGCTACCAGTGGCTGCTGGTCGCACTGCTCAGTGCGAATTGCGACGATCGGCAATATCGCTTCGGCATTGTTCCTTCAGCTGGGCGATTGCCGGCGCATTGGCATGGAGCCTCGTGGCACTATCGCTGACCATGGGAATCAGTGAGCCTGCGGGCTAAGACGCCGCCGTGAAGGTATCATCCAGTCTCCCAATTGATGCGAACGACGCCATGACAAAGCCACTTGAAATCATCGGGTCCTTCTGGACCCTCGCGGTCGGCGCAGATCCGCTCGGCGATCAACGCTGCCTGCACGACTTCCGGACGCGCGTGGAGATCGCGGCAGCAGCCGGATTCACCGGCATGGGATTTTGGCACGCGGATATCCTCGAGATCCGCAAGAAATACAGCTTCCAGGACATGAAGCACATCCTGGACGCCAATGGCATCGTCAACGTCGAAGTCGAGTGGCTGCTCGATTGGTATTGCACCGACGCACGCAAGGCCGCATCGGATGAAATCCGCACGCTGCTTGCTGGAGGCGGCCGAAGTCTTGCGCGCCCGGCATATCAAGGTTGCCGACCTTGGGCAATGATTGCGCCGACGTTGCGCAGATGACGGAGGCGTTTGCTCCGCTGTGCCGTCAAGCCGCCGAACGTGGCACCAATGTCCTGTTCGAAATGCTGCCGGCGCAATTTTCGCGCGCGCCCTCGCTCGATCAGGTGCTGGCGATCACCCGCGGATCGGGCGCGGCCAATGGCGGCATCATGCTCGACAATCTGCACTTGCAGCGCATCGGCATCGACCCCGACGAGATCGTGCGCAAACTCGACGCCGCGCGACTTGATCGGCGTCGAGATCAACGACGGCACGCTCGCCGTGCCGTTGAAGTTCCAGGATTCCGTGGTCAACAAGCGCCTGTTGCCCGGCGATGGAGAGTTCGACATTGCGGCGTTCCTGCAGGCCCTCTGGTCGGTCGGCTATGATGGACCGATCGGCGTCGAGGTCCTGAACGAATACATCAGGAAGTGGGATCTTAAAACCGCGGCGACCGAGGCATTTGCCAAGACCCAGCGGGTGGTGACCGCGGCGCGTCAGGCCATGAGAGCTCGTGACCGAACCAACTCTGGCCGACTGGAAGGAGATGTACGGCGCGCTCTGGCGCATACGTCTGTTCGAAGGCCACGTGCAGCGGCTCGCGGCCGCGGGCGAGATTCCCGGATTTCCGCACCTGTCCACCGGACAGGAAGCCGTCGCCGTCGGTGTCTGCACGCAGCTCGAGGCGCGAGGACGTGCTGTTCACCAGTCATCGCGGGCATGGCCATGTGCTCGCCAAGGGCAGCGACATGGAGGCGACTTTCGCCGAGATTCTGGGCCGGCGAGACCGGCCTGTGCGGCGGCCGCGGCGGATCGATGCACCTGGTCGATGCCGCGAACGGCGTGCTGGGCGCGACCGGTGTCGTGGCCGGCAATCTTGCGCTCGCCGCGGGCGCCGCGTGGGCCGCGCAGGCGCAGGGCCGACAAAACATCAGCGTGGTATTTTTCGGCGATGGGGCGACGGGCGCCGGCGCGTTTCACGAGACGCTGAATCTCGCCGCGCTGTGGCGCCTGCCGGTGTTGTTCGTCTGCGAGAACAATGGCTACGCCGAATTCACGAGCCGCGAGGAGCACTCCAACGTCAAGCACGTGAGCAGTTTCGCCGCGCCCTATGGCATCGCCACGCAGACCATCGACGGCAACGATCTGCCGGCGGTGTTTGCGGCCGCGCGACGTTGCGATCGACGCCCTGCGCCGGCGGCGACGGTCCCTATCTGCTCGAGTGCATGACTTTTCGCATGGCGGGGCACTACGTCGGCGACTCGCAGCAGTATCGATCAAAGGAGGAACTCGCGGAGATTCGCGAGAAATGCCCCATCGAGCGCCTGAAGCGCTAGCTCGTCGAGCGCGGGGTCGACCCGGAAGAGCTCGACGCCATCGGCGAGCAGCCCGCAAGACCGAGGTGCTCGAGGCGCGTGGAGCGCGCGCTCGGCGGCGCCGCGGCCCGATCGCGAGCACCGTGCTTGAATTCGTGTACCGCGCGCCGGCGCTCGCCGCGATTCCGGGCTGACACTTCGATGCAGCACACGTTCATCGAGATCCTGCGCCGCGCGCTCGACGAGGAATTGGCGCGCGACCCTGCGGTATATCTGCTGGGCGAGGACGTCGCGGCCGGCGGCGCGTTCGGCGTTACCCGGGGTCTCGCGCAGAAACACGGAGCAGCGCGCGTGCGCAACACGCCCATCAGCGAAGCGGCCATCACCGGCCTCGCCACCGGCGCCGCGCTGTGCGGCCTGAAGCCCGTGCTCGAAATCATGTTCATCGATTTCGCCACGCTGTCGATGGATTGCCTGGTGAACCAGACCGCGAAGTATCGCTACATGTCGGGCGGCCAGCTCGCGGTGCCGCTGGTGGTGCGCACGCAGGCGGGTGCCGCGGGCGGAGCCGCCGCGCAACACTCGCAGAGCCTCGAGGCCTGGTTCATCCACGTGCCGGGGCTCATCGTGGTCGCGCCTTCGACGCCCGCCGAGGCCTATGGCCTGCTGAAAAGCGCGATCCGGCTCGGCGAACCGGTGCTGTTCATCGAGCACAAGCGGCTGTACACGATGAAAGAGGAATTGGCGGAGGGCGCCGAGTTGCCGCCGATCGGCAGGGCGCGGGTCGCGAGGCCGGGCACGGATGTCACCGTGATCGCCTATTCGGCGATGGTGCAAACCGCGCTGGAAGCGGCGCAGAAGCTGGCGGACGCCGGCATCTCGGCGGAAGTCATCGACCTGCGGACGCTGCTGCCGCTCGACATGGCGACGATTGCGGCGTCCGTGTCGAAGACCCATCGGGCGCTGATTGCGCATGAGGCGGTGCTCAACGGCGGCGTGGGCGCGGAGATCGCAGCGCGCATCGGTGCGGAACTCTTCGACGAACTCGACGCTCCGGTGCTGCGCGTGGGCTGCGGCTTTGCGCCGATTCCCTTCGCTCCGGAGCTGGAGCGCGCGTTGCTCCCGGGGAGCGCGGATATTGTGCGCGCGGTGCGCGAGAGGATGGGTCTCGCCGCACGAGACATGGGAGCGGTTAAGTGACCCTGGTTGCGCAGGAAATTCCGAAAGTCGGTCTGGTCATGGAGGAGGTCAAGGTCGTCCGCTGGCTGAAGAACGTCGGCGACAGCGTGGTTGCGGGCGAGCCGCTGCTCGAAGTCGAAACCGAAAAGTCGGTTGTTGAAATCGAGGCGGCGGCAACCGGGCGGTTGGCGAGATCCTGGTGCAGGCCGACAGCCGCGGCGGGTGTCGGCGATCAGGTCGCCTGGATCGAGTCTGCCGAGGCGCAGGGTGCGGGTACCACGGCGGCGCGCGCGCGCGGAGCGCGTCCGAAGCACTCCCGTCGCCCGCAAACTCGCCGCCGAACACGGCATCGATCTTGGCGGGATTAGCCGGCACCGGACCGGGCGGGCGCGTTCAGCTCGACGATGTGCAACGAGCGATCGACGCTCGAGCCGTCGCGCGCACCGGGCTTGACCAAGCCTGCGAGCGCCGTCTCTTTCTCCGATGCGCCGCGCGCTGGCGCGCGCCATGACCCTGAGCAACGCCACCATTCCGCAGTTCACGGTCGCCCGCTCGGTCGACTGGACGAAGTTCGAGGCCTTGCGCGGTGAGTTCTCCGCGAGACTGCCGGATGGCGTCGCCGAAGCTATCTCTCAATGATTTTCTGATTGCAGGCCGTCGCGCGGTCGCTGATCGAGTTCCCGGCGTTGAACGCCACGTTCTCCGGCGACCCGGATTCGGCCGACGCCCGCATCGTAGCGGCGAGCGGCGCGCATATCGGTCTCGTGGTTGCGGTCGACGACGGCCTGTTGGTGCCGGTGATTCACGATGTCGAGCACCTGGGCCTCGCGGAGATTGCGCGCCGCCGGGAGGACTGCGTCGAGCGCGGCTTCAAGGGCCGATTGAAGCGCGAGGAGACCGAGGGCGCCACGTTCAGCATCTCGAATCTGGGCGCCGAAGGGCCGGATCGCTTCACGGCGATCATCAATCCACCACAATCGGCGATACTCGCCGTCGGCCGCCGGCGCGATTGTGTCGTGGCGAGAGAAGGAGCCATCGTCGTGCGCCCGCTGTCGGATCTCACGCTGACCGTCGATCATCGCGTCGCCGACGGCCGTCTCGCCTCGCAGTTCCTCGCGCGACTGATCGCGATACTCGAGGGCCGCGACTGGCGCTGGGGTAGTTCGAGCCGGCTGCGAGTTTCAGCGCCGGCCGCTGAAGTACCTTGCGGACCGCGGCGATGATTCGCTCCTCGTCGGGAATCACATAGGCCTCGAGCGGTTCGCTGTAGGGCACCGTCGCGTCGCGCGCGGTGACTTGCACGATCGGTGCTTTGAGCGACGAGAATCCATGCTCGGCGACATCGCCCGCAATGATGCCGGCCACCGTCGCGTGGCGCGGCGCCTGATCGACGAGCACCAGACGCCCGGTCTTGGCGACCGATTTGAGGATGGTTTCCAGGTCGAGCGGCGCAACCGTGCGCGGGTCGATCACTTCTGCCTGAATTCCTTCTTCGGCGAGTTTCTTGGCCGCGGCCAGCGAGCGCGGCACCATCCAGCCGGTCGCAACAATGGTGACGTCGCCGCCCGGGCGGCGAATCTCGGCCTTGCCGAACGGCACCAGGTGCTCACCGTCCGGCACCTCGCCCGGTTCGAGCGTGAGCAGATAGTGATGCAGGAAGACCACTGGATTGTCATCGCGGATTGCCGTGGCCATCAGTCCCTTCGCATCAGCCGCGGTCGAGGGCACGACGACCTTGAGACCCGGGACTCCCATGAACAGCGCGGTCAGCGACCCGGTGTGCTGGCCGGCCCAGCCGCAGGCGAAGCCGAAACCCGCCTTGAGCACGAGCGGCACTTTCACTTGTCCGCCCGACATATAGCGGAAACGCGGCGCTTCGTTGACGACCTGATCCATGGCGACGAGCATGAACTCCGCCATGTAGAGCTCGACCACGGGGCGCAGGCCCGCCATTGCCGCGCCGATGGCGATGCCGATCTCTGCGGTCTCGGAAATCGGCGTGACGCGGACGCGGTCGTGCCCGTAGGCGGCGACGAACTCGTGGTTCTCGGTGGTCGCCATGTTCTGGCCAAAGTACAGGACGCTCGGGTCGCGCCGCATTTCCTGATGAATGCCGGCATCGATGGCGGCGATAAAGGGAAGCTGTGCCATGGGTGTTGCTCCGGCTCAGGCGTAGACGTTGTCGAGTGCGGACTCGAGCTTGGGGAAGGGGCTCTTGACGGCGAAGGCTCACCGCCGCCTCCATTTCCTTGCGCGACTTGTGCGACAGCTCGTCGGCCTTGGCGGCGCTCAGTACGCCGCCTTTGATCAGGGCGGCGCGAAAGCGCGGCACCGGGTCGCCGCGCAGTGCCGCCTCGTACTCCTCGCGCTTGCCGAACACCGTGATCGCCTCGTGCTCCGGATAATGGAGCGGCACGCCGGGCGGAGCGATGATGTTGCCGTGTGCGGACAGCCGGTAGACCTTCGATTCGATCAGCGTCGGGCCGGCACCGGCGCGCGCTCGCTCGACCGCCGCGCCGACGGCGGCATGCACGGCCAATGGATCGGCGCCATCGACCGTGACGCCCGGCATCGAGTAGGCCTTGGCTTTGACGGCGAGCGGCTCGCCGTTCGCGGCATTGGCGTCCTCCTGCTCGGAGGTCGTCACGACGTTGTAGCCGTTGTTCTCCATCACGAAGATCACCGGCAGCTTCCACAGGGAGGCAATGTTGAGCGTCTCGTGGAATGCACCCTGTTTCGAGGCGCCGTCGCCGAAGAAGCAGTACACGACTTCGGCTTTCTTGCGGATCTGCGCCGCCCAGGCAGCGCCCGCCGCGTGAGGAATGCCCGCGCCCACGATACCCGAGGTGCCGAGGAAACCGCGCTTGACGTCGGTGAGATGCATCGAGCCGCCGAGGCCCTTGCACAGGCCGTCCACGCGACCGTAAATCTCGGCCATCATGGCCTTCGGATCGCTGCCGAGAACGAGCGGATATCCGTGGCAGCGATAGGTGGCGAGCGCCGCATCACCGGCGCGGAAGTGGCACAGCGAGCCGACGATGGACGCCTCGGCGCCATCGGCGAGGTGCGTATGACCGCGGATCACGCCGGGATGCTCGGTGAACGTGCGCTTCACGCGCTCTTCGAACTCGCGGATGCGCAGCATCTGTGTGTAGACCCAGATCTGCCGTTCGGCGTTAAGTGCCTGCACGCTCATCTGATCCCCCTGATTAAGTGTGGCGACCGTCCGTGCGGTCGACTGTAGCACCGGAGGATCCGATCCTGGCTTCCTTCGAGAGTCTACTTCCGCTTCCACGCGGTTGAGTGCATCGTGCCGGACTCGGGCCATCCGCGAGATCCAGGTGCCGCCCCGCCCGGTGCCGGTTAACATACCTCGCCCGCGTGTGCGGAGTGCGATAAGGAACGCGATCATGGCCAAGATCATCGGCGCAATCGCAACATCGCACACCCCGACGATCGGGTTCGCCAAGGATCGGCGCCTCGAGAACGATCCGATCTGGAAGCCGATCTTCGATGCCTACGAGCCGATTCGCGCCTGGCTTGCCGAGAAGCGCGCGGATGTTCTGCTCACTATCTACAACGACCACGTGACCTCGTTCTTCTTCGATCACTACTCGCCATTTGCGCTCGGGGTCGATGATCTGTACCGGCCGGCCGATGAGGGAGGCGGCGCGCGCAATGTGCCGCCGTTGCCGGGCGCGCCGGAGCTCGCACGCTCCATCGCAACCAGCCTGTTTGCCGAGGAATTCGATATTTCGTTCTTTCGCGGCAAGCCCCTCGATCACGGCTGCTTCTCGCCGCTGTCGATGCTTGCCGATCCCGACGGCCGCTGGCCGTGGAGGTTCTGCCGCTCCAAGTCGGCGTGCTGCAGTTTCCGCTTCCGACGGCCCGGCGCTGCTATCGGCTGGGGGGCGCGCTGGGTCGCGCGATCCGCGCCTACCCTCGGACCTCAACGTGGCGATCGTCGCGACCGGAGGCCTGTCGCATCAGGTTCATGGGGAGCGCTGCGGGTTCAACAATCCGGAATGGGACCATCAGTTTCTCGATCTGCTCGAGACCGACCCGGAGGCGTTGACGAAGCTGACTCATGCCGAATATGCCGAACGCGGCGGTTTCGAAGGCGCGGAGGTCATCATGTGGCTGATCATGCGCGGCGCCCTGACCGATCAAATCCGCAGGCTGCACCGCACCTACTACCTCCCGTCCATGACGGCCATCGCCACGGCGATTTACGAGAATGACGGGGAATATCCGCCCATCGCGCCATTCCGCGACCTGCAGCTCGAGGGGGTGGAGCGCCTCGCCGGCACATATCCCTATACGCTGGAGCGAAGCGCCAAAGCCTACCGGCTCAACCGGTTCCTGCATGACTTGATCATTCCGGAACACCGCGAGGCGTTCCGCGCGAATGCCGACGCGCTGATGGCGGCGCACGGATTGACCGCGGAGGAAGCAGATCTCGTGCGCCGTCTCGACTGGCGCAAGCTCATTCACTATGGCGTCATGTTCTTCGTGCTCGAGAAGCTGGCGGCGGTGGTGGGCGTGTCGAATCTGCATGTGTACGCCGCGATGCGCGGGCAGTCGCTCGAGGAGTTTCAAGCGACCCGCAACGCCAAGATCGAGTATGGCGTCGGCGCCAAACCTGGCAACTGAGCCGCTGAGCTCACTCCATGGTCTGCGTAAGTCTCACAATGAGATCGCGCAGCCAGGTGTGCGCGGGATCCGAGTCGTTGCGCCGGTGCCACAGGAGGATCTCGCGCATCGGCGGCGCCTCGAAGGGCAGCGGAAAGGTCTTGATCGGCAACGTCGCGGCGAACATCTGTGCCACGCGCTCGGGCAGGGTGGCGACCAAGCGAGTGCCGCGCAGCACCAGGGGCAGGTGCAGCAAGCTCGGCAAGGCGATGTGTACGCGCAGATCGATGTCGAGGATCCGGCGCACCAGTTCCTCCGCCGAGGTGGTATACCCGCTGGGACGTCCAAAGACATGCGGCAGGGAGAAGTATTGCTCGGCGGTGATGCCGTCCCGGACGGTTGGGTGATCGCGGTCGACGGCGCAGATCCAGCGCACCGGGCGAAGCGGCACGGTGCGCAGGGTCTCGGGGTAAGCGCGCACCTCGAACAGACCGAGGCAGTCCAGGCTCAAGCACATGTCGACCTCGCCATACTCCAGGCGGGTCAGCGCCGTATGGGACACGAGTTGGACGTTGATGCGAATGCCGGGGGCCTCGCTCGAGACCCGTTCTAGAATCGCCGGCAGCAAGCCCGGTACCGCCTCTTCCGACACGATCAAGGTGAACACGCGCTGCGTGGTGGCGGCGCTGAAGCTCGGTTGAGTGCCCAGAGTCGCCTGGATCAGAAGCAGCGCTTCGCGCACCGGCTCGACCAGGGATTGCCCGCGCGGAGAGAGCTCCATGTCGCGGCCGACGCGCACCAGCAACTGATCGTTGAAATATTCCCGCAGACGGTGCAGTGCCGCGCTCATCGCGGGCTGTGTCACGAACACCTTCTCGGCCGCCCGTGTGATGTTCTTCTCCCGCAGCAGCACGTCGAGCGCAATCAACAGGTTGAGATCGAAACGATGGAACTGCATGCGGAACACTGCCGGGAAAGGTAGGGATTTTAACAGAACGCGCTGCCCGCAGACGGGCTGCGCTTTCAAGCACCGATTGCGCCGTTCCCGGAGGTTCGCTCTTGATCGAATCGAAGCTCTTTTTTGATCGAGCCTTCCCCAGGTGCAGGGCGCTTCATGCGGGTACCAGAGGTCAAGTCCGTCGGCATGATGATGTCCCGAAGACGCACGTGAGTAGGAGTCTGCGGCGGACCGCGCTGTGTGCGTTGGGCATTGGTTTGGCGGCTTGCGGCCAAGCGCCGCCGTCAGCGCCCATCCCCAACTCGGGGCTCGCCCGTGCGCACCCTGCTGCGGTCGACGCGGCGCGCCTCGTCGCGGCGGACGCCGAGCCGGGCAATTGGATGAGTCCGGGACGTACCTACGACGAGCAGCACTTCAGCCCGTTGCAGAAAATCAACGCGGGCAATGTGAAGCAGCTCGGCCTCGCTTGGTCCTACGATCTCAACACCGCGCACCGCGGCCAGGAATCGACACCGTTGGTGATCGACGGAGTCATGTACGTGACGAGCGCGTGGAGCAAGGTGTTTGCCCTCGATGCCAAGACCGGCGCCACGCTGTGGATCTACGATCCCGCGGTCCCGGGTTCGGCGGCGAACAACGCCTGCTGCGATGTGGTCAATCGCGGTGTTGCCGCGTGGAAGGGCCGCATCTACCTGGGGACGCTCGATGGTCGGCTGGTCGCGCTGGACGCAGCGACCGGCCAAGTACGTGTGGGAAGTGAAGACGGTTCCGAACGGCGGGCGATACACGATCACCGGTGCGCCGCGCCTCATCAAGGGGATGGTGCTGATCGGCAACGGCGGCGGTGAGATCGGCATTCGGGGCTATGTCACGGCATACGACGCGGAAAGCGGCAGGCAACTCTGGCGGTTCTACACCGTGCCCGGCGATCCCGCGAAGCCGTTCGAGTCGGCGGCGCTCGAGAAGGCGGCAGGGACTTGGACGGGGGAGTGGTGGATTCACGGCGGCGGCGGCCCGGTGTGGGACTCCATCGTCTACGATCCCAGGCTCGATCTCGTCTATATCGGAGTCGGCAACGGAACGTGGAACCGCGGCAAGATGCATGGCGATGCGCTCTACCTGTCGTCGATCGTCGCGTTGAAGGCGGATAGCGGCGAGTACGCATGGCACTACCAGACGACGCCGGGCGATGAGTGGGACTTCGATGCGTGCTCGCCCATGATTCTGGCCGATCTCGACATCGGCGGAGTGAGGCGCGCGGTGCTGATGCAGGCGCCGAAGAACGGATTTTTCTACGTGCTCGACCGCGCCACCGGAGCGCTGCTTTCAGCGGATCCCATCACGGTCACCACCTGGGCCAAAAGCGTGGACTTGAAGAGCGGCCGCCCCGTCGAGGTGCCGGGCGCGCGCTACGCTGAGAGCGGAAAGCCGTTTCTGTCCATGCCGGGACCGGGCGGCGCGCATAGTTGGCAGCCGATGTCGTGGAGCCCGGTGACCCGTCTCGTGTATGTGCCTGTCACTGAGCTGGCTTTCCCGTTCTTTCCCGACGCGAATTCGCCGACACCACGAACTGGCTTGGAATACCGGGGATGAATTCAACTCCGGGAGCCTGCCTGAGGATCCCAAGATCAAGGCGCAGATCGAGAGCGGTCTCAAGGGTCATTTCGCGGCTTGGGATCCTGTTGCCCGCAAGGAGGTTTGGCGCGTCGAACTCGGACATCCTTGGAATGGTGGAGTTGTGTCAACCGCGGGCAATCTCGTGTTCCAGGGCACCGGAATGGGCGAATTCGTCGGCCTATCGCGCCGACACCGGCGAGCGGCTCTGGTCAGCCGAGACCCAGGCGGGCGTGCTGGCCGCGCCCATTGCTTACGAAGTCGACGGCGAGCAATACGTGGCGGTCGAAGTCGGGTGGGGGCGGCGCCTTTGGTCTCGCCGCGGGCGAGCTTGCGCTGATATCGCACGTGGCCTCGAACCTGCCTCGGGTGCTGGTCTTCAAGCTCGGCGGAAGCGCCGCGCTGCCGCCGCTAGCAACGGCGGTCCCCGCGGTTCTCGATCCGCCGCCCGATACCGCCGCCCGCGGCGGTACAAAGCGGGCAAGGCGCTGTATCAGACGTACTGTTCCACCTGCCACGGCGATAATGCGACCGGATCGGGCGTATTGCCGGACCTGCGCTACTCGGCCTTCATCGCCGATGCCGGGTGCGATGGATTCGATCGTGCGCCAGGGCAGCCGCTCGGACCATGGCATGGTGGCGTTCAAAGATGAAATCACCCCGCAGGATCTGGGGAAAATCCGCGCCTATATCATTCACCGCGCCAACGAGGACAAGCACGCCGCCGACACGGCGGCGGCGCTCGGCAAGCAACCGCCCTGAGCGAACCGCCGATGCCCACGGCGGCCGATCAGCCGGTTCAGCGATGCCTGCCTTCTCGCGGCGATATTCGCGCGGAGTCACGTTGTACTTGGCGCGGAATACCCGGCCGAAGTGAGTCGGGCTGTTGAATCCGTAGTCGAAGGCGATCGCGGTGACGGTGCGGCCCCGCTGCGGCTCCGGACTTGCAGCGCGCGCGAGCATGCCTCGAGCCGGCGACGCAGGATGTAGCGCGCCACGGTCTCGTCCTGATCCGAGAACAGATGATGCAGATAGCGGGCGGTCATCTTGCACGCCTCGGCGATGCGTGTCGGCGTCAGATCCGGATCGTTCAAGTGCGCTTCGATGTAGTTGATGATGCGGATGCGGTGCGCCGTGCCCAACGAGGACCGGTCGGCCAGCGCCTGCGGCATATCCGCGTAGGCGGCACCGATGAGATCGAGGATGGCCACCGCGACGCGCCCGCCGGTCTGCTCGTCGAGCCCTTGGTGGTACTCGCTCCAGTACTTGCGCAGCAACTGCGACAAAGCCCGCTGGCGCCGCGACCGCCCGACATGGGATGGCGGCGAGACACTCGGGACAGCCGATCTGGCGCCGCAGCGTGGTGTTCGGAATGCCGAGAACCAGCATACGGTTCGCGCCGGTGAATATCATTTCATAGCGGCGCGTGCTGTCGCAGAGCGTGAAGTCCCCTTCGCGCAACAGCGACTCGCGTCCGTCCTGGCGGCTGACGCTCTCGCCCTCGAGCTGCAGGTGCAAAAAGAACATCGCATCCTTGGTGCGCGCCACGTGCGAGCGGGTGTGCCGCGAACGATCTGCGCGTCGGAATAGACCTCCGCGAGTGCTCATGTCGCCGATCGAACCGCGCACGATGGAACCGTTGAATACGCGGATGTCCTTGGGGTTCCGAGACCAGCGGCGAGAAGCTCTCGCTCGCAAGGTCATTCCAGTAAGCGAGCTTGCGGCGCGGATCCAGGCCAATCGTCGAGAACGACTCGATGTTGTGCCATGTAATCTCCCCCCGTTCAAAAGCGGGAATCAATCCTGTTGTGCATTCAAACCTACACTTCTTGTGGAGTTAGTTATACGTAACAATCAATTCGCGAAACCAATTCTTTCGGCTTATACGTGCTATAAGGCAAACTGCAGAGTCCGCGTTCGGGCGGTGTGTCGAAATCAGCTTATTAATCAATAATATGGGACGGCAATTCCGCATGCCGGGAGCGTGCGCGCTGCTCGAAGCGGCCATTCCGATGTCACTCTGCGTCGAGTTTTTCGCGCGTCGGCGCGGCACCATTCGCGAATGACGCCTCTCAGCGGCTACGTTGGCTACGCATTGCGGCGGGCGCAAGGGGTGATTTTTGCGGACTTCAATCATACGCTGGCCGAACTCGACCTGCGGCCCGCTCAATTCGCCGTGCTGCTGATGATCGACAATAACCCGGGCGCCAGCCAATCCGGCGTCTCGGCAGCGCTCGGCATTCAGAAGGCGAATTTCGTCGCGCTCATCGCCGACTTGGAAAAGCGCGGCCTGGTGCGTCGCCGGAAGTCCGACACCGACGGGCGCACCTACTCGCTCGGCCTCACGCCGCGAGGCCGCGCGCAACTTGCAGCGCGCAGCTGAACTTCAATCCGTGCACGAGGCCAGAGTCATTGCGCAAATCGGCAAGGAGGGACGACAGCAGTTGCTCGCGCTGCTCGATCGTCTAATCCGGCTGCCCGGCCGCCCGCAATCCCGGCAGCGCAGTGCATGAGTACCGATGTCGTGACGACGAGCGTGGACGCCGATGTGGCGGTCATCAGCGTCGACAACCCGCCCGTGAACACGATCAACGCCGCCGTGCGCGCCGGGCTGTTCGCAGCCATCGCCGGCATCCGTGCGCGGACGGACATCCGGGCGGTGGTGTTGCTGTGCGAAGGCCGTACCTTCTTCTCCGGGGCCGATATCAGTGAATTCTCGGGACCGCCGAAAGAGGCCGAGTGTCGCGATCTGTTCAGGCAGTTGGAAGATCTGCCGATGTCCGTCGTGGCAGGCATGCACGGCGTGGTGATGGGAGGAGGTCTCGAGATCGCGCTCGCCTGTCACTATCGAGTGGCGGCGCCCGGCACACGCTTCGGACTGCCGGAGGTGACCTTGGGGGTCATACCCGGCGCCGGCGGAACGCAGCGCATGCCGAGGTTGATCGGGGTGGAGAAGACACTCGAGTTGATTTTGGCGGCGACTCCGGTGGATGTTGCCGCAGGCATCTCGCTGGGTTTCATCGACGCCGAGATCGAGGGCGACGTGCGCGCCGGCGAGCGTCGACTTCGCGAAAGCGCTGCTGCGCGAGGGGGCCGGCCCGCGTCGCACCAGCGCGCGCGGCGTCGACGCCGCAACGGCGACGCCGGCAATCATCGAACGGCTCCGCAGCCGGGCGAGGAGGCAGTACCCGAATCGGCAGGCGGCGCTCACCGCCATCGAGGCCGTTGCCGCGGCCGCGACGCTGCCCTTCGAGGAGGGGCTGCTGCATGAGACGGAACTCGCCAATCAGGCCAAGGCCACGGTCGAGTCGAAGGCGCTGGTGCACGTCTTCTTCGCGGAGCGAGACACGCGCAAGGTACCGGGGCTCGCGGCGAACGCGAGGCTCCCGCGCGATCGCGAGCGGCGCGGTGATCGGGGCGGGCACCATGGGCGGCGGCATCGCCATCTGCTTTGCGAACGCCGGACTGCCGGTGACGATACTCGATGCGAGTCAGGCGGCGCTCGATCGCGGTCTCAAGGCCATCGGCGCGCACCTACGACTCGATGGTGAAGCGCGGCCGGCTGACGCCGGCGGAGAGAAGAGCGGCGCATGGCGCTGATCCGCGGCACGCTCGATTACGACGATCTCGCGCAAGCCGATGTTGTCATCGAGGCCGTGTTCGAGAACCTGCGATCTCGAAACGCAGGATCTTCGGGACGCTCGATGAAGTGGCCAAGCCCGGCGCCGTGCTCGCGACGAATACTTCGACCCTGGACATCGACGACATCGCGTCGGCCACGCGGCGACCGCAGGATGTCCTGGGACTGCATTTCTTCGCGCCGGCGAACGTGATGCCGCTGCTCGAGGTGGTGCGCACCGATCGGACCGACGCCGGCCGTCATCCGCACGGCCCTCGATCTGGCCAAGACGCTGCGCAAGACGCCGGTGCTGGCGCGAGTCTGCTACGGCTTCATCGGCAATCGAATGATGGAGGGCTACGCGCGTGAAGCCCAGCGCATGGTGCTGGAGGGCGCGACGCCGCGCCAAGTCGATGGCGCGCTCGAAGCCTGGGGCATGGCGATGGGCATCCTCGCGGTGTTCGACATGGCGGGGATCGATGTCGGCGTGAACGTGCACCGGGCGAACGCCGAGCGATACCCGCCCGATCCCACCTATTATCAAGCGGACTTCGCGCTGCACGCCGCAGGCCGTCTCGGCCAGAAGAGCGGCAAGGGCTACTACCAATATCGGCCCGGCGACCGCACCCGCCATGACGATCCGCAGGCCCTCGACATCCTGCGCAGCACCGCCGAGCGGCTCGGAGTTCCGCAGCGCGTCCACAGCGAGGCGGAAATCGTGGAACGCTGCCTCTATCCCCTCATCAACGAGGGCATCCGCATCCTGGAGGAGGGCGTGGCGATGCGCGCCAGCGACGTCGACGTCGTCTGGTGCGCGGGCTATGGATTTCCGCGCTACCGCGGCGGCCCGCTGTTCTACGCCGACACCATCGGCCTGAAGACCGTCCACGACGGTATCTCGAAATACCGCGACATCTTCGGTCCCATGCACTGGCAGCCCGCGCCGTTGCTCGCGCGGTTGGCCGCCGAGGGAACTACGCTCAGCCGCTGGGATTCGGCGCGCCATTGAAGGTTGAAATGCCGCCCGATCATCGGGTGAGCACCAGTGGTTTCGGAAGCCTCGCCAGCAGCTGTTCGCTGAAGCGTGCATCGATGTGAAAGAATGCCGCGCGGGCAATCGTGTCCGAGCGATTCTCCCAGGCGTGGTCCGTCCCCCGCTGCACCACCACGTCCCCCGGCTTCAGGATCACCTCACCATCGTCGAGAATCAGGACGAGTTCGCCCTCGACGAGGACCACATAGTCGAGCGTCCGCGTCCTATGCATCTCGGTTCGCCTGCCACCGGCCTTGAGCGGATAGACGTCCAGGATCCGCAGCAGGTGGCCCGCCACCGGCATGATCGTGAACGGGCGCTCGTTCGGTTCCTTGGCTTCAACCAACGAGAGTTCAGGAATCGTATCGGCATCGTTCCACATTTCATGGAAGTCGGCACCCACGCCCAAGCCGTGCATCGGGTGATGCTGGGGCGGCGGACCATCGCTAAGCACGACGGATCTTCCGCGCGCGTCGTGGCCTGTGACGACGCGTCTCGTGGAGTTTCGCATCAATCGCTCTCCTCAGAGGGTTTGCAGGGTTTAGATTACACCAGTACATTCGAACTCCCGGTGCGGCAACGCCGTTGACAGGGGAACGACGATGAAAGTGAATGATTTGATCGCGATCGACGTGCATACCCACGCCGAGGTCTCCTGCCGCCAGCCGGTGGACGAGGTGTGGCAGGTGTTCGAGGAGGCCGCGTCGAAATACTTCAAGGCGGGCAAGCGCCCCACCATTGCCGAGACGGTCGCCTATTACCGCGAACGCAAGATCGGCCTGGTGATGTTCACCGTGGACTCCGAGCACGAACTCGGCGCGAAGCGCATTCCGAACGAGGAGGTGTGCGATGCGGCGAGCGAGAACAGCGACATCATGGTCGCGTTCGCCAGCATCGATCCGCACAAGGGCAAGATGGGCGTGCGCGAGGCCCGCCGCTTGATCAAGGAAGGCGTGATCAAGGGCTTCAAGTTCCATCCGACGGTGCAAGGGTTCTTTCCGAACGATCGCATGGCGTATGGGCTGTACGAAGTCATTGCCGAACACAAACTGCCGGCCATATTCCACAGCGGCCATTCAGGCATCGGCACCGGCATGCCCGGCGGCGGCGGCATGCGCCTCAAGTACTCGAATCCCATTCACCTCGATGACGTCGCGGCGGATTTTGCGGACATGAAGATCATCATCGCGCACCCCTCGTGGCCGTGGCAGGACGAGGCTCTGTCGGTGTGCCTGCACAAACCCAATGTCTACATCGACCTCTCCGGTTGGTCGCCGAAGTACTTTCCTCCGCAGCTGGTGCAGTACGCGAACACCCAGTTGAAGCGCAAGATGCTGTTTGGCTCGGACTTCCCGCTGATCACGCCCGACCGCTGGATCAAGGACTTCCGCGAGGCGGGTTTCAAGCCCGAAGTGCACGATCTGATCCTCAAGGACAACGCGATAGCGGTTCTGGGGCTTGCAGACCAGGGATGATGCGCGACGATGCGCAGTACCATCCTATTTTGTGTGTTAGCTGCGCTATGCGAGGGAATCGACCTGCAAGCGGCCGGGGTCGCCGCGGGCGGAATCGGCCTGCAATTTACACCGACCCCGGGTGAGTTCGGCACGTTCTTCAGCGCCAGCACGTTCGGCTTGTTTTTCGGCGCCCTGATCGGCGGACGTCTTGCCGACAGCATCGGCCGCAAGAGGGTGTTGGTGACCTCAGTCGGGCTCTTCGGCCTCTTCTCCTTGTTGACGACTCTTGCTTGGGATGTGCAATCGCTCAGTTGGGCGCGTCTGTTGACCGGCCTCGGTCTCGGCGGCGCGTTGCCGATGCTGATTGCGCTGGTCTCCGAATGCAGCAGCGGCAAGCAACAGAGCGCGAGCGTCGCGATGGTGTATGCGGCAGCCCCCTTGGGCGGCGCGCTCTCGAGTCTCGTCAGTCTGATGATTGCCGCGCCTCAGTGGCGATTGATCTTCATTGTCGGTGGCGTCATTCCGCTCGCGCTCGTGCCTCTGATGGCCTACGGTCTGCAAGAATCGGTCGCATTCCGTCAGGTGAACCGTGCGGCGGCCGCTGGCGCTCACCCGGAAGTCGGGTTGCCGAAGCGGGGTGACTTTGCAGCTCTATTCGCCAAGGGACGGGCGCTGCGCACCGTTTTGTTATGGCTGAGCTTTTTCTTTGGGCTGTTATTGCTCTATCTGTTGCTCAGCTGGTTGCCCACGCTATTGGTGAATGACGGTCTGACGCGCATCGAGGCGGCCGATGCGCAAATCGGCTTCAATATCGGTGGTGCGCTCGCTGCGCTTCTGATGGGCCATCTTCTGGGGGGACGCCTGCGCAGCGCGGGGATCGCCGTCACTTTTATCGCCATACCGATTCTGCTCGTGGCGCTTGCCAAGGCGCCGGCCGAGGTGGGCAGGGTGACCTTGCTGGTATTTTTGCTGGGGGGGTCGGTGATCGCCGCTCAGGCTTTCTTCTATGTGGTGGCGCCGGTGCTGTATCCGACTACCATTCGGGGAGTCGGCGTGGGTGCGGCCGTGGCCGTGGGGCGCATTGGCTCGATCGTGGGACCCAAGTTGGGAGGGATCCTGAAATCCGCCGGGCATGCGCCATCGCAGTTGTTGATGGATCTCGTACCGATCGTGCTCGCGGGAAGCATCTGCGCGCTGTGGCTTGCCTGGGATACGCGTCGTGCCGGATCGAGTTGACCGGGATGGCTCGATCACTGAGAGCGTGGGCGTCTGAGCTTCACGTCAAGTCGCGGAAACACCTTGCGCGCATTTCCCTCGAATATCGTGTAGCGATCCGCAGCACTCAGCGGCAACGCGTCGAGGTAGCGCTTGGTGTCATCGTAGTACTGCCCGGTGTGCGGATCGATGCCGCGCACCGCACCCACCATTTCCGAGCCGAAGAGAATATTGTCGACCGGAATCACCTTGAGCAGCAATTCGATGCCCGGCAAATGATAGACGCAGGTGTCGAAGTAGACGTTCTTGAGCACGTACTCGCCGAGCAACGGCCTTTTCAAGTCCTGCGCCAGCCCGCGGTACCGGCCCCAATGATAGGGCACGGCGCCGCCGCCGTGCGGAATGATGAAGCGCAACGTCGGAAAATCGCGAACAGATCGCTCGTCAGGAACTGCATGAATGCGGTGGTGTCGGCATTGATGTAATGCGCGCCGGTGGCATGGAAGTTCGGGTTGCAGGAGGAACTCACGTGCACCATCGCCGGCACATCGAGTTCCACCATTTTCTCGTACAGCGGATACCAGTGTCGGTCGGTGAGCGGCGGTGATGTCCAATGGCCGCCGGACGGATCCGGGTTCAGATTGCAGCCGATGAATCCGAGCTCCTTGACGCAGCGTTCGAGTTCGGCGGCGCTATTGCCGGGTGCCGCCCGGGCGACTGCGGCAATTGGCAGACGCCGACGAAATTACTCCGGATACAGAGTACAGACGCGGTGGATGAGATCGTTGCAGGCTTCGCTCCAGCGCCGGCTGGTGGTCTCGTTGCCGATGTGATGCGCCATGGCGGAGGCGCGCGGAGAGAAAATCGTCAGGTCGGTCCCGCGCGCCCGCTGCAGCTTCAACTGCGCATTCTCCAGGCTGTCGCGAATCTCATCGTCGCTGATGTCGGTCTGCGCGCTCGAGGGCACATCGAGGTGCTGGCTTCAGCCCCGCTATTTGTGCTTCGCGAAATGTCTGCAGCGCGCCGGGCGCCGTCGTGTAATGGCCGTGGCAGTCGATGATCATGTGCTTGCGGTCATCTCCAATACATGCGTGTGGGATTGTCCACGAGAATGCGCTTTCGCAGGGCAGGATCCGGACAAATATCGCCGATCAGATCGACGAGTTCGCCGTCATTGGGCATGTCTTTCGTGATGTTGGGGTGCGGCCAATCGGTACCCCACAGGATGCGCCCGGCATCGACGCGATCAGCGCCCGCGCGAAGGGCACCGCATCGCGAAACGGCCGCTTGCCGATCGACACGCGCTCCGCGCCGCACACCTTGATCCAGGCCAGGGGATTGCGGCGATAGAGTCCAGCAGCAGCTGGAACGGGGGCTGTTCGAGACCCTCGGCTGCCTTGACGCGACCCATGTGATCGATGATGAAGGGCACATCGATACGTCCCAGGAGCTCTTGCTGGGTCAAGATGTCCTCGGCGTCGAAGTGCAGCACGATGTGCCAGCCCAGGGGCTTGATCCGTGCGAGCAACCGGTAAAACACGTCGAGATCGGGCACCCCGCCCAGGTGTTTGACGAAATTGAAGCGGATGCCGCGAATCCCGCCGGCGTGCAGGCGCTGCAATTCGCGGTCGGTCACGGCATCGTCGACGCACGCCACCCCTCGATACGCCCCGTCGCTCGAGGCGATGGCATCCAGCGTCACCGCCATGTCGGTGCCGTGGCAGCTGGCGTGCACGATGACGGCACGCGAAATTCCCAGGTGAGCATGCAGCCGTCGCAGGCTCTCGACCGGTGCGTCGGGTGGCGTATAGCTGCGGTCCGCGGCGTAAGGAAATTTGGCGGCAGGTCCGAAGACATGGCAGTGCGCATCGCAGGCGCCGGCGGGCAGCACGAAGAACGGGCTTGACCGGGCTGGGATCGGGGGGCAGGCAGCTCTTGAGCGGATTCTTCGGCCGGGCGTTCAATTGCGGGACTCCGGGTCAAGAGCCGATTCGTCGGCAAAATACGTAGCCCAGCCTTCGCAAGCGGCTCGCGCATGCCATACACGTCGAGGCCCAGCTCTCCCGATGCGAGACGCTCCCGAGTCTCCGCTTCTTTGGCTTCACGGCGCGCTGCCGCCGGCAACGTCGGCGGCCCGGGCCTTCGGTACGACCACCACGCCGTCATCGTCTGCGAGCACCACATCTCCCGGGTGCACCAGCGCACCGGCGCAAATGATGGGTGTGTTGACGGACCCGACGGTTGCCTTCACCGTGCCTTTGGCGCTCACCGCCTTCGACCACACCGGAAATCCCCTCTGCCCGAGGTCCGCCGTGTCGCGGCACCCCGCATCGATCACCAGGCCCACGGCGCCACGCGAGCGAAAAGAGGTGGCCAGGAGATCCCCGAACATGCCGTCGCTCGTTGTCGGACGACACGCCGAGCACGGCAATATCGCCCGCCTGCAGCATCTCCGCGGCGACATGCAGCATCCAGTTGTCGCCCGGGTGCGCAAAGATCGTCACGGCGCTGCCGCAGGCCTTGGCGCCCGCATAGATGGGACGCATGTAGGTTGCGAGAAGGCCCACGCGTCCCATGGCTTCATGCACCGTGGCAACTCCATACTCCGCAAGCCGGGCGACGCTTCTCGCATCCGCTCGTCTGACATTTTTAACCGCAATTCCCGATTGGCCGATCATGGCATCTCCTGTGCGATCTTTGGCACGAATACTTCGCCGCGCATGAGGAGCCGCGCAGTGCGCAGCAGCGCGGCGCGCAGGACCTCCGTTGGCTTCTGCGGGTTCATGGTCAACACCACGCTGAATTCGCCGCTGGGATGTTCCACCGAGAGGAGTCTTCGACGACCACCCGGTACCCGCGCCTGGCGATGCGCGATGCTCCCGGGTATTACCGCGGCGGTCGCCACGGTCACCGCGCCCAAGACGCCAACCGCCGCATGACAATCGTGGGGAATGAAGGTCCGGGTACAGATATGGCCGGCGGCGGCGGGATTCGAGACCAGGCACATCTTGGGCACGACTTTGGCGGCTACATCGCCCAAATTCATCGCGGGCCCCGCCTGAAGGCGAATCGACTCGATTCTCTGTTTGAGCTCCGCATTGGCGTTGAGTTCCTCACGGCTTTCGTAACCACTGACCCCGAGCGTCTCGGCGCCCATGATGACCACCGGCATGCCGTTATCGATGCAAGTGACCTCGACGCCGTCGAAGCGGTCGATGAGATTTCCGGTGGGCAGCAGCGAGCCGCAGACCGAGCCTGCCGTCTCCAGGAAACTGATGTTGATGGGCGCGGCCGTTCCCGGTACGCCGTCGATGCGTGCATCGCCTGCATATTCGACCCGACCGCCGGGAGTCTGGACTTCGATGTCGCTGAGAGTTCCGGTATTGCGCGTCAACACCCGCAACCTCGTGACATCGCCGGTGGGTTTGACCAGGCCCGTCTCCAGCCCAAACGGCGCCACGGCCGCCAGCATGTTGCCGCAGTTCGGTGTGGTATCCACCCGCGATTCCTTGACCGAGACTTGCGCAAACAGAAACTCGAGATCCACCCCGCGCTCACGCCCCGCACGGACGATACCGACCTTGCTCGTCAGAGGGTCGGCGCCGCCCAGGCCATCGATCTGGCGCACATCGGGCGAGCCCATCACCGAGAGCAGCACGGCGTCGCGCTCCGCAATCTCCCCCGGCAGATCAGTCTCCAGGAAAAACGGCCCTCGCGACGTGCCACCGCGCATGAAAAGACAGGGGATGGATCGCTGCATAAGCGTGGCCCGATATCCGTGACTGGTGAGCAATATCAATTATCACGTATACTACCAAGCAATTACCCATATACCTGTTATAGCAAAACGACATAGCAGCTTGCCCCGTGGATCTGAAACAACTCGAATATTTCCGGCATGTCGCGGAACTCGGCAGCTTCACCCGCGCCGCCACGTTCCTCTCGGTGGTACAACCGGCGTTGAGCCGCCAGATCCGCCAATTGGAGGTCGAACTCGGGCAGAACCTGTTTGAACGGAACGGCCGCGGCGTCGTGCTCACGGATGCGGGCGCGCGCCTGCTCGAACATGCGCGCGGGATTCTGACGCAAATCGGCCGCGCCCGGCAGGAACTCGAGGAGCAGCGCAACGGCGATTCAGGACACGTCGTGCTCGGGTTGCCCCCGAGTTTGGGCTCGAGCGTGACCGTGCCCCTGGTCAAGGCCTTCGAGAAGCGCCTGCCCAATGCCGCGCTTGCAACGGTTGAGGGCCTATCGGCATACATTCTCGAATGGCTCGCCCTCGGGCGTGTGGACTGCGCGCTGGTGTACAACGCGAGCGCCTCGGCCACGGTCGATGTGCTGCCGCTCCTCGATGATCAGTTATTTGTGATTGCACCGCTCGACTCAGGCGCCGGCTCCAAATCCAGACGCAGCAGATCCGTGACCCTGACGCAGCTCGCCGACTATCCGCTCATCATTCCGGGCCGACCACACGCTATTCGCATGGCGGTCGAGAACGCGCTGGCAGGCGTCGACCGTAAGATCCGCGTCGCGCATGAGATCGAGTGCATTCCAGCGGTGATCGATCTAGTACGCCAAGGCCACGGGTTCGGTGTGCTGCCGATGAATGCCGTCACTTCGACCCCGTGGGTGGAGGAGGTGCTGGTCAAACCGATTATTCTTCCAGTGCTCAAGATCCCGCTCTCCATTGCGACCTCCGCGCAGCGTCCGAAGAGTCCCCTGATGAGAAAGGCGATCGATGTGATACGCGACATCGTGCGACGGGAAATCAGACCCCGCGACCCGATCCGTGCCGCGCCTGCCTCTGCGGAGGTGACATGACGCAACCTCGCGATTACGAGAGCATTCCCGGCACGTATGTCTACGATGCCGCGCGCGGGCGCATCGGATATTCCTTGAACATGTTCTGCATGTCGCTCAATAAACCCGAGAACCGCAAGAGCTTCAAGGACAACGAGGCGGCCTATCTCGATCGTTTTCCGCTCACGGCCGAGCAGCGCCGCTGCGTGCTCACACGCGACTGGTTGGGAATGCTGAAGGTGGGCGGAAATATCTACTACACGATCAAAATCGCCTTTTGCGACGGCCTCACGTTTCAAGATGTCGCCGGCATGATGTCGGGAATATCCAAGGAAGCCTACGCGCAGATGATGCTGGCGGGGGGCCGCAGCCCCGACGGCAATCGCTACAAGGAGGCGAAGGACTCGCCGGTGGCCGGGACCAAACATGGCTAGAATCGTTGCAGGCATCGGCTGTTCGCACGTTCCGGCGATCGGCGTTGCGATCGATCGCGGCATGACAGGCACCGCCTATTGGGAGCCGCTGTTCAAGGGCTATGAACCGGCGCGAGAGTGGTTGGCGGGGCTCGCACCGGATGTCGCCATCGTCGTTTACAACGATCATGCATCGGCATTTTCCCTGGAGATCATCCCCACCTTCCTCATCGGCGTTGCGGATGCGTTTCCGATCGCCGACGAGGGATTTGGTCCGCGCCCGGTGCCCATCGTTCGAGGACATTCGGAACTCGCCTGGCATCTTGCGGAGACATTGATCCTCGATGAGTTCGATATGACGATCGCAAACCAGATGCCCGTGGACCACGGGCTGACGGTGCCGCTGTCGGTCACCTGTGGGCAGCCCGCGGCGTGGCCGTTCCCGGTGATTCCGCTTTGCGTCAACGTCGTGCAATATCCGCCACCGACCGGCGCCCGCTGCTTCAAACTGGGTCAGGCGATTCGTCGCGCCGTCGGGAAATTCGAGCCGGATCTGCGCGTGGTAATCTATGGCACAGGTGGAATGTCGCACCAGTTGCAGGGCGAGCGGGCCGGATTCATCAACCGTCCATTCGACACCGCGTTTCTCGATGGATTGACCAGGAACCCATCAGCCCTGGCGCAAATCACGCATACCGAATACATGCGCGAGGGGGGCTCGGAAGGCATCGAAATGGTGATGTGGCACGTCATGCGAGGAGCGCTCGACGATGAGGTGACCGAGGTGTACCGCCACTATCACGTCCCGGCCTCCAACACCGCCGCCGGACTCGTCATTCTCGAGAATAGGAGCGCTGCGTGAAGGTATGTCTCGCCGGCCACGGCGCCTTTGGTATCAAGCATCTCGAGGCAATGGCAAAGATACCGAATATCGAGGTCATTTCGCTGGCGGGCTCGAATGTCGACGCAGCCCGGGAAGTTGCGCAGCAGTGGAAGATACCCCACTGGACCGCGAACCTGGCAGAGAGCCTGGCGCTGCCCGAGCTCGAGGCCGTGCTCCTGACGACTCCGACGCCGCTGCACGCGGCGCAGGGCGAGCAATGCATGCGCGCCGGCAAGCACGTCATGATCGAAATCCCCATGGCCGACTCGCTCGAAGGTGCGGAGCGGCTCGTGCGCGTGCAACGGGAGACCGGCCTCGTTGCGATGGCGGGGCATACCCGGCGCTTCAATCCGAGCCACCAATGGATCCACAGAAGAGTGCTTGCGGGCGAGCTCAACATTCTGCAAATGGACGTGCAGACCTATTTCTTTCGTCGGACGAACATCAACGCGCTCGGCAAACCGCGTAGCTGGACCGATCACTTATTGTGGCATCACGCCTGCCACACGGTGGATCTGTTTGCCTATCAAACCGGCGGGAAAATTTCGCAGAGCTTCGCCCTGCAGGGGCCCAAGCACCCGACCTTGGGGATCGCGATGGATATGAGCATCGGCCTCAAAGTGCGGTCGGGCGCCATCTGCACCTTGTCGCTGTCCTTCAACAACGACGGGCCGTTGGGTACTTTCTTTCGTTATATTTGCGATAACGGGACGTATATCGCGCGCTACGATGAACTGCTCGACGGCAAGAACAATGCAATCGACGTGTCAAAAGTGGATATGTCCATGAACGGCATCGAGCTTCAGGACCGCGAATTCTTCGCCGCCATTCGCGAGCGCCGCGAGCCCAATGGCAGCGTTGCACAGGTGCTTGACGCCTACCGCACTTTGGACTTGCTGGACCAGCAGCTTGCCCGGTAGCCAGAGCAATGCCAGGAGCTCAAGCCGGCGCTGCTGATCCGCGGACATGACTCGCACCCAAGTCGTCATCGTCGGTGCCGGCCCTTCCGGCTTGTTGTTATCGCAGCTGCTGCACAATGATGGCATCGAGACAATCGTGCTCGAACGCCAAAGTCGCGAGCATGTCGCCGCGCGTATTCGCGCGGGCGTGCTGGAACAAGGCACGGTAGATCTCCTGCTCAAGGCCGGGGTGGGGCAGCGCATGCTGAACGACCGGTTGGTGCACGAGGGTTTTGCGTTGGGCTTCGCGGATCGGAGCGTGCGCGTCGATTTGCGTGCGCTTACCGGCGCGGCTGTTTCCGTCTATGGGCAGGCGGAGCTCACCAGGGATCTGATGGATGCCAGGATCGCCGCGGGTGCCAAGCTCCTATTCGAAGCAACCAATGTCGCGATCGACGGATTCGCCCGGTCGCGCCCGATGGTACGCTGCACGCACGCGGGTCGACCCGTGGAGATTGCCTGCGATTTCATCGCCGGCTGCGACGGTTACCACGGCATATGCCGCAAAAGCATTCCCTCGGATGCCATGCAGACCTTCGAGCGGGTGTATCCCTTTGGCTGGTTGGGAATACTGGCCGACGTGCCGCCGGCCAGCCATGAGCTGCTTTATTCGAACCACGAGCGCGGATTTGCACTGTGCAGCATGCGCTCCCTGGCACGCAGCCGCTATTACCTGCAGTGCGGACTCGACGACAAATTGGAGGACTGGCCAGACGCACGGTTTTGGGAGGAACTGCGCACCCGGCTGCCTCGTGAAGTCGCCCGGAGCATCGTCATCGGACCTTCGATTGAAAAGAGCATCGCGCCGCTGCGCAGCTTCGTGGTCGAGCCCATGCGCTTCGGAAAATTGCTTCTGGTGGGCGACGCCGCCCACATCGTGCCCCCGACCGGCGCCAAGGGGCTGAATCTGGCCGCCGCCGATGTGCGCGTGCTGTGCGGGGCGTTGGTGGACCATTACCGAACGGGCACGACCGAAGGTCTCGATCGCTATTCCGAGCGATGCCTGCGGCGCGCGTGGAAAGCCGTGCGCTTTTCCTGGTGGTTCACCTCGATCACGCATAATTTCTCTCACGAACCCTTTGCACGTCGTCTTCAATTGGCGGAGCTCGACTACCTGACGGGATCGACCGCGGCGCTCACCAGCATGGCGGAGAATTACGTCGGACTGCCATTCGACGCCTAGGGAAAAGAGGGGAAATCGGGCGGTGCGGCGCCTGCCCGGGGAGCGCTCCGCCGTGAATTTGACTTAGCGTGACGTGCTCTGAGAAGCACCTCGCGATGCCCGAATATTTGCGGTCTCCGGGAGTGCCCACCTGTCAGAGTATCGCTAGACCCCGTCGCCACCAGAACCGACACGTTAAAAAAGGCACACAACCATGGATGACGCGAAACCGCAGATTGCCCGCACGCCCCTCGGACCCGGTGAGAAAGTCACTGCTCATTCAGTCTCGTTTGCTGCAGCACTGGCACAAAAGGATTTGAGATCCCGGCATTCGGCCATCACCGCGGACCTCTACAGCTACCATCGGTATAAGGTCTGGACCGCAAAGATCCGCAACGCGTTCGAAGAGGCAAAGTAGTTCGACCTTGTCGTATCATGTGCCTGGTACTGCCGGAAAACGGAGAAGACCATGCAGGTGGCTACTGCGACGGGTGTCCTCGATCAGGTCGGGCCCCTGACCCGGGCCGTATACGACTTTGTCGCCGCACAGGGAAAGGTGATTGCGGCGGGCGTCACTTCGCCGTCCGACTGGGATCCGGTGGCGGAATTCATCGAACCCGATGAATTCGAAGCGCGTCGGCGCCTACCTCGAGGAGTTCAACTGGTCTGAATACAAGAAATTCCTCACCAGTTGGATTGCGGGCGGCACGCGTTTCGAGATGACGGCGTTCCACATCTCGGAAGTCGGCAACACGGTATTCCAGGAGATCGAGGAACGGCACTACCGGGGCAACGAATTCATCCGCAAGAATGTGATCGCAGTCTACCGCTTCAACGAGCGGAACAAGATCGTCCATCTCGATATCTACGAGCAGGCCAAGGATTCCGGCGCCTGGATCATCGAAGCAGCAAACGCCGCAACCGCGGGCGCTTGAACCGTATGCTGGAGGCGGCCGCCATCATCGCGCAAGCCGAGGATGGTGTCGGCATCTCCGATTCCGACCCGAGTGTCCGCATCAATCTGGAACGGCTGGTCGATTCGCTAAACCGCAACGGTGGTCTTTCGGTGGAAGGCGCCGCACTGACGCGGCGCCATCTCGTCAGCGACACGGTCAACCGGCTGAACGGCCTGAAATGGCTGCGTGACCATCCTGAAATCGCCGATGAGCCAATTGCAGCACCGGTCTTCCTCCTGGGTCTGCCGCGATCAGGAACGACTTATTTGCAGTATCTGTTCGACCAGGACCCACGCTTTCGCCTGATCCGTACCTGGGAATCGCTGATGCCTTCGCCGCCGCCCGGTTTTGACCACGAATCGGCGCTGAGGCGCAAGGCCGAATGGGCTGAAAGGCGCCGTCGCGATCGTCCGAGCTTCGAGGGCTTCGACGCGCTGCATCTTATCGACGAGGGCGGATCGGACGAATGCCACGCCTTTCTGGAACAGAGTTTTGGTGCCGCCGGGCTGCAAAACCTTTTCCGGGTGCCCGATTATTTCGATTACATCATGGATGAATTGGATCTCGTGGAAACCTACCACATCCACAAGCGCCAGTTGCAGCTTCTGCAGTGGCGGTCGCCGACGCGCCGTTGGGCGCTCAAATATCCAAATCATGTCATCGCGATGAATGAGATCCTCAAAGTCCATCCGGAGGCGCGCTTCGTGATGACGCATCGCGATCCGATCCAGACCCTCGCCTCGATCTCCAAGATGACGTTCAACCTGCGCGGTGTTCGCACCGGCAATGCGGTGGATCCGAGGCAGGTCGGGAGTGAGATGATGCATTTCGTCCAGCGTCACGTCGATCGAATCATGGAATTCGACCGCAGCGAACCGGGCGGTCGGGTGGTCCATGTCGATTACTATGCGCTGCTCGACGATCCTGTCTCCGTGCTGCGTGAGATTTTCACGGGCTTGGGGATCGAATCATCGGACGAGGTGGCGGAGGCGGTCGAACGATGGCGGCGCGCCAACCCCAAGAATGCGCGCGGGCGCAATGACTATACGCTCGAACAATGGGGGCTGGAGGCGGGCGCGGTCACTGTGCGGTTTGCGGATTACATGCGGCGGTTCGATATTCCGCGCGAGAAGGATGGTCTTGCCCGTGTGGCGGCCCGCGCGCAGGGCTCTTCGTGAGGTAGGGCAGTCGGTATTCGCCGACCGCTCGATGCGGTGTCGTCTTTCACGGCGTTCCACGAAGCCGCGTTGCATTTTTGCATCAAGCCGCTCTTCGCGGCTTTTTCTTACATACATTTGACCCAGATCAAGGCACCTTTCGATTGTGGCTTCCGATCCGGAGCGAGTGACAGGTTACCCTGATGCCCGACGCGAATCACGAGACGGTGGATCTGCATCCCGATATGGACCACCCTCGGTCACGGGATCCCGATACCCGAGTCCCGATTTCGATCGGTCGCGTGTTGAGGGAACGTTATGTCATTCAGGAAAGACTTGGAACCGGCGGTAAAGGCGCCGTATTCAAAGCGCTCGACCGGTATCGCTCTTCGCTTCCGGAAGCCCAGCAGTACGTTGCTCTGAAGGTATTGCACTCCGGCGGCGGTTTCTCCGAACAGATTATCGGGAACCTCTGGCGCGAACCGCATTGCGGCCAACTGCTGTCTCATCGCAATATCGTCAACATATTCGAGCTGGACCGCGACGAGGATGTCGTTTTTTTCACGATGGAACTCCTCGACGGTGAACTGCTGAGTGATTTGATTGAACACATGCATCCGGCAGCGATGCAGAGGCCCCAGGCGTGGCAGATCATCAGGCAGCTGGGCGCTGGATTGGAGCACGCGCACGAGCGCGGCATCGTGCATGGCGACCTCAAGCCACGCAACCTCCTGGTAACCCGCGAAGGCGAGCTGCGGATCCTTGATTTCGGCGCTGCGCAACCCGTCGTTTGCGCGCAGTCGAATTCCGGGCAGCACGACTCCGCGCCGGTGTCCCTGACGCCGGCTTATGCAAGCTGCGAGCTGTTGGAGGGCCGCGCCGCCGATCGCCGTGACGATTTGTATTCGCTGGCCTGCATCTGTTACGAGTTGCTGACCGGCGAGCACCCCTTTGCTCGTCGGCCCGCGACCTCGGCCCGCGATTTTCGCGTTCAGGCCACCCGGCCCGCGGGTGTCACCGGCCGACAATGGCGGACGCTACAGGCGGGTCTGTCCTGGCATCGAGGCGGCCGGTCAATGAGTGTTCGCACGTGGATTCAAAAGCTGACGTGTGACGTTGGCGAGGATCGTGTGACAACGCCCCTGCAGGAGCTGAAACCCGCCGGCGCCGCGAAGCCCGAGTGGCAGCCACGAGCCGTTGCAGCCCTTCTCGCACTTTTGATCACCGGCGCATGCATCTCGCAGCTTCGAGAGAGTTCTGCACAGAAGATACCCAATTCACAGGCGAGCCGGACGGCGTCGGAATCCGCAGCGGCCCAAGCTCCCGAACCAGCCCTGCCGCCCGAGGTGGCGTCCGCGGCTGACGCGGTTGTCACGGACGCGCGGGCTGAGGACGTAAAGGATGGCGCGTCGACGACCGGGGCTCAAGCCTTGCCGTCAGGGAGGCCGCCTCCGTTCACGATCTCCGTGGACGGTTATCAGGTCATTTCGGGGCATCGCTTCGTTGAGATCCGGGTTCACCGCAATCAATTGCAGGGGAGTTCTTCCTTTGCGTGGTGGACGGAGCCGGCGACAGCAAGGGAGGGTGTCGACTATATGCATCAAGCGAAGGCTATTCAGACATTTCCGACTGAACGGCGATCGACCCGCTTGTACGTCAAACTCCTGCCCGACTCGGACCGCTCCCAGCGTGACTATTTCTACATCGCGATAGCGCAGCCCGGGCGCGGTCGGAGTGGCGACAAGGTCACACGCGCTCAAATCTGGCTGCCGACCTCGCGCGCCCAGTTGCAAGCTCGGCGCTGAAAGAAAGGGTCCTAGGCTTTGTCCGCGTAGATCAGGCGGCCGGGCCCAAGCCCCGTCATGATTTCCGGCAGGCTGGATTCCGCGACGGCGAAGCAGCCCTCGCTTCGACCGAGCATGGAAAGTGATGCCGGCTTGATGTCGCTCCAGTGCATCGAGCGCACGCAGCAGCAAACCGGGATCGATCCGGCCGCCGACATCTTCTGTTCGGCCAAGTGCAAGTCGGGCTCCCGCAGAGACGGAAACCGTGCCGGCAAGGGCAACCTGGATAAAAAAGCGGCGCGAATGCCAAGACGTTGAATTCCATCGCTGCGGAGCTCTTTTATAGACTTACGTCATCCGGGGAAGTCACGATTTTGCTTATTATGGCGGCCCTGCATTCTATTGTGGCGTTAGGCGACCTGTGGTGCTGTGCTGATGGAATGCCGCCACAGCACCTCTTTCACTGCATGCGATTGACCTTTGCGCAATATCACGGACGCGCGCTCTCGCGTGGGCTGAATGTTCTGGAGTAGATTTGGCAGATTGATTGACCGCCAGATTTCCTGCCCTGTCTTTCTGACTTCCGCTGGCCGCAAGTCTTTGAAGTGGTGAAAATAGGAGGTGGGTCGTTGGAATACGGTTTTCTGCAACACCGAGAACCGCTCGACGTACCATTGCTCCACATCATTTTCATCCGCATCGAGGTAGACGCTGAAGTCAAAGTAGTCTGCGGCCACGGGTGCACCATCCCGCGATGACCCCTGCAAGACATTGAGCCCTTCGAGAATCAGTACCTGGGGCGGGTTGATGGTTTGAAATTGTCCCGGGACGATATCGTATAACTCATGGGAGTAGAGAGGCACCCGCAGCGCCGACTTTCCTTCTTTTAGCTCCGCCAAAAACATCAGCATTCTCTCGAGATCATAGCTCTCTGGAAATCCCTTACGACGCATTAGGTTTCGCTTTTCGAGAATCGCGGTTGGCCACAAGAAGCCGTCCGTCGCGACCAATTCCACCGTTCGGCCGGCCTGAGCCAGCAAGGCGCTCAGAACCCTGGCGAAGGTGCTCTTGCCAACAGCTACGCTACCTGCGATTGCAATCACGAAAGGTCGAACATCATTGGCCTGCATTTGAACATCAAGCAGCCGGCAAAGAGGTCCGATGACCTCCTCCACCTCCGATACAGGCATTGGCTCATTCACGCCCTTGAGCGAAGTCAGCACGGCCGGGGCGAGCCGGTAGCTTCCCGCATCGAATCGCGCCCACTGTTGTCGAGTGAATGAATCGTAGAAATATGGCGACGTGTCACGCCTCATTGAATCAGTCCCTGCCCCAATCCCTAGCGTGGATTGTCTCATATCGGCATGAACGTCATCGCCGGAGGGATCAGACACTTCCCATCCGGTAGGCCCTCCATTGGGGGGATTGGGAAGAGGGTGGGGTTTCCACGGAGCGACAGGACGTCGCGACCCCGCTGCGGCGGTTGCGTAAGCAGAGGCGCTGCGGCGGTCAACGATCGGCTCATGGCGCCTCATTCCCGCTTTCTCATTGCTGCTCATTTTGTGCAGATTTGCGCATGGTCATTTGCTTCTCGTAGGACTATCTTCGGTGCGATGAGCGGTTCTCGAAACTGCACCGCAGAGGCCGCGGCCAAGGCGCCGATTCGCACGCTGAAGTTCAAGGTACGCTCGCGGTCCTATCCGTGGCTAAACGCGGCGGCAGTGGAGACGAATCAGGTCTGGAACTTCTTCAATGCGACCAGCTACAAAGCAGCCCGTCCTTTCGCTGGCAAGGCGAAATGGCTCACGGGCTTTGACCTCTGTAACCTCTCGGCCGGTGCCACCGAGTACTTCGAGCACATTGGCGCCGATACAATTCAGCGAATCGCCACCGAGTACGCGACCAGACGCAGGCAGTTTAGGAGGGCGAAACTGCGCTGGCGGGTGAGCTCGGGATCCCGTCGCTCCCTGGGCTGGATTCCCTTTAAAGCCGCGAGCATTCGCCGTCATGGCCGATATTTGCGTTTTTGCGGCAAAGTGATCCGGATAGCGGAGAGTCAGCGCTTCGCCCAGATCAAAAAATGGCAATCGGGCTGTTTTGTGCAAGATGCCGTGGGAGACTGGTACCTATGCCTGCCGGTGTCGGCCCCCGATGAGACACCGACGGCTATGTCGGCTGAAGTAGGGATCGATCTGGGTCTTAAAGTCACCGCCACCACCAGCGATGGGGACAGGCTCCAGGCGGGCGAGTTCTATCGGAATCTTGAAGCCAAAATCGCGCAGGCGCAGCGCCGCGGACATAAGCGACAGGCAAAACGCTGGCATCGTAAGGCCTCGCGCCGCCGCCACAACGCATTGCATCAGTTCTCCCGCATGATTGTTAATCGCTACCACAAGATCGTCATTGGCGATGTCAGCAGCCTCAAGCTCGTCAAGACTCGGATGGCGAAGTCCGTGCTCGACGGTGGCTGGGGTCAGCTGAAAACGCAACTTCAGTATAAGGGCGAGTACGCCGGTCGAAGCGTTCGAATCGTCAATGAAAACTACACCAGTCGTACCTGTTCGTCCTGTGGGTCCCTGAGCGGGCCTACCGGCGTCAACGGGTTACGTGTAAGGTCATGGATATGTTCTGGGTGCGGTGCCACCCATGATCGCGACGTCAATGCGGCGCGAAATATGCTGACCGCGGAGAGGCTGCCTCCGTCCGTGTACGGGAACGAGATGCCGCAGCGTCACGCACCGCCGAGCTGGGCACCCTGCCCGCGCAAGGCATGGACAGTGCGTGACGCTGCGGCGTCATGAGCGCCGGAGAATTCCCCGTTATGTGTAGTCGAATGTGGCTGCGAGCAATTTCGACGATGAGTGCCGCGATGTTGCTGGCGTCGTGTAACGAGGGTGTGCTCGACCCCGCACGGCCCCGTGGGCAAGGCGGAGCGGGTCATTCTCTACGATTCGACCATCATCATGCTTGCCGTCATCATTCTGGTGATCGTGCTCACACCGGTATTCGCATGGTGGTTTCGAGCTAGAAACAGCCGAGCGCGTTACCGGCCGCACTGGGAATATTCGGGTCGGATCGAAATCATCATATAGTGGATCCCGGCGCTCGCCTCGAAGCTCCTGATTGTCGCGTCTTTTCCGATCTTGACGGCGACGTTTGCAATGCTGCTGCTCGATCGTTATTGCGATGCTCTGATTCACGGTGCCGGGGGTGTCCGGCCGCGTTACCAGGACTTATGATCTGTTTGGTGCAGATTATATCTATGGATGGTAGAACGACATGAAACTCACTCTTCCCACGGTTCTGAGCTTCAATGGTGGGTATGTTGATACGGCAGGCTACCTCGCGCTTCAGGGCCTGTTCACTGCGCACGTGACGGGAAACTTCGTCACGATTGGCGCGGCACTCGTGTTTGGGACTTCAGGCATCGTCGCCAAGCTGCTCGCGCTTCCGGTGTTCTGCATCATTATCATCATCACACGATCTCATCAGTTTCAACCTTCCGGGGCGCGACTGGCCGGTTCTCGAAACGATGTTGACCCTCAAGCTGCTTCTCCTGGTCGTGGGCGCAGCGCTCGTGACCAGGCTGGGACCATTCTCGAACGGCGACGCGTGGCCAGCGATTTTGACCGGGACGATCCTCGTGTCTGCGATGGCCGTGCAGAATGCGGCGCACCGAATTCATTTGGGCAGCACGCCGCCAACAACGCTGATGACGGGAACTACCACCCAGCTGATGATTGACGTGGCAGACACGATTCGTGGATTAGCGCCGGAGACTCGCGACGCGACTCGCCTTCGTATGCTACGAATGTCTGCCGCCGTCCTAACCTTTGCGGCGGGCGCCGCCGCCGCCGCCCTTTTATTCGGGAGCGTGGGTACTTGGTGCTTCGCGGTGCCGCCAGTCGTGCCTTACTCGCGAGGGTGATCGCGAGAGCGTCGCCGCAAAGTCCCGACGGTCGATCGAATCCAGCGAAGCCGCCGGCGGCGCGGTAACCATAATCGATCCCGTGATTGAAATTTAGGGCTCTCGCTTATTGTGCGCCAGCAAGATTTCTCGGTGGAGGCGCTGCCGCGACTTGCTGACGCGCTTTCTCGGCGTACCGCCCAACGCAAAGACACAAGCCCTCTCTATCACCGCGTACGCGAGCGGGCCGTGAGCGCGTACATATAGGCGCGGTGATGCTGCCATGCGTCGGTTCAGGGATGCCCCCGCCGATCTACTTCAGCCCACATTAACAAACGATCCGTATCCCCGCAGGGCCTCGTCGTTGGTGAATAAGATCATAGGTTCGACCAATGCCTGCGCCACCAGGATCCGGTCAAATGGATCCTTGTGCAGCAACGGTAATTCCGCGACCCTCGCGGCGTGCTCTCCGGACACCGCAAGGAGGCTAAACCCCGCCGGCTCGATCCCATCGAGAACCTCACGGGGATTAGCATCGAGTTTCCCGAGTGTCGACTTGATGCTGATCTCCCAGATCGAGGCGGCGCTCGCATACACCTCCGCGGCATCGATCTTTCGGCGGACCGACGCAGAAAGCTTCGACGGCTGGGAGAGAGACCAGAGCAGCAGATGCGTGTCGAGCAATATCCGCATGCTCAGCGACCCTCGAAGTCCGCAATCAACTCGTCCAGCGGCGTATTGAAATCATCCGGTACTTTAATTTTCCCCTTCAGCAAACCCAGCTTCTTGCGCCGCGGCTTGGCTGCAATTGGGCTCAAGCGCGCCATGGGCTCGCCGGCCTTAGCGATGATGACCTCGGCGCCTGCGGCGACCTCATCGATGATGCGCGAGAGGTGGGTCTTCGCCTCGTGGATGTTAATTACCTTGCTCATTAACGCGGGCTCCGTGTGGACTAGACTAAGTTTAACTAACAAGGGCAAACGTGACAATAGGCGTCCAGCAAGTGCTCCCCCAATGGGAGGGGTAATGAATTCCTAGCAAGAGTCACACAACGACCGCTCCGTGTTCCGCCATCCTGGGAAATGATGTCGGTCGCACATCGAGGCGGTTCGGCCTAGAGCTTGTATCCGTACCTACCAAGCCTGAGGAACTCGCGATACGATGCGAGAACAACTATAGTTCTTGCACCAATCCGCTTTTTCGCGGCTTTTTCTTACATACAATTGGACGGGATCACCGCACTGTTTCGCGGATTTGCGGGCAGCTTTCTCTACAGGACGCTAAGAGGCCTACGATTGCATTGTTTATTACACGCAATCGCCCGACTCCCGGGCGCACGCAACGGACACAGCGCCGCGAGGCGCGCGCTGCGCCTCGCCGTCCTGGCCACGGTGCTCACTGGCTGTGGGCACAAGCCCCCGCCGCCGGCCCCGCCACCGCCGAAAGTCACGGTCGTCACCGTGCAAGCTCAGGCGGTGCCGATCACCACCGAGCTTCCCGGACGCGTGGCAGGCTACCGTACCGCCGACGTGCGACCGCAGGTCAACGGTATCATTCTGAAGCGGCTGTTCGTCGAGGGCGGCGACGTCAAGGCAGGACAGCAGCTCTACCAGATCGACCCGGCGCCCTACCAGGCGAGTTACGACAGCGCCGTCGCGGCGGCTGCTTCCGCCCGGTCACTCGCGGAACGCTACAAGCCGCTGGCTGAAGCGAATGCAGTCAGCAAGCAGGATTACGACAATGCGGTGGCCTCGCACCTGCAGGCGCAGGCAGCGGTGGAAACGGCGCGCATCAATTTGATCTACACCAAAGTGCTGTCTCCAATCACGGGCCGCATCGGTCGCTCGTTGATCACGGAAGGGGCGCTGGTAACCGCCAATCAAGCCACCATGCTCGCCACCGTCCAACAACTCGACCCGGTGTACGTGGACGTGACCCAACCGGCCACGACCCTGCTGCGCTTGCAAAGGGAGGCGGCCGCGGGACTGCTGAAGCAGAACGAGGAAGGAAAGGCGCAGGTGCGGGTACGGCTGGAAGATGGCAGCGACTACGGCCGCCCGGGCACACTGGAGTTTTCCGAGGTGACGGTCGATCAGGGCACGGGCTCGGTCACGCTGCGTGCGCTGATGCCCAATCCCGAGCGTGTACTCCTGCCGGGCATGTTCGTGCGTGAAGTCATCCAGGAAGGCGTGCGTCAGGATGCCGTGCTGGCGCCGCAGCAAGGCATCAGCCACAATCAGAAGGGCGAGCCCTATGCACTCGTGGTGGGCCCGAACAACATCGTCGAGCTGCGGACCATCGAGACCGATCGCGCCGTCGGCGATCAATGGTTGGTGACTTCCGGGCTTAAGCCCGGGGACCGCGTCATCGTCGAGGGGATTCAATCCGCGAAGCCCGGCGCCAAAGTCGTGCCCGAGGAGTACCGGCCGCCGGAGGAGAAGACGGCACAGCGGCGGCCCGCGAGCGCTCAGAGCTCTGCGACCGCTCAGGGCTCCGCAAAGTAGGCGCCGGCCATGGTCAATTTCTTCATCGACCGCCCGGTCTTTGCCTGGGTACTTGCCATCGTCGTCATGCTGATGGGGGCACTCGCCATCACGACGCTTCCCATCGCGCAGTATCCGCCCATCGCCCCGCCTGCCATTTCCATTCAGGTGATCTATCCCGGCGCCTCGGCCGACACCGTGCAAAGCGCCGTCACGCAGGTCATCGAGCAGCAGTTGAGCGGCATCGATCACCTGCTCTATTTCGGCTCCGAAAGCGATGCCGACGGGAGCATGACCATCACGCTCTACTTCGAGCAGGGCACCAATCCCGACATCGCCCAGGTGCAAGTGCAGAACAAGCTGCAGCTCGCCACCCCGCTCCTGCCGGTCGAAGTACAGCAGGAGGGGCTGCGCGTCGCCAAGGCCACCCGCAATTTCCTGCTCGTGATCGGCTTCTACTCGACCGATGGGTCGATGAGCAGCGAGGATGTGAGCGACTACATCGCCTCTTATGTACAGGATCCGATCAGCCGCACCCCCGGGGTTGGTGACTATCAGCTGTTCGGTACGCAGTACGCGATGCGCATCTGGTTGGATCCCGCGAAGCTCAATAACTATGGCCTGACACCGACAGACGTCGGTAACGCGCTGCAGGTGCAGAACCTGCAAGTTCCTTCCGGGGAGCTCGGGGGGCTCCCCTCGGTGAAGGGACAGCGCCTCCACGCCACCATCATCGGTCCCGAGCGCCTCACCAGTGCGGAGGCGTTCGGCCGCGTGCTGCTCAAGGTGAACACCGACGGCTCGCAGGTGCGGCTCCGGGACGTCGCCCGCATCGGCCTCGGCGCCGAGAGCTATTCGATCCACACCGAGTACAACGGTAAGCCTGCGGCGGGCCTGGCGGTGAAGCTCGCCACCGGCGCGAACGCTCTGGACACCGCCAACGCGGTGCGCGCCACCATGGAGAAGCTGGCGCCGTTCTTCCCGCCCGGCCTGAAGCTCATTTATCCCTATGACACCACGCCCTTCGTGCGCGTCTCCATCGATGAGGTCGTGAAGACCCTCTTCGAGGCGATCGTGCTGGTATTCCTGGTGATGTACCTGTTCCTGCAGAACTTCCGGGCCACGCTGATTCCGACCATCGCCGTTCCCGTGGTGCTCCTGGGCACCTTCGCCATACTCTCCGCCGCGGGATACTCGATCAACACGCTGACCATGTTCGGCATGGTGCTCGCCATCGGCCTTTTGGTGGACGACGCGATCGTCGTCGTGGAGAACGTCGAGCGCGTGATGGAGGAGGAGAAGCTCTCCCCGAAGGATGCGACTCGACGCTCGATGGGTGAGATCACGGGCGCCCTGGTCGGCATCGCCCTGGTGCTGTCGGCGGTGTTCCTGCCCATGGCCTTCTTCGGCGGCTCGACGGGTGTCATCTACCGTCAGTTCTCCATCACCATCGTCTCGGCCATGGCCCTGTCGGTGATGGTGGCGCTGATCTTCACCCCTTCATTGTGCGCGACGCTCTTGAAGCCAAAGGTCGCGGAGGCTCACGAGCGCGAGCAAGGGTTCTTCGGCTGGTTCAATCGCGGCTTCACCCGGATGAATCGCGGCTACGAGCGCGGGGTCACCCATGTCACGGGGCGCACCCGGCGCTACCTCCTGGTGTATGGGGTCATCGTGGTGGCGATGGGCGTCTTGTTCGTGCGCGTGCCGAAATCCTTCCTGCCCGATGAGGATCAGGGAATTTTGTTCGTCCAGGTGTCGGCGCCGCCGGGCGCAGCGAGTGAGCTCACGCAGCGGGCCCTCAACGAGGCGCGCGACTATTTCCTCAACGACGAGAAAGATCTCGTGAGCGGCGTGTTCACCGTCAACGGCTTCAGCTTCGGCGGCCACGGGCAGAACGCCGGCCTCGTATTCATCCGCCTGAAGGACTGGTCGGATCGCCCGGGGAAAAAGAACTCCGTGTTTGCCCTGGCGGAGCGCGCCAACAAGCGCTTCCACCAGATCCGGGGAGCGTTCGTGGTGGCGTTCGCGCCGCCGGCCGCGCTCGAGCTCGGCAACGCCACGGGATTCGACTTCGAGCTCGAGGATCGCGGCAATGTCGGCCATGCGGCGCTGATGCAGGCGCGCGGTCAGCTACTGGGGATGGCGAGCAAGGACCCGGCCATCGGCATGATACGGCCGAACGGCCTCGATGATGAGCCGCAGTACAAACTCGACATCGACTGGGAAAAGGCGAGCGCCCTCGGTCTTGCGATCGGCAACATCAACGATGCCTTGGGCGCGGGCTGGGGCTCGGCTTTCGTCAACCAGTTCGTCGACCGCAACCGCGTCAAGCGGGTGTTCCTGCAGGGCGATGCCGACTCGCGCATGCTGCCGCAGGACTTGGACCTCTGGTACGTGCGCAACGGCGCGGGTCAAATGGTGCCCTTCTCGACCTTCGCCTCGGCGCACTGGATCCAGGGCTCGCCCAAGTTGGAGCGCTATAACGGTACACCCGCACTTGAATTCCTGGGCGCCCCGCCGCCCGGCCGAAGCACCGGGGAAGCGCTTGCCGCCATGGAGGCGGCGGTGAAGAAGCTCCCCAAGGGCGTGAGCTACGAGTGGACCGGTCTCTCCTACGAGGAGGTACGCTCGGGCTCGCAGGCGCCGGCGCTGTACGCCATCTCGCTGACCATCGTGTTTCTGTGCCTCGCGGCGCTCTATGAGAGCTGGTCGATTCCTTTCTCGGTGATGCTGGTGGTGCCCCTCGGCATCATCGGCACCATCGCCGCGACGCTCGGGCGTGGACTCGCGAACGACGTCTTCTTTCAGGTCGGCCTGCTCACCACGGTGGGACTTTCGGCCAAGAACGCGATCCTGATCGTGGAGTTCGCGTTGGAAAATCACGAGCGCGGCATGCATCTGATCGAGGCGACGGTCGCGGCCGCCCGCCAGCGCCTGCGGCCGATCCTCATGACCTCGATGGCCTTCATCCTGGGCGTACTGCCGCTGGCGATCGCTACCGGGGCGGGCGCCGGCGGGCGCATCGCCATCGGTACCGGCGTGATCGGCGGCATGCTGACGGCCACGGTGCTCGCCGTGTTCCTTGTACCTGTGTTCTTCGTGAGCGTCCGCTCGGTGTTCGGCGATCGCGACAGGCACGGGGAGCTCCCGCGGCCACCGCGGGCTAGGCCGCCGGCTGCGGAGAGTTGAGCATGGCTTGCAGAAGTACCTGTCTCCTCGCCGCGCTGGCTGCACTCCTCGGCGCCTGTACCTTGGAGCCCCAGTATCATCGCCCGCCCGCACCGGTGCCGGCGCTTCCAGGCGGCACGGCGGGTGGCACGGCCGCAGCCGACATCGGATGGAGCGAGTTCTTTCCCGATCCGCAGCTTCAGCAGCTGATCGCACTCGCGCTCACCAACAATCGCGACCTGCGTGTCGCGGCTCTGAATGTGCAAAGCGCTCAGGCGCAATACCGCATCCAACGCGCCCAGCTGTTTCCGACGGTCACGGCGAGCGCTGTCGAGCAGGTGCAGGAGATCCCAATCAGTGTGTTGGAGTCTGAAAATCCCAACGCCGCGGGAGCGGTGGCCGGATCGGGGAGGGTGGTTCTGCCGACCGGTGGGGTTACCGTGCACAACTATAACGTCGGAGTCGGCTTCACGAATTACGAGCTGGACCTTTTCGGCCGCATCCGTAGCTTGAGTCATGCAGCGCTGCAGCAGTACTTCAGCTCCGGCGAGACGAGGCGCAGTGTGCAGCTCACCCTGGTGGCCGAGGTCGCCACCGCCTACCTCACGGTGCTCACCGATCAAACCCTGCTCGACATCACCCGTGACACGTTGAAGAGCCAGAATGATTCCTATGCGCTGACGCAGAAGTTGTTCAATGGCGGCACGACCACGGAGCTTGCGTTGCGCCAGGCCGAGACCACGGTCGACACGGCACGCGCCAACCTCGCTCAGTACAACCGGCAGCTGGCTCAGGACCGAGATGCGCTGCAGCTCCTGCTCGGCGCGCCGATTCCGGACGCGATCGATTTTTCCGCCGGCCTGGACCGCGGAGACATGGTAGCCGAGCTCGAGGAGGGCATCCCCTCAGACGTTTTGGTGCGACGCCCCGATATACTCGCCGCCGAGCATCAGCTGATCGCCGCCAACGCACAGATCGGCGCGGCGCGCGCGGCGTTCCTGCCCTCGATCTCGCTCACCGGCTCTTTCGGCACCGAAAGCCCGCAGCTGTCGGGCCTGTTCAAGGGCGGTTCGCGCGCCTGGACCTTCTCCCCGAATATCAGCCTCCCGCTCTTCGCCGGCGGTGCCAACGTCGCCAACCTCCAGGCGACCAAGCTCGCTCGCGATACCGCGGTCGCGCAGTACGAGAAGGCGATTCAGAGCGCTTTCCGCGAGGTCGCCGATGCGCTCGTTGCCCGCGGCGCGCTCGATGAGCAGCTCGCGGCTCAGCAAGCTCTGGTGACGGCCTCGGCCGCAGCCTATCGGCTGGCCGACATGCGCTACCGGGGCGGCGTTGACAGCTACCTGACCGCGCTCGTTGCGCAGGTCCAGCTCTATAGCGCCCAGCAGCAGTTGCAAACCGTGCGGCTCTTGCGCCTGCAGAACCTCGTGACGCTGTACAAAGCCCTGGGTGGAGGACTGCGGGAGCATGCCGCGGCTGCTCAGCGGACCCCTGAGCCGTCCAGTTCTGAGAGCTTACCCACGCATTCGGGCTCGTCCGCTTCGAACTAGGGCCCGCAGGGGTGTATCGTTGAGGCTGGCAAGAGGGGAATTGGCATGGCGGAGAGGGCAGCAGCCCCGAGGGTGAGCGCGCCACCACCGCTGCACATTCGTGGATCGGGGAGCTGTTGCTGCGCCTGTTAGGCGCGGTGCTCCAGATCCTGGCGACATGGGCGGTGGTGCGGGCTCTGACACCCGAGGAGGCGGGGGTTTACTTTCGCGGCTTCGTGATCGCCCTGGGCTTGAGCACGCTCTTACGGGGCAAGTACGAGATCTACCTGGCGCAGCACATCATCGGGCGGCGCGCCGCAACCACCGGCATTCCCAATGGCGTACTGCTGATGCAGGTCGCGCGGCGGATGCTGGTGCGGTCGAGCCTGCTGTGTGCGGTTCTCTTGGTCGTGATGGCCGACCTGGACATCCAGGCCCCGCAGCTGCAGACCACATTGCAGACCTATCTGCCCTTCGTGCTCGCCGTCCCCTGCGTGAGCCTGTCGAGTCTGTTGGGCGAGGCGCTGCGGGCGGCCAATCGCACCCTCGGCATCGTCGTGGCCGCCTATGCCGTGAATCTCTCGATTCTTCTGGCGGTGGTGCTCGCACCGTATGACGCGTCGCTCTCGCTTTACTCCTGGGCGTTCCTCCTCGGGAGCCTCGTTTCTGCCGGAGTGGCGACGGCGCTCGCCTGGCGTGCCTTCCCGGTCGCGCCAGGCGCGGGCCGTCTGCCGATTTGCCGTGAAGCGCTGCGAGGGGTGGACTCGCGGGAATTGATCGGCCTCGCGCGCGGGTTACTGCTGTGGGGACCCCTGTGCGTCCTGGCCGTCTGGGCGCCGCCGATACAGATGGCGCAATACGCCGTCGCCGCGCGCACGGCACTCATCGTCGATATGTTTCTGCCGGCATTGAACCTGACCGGCTGCCGCGAAACCTTGATGGCTGCGCAACCGGGCCAGGCGCCGAGGCGCCTGCTGCTCAGGCAGCTCGGGGCGGCGTTGCTCTACAGCTCCGCGTTCGTGGTGCCGCTCTTGGTGTTGGCGCCGGAAACCCTCGCCCTCTACGGGAAGCCTTACGATTCGCAGTTGACGGTGTATGCGCTTCTTCTGGGGGTGCAGTGGGCCAACGGCGTCGGTCGTCCAGCGGTGCGGCACGCGGTGGTGGAGTGGAATGCGCGGCGGATCGGTGTCGCTGTCGGATCCGGCGCCGTGGCGGTCGTGTTGATTTGCGCGCTCGGCGTGACCGCCTACGGTGCGCTCGCCGCCGCAGCGGCCTCGCTGATCGGCGCCTTGATGGTCAACGGACGGGCGATCGCCATGGCCCTGTCGAGACGAGCGTGAGGCGTCGGATCCCCTCGAAGTCACCGGCGCGTACGTCACCGGCGCGTACGTCACCGACGGATACGCTGTACTCGGCGCGTCACATCGCCTCTGCCGCCGATTGCGCGACGGCCCGGTACCAAGCGTCAAAGCGAATGACGAAATCCTCTGCATCCTGTGAATAACGCCCGGGCACGTAGCCGAGACCATTCACCCCACGCTGATTGTTTTCGGCGAGTTCCCGATCTTGCAAGTTGGTTTTTGTCCACGTCTCGATCAGGCTGTCGATTGTATAGTCGACGCCTTCGACTGCGTCTCGGTGGACCAACCATTTGGAAACGACGCGGGTCTCCTGTGGACCAACGGGGATAGCCGAGAACATGAATGCATAATCGGAAAATGCATGGCAAAAACTGTTCGGCTCATTTGCCCACCAGAGCGCGCCGATCTCCTTGTCCGTGATTCCGCCCAAGCGTCGAGACACAACGGCGTTGCCGTCCATTGAGATGCTCTCCATCCCGGGGTTGAGCGGATAGCGTTGAGCATGCCACCACGCCCCCTCGACGAGCGTCGTTGATAACCCTAATTGTTCGATTCTCGCGGAAAAAAGCCGATGGTTCTCGGTATCTTCAAAATCCCGCCCTATCGAGACGGGGAAGGAGCGCTTAAGTTCCGGATGGCAAGCCGCGCAGTGATAGCATTCTCGCGCATTCTCCATGACGAGCTTCCAGTTGGCCTTCTCGACCAGAGCGCTTTCGAACGCCAATTTGGCTTCGGTCATTTTGTATGGAGCAAGAAGTGGCGCAACGGCGGCGCGGAAGGAACTGAAGTCTGGCGCCTCATCGGTCAGCGCAACGTAGATGCAACCGGCCAGCAGTTCAACCCGCATCTCGCGTAACGCGTGCTCCTCGAGCCTGAAATCGTCCGGCATTCTGACGGCTCCGATGAGACGCCCGTCGAGCTCATAAGTCCATTTGTGATAGGGACAAACCAACCTGGCATGGCGACCATGCCCGTCCGCGCAAATCTGCGCTCCGCGATGCCGGCAGGTGTTGTGAAAGCCACGCACCACGCCATCGCGGCCCCGCACTACGACGATGGGGTTCCTACCGATCGCAGTCGCCATATAGGATCCGGTGTCGGGGAGCTCGGCCTCGAATCCGATCATCAACCACGAGCGGGTGAAAATGGCCGAGAGGTCAAACTCGTAGAGATCCGGATCGGTATAAAAGGCCTGCGGCAACGTGTAGTCGGCGGTCGAGCCACCAAGGAGGTCCAGAACCCTCTTCCAATCGCGCATAGGTGCATCCACTCCCGAAAACCCTGAGGCATCTCCGTTCGTCAGAAGAATACAGCAGTCCGGGGGAATTCCCGAAAGCGTTGCGGCACCGGCCGGCATCGGGGAGACTTCACCGATCTGAGAAAGGAGTTGACGATGCAAATCAACGATATGGTGCTCATCAGCGCCGATGACCACATTTGTGAACCGCCGAACATGTTCGACCATCAGCTCTCGGGCGCACTGCTGGCGAGCGCGCCGAAGAACAAAACCGATCGCAACGGCAACAACTACTGGGAATACCAGGGCCATATCCGCCCCCTGACCGGCTTGAACGCCGTGGTGGGGCGTCCGTTCGAGGAATATGGGATGGAGCCGAGCGCATTCAGCCAGTTGCGCAAAGGCTGCTACGACGTTCACGCCCGCATCGACGACATGGACGTCAACGGTATTGCCGCCTCGCTGTGCTTCGGCAACTCGATCGGCTTCGACGGCCAGACCTTTCACAAGGCGCCGGACAAGATGCTCTCGCTGCGGCACCTGCAAGCTTGGAACGACTGGCATTACGAGGAATGGTGCATGGCCTATCCGGGCCGCTTTATCCCGATGGGCATCCTGCCCACCTGGGACATGGATGCCACGGTGGCGGAGATTCATCGCCTGGCGAAAAAAGGCTTCCGCGCCATTTCGATGAACGAGAATCCGACCGTGCAAGGCCTCCCCAGCATCCACAACGACTATTGGGCGCCGTTCTTCAAGGCTCTGCACGACACCGGCCTGGTGACTGCGCTGCACATCGGCAGCGGCAATCCTGCGCCGCACTCCTCGATGGAATCGCCCATCGAAGCTTGGATTACGACCATGCCGTTATCGGTCGCCCAGGGGCTGGCAGACTGGTCGCAGCTGAAGGCGCTGCTCGACTATCCGGACCTGCGCATCGTCATTTCCGAGGGTAGCATCGGATGGGTGCCCTACCTCATGGAGCGCGCTGATTTCTCCAATTGGCGCCACAAGGCTTGGACGCATTCGCGCTTGCGCGATCTGAAGCCGAGCGAGGTCATGAAGCGCCATTTCATGCACTGTTTCATCCACGACCCCTACGGGCTGCAAAACCTTCAGCACCTCGGCGAGGACATGGTGGCTTACGAAGTCGACTACCCGCACTCGGATGCCGTGTGGCCCGATGCGCCCGAGCATCTTTGGCCGAGCGTGCAGCATCTGACGGACGCCCAGATCGACAAGATCACCCATCTCAATGTGATCCGCTTCTTCCGATTCGACGACTTGTTCAAGCATTACACGCGTGAAGATCTCACCGTCGGCGCCCTACGTGCCAAGGCCAACACCAAGGGCGTGGACACCACGCCGAAGTCCTCGGGCGGCATCCGTCCGACCGACGATCAGCGGCCGGTGACCTCGGGCGACATCATCGCCATGTCCAAGCAATACGCCGAAGCGCGCACTGCGGCGGATTGAGGAATACCATGGACCTCCCCGAGGTTGGCCTCTATATCAATGGTGAGCTGCGTCGGGCGGCCGGCGATAAGACCTACGACACCACCAGCCCGTGGACCGGCAAACCTTTAGGCAAGGCCGCGGACGCCTCGCCCGACGACGTCAACAAGGCTATTGAGGCTGCGAGGCGTGCCTTCGATACGAGCGATTGGGCTACCAACAAGCAGCTGCGCGTCGATCTGGTCAGCAAGCTCCACCACCTGCTCGTTGCCAATCACGAACGTCTGGCATCCTTGGCCCGTTACGAGGCTGGTGCGGCAGTCGGGGCGATTCCCCGCGCCCAGGTCAACATGGCCCTGGATTGCTACGCAAGTCTTCTCGATCTGTTTCCGTTGGTGAAATGGGAGAGCGAGCGCGGAGACGCCGGACCGGCGCAATATCGCAGCCGCCGAAGGGTGGTGTACGAGGCGGTCGGGGTAGTCGGCGCGATCACGCCGTGGAACGTACCGCTTTACGTCAATATCGGAAAGGTCGTCCCGGCCTTGCTGGCGGGATGCACCGTGATTCTCAAACCGGCACCCAATACTCCCGGAGTCGGCGCCTTGTTCGGCGAACTGGCCGCTCAGGCTGAGTTTCCGCCGGGTGTGTTCAATGTGGTCACCGGCGCCGACCCGGTGCTCGCGGGCGAAATGCTGGTGGCCGATCCGCGAGTCGACCTGATCAGCTTCACCGGATCTACCCAGGTTGGCCGCCGGATCATGGAAAAGGCTGCCCCGACCTTGAAGCGTCTGTTCCTGGAACTCGGCGGCAAGTCGGCGAAGATCGTGCTCGACGATGCCGCCAACTTTGCCCAGGAAATCGCCTCCTCGATGCTCGTGTTCCACGCCGGACAGGGATGCGCGGTGCAGTCGCGCCTGCTCGTCTCCAGAAAGCGCTATGCCGAGGCGGTCGCGATCCTACGCGAGGCCTACGCATCCTACGAAGGCAAATGGGGAGACATCGACGATCCGAGCCACCTGATGGGGCCGCTGATTTCCCGCAAGCAGATGGAGCGGGTCAAAGGTTATATCGATCTCGGCATCCAAGAGGGCGCCGCGCTCCTCGCTGGAGGCAAGCTCCGCCCCGACAAGGGTACGGGGTGGTTCGTGGAACCGACCTGCTTCGTGGACGTCACCAACGACATGCGGATCGCGCGAGAGGAGATTTTTGGGCCGGTGCTGGTCGTCATCCCTTACGAGGACGAGGAGGATGCCATTCGCATCGCCAACGACAGCGAATTCGGGCTGCACGGCGGTGTTGCCTCAGGCGACCTCGATCACGCGCTGCGTGTCGCCCGCCGGATTCGCGCGGGCTCGATCAGCATCAATGGCGGCATGTGCATTGCCGGCGACTTGCCCTTCGGCGGTTACAAGGCGAGCGGCCTGGGGCGCGAATGGGGCGTCGAGGGCATCGAGGAATATTTGGAAACCAAAGTGCTCGCCTGGCGCGTGTGAGCTTCGGCGGAGGGGGGAATGCCATGCTGAATGCCGACACTGGTAGCGAGTCCGCGTCGCCCAACGATCCGCGCGCCGTGCGGATGGGCGCCATCGCGTGGCTATCGCACAATGTCATCATCGGCAGCATCTTCGGTACCGCCGGGGTATTGCTGATCCCACTGCAGGATCGCCTCCATGTTTCGCGCGGACTGGCGACGATCGGTGTGCCGATGGTCATACTGGGCTCGGCAGTTCTCGCTTCGGTCGCCGGAGTATTGGCCGCGCGCTATTCACTGCGCCGATTGATGGCGGTCGCGGGCGTCTTCATGATGCTCGCGTGGCTGATCCTCGCTTTTGCCCATTCGTACTGGCTGTTCGTGCTCTCTTATGGCCTGCTCCTCGGCCCGGCAATGGCGGTCGGCGGCTCGGTCCTGCCGCCAACGCTCGTGACCCGCTGGTTCCAGCGCCACCGGGGTCTTGCGATTGGAATCGTCCACCTGCCGATCGTGATCACCATCATGCCGCTCGCAGCGAGCCTGATGATCAGCCGATTTGGGGTGACCGCACTGTTCGTCGCGCTCGCCGTGTTCGCCGGGGTGACGCTGATACCAGGGTCCCTGGCGCTGATCGAATACCCGCCGGGTCACGATCCTCGCCAGTACACCAATGAGACCTCAGCGCAGCGCAGTGCGCGTGGCGGTTCGGCCGCGGAGCCGATCTTTACGGTGCCCCGGCTTCTCCGCAGTCCCCGATTCTGGCTCCTGGCGCTGGCTGTGGGGGCGGTTAACACAAGTTCGGTCACACTTGCCGCGCACCTTCCGGCGATGGGTGTCGCCTGGGGCTACGCTCCCACATCCGCGGCGGCGCTGGCTTCGGTCATGTCGCTGGTGGGGATGGCCGGTTCGATATTATTCGGTTTCGTTTCCGACAAGATCGGCGGCGCGCGTGCCCTCGCGCTGATCGCCTTCGACGATATCATTCTCTGGGCGCTGCTCCTGATGGATCTTCCCTATACCGCACGGGCAGTCGTCGTCGGAGTCATCGGAATGCACGGCTCCGGGGCGATCCCGGCGATCAGCAAGGCAATGGCCTCGGCGTTCGGCGAAGCGAGCTTCAGCCGAGCCTTCGGGCTCGCTTCGACCACCACGCTGCCGTTGATGATGGCGTCGGTATTCGGCTTTGGCCTCATCTTCCAGACGCGGGGCAGCTACGCCGCCGGGATCGCGGCGATGATCGCGTACTTCGTCATCGTGGTTCCGCTGGCGATCGCCGCGGGACGGGGAGCGCGTAAATGAGCCGGTGGGGGTTCCTCGGGGAGCCTTCAACCGATCAGCGAAGCCTGGTTTTAGCAAGCCGCCTGGCGTTCGAGACGGCTTTGCGGTGTACAGGCGCCAGTCCCTTGGCCAACACGTCAATGGCAGCGTTTTGAACCTGCGTCGCAACCGATGTCACCGAGGGCCTCCTATATGACAATGGCGCGAAAAAGAACCGGAGCCATGATGATGTGAGCGCTTGATTTGCGCGAAATACCTGCATGGCCATGTCACTCCACGCCTGCGCAAAAGCCGCATGCTTTTCGATGACCATCATCTGGAACTCCTTGTGGTCACGATCAGATACGTTGGGCCCGGCGAGCGCCATTCGCGTGAAACGGTGGGCAACCACTTGAGGCACAGCTATTGCGAGCTCCATGGATTTCACTGCCACTGATTTGGACTTCTGGGTACGTCGAGTTGTCATATGAATTTTAACGATCAGAGGACGATCGAGATCGCGATGTAGTCATTCGATCGGCTAATCGGAATGTCCCGAGAGGGATTTTGCTCCGTCTTTCAACGTCAGCTGATGTGTCGCGCTCGCGAAGTAATTTCTCAAGCTGGGCGCGGGCAATGCGTAATTGCGTCTCGCGATAGTAATCGGGGTCAATGCTGTGCAAAAGGTCTTTCATAGGGGGCGGGATGGTACCCAATGATGCGGTGCGTCTCTGTCCGTAGCGCACTCGAGAGCATGTAGGGTTTTGCTGAGAGCGGCGATCGTCCTGCAACAAAAATGTCGCCCGCATCTGTCATAGTTGCGCCATGAAGGACGGGGCTTGGGCCTTTCTGCGGCGCACCGCATTATGCGCGGCGACGAGTGTGCTGTTGACAATCGCGACACCTGGCGTCGCCGCGCCGGTATTGATGATTTCCATTGATGGCCTGAAGCCGGAATACGTGTTCGAGGCCGAACAGAGAGGCCTGAAGCTTCCCTACCTTCGGAGCCTGCTGACGAGCGGCACGTATGCGGATGGCGTGATCGGCGTTTGGCCGACGGTGACCTATCCCAGCCATACGACGTTGGTGACAGGCGTATCGCCGGCGGAGCATGGCATTCTCGCCAACGCGGAATTCGATCCGGAGCAGCATTTCAAGGAAGCGTGGTTCTGGTACGCCGACCAGATCCGCGCACCGACCCTCTGGCGAGTGGCGCACGCCGCGCACCTTACAACCGCGAGCGTGGGTTGGCCGGTCACGGTGGGCGCCACGGACATTGACTTTCTGATTCCCGAGTACTGGCGAACAACGGGTCCAACAAAAGATCTGAACCCCTCGGACCGCTATCTGATCGCGGCGCTGTCGCGCCCCGTCGGGCTGTTGGCAGAGATGCAGAAGGCCCTCGGTCCATACCTGATGGCGAACGACACGAGCCTGGACGGCGATGGGGTCAAGACCCGGTTTGCGATCGACATACTGCACAGACACAGGCCCGTATTCATGACGATCCACCTGAGTTCGCTGGACGATGCGCAACATGGACACGGTCCGTTCAGCGTCGAGGCGAATCGGGACCTGGAGGCGGTTGACGGCATGCTTGCCGAACTCGCGGCCGCCGCGCACGCCGCCAACCCGGGGACGATCATTGCCGTCGTGTCCGATCACGGGTTCACGGCACTCACCCACCGGATAAACCTGCTGATCCCGTTTGCGCGCGCGGGCCTCGTCACCACCACGTTGGATCCCGTCACACAAGCGCCGAAGATAACGTCGTGGAAGGCGCAACCCTGGGCGGCCAGCGGCATGGCCGCCATCATGCTGCATGATCCGACCGATCGAGACGCCGAGCGGGCGGCAGGCGAGCTCCTTCAGTCCCTTGCGGCCGTTCCGGGCAACGGTATCGCCAGAATTGACGGTCACGCCGAGATCGAGCGTCACGGCGCTTTTCCCAATGCCGCGTTCCTTGTCGTCATGAAACCCGGCTTCTATGCGGCGGCGAGTCTCAACGGCGAGTTGGTGAGCGAGTTGCCAGCCGGCCACGGAGGCCACGGTTTTTCGCCGGAATTTCCTGAAATGAACGCGGCATTTTTCATTGCCGGAGCCGGCATCGCTCGCGGTCGAGATCTCGGGGTCATCGACATGCGGCAAATTGCACCAACATTGGCGCAGATTCTGGGCGCGGGTCTCTCTACCGGAAAGTATGGGCCGCTGAACGTCAGGCAGTAGTCGTGCGGGCGCCATCAGATCGAAGCCGCAGAATCTCCAGACGGCCAATGGTCTCGATGGTCATGACTGCTCATGGGCGCGCGATGACGCCTGGCGGTCGCGACATACGCAAAGACGCCGGACAGCAGCGCAAATCCGCCATTGAGCAAAAAAGAGCACTCCCCGGGATTATTGCTCAGGCTAAGTTCTTCAAGAGAGACGCCGAGCGACCCCCGCACTGCGGATGCAGAATCATCGATCCCAACCGGCACGTTGATTTCCATGAAGAGCAGCGCAACGGCGGCGAGTAGAATGGCGAATGTCACTACCGATTGTAAATAAATACGCATGGCACTAACTCCTGCTTAGAGACAGATGTGGCGCAGGCGGTTGGAGAAAGCGCTACAGCATCTTTCTCCCGTCTCGCTAATTGGTATATCGGGAAATTAGGATGAATAGTGACACTCACCCATGAGTGTCTCGCCGACGTGTCGAAGAAGCACTCACGCTGCTTCGCGGGGGATGTGCACGCGCGCCTCATGTGTCGGTGACGTAATTCCGACACATAACTGCAATGAAACGGTTATGCCTCTGGATGAAGAATGCCGGGCCTTGTCCGACATCAACTCCAAGAGGGCTAACGAATGAAAGCTATGAAACACACCTTCCTCACGCTGACCGCGACGGCGTTGGTTGTGGGCGCCGCCGCCGCGGGAGAACAACACCCGCAAAGCAATTTCGGTCGGCTCGATCACGTTTTCTTGATCATGATGGAAAACCAGACCAACACGGATATCCTGGGAAATCCGAACGCGCCTTTCATCAACGCGTACGCCCAGAGCGTGAACCAAGCGACTCAGTACTTCGCCGTTGGGCATCCCAGCGCTCCCAACTACCTGGAGATCATCGGCGGCTCGAATTTCGGCCTCACGAACGATTATTGGCCGAACTGGATCAACGGTGAGGGCTGCGTCGACAATTCGCCCGGCAGCACGGGTTGCAAGGGCGCCTTCACGCCAATTTCGGTCAGCGGCGTGGACAACGCGGTGGTGGCTACCGCGACCTCGTCGGCCGAGTGTAATGGGCAAATCTCCTTGGTTAATCCGCCGGTCGCAAACAACTGTGCGCTGCGTAACTATCCGGCGAGGAAGTTCACGCCGCAGTCGATTGCCGATCAGTTGGTCGCAAAAGGCAAGTCTTGGAAGAGCTATCAAGAAAGTCTGCCCACCGTCGTTCCCGGCGTGTTTGGCGTCAATTACTCGGATGGGGAGTTCTCGAGCCTGAGCCCAGCGTCAGTGTTTGCGCCTGGTCCGATTCAGAAGTTGTATGCGGTGAAACACAACCCGTTCGTCTATTTCGAAAACGTCGAAAGCGGCGATGACGCCGCCTTGAGCCTCGATCAGGTGGTTGATTTCGACGGCCCGAACGGACTGTGGGCGGACCTGACCTCTGACGATCGGGCGCCGAACTTCTCGTTCATCGTTCCCAATCAGTGCCATGACATGCATGGCTTCGTGTCCGGGGGCACTCCGATTTGCTCCACGAGCACCCCGGCGGAAAGCGAATTAACCATTCTGCAAGGTGATGCCGAGGTGGCAAAACTCGTGAACGGAATCAAAGCCTCGAGGGTTTGGCAGCATGGGCGCAATGCCATCATTGTTGTCTGGGATGAGAACGACTACTCGAATGCGGCCAACCACGTGGTGTTCCTCGTGGAAACGAACTACGCGGCCAACGGCGCGAAGAGCAGTACGCCCTATGATCACTTCTCGCTGCTGCGCACCCTGGAAGCGGGCTTTGGCTTGCACTGCTTGAATCACGCCTGCGACCAGACCTCCTTGGTCATGAATGACGTGTTTGGCGGTGTTGCAAATTAACGCCGCAGCCTGAGGCGCCCTGCGCGCCGGATTGTAGAAATCGAGTGCTTTGGGGGGCGGCCATCGTCCAAATCGGTGGCCGCCCTCGGTGCGTTGCGCGTGACCTTGAAACGAGCAGCGCCAGCATTTGCTCCCATACCAGCTTTTCGGCATGCTCAGCTTTCGAGTTGTCATGCCGATAACATGCAACAAAGGGCGTTGGGTGATTCTAGGGGCCGCCCAAGGGCGTTACACGATCGATCGGGGAGACACGCATGGATCTAGTACAAGTATTCAAATTCGAACACGTCGATGAGCACAATAACGCGACTGTAAGAGCGCAGCGAATGGCGACTCTCGACGCTATCGATCGGGTGAAGGGCGTTGCAATCGAATCCACCATGAAAATGGTCGACAAAGCAGAACTCGACGGGAACGGGTTTTACCCCAAAAAGCAGAAGTAGCGTCAATCGGGCTGGAGCGGGAGATGAAAAGCGCGAGAGCCTTGGTCATCGGACTCGCGTCCGCGGTGGTCGGGGGATGCGATACGCCCGGCGTGAAAGAGATTTCACCCTCGGAGTTTTCCGTTTCTGCTCACTATGAGTTTTGGTCGGGCGGGTGGGACAAGGCGCAGGAAGACGCTCTTGCACAAGGTAAGCAGTATTGCGCTGCCAAGGGGAAGCCCTTCAAGTTCATCGAAGAGCAGCGATCCGGTACGGCCGGACTAACCCCCTTAAAGGCGACCATAAAGTTCACCTGTGCGAACGCAGAGGGTGGCAGCCGCGATCATTAAAAACTCCCCTGAAGGGCAGCTCAAGCTGCCCCCGGGGAGCGATACGCCGACGGGATGGGGGAGTCATCAGCGTTGCGGATATCTTCTCCCATGAATGTTGCAATCGTCTGTACGGTCTACGAATAGAAATGTGAAGAAATGCTGCGTCTGGGTCACCCGTGGCGCATCGCTTGGATGGAAAATCCGTCGGCCAAGAATGGAAAATAACTTAAAGTAATATTTAGTTAGAGATTGTAAGTTATTGAGTATAAATATATCTATGAACGGAGGAGGATCTTATCTTGACCTGGCGGTGGCTCTAGCTGCGCATGATTGATGCGCATCATTTCGCACGGTATAATGCGCATATTAAAGTCTGGAGGTCTCGTGCCGCGGCGTAACCATTCAGCCCCCAAACGTGCGACGAACGTGAGTGTGCGCAGCGATCTGCTCTCGGCTGCGCGTGAGGCGGGCGTCAATCTCTCCGCAACGCTCGAGCGCGCTTTGACTGAGGAGCTTGCGGAGGTAAAGCGGAAGAAATGGCGCGAAGATAATCGTGACGCAATCGCTGCATACAATGAGCACATCGATAAGCATGGCGCGTTCTCGGATGACGTGCGGAGCTTTTAGTGGCTCAATTTGTGGTCTATCGGAACAAGAGCCCGCGATCGAAGTCGGTCTATCCATTTCTTGTCGACGTGCAGTCAGATTTGCTCGACGAGCTTCAAACCCGTGTAGTGATACCGCTCACCAAGGCGTCCGCACTGGCGAAAAGACCGCTGAGTAACCTGACGCCGGTTCTCGACTTCGACGGTGAAACGTACGTACTGATGACGCCGCAACTTGCCGGGGTCGCCCGGACGGATCTTGGCGCGTCGACCGGGAGCCTCGCCGAGCAGCGGCAGGTGATTGTGGCGGCCATCGATTTTCTACTCACGGGATTCTAACGGCCCGGCCACGCGCGTCGCCGCCTCGACCTGGCAGCCAGCGCAAACGCCGGACGTCGTCGAACTTGGCAAAATCGCGATCAATGTGGTGGGAGATGCCGCGGAACCGCCACCGGCCTCTTGGAAGTCGGCGCTGGATTACTCGTGACGTACGGTAGAGCCATATGGCAGGCGATGGTGTTGGGCCTGCTGCTTGGAGCTGCCGTGCAGGAATTTGCACCGCGCGCATGGCTCGCCCGCCTGCTGGGGGGGTCCGACTTTCGAAGCGTCTCGATCGGGGTAATGCTGGCGATTCCTGGGATGATGTGCACGTGCTGTGCAGCGCCGGTGGTCATCGGTCTGCGGCGGTTAACGACGAGCCCTTGAATGGCCGACCGCGCCGAACCGGACAACCTTAAACCTTGCATGATGAGAGCACCGTGACCGAACAGGGTAGGGCGGTGTTCCTGAGCTATGCGTCCCAGGATGCGAAAGCAGCCGAGAACCTGTGCAATGCGCTGCGCGGCGCAGGCATCGAGGTTTGGCTCGACCAGAGCGAGCTTCGCGGCGGGGATGCCTGGGACCAGCGCATCCGCCGGGAAATCCGCGACTGCGCGCTCTTCATGCCCATCATCTCGGCGCGCACGGAGTTCCGGCACGAGGGTTACTTTCGGCTCGAGTGGGATCTCGCCGATCAGCGCACGCACATGATGTCGCGACACCGGCCGTTCATCGTGCCGGTGTGCATCGACGACACGGCCGACACGGGGGCCGACGTTCCGGAGTCCTTTCTGCGCGTCCAATGGACACGACTACGCGGGGGAGAGACGCCGCCCGAATTCGTCGAGCGCATCCGGCGGCTGCTGACACCCGCCGCGACGGCGTCGTCGGCTCCGTTGGACCTGCCCGCCGCACCGCCGGCTTCGCCGGCTTCGCCGATCGCGCATTCACCGACCGGAGTGCCTCCAGCCGCGGCCTGGGCTGGCGGGCAGTCGTGGCTGCCCTGGGCCGTCGGTGGCCTCGTGCTCGCAGGCATCGCGGGCTACCTGCTCGTCGCCAGGCCGTGGGTCGCACATACTGCGCAGGCGGCACTGACAACGGAGGGCTCGCCGACCGACGCCGGGAGCGAGGCGCAGGCGTCCGGGAGGTCCATCGCGGTGCTGCCCTTCGTTAACATGAGCGCCGGCAAGGAGCAGGAGTACTTCGCCGACGGGCTCGCCGAGGAACTTCTCGATCTCCTCGCCAAGACACCGGGCCTCCACGTCGTCGCGCGCACCTCCTCGTTCTCCTTCAAAGGCAAGTCGGACGACATTCCGACAATCGCCGCGAAGCTCAAAGTGGCCAACATTCTCGAAGGGAGCGTCCGAAGATCCGGCGATCGCCTGCGGGTAACGACGCAGCTCGTGCGCGCCTCGGACGGGGAGCACCTGTGGTCGGAGACCTACGATCGGGAGATGAAGGACATCTTCGAGGTGCAGGACGAGATCGCCTCCGCGGTGGTCGCGGCCCTGAAGCTCAAGCTCTCACCAGGGCAGTCAACCTCACCGACCCGCTCAAAGAACCCGGACGCGTACGTGCAGTACCTGCTCGGCCTGCAGTATTTCGCTCATCCCGGCGTCGACAGCTACCGGCGCTCGGTCGCTGCCTACCGCCAGGCGATTGTGCTCGATCCGGATTACGCGGCAGCCTATGCGGGCCTCGCGATCGCCGAGTTCTACCTGGCCGACGACACGGGGGATAACGCGGGATTCGATCGTGCCAAGGCCGCGGCGGCCCGCGCGGTGGAGCTGGCCCCCGATCAGGCCATGGGTTACGCGTCCCGCGGTGACGTGCGTGGAAACATCGACTGGGACTGGGAGGGAGCGCGGGCAGATTTCGCCAGGGCTCTCAAGCTCGACCCCAGCGATGTCTTCGTGCAGCGTCGCTACTCGTTGTTGCTGACCACCCTCGGACCCCTTTCGGAGGCGATAGCCGTTGCTCGCAAGGTCACCGACCTCGACCCGTACTCATCGGCAGCATGGCGCACCCTCAGCTACGGACTGACGATGGATGGACAGTTGCACGCCGCACGGGAGGCGGTGCGACGCGCATTGGCAATCGATCCAACGGATATATATGCCTTGATTAACCTTGGCCAGCTGGAGCTCCTCGACGGGCGGCCCGCCGCGGCGCTGGCCGTCTTTCAGAAGGTTGGCGCCGACGATGTTTCGTCGACAGCATTTCGGCTGTTCGGTGTCGCGATGGCTGAACATTCGCTCGGCCACGCGCAGGCATCGCAACATGCGCTCGATGAGTTGATTGCGAAAGCCGCGGAGTTGGTCGCTTGCCAGATCGCCGAAGTCTATGCCTGGCGCGGCGAGAAGGAGAAGGCCTTCGAGTGGCTCGATCGCGCCTACCGGCAGCGGGACGCCGGACTGGTATCTATGAAAGCCGATCCCCTTTTCAAATCGCTGCGCGGCGACCCGCGCTTCGCCGCGATGCTGAGAAAAATTAATCTGTCGGAGTGACGTGCGTGGTGAGACGGACGGATGAATCTAGTTAGAACGATCCGGTTGCTTCTCGCTGCCGCGTTCCTGCTGCTCAACCCCTTGCTTGGGATCGCACAAGCGCAGCAAGCTGATCTCATCCTCCTACATGGCGAGGTTCTCTCCGTCGATTCACACGACACCGTCGCACAAGCGATCGCGATCCGCGGCGGTGTCATCTTGAAGACGGGGTCCGACACTGAGATTCAGGCGCTCGCCGCGCACAATGCGCGGGTGATTGACCTGAAGGGTCATACCGCGACGCCGGGCCTCATCGATACCCACGCACACATCGCGGAAGGTGGGGTGGATGAGCTCTACGGCGTCAAGCTGTCGGACGCCACATCGGTGGCCGAAATCGCCGAGCGCGTCAAAGCCAAGGTGTCGCTGACCAAGCCCGGCGACTGGATCACCGGCGCCGGTTGGGACGAAGGCAAACTGGCCGAGCGCCGCTATCCGACGGCCGCGGACCTTGATGCCGTCGCGCCAAATAACCCCGTTTGGCTCATGCACACGACCGGTCATTATGGTGTCGCTAACTCTTATGCCATGAAGCTCGCCGGCATCAGCACGACTTTCCCCGACCCGCCTGCCAGTACCATCGACCGCGACGGTCGTGGCAGACCAACCGGCGTGTTGAAGGAAGATGCCGCAATGACGCTCGTCACACGTCTCATCCCGGAGACAACACCTGAGCAAATGCGCGCGGGGATTCTATACATCCAAAATGTTTTGCACAGCGAAGGCATGACCGCGGTCAAAGACCCGGACATCTTCCAAATCGAATGGGACGCCTATAAAGCACTGCTCGATGTCCGGACAACTCAAGGAGCGCATCTGCGTTCTCTGGGACGCTGGCATCACGATGGCTTCGGCGCAGCGCGCTCTTGACAAGGTTAATAGCGTCCCGCGGCTCCCGCCATCGCTTGGCGATGGCCGCCTTCTCTTCGTGCGGCGTCAAGCTCTTCATGGACGGCTCGGGTGGCGCGCGCACGGGCTGGATGTGGCAACCCTGGATGCGCAACAAAGCCTCCGACCACACCCAGGACGGTCACCCCAACACGGGCTATCCGCATATGGACCCGGGACACGTACCGCAAGATGGTGTTGCTGTTTCAAAAATCTGGGGTGCCCGTGGGCACCCATGCAGTTGGCGATCGCGCAATGGATTGGGTTGTAGATACTTACGCCTTCGCCGAAAAGCAGTACCCCGCACCCTGGTCTGCGCCACGCCATCATCCACGCTAACCTTCCCACCTCCCATGCTCTGGACACGATGGCCGAACTGCAATCCAAGTATGACGCCGGGTTACCCGGAGATGCAGGCGGAGTTTCTATGGTGGATCGGCACATATTTATGCGGAGAACTACGGGTCCAGAGCGCGATCAACGGCTGATTCCGCTAAAGTCTTTACAGCAGCGGGGGATCCTGTGGTCGGGAGGGTCGGATTATTCCGTTACCCCCCTGGCGGCGCGCTACGGCCTATGGGCTTCAGTTGCGCGACAGACTTCCGCCGGCGCGAGCCATTCGGATTAGCGGAGTCCGTCGATAGGAATACGGCATTGCGCAGCTATACGGCGTGGAGCGCGCGCCAGATGTTCCTAGAAGACAGAATTGGCACGCTGGAAGCGGGAAAACGCGCCGACATCGCCGATCTGGGACCGCAATATCTATACCACTCCCACCGATCAAATCAAGGACATGAAGTGCCTGATGACCCTGCTCGACGGGGAAGTGGTCTACCAGTCGGCAAATCTCAATTAAGCGCTCTGCCGCGGAATGCCGCCGACAACGTCGCCGGGCGCCAGGCGGCCGCGCGGTCTTTGGGACGATCGCCGCGCTTGCCGTTACCACCGTTGCCACCCGGCAAAAGCGTCGGCCTACGTGGGCCTTTTGGGGCGACCTCACCGAGTCAACGCGGGGGCGGGCGGCCTATGTACGCGCCGCCCTCTCTTTGACCTTTCAAACGCGTCGCTGACCTAGGCCGCCTTCCCCGCGGCGAGAGCCTGAACGTCGGACGTCTTCAGTGCCTTACCGCCGATGGCCCAGTCCCCGCTTTCGAACTCGTTAACGCGAACCCAAGTGACGCCGCGCATATTCTCGCCTTCCACCTCGATCATCGCCGCAGTAACCTTGGCGATGAGGTCCTGCTTCTGCTTGGGGGTGAAAACGTCCTTAATCACATCGATGGTAACGAGAGGCATGTCATTTCTCCTTCAAACATGAATAGTGCGCGGCCGGAACCGCTCCGCCGCTGGTGATGGGAGTTGAACACGCCCCTGACGGCCCATGCTTGAAGGCCGCATGGAGATAGCTTGGAGATCTCTGGGAGATTGCGCGGAGGTGTTCTATCCTGACTCCCGTGATTTACCGATTCGGTCAGTTCGAGCTGGATACGGCCAAGGTCGAGCTGCGCTCGGGCGGCGAGGTCTGTTCCGTCGAGCCCCAAGTGTTTGCCTTGCTCGCGCTGCTGGTTGACAACCGAGAGCGTCTGGTATCCAAGGACGAGATCATCGAGAAGGTGTGGGATGGGCGCGTCGTCTCTGAGGCGGCTGTCGCCAGCCGGATCAAGTCGGCGCGCAAGGTTCTCGGCGATGACGGCAAGACCCAGCATTTCATCAAGACGATCCATCGTCAGGGCTTCCGTTTTGTAGCGGACGCGAAGGTCGCGGGGGCTGGAGTTGCAGACCGAGGAGGAGGGAAGCCCGCTGGCAAGGCGGCAGACCAAATCTCCCGACCGTCGATCGCGGTGCTGCCGTTCCGCTCCATCGGAGCCGCGGGCGGCGCATACGCGTCCATTGCAGACGCCTTGCCGCACGAACTGATCACTGAGCTGTCGCGCCTGCGATGGCTCTTCGTTACCGCGCGCGGGTCCTCATTCCGCCTGCGCGGGTCAGACGCCGACATAGGCGAGATCGGGCGCTTGCTCGATGTACGGTATTGCCTGTCTGGCACGGTGGAGATCGAGGGTGGGAGTCTTTCCGTGACGGTGGAACTCATCGACACGCGGGACGGCGGGGTGGTGTGGGCAGATCACTTTGCCGGATCGATCGATGATGTGCATCAGATCCGCGAGGACATCCGCTCAAAGATCCTCGCGGCCCTGGAGATCCAGATCCCGCTCCACGAGGCTGCACTGGCGCGCCTCACGGTGACCGAAAATCTCGATGCCTGGTCGTCGTATCACCTCGGCCTGCAGCACATGTACCGCTTCAACCGCAAAGACAATGCTGCAGCTGCCGCCCTCTTCCAGCAAGCGGTTACGCGGGATCCGAACTTCGCGCGAGCCCATGCGGGTCTCTCCTTCGTTCATTTCCAGACGGCCTTCATGCACTACTCGGACGATCTCGCCGGCGAGATCGCGCTGGCGCGGCGCTTCGCGGTGCGCGGCCTCGAACTCGATCCGATCGATCCGTTTGTTAATTTCACGATGGGCCGCACCTTCTGGCTGGAGGGCGACCTGCAAAGCAGTCTAGCCTGGCTCGAGCGCGCAACCTCCATCAGTCCGAACTATGCGCAAGGGATCTACGCCCGTGCCTGGACCGAATCCCTGGCGGGACGGGGCCTTGACGGCCGGAGGCATGTGGATCTCGCGATGCGCCTCAGCCCCCTTGACCCGCTATATTACGCGATGCTAGCAACCCGGGCCTTCACGCACATGGTTATGGGCGAGGACGCCGAGGCGGCGGACTGGGCCGAGCGAGCGGCGCGCTCGCCGGGAGCCCATGTATTGATAGCGCTGATCGCAGTCGCTGCGCACACTCTGGGGGGCGATGAGATCCGTGCCGCGTCGTGGGCAGCCAATGTACGCTCGCGCAACCCAGCGCTCACCCGATCGAACTTCTTCCGCGCGTTTCCCATGCAGTCAGAGGTAACCATGACCCGGGTTTCGAACGCCCTCGCGCGCTTCGGGTTTTGAGACTGCTTCTCTGTGTCGCCTCGCCGATTCGATCCCGCCAAAAAGGCACAGACACTATGCGCTGGAAGTGCAGGATGGTTCAGTCGGGTACCACTCGAAAAATGATCTTCGACGTGGGGCAACTAGTATCCTACATCAGCGGCTTCATCAGTCTGCGTTCGGCAGCCATCATCGCGACCGGGACACCGCCGGGTGTCGGCATGGGTCACAACCGCCGCGGTTCCTGAGGGTGGGACAGACCGTTCGGCTCGACATTTCATTTCTTGGTATACAAACCCAACGCATGGTTTCCGCCACCTATCTGTGAGGGTCGATGACATGAACCGATACGAACTCGCTGGCCGTGTCGCCGTCGTTACCGGAGGCGCTCGGGGTATCGGGCACTCCGTGGCAGAGCGCATCGTCCAATCCGGCGCATCGGTTTCCCTCTGGGATGTGGACGCGGCCAGGCTCGCTGAGGCGAGCAGCCGGCTGTCGAATCACGGAGTGATTACGACGGTGGCCCTGGATCTCACCGAAAACACTTCGGTGCAGGCTGCCACGGAAGCGGGCAAAATCGATTCGCGACTATCGATACCCCCAGCACTCCTTCGCTGGGAAAACACAGGGTTCCGTTGCTCGATCTGATTGGCAACCTGGACCGAACCCGCGCCGCAAGCGTCAGTCGTCCTGCGCACTGATCAGATGTGTCGTCTTGGGCCCTTCTCCGATTTGAAAGCGACGTACAGTCTGCTCGGATATTCGATCCGCTTTGGTCACACGCCGGTGCTGCCGCAGATGCTCAACCCAGGAGTCCGTTAGAAACGTCTCAATGAAGCGGCTTTCATCGGTCGGATCCTCGAAAATACCCCAGTCGTAAGCGCCATCGCGGCGGCGCTCGCGCGAGGCTTGGCCGACCGCATGTAGAAAGGCTTTACGGTTCTTAGGATCAATACGGTATTCGATAGTTACCAGAACGGGGCCTCGGTCCGCTTCCACCGCGTGAGTGATGACCGGGTCCGGCCAATGCATGGACGGCGAGAAGTCGACATTCGCCCCCGTCTGTAACTTCCAGCGCCACGTAAGAGGAATCCCGATAATCGCCCCTGCGGCGGCGAAAATAAGAGCAGCCGGTAGTCCGGCAATAACGGCAACTTCGCCCCAAATCGCACTCCCAATTGTCAGCGCACCGAACATGACCGTCACATACATGGCGAGGCCACGACCGCGAACCCACTCTGGCAACGCAACCTGTGCCGAGACGTTGAGGCTAGCCACAGCTGCGATCCAGGAAGCGCCTGCAATGAAGCTGGCAACTATTGCGGTCGCTGGGTGGCGAGCGAGAGCAAACAACGTTGTTGCGAGTGCGGTGCCGATACTGGCAGCCGCAACGAGGGAATCGGCTCCTAACTTTTCCCTGAGTGGGCGCAGCAGGAACGCACCGCCCACGGCAGCGGCGCCAATCGCACCGAGTAACACCCCGTACAGGGCGGGGCCGCCGACAATCTGAGTCCGCGCGACGAGCGGTAGCAGTGCCCAGTAAGCACTGCCGAACACGAAGAACGCAATCGTTCGAATCAGAGTGGCGCTCAGATATGAATTGTATCGAGCGTAACGAAGTCCGGTACGTACTGCGCTTCCGAAAGGTTCGGGCGGCAGCGGCGAGCCGCTTTTCTTGGGAGCACGCCACCATATGAGAGCTGCGATGACCCCAATATTGCTAACAGCATCGAGCCAGAAGGGCGCCGCAATTCCAAGCGCCGCGACGATGATGCCGCCAAGCGCGGGTCCGATCGCACGACTAACATTGATCCCCACGCTATTGGCAGCGACGGCTCCCGGTAAATCCTGTTTTGGCACCAGTTCAGCGACAACCGATTGCCAAGCGGGGGCAGTCATAGCCGAGCCAATCGTCACAACAAAACTGAACACCAACAGAGTGCCCGGGGTAATCAGACCAAGCCACACCAACGCCGCGAATGCGGTTGAGACGATCGTGATGGCGGACTCACCAAAGATCAGGAAGCGCCGTTGATTCACGATATCAGCGAGCGCGCCCGCGGGAATCGCAAACAGAAACATCGGCAGGCTGTTTGCAACCTGTACCATCGAAACTGTTAGCGCGTTGGGGTCAAGGCTCGTCATAAGCCAGCCTGAAGCGACGTTGTACATCCAGCCGCCGATGTTCGAGACCACCGTCGCAACCCAGATCACGGTGAAGGCCGTGTTACGAAACGGACTCCCTGTGGGGGCGGCTGCGTGCGCTGGCGGGGTAGTCCGAGGTTCATTCATGACACTGAGGGGTGTTAAATCTGGCAGCAACACCGTGGCATTCAAAAGACAACCGTGCCCGTCAAACTCATTGACCGGAAGGTCGATCCCATCCGGGGGACACACATGGTAGCCCACTATCAAAATGCTAATGTGACCGAGCTTGTTGCGCGATCTCCGTCGCCAGCCCGCGTCCCGACTAGTAGTGACCACACCGCTTCAAATTAGCAGAGGTTGAGAATCGATTCCATGCATTACGGCGCCCGATGCCACTCAAATGAGCCTTGGAGGTATGTCACTCTTAACACCCGGCGCTCTCGGTCAAAGGAGTCTGGCGGGCGCGGAGTCGAATCGGGGCACCGCCTCTTGCGCGGTCTGCCAACCTCCGTTGCCGTCTGTGAAAGCGCTCTTAGCCGACTCCAACCAACCTACGAGACAGCGTGGTCCAGAAGGCGGGAGGAGCATCAGACAAGGCAACGGCAAGCAACTGCCCGGCCACTATCAACGGCACTGCCACCCTGTACACGATGTGGACTCGGCGCTGAACGATGAGATCGCGGGTCATCGCGATCAGCATCAGAGCAATTACCCCTACGTACAGCCCACGGAAGTCGGCCCAAAAATTCGGGCCTGAGGTAAAGGTTAGCGCGATCAAGGGAAAGCGCGAGAAGCCAGCGTCCATCAGGCCACAAGTCGCCAGAAACATGAGGCGACGATGGTATTCGGGGCGCTTTCGCCATAACACGGCAAAAAGAAAAAGTGTCGAGAAGGCCAGCATGTCCCAAAGAATGACGGCAATGAAGGTTGCGTAATCGTTGAAGTGAATGACATCGAAGCGCCGCATTACAATTCCCGTGGCTATCCCGAACACGGGCATCGCAGCACCTATCACAACCCAAATCGGACCGAGGCGCTGATGTAGCTTCACGTTGCCGGATGCCACCAGCCCTGTCTGCAGGATATATATCGCCATAAAGGCGCTGAAGAGGGCAGCGTGCACGTACAGCACTCGCGGACGCGGAATGCTTGGATGAATGAGATTGTCACCGATCGTGTGGCTGAAGCCGTAGATGACGACCGCCGCCATCAACAGCGCCATCGCAAAATTGAACGTGATGCGAAATCGGACGCGGTTGGCGGAGCTAGTGGTAGCGCTCGCTAAGATTGTTGCCATGGGCTCTTTGTTGGTTTTCGGTCAGCATAGCGCTGCCCTGCGGGTCCCGCCAGTTCGGCGCATCGGATGGCACGGTCCCAAAAGGCCCGCCGCAGTTCGCTGCTCATTTAGCCTTTCCGAAACCGGCACCGGCGACTGACTGTAGTGGGGCGCGAACAGTCCCCGGCTTCAACCCAACCGCTAAGAAGCGGTCGTCGAACTCATGCGCTAAACTTCCACCGTACTGCGGGAATGAATACGCCGGAAGATCATGAACCTCGTGCTCCACGCCCCGACATCGATGCAAGTCGAATCCGTCGCCGCCCCCGATTGCGGCCGTGGCCACTGGCGGAGGACCTTCCCCTGACGAAGCAGCGGGAATTCTCGCCGCCGCGCGCTTTGCGCAACGGTCAGGTGCAAACGACGATCGGTAACCTGCCATTCATCCACTGGCTCACCCGCCGACGAGGCTTGGCGCTCCTTGCGAACGCGCGGGAATGGCTGCTCGATTGCGGCGACGGTGTCCGCCTGCAGGGATTCCTAAGTCTGGCCGGGGGAAATGGCGGGGCGAAAGAGATTACTGATGACCCGGTAGAAAGTCGGATTGCGCTGATATTGCACGGCTGGGAAGGCAGCGCCGAGTCCTGCTATGTGGTCTCTCTCGGCGCTCAGCTGGTCGCAAATGGATTCGGCGTGCTGAGACTCAACCTGCGCGATCACGGACACAGCCACCACCTCAACCGCGAGATCTTCCATTCCTGCCGACTGACGGAGGTGGTCGGCGCCACGCGCGCAGTCGCGGAGCGCTTCCCCAAGGCGCGGATCTTCCTGGCAGGCTTTTCACTCGGCGGAAATTTCGTGCTTCGAGTGTCGGCCGACGCCGGCGCTCCCGCAGCAATTGGTGGCGCAGTCGCAATATCCCCGGTGCTCGATCCGGCCGCGACGCTCGAGGCGCTGGAGCGCGGTTGGTCTGTGTACCCCCGATACTTCGTGCGGCGCTGGTCCCGTTCGTTGCGTCGCAAGCGACGCGCATGGCCCGACCTGCCTGACTTCGAGTCGCTGCTGCGCACCCGGAATCTACGTTCGATGACCGAGGGACTGGTGCGTCAGTTCACCGATTTCGCGAGCCTCGAATCCTACCTCGATGGCTACGCGATCACCGGGCCGCGGCTCTCTACCTTGCGGTTTCCGGCGGCGATACTGCTCGCGGAGGACGATCCGATGGTTCCGGCCGCCGACCTCGCGCGTCTGGCGCGGCCGCCGCTGTTGACTGTGCTGCGCACCCGCCACGGCGGTCATTGCGGTTTCATGGAGCGACTCAACGGGCCAAGTTTCGCGGACCAGTTCGTGGTCACACAGTTCGAGCTGTTTGCAAGAGACGATGCGCCGGCGGTCTCGCCCAATCCCGAGTATTCCCCGACCGGGGCATCGATGCCCCCCACGCGGGCGTGAGGCGTTGCACACCTAGACGGAACCGAAATCATAAAGAAAAGGCCGTGAATTTCAGCTGTTTCGTGGCTGCGACTTAGGCAGATACCCCCACAAATGCCCCCGCCAATCACCGGCTGTTTCTGGATATTCCCAGCTGTTCTTGGACATCGAACATGTATAGAGCGCTGCGAGGCCTAATTAGCAGCCATGATCGCCGACTGATGTCTCTACACTGAACCCCGGCGTGATGGCCTTAGAAACACGACAGAAGTACCAACTCTGCGCGACGGTTCGACCGCTGCCGCCGTGAATCCTATCTGGAACGGAAAGCCTTGCAATTTCGAAAAACATCTCGTATATACGTGTGATGACGAGATGATGAAGGAGGTTGCTATGGCGGTGGCCGACAGTCGAACTTTTCGCAGCGGGAATAGCGAAGCCGTGCGCTTGCCGCGCAATGTCGCGTTCGGGCGCGAGATCGAAGTGACCATCGTCCGGTCTGGTGATGTCCTCACCATCTATCCAGCGCGCAGGCCAATCGGCGAACTGGTGAAGCAGCTTACAGAGCTTCCGCGCCCCTCCGAGATCGAGGTGCGCGACGACCAGGTGTTACCGGAACGATCGGGGCTTTGACACTTGGCGTTTCTACTGGACACCAACGTCGCAATCCATCTGCGCGACGGCGACGAAGCGGTCACCGCACAAGTCGCAGCTTTGGAAGGAGCGATCTTGTTGTCGGTCATTACTCGAGTCGAACTCGAAGGGGGTGTGTATCGAGACCCCGCTCAAGCCGGTATTCGCCGACCGCGCCTGGATGCGATGCTGGTGAGCCTACCGGTGCTCGCATTCGATGAAACTGCCGCCGATGCGTATCGGCAGATCGTCGAAGCGGTCGGGTATTCGCGCCGAAGGCTGCTGGATCGCATGATCGCTGCTCAGGCGCTGGTCCATCGCGCGACGCTTGTCACCCTCAATGCCGGCGATTTTCGAGACGTCCCGGGTCTCGATTTGCTGCCGTGGTGATCGGCGGTCCTAAGGGTTGCGCAGCCGACCAAACACACCTACCCCGCCGAACCTTACCCTCACCTGATAGCACTTCGGGGATGTGCGATTTGGCTGGCTGCGGCGCCCAACAGCCTATAGGAAGACGAACCGCACGTCCCCTGGTCGACGCTCGTAGATATTCTCACGGCTCGTCCGTTTTGCCGCCCCTGCGCTGAGCGGCTATTCGGCGCTGCAGCTCTTCACGCGCAAAGCGCTTCGCCTCAGGAGTTCCCCAACGAGGCGGTTGCGGCGGGGCGTTCCAATGCTCTTTCTCGAAACGCTGCCGCTCTTCTTCGGCGGCGCGACGCCGTGCCGCGGCGGCTTCGATTGCCGCCACCTCGGCCGCGAGCGCCGCCCGCTCGCGCGCATCCCAAGCCGCGCCAGCCACCGGTATCGGCAAGTCGGTACCCCCGGCTGACCGCCAGAGTCCTCGGCTGATGCCCCACTGATCCGGGTGGGAAAGCTCGTGCACCAGCGGCAGATTCAGAGCTTCGAGCACCGGCTGCCATGAATCGCCTTGCCCATGACGGCGGCGGATCGAGAGCTGGGGGTTGATCTGATACCAACCGTGTGCGATGCGTTTGAAGAGTTTGCGATTGTAAGCATAGTCACGTTCGACTTCGTTGCGGGAAAACACGTTCGACAGGTGACTGCGCTTGTTGCGCTGAGGCTTGAGGACACTCGTCGGCAGCGACGCCCAAGCGTTGAGTACGGCCTCGGTGTTGATGCCGGCCGGCTGATCGAGTCCCGAGGCGCTGAAGGTCTGTTTGAACAGCACCCAAAGAGTCTGAAAGACCCAATATTCGCTCAAGTGTCGGTCGAGACGGACCAGCCGCTCCCCGACCTGCAGGTCGATGAAGGCGGGAGCGACGCGCTCGTACAGCGTGGCGAACGGTCCGCGCGCGAAATCTCGGTCGCGAAACGCCTCGAGCATGGCAACGTGCAGCGCATTGCGTCCAAGATGGTCGTGCGCATCGGTGTCGGCGCCGCGATCGAGCAATGCGTCCAGGAGCGGCAGATTGCCGCTCGCGGCGGCCGCCATCAGGGGCGTGTAGTTCATCGAAGTGCGGTGATCGACTCCGTAGCGGTCGCAGTTCTGCAAGATGCCCTTGAAGTGCCGCCCGGTAAAATCGTTGAGATGGCGCCGGCCCAAGGTGGCGCGCTGCGGTCCGAACCCGCGCGCCTGCTCGAATCCGGCCTCCTCGAGCAGCCATGCCGCGAGCACCGGTTCATCGTACGCTGTTGCATACTCGAACAGTTGCTGGCGCGGCTTGCCGCCGGGAGCAAGATCTCCGAACACCTTGGCGATCAACTCTCGGAGACGCGACTCATCGAAAGCCGGCCAAGGCACGGGAGCTTCTTTGAGGATGGTTGCGCGTACGGCCTCTGCCTGCTCTTGCTTGCCCTGCAACTCGAGACGGTGGGCCTCCTTTTGCCACTCTTCCCGGGACGATGCGCGCGCGTTCACCCGCACGTCGTCTCCGGCGGCCGCGAGGCCGAGCAGACGAAGCAACTCGTGTCCGGTGTCGGACTCTATCAAATACACATTTCGTATTGCTCGCGTGAGCGCGACGTACAGCGCGTTCACGTAAAACTTGTACACCTCGAGCGACTTATCGGTCTTGTCACGCGTACGGCGATAGTCGAGATCATCGCCGGTCAGGTCCTCCGTGCCGACACCGGAGGCCAGCTGGGCGAATGCCGCGCGCTGATCTGAAATGAATCGGAACAGCACGATGTTCTCGTATTCCAGTCCCTTCGCCTCGTGAATAGCGAAAACCAGCGGAGTTCGGAAGAATCGGCGAGCCTCGCCCTTGTCCTCTTCGCGCAGCACCAGCACCGCAACGCTTGTCGACTGACGTGTCTGTTCATCCAGGGCGCGCTTTACGTTGTCCTTATCCGCCAGCAAAGAGACGGAGCCTGCCTCACCGCCCACAGCCTCGACGAGAAAATTAGTCTCGCGATCCACCGAGCCGAAACGGCGATGCTTGATTTTGAGCAACGTGTTGGCGACCCGCGTAACTTGCTCGCCGTTTCGGAAATTGGCGCGCAGCACCCGAAGTTGCTGGCGCGCGGCGAGTTGTTCATCGCGCCAGAACAGTGTCTTGACTCGACTCCAGGAGAAGAAATTCGGATGCACGATCTGATTCGAATCGCCACACAATATAAATCCCGTCGGAGACTTGAGGGTGCGGAGCACGAGCAGCAACTGCGCCGGCGTCAGGTCCTGAACCTCATCGATCACGATGAAGTCGTATCGCGGAGCGGCGAGGGGAAGCCAGTCCTGGGCCACGAGATTCGAGTCGAACAAGTGCGCTTCGGACAGCCAGGTGCGATAGCGCTCGAACAGATCGTATACGCGGTCGCGTTCGGTCTCTGGAAATATTGACTGACGCACCCCGAGGGCACGATAGGCCTCGCGCGTTAAGCAGCCAGCGGCCTCCGCCGCGATGACTCCGCGGATCTCTTCGAAGGCCTGATGAGCATCGATATCGCGGAATGCCTGGCGCACGCGGGCGAACCAGGCGGCATAGTCGCGCCACGAGGCCTCGCGTCCCACTGGTACGCGCAGAGATTCGAGGAACTCTCGGTAGGAGAGGAACATCGCATCCTGACCGTCTCGCTCGAAGCCACTAGCGTAGTAGAGGTCACGCGCATTCTGAGCGAGGTATCCCGAGTGCGTGACATACAGCACATCGCCGTCGGCGTGTTTCATTTTCTCAAGAGTTAGAGCCGTCTTGCCGCTGCCGGCGCCGCCGATCACGACGAGCGGGGGAGCTGACTCGTAAATCGCCTGCTGCGCATCGTCGAGAGACAAGGGTTTGTCGAGATAGAGAATCTCACGCCGCTTCGAATGCAAATGGCGAACCGGCTCTGCCTCCTCGACGGCGGGCGGGGTTGCGATAACGGGAATTTTGTCATCGTCAATGACCGCGCCGCGCAAGAATCGGGAGCGATCGTAAGCGTGTTGCTCGATGACCTCGAGCATGATGGCACAGACTTCGCCGCCATGGCGGACCAGCGCAAAGAGCAGCCTGTTGCTGTGATCCAGTCTGGCCCGATAGAATTTTCCGTGATGCAGATTGATGAGCTTTTTGACGTCCGCCGCCCGGAAATCATCTCGCTCGAGCGCCGCAATGGTGCGCCGATAGGCTGTCTCCACCCGTGACGTGTCGAGACCGGAATATTCAAGGACCCGCATGCGAAAGGATTGTAACGAGCCGCGCCCGCGCTGTCGCCGGGGAGCGATGGCTCAGTGACAATTGCAAAGGCGCACAGTCCGTCTTAGCCCTCTGCATTGACCATACGGTACAACGCGGCGAGAGTTATGGAGCGAACGCTGGAGGGCAGGGCGTATGAGGTGCTTTTGTGATCCTCAGCGATGGCTCCCCCGGGACGGATTTCGAATTCGTAACAAAAAGGCCGGGAATTACAGCCATTTCGTGGGTGTGCACTAAACAGATACCCCCAAATGTGCGCCCGCCGATGACTGGCTGTTCCAAGACGCCGCTGGCTCTTCCCGGAACGTCGACGTCAGAGAAAACGCCGCGACACTAAGGCTAAATGAACCGCGCGTATCATCATAGCCACACAGTTTCGTCGAGCAGACTCGCGGGTTTAAGTCGAGGTCGTGCCAGTTGAGGGTAATGTATCTCGTCGCACCGTTAGTCGACGAGCTCGTAACGCACGCCCCGGCCGGCACCTTGCGTTTGCAGTATTCCACGTTCTGCGAGCTCGGCGAGGTCGCGCTGCGCCGTGGCGGGGCTGACGTGAGTCAGGTGTGCGTACTTCTTGTTGGTCATTCCGCCCAGAAAACCGTCAGGGCCCGCGCCGAGCAAAGCATTCAACGCCTTGCGCTGCCGCTCGCTAATAGCTGCTTGAGCATGACGCATCCAGAAGCGAGCCTTGCGCAGCACTCGCTCAACCGTGCCGGCACTCTCACCGCAAGCGGCGATCACCTGCTCGAGGAACCATCTCAGCCACTCTGTCGCGTCGAGGTCTCCGCGCGAGAGCGCACCGAGCGCATGGTAGTACTCGCTTCGAACGGCCATCAAGCGCGCGGAGAGGCTATATAGCCGCGATGATCGATTCTCATCCTGCGCCAGAGCCCGATCGAGAAGGGCGCGACCCACACGTCCATTACCGTCTTCGAATGGATGAATCAGCTCGAACCAAGCATGCGCCACTCCCGCGCGCAGCAGTCCATCCATGTGCGTGGGCGGCTTATTGAACCAACCCAGAAAGCGCTTGAGATCCCGTTCGAGGCCGAGCCGGGGTGGCGCCTCGTAATGGACACGCTGCCGGCCGATCGGACCGGAGACGATCCGCATGGGCGACGCTCCGCGCAATGCGCCGACGCGGATCTTGCTTAGCCCCGAACGTCCGGTAGGAAAGAGCGCGGCCTGCCAGCCAGCGAGCGTTCTTTGCGTCAGAGGCTTATCCAGCTGCTGAGTGGCGTTCAGCAGTACATCGACGAGGCCCTCGAGGGAACGGGGCGGGGTGGGCAGTCCGTCAGTCGGCAACCCCAGCCGGCGAGCCAAGGAACTGCGCAGTGCATTGGGGTCGAAGTGTTCGCCTTCGATAGCGCTGGTTGCAACTCCTTCCGACGTGAGTACCTCCAGCTGAGCGTGCAGGTCGGAATTGGGATCCAGCATCCGGGCCATTCCGCTGAGTTCCCCCTGTGCCCTGCGCGCAGCAGCGAGCGGTTGCGCCAGACGAGCCGAATCCCAGTGAAATTCGGGCCACTCGGGGCGCTGCCAAATCCAAGGCTTGAGGTGCTTAGCTGCCATAATCGCCTCAAAACATGAGGTGATTATAACCCCTAATCACCTCACGAGGCGTGTCCGGATCACGATACCGCCCCCGGCACGGTGTTCATTGCACAGAGCTATCTCACGGCTCATCCGTCTTCCCAACTCTGCGCCGAGCAGCAATTCGGCGCTGCAATTCTTCACGTGCAGCGCGCTTCGCCTTCGGAGTGCCCCAACGCGGCGGCTGCGACGGAGCGCTCCGGCGCTCGTTCTCGTGACGTTGCCGTTCTTCTTCGGCGGCGCGCCGCCGGGCCGTGGCGGCTTCGATCGCTGCCCGCTCGGCCTCACGTGCTGCGAGTTCGCGCGCATCCCATGCTGCAGCCGCTACGGGTACCGGTAGGTCCGTACCACCGGCTGATCGCCAGAGCCCTCGGCTGATGCCCCACTGATTCGGGTGGGCAAGCTCGTGGACCAGTGGCAGATTCAGCGCTTCGAGTACCGGCTGCCACGATTGGCGACGCCCATCCCGGCGGCGGATCGCAAGCCGAGGATTGATCTGATACCAACCGTGCGCAATGCGTTTGAAGAGCCGCCGATTGTAGGCGTACTCACGTTCGACTTCGTTGCGCGACAATACATTGGACAGGTGGCTGCGCTTGTTGCGCTGGGGCTTGAGCACGCTCGCCGGTAGCATCGCCCACGCATCGAGTACGGCCTCGGTGTTGACGCCGGCCGGTGCTTGAGAATTAAGATAAGAGAATATCTCTAAATTATTGATTTTACTTGCTCCACCGGGACGGAAGCGCAATCAGGGAAAACCCCGGCAATTTAAGAAATTTTTGTCTTCGGCTGGGTATCGATACCCCCAAAGACACCCCTTCAAAAAGGTGGCTGCTGCCACATTGTCCCGGACCTTGGCGGACGACAATTCATCTTGCATGTTAGGGCGGGCGGCACTAGCAAATTGAGTCCGGTCTGGCGTGCGATCTTATCCTTTTGTAATGACCACAAGGGGATCCCTCTGGCTAACTTCAAGCAGCGGCTCGTTCCTTGGGACGCCCACCGCGCTTGCCGTTCTCGCGCGAGGCCTTCGCCTTGCTCGCGCTACGGCTCAACCCCCCCCCGAGTTTTCCGGTCTGTTGCATCCACCCACCTGATCCGAAGGTCAAGCCGGCAGTTCTGAAGCTTTCAATCTTTTGTTGTCGGATGACAGTCCATGTCCATCGGCTTGCTTGTCGTAGTTGCCCTTGAAGCGGACGTAGACGCGCGATGTGAGTGAGCGGGTACTAAAGCTTTTCGAGGTGCGAAAAGTCTGAGTCGGCATGTTCGAGCTCAACCTGGTGGTGTCGGGCGCAGGCGGCGATCAAGATATCAGTAGCCGGGACCGAGATACCGGCGGAACGTGCGCGTCGTGCGAGATCATAGGCGGCACCCCAAACTGCGTTGTCGATGGCGAGTTCCGGCAGCAGCCGTTCGAAATCTCTAAGTACCTTCTTATCACGATCACCACCCGCGCCATTCCATAACTCCAACCGGATGATGGGGCACCAACAGGCCTCACCCGCATCAAGCGCGCGTGTAACCCGGTCTCTGACAGCCTCGTCTCCATTCGGTCGAAGCATGTGAATCCACGAGGAGGAGTCGACCAGGATCACGGGTTTTAGCCTTTGCGACGTTGCTTCAAAAGTTCCTCAACGCTCACCAGATCCTTGCAGGTTCCCGCGTGCTTTGTGAGCTCGGCCATGCGCTTACGCCGGTTGAATTCCTGGATGGCAGTGACGATCGCTTCACGCTTCGTCTTTGCCTTGGTGAATCGAATAGCGTCCTCAAGGTCCTTATCGGGAATATTAACGGTGGTCTTCATGATTACATTTTACCTGTCAGCATATTCCATGGCAATGCTGATCGGAATACCGAACCGCAGTGGGGAATCAGCGTCCAAAATTGACCACCCCTTACCCTGGACGGCTGGTGTGGCCGTGCGGGTGGCAACCGGCGTGCTGTGCGTGGAAGCGATTGGCAAGATGCGCCGGCGGCGGCCGGTACAGGGGGAGTCGATCAGCGCGATTGCGCGTGACGCGCAACGCAGTAAAGCGAGCGTCCGATCGCTCCCAGCCAAACGGATATCGGGCGCGATCTAACTCCCCAGTGACCGCTCATTGATGTCTAGCGTGAAGTACCTGCGCAGGGCTGCAACTCCTGTTGCTGCACCCGGCTCTCTATGCTATGGTTACATGTAACCCATGGGGCATATCGTGCTGCAAAATTCTCGATCTTCTCGCGACAAGGTTAGGCTGCACCGCGAACGGCTGCGGGCTCAGGGACTTCGGCCCGTGCAAATCTGGGTGCCGGACGTGAGAGCGCGTTCGTTCGTTGCCGCAGCCCGCAAGCAGTCCAAGGCGGTGGCCGCCAGCGAGCATGCAAGGGCAGATCAACAATTCATCGACGCGGTTTCTGAAGAGCCTACCGCGTGAAGCGCGGCGAGGTATGGACGGTATCGGGCGGGGCGAGCTATACGGGAAAGCCTCGACCAGCGGTCATCGTGCAGGAGGACCGGTTCGACCAAACGAGCTCGATCACGCTGTGCGTATTCACGACCGATCCAACGGACGCGCCATTACTGCGCATGCTCATCGAACCTACCGATCGCAACGGTTTGAAGAGCGCTTCTCGACTCATGATCGATAAAATCACCACCGTGCCGAAAGCGCGGCTGGGCAAGCGCGTCGGAAAACTCAACGACGAGGATACGGTGCGATTGAATCGCGCGCTCACGGTATTCCTTGGGCTTGCCAGATGAGTTGCTCCAACCCGCGTGCGCGATGATGCGTTGGTGAACGCAATAACTACTGTGCAAGCAAATTGATGTTACCGATCTTGTCCGACGCCTGGTATCGCTCTGAGCGACATGGGCTAGGGTCGGACGCGAGCGCGACTGTCGACTGTGGGTATACCGAAGTTTCTCTCAAGCAACAGTTCCATTATCTCGCGGCCTGAGACTCAGCGACGTTGCCCGTTGACGGCCACGGAGCAGAGAGGTTCGCTTCA